>NZ_CM145497.1:0-2500 GCF_055521675.1 Novosphingobium sp. BL-S-19
GGTTGCGGGGGTAGGATTTGAACCTACGACCTTCAGGTTATGAGCCTGACGAGCTACCGGGCTGCTCCACCCCGCGTCACCATTGAGAGCTGAGAGTGTCAGCCCGGAAGCGTTTTTGTGTGTTCATTCCGACTGCGTCGGCCTGAACGGCGGGCTGCTCCACCCCGCGTCAGCGTGTTTTGCGTCTTGTAGAGACGCGAAGAGGGCCTCGAGGGCCCTCTTTGGGGCACTTGGTGCCCTTTGTCATTGTGATGGGTTATTAATCAGCCCGCCGGCTTCAATGCCTGGCGACGTCCTACTCTTCCGGGGCTTGAGCCACAGTACCATTGGCGCTGACAGGTTTCACGGCCGAGTTCGAGATGGGATCGGGTGGGTCACTGACGCTATGGTCACCAAGCAATGGAGACGGCGTGCTGTTTTTTAATCGATAGCCCGTGCTTTGATATCTGGCTGGATGATCGTCCGATCATCAGTGACGGTGCTGCTTGGTAGCAGGGTTGTCATTGATGGTGGGATTCATCAAGCATGAACAGAGTTATTAGGACCGGTTAGCTCCATGCGTTACCGCACTTCCACACCCGGCCTATCAACGTGATGGTCTATCACGACTCGAAGATACCTAATCTTGAGGGAGGCTTCCCGCTTAGATGCTTTCAGCGGTTATCCCGTCCATGCATAGCTACCCTGCTGCGCGGCTGGCGCCACGACAGGTACACCAGAGGCATGTTCAACCCGGTCCTCTCGTACTAGGGTCAACTCCTCTCAAGTATCGACGCCCACGGCAGATAGGGACCAAACTGTCTCGCGACGTTCTGAACCCAGCTCACGTACCACTTTAATTGGCGAACAGCCAAACCCTTGGGACCTGCTCCAGCCCCAGGATGTGATGAGCCGACATCGAGGTGCCAAACGATTCCGTCGATATGAGCTCTTGGGAATCATCAGCCTGTTATCCCCGGCGTACCTTTTATCCGTTGAGCGATGGCCCTTCCACGAGGGACCACCGGATCACTATGACCGACTTTCGTCTCTGCTCGATTCGTCAATCTCGCAGTCAGGCAGGCTTATGCCATTGCACTCTTGCAGCCGGTTTCCAACCGGCCTGAGCCTACCATCGCGCGCCTCCGTTACTCTTTAGGAGGCGACCGCCCCAGTCAAACTACCCGCCACAGAGGGTCCCTGCACCGGATAACGGTGCGAGGTTAGACATCAGAACATAACAGGGTGGTATTTCACCTATGGCTCCACACCAGCTGGCGCCGGTGCTTCAAAGCCTCCCACCTATGCTACACAATTCTATCCTAATGCCACTCTGAAGCTGCAGTAAAGGTGCACGGGGTCTTTCCGTCTAACCGCGGGTACTCCGCATCTTCACGGAGAATTCAATTTCGCTGAGCATATCCTGGAGACAGTGGGGAAGTCGTTACGCCATTCGTGCAGGTCGGAACTTACCCGACAAGGAATTTCGCTACCTTAGGACCGTTATAGTTACGGCCGCCGTTTACCGGGGCTTCAATTCGGAGCTTGCACTCCTCCTCTTAACCTTCCGGCACCGGGCAGGCGTCAGACCCTATACGTCGTCTTGAAGCCGACTTAGCAGAGTCCTGTGTTTTTGCTAAACAGTCGCTACCCCCTGGCCTGTGCCCCCCGCCAGTGCTTGCGCATAGACGGGGCCTCCTTCTTCCGAAGGTACGGAGGCAATTTGCCGAGTTCCTTCAGGATACTTCTCTCAAGCGCCTTGGTATACTCTACCTGACCACCTGTGTCGGTTTCGGGTACGGTCTATACGGTGGGGCTATTTCCTGGAACCTCTTCAAAGCACAACCAATCCGATAAGGTTGTACAATACACGAGATCCGTCACACACCACCAGGCCCACGAATATTAACGTGGTTCCCATCGACTACCCCCTTCGGGCTCGTCTTAGGGGCCGGCTCACCCTGCTCAGATTAGCTTTAAGCAGGAACCCTTGGTCTTTCGGCGAGAGGGCATCTCACCCTCTTTATCGCTACTCATGTCAGCATTCGCACTTCCGATACGTCCACGGTCGGTTACCCTCCCGCTTCACTCGCTTACGGAACGCTCCGCTACCGCTCAGAACAAGTTCTGAACCCTAAGCTTCGGTGCATCACTTTAGCCCCGTTACATTTTCGCCGCAGGAACCCTTATTTAGACCAGTGAGCTGTTACGCTTTCTTTAAAGGATGGCTGCTTCTAAGCCAACCTCCTGGTTGTTTTGGGATTCCCACATGCTTTCCCACTTAGTGATGACTTGGGGACCTTAGCTGTAGGTTAGGGCTGTTTCCCTTTTGACGACGGACCTTAGCACCCGCCGTCTGTCTGCCGAACTAGACTCGTTGGTATTCGGAGTTTGGTTAGTATTGGTAGATCTCGCGACCCCCGCAACCATCCAGTGCTCTACCCCCAACGGCAATCATTCGACGCTCTACCTCAATAGATTTCGCGGAGAACCAGCTATTTCCCGGCTTGATTGGCCTTTC
>NZ_CM145497.1:7500-147500 GCF_055521675.1 Novosphingobium sp. BL-S-19
AGGGGAAGCAGGAAATGGATGCGCGTCATTATCTTCTCCTTTCAAGCCCCTTGCGCGAAACTATGAGCCCGGAGGCAGTCGCTGGCAACCGGCGGTAATCGCGCCGGCGTGGTCGAAAGCACCGGCTGCGGCACCCCACGCCGGACCGGGAAGCGCCAGCGGAAGCGGGCTTTCCGCAAAGCAAAAGTTCCTACGCCCCCGCCAAGGCGATCCCACGCCTGCGCAACAAGATTGCAATCCTTTGCACAACATCGACACGATCGCTGCAAGCGCGAAACATGCTTGACACATTGTGATTTAAGATATCGTATACCGTGTACTACGCGGAGAGGCGCGTGGAACAGGGAGCATTATAACATGGCTTTTCAGAGGTCCTCCGCAGCGCGGCTGCGGACTCTGCTGATGCTGGGCAGTTTCGGCATCAGTTCGGCAGCATTCGCCCAGACACTTCCCGCCGATGCGGACGAAACCCCCGCCGCAGCGAAGGCCGACGACATCGTCGTCACCGGTTCGCGCATCCGCCGCGCCGCCACAGATAGCCCCGCGCCGATCGCCGTGGTCGATGCCGGTCAGATCAAGGCCGCCGGCACGCAGAACATCGCGGACGTCGTCAACCAGCTGCCCGCGCTTTCCATCACCCAGACCAACCAGACCAGCAACCTGGCGGGCAATGCCGGCGTCAACGCCCTCGACTTGCGCGGCATGGGCACGCAGCGCACGCTGGTCCTCGTCGACGGCCGCCGCCAGGTCGCGGCGATTCCGGGCACTTCGGCGGTTGACCTCAGCAACATTCCCTCCAGCCTCGTCCAGCGGGTGGAAGTGATCACCGGCGGCGCTTCGGCGCTTTACGGCGCGGATGCCGTGGCCGGCGTCGCCAACTTCATCCTCAAGAAAGACTTTTCGGGGATCGAGGCGAATACCCGCTACAGCGCATCGACGCGCGGCGACATGGATACCTACGGCTTCGACCTTCTGGCCGGCGCCAATTTCGCGGACAATCGCGGCAATGTGACCGTCTACGGTTTCTTCGAGAACACGCCCGGCACCGTCAGCGGTTCGGACCGCCCGTGGACGGCGGACGGCTATCCGATCTATGCGCGCACCAGCAGTTCGACGCCCTATTTCATTCAGGACCACGTCCGCAACATCAACTCGTCGGACTCGGCGCAGCTGGTGTTGGGCGGCAAGCTCTACTCGGTCGATCGCACCACCGGCGCGCTGCGCGATCCGATCCTGGGCCCCGGCGGCTTCGTCAACGCCGTGCCCACCAATCTCAACACCGCCACCGATCCGCTCGGCACCTTGCTGACCGACGGCGGTGAGTACAATGGCCGCTATGACGGCTGGTTCCTCTCCGTCCCCTCGCAGCGCATCAACACCCGCGCCTCGGCCAGTTTCGAGGTGAGCGACGCGCTCAAGCTCTATGCCAACGCGACGTACGCGCACAACACGTCGCAGGCGGGCTTCCTGCAGATGACCGCCTTCGGCACCGACGTCGTGCCGGCGGACAGCCCCTACATCACCGACGCGATCCGCGCGGCCAGCGGCGGCACCGTGCCCGACGGCGGCGTCCAGTTCGCCCGCCGCTTCATGGAACTGCCGGCGCCGCGCACCGATTACGACCGCACGCTGTTCCAGGCCGTGGCCGGCGCAGACGGTGATTTCACGCTGTTCAACAAGCCGTGGAACTATTCGACTTACTACTCTTACGGCAAGACCACGCAGCGCGTGCGCGACGTTAATTCCACCGCCTACGACCGCTGGTACATGGGGCTGGACAGCACGACCGACGCCAATGGCAATGCGATCTGCCGCAGCACGCTGGACGATCCGGGCAACGGCTGCGTGCCGATCAATCCGCTGGTCACGCTGACCCCGGAAATGATCGACTATGTTACCTATACCTCGCACTGGTCGAAATCGACGCTGACTCAGCAGGTCCTGTCGGGCTACGTCTCGGGCGGGCTGTTCGATCTGCCCGGCGGCGCGGTGCAGATGGTGCTGGGCGCGGAATACCGCAAGGAACGCAACGACATCGGCGCGATCCCCGAATACAATCCCGACAGCCCGCTCTACGATCCCTCGATCGGCACCACCGCCGGCACGCTGGTGGGCAAGTACTCGGTCAAGGAAGTCTACGGCGAACTCCACGTGCCGATCCTGAAGGCCGTGCCGTTCTTCGAAACGCTGTCGGTCGACGGCGCGCTGCGTCTGTCGGATTACAGCACCGCCGGATCGACCACGACCTGGAAGTTCGGCGGTGAATGGGCGCCGATCCGCGACATTCGCTTCCGCGCCACATATGGCCAGGCGGTGCGCGCACCGAACATCGGCGAGCTTTATACCGCCAACAGCATATCGGGCCTGTGGATCACCGACCCGTGCAACACCTACAATCTGGCCAACCGCGCGACGCGCACCCAGTACACGGCCGCCAACTGCGCGGCGATCAACCCGGCCGATACCGCCAGCTACTGGCTCTATCGCGACATCATTTCGAGCGGCAACCTCGACCTGAAGCCGGAAACCGCCAAGACGCTGACGGTGGGCGCGGTGCTGCAACCGCGCTTCATCCCGGGCTTCTCGTTCACGGTCGACTACTACAATATCGACCTGCGCAACGCGATCGACGCCTTCGGTGCGCAGACGCTGATCGAGAAGTGCGTGGACCAGCCGACGCTGGACAACATCTTCTGCCCGCTGATCCAGCGCGATGCCAATGGCAATCTGGAATCGGTGAACACGCAGAAGCTGAACCTGGCGCAATACCTGACGCGCGGCATCGATTTCGGCCTGGCCTATTCGCTGCCGCTGGAACGCATCGGCCTTGGCGCCAATGCGGGCACGCTGTCCATCGACGCGAACTACACGCGCCTGCTCAACCGCCGCTACACGCTGGATCCCACCGATCCGAACTCGATCACCGAATATGCCGGCGTGTTCGGCTCGCCCAAGTGGAAGGGCGTGGTCCGCACGAACTATTCGCGTGAAGGGTTCAACTTCACGTGGACGCTGCGCCACTTCTCGCCGATGAAGGCCAGCACCTCGATCACCGCCGACAAGTACAGCAAGGTCTGGACGCCGAACGTCTTCTACAACGACTTCTCGGCCTCCGTCCCGCTGACCGACTTCCTGGAGCTGTCGGGCGGCCTCAACAACGCGTTCGACCGCAAGCCGCCGCGCATTCCGGGCGCGGAAGCCGGCGGCGCGAACTTCGAGCTGAGCTATCAGTCCGGCGTTTACGACGTGATCGGGCGCACCTTCTTCCTCAGCCTGCGCTTCCACCGCTGATCGCGGCCGGACGCATCGATCGAGCCCCGGATCCGCCTTTTCGGATCCGGGGTTTCCCATTTTACCGGGAGTCCCTCCGCATGATCGCCACCCCTGCACGACGGCTTGCACTGGCGCTTTCCATCTGGACCCTGTCCGCCGCTGCCGCTCCGGCAGAACAGGACAGCGCAATTCACGCCGAAGCGGTCGGCCCGGTTCCGGCTTCGCTGGGGCTCGATCCGTTCTATCGCAAGTTTGTCGACGCCGGGGGCATTCCGGTGGTCTCCTCCGCGAAAGTGCCTGACAAGGCCTTGCTGATCGCGCGCGACATCGTGCTGGCCGAAACCAGCGAACGCCCGGACATCCGCCGCGAACTGGTGCGCAGCGGCGCGCGCGTCGGCGTGATGGCGATCGACGAAGGCACGATGGACCTGCCCGAGCAGCGGGACTGGAAGAAGCCGGCCATCGACGACGAGCGGCTTACCCCCTGCGAGCAAAAGAACTACGCCCGGATCGCCGCCATGACGGACGCCGAATACTGGAATAGCCGGGCACGCGGAATGGGCGGGCTCTATACCACCGGCGCGGCCGAGAACCTGCTGGCGGTGCCGGGAACGCGCTATTTCGGCGAGAATATTCTGGTTCACGAGTTCTCGCACAACATACTTTCCGCGATCGAGCACGTCGATCCGCCGCTCTATGCGCGGGTTGAGGCCGCCTATCGCCATGCGCTGGACCATGGCTTGTGGAAGGACGACTACGCCTCCGTCACGGTGCAGGAATACTGGGCGGAAGGAACGCAGTTCTGGTTCAATTCCAACAAGGCCTATCGCACCGACGGCAGGGTCATCGTCGCGTCGGCCGACCTGCAGGATTATGATCCGCTGCTCTATGCCGTGCTGGCGGAAGTCTATTCGCCCAGCCACCGGATCGCCGCGGACGCGTTCTACGACCATCCGGCCAGGCTGACATTGCCGCCCAAGCGGACGAAGGCGGCCTGCTGAGAGACCGTTTAAAAATTCGCGAAATGCGAATTTTGCGGCACCGGCCCTCTCCCCCACCCTACCACCCATCGGTAGTATCCTGCGGGTGGTAGGGTGGGGGAGAGGGCCGGTGCCGCCTAAAAAATGCCCCTGCGGGCATTTTTCAAACGGACTCTAAGAGTCGCTGCGAAAATGGCCTTGCGGGCATGGCGCCCATCGGGCCTTCGCGACGGCCGGCGGCTCGGGCAGGCGCGCAATCGCCACGGTTCGACCGGCATTGCGCCCGCAAGGGTCTTTCGCGCTGCACCATCGGCGCGGTATATGCCCGCCGATGGCGGAGCTTTCGGCAAACCCACAGCTCCGGGCCGGGGGGCTGATCGCGCCACTTCTGCTCGGATTGCTGCCCGGGTCCTCGGCATTGGGCGGGGCCGTTGCCGCAGACATGGCCGAAAACGCCGGCCCGGCGGCGCACGGGATTGCCGCAATGACGTCCGGCTGGGGCGTTTTCGCCCTTACCTCGCTGACGATGCATTCTCCCACGATCCCCTCTCTCCTGCCGCCGCCCGTCATGCCTGTCGCCGTGCTGCCCGGGATACCCGATGACGCCGCCCGCGACGCCGCGCGGCGGATCAATGCGTCCATCCCCTTTGCCAGCCTGCGCGATACGCCGGCAGCGCCGTTCCGCTTTGCCGGATCGCAGGACGACCGCCTGCGCGCGATCGATTGCATCGCCAGCGCCGCCTATTACGAGGCGGGCGGCGATCTCGATGGGCAACGCGCCGTCGCCCAAGTCGTGCTCAACCGGATGCGCCATCCCGCCTTCCCGGCAAGCGCCTGCGGCGTGGTGTTCCAGGGGTCCGAGCGCGCGACTGGCTGCCAGTTCACCTTCACGTGCGACGGCGCCCTGGCGCGGCGGCCGATGCCCTGGCTGTGGGACAAGGCCCGCGCCGTCGCGGCCCGGGCGCTGGACGGCGCCGTCTACGCGCCGGTCGGCCATGCCACGCATTACCATACCGATTGGGTCGCCCCGCCCTGGAGCGGCGAACTCGACAAGATCGCACGCGTGGGGCCGCACCTGTTCTTCCGCTGGCGCGGTGGTTGGGGCCGCCCCGCGATCTTTCGCCAGCGCGCCGATCCGGGTGAACCGGCGATTTCCCCTTTCGCAGCCGTCCCGGGCTCATCGCGGATTACCGGCACCCTGCAGCCGGCGCCGCTTGCGGCCGATGCCGCGCCCCAGCTCATTCCCGCGGTGGCAGTTGCCGCGGCGGCCGATCCGCCCGATGCCACTTCTCCGGATATCATCACCGTGGACCTGCACGGCGCCAGGGTGAAACTTCTGAAGCCCGGCGGAGACGGCTTCGGGCTGCTTTTACCACGCACCGCGCCCGCTTCGTTCGGAACGCTAGCGCTCGATCTGTGCCGCGGGCGCAGTTTCTGCGAAGTCGCGGGCTGGGTCGACGGCGCGGACATACCCCGCAGCTACCCCATCCCGGTCGGCGCCCGCCGCTCCATGGCGTTTTTCTATCTGCGCGATCAGAACAGTCACCGCGAAATGATCGCCTGGGACTGCAAGCTGTTTCCCCGCAACGATCCCGCGGAATGCCTGCGCAAGGTAACCGCGCCCAAGACCGGACCGGCCAGTGCGAACCCCCAGAAATCCGATCCGGCTACGACCCTGCAATAGGCCGGCCGGCCACTCCGAATCGCCGTGTAATCCCACGCCGCTTGGGAACGATTTTGCGCCCTGATTGCATTCGCTTGCGACCATGGCGTAGGCTCCGGCCATAGACAATCGTCGGAGCTTTCATGATCGACCGCCGTCATTTCCTTTCGTCCGCTTCGGCGGGCGCCGCCATCGTTGCCGGGCCCACCCTGGCGCGGGCAGCCGCCTCGCCGACCAGTGCCAACCCCGCGCTTGCCGCCTTCATGGACAAGTACTTCAATGCCCAGGTCGATGCCTCGCCCGAAACCGCGACGCAGCTTGGGCTGGATACCGGCGCCCGTGCCGGGCTGAAGTCCCACCTGACCATTCCCACGCGGGAGGAAGAGGAAAAGAACCGCAACCTCGTCCGCACCGCGCGCGCGCAGCTGAACACCGTCAACCGCGCCGGGCTGAATGCGCAGGACGCGATCTACTACGATACCATCGCCGCGAACCTCGATGCCGTTATCCGAACTTTCGCCATCCCCTATGGCCAGGGCGGCTGGCCGCAGGTCTATCGCGTCAGCCAGGGCGGCGGCGCCTATCTGAGCACGGGGGACTTCCTCGACAACCAGCACACCATCAAGACGGCGGCCGATGCCGAGGCCTATGTCTCGCGCATCAACGACTTCGCCGACGTGCTGGCTGCCGAAACCGACCGCACGCGCGAGGATTACGCCCTTGGCGTCATCCCGCCCGATTTCATCCTGAACAAGACCATCGGCCTTCAGGCAGGAATGCTGGGCACAGCTGCCGGCGAATCCACGCTCGTCAAGTCGATCGATCGCCGCACGAAGGAGAAATCCATTCCCGGCGATTGGGCCGCGCGGGTCGAAAAGCTGGTGGCGGAACGGGTCTATCCCGCGCTGCAGCGCCAGAATGACCTGCTGAAGGCCACGCTGCCGAAGGCCGGCCATGATGCCTCGGTCTCGCGCCTGCCGCAGGGCGCGCAGTACTACGCCAACAGCCTGAACTACATCACCACCACCAAGATGACCGCCGAAGAGATCCACCGCATCGGGCTGGAGCAGGTTGCGGACCTGACGGCCCGATCGGACGCCTTGCTGAAGGCGCAAGGGTACACGCAAGGGACCGTGGGCGAACGCATGGCGGCGCTGATCGCCAATCCCGCCAACGTCTATCCCAATACCGACGCCGCCAAGGTCGAACTGGTCGCGCATCTGAACAAGCAGATGGCGGCGATGCAGGCCCTGCTGCCCAAGGCTTTCGGCCGTCTTCCCAAGGCGGGCGTGGAAATCAAGCGCGTGCCGCCCGAGATTCAGGAAGGCGCATCGCAGGGGTACTACAACTCGCCCAGTCTCGACGGAACGCGCCCCGGCATCTACTGGATCAACCTGACCGACACCGCCAACTGGCCGAAGTTCGGGCTGCCGACGCTGACGTATCATGAGGCGATTCCGGGCCACCACCTGCAGATCGCGCTGCAGCAGGAAAGCCCGGCCGCGCCGAAGCTGATGAACCTGATCTTCTTCTCCGCCTATTCCGAAGGCTGGGGCCTCTATGCCGAACAGCTGGCGGACGAACTGGGCGCTTACGACAACGATCCGCTGGGCCGCGTGGGCTTCTACCAGAGCCTGCTGTTCCGCGCGGTGCGCCTCGTCGTCGATACCGGCATCCATGCCAAGGGCTGGAGCCGCGAACAGGCGATCCGCTATTTCCTGGACAATACCGGCCGGGCCGAAGGCGGCGCGACTTCGGAAGTCGATCGCTACTGCAGCTGGCCGGGTCAGGCCTGCGCCTACAAGGTCGGCCACAACGAATGGGTCCGCCTGCGCGAAAAGGCGCGGACGGCACTGGGCGATCGCTTCGACATTCGCGGCTTCCACGATACCGCGCTGGCTGGCGGCGGCATGCCGCTGACGGTGCTGGAACGCGTGGTCGACGACTGGGTGGCCACCCGCAAGTCGGCCGCCTGATCGCAAAGCTGGCGATGGGGACCGGTTCGGGTCCCCATCGCCACGTTTTGGGTTAGAGTTCGCCTGGCGCGAAGCCCAAGGTATCCAGCAGGGCAGCGCGCGCCACCCGGCAACGATGCCAGAGGTCCGGCTCGCCCAGATCGTCCGGCGCGATGCGTTCCGGCCATTCGCGTTCGATCACCGCCTCGATCCGGTCGCAGGCCCGGTCGTCCAGCAGGAAGCGCGGATCGATGGCCGCGTGCGCCTCGGCACTGACGGCAACGCGCAGCCGCAGGCAGGCGGGGCCGCCTCCGTTGCGCATCGATTCCCGCACATCCACCACTTCCAGCCGGCTGATCGGATTGTCGCCCGCGCGCACCTCCTCCAGCCATGCCCAGACTTCGGGCGCCTCGCGCGCTTCATGCGGCAAGATCAGCGCCATGCCGCCTTCCGGCAGCGTGACCAGCTGGGAGTTGAACAGGTAGGATCGGATGGCCAGGTCCAGCCCGATCCGCGCGGCCGGCGCCTCGACGATGACCGCGCCGGGCACACGCTCCATCACGATTCGATGCACGGCGTCGCGGTCCGCGAAGGCCTGTTCGTGCGTGAAGAGCACCCGCTCGTTGGCGACGGCGACCACATCGTTGTGGAAGGCGCCAGCGGCAATCGCCACCTCGTTCTGCAGCACCAGCGCCGAATCCATCAGCCCGTGCAACCTTGCGGCAGCAGCACTGGCGGCACGATGCTGGCGCGCGGGGAACCGCGATCCGGGAACGCGCTCGCCATGAACGAAGAGTTCCAGCCCGCGCTCGCCGTGGCTGGGGCCTAGCCGCATGAAGTTGGCCGCGCCTTCGTCACCCAGAGCCGCCGGAAGCGCGGCGTGAACGGCGAAATGGCGCTGATCCGCGAAGGCGAGGCGAAGCTGGCGCAAGGTCTGCTCATGCTCGATGCTGCGGTGGAGCATCGTCGACAGGTTGGCGACGGTGAAATGGCAGCGGCCGTCCGCCGTATCGGGCGCGGGCGAGACGGTGGCGGCGTTCGCCGTCCACATCGCCGATGCCGAGAACGCATTGCGCAGCAGCGCCGGTTCCTGCCGCCACGCCGCGCGCAGCACGTCGTCGTCGGTGCCCGTGAAGCCCAACCCGCGCAGCCAGCCTGCGTGCGGCCGATCGTGGGGCAGCAGCAACCCTTGCGGCAGACCCAGCGCCGTCATGCGCCGCATCTTGCCAAGCCCCTGCAGCGCGGCATTGCGCGGGGCGGAAATGGCACCGGCATTATTGGCCGACGCGATGTTGCCCAGCGAGAGGCCGGAATAGTTGTGGCTTGGCCCGACCAGCCCGTCGAAATTGATCTCGCGGAATTGCGCCTCCTGGCTCACAGCACCTGCTCCTCAGCCGGGGCGTCGATGCCTTTCATGTCGCCGGTCAGGTCCGCCAGCACGCCCGCCTCGAAACTGGCGACCGGATAGGCGCAATAGTCGGCGGCGTAGTAGGCGCTGGGGCGGTGGTTGCCGGAGGCGCCCAGCCCGCCGAACGGCATGGCGCCGCTGGCGCCCGTGGTCGGGCGGTTGCGGTTGACGATCCCGGCGCGCACCAGCGCCAGGAAGCGCCGCCACAAGTCATCGCTTTCGGAAACGAGGCCGGCGGAAAGGCCGAAAGCCGTCGCATTCGCCGCATCGATGGCGGCATCGAAATCCGCGACGCGCAGCACTTGCAGGACCGGCGCGAAAATCTCGCGGTCGGCGGCGGCGATGCCGGTCACGTCCAGCATCGTCGGCGCCACGAAGGCCGGCGACAGGCCCGCAAGATCGCGTGGCGGCAACAGGGGCCGCGCGCCCAGCGCCAGAAGCCGCGCGATCTCGGCGCGTGCCTTGTCCGCCGCGGCGACCGAGACGAGCGGGCCAATGGCGGGTTCGGGCACTGCGTTCCATACGCCAATCCGCATTCGCCCGGCCAGCGTAGCCACCGCATCGACGATACGGTCCCCCACATCGCCTTCGGGAACGATCAGCCGGCGCGCGCAGGAACAACGCTGCCCGGCGGTCGCAAAGGCCGATTGCACGACGACGGAGGCGACGGCTTCGGGATCGCCATCCCACGCGACGACAGGGTTATTGCCGCCCAGTTCCAGCGCCAGGATCACGTTCGGCCGGTCGACCATGGCCCGGCGCAGGACCATGCCGGTCTCGGCAGAACCGGTGAACAGCAGCCCGTCGATATCGCCCGAGATCAGCGCGGCGCCGGTCTCCCGCCCGCCCTGCACTAGCATGAGCACGCCATCGGGCAGGCCCGCCTCACGCAGCAGGCTTGCCATCAGCTCGCCGGTGGCCGGCGTCTCTTCGGACGGTTTGAACACCACGCTGTTGCCCGCCAGCAGGGCCGGCACGATGTGGCCGTTCGGCAAGTGGCCGGGGAAGTTGTAGGGCCCCAGAACCGCCATGACGCCGTGGGGATGGTGCCGCAGCACGGCCTGCCCGAAGCCCTGCCCTTCGCTGCGATAGCCCGCCCGTTCGGCCTGCGCGCGGATCGAGATATCCACCTTGCCGATCATCGAGGCGGCTTCCTGCCGCGCTTCCCACAGCGGCTTTCCGGTCTCCCGCGCGATCGTTGCCGCCATGTCGGCGGCCGATGCGGACAGCAGTTCGGCATAACGGCGCAGCACCGCCTTGCGCGCGTCCAGATCGGTGGCCGCCCACCGCGCGAAGCCGGCGCGCGCTTGACCGAGCGCGCGGGCAACGTCAGCCGCTTCGTCCGCGCGCCCTTCCCAGACCAGCTCTCCCGTCGCCGGGCAGGTCGATCGCAGCATGGTCGCCATGCCCTCAGGCCGGAACCGCAGCGGCCGAGGCCTCGGCGCGCAGCACGGTTTCGCAGGCGGCGGCAAAGCGGGCGATCGCCTCGTCCACTTCCTCTGCGGAGATGATCAGCGCGGGCAGCATCCGCACGCAGTTGTCGCCGCCGCCCGCCAGCAGCAGGCGATGCTCGCGCGCGGTCGCGATGAAGGCCTTGTTGGGCGTGGCCATTCGCACGCCGACCAAAAGGCCCTTGCCGCGCACTTCCTCCGCCACTTGCGGATAGCGCGTGCAGAGGCCCTGCAGCCCGTCCCGCAGGCGCTGCGACATGACGCGCACGTGCTCCAGCAGTTCCGGCTTGGCGATTTCGTCGAACGCGGCCAGCGCCACCGCCATGGCCAGCGGATTGCCGCCGAAAGTGCTGCCATGCGTGCCGAAGGTCATGCCCGCCGCCGCTTCGTGCGTGGCAAGGCAGGCGCCGACCGGGAAACCGCCGCCCAGCGCCTTGGCCAGCGCCATGATGTCCGGCTCCGCGCCGTCGACCCACTGATGCGCGAAGAGGCGGCCGGTGCGGCCCATGCCGCTCTGCACTTCGTCATGGATCAGCAGGATGCCGTTCCGCCGGGTCACTTCGCGCAGGCGCAGCAGATCGGCATCCGAAAGCGCACGTGCACCGCCCTCACCCTGCACCGGCTCCACGATCACCGCTGCGGCGGTGGAGTTGGCCGCCGCCCGTTCCAGCGCCGCGTGATCGTCCAGAGAGAGGTGAACATAACCCGGCAGACGCGGCCCGAACCCGTCGAGATGCGCCGGATTGCCGCCCGCGTTCAGGCCCGCATAAGTCCGCCCGTGGAAGCTGCCGGCAAAGCCAATGATGTCGATCCGCGCGGAATCGCCGCGATGGGCGTGATAGTGGCGCGCCATCTTGATCGCGCATTCCACCGTTTCCGCGCCGCTGTTGGTGAAGAAGGCCAGATCGGCGAAGCACGCCGACGCCAGCCGCTCCGCCAGCACCGCTTGCCCGGGGATGGCGAGCGCGTTGGACACGTGCCAGAGTTTGTCCGCCTGATCGCGCAGCGCTTCCACCAGCCGGGGATGGCAATGGCCCAGCGCATTGGTGGCGATGCCGCCGATGCAGTCCAGCCAATCCTGCCCTTCCTCGTCAAAAAGCCAAACGCCGCGTCCGCGGGTGAGATTGACCGGCGCGGGGGCATAAACGGGCAGAACGTGGCTGGACACTGGGCAACTCCTAATGCTGATTGCGCATGATTTCCGATATGAACCGGCCTATGAAGCCATCTATTGCGCATGAGCTTGTGAGTTTTTGGAATGAACTACGACGATCGCCGCCGCCTGCCGCCGATGTCGATGCTGCATTGTTTCGAGGCGGCGGCCCGGCTGGGATCGTTCTCTCGCGCGGCGGAGGCGCTGCGGCTGACGCAGAGCGCGGTCAGCCGCCATGTCTCCAATCTTGAGCAATGGCTGGGCGCGCCGCTGTTCGATCGCAACGGCCGCCGAGTGGTGCTGAACGACACCGGGCGGCAGTTCATGGAGGACATCACCCCCGCGCTGGCGGCGATCCGCCGCGCGACCGGCCGCCTGATGGATCCGGAGCCCGAACATGTGCTGGAACTGGCGGTGCTGCCCGGTTTCGGCATGCGCTGGCTGGCCCCGCGCCTGCCGCGCCTGACCCAGTTGCACCCCGATCTCGTCGTCAACATCGCCGCGCGGGTGGACGTGTTCGATTTCGCGCGCGAGCCGTTCCACGCCGCCATCCACGTTGGCGGCGCGCCCGATTGGCCGGGCGCGGAGCATGACCTGCTGTTCCACGAACATGTCGTGCCGGTGATCTCCCCGGCGTTGCAGGCGGCCCAAGGCGTCACCACGGCGGAGGATTTGCTGCGCGTGCCCCTGCTTGTGCAGTCCTCCCGCCGCGATGCTTGGTCCCGCTGGTTCGCCATGTTCGGCATGACCGGCCCCGATGCGCAGTCACTGCCCGGCGTCAGCCACTTCCTGATGCTGGCGCAGGCAGTGAAAGCGGGCGGCGGCGCGGCGCTGATCCCCTCATTCCTGATCGCGCCGGAACTGGAGGCGGGCGAACTGGTGATCCCGGTCGACCGCGCGCTGAGCGAGGATCGCAGCTATTGGCTGGCCTATCCGCCCGCCCGAAAACGCACGAAGGCGCTGGCTCTGTTCCGCGAATGGCTGGCGCAGGAATGCGCGCCAGGCTGACCGGTCAGGCCAGCGAACCCGCACCCGCCAAAGCACGCCACGTCTCCATCGGCGCGACCGGATCGAGGCCCTTTCCGGTGATCGCCTGGATACACACGTGATCCGCGCCGGCGGCCCAATGCTCTTCCAGCCGCGCGGTGATGGCGGCGGCATCGCCCCAGGCGAACAGCCGGTCCACCAGAGCGTCGCTCATCGCGTCGATCTCTTCCACATCGAAGCCCAGCCGGATCCAGCTGTTCCGGTAATTGGGATACTGGAGGTAGTGCGAAAGCGCGCCGCGCGCCTTTTCGCGGGCCGTTTCGGGATCGGTGTCCAGCACCACGCCCTGTTCCGGTGCCAGCAGCTTGCCCGGGCCCAGCGCCGCACGGGCGGACTGCGTGTGGGCGGGCGGCACGAGGTAGGGATGAATGCCGCAAGACCGTTCCCGCGCCAGCGCCTGCATCTTCGGCCCCAAAGCCGCAAGGCACCGCGCCTCTGCAGGCAACCCCTCGGCGTCGAGACGATCGAGATAGGCCTCCATGGCGGACAGCGGCTTTGCGTACGCCTCCCCCACGATATGTGCGTGGCTGACGCCCAGCCCCAGCAACACGCGCTCTTGCCGCGCATCGGGCAGCGCCTTCCACCACGATGCGATCTCGGCCGGATCGTGCATCCAGATGTTGAGAATGCCGGTGGCGATGGTGGCGTGGGTGGTGGCGTCCAGCAGCCGGTCGATATCACCGGTGATGTCGCCGCCCATTCCGCCGGGAATCCACAGCGCGCGATAGCCCATCTCATCAAGCTCGGCCGCCGAGCGGGTCGCCACCTGCGGGTCTCCGAACCGCAATTCCATGGACCATATGCCGATCCGTCCCAGCGCTGGCATCCGCGATCTCCCTATGCATGACTTTGCGCCGATCATAGGGTCGGTCCCGCCCCGCGCGGAAGCCGCTCGCCCAACGCCCCGGCGATACCCCAGCAGATCAGAACACCCGTTCCACCGCGATCCGGAACGGAAACCGGCGCACCACGCGCGCCTGTGCAGGATCGAGCCCCGCCCGCGCCAGTTCGGCAGGCCACTCGCCCGGCCGTAGCGATCGCGCGATGGACAGTTGCCCATCCTCACGCACGATCCGGTGCACGCCCATGAACCGCGCCAGCAACGGAAAGCCGTGATAGGAAAACACGTGGCGGTTCAGGTCGCAGATCAGCCAGCCGCGCCGTGCGTCATGTTCCATGAACCGCAGGAAGCGGGTCAATTGCGCATCGTCCATGTGATGCGCAACCTGACTGCTGATGATGAAATCGAACCGTTCGGGT
This sequence comes from Novosphingobium sp. BL-S-19, assembly GCF_055521675.1. Taxonomy (NCBI): domain Bacteria; kingdom Pseudomonadati; phylum Pseudomonadota; class Alphaproteobacteria; order Sphingomonadales; family Sphingomonadaceae; genus Novosphingobium; species Novosphingobium sp. BL-S-19. Next base: position 21,691 of record NZ_CM145497.1, read on the forward strand.
TGATCCGCATAGTCCCCCGTGCGGTATTCGATGGGCAGGTCCGCCGGGGTGGCCGCCTGCGCCAGCGCGCGGCTGGCCGGATTGAGGTCCACACCCACCAGCCGCGCCTCGATCCCGCGCCGCGCCGCCCAGCTTGCCACTGCCCGCAACATATCGCCATAGCCGAAGCCGACGTCCATCAGGGTAAAGCGCGGCGTATCGCCCACCGCGCGCGCAAGATAGGCCAGCGCCGCATGATGGGTGAAGGTCCAGCGGTTGACCCGCCCGAGGTCGCGCAGCACCTGATCATAGATGCGCGGGTCCAGATCCGGCGCATCCATCTGCTCTTCCTGCCGCGTTCTGACCGGCAGCAGCATCATCGGCAGCCTCCCAATCCACCCCCTTTCGATGCGCGCGATTCGTGCATCGCCAGCGGGGCGCGGGGAATGACTATCGCATTTGCGCCCCTTTGATCAAAGCGCTCTCATCCCACTGGCTCACTTGCGGACAGCCCTGAAAAGGCGCACTCTTCGCCAATAAAATCAAGCCGGGACGCCGCGATGATAGGCATGTGCACGAGATCGGCTCCAGCGCTTCCGGCCCATGCCGTTGTCCTCTCCGCACGGACGTGGCCACCACGGCCCGTGGCACCCCAATTCCGCACTTCGAACGCCGAACGCCTGTGACGGGCCAGCGTCGGACCCGTAACGTCGAGGAGAAGAGCCGATGAGCTATGAAGAAGTGATCGCGCTGATCGCAAAGGAAACCGGCCTTCCCCCCGAACGTCTGCAACCCGATGCCACGCTGGCCACGCTGGATATCTCGTCCATCGACATCGTCAGCATGCTGTTCGAACTGGAAGACCGCTTCGGCGTGGAAATACAGCCGGAGGAACTCTCGCGCGAAACGACGATGCAGCAGCTGCTGGAACGCATCGGCGTGCCGGCACCGCAATGAAAAAGCGCGTCGTCATCACCGGCATGGGCTGCGTCAGCGGCCTTGGCCGCGGGGTAGAGGTGAACTGGACTCGCACGCGGGACGGCGACGGCGCCATCCGCCCGCTTCCGGATGACAGGCTGGCGGAAAGCGGAACCGGCGGGATCGGCGCATGGGTCGATCCGCCTGCCGGGGAAAGCGGCACGCTCGCCCATGTCGATCCGGAACGCCTGCGGCGGCTGGGCAAGCTGGACCCGCTCTCCTCCTTCGCGATCGAGGCCGCGCTGGAAGCGGTGGCGAGCGCCGGCCTGCTGGGCCATCCCTCGCTGGACCATCGCACCGCGATCATGCTCGGCTGCGGCAGCGGCGGCAACCAGACGCGCGAAGTGGCCTACGAACGCCTGTTCGCCAAAGGCCAGCCCAAGGCCCATCCGCAAACCATTCCCAGTTCGATGATCACCGCGCCTGCCGCGCAAATCGCGATCCTGCTTGGCGCGCATGGGCCGGTCTTCACGCTGTCCAGCGCATGCGCCTCCTCCGCCCATGCCTTGGGAGAGGCGATGCACATGATCCGGTCCGGCCGCGCCGACGTGGCGCTGGCGGGCGGGGCAGAGGCATGCCTGACGCGCGGATCGCTGGCCGGGTGGAACTCGCTAGGCGTGCTGGCGCCCGACGCCTGCCGTCCCTTCTCGCGCGACCGGCGCGGCATGGTGCTGGGCGAAGGCGCGGCCGTGCTCGTGCTGGAAAGCGAGGCCCATGCCCTGGCCCGGCGCGCGCCGATCCTGGCCGAACTGGCCGGCTATGGCCTCTCTACCGACGCCGCGCATATGACCGCGCCGGATAGCGCCGGCATCACCATGGCCATGCGCGCGGCGCTAGAGGACGCCGGCGTCGCCGCGCATGAGCCGATGCTGATCTCCTCCCACGGCACCGGCACCGCGCTCAACGACCCGACGGAGGCCGCCGCGCTGCGCGCCGTCTGCGGCCCGGCGCTGGATCATCACCGCGTGATCGCCACCAAGTCTGCCCACGGCCACATGATCGGCGCGGCCGGCGCGATGGAGTTCCTGATCGGCATCGCCGCGCTGATCGAAGGACGCGCCCCGCCCGTGCTCAATTTCCTTGGCCCCGATCCAGCCTGCGATGTGCCGCTGGTGCTGGAACCGGAAAAGTTCGCGCCGCATGTGCTGCTGTCCAACAGTTTCGCGTTCGGCGGGCTCAACGCCGTGTTGGTGGGCCGCCTGCCGTGAGCGCTGCGATCGCCCATATCAACCGGATCGGCACCGCCAATCCGCCGTTCCAGGTGCATGACGCTTTCGTGCGCTACGTCGCCGGGGAACTGGAGGATCCGCGCACGCGCCGCCTGTTCGAACGGATGGTCGGCCGCTCCGGCATCGCCCAGCGCTATTCCTATCTGGAGCCCGTGGTTCTGAGCGATGGCACGATCAGGGATACCGACGGGTTCTACGGCGGAGAGGCATGGCCCACCACCGGCGCGCGCATGGCCCGTTATGAGCGGGACGCGCCGCGGCTGGCGCTTTCCGCCATCGATGCGCTCGATATCGACGCGGAAGAGCGCGCGGAAATAACCCACCTGATCGTCGCGTCCTGCACCGGGTTCATGGCGCCGGGGCTGGATCAGGTGATCATGGCGGCGGCCGGGCTCTCGCCCGATGTGGAGCGCACCGTGGTCGGCTTCATGGGCTGCTACGCGGCGGTGAATTCGCTGCGGCTGGCGCATCACATCGTCCGCTCGGACTCTGCCGCGCGCGTGCTGGTGGTCACGCTGGAACTTTGCACGATCCATTTCCAACGCAACCTGGATGTCGCCAGCCTGCTGGCGATGCTGCTGTTCGGTGACGGCGCCGCCGCCGCGCTGGTAACCGCCGATCCGCAAGGCATCGCCCTGCGGGATTTTCGCGCCGCGACGATCCCCGGAACCGGCGATGCGATCACCTGGAACATCCGCGATCAGGGCTTCGACATGCATCTGGGCGGCGAAGTGCCCGCACGTATTGCCGAGGCGCTGGCCGTCGAGGCGCAGCGGACGGACGGCGGCGGCCTGCTGCGCGATGCGTCGGTGCAGGACTTTCAGCTCTGGGCCGTTCACGCGGGCGGGCGCACGATTCTGGACGCGGTGGAGCACGGCTTCGCGCTGGACGGCACGGCGCTGGCGCCATCGCGCGCGGTGCTGCACGATCACGGCAACATGTCATCCGCCACGCTGATGTTCATCCTCGCACGGGTTCTGGCCGATGGCGCGAGTGGCATCGATACCGGCCTCAACTCGGGCTGGGGCATGGCGCTGGCCTTCGGCCCCGGCATGGCCGCTGAAAGCTTCCGCTTCACGCTGGCCGCCTGAGATGACGCCGCGCCGGACAAGTGCGCTGGTGATCGGCGCCGGGCCGGCCGGCAGCGCCGCTGCCTGCCTTCTCGCCCGCGCCGGCCATACAGTGCACGTGGTCGAGAAGGAGACGGGGCCGCACCACAAGGTCTGCGGCGAGTTCCTCTCGGTCGAAGCGACCGCCCATCTGGCCGAACTCGGCGTCGATCCGCTGGCGCTGGGCGGCGTGCCGATTGAGCGCATCCGCCTGATCCGGGCAGGCGCGGCCACGGGTGCGGAGGCCGCCTTGCCGTTTCGCGCCGTCGGCCTCAGCCGCCTTGCCATGGACGAGGCGCTGATCGCCCGGGCGCAAGCGGCAGGCGCGCATGTGGAGCGCGGCCTGCGGGTATCGCGGCTGGAAGGCACGCGCGCCATGACCAACCGGGGCGAGATCACTGCCGAGACGGTGCTGCTGGCCACCGGAAAGCTGCCGATCCGGGACGACAGTACGGCGCCGCCGCCCCGCGCGCGCGGTGCCCCCCGTGCGCCTGGCTTCGTCGGCTTCAAGATGCACTACCGCCTTTCCCCCGCCGCCACCCGGCGGCTGCGCGGAACGATCCTGCTGGTGCTGCTCCAAGGCGGCTATGCCGGCCTGCAGATGATTGAGGACGGCCGCGCCAATCTCTGCCTCGCAATCCGCCAGTCCCGCCTTGCCGACCTTGGCGGCAAGTGGGACGGCCTGCAGGATTGGCTGCGCGACGCGCCGGAATTGGCGGCCCTGCTCGTCGATGCGGAGCCGCTGTTTCCGCGCCCGGTCTCCATCGCCAACATTGCCTATGGAACCTTCGCCGCACCGCCCACGGACGACCGCGTGTTGCGGCTGGGCGACCGCTGGGCAATGACCGCCTCGCTGACGGGGGACGGCATGGCGATAGCCTTGCGCAGCGGCTTCATCGCCGCGCGCTGCGTGGATGAGGGCCTCGGTAGCCGCGCCTATCACGCGGCGCTTCGCCGGCAGGCCGGGGGCCAGATCCGGCGCGCGATGGCGGTGCAGAACCTGCTGGCGCTGCCCATAATAGCGCCGATCGCCTGCCGCTTGGCGGCGGCCTTCCCCGCCGGCCTGCGCTTCGCAGCGCGGGTGACGCGGCTGCCTGAATGGTCCCCCCATTCCCAGCCTTTCGACAACAAACCATCCGGCGATCCGCAAAGGCGTTGACGCCGCCGCCGCCCCGCGCAAGTTTGCGGCCATACAGGGAAAAGGGGCGATCATGCACAAAGGCAAGTTTCTGAAAGACGCGGCAAAGTTGGTATGCGGCGTGCTGGTCGCAGCGGCCATGCCATGGACCGCCGCAGAGGCGAAGGACATGGTGATCCACGCCGGCACCTTCATCGACGGCACCGGCGCTGCTCCCCGGCACAATGTGTCGATCCTCATCACCGACCAGCGCGTGACCGCGATCCAGGCCGGCTTCGTAACGCCGCAGGGCGCCGAAGTGGTCGATCTGGCGGACAAGACCGTGCTGCCCGGCCTGATCGATGCGCACGATCACATCACTGCCGGCTGGCACGCCGGCGATCCGATCCGCAACAGCGTGACCCGCAGCGACTTCGAAGACGCGATCGAGGCGACCGGCTTCACCCGCAACACCCTGCTGGCCGGCTTCACCTCGGTCCGCGATTGCGGCGCAAACACGCAAGTCGTCGTCGCGCTGAAGAAGTCCATCGACGGCGGTGTCGTACCCGGCCCACGCATGTGGGTGGCCGGCACGCCGCTGGGCCCCACCGGCGGCCACGGCGATTCGACCAACGGCCTCCGCGTCGAATTCGCGGACATCCCGCATATCAGCGACAACGTGATCGACAGCCCGGAAGCGGCGCGCATCGCCGTGCGCCGGCTGAAGCGCGAAGGCGTGGATTTCATCAAGATCATGCCCTCAGGCGGCGTGATGTCCATCGGCGACGATCCCAAGCATCAGTTGATGACCGATGACGAGATCAAGGCCGTGATCGATACCGCCCACGCTCTGGGCATGAAAGTCGCGGCCCACGCCCACGGCAAGGAAGCCATCGATCACACGATCGCGCTGGGCGTCGATTCGATCGAGCATGGCTCTTACGCCGATGCCGCCAGCTACAAGCTGTTCAAGCAATACGGCGCCTATCTGGTGCCGACGATGCTGGTCGGGGAAAAGGTCTACCAGCGCGCGAAGGAGCATCCCGAGCAGCTGAACCCGTCAACCGCGGAAAAGGCGCTGGCGATTGCCCCGCTGCTGCGCCGCAACTTGCACGATGCCTATGCCGCCGGCGTAAAGATCGCCTTCGGCACCGACACTTTCGGCCTTTCCAGCCACGGCGAGAATGCGCAGGAATTCGCACTGATGGTGGCCGCAGGGATGACACCGATGGACGCGATCAAGGCCGCCACCGGCAATGCCGCCGATCTGCTGGGCAGCGCCGATATCGGCACGATCCAGCCGGGCCGCTACGCCGATGTCATTGCCGTCGATGGCGATCCGCTGAACGACGTTAAAGTCCTGGAGCACGTCGGCTTCGTCATGAAGGGTGGCACGGTCGTCAAGGCCGGGGGCAAGCCGCTGATCTGATCGCCTCGCAGCAGTGGCCCCCTCACTTTTGCGGAGCGGGGCCGCTGCTTTCCCGGCAGATCAGTTCGAACCGGAACACCGGCGCCTCGTCCGGTTCCGCCACCAGTGCATCGATGACGGCGCGGCCCATTTCCTCCAGCGGCTGACGCACCGTGGTGAGCGGCGGCCAGGCGGTGGCGCTGGCGGGCGTATCGTCGAACCCGACCACCGAAAGATCGTCCGGCACGCTCAGCCCCTGGCGATGCGCATACGTCAGCACGCCCAGCGCCATCGCATCGTTGGTGGCGAAAATCGCGGTGGGCGGCGCATCGCGCTTCAGCATCGCCTCCCCCACTTCCAGACCGGAGGCGAAATCGAAGCCGCCGCGAACGAACATGTCGTCCGCCAGGGGAAGACCGGCAGCCGCCAGCCCGTCCTTGAACCCTTCGACGCGGGCCAGCGCGGCGCGGTGGTCGGCCGGCGGGGTGATCACGCCGATGCGGCGGTGCCCCAGCCCGATCAGGTGATCGGCAATCATGCGCCCCGCCGCGCGTTCCGGCGTCGGGATATTGAAGCTTTCCGCCACGATGGAGCCGGCCAGCCGCGCGCAGGGCAGCTTGAATTCCGCCAGCTTCTGCAGCAGCGCCTTGTCGTCCGACAGCGGCGGCGCCACGAACACCCCGTCCGGTCGCAGGGCGGCCACCAACCGGTCCAGAATCTCGAAGCGCGCCTCACCCGAAAGCGGCATGGGCTCCACCACCAGATGATAGCCGAGATCGCGGCAGCGATTGGCTGCGCCGATCTGGAGCGCCGCCGTGTAGCCCGGCGTGGGGTTGTTGTAGAGAAACGCCAGCATGAAAGACCGACCGCCCGCCAGCCGCCGGGCGGACTGATTGGGGCGATAGCCAAGCTTGCTGATCGCGGCGGACACCCGCTCACGCACGGTTTCGCTGACGTTCGGCGCCTTGTTGACAACGCGGGACACCGTTTTGATGGATACGCCCGATGCGGCGGCAACGTCACGAATACTGGTCATCTGCAGCCTTTGCCACACAAGCGCGGCGCTGAGAACGGTCTTGTATACGATGTTCGGATTGTAACCGCCGCCGCGTCCTTTTTCGGGACCCTTTCATGGCGGATGCAAGATCGACTTGATCCGACTCCGAATGCGCGCTAAACGGCCGGTACAACGTTGTCATCTCCTCCTAAAGCGACAGCGCTGCGCATCCCGGGTGTGGGCGGATTGATCTCAGCTCTTTCCTTCACACCCGGGATGTCACCAAAAACAAAAAACATCGTGGGAGATTTCCGGTGCTCTTCAACGCCAGCGTCATCCATACGGATTGACCACTTTACGGATTGATTTCGTCATCCGCGCGTAAGAGCTTACGAAACCTTCATTTCATTCCGGATCGACGCGTTCCATCGCGTCAGGCAGCGCAGGTCAAGCACATCATGGCCATTACGTCCGCAATACCGAATCCCAGCATCAATGCCGATACGGCCGAGGAAGTCCCCGGCGGTTATGTCGATGCCCCCGAACTGCGCTATTTCGTCATGGCGCTGTTCTTCATCTTCGGCGGCATCACCAGCCTGAACGACGTCATCATCCCGAAGCTGAAAGAGCTGTTCACGCTCAGCTACACGCAGGCGATGCTGGTGCAGTTCTGCTTTTTCACGGCTTATGCGGTGATCGGCATTCCCGGCGCGATGCTGGTCCGCAAGGTGGGCTACATGCGCGGGGCCGCTGCCGGCCTCGCGATCATGATCGTCGGCTGTCTGGCCTTCATCCCGGCATCGCAGACCGCGACCTACTGGCTGTTCCTGGCCGCCTACTTCGTTCTGGCGGCCGGTGTGGTGATCGTGCAAGTGGTGGCCAATCCGCTGATCAGCCTGCTGGGCAAGCCGGAAACCACCAGTTCGCGACTGACTTTCGCGCAGGCCTTCAACTCGCTGGGCACCACGATCTTCCCGATTGCCGGTTCCGTGCTGATCTTGGGCAGCCTGGCCAAGGTGACCGCGCAAGATCTGGCCGGCCCCGCGCTGGACGCCTATCGCAGCGCGGAAAGCCAGGCGATCGTCCACGGCTACCTTGCCATTGCCGTCGCGCTGGCGCTGGTGGCCGCGGCGGTCTGGAAGTTCCGTGATCGCCTGCCTCCCGAACAGCACGGCGAAGACAGCGGGTTCGCCGGATTCGACCTGCTGAAGCGCATGCGCTTCGGCTATGGCGCGCTCTGCATCTTCCTTTACGTCGGCGCCGAAGTCTCGATCGGTTCGCTGATCGTCAGCTATCTGATGCAGGATCACGTCATGGCCCTGCCCGAACAGTCCGCCGGCAAGCTGATCGGGCTCTACTGGGGCGGCGCGATGGTGGGTCGCTTCATCGGATCGGCCGTGCTGCGCGTGCTGAACCCCGGCCTCGTCCTTACCTTCAATGCCTGCGCCGCGATTGCGCTGCTGGGCATTTCGATGACCAGCACCGGCGCCCTTTCGGGCTATTCGCTGCTGGCGGTGGGCCTGATGAACTCGATCATGTTCCCCACCATCTTCAGCCTTGCCTGCGAAAAGCTGGGCGCCCGTGCGGCGGACGGGTCTGGCATCATCAACGTCGCGATCTGCGGCGGTGCGCTCGTCCCGCTCGCCACCGGCGCGCTGGCGGACGTTACCGGCGGCAACCTGGGCATCGCCCTGGTCCTGCCGGCGATCTGCTACGCCGTGATCGCCGGCTTCGGCCTCTTTGCCCGCCGACCGGCATAAGCACGAAACCCCACCCCGGCGCGATCAGCACGCCGGGGTGGGGTTTCCGTCCAAAGTCTGCCTCAACTTTGCGATCAGTTCACGACGATCCGCACCCGCGCCAGATTCTGGATCCGCGCGAAAGGCGTTTTCCGGTCGCCCTCGCGCTGCGAGGCTACGCGGATAACGGCGAAGTACGTTCCCGGCCGATCATAGACGTGATTGGCCGATAGCGTGAGGGCCGCCGGGTGCCCGGCCGGGACCGTGGCGGGCGTTTCGAAAGTGCCGTCGCCATCCAGATCCCATTCGGCCGCGACCACCGAACCCGTACCGGGCGGCACATCGACATTCGCCTTGAAGCTGACCCGGGTACCCGCCGCGACTTTCGCGATCGCCCCGCCATTGGCGGTGACCGCCACCACCGGCTGCACCCCCTTGCGCGCCGCCGCGTCGGCCGGGACCACCACCTGACCCCCGTCCATGCGATAGGCGGTGGAGGCCGGCGGCGCCTTGCCTTGCTCCACCCAGGCCGCGAGGTCTCGCAGCGCCTGCTGCAGCACGCCGATGTAGGAAACCACCCGCGAAGGATCGTCCTGCTTGCTCTGGTCGCCATGCAGCGCCCGGTCGGTGTACCAGATGCGGAACCGTTCATCCGCGGCCGCCCCGGCATGGGCCTTCACGCGTGACCGATACCAGTCACCCTGCCACGGCAGAGCCTCCCGGTCCCAGAGGTTCTCCACCAGTATGACCTTGCCGTCGAACTGGCCGGTCGGCACCGAACCAGCGGCGTTCTTGGTGAACAGCGGCCCCAACAGCATACGCCGCTGCGCGTAGAGCGGCTTGCCCTGCGCGTCGGCGAACTGTTTCCAGACGGGATATTCGGCCAGGTCCGGCACCTGATGGCGGTGATAGTATTGCACCGCAAGGATGTCGCTGTTGTCCAGCCGCACCTCGTCACCCGCCTTGATCGTCGCCAGCAGTCGCGGATCGTTGATGCCCAGCATGGCCAGATCGCCGTGGACGTCCGACAGGACCACTTTCTTGCCGGAAGCAAGCACCAGATCGGACAGCAACAGCGCCTTAGAACCGGACGCATTCGCCAGTCGCACGGCAACCGGCATCTCGCCTGCCGAATGCAGTCCCATCGCCTGCCACGCAAGGTCCGCCGTACCCTTTGCGGTGCCGGGCGTATGACCGAGATCGATGCCGAGCGACTTCGCCTTGTCCGCGCTGATCACTTCGACGACGCGCGTGGGCATTTGCACGCGGTCGGCCTGAAGCAGTTCCGGGCTGTCATGCCCTTCGTATCCCGGCTGGGTCCAGAAGTCGGTGAAATAGGACGCATCGGCCATGCGGATGCCGCCGAACAGCAGCGCAAAGGCATGCGGGCCCATCGTGCGCCACGCGTACCAGGACTGCGGCTGGAACCCCATCGCGGTGACTTCCCGCAGGGCGGACTTCTGCTGATCGGTCAGGCCCGCATAGGGATCGCCGCTGCCGCCCGCGTCCAGAGCGTCGACCACGCCGTCCAGCTTGTCACCCAGCACGCGCATGGCCATCAGGCGCACGGTGAACATGTTCGGGATCGCCATCGGGGAACCCAGGACATAAGGCACCGCGCCGTCCCACACGCCCTTGGTATTCTCCAGCGCCCCCAGTGTGCGATAGGCGCCGCCGCTGCCGCCATAGGCATAGCCGTAGATGTGCGGCCGCGCCGGATAGACTTGCCCCGCCACGAAGCGCGAAAACCGGGCGACGGCCGCATTGGCGCGGAAGGCACCGATCGTCAGATCTCCGCCCCCCATCGGGTCCGCCGCCTTCGGGCCGCCGCCATTCGTTTCGATGAAATAGGCCCCGCCAGCCATGGCGGCACCGATCCGGTCTTCCTCCCCCGTCAGCCCTTGCGACAGGGTTTCGCTGTCGGGAACCGGCGTGATGTACTGGAAGAAGCGCCCCTGCCACGCCTTGGAAGCGGGGAAGTAGAACGAAAAACGCGTATCGGTGCCTTCAAACCCGCCGTGGATGTAGCGATAGGCAGTGCCGTTGTTCGTGCGCGGCTCGTCCCGGTCGATGAAAGGCCGGGCGAACAGCGCGTCCTGATCGCCGTACCCCTGCGTCGACAGCGCCGTCGAAGCCGCCTTAGCCGCGGGTTCATCGGCCATGGCGGGGACCGGAACCGAAAGCACCGTGGCCATGATCGCCAGACTTGCCGCCCATTTTCCTGCTGCCCTTTGCACGCTCACCGTTCACCATCCCCTCAAGCCGCGCCTCTGATCGGGCCGGAAGGGAGACTTGTGGCACGGCGCCGCGCCGCGTGCAGCGGGTCAGCCCATCGCCCCGCCGATCATCCAGCGCGGTGAACCGCCGCGCCCGACACAGGCGGCGCTTGCCTGCCCGTGCGCCCTGCGGCACAGGGCGGCATGGCGCGTAGCAAGGTAAAAGTGTTCTTTGACGGTGGCTGCCGCCCCAATCCCGGCCCTATCGAGGTGGCCGTGGTGGTGCGCGGTAACGTGCATCTTTTCGACGGGCTTGGCCCCGGCTCCAACCGCGATGCCGAATGGCTGGCGCTGATCCACGCGCTGGAACTGGCACAAGCGCTGGGTCTGTCCGATGTCGAACTGATCGGCGATGCCGTGGAGATCGTCGATCAGGCGAGTGCCGCGCTCAAAAGCGGACAGGCTGCGCCGGGCCATGCGGCCAGGTTCCTGGCGCTGGCAAACCCCGCGCCGCCGGCACGCATTCGCTGGATCAAGCGCGAACAGAACCTGGCCGGCATCGCGCTGGCCGCTCGGCATCCGCGCTAACGCTTTCTAATCAGGTGGAATCACCTGATTAGAAAGCGCGGTAATCCGCCCTAGGTCACGGCGCTTGTATAAGGGCGATCATTCCAGCAATTCGGCGCGGCATTCCGTATCCATCTTGCCGCAAGGCTCGATAGCAATCGGAATGCCCGAATAGCGCACCATCCCGGTCAGCGCATCGACGGATTCCACGCTGGTCAGAAGATTCACGTTGGCGATTTCGTGCCCGTGCGGGATCGAGGCTACACCCGGACGGATCGCATCGTCCACGCAGGCCGTCAGGACGATTTCCCCCCGCGTGGTGCGCACCCGAACCGGCGCGCCGTGTTCGATCCCATGGCGCTGCGCATCTTGCGGATTCAGGATCACATCGGCCGGGCTGCCCAGAAACGAAAGCGATGCATTCAGTTTGCGGCGTTGCCGGCGCGGGATGAATGAAAGCGGCGGCGCAATCGCCTGCCGGTCACGCTCGCACGTTTTCTGCCACGATTGCAGCAGCGCATCGGGGGCCAGAAACCAGCCGCCGATCCGTTGAATATGATCGTCCACCCATTGCCCGGGAAATTCCAGCGGGCGGGACACCGTGCCGGCTTCGCGCAACTCTTCGAACGTGCAGCGCGCACCCGCCATCTGCCGCGCCAGCATGGCATCGTCGGCGCCCGGATCGAGGTCACTCTGCGGAAGCCCCTCCGGGACCGGCAGGTCCATCCGCCGCATCAGCTGCGAAATGATCCACCATGCCGACCGCCGCTGCCCCATCGGTTCCACCACCGCAGGCGAATAGAGCATCGACAGGCTGCCGCTCAGCGTATCCCAGAACGAGATATCGGGCCGCTCCAACTGGTCCTTGGTGGGCAGCACGTGCGTCGACAGCGCCGTCGTCTCGTTCCGCAGGATTTCGAAGGTGACGAAAGTATCCAGCTTACGCAGCGCGGGCACCAGCCGGTTCGCGTCGGGGAAGGAGCGGACCAGACTGCCGCCCAGATTGACCAGCGCGCGGATGTTGCCTGCCTCGATCTCGCCCGGCAGCGCCGCACAGGGCCAGTCGCCGATCAGGCCGGAGGCGTGGGGCATCGTCGGCGCGCCGGGGGTGAAGGGATTGTTCATCAGCGGCAGTTCGAAACTGTCGAACTGCGTGAGGAAGCCGGGGTGGAACCACACGCCGCCCTCGCGGTTCATGCGGCCGGTCAGGATGTTCAGCAACCAGGCGAACCACTGGGTGATATTGGCGCTTTCCGCCATGGTGACGCCGGTGCCGGTTTCCACGGTGACGCCGCCATGCCGGCGGACGGCGGCGAGCAGATCGTCCAACTCGTCCTCGCCGACGCCCGACACACGCGACGCCGTGGCGCGATCATAGCCGTCCAGCGCGGCGCGCAGGCTGTCCAACCCTTGGACGGGTTGGGCCGGAACCAGCGGCCCGCCGTCGATAACCTCGCGCACCAGCCAGCCGAGGATCGCATAGTCCTTGCCGGGCCAGGGTTGCAGATGGCGGGTGGAGAACCCTGCCGTCTCGGTGCGGAGCGGGTCGATGGTCCAGACTTCTCCCCGCGCTGCAATGGCGCGGATCGGGCCGGCCGGGTTGAACATGCCGGTATTGTGCCCGTGGCTGACCATCGGATTGACGCCGACGTAGAGCAGCATCCGGGCGTTGTCGTTGTCGGTCTTGCCCGAAAGGCCGGGAAATCCACCGACCAGACTGGAAATGAGCACTTTGGCAGTGCCATCGATGGTGAGCGGGGAGAACTTGGGCGGCATGCCCAGCGCGTTGTAGAACGCCTCCCCCATGCGATAGCCGGCCGCGTCCATGCCAAGGCCGCTGCCGAAGTAGAAGGCCACTGCGTTCGGCCCGTGATCCTTCACAATCTTGCCCAGCCGCGCCGCCAGATCGTCCAGGCATTCGCCCCAACCGGCCGGCTCGAACCCGTCCCCCCGCCGCATCAACGGCGCGTCGATGGCATCGGGATGATGATGCAGGCGGCCCAGCGCGCGGCCCTTGGGGCAGGTATAGCCCTTGCTGAGCGGATGGTCGAAATCACCCTTGATCTGGCCGATGGCGTTATCCTCTACCTGCACGGTCACGCCGCACTGGTTCGTGCAAATGCGGCAGTGCGTGCGGACCGATTCCGGCATGGCTGGCTCTCCCCGGCCTTTTCCTGAAGGCCATCTTCTTGCCGACTCGTATAGTTGAACATGTGGTCAATTGTAAGTGATCCACTGTTCACTTATCTTGTCCGCAGCGCCAACTCCGCCTAAACCCCTGTCATGGCGAGCACCGTGAAAGTAAGGCGCAGGGATCCGGTGAAGACGCGGGGCGAGATCCTGCAGGCGGCCGTGGACGTGTTCGGCGCGCAAGGCTATGCGCAGGCGGGTCTGCGCGAGATTGCTGCCAAGGCGGGCACCGCGCCCTCCCTGCCCTTACGCTATTTCGGCACCAAGGCAGCGCTGTTCGAGGCCGCGCTGATCGAAACGATCCGCCAGAATTCGGTCTTCGCCTGGGAAAAGGCAAATTTCGGCGAGACAATGGCCCGGCTGATCCACGATCGCAGCAATGTGACGATCAGCGTGATGCTGATTCAGGCGCTGTCAGAGCCGGAAGCCCATGCGGTCGCCGCCAAAGTCTGGCGGACGCACATGATCGCGCCGCTGGAAGAATGGCTGGGCCCGCCCGAGGCGCAGGCGCGCGCCAACAATCTCTTCGCGGTACTGACCGGGGTAACGCTGCAGGTTCACGGTCTGGCGTCGGGCCAGGCATCGCCCGAACAGCTGCGATGGGTGGCGGAAACGCTGCAATCCATCGTCGACGCCGGACGGCACGACGCGCAACACTAGAAGGCCGGATCGGCACCCGGTGACTTCAGCACGCACGACTCCACAGCCCACCAAGGCGGGCCGTGGAATGCGCCGATTATGAAATCAGCGTGCGCTGGCGAGCTGGACTTGCGGCTTGGTGGCCGCGCTTGCCGTGCGGGCTTCGATCCGCTCGCGAATGTCCGACTTCACGGCCGCCTGGCATTCCTGCGCCTTCTGCTCCAGCGCGAGGTGCACGTTCGCCAGTTGATCGCCGCAGACGGCGCGGGCGGCGTTGTCCATGCGGATGGCCAGACGCTGCTGCCCATCGGGGGTGGCGAGGTCGAGATCGTTGATTTGCATGACCACCTTGTCGCGCGCAAACGGGCTTTCGCTGGTGGTCGCGGACGCCGCAGTGGCAAAGGCGACGGTGACAGAGGCCAGAGCCACAAGTCCAATTTTCATCATCTTCTCCTGCACACAAGTCGAGCAGCCACTCTGCGGCGGCTGCCACCGTCATAGCGCTCGGCAGAAGAACTTACAATCAGTGCTTGCGGCCCAATGCGGTGGGCCTCCTGGCGGGTTCAGGGGCTGCAAATCTCCAGCACGGCAAGATCGGTGACATGGCCCAGCAATCCGATCGGCAGATCGGCCTGCATGGCCCACTGCGCGCCCGTCTCCGGATCGTGCAGGGCAATATCCAATGATCGGGCAAGCGGTGCGGACCAGGCGCGCACGGTGTTCACCGGCAGGCGGACCTTCCAGCCCTTTGCGCCTTCCACCGGCACCACGTGCCCATTGATGCTGACCGCTGCAGCGGCATCGGCACGGTGGCCAGATATCAGCAGGCAGCTATCGTTCCCGCAGGAAACCAGCCGTGTGGCGGGCTTCGATGCCGCCATCGCATCGGGCGCGGCAGCGGCGGACAAGGCCGCAAATCCCAGTGAAAATGTAGCGATGAGGCAGCGACGCTGCATCGCCGTCAGTTGCCGTCCATTCGTGAGGATAGGCCGCCTACAGCCTGTGCGCGTGCCGCAATCCCTTCGCGGACCGCTTTCAGAGCCAATGCGCCGACTGCCGACACGCCTTTTGGCAGTCCGTTTCGGCCCATGATCTGGAAGATCGCACTCGCACCCATTGCTGTTTTCCCTCTTGTCCCGGCCTCTTGGAGAGTGCGCGGGCAGAGGTCATCAAGGCAGGCGCAAATTTGCGATGCCAGCCATAGATTGCAACTATGACCGGGGCAGAGCCCGGATACGGCGGAACACCTCATCGATGAACAGCTGCGTCGCGGTATCGCGCGCGGGCTCCAGCCGGGCGAGCAGGAAGATGTCGTAGGATGGTTCGAAGCTGGTGTGCAGCATCGGCCACAGCACGCCCTGCTCCACTTCCGTCCGCGCGGCCGATATCGGCAGGAAGCCAATGCCCACACCGCAGGAGATCAGGCGCCGGGCCTCGTTGACGTCTTCCGCCAGCCCGGTCGTGCGCGAGCCCAGCCGGTACCGGCGGCGCAAGTGGGTGATGGCCTCCACCTCGTCCTCCCCGGTCAGCACGAAGGCCTCGTCCTTCAATTCCTTCAGCTGGCTGACCCGGTAGCCGAACATCGGATGGCTGCGCGCGCAGTAGAGTTGCTGCCGTTCCACGAACAGCGGTTCGTAGACCAGACTGCCGCGCACGCTGCTGTCATAGCCGATGCCCACTTCCACTTCGCCGCGCTCCAGCGCGTCCAGCACCTGCCGCCAGGGGGAGAGGCGGATTTCGATGTGGATGTTGGGATTGCGCCGATGAAAGCTGGCAATCGCCTCGTCGAATTCGCGGCTTACGATGGCGGAAACGATCTGGATGCGGACGATGCCTTCCACGTGGCGCGTGGCCTGCGCGATCTGGTGCGGCATCATCCGGGCGGATTCCAGCATATCCTCGCACAAGGCGAGCATCGCCTTGCCGGCCGTAGTCATCTCCACGCCCGTCGCGGTCCGGCGCAGCAGGGTGGCGCCGACATGATCCTCCAACCGCTTCAGCGCGGCGCTGATGCTGGGCTGCTGCTTGTTGAGCTGCCGTGCCGCCGCACCGATTCCCCCGGCGCGAACGATGTCGACGAACGTGCGCATCAGGTTCCAGTCAACCCGATTTGCGAACTTCTGGTCGATCAACGGCGTGCGGTCGCTCATACCCAATGCGTCCCCTCGTGCCGCCTGAAATCCGCGGTCTTTCAGCTCGATACCCCATCTTCGAGCCGAAGTCATAGATGGAAATTATGCGAGCCATTAAAGGAAAAGGTCTGTCGCTATGCCCCGACACAATTACGCATATCTGCGCAGGTAATGAGGGGCACGAAGCCCTCGGGTCGCGCAATTAGGCTGTAATAGAAAAGGGGGGCATTACGCCCCCCTTTTCAAGTTCATATCCGCCGCTTCAGGGCTTGGCCATCAGCACGGCGGGCGGCCACCAGGTCAGCGTATGTTCGTCATGCGCGGTGGTCCACAGGCCGTAGTCGGTGAAGCGCAGCGCGCCGCTGCCGGCCGGCTTGCCGACGCGCTCCTCGATCTTCAGACCCTTGATCACCACGAAGACCTGATCGTCGGTGGTGCGCAGCCAAACCTTGTTGTGGCCCACATCGATGTCGCCCCACTTCAGGTTGGCCCCCACCTTGACGCGGCCGGTCACTTGGCCGCTATCCGGATCGACGCGGGCGAGCGTGCCGTCCGCCTGCTCCTGCACCCAGACGCCGCCGGCGCCGGCAGCCAGGAAGCCGGGATCCTTGCCCAGCGGCGTCTTGCCGACGACGGCATTGGTGGCGGGATCGATACGCTGGAGCGACTGCTGAGACTGGCTGACGGCCCAGACCGATCCGAACCCGAACGCCATGTACCAGGTGCCGGGATCCACAGTCACGGAGGCGATCACGCTGTTGGTGGCGGGATCGACGCGCGCGACCACACCCTTCGCATCGCTGGCGACCCAGATCGACCCGGCGCCGGCCACGACGTTCAGCTCACCCTGGAGATTGGCGATGCCGGTGGGGATCGATGCGACCAGCTTCGACGTCGCAATGTCGATCCGGTTGAGCGTGCCTTCCTTGCAGTCCGCGACCCAGAGGGAACCATGCTCCACCGCCATGGCGCCGCACGGATGCGTCATGGCCACTTCGCCCAGCTTGCCGTCCCGCCCCCAGTGCTCTACTTTGCCCTTGTTGGTGGCCCAGACGGTCATCCCGTCCACCGCCAGGAAGTCGGCAAAGCCGGGCACGGTCATGACCTTCTCCCCCTCTGCATGGGCGATCGAAGGCAGCGCGGCGGCAGTCAAAGTGGCAGCCAGAACCATCCGTTTCAACGTGCGCATGTTTCCCCCCTTGGGTCCCTCGTTAAGCGTGCTTTCGGTCGTCAGGCGCGGCTGGCGATATAGGCGCGCCATCCGCCCAGGCTGGTGATGTCTTCCGCCCCGGTCATCGCGCGCGGTTCGGCCACGAAGCCCTTGACGCTGCTGCCATCGGCCAGCGTCACCGTACCGATGGCGAGCGGCGCGGGCACTTCTACCACGAAGCTGCCGAATTCGGCGACGCCCAGTTCATAGACCTCGACCGCGATCGAACCGCCGTCTTCGCTGTGCACCAGCGCGGGCTTGGGCGGCACGCTGTCGGCCATCGCGTAGAGCCGGTAATTGGGCGCGGTTTCGAAGGCGCCGACGAAGCTCGCCTCACGCGAGGTGAGCTGCCAGTGGAGGGGCATGTCCTTCAGGTGGGCGCCGACGACGGCGAGTTTCACTGTCTGCATTTTTCCCTCAAGATCAAGTGTTGGAAGCGATGGAAGATCGGCGACGGAAAGATAGGCATCCGCCGTATCGAGCAGGGCGCGGTCGCTGTCGGCCGGGCCGATCAGGGTCACGCCGAAGCCGGTGGCGTTCGCCCGGATGCCGGCCGGCACCGCCAGCGCGGCCATGTCCAGCAGGTTCACGAAATTGGTATAGAAGCCCAGATTGCTGTTGAGCGCGACCGGCGCGGCTGCAAGTTCCGACACGCGGTAGGTCGTGCCCGTGGTCGGGAAGACCATCATGTCGATCGAGGTCCACAGCGTGTCCGCATGGCGCTTGAGATCGGCCATTCGGTAGATACCGTTGAACAGGTCCACCGCGCTGACATCCGCGCCGGGTTCGACGACGGTGCGAACGGTGGGATCGATAGCATCCGGGTTGTCCGCCAGGATTTGCGCCATCGCCGCCGTGCGCTCGGCCACCCAGGGGCCGCCGTAGAGCAGCAGCGCCGCTTCCTGGAACGGAGCGAGGTCGATCTCGACGATCTCACCCAGCGTCGCCAGCTTCTCCAGCGCGCGGTCGTAGAGGAATTCGGATTCGGCATCGCCGAACCAGTTGCGCTGATCGCGGCGCGGCACGCCGATGCGCTTCGGCTGGAGCGGCCGGTCCGCCAGCGGCTTCGAATAGGCGTCGGCCGGGTCGAAACTTGCCACCACTTCATCCACCAGCCGCGCATCGGCAGTGTCTTCGGTGAACACGGTGATGCAGTCGAGCGTGCGGCATGCCGGAACCAGCCCGCGCGTGGACCAGCGGCCCTTGCTGGGCTTGAAGCCGATCAGATGGTTGAACGCGGCCGGGACGCGGCCCGAACCGGCCGTGTCGGTGCCCAGTGCGAAGGCCACCAGCCCCGCCGCCACTGCGACCGACGATCCCGAACTCGATCCCCCGCTGACGTAGGCGAGGTTATAGGCATTGCGCGGAATGCCGTAAGGGCTGCGCGTGCCGACCAGCCCAGTGGCGAACTGATCGAGATTGGTCTTGCCGACGCAGAGCGCGCCTGCCGCCGTCAGCCGCTCTATAACCCCGGCCGAGGCTTCGGGGCGATAGGCGAAAGCCGGGCAGGCGGCCGTGGTCTCGAACCCGGCAACGTCGATATTGTCCTTCACCGCGAAGGGCACGCCGGCCAGCGGCAGGCTTTCCCCGGCGGCAATGCGCGCATCGATGGCGCGGGCGGCGGCGAGGAGATCATCCCGCGTCGCCCGGCTGATCCAGATCTGCGGCTGGATCGCATCATAGGCAGTGACGCGGGCAAGCGTCTCTTCCGCCACTTCGACGGCACTCATCCGGCCGGCGTTGACGGCGGCGGCGATCTCGGTCGCGCTGCGACGGTTCAGTTCGGCGGCACTGCGGCGATCGAGCACGGTCATGCGTGCCTCCGCAGGGCCAGCATCGGCGCGCCGGGTTCCAGCGCCTGTCCTTCCCGCATGTAGAGGGCCTCGATCGTGCCCCGGCCGGGGCTTTCCACTGGGCATTCCATTTTCATAGCCTCGATAATGGCGATCTTGTCGCCGGCCTCCACCACGTCTCCGGGGGCGACCAGCAGGGTCGAAACGCTGCCGCCGTAAGGGGCTTCGACAAGGTCGGAACCGGCGGGAAGCTCGATCGCGTCCGCCGTCGGCGTATCGCGCTCGTTAAGTTCCGCGACCTGATCGAACTCGCCCCGGCGCTGCCATTCATCGCGCTCGGCATCGAAGGCGGCCTGCCGGGTTTCCTCGAACTCGGCGATTCCTTCCGCATTCTCGGCCAGGAAAGCGCGATAGTCGGCAAGGCGGAATTCCGATTCCTCGATCCGGATCGAACGCCGCCCGGTCGGGAATTCGCGGCGCCAGTCGGCCAGTTCTTCCGCGCTGACCGGATAGAAGCGAATCTGGTCGAAGAAGCGCAGCAGCCAGGGCTTGCCTTCGGTGAAGGCGTCGGTCTGGCGATAGGTGTTCCACACCTGGATCGTCCGGCCGAAGAGCTGGTATCCGCCCGGCCCCTCCATGCCGTAGATGCACATGTAGGCCCCGCCGATGCCCACCACGTTGGGCGGCGTCCACGTGCGCGCGGGGTTGTATTTCGTGGTGACGAGCCGGTGTCGGGGATCCACCGGCGTCGCCACCGGCGCGCCCAGATAGACGTCGCCAAGCCCCATGACGAGGTAATTCGCCTCGAAGATCAGGTTCTCCACCGCCGCCTGATCGGTGAGGCCGTTGATGCGGCGGATGAACTCGATGTTGTCCGGGCACCACGGCGCATCCGCGCGCACGGTGGCCATGTACTTCTCGATCGTCTCGATCGTCGCCGGATCGCGCCAGCTGAGCGGCAGGTGGACGATGCGCGAGGGGATCGTGAAGTCCTCAAGATCGCCAAGCCGCTCTTCCGCCGCCATCAGCGCGGCCAGCGCCGCCTTCTGGTCCATCGCCGCACCGTCGAAGTGCAGTTGGAGCGAACGAATGCCGGGCACGATGTCGATCACGCCGGGCAGCGCGAGCCGCTCCAGTTCGGTCATCAGCGCATGGACGCGGATGCGCAGTTCAATGTCGAGCACGATCGGCCCGTATTCGACCAGGATGTTGCGGTCACCCTGCTGGCGATAGACGGTGCGCGGCCGCCCCGGCCCTTCGGCAATCTCGCCAAGGATGGGGGACAGCGTTTCCACTGCACGCGCGGGAGAAGCCTCCGGCGCGGTGCCGTTGCCGACAAGCGCGCGCTGCATCGCTTCCGCCTTAGCCGCATCGGCGATGGTCACCGGCGCGAAGCGCAGCTTGTCGCCCGGCGTCAGCTGGCCGATCTTCCAGCGGTCCGCCGCGATCACCACGAAGGGGCAGACGAAACCGCCCAATGATGGCCCGTCCGGGCCGAGGATGATCGGCATGTCGCCGGTGAAGTCCACCGCGCCGATGGCATAGGGATTGTCGTGGATGTTGGAGGGGTGCAGGCCCGCCTCGCCGCCGTCCGTGCGCGCCCAGCGGGGTTTGGGCCCGATCAGGCGAACGCCGGTGCGGTTGCTGTTGTAATGCACCTTCCATTCGGCAGCGAGGAACGATTGCACGTCCTCGCCCGTGAAGAAGTCCGGCGCGCCGTGCGGGCCGTAGAGCACCCGCAAGGTCCATTCGGTCGAGATTTCCGGCAGGGCAGCGGCGGCAAGCGGCGCTTCGGTCGCCTCGCCCGCCAGATGCAGCGTGTCGCCCGCCAGCAGGCGGCGCGCGGCATGGCCGCCGAACTGGCCGAGTTCGAACGTGCTGCGGCTACCCAGATAGGGCGCAATGTCCAGCCCGCCCGCGAACAGAACGTAGCCGCGCATGCCGCCCGAAGAGGCGCGCGCCATCGACAGGGTCTGGCCCGCGCCGATGTCGATCGGCACGCCGCGCGGGATCGCCACACCGTCCAGCATCGCGCCGAAATCGGCACCCATGACGCAGATCCGCGCCGGGGCGACGAAGGCCAGCGTCGGCCCGGTAACGGTCACTTCCAGACCGGCCATCCCTTCCGGGTTGCCGAGCAGGCGGTTGCCGAGCCGGAACGACTGGTCATCCATCGGGCCCGAAGGCGGCACGCCCACGGCCCAGAGATGCTGGCGGCCCGGCCAGTCCTGCACCGTGGTCGCGGTGCCGCCGCTGACGACGCGGATGCTGCGCGGCTCATAGGCGATGCTGTCCAGCACGCGGGTCGAAACTTCGCCGCTGGCGAAGGCGGGCGTGCGCACCACATCGCGCAGCCAACGCAAGTTCGTCTCGATCCCGTCCGCGCGGCTCTTGTCGAGCGCGGCCTGTGCGGCCTCTACCGCTTCGGCACGGGTCGGGGCGTGGACGATCAGCTTCGCCAGCATCGGATCGTACCAGGCGCTGACCGTGCTGCCCGATGAGCACCAGGTCTCCACGCGGATATCGTCCGGGAATTCCAGCGCGGTCAGCGTGCCCGAAGTAGGTCGATAATCGAGCGAGGGGTCCTCCGCATAGAGGCGCATCTGCACCGAATGGCCCCGCGGCGTGGGCGTCTCACGGTCGAGGAAGCTGTAATCGCCGGCCGCGCCGCGCACCATCCATTCGACCAGGTCGATACCCATGACCATCTCGGTCACGCCATGTTCGACCTGCAGGCGCGTGTTCATCTCCAGGAAGAAGAATTCCGCGCGATCGGCGTCGTAGAGGTATTCGACCGTGCCTGCCGAGCGGTACTGCGCCGCCTCACCCAGACGGATGGCCGATGCGATCAGCTCGCTGCGCACCGCTTCGGGCAGTTGCGGCGCCGGTGCTTCCTCGACGACCTTCTGGTTGCGACGCTGCAGCGAGCAATCGCGCTCGCCCAGCGCCATGACGCGGCCCTGCCCGTCACCGAACAGCTGCACCTCGATATGGCGCGCGCGGCGGATGTAGCGTTCCAGGAAGACGCCGGCATCGCCGAAGTTGCTCATGCCCTGCCGCGCCACGGCGGCGAAGCCTTCGCGCAAGTCCGCCTCGTTCTCGCAGACACGCATGCCGATGCCGCCGCCGCCGGCCGTGGCCTTCAGCATGACCGGGAAGCCGATCTCCTGCGCGGCGGCGACTGCCTCTTCCTCATCGGTCAGCAGGTTGGTGCCGGGCGCCAGCGGCACGTCGTGCGCCGCCGCCAGCGCGCGGGCGCTGTGCTTCAGGCCGAAGGTGCGGATATTGTCGGTATTCGGGCCGATGAAGACGATACCGGCGGCGGCGCAAGCCTCCGCAAATTCGACGTTTTCGGCCAGGAAGCCGTAACCGGGATGGATCGCCCCGGCCCCGGTCTTGCGCGCGGCCTCCAGGATCGCCGGGATATTCAGGTAGCTGTCCGATGCCTTGGCCGGGCCGATCAGCACGGCCTCGTCCGCCATCGATACGTGATCGGAGCCTTCGTCAGCCTCTGAATAGACCGCGACGGAGCGCAGGCCCATGCGTCGCAGCGTGCGGATGATGCGGGTGGCGATCGCGCCTCGGTTGGCGATCAGGACCGTGTCGAAGCTCATGCGGTGACAATCATCCGGACGGGAGTGGGGTTGAAACCGTTGCAGGGGTTGTTGACCTGCGGGCAGTTGGAGACGACGACGACGACGTCCATTTCCGCCCGCAGGTCCACAGTCAGGCCCGGCGCGGATATTCCGTCGACGATGCCCAGCGACCCGTCCGGCTCGACCGGTACGTTCATGAAGAAGTTGATGTTGGAAACGATATCGCGCTTGTTGCGCCCCTCGGTAAGGTTCGCCTCAAGGAAGTTCTCCACGCAGGCATGTTCGGCCTTGGTGTGATGGCCGTAGCGCAGCGTGTTGGATTCGCACGAGCAGGCACCGCCGATGGTGTCGTGATAGTCCACCGCGCTGGCGGCGATGGTCATCATCGGGCGGCCTTCGTTGGAACGCAGCACGGTGCCGGTGCGCAGGAACAGGTTGCCCTGCGCCGCCACGGTATCCTGCGCGCTGTAGCGTTCGGCATCGTCGGCGGCGGAATAGAGCAGGAAATCGACGGCCTGATTGCCTTCCAGATCGACGATGCGCAGCGTCTGGCCGGCCGCGATATGGTGCAGCCACGGGGCGCGGGCGGGCACGATTTCGTCATGGATGACGGCGCCGGCCAGGCCGGAGAGGTGAGTATCGGTCATAGTAGCCTGCCCCTCGTTCAGCGGCGGAAGTAGTCTTCGACGTTCTTGAAGGCGCGCAGGCCTTCCGGCGTGGCCGTGCGAACGGCATCGTCCTCACCGGTGACGGGGCCGCGCCAGCCGGTCGCACGTAACGGCGTCACCGACCATTCGGGCCGGGGGTCGAGCACGTGCGGGCAATTCGCGATGACCACGATCACGTCCATCTCGGCACGCAGCACCAGGCTGCGGCCCGGCGCGAAGGGGCCGACCTCAGGCGTGATCGTGCCGTCCGCCTCGATATGGGTGCCCTTGAACAGCGTGACGCAGGGATGGACGTCGCGGCGGCCCAGCCCATGCTTGGCGGCGCCCAGCAGGAAACGATCGCGCCCATTGGGATGAGGACCGCTATTGCTGCCATCCCCATACTTGGCTGCATTGGTCGCGGCATTGGATGTACCGGCAAAAGTGTCGTGCGTACCGGCATCGTCTTCCAGAATGCTCAGCAACACACGGCCCATGTCCGAAAGCAGCAGCTTGCCCGCGCCCAGATAGGCGTTCCACTGCACTTTCACGGTATCGGCCACGTTCAGCCGCTCGGTCGGCATTTCGGCGTTGAACACCAGCAGCGATGCGCAGGCATCGCCTTTCAGATCGATCAGGCGCAACCGCGTTCCGCGCGACAGGCGGCGCGTGGCGTAACCGCCGGCGGCAATCGTCTCTTCCCACAACAGATCGTCGGTGCTCACACCCGCAGGCAGGTCGTCCGCAACCGGCGGCAGCACCGGCATGGTTTCGACTACCGTACCTTCCATGCTGCGCGCATGGTCCCGCGCGGCCAGGGGATTGGCCAGAATCTCGGTCATCAGATGGCTCCGATCGGTTTGATGGTGTGGCCGTCCTGCTCGTAGAGAGGCGGCAGAAGCGATGTGGTGGTGACAAGGCCCAGCTGCTGCACACCGCGCACCCGCCGAATGGCGTCGCACAGTTCCTTCAGCCGCACGGCCGGGCCCTGCACCAGCAGAACTTCCAGCGATTGATCGTCTTCCAGCACCACGTGCTGGGAAGAGATCACTTCCTTCAGATAGTGCGCCTGGGTTTGCGAAAGCTGGTGGCGCACGCGGCCCCGTTCGCTTCGGTAGACCAGGGTAATCGTACCGGCGAGCATCTCGTCCGGACGGGTAAGCGATTCATGCTCGGCAAGAGCATGGCGGATCAGTTCGGCGATCAGCTGGGAACGGGACGGCAATCCGCGTTCCTCCACCATCGTGTCGAGCTGTCTGAAGAGGTCTGCCGGTAGGCTCATGCTGAGCCTTGCCAGGCTGGAAGATTCGGAGCCCATGAGCAGACCCTCTCAGTTATTACCTATTGCGTCAATAGTAATACTGTCGATTTTTTCGACGGTTTCCTCATTCCGCTCACGCAGCGCCAGATCGTAGACGACGGTGGCGCCGAAACGGTGCGGGGCGTGCGGATCGTGGCGGCGCTTGTCGAAAGCGAGCACGCGGGTGCCCAGCGTGAAAGCCTCGCGAATGTCGTGCGTCACCATCACGATGGTCAGCGCATATTCGCTCCAGAGGCGGCGGATCAACAGATGCATGTCCGCCCGGATACCGGGATCGAGCGCGCCGAACGGCTCGTCCAGCAGCAGGATGCGCGGGCGTTTCACCAGGGCCTGCGCGATGGCCAGACGCTGCTGCATCCCGCCCGACATCTGCGCGGGATAGAGGTGCATGCTGTCCCCCAATCCCACCGCCTTCAGCATCTCGGCAGCTTCCTCTTCCGCCGCGCGGCGTTTCGCGCCGAACAATCGGGCGGAGAATGGCGCCTGCGCGCATTCCATGCCGAGCACGACGTTGCGCAGGGCGGACAAGTGCGGAAACACCGAATAGCGCTGGAACACCACGCCGCGATCGGGCCCGCATTCGGGCACCAGCGGCTCCCCGTCGAGCGAGATTTTCCCGCGCGTGGGAGCTTCCTGCCCAAGGATCAGGCGCAGGAAACTGCTCTTCCCCGCCCCCGAAGGCCCGACCACCGACACGAAGGAGCGGGCGTGAATGTCGAGGTCCAGCTTCTCGATGACGATCTTGTCGCCATATTCGACCCAGACGTCGCGAAGGGTGAGTAGCGCGCTCAATGGCTCTCTCCATGCGCCCAGGGGAACATTCGCCGGCTCAGGAACGCCAGCGCCACGTCCATGACGATCGCCAGAAAGGCGATCCACGCGACGTAAGGCAGGATGACGTCCATCGAGAGATAGCGGCGGACAAGGAAGATGCGGTAGCCAAGGCCGACGTCCGATGCGATCGCCTCTGCAGAGATCAGGAAGACCCATGCCGGCCCCAGCGCCAGCCGCATGGCCTGCAGCAATCGCGGCATCGCCTGCGGCAGCGCCACGCGGATCATCACCTGCCAGCTGCTGGCCCCCAAAGTCTGCGCCTTGACGATCTGCTCCCTTGGCAGGGCGGTGACATGTGCCGCGATGTCGCGGATCATCACCGGCGCAATGCCGATGACGATCAGCGCGACCTTCGCGGTTTCCCCCAGCCCCAGTGCAATGAACAGGATCGGCAGCAGCGCGATCGGCGGAATGACGGCAATGCCGGTCACCAGTGGCCCGAAAGTCGCGCGCACCGGTGGCAGCACGCCGAGGGCAAGGCCCACGACGAGCGCCATCAGCGTGGAGATGCCAAGGCCGATGCCCAGACGCTCCAGACTGGCCAGCGTATCCGCCCAGAACACCAGCTGCCCGGTCAATGGATCCGGCTGGGCGATCAGCGCGGACATGGCCTGCACCATCCCGTCGGGCAGCGGCAATATCTTGTCGGCCGGATTGGCGGCATGGCGGCTGGCCGCCAGCACCAGATAGACCACGACCAGCAGCAGGATCGGCGCAGCGCCGAGCAGCAGACGATCGCTTCGCCGAACTTGACGATTCATCCAACGCATTGTCGTCATTTCACCTTGAGGAAGCGGTGCCGAAGCGGATCAGAGCTTGCCGTCGGCCGCCATCTTCATGAAGCTGTCGTCGAAGCGCAGCGTCACGTGCTGCGGATCGCCAAGAGTCTTGCCGCCGGGGAAGGACATGCCCACCGCGTCGGCCGAAGTGGCGCCCTTGAACAGCCCCTTGGAGAAGCTGAAGTCGCGCACGCGGGTCATCGTGGTGATCAGCGCGGGCGAAGCCGTTGCCGCCACGGCCGCCTTCGGATCGGAATAGAGGTAAGTGGTGGTCAGCTGGCCATCGAAAGCTTCCGGCGTGGAGCCGGCCAGCTTCGCCATGGCCGCGCGCGCTGCCTTGCCCTGCGCATCCTGACGCTTCATCAGCGCCACGGTTTCGTACCAGATGCCGGTCAGCGCCTTGCCGAGGTTGGGATTGGCCTTCAGCGTAGCGGTGTCGACCGCCAGCAGGTCGAGAATCTCGCCCGGGATATTGGCCGAACTGAACACTTCCTTCGCGCCGGCCTGTGCCTTCATCACCGAAAGCTGCGGGTTCCAGGCGACGGCGGCGGTGACATCGGGGCTGGCGAAAGCGCCGACGATATCCGCATCCGTGGTGTTCACCGTCTTCACGTCGGTAAGCGCCATGCCCGCCGAGCTGAGCCCGCGTGCAAGCAGGTAGTGCGACACCGAAAGCTCTACCAGATTGATCTGCTTACCCTTCAGCGACTTCAGATCGCCGCCGCCCTTCAGCATGATGCCGTCGTTGCCGTTCGAATAATCGCCGACGATGATGGCGCTGGTGTCCTTGCCGCCGGCGGCGGGAATAGTCAGGGCGTCCATGTTGGCGACCGTCACGCCGTCCAGCTTGCCGGCGGTGTACTGGTTCACCGATTCGACGTAGTCATTCACCTGGACGATATTGATCTTCAGACCGTACTTATCCGCCCATTTCTTCACGATGCCGGCCTGCTGCGCATAAGGCCACGGCATCCAGCCGGCGTAGATCGACCAGCCAATATTGAATTCGGTCCGCGGCTTTGCCGCGTCGCTCGAAGTCTGGGAGCAGGCGGTTGTGGCAAGCAACCCCGCAAGCATTGCGATCTTGGCTACCCTACGCATCGGTGACATCATGAATCGGACCCCTTTCGCAATGCAGCATTGCCGCGTTTGAAAGGGTTGTCCATCACAAAATATTACGAGATAGCGACTCTGTAATACTGGCGGGCAAAATTGCCGTTCGCTCCGTCAGGCTGCGGGCTCTTTCGCCGGGCTCTTGCGCGGGCGGGCGGCGCCGTCCGGCTTCTCGGCCGCGCCGGGGCCTTCCTGCTCATGCAATGGCGGCAGCAATGCGGTGGTGGTGACGAGCTGCAACTGATGCACGCCGCGAATCGCGCGCAGCGCATCGCACAGTTCCTTCAGGCGCGCAGCCGGCCCTTGCACCAGCAGCACTTCCATCGATTGGTCGTCCTCAAGGAACACGTGCTGCGAGGATATGACTTCCTTCAGGTATTCGGCCTGGCTCTCCGCCAACTGGTGCCGCACGCGCCCGCGATCGCCCCGATAGACCAGCGTGATCGTGCCGGCCAACATCTCCTCCGGCCTGGTCATCGCCTCATGCTCGGCCAGTGCGTGGCGGATCAGTTCGGCGATCAGTTGCGAGCGGGAAGGCAGGCCGCGCTCCTCCACCATCATGTCCAGCTGGCGAAAAAGGTCGGCCGGAAGGCTCATGCTGAGGCGGGCAAGGCTGGCGGGGTCGGTGCTCAAGCGGCAATCCTCTCAACAACATCACGGCAGCATCACGACAACGCGGCGGCCGCGTGGCAAATTCAGGCGGTCTATGGCCCTATATCAAGCTCCGCGCCGATACCAGTTGCCGTTTCCACACACCGCCGGGCGAATCGGCGCTTTGCGGTCGCCACGGTGTGGATCGTCACGCCCCGAACCGTGAGCATCGGTGCAGGATGCGCGCAGCCCCTTTTGGACGAGCCACTGGAATTTCCCCATTTTCAGCCTTTCACGGCACGCGGGACTCGTCCGAAAATAATACTCTTGACGGGAAAGGTAATATCCATACCGTGTATCCAGTCGCCGATGAGAGCGAAAGCAAGCGGGAGAGAGAGACTGTAGCATTGGGCCGGATTTCCGGCCCCGATGGGGGATTTTCGATGGAGCACTTGCCGACCAGCAATGCCATTCTTTCGGGCGAAGGGCGATCCGGTATCGCTTTCCCCGAAGCCAGCGCAAATCCCGTTTCCGGATACGTCTCTCCCGCAATGGACAGTGTTGGCAAAAGCGCGGATGCTCGCGCCGGCCTGAAAAACACGATCTTCAATTTCATCCCGCCGGCCATGATTGTCGCAGTCGTGCTGTTCTGGGCCTATGGCCCCCGGTCGTGGATCGAAAGTCCGTGGTCGATCGTGGTTACCTCCGCAGTAATCAGTCTGTTCGTGCAGGGCCTGGAATACGTCAACGAACGCCACCCCGGCTGGCGCCTCAATCGGCGCGAGTTCGCTACGGACTTGTTCTACGTGGTGCTGGGCTCCACCGCGATCGCCTGGTGCACCGCGAAACTGGCCGACGATCCGCTGCGCACGCTCAAGCAATCGCTGGGCATCACCACCGATTGGGCCATGCATATGCCGTTCGTGGCGCAAGTGGCGCTGGTGGTATTCCTGATCGAGTTCGGCCAGTACTGGATGCACCGGGCGATGCACAACTGGACGCCGCTGTGGCTAACCCACGCGCCCCACCACCACATTACCCAGCTCAACGCGATGAAGGGCTATGTCGGCAACCCGATCGAGCTGTTCCTGATCAGCCTGAGCGTCGTGGCGCTGTTCGATCTTCCGGACGCCGCGGTGTTCTGCGCCCTCAATGTGCTGGGCGTCATTTCCACTTTCGCCCATGCCAATGTGCGATCGGATCCGCCGAAGTTCTATTCGCTGTTCTTCACGACGATCCAAAACCACAGCCTGCACCATTCGGTGGGCTATGAAGAGACCCGCTGCAACTATGCCAACTCGCTGATCCTGATTGATCGCCTGTTCGGCACGTACCGCAACGGCGAATCCGCCGTGGTCGGCCAGGACGAACGCAAGCGACTGTCGATCCCGCAGCAATTCCTGTTTCCGTTCCAACCCATGTTCGCATGGCTAAGGGCGAAACCCGCGGTCCCTTGATCCGCCCCTTGATCCACATCGCATCCCGATAACCACAACAAGCCTACCTCGACCGTCATTAGACTTCGTCGAGACCCAAAAAGCGCGCCGACACAACATCCGCAAAGCGATGGCCGGCACGTCCATCCTACCAAAAACGCAACGGCCATAGAGTTCTGGCAGGAGCAGGCCACGGCGCAAAGACAACGACCAGATAACAGGGAAGCCTATGTCACATCGCGCAAAAATGAGGGCGGCGCTTCTGTCCGCAACCGTATTTTCGACCATGACGCTCGCCGTTCCGGCACTTGCACAATCCTCGTCGGCAGAGGCTGCAACCGCCCCGCAGGACTCGGCGGCCACCGACCAGGGTGACACCATTATCGTCACCGGCACCCGCCGCAGCACGACGCTGATGGACACGCCGATCAACATTTCGGCGATCGGTTCGGAAGAACTGGCCCGCATGCGGATCAACGATGTTCGCGATCTTGCCGATTTCACCCCCGGCATGACGATTTCGGACACCGGCCCCGGATCGACCGGCACGATCGTTCTGCGCGGCCTGAATGCATCCGACGTGGGATCTGACGGTTCCAACTATGACGATTCGCTGGGTATCTATCTGGGCGAAGTGCCGCTCTATTACGATTTCAAGCTGCTCGACATCCAGCGCGTGGAAACGCTGCTGGGCCCGCAAGGCACGCTCTACGGCCTGGGCACCCTGGCCGGCGCGATCCGCTACATCCCGAACCGTCCCGACGTGTCGAACTTCGAAGGTTCCGTCCACGGCCGGTTCTACGACAAGGCGCACGCCAGCGATCCCGGCTATCAGCTGGACGGCATGATCAACATCCCGATCGTGAAGGACCATATCGCGTTTCGGTCCTCCACCGGATACTACTATGACCCCGGCTTCATCGACTATCCGCTGATCCTGCAGCAGCCCGGCGTTTCGCTGCCCCAGCCCAGCGGCACCACCGGCGTTACGCCGGAGGACTATCGCGAAAACCTGACCAGCCGGCGCGACCTCAACTTCGAGCGGACTTTCACCACCCGCAACCAGCTGCTGCTGCAGACCAGCGAAGACCTGAAGGCGATCTTCACGTACGCGTTCCAGCGCACCCGGTCGGACGGTTCGCAGTCCAACAGCGCGGGCGTGCTCGGCACCGGCAAGTATGAGAATGCCAGCCGTTACAAGGAGCCGACCAACCGCCGCGCGCACCTGGCCAGCATGGAGATCAACGCGAACATCGCGGACATCGCCGACCTGGTTTCGACCACGGCCTACACCAATGTCCGCGCCAAGAGCCAGAGCGACAATACCGACCTGCTGCTCGACCTCGACTACGATTACGAACTGTTCCCGGCCTTCTCCAGCTGGAACGAATCCGACAACCGCCGCAAGCAGTTCAACCAGGAAATCCGCCTGGTCTCGCGCCATGGCGGCCCGTTCAACTGGGTGCTCGGCGGGTTCTATAACCAGCAGAAGATGCACAACGACTATGCCGAGCATGTGCCGGGACTCTCGGACTTCTACGGCGTAACCGGCAATCCGGACGATCTTGAATACGTCAGCTACACCAAGTCGAAGGTGACGGAGAAGGCGATCTTCGGCGAAGGCACCTTCCACATCACGCCGGAATGGCAGGTGACGGGCGGCGCGCGCTACTTCAAGTATACCTCTGACATTCAGGGTGCGCTGGTGCTGCCGCTGCTGGGCGATCCGCTCAGCCCCTATGACGTCTCCGCGGCGGGCGGCCACGCGAAGCAGGACGGTTGGGTGTGGAAGTTCAACACGTCCTACAACTTCACCCCGGACCTCATGCTCTACGGCACGTACAGCAAGGGCTATCGCATCGGCGGCCCCAACAGGGTTGCCCCCTGCCCCGATCCGGTACCGGCCAACCAGCAGAATGCCTGCGCGCTGCCGAATGAACTCCAGTACGGCCCGGACAAGACGCGCAACGCCGAAATCGGCATGCGTATGCAGCTGTTCGATCGCAAGCTGATGTTCAACTTCGACGTCTTCCACATCAAGTGGGACGGCATCCAGGTCGATTCCGCAACGCTCTACGGCGCCACCGGCATCACTGTGAACGGTGGTTCCGCCAAGTCGCAGGGCTTCGAAACCTCGTTCCAGTTCCGGCCTGTGCCGCAACTGGCGATCCAGGGCACCTATTCCTACACCGATGCCAAGCTGACCGAGGATATCCCCGGCATCATCACCATCCGCACGACGCCGAACGATTACGACGCGCGGCCGAAGTTCACGCAGCTCGACGCGCTTTCGGGCGATCGTCTGCCGGGTTCCGCGAAGAATTCGGGCAGCCTGGGCGCCACTTACACCGCGCCGATGAAGGACGGCAGCCTGATCGCGAACTGGACCGCAACCTATCGCGGCAACGTGGTTTCCCGCCTTGGCTGGGATCGCGGCTATGGCGACAAGATCCCCAGCTACGTGCTCCACCGCGCATCGCTGACGTACGAGACCGACAAGTACAGCGTCAGCCTGTTCGCCAACAACATCTTCGACAAGTATGCCGTCGTCTCGGTCGGCTCCGACCGGTCGCGCATCGGCATCAACGACGGCGTTGTCGTCCGCTACTACCGCCAATCCGTGCTCAATCCCCGCACGATCGGCATCGAGGCCAGCATCAAGTACTGATGTTAGGCTGAAACGATTGAGGCGCTTTCCCGCAAGACCGGGAAAGCGCCTCAATTGCATGCAGTACAACCGCTTATCACTACCAATGCAGCGGGTTATTCGACCGGAATCCCCAGTTCTGCCAGTCCCTGCTCTGCCAACCATGCGCGCGCCGGTTCCAGCGCCTCGGCATGGGCGCGCCACTTGCCCAGTCCATCGGAATTGATCGGGCGGCGCACTTGCGCCGCGCTGGGCGTGGCGACGGCGGCACCATTCTCGTGGAACGACAGGCACGCCTCGTTCCAGTCCAGCCCGCAATAATCGATCAGGCGCCGCGTCTGCCCTTCGAAATCGGCAACCAGCGCCTCATAGGACAATTGCAGCACGCGCCCCGGCCACAAACGCTCCCAAAGCGCCATAAGCCCATCGAAACGCGCGAAATAGCGCGCCGTATCCATCAGGTCATACGAATAGGCGTAGTAGGCGGACTGGCTGGCGAAGAGGTTCTTGTAGTTGCTCCAGATCGTGTCCATCGGGTTGCGCCGCAGGCAGACGATCCGGGTATTGGGAAAAGCCCGCGCGATATGGCCGATGTAGAGGAAATTGGCCGGCAACTTGTCGGTGAAGCGGGGCCTTTCCGTCCGCCGGTGATGCGCGGCACGCGCCAGATAGGCATCGGCGACGGCGGCCGGATCGATCTCGGCGCTTGCTGCAACCGTCTCCGGATCGATGATGCGGCGCGACACTGTTCCGGAAAGTTGCTTGACCGCCAGCGGCATGGCCTGAAGTTCGCCGGCCGCCTCCACATCGGGATGCGATGACAGGATGCGATCGACCAGTGTGGTCCCCGTGCGCGGCATCCCTACCACGAAAATGGGTGCTTCCGGCGAGGCGTTCTCGGCCAACCCATCGCAAAGGCCGCCACAAAGGCCGCCACCCCCGAACACCGCCTCGATCGCATCGAAGATCGCGCGGTCATGGCCGAATTCATACCCCAGCACCTGCTTCTGCGCGGCGTTCGCGGTTGACAGATGGCGGTAGGATCCTGCCGCATCGCCGATGTCCTCCATCTCCTTCGCCAGGGCGTAGCGAATGCGCAGGGCGTTGTTCGGATTGTTCGCCGCGGCAAGGGCGCTTTCAAGGCGGGGCACATGGTTCGCCTGTGCCGTCTGACGGGACAGGATGGCCAACGCATAATGCGCTCTCCCATTGCCGGCATCGGCGGCAAGGATCGCCTCGTAATGCCCGCGCGCTTCCTCCACGCGGCCGGTAAAACCGCTCGCAGCCGCCAGGTTGTAGCGATATTCGGCATTGCCGGGCTCCGCCGCCACCGCCGCCGAAAACGGCGCGATCGACGCTTCATGATCGCCCAGCCGCGTGAGCACGCAGCCGATGGTATCGAGTGTCAGCGCATCGCGCGGGGCCAGGGCCAATGCCGCCCGCGCCGCGTCGCCCGCCTCGCCCTCACGCCGCAACAGAACCAGCAGCCTTGCCAGTTGTGCCAGATGCTCCGGCTGCGGCCCGCGCTTCACGGCGGCTTCCATCAAGGAAATGGCGTGGGTCATCTGTCGCGCTTCGGCCGCGGCCATGCCCAACAGGAAAAACCCCTCCGGCCGATCGGGACGGGCCTGTACAAGCGCCTTTGCGGCATCGGCGACTGCGGGCAAGTCGCCCCGCCGCAAGGCGGCTCTGGCCTGGGCTTCCAAATTCATGGGGCCAGATTCATGAGGTCAGATTCAGGGGGGCAAGATTCACGGGCGCGCCCCGTACCGATTTGCGGGCCGAAACAGGACGGCAGCCGCAACCGGGCGGAAAGGCGCAAGTTTGCAATCAGGAAGATCGGTGAAGGTAAGATCATTTCGCCAGAGCGTGCCCCAAGACGCCGTCGCTTGCTTGGGAAACGAGCCTAATCACTCGGCCACGCCTTGGCAATTGCTGCATTGCCGAAAGGCGTGCCTTACCGAATGACCGGCTCGGTCGCAGCGCCCCGCCTGCGCCGCCTTGTCAGGCCGCCGATTCAGTTCACCGCATGGATCGCCGGCGTATCGCTGCGCGGTACCGGCGCGCCCTTTTCCTCCCTCCCTATGGCAGAGGCCATGATCGCATCGTGCTCGGCAAATACGCGTTCGATTTCCGCGCGCTTGTCGAAGATCATCCGCGCGACGCCGGCAGTCATCCCGCCTTCATCGCCAACGCGCCCCAACACGCCGGCCAGATCTTCCAGCGTGGCTTTCTCGGCGCTGCCATGAAGGCCGCCCTTCGAATCCCGATAGGCGATGCATTCGTTTGCCATGCGCAATCTCCTTAATTGCCTAAGGGAAAATGCGCGGGCCGGCCCAGGGTTGCAATTGCGCTATTGAGGTAGGGGAGCAGACCTATTGATTCCTTGATATTGCCCGATGACGACCCAAACGGATGTTCCAGCACACCCGGATCCGCTCACTAGCGCCGACAACGTTCTGTATACAGGCCACAATATCTTGGCGCCGTTCAAAAAATCTTGGGCCAATAATACTGGTGCCTAACAGAATCGTGCTTAACAGCCGGCGATTTCCACGCCTTTCACGATCGCTGTGCCTGCGTTATTCACAGATTTTTCACGCCTGATTGTCCACCGCGATCACGCGGGGCACGCCGCAACCGGCCCGCGCCGACAATCGCGCCTGATCGGACCAGCTGACCGCGAGAACGGGCCGGCGGGCCCGCAGTACTCCGCTCCTATTTGCCACCATTGCCGCCCTTCTCGCCGTCCGTACTATTTCGTCGATTGCGCCGATGGTCTCCGGGGAGAGACGAAGCATGACGACGACGCACCAGCACAACGCCGCCGCCGATGGACGGCAGGACATGCTAGACGGATTGCAGGCGCTGCGCGGCATCGCCGCCGTCATGGTGGTGATCGATCACGCCATGCTGGCGGTCATCCCGTATGATCCGCATTTCGGCCTGGTGGGCGACTTTGCGGGAACGATCGGGAAGATGGGCGTGAACCTGTTCTTCGTGATCAGCGGCTTCATCATGATGTACACGACGGAGCCGACCCGCAGCTATCGCCCCCGGTACAGATTCGCCGATTTCGCCTGGAAACGCCTGACCCGGCTCGTGCCGCTCTACTGGCTGGCAACGCTGCTGATGATCGCCGTGGGCGCGATGGAAGGGTTTCACTACACCACCGGCCACATCCTGACATCCTTCACGTTCCTGCCGAATTTCGAGGATGCCGTGGATCCCAGGATGACGCCCATCGTCGGCGTAGGCTGGACGATCACCTACGAAATGCTGTTCTACAGCCTCTTCGCGCTGTGCCTGCTGTTCCCCCGCCAGATCGGGCCGGCGGCCTGCATGGCGATCATCGTCGGCATGGTCGCCTGCGGGGCCTTGGCCGTCGGGCACGTGCAGGACGCGGAACTGCGCCGGATCGTCGCGTTCTATTCCTACAAGAACATGCTGTTCTTCTCCGTCGGCATCGCGATCGCCATCGGCTTTCGCCGCGTGCCGCAAGTGCCCGGCCCCGTTGCGATCGGCGGTTCGCTGACGCTGATGGTGGCGGCGCTGACGGGCTACTGGGAATTCAGGCTGCAGAACGGCAGCCTAGTCTGGCAGGCGATCTCTTTCCTGACATGCACTTGCGTGGCGCTGCTGGCCGCAGGCAACGGGCACCGCAGCGATATTCCGGCGCGGCGGCTGTTGCTCCATATCGGCAATGCCTCTTTCAGCACCTATCTTTTCCACGCGCCGATCATGCACTTCCTGGCGACCCTGTCCGCGCCATGGCTTGCCAAGGGCCATGGCAGCACATTCATGATCGCGGCGGGGCTGGTGTGTCTGGCCGCCGGATCGCTGATCCACACCGGCATCGAGCTGCCGATTACCCGCGCCGTCAGGACCATGCGCCGTCGCCATGGGGGCCGCACCCAAGCCGCATTCCCGCAGGACCTCCGCCCGCCGACCGCGACGCCGATCGAGGCGCAGGGCTGATCGGGCGGTCGATTTGGTATTACGCCCATTCCCTCCTTGCCCTGTGCGGCGCCCGGCGCGCAACCTTGCACAATCGAGGCTGATGGGGCGGGACAGGACCAGGGCATTCACGCTGCGCGGATGCGGACGGCCATGGTCCGCTTCCAGCCGGCATTCTGGACCCGCGATCTCGATGTCGAAGGCACGATCAATCCCACGGACAGCCAATTGGCCGAATTCGCGGCCTGCTTCCCGTTCCGGCGTAAAATTCACCGGTAGCCCCGGCTTGCCGAGCCGGATCAATCAGGCCGATCCGGAGATGCTGATTGCCGCCGCGCGGCTGCTCGCCTCCAGCCTGTCGCTCGTCGCGGTCTATCTCGATCCCACCACCCCGCGCGCCAACGTGACGGAGACGTACACGGTCCTGTGCGGCTATGTCGTCGTCAGCGTGGTTTTCCTGCTCGTGCCCGCACCGCCGCGCTGGCGCGAAACCTCACGCATCGTGCAGACCGGCATCGATATCGTGACGCTGGGCGTGCTGGCCCATTATTCGGACGACCTGCAAAGCCCGTTTTTCGTGTTCTTCACGTTCGCGCTGATCAGCGCGACGATGCGTTGGGGCTGGACCGGGGTTCTGGCCACCGCGCTGCTGCTGCAATTCCTGCTTGTCGCCGTTACCATTTCGGACATCCGCGAAGGCAGCGACTGGTCGATGAACGTACTGCTGATGCGGTTTGTCTATGCCTGGGTGGCGGCCCTTATGCTCGGCTTCTTCGGCAGCTATCGCGCCCGCAATGAACGGCGCCTGCAGGAACTGGCGGCATGGCCGATCCATGTCATGCCCGACGACGATCGGCCCTGGCTTGCGGAATCGCTGCAACATGCCGCCAGAGTGCTGGGCACCGATCGCATCGCCGTGGTCTGGCAGGATCAGGAAGACGGCCGGCCGACGATCGCGTTCTGGACCGGCAGCCGCTGCGAATTCATCGACGGGGTGACGTTCTCGATCGCGCTGGCGGACATGAAGGCCATGGCTGGGGCGGATCCTCACGGCATGCTGGAATGGCTGGGTTCGCAAGTCGACAACGCCGCCTGGACCGATCTGCTGGGCGCCGCGCGGCAATCGCTGCACCTGGCCGAGTTTCAGGGCATCCGCTATCACGGACTGGTCATCGTGATCGACCCGGCCTTCCGGGACGAGAATGTGGAGGCATTCACCCGGATCATCGGTGCGCGGATCGCGCTGGCGCTGGAACAGTTCTCGATAGCTGCCAGTCTGGTTGCCGCCGCCAGCCTGAAGGAACGCGTGCGGGTGATGCGCGATGTTCACGACAGCCTGTTGCAGGATCTGACGGCCGCAGTGTGGCAGATCGATTCCACTGCGGCGGCGCTGCCGCCCGACGCACAGGCGCCAATGAACCAGGTGCGCAATCTGCTGCGCCATCAGCACGCCCGCCTGCGCACCCTGGTCAACGGCACCCGCGCAAGCCCCGTAACGCCCGGTTCGCTGAAGCGCCAATTGCTGACCCTGGCCGAACCGCTTGCCTCGCAATGGGCCTGCCGGCTGGACGTTTCGGTGGAACCGGAAAGCCTTCAGGTGAGCGACGAGACCGCCGCCGAACTGTGCCTCGCCCTGTCGGAAGCCACCGCAAATGCCGTGCGGCACGGATCGGCGGGCGCGCTCAGGATCGACGTCAGCGCCCGCCATGGCGATCTTCATGTGGAGATCGAGGATGACGGTTGCGGCCTGGAAGGGCGCGCCGCCCTGCCCCAATCGCTGTGCGAGCGGATGGCCGATCTCGGCGGTGCGCTCGATGCGACGGACAGCCCGCGCGGTTATCGCCTGCTGCTGACTTTGCCGGTGGAGGCGGGCACCTGATGGTCGACATTGTCGTATGCGATGACCATCACCTGATCCTCAGCGGAATACAGACCCTGCTTGGCGACGATGCGGATCTGAACGTGGTCGCCACCGCGCGCGATGGCGAAACGGCGCTGCGCCACATCCAGCACTATCGCCCGGATATCGCGCTGGTGGATGTGAGCATGCCCGGCCTGGACGGGCTGGGGGTGCTGGCGCGGATCAACCAGAACGGCTGGCCGGTTCGCGTGGTCCTGCTCAGCGCCACGATTTCCGACAGTCAGGTCGTGGAAGCGATTGCCGGCGGGGTGGCCGGCATCATTCTGAAGGACATGGCTTCCACCACGCTGATCGAATGCCTTAGAAAAGTGGCCCGCGGCGGACGCTGGCTGCCACCGCATCTGGTGGCTTCGGCCGTAAGCCGGCACCGGGTGGAAGAGCGGGAAGTCTCTCCCTTCGACAGCCTGACGCGGCGCGAATGGGAAGTCACCCGCCTGCTGGCCGAAGGCAAGGCGAACCGCGACATCGCCGCCGACCTGGCGATCAGTCTGGGCACGGTGAAGATCCACTTGCACAGCATCTATTCGAAACTGGGTGCGGACAACCGCACCGCCGTTGCCCTGATGGTTGCGCGGCATGGCAGCGCGGGGCCTTCTTCCGACGGTTGAAATCGCGCTGCCGCTGCTCAAACGATGCCGGGCTACCCTAGGGTCAGGATCTATTAATCACACCTGCGAGGCGCTGGAATGAAGGGATTTACCTTCGGTGAACTTCGTTTGATCAAAATGGCCCAGCGCAGCGTCAGGAAGTCTTGAAATATGGACATATTCCGGCGCCTTCCTTCCTCGCGATGAGCCATTTTGATGCAAACCTCGCAGGCGTGATTAATAGGTCCTGACCCTAGAGAGTTATATCCCCCGATAGATGCCCGTGCGGGCGTAGAGGTGTATCACCAAGTCACGTTCCGGCGTGGATGCGGCGGGACAGTCTCGATCAGCAGCAGAGGGATCCTGCGATGGACGATCAGAGCCCCGACCTGTTCGGTGAATCGCACCGGCGGAACTTCCTCAAGACGGCCGGCCGCTTTGCGCTCACCGTGCCGCCAACCTTGACGGTACTTCTTTCGACTTCGCTATCGTCCCCGGCGATTGCCGCTTCAGGCGGCGGTGGCGGTGGTGGGGGCGGCGGCGGCAGTTCCGGCGGAGGGGGCGGTGACGGCGGCGGTACCGGAGGTGGCGGTATTGGCGGCGGCGATTCAGGCGGCGGCGGCTTCGGCGATGGCGGCGGCAGCGTTGGCGGCGGCGGCGACACGGGTGGCGGCGGTGGCGGCGACACCGGCGGCGGAGGTCACGGCGACACTGGCGGCGGAAGTCGCGAGAGCGCGGGCGGCAGCCGCGACAGCGGCGTAAGGCACGAAAAAGGCTGATCGAGCTGGCGGTGCGGGACGATCGATCGACAGATATCGCTCCGGCACCGCTCCTCGCGCATGGCATGGCATCGGCGCAGAGCGACGATGGCGCGCCTCGTCGCGGGACCATCGATGCAACACCCTCCAACCCGGCAAATCGAAAATCGGATCGATCATGGCAATTGGCGCCCGGCGTCAGCCTGATCGCCCTGCCGGGGCGAGAGGCGCTGTTTTACGAAGCGACGCAAGAGCTTTACGAGATTGATCCGCTGGGCGCCTTGGTCGTCCATGAACTGACGGCGCGCGCCATACCGTTGGAAAACCTTGTGCAACTTTGCGTCCGGCACGGCATGGATGCCGATCTGGCATCCGAAGCGATCCGGGCACGGCTGCGGCTATGGTCCGGCGCCGGTCTGCTCGCCACCACCGTTCCCGAAGCCGATGATCCGGCAACCCGCCGCTTTCGCTTCGATCTGGCCGGCCGGCAAACGGAAGTGGCCATCGATCGCCAATGCGGCTCTGTCGTTCTTCCGGTTCCCAGCCTGACGCGCGTAACGACCTCTTCCGAACCCTGCTGGCATCTGCTGGCCGAGGGCCCGGCAGGACCGGAGGCGGAAATCACGATTGCGCGGACCGGACGCGCTGCCCGCATCGTCACGGCGGAACAGACCGTGCCGACGCTGAAGGCACGGCTGGTGGAAGAGGCATTGGCGGACTGCGGACGCATCGCCCTTCACGCGGCGGCGCTGGTCCGGCAAGGCCGCGCGCTGCTGCTCTGCGGCGATCCCGGCGCGGGCAAGAGCACGCTCTGCGTGGCGCTGACGGAAGCGGGATACGGTTATGCCGCCGATGACGTGACCCTGATCGATGCCGATGGCGCAGCACAGGGCCTGCCTTTCTTCCCGACGCTGAAGGCCGGCTCCTGGGACCTTGTATCGCATTGTCGCGCCGCCATCGCACAGGCGCCGGTGCATCGCCGGCTCGACGGCGCGCTCCTGCGTTATGTGCCGATGCTCAATCCGCAGACCGGCCGTTATCCGGTCGGCTGGATCGTGGTGCTGGACAGGCACGCCAAGGCGCGCGCCGAACTCACCCCCGTCGATCCGCTCACCGCACTGCAGGCCCTGTTTCGCGGCGCCTATGCCCGCAAAGGGCGATCGAGCGCCGCCGACGTTCGGATGATGAGCGAACTGGTCGCGGGCGCGCGATGCCTGCGGTTGACCTATTCCAGCTTGGCCGAAGCGGTCGAACTGCTTGATCGCGGCGGATCGGCGGGATGATGGCACAGATCGGCGTGCGCGCGCTCGCCGCCGCGCTGGATGGCAGGATCGGCGGTCTGGACGGGGACGACTGGGAACGGCTGATCGGCCAGGCCAACCGGACGATGACGATTGCCAGCCTCGGCGCCCGCCTGACGCCGATGGACCGCAGCGTTCCCGAGGATGCCCGGGCCTATCTGACCTGCGTGGTGGAGGCGAACCGGGAACGCAACCGGCGGCTCATGGCGATGCTGGAAGAAGTGCTGGACCTGCTCGCACAGATCGGCGTCACACCGATCCTGCTGAAAGGCGCGGCGCTGCTGGTCTCGCTGGGCGAACCTGCCATGCAGGGCCGCATCATGGGCGATCTGGACCTGATGCTTCCCTCCGGCGTCAGCCGCAAGGCGCGCAACCGGTTGATGGATCACGGCTTCCACGTCTACGCCGATAGCGGGCAGGAAGATGCGCCCATCGTCCTGTTTCGCGACAGCGACGTCGGCATGATCGACCTTCACGGCCGCATGAAGGGCAGCAATCCCCGCTTCGACCATGCACTGCTGGCGCCGCATTGCCGGCCCGTGCGGATCGGCGGCAAGCAGGCGCTGCTGCCTTCGCCGGCGGCGCAGGCGGCCTTGCTCACATCGCACGATCAGCTTCAGGAGCTGGATTACTGGCGCGGCCTGATCGACATGCGCCACCTCCACGATCTGGCGCGGCTGGCCCGATCGGAGCACGGGATAGACTGGCAGATCCTCGATAGCCTGTTCATCACGCGGCAGGCGCAGCGGGCGCTTCGCACCCAGTTGCTGGCGTTGAAGACCCTGTTCGGCGTGCCCGTCCCCCGCCGATTCTGCAGCGGGGTGTGGCCGCGCCTCCAGCATCGCCGCCAATTGCTGCAGGCCGATCGGCCGCGACTGCGCTGGCCGCTGACGCTGGCCACGCTGGCGCTGGAATGGCCGCGCGGGGTTCGCGAAGACTTCCCCTCCGCCCGCCAGGAACGCCGGCATTTCATGCCCGCGCCGCTGCTGCGCGGCGGCAGCATGGCGCGCAAGGCCGTCCGCTCCCCCGGTCCCGGCAAGTTCTGCTGAACGCCGCTTTCACAAAACGGCCATAAATCGGCAGGGCGCTCGCGATGGGGCTTTTCACAAGGCATCCGACCGCCTAAACGGCCGCTACCCCGGGGGGCCGCTGACGCGCGGCTGAGAGGTGGTCAGCAGACCACGACCCGCTGAACCTGATCCGGTTGACACCGGCGTAGGGAGGGCCGGCGGCAGATCCGTTGTCCCTCCAGTGGAGTGGACGCGTTAGAATGCCTTTCAAGTACAGATATCTGAGCGGCGCCATGCTGGTGCCGGCACTGCTCGCCGGCGCGACGACGACAGCCTTTGCCGATGACGACGCGCCTGCCGACATCAAGGTGATTGGCCATCCCGATCCCGAAGGCCTGCTGCCGGACCAGACCGCGCCCAAGGCGGTCAGCGCCATTTCCAGCGACTTCATCGTCAAGCAGGCGCCGACGTTGAACGCCTTCCAGCTGGTGAACCTGCTGCCCGGCGCGAACGTTTCGACCAGCGATCCCTATGGCCTGTCGACCAGTTCCAGCCTGACCCTGCGCGGGCTGGGGCAGGACCAGATCGGCGTACTGATGGAAGGCGCGCCGCAGAACGACATCGGTTACTACTACGCCTACCCCTCGCAATTCGCCGATGCCGAGAATGTCCGGCAGGTCACACTGGCGCAAGGCGCGGCGGATATCGACGCGCCGGTGGTGGCGGCCGCAGGCGGCCTGCTCTCGCTCTCGCTGGACGATCCCAAGGCCGCGATGGGCGGCCTCGTCAATCTCTCGCTGGGCTCCTACAACGAACGGCGCGCCTTCGTGCGGTTCGATACCGGCACCATCGGGAAGACCGGGCTGAAGGCCTTCGTCTCCTATTCCAACAACCGCGCGGACAACTGGCGCGGCGCGGGCTTCGATACGCGCCAGCACGTCGATGCGAAGCTGCTGAACGAATGGGGCGACGGCAACCGCGCCAGCATCGCGGTCTCGTTCAACCAGGCCAAGACCTCCACCTACCCCAGCCCCACGCTGGCGGACTGGCAGGCCTATGGCCGCGGCTTCAATTACGACAAGCACTATACCGAGGGTGACCTCAATTACTGGCGGCTCTATCGCGCGCCGTTCCGCAACGTCTACATGGCCGCGCCGCTGCACCTGAAGCTGAACGACCGGCTCTCCTTCGACAGCACCGGCTACCTGCAGTTCGGATACGGCAATGCCCCCTATGCCACGCAGCTGACCGAAACCGGCAACTTCCTGGGCACCGAGGAACTGACCCAGCCGATCGCGCTGCCCGGCGCGGTGGACGGGGTGGCGACCGTTCTGGGCAACTGGACCGGCAAGCAGATGCGCGTGGGTGACGTCAGCAAGCTGACCCTGCAGGCCGGCGCGCACCGGATCATGGCCGGGCTCTGGTTCGATTACGGCACCGACCGCGTCACCCAGTCCTACACCTCGATCGACGCGGACGGGCACCCGGTCGACCAGTGGGGCCACCAGAGCGAGGCGATCAAAACCGCCGACGGCCGCCTGCTCGCCTACGAAAATGCGCGCACCGAAACGGTGACCAAGGGTTTCTTCCTGGCCGACAGCATTCAGGTGACGCCGCGCCTTGGCGTCGATCTGGGCTTCAAGGGCGTGGACGTCCTGCGCAATGGCCGCAATTACCTGCCTGGCCCACAATCGACCGTTCGCAGTAACAGCTTCGCCGCCCTTCCCCGGGCGGCGGTGCACTACCAGTTGGACGACCGCCAGCAGGTCTTCGCCAACGTGACCACCAACTTCCGCACGCCGAACGAGTTCGCGCTCTACAACAGCTATTACGGCGGCGAGGTGGTCAGCCAGGGGGCGGACAATCTCAAGAACGAATATTCGGTCTCCGAAGAGCTGGGCTATCGCTACATCGGCCCCAGCCTGTCGTTCTCGCTGACCGCGTTCCACTACCACTTCCGCAACCGTCAGGTGGCGACAGTGATCGACAGCGGCGGCGCGCTGGTCAATTCCACCGTCAATGCCGGCAGCCAGACATCCTACGGCTTGGATGGAGAGATCGACTATCGACCGGCCAAGGGCGTCAGCGTCTATCTCTCCGGCGAATACCTGCACACGCGCCAGGGCGACGATCTGGCCATCGGCGACGACTATCTGCCGACCAAGGGCAAGCGCGCCGTGGCTAGCCCGAAAGTGCAGTTCGCCATGGGTAGCACCTATGACGATGGCCGCCTGTTCGGCAGCACCGCGCTGAAATACGTCGGCCGCCAATATGCGACCTTCATGAATGACGAGAGCATCAAGGGCTATGCCACGCTAGACCTGTCGGTGGGCGTGCATCTGGCGGGGCTGATCGATGCGCAGCGCATGGACCTGCGCCTCAACGCCATCAACGTCACCAACCCGCATGTCCTGTCCGGCGTGCAGGCGATCAGCAGCAATGCGCTGGATACGGTGGGCCGGGGCGGCACGGTGATCGCCGGCTCCGCACCGACTTACTACGTGGGAAGCGGGCGCGCCTTCGTGGTGTCGCTCAGCCGGGCCTTCTGACGATGAGCGGCGCGGCGCCAGATCTTGCCCCGCATTTCGTGCACGGTATGGGCACGGCGCTGGAGGCGCCGGTCTGGCCGACGATCACGACGGCAGAGGCAGAGATGGTGCTGGCCCGGTTCCCGGCAGCGGGCGCTCTGGCAGGGCTGCGCTGGCAT
Organism: Novosphingobium sp. BL-S-19; assembly: GCF_055521675.1. Classification (NCBI taxonomy): domain Bacteria; kingdom Pseudomonadati; phylum Pseudomonadota; class Alphaproteobacteria; order Sphingomonadales; family Sphingomonadaceae; genus Novosphingobium; species Novosphingobium sp. BL-S-19. The sequence goes on from NZ_CM145497.1 coordinate 66,199, forward strand.
TCGCCGCGCCCGTTCTCGGCCGCGACGCTGGTGGAGACGGACCGCGGCGCGTTCTTTCTGAAGCGCCACCACCGCCGCCTGCGCAGCCCCGCCGCGCTGGCGGAGGAACATGCGTTCATGGCGCACTTGCGCGCGGCGGGGCTGGCGGTGCCCGATGTCCTGACCGCAACCGATGGAACCAGCGCCATCGCCAGTGGCGAATGGAGCTACGAACTGCACCGCCGTGCGCCGGGCTGCGATCTCTACCGTGACCGGCAATCGTGGACGCCGTTCCTCTCGCAAGGCCATGCCCATGAAGCGGGCGTCGCACTGGCGCTGTTGCATCGGGCCGCCCGCGACTTCACGGCGCCCGCGCGCGGGAACCATCCGCTTATCTCCAGCCTCACCATCCTGCCCGCCCGCGACCCGTTGGCGGCGGCGGCAGCCTACGTCGCGGCCCGGCCGGCACTGGCCGGTTTTCTGGCGGACAAGAACTGGCGTGGCGAACTGACCCGGCTGTTCGCGGCTCTGGGCGAAGGGCTTTCGGAACTGCTGGAAACCCAGCCGCCGCTCTGGACGCATAACGACTGGCATCCCTCCAACCTGCTGTGGTCGCCCGAAGGCAGGGTGAGCGCGGTGTTCGACTTCGGGCTGGCGACGCGAACCTGCGCGCTGCACGATATTGCCACCGCCATCGAGCGCACGGCCATTCCCTGGCTGGAAATGGACGCCGGCCCGCCCGATGCCGAAGCCGCACTGGCGCTACTTGCCGGATACCGGACCATTCTGCCGCTGACCGCTGCGGATATCGAGGCCGTGACCCGCCTGCTGCCGCTGGTGCACATCGAATTCGCACTGTCCGAAGCCGATTACTTCGCCGGTATCCTTGCCGATCCCGATCAGGCGATGATGGCCTGGCAGGATTACCTGATCGACCATGCCGACTGGTTCCTCTCCCCGCCGGGGCAGGCCTTTCTGCAAGACCTCAAGAACGGAGAGCAGGCCTGATGTCGGCGCTCGAAATCATCGCCGTAATCGTCAGCTTCGCGGGGATCTGGCTGACGGCGAAGCGCCGGTTGCTGTGCTGGCCGGTGAACCTTCTGGCCTGCGCGCTCTACTTCAAGCTGTTCCTCGACGTGCGGCTCTATTCCGACATGGTGCTGCAGGCGCTGTTCGGCATTGCCATCGTCTACGGCTGGATCGTCTGGGCGCGGGGGAAGGACCAGACCGGCGAGGTCCTGGTGAGCCCCCTGTCCCCCACGAAGGCGTGGCTTGGGCTGGCGACAGGCGCAATCGGTGCAATCGCCATCGGCTGGTTCACCAGCCGCTATACCGATGCCGCCTTGCCGTGGATGGACTCGGGGCTCAGCAGCTTCAGCCTTGTCGCCCAATACTGGACGGCGCGGCGCCACGCAGCCAACTGGCTGCTCTGGATTGCGGTGGACGTTCTCTACGTCGGGATGTTCGTGTTCAAGGGGCTGTGGCTGACGGCCGGGCTCTACGCCGCGATGGTGGGGCTGGCGGTGCTGGGCTATGTTCGCTGGCGGCAGGCGGCGGCCGGATACGCCAGCGCGGCCTGACAATGCCCCCCAACGGCATAAGCGGGCTGCCCCTCTGCAAGCCGATCGGTAGATCCCTCAGGTCCTTAGAGGCCAGTGGGGCAACCGCCCCGGTAGTTATCCCGGATTAACCCTCAATAGCGTTGCCTCACCGCCCGCCATCCGGGCGACTATGCGGCAGTTATCGGGAGGAAGCCGATGCTCGAGGGTGCCAATGCCGAGCTGTTTTCCGAACTGATCGTCACCTGCGATGGAATGCTGTCCCCGCAAGTCTATGCCCGAGTTTACGAGACTGCGCAGCGCGGCGGGGTGATCGTGGAAGTGGGCACGGCGCTGGGCGCGGCCACGGTGGCGCTGGCGCTGGGCCTGCGCAATTCCGGAAAACCGGGGCATGTGTTCACTTTCGATCCGATGACCGGCGGCCCACGGCGATCGATCAAGACGGCGGAACAGCGCATCGCCCGGATCGAGAAAAGCCTTGCCCATTACGGCGTGGCGGACCGCGTCACCATTACCCCGCAAGATCTGGTCAGCGGCGTGGACGCGCTGCCAGCGGGTGAGGACGTGTCCGTCCTGATGCTGGACGCGGACGGCCGGATCGACCGCGACCTGCACGTCCTGCACGGGCGCTGCGCCGCGGACTGTGCGATGATCATCGATGACGTGGCGGACCGGGTACGCGTGAAGCGCCGGGGCGCAACCTACCGGATCGACAGCAAGATGCGGCTGTCATGGCTGCTGACGAACATGCTGATCTCGTCAGGCAAGCTGAGCAGCGGCCAGCGTCTGGTAGACACCTATTTCGGCGAACTGACTGGCGACCCCGCGCGGATCATCGACCCGGGCGATGCGCTGGCGGTCTATCGGCAACTGGTGTTCCAGTCGGCATCGGCCAACCGGATCCAGCGGCTGCGCTCGCGCGTGCTCGAATGGGGACAGGATCTGGCCCCGGACCTCGCTGCGCGGTGCCGCCGGGTCTATCGCCATGTGAAGTACGGTCCCGCGCAGGGCGAACCGCAAGCGCAGGACGACGAGGCGCCGGAGGACGAGGTCAGGCGGCAAGTCGCGAGCTATCACTGATCGCAAGCTACCATTGATCGCGCGGGCCCGATGATGCGGGAGCAATTCGGCTGGCGCAGGCGTTGTTGGGGCAGGAAAAGGAGCCTGCCCGATGTCGCTTGCCGCCGACTTTGCCACCACCGCCCGCCGCGAGATCCTTACCCGGCCGGTCCTCTCGCTCGTGCAATCGGCGCTGCCCGCGCTGTCCGCCACGGAGAACGAGGCGATCGACGCGGGCAACACCTGGTGGGATGCCGCGCTGTTCACCGGCAACCCGGACTGGGACCAGCTGCTCGCCGTCCCTCCCGCAGCATTGACCGAGGAGGAGCGCGCCTTTCTGGACGGCCCGGTCGACACGCTCTGCGCGATGATCGACGATTGGCGGATGACCTGGGAAACCCGCGATCTGCCGCCGGAAGCCTGGGACTTTCTGAAGCGGGAGAAGTTCTTCGGCATCATCATTCCCAAGGAACATGGCGGTCTGGGCTTTTCCAACTTCGCGCATAGCGAGATCGTGCGAAAGATCGCCACCCGCTCGGTCTCCACGGCGGTGACGGCCATGGTGCCCAATTCGCTGGGGCCGGGCGAACTGATCCTGCGCTTCGGCACGCAGGCGCAGCAGCAATACTGGCTGCCCCGCCTCGCCGACGGGCGCGAGGTGCCGGCATTCGGGCTCACCAGCCCGGAAGCGGGGTCAGACGCGGCCGCCATGATCGACGAAGGCGTGGTCTGCCATGGCGAATGGAATGGAGAGCAAGTGCTGGGCATCCGCCTCAACTGGCACAAGCGCTACATCACGCTGGGCCCGGTGGCGACGATCCTCGGTCTCGCCTTTAAGCTGCAAGATCCCGATCACCTGCTGGGCGGAGAGGACGATATCGGCATCACCGTGGCGCTGGTGCCCACCGATTTACCTGGTGTCACCATCGGCCGCCGGCACATCCCTTCGATGCAGACCTTCCAGAACGGCCCGAACGAAGGGCGCGACGTCTTCATCCCGCTGGACAATGTGATCGGCGGCCCGGACCGGGTGGGCCAGGGCTGGAAGATGCTGATGAGCGCACTGGCGGCGGGACGCGGAATCTCCTTGCCCTCGCTCTCGGCAGCGGCGGCGGCTTTTGCCACGCATACCACCGGCGCCTATGCGCGGGTGCGGTCGCAGTTCAACCTGCCGATCGGCAAGTTCGAAGGCATTCAGGAACGCCTCGCCCGGATCGCGGGCAATGCCTATCTGCTGGACGGGGCGCGGCGCCTGACTTGCGCGGGGCTGGATCAGGGCAACCATCCGGCGGTGATTTCCTCGATCCTCAAGCTCCATGCTACCGAGCGCATGCGCGTGGTCATCAACGATGCGATGGACGTCCACGGCGGCAAGGCGATCATAGAGGGGCCGCGCAACTATCTGGGCAGCCAGTACCGCGCCATCCCGGTGGGCATCACTGTGGAAGGCGCCAATATCCTCACCCGCAGCCTGATGGTCTTCGGCCAGGGCGCAATCCGGTCGCACCCTTACCTGTTGCAGGAAATCCGCGCCGTGGGGGAGGCCGATCGCAGCCGGGCTCTGGCCAATTTCGATCAGGTGCTGTGGAAGCACATTGGCCATGCGCTGAAAACCGCCATCCGCGCTTTCGTGCGCAGTTGGAGCGGCGGCATCTTCGCCCCCGCGCCGAAGGCCGATGGGCGGACGAACCGGGGCGCAAAACGGGTGGGCCGCTATTACCGGCAGATGAGCCGCTATGCCGCCGCCTTCGCCTTCGTGTCCGACATATCGTTCCTGACGCTGGGCGGCGAATTGAAGCGGCGCGAACTGCTCTCCGCGCGGCTGGGAGACGTGCTTTCCGAACTCTACCTGCTGTCCGGCGCACTCAAGCGCTGGGAAGATGAAGGGCAGCTGGATGACGACCTGCCGCTTCTGGCCTGGTGCATGGAAAGCGGCTTCGCCACCATCGAGCAGCGCTTTTCGGAGATCATCGCCAATTTCCCCGCGCGACCGGTCGGCTGGATGCTGCGATTGTTCATCCAGCCCTTCGGCCGCCGTCGCAATGGCCCGTCCGACCGCACGATCCGCCAGTGCGCGGACATCATCCTGGAACCCTGCCCCGCGCGCGACCGTCTGGTGGAGAACGTCTATATCGGCGGCGCGGACGAGGCGGTGGGCCGCCTGACCGACGCATTCCTGCAGACGGTGGCAACCCAGCCGGTCCATGACCGCCTGCGCAAGGCGCGCATCCGCAATCTGGACAAGGCACACGCGCAAGGCCTGATCACCGACGAAGAACTCGCAAGCCTGCGTGCCGCCGATGCGGCGGTGGCCGACGTGATCGCAGTCGACGACTTTGCGGCGCAGGATCTCAATCGCCCCGCGCAGGACGGCACAAACCGCATTGCCGAACCCGCCGAATAGCTTGGAGGCATGAGAAAAGGCGCATGGCCACGAGCCATGCGCCTTTTCACTCGCTTGCGGGCGATACCCTAAAGTCGATCGGAAACCGCTCTAGAGAGCCTTCGCCATGTTCAGGTGCGCCGTGACCGTGGGGATCAGCGACTTCGCGAAATCCTTCAGCGGGGCAGCGGCATCGGTGCTGGCGGCATAGGCCTTCAGCGCATCAAGCGTCGCCTGATGGCCATCGACTTGCGCCTTGGCATAGGCCTTGTCGAAATCGGCGCCCTTAAGGTCCTTGAGTGCGTCCAGCGCCTGCTGCTGCGCGTCGCTCAGGTCGGCATCGGGCGTGATCGAGGGGGACATCTTGCCGGTCACCAGCTTCAGCTTTTCGGTGGACTGGGTATGTGCGTCGATCATCTTGGTGGCAAAACGCTTCACTGCCGCAGACTGGCTGTTGGCAATCGCCAGCTTGGACGTCTCGATCTCGAAAGCGTCGCTCGCGGCCGCCGTGTTGACGAAGGTCTGCGCCGGATCCAGCGTGGCGTCCGCCACAGGGGTTTCGGCGCCCGGCATCATGTCCGGTGCCATCGGGGTGGCCGGCGCGGTCGTCGCCGTCTCGTTAGCAGCGGGAGCCTCCTTCTTGCAGCCGGCCAGAGCCAGCGCCGCGAACGAGACAGTCCAAAGTACCTGAAGCCTCATGGTGTATTCCTCTTCCAGTCCATTGCTGTTTCGTGAACCGATATCCCCGCCTTGCGTTCCCGCGATGCTTCATTCTGTTCCGTCAACCGCCCGTCGCGACCGGTTCGGCCGGATTCCCCAGCGTCTCGTCCGCGCCGATCGCGCTGTAGACGGTGACCCGGTTGGTCAGATCGGCCAGGATCGTCGCTATCCGCGTCTGCTGGTAGGCATAGAGCGAACGCTGGGCGACAAGCGCGTTGAGGTAGGTCTCCGTCCCCGCCCGATATTGCGCATCGGCAAGGTCGTAGCTCTTTTGCGCCGCCGTCACCAAGCGGTCCTGCGCGGTGCGCTGATCGGTGATGGTGCCGCGCCGGGCCAGCGCGTCGGCCACGTCCTTGAAGGCCGATTGCACCGCCGCGCGGTAGGTGGCGAGGTAGTATTCGCGCTGCGCCTTGGCGTATTCCAGATTGCCCTTGTTGGTGCCGCCCAGGATCGGCACGCTCGCGCTGGCGGTGCCGCTGGCCAGCGTCGCGCCGCCGGTGAACAGGTTGCCCAGCGCGGTGCTGGCGAGGCCCACCGCACTGGTCAGCGAGATCGTCGGGAAGAACGCCGCACGGGCCGCGCCGATCTGGGCATATGTGCCCTTCAGCTGGTGTTCGGCCTCCACCACGTCCGGACGGCGCAGCAGCACTTCGGACGACAGCCCGGCCGGAACCTGTCCGATGCGTGCATCCAGTTCGGCCAGCGATGCGGGCAGCAAGGCATCCTCCACCGATCCGCCGACCAGCAGTTCCAGCGCATTGCGATCCTGCGCCACCAGCGTCGTCTGCGCGGCGACATCGGAATTGGCCTGCTCCAGCACGGTCTGTGCGGAGGCGAGGTCTCCGGCGGCGGCAAGGCCGGACTTGAGCAGGCTTCGGGTCAGGTCCACCGACCGCTGGCCACTGGCGCGCGTCTGTTCGGCCAGCGTGAGCAAGTCCCGGTCCGAGGCCAGCGTGACATAGGCGGTCGCGACATTGGCCACCAGCGTCAGGCGGGCGGAGCGATAGCCGGATTCGGTCGAAAGGTACGTCTCGAGCGCCTCCCGGCTCTGGTTCTTCACGCGGCCGAACAGATCGAGTTCGAAGGAACTGAAACCGACATTGGCGTCATAGGTCTGCGTATCGGCCTGCGAGGTTTTGAGCCCGCGCGTTCCCACCGCGCTCGCCGTCCCCGCCAGCGTCGGCAACTGGTACGAGCGTTCCACATGATACTGCGCCCGTGCCGAGGCGACATTGGAAAGGCTGGCCTGAAGGTTCTGGTTGTTCGCCAGCGCCCGCTCGATCACCGTCTGCAGGCGCGGATCGGCGAACAGCGTGCGCCAGGGCATCCCGGCCTCTCCGGCTTCGGCCGGCGCATAGGCCGCGCCTTGCGGCCACTGCGCCGGGGCGGCGGCGGCCGGCTGGACGTACTTGGGCGCCAGATTGCAGCCCGACAGGGCCGTCGCGGCAATAAGGAGCGGGATCAGGGTGCGGCGCATCGGCATGGTCCTCGATGAAGGTGCCCGGAGCCCCGATCGATGGCGGATCGGCGGGGCCCCGGGCTTCACCGGCGCGGGAGGGTGCGATATTCTCCGGGCCGGTGAATGGGGGTCAAAGGCGGGCTGGCGGCAGTGGCTGCCGGTCAGGCCTCTCCTTCGGATGGGGTGCCCGGAACTTCGGCATGCGACCCTTGCCGCAGGTTCCGGGCAGCGTCGTCGTCACCTCCTCGGTGGAAGAGCTTGGCAACGACGACGAAGAACATCGGCACGTAGAAGATCGCCAGCGCCGTCGCGGTCAGCATGCCGCCCAGCACGGCGGTGCCGATGGCGATACGGCCCTGCGCGCCCGCGCCGGTGGCCACGGCGAGCGGGACGACGCCGGCCATGAAGGCGATCGACGTCATCATGATCGGCCGCAAGCGCACGCGCGCCGCTTCCAGCGCGGCGTGGAGCATGTCGTTCCCGTCGCGCCACGCCTGCTCGGCGAATTCGACGATCAGGATCGCGTTCTTGGCGGCAAGGCCGATGGTGGTGAGCAGGCCGACCTGGAAATAGATGTCGTTCTCCAGACCGCGCACGGCCACCGCGATCACCGCGCCGATCACGCCCAGCGGGATCACCAGCAGCACCGCCAGCGGCACCGACCAGCTTTCGTAGAGCGCGGCAAGGCACAGGAACACGACCGCGATCGACAGCGCGTAGAGATAGACCGCCTGCCCGCTGGACTGGTTCTGCTGGTAGGACAGATCGCTCCAGGCATAGCTGGTGCCGGGCGCGATCTTCTGTTGCAGCGCCACCATCTCCTGCATCGCATCGCCCGAACTATAGCCCGAACCGGCATCGCCCTGGATCGTGTAGGACGATCGCCCGTTGAAGCGCGAAAGGCTGTTCGGCCCGGTTTCCCAGCCCATCGTCGTGAAGGCGGAGAAGGGCACCATCTTGCTGGTACCATCGGCATTGGTGCCGGCGGTGGAGCGGACGAACCACTTGTCCAGATCGCTGGGCAGCATGCGCGCCTCCGCCTCACCCTGCACATAGACCTTCTTCACGCGGCCACGATCGATGAAGTCGTTGACGTAAGTGCCGCCCCAGGCAGTGCTGAGCGTATCGGTCGCGTTCGCGACGGACAGGCCGAGCACGGAGAGCTTGGCATCGTCGAAATGGACGTCGAACTGCGGCGTATCCGGCAGGGTGGAGGCGCGGACCTGTGAAAGCTTGGGATCCTGATTGGCCGCGGCGATCAGCTTGTCCCGCAGGGCGACGAATTTCGCCCGGTCCATGTTGGTGGAATTGAGCAACTGGAACGTGAAACCGTTCGACTGCCCCAGCCCCTGGATCGAAGGCGGCGTCATCACGAAGACTTGCGCATCGCGGATCTTCGACAGCTTGGCCATGATCCGCCCGGTGATGGCATTGGCGCTCTTGCTGGAATCCTTGCGCTCATCGAACGGGGCAAGATTGGCAAAGCCCATGCCCGCGTTCTGGCCGGATCCGTTGAAGCTGAAACCGCCGACGGTGAAGCGGATCGGAACGTTGCTGCCCTCGGACTGGAAAGCCTGCTCGATCTGCGCGCGCACCTTGTCGGTCCGTTCGGAGGTGGCACCGGCGGGAAGCTGGTAGACGACCATGACCTGCCCCTGATCCTCGGTCGGCAGGAAGCCGGTGGGCAGGCGCGTGAAGATCACGACGAGGGCGACGATCACCAGTCCATAGACCACCAGCCAGACGCGGCGGCGGGCGATCAGCTTCCCGGTCATATCGACATAGCGGCCGGTCATGCGGTCGAACCAGCGGTTGAAGGCGCCGAAGCCGCCGTTCACCCGCTGCTGCAGGCGCGACATCGCGCCGCGCAGGCCGGTTGCGGGCGCCTGCGCATGGTCCACGTCTTCACGCGCCTTCAGCAGTGTGGAGCAGAGCGCGGGCGAAAGCACCAGCGCGGTCAGCACCGAAAGCGCCATGGCCGAAACGATGGTGATCGAGAACTGGCGATAGATCACCCCGGTACTGCCGCCGAAGAAAGCCATCGGCAGCAGCACCGCCGACAGCACCAGCGCGATGCCGACAAGCGCGGAGCCGATCTCGTCCATCGAACGTATCGTCGCGCGATAGGGGCTCAGGCCCTCCTCGTGCATCACGCGTTCGACATTCTCGACCACGACGATGGCGTCGTCGACCAGCAGACCGATGGCCAGGACCATCGCGAACAGCGTCAGCGTGTTAATAGAGTAGCCCAGCAGCGCCAGGATGCCGAAAGTGCCCAGCAAGACCACCGGCACGGCGATCGCCGGCACCAGCGTGGCGCGCCAGCTTTGCAGGAAGGCGTACATCACCAGCACGACCAGCACGATGGCGATGACCAGCGTCTCGATCACTTCATGGATCGACAGCTTCACGAAGTCGCTGGTGTCGCGCGGGTAGGCGATCTTGTAGCCCTGCGGCAGGTCCTGCGACAGTTCGGCCACGCGCGCCTTCACGGCGGCCACGGTCTTCAGCGCATCCGCGCCGGAGGCCAGTTCGATGCCGATGCCCGCCCCCGGATGCCCGTTCATGCGGGCGGACATCATGTAGCTTTCCTGCCCCATCTCCACCTGGGCGACGTCGGACAGGCGCACCACCGAACCGTCGGTGAGCGTCTTCACCACGATCTGGCGGAACTGGTCGGCGGTCTGCAGGCGCGACTTGGCCTTGACTACGGCGTTGAGCATCTGCCCCTTCACCAGCGGCTCCGCACCCAGTTGCCCGGCCGAAAGGTCCACGTTCTGCGCGGTGATCGCGCTTTCCACGTCGGACGGGATCAACTGGCGCGCCATCAGCTTGGCGGGATCCAGCCAGATCCGCATCGCATATTGCGAACCCAGCACGCGCACGCCGCCCACGCCGTTTACGCGGGCCAGATCGTCCTGCAGGTTGGAGACGAGATAGTCGGCAACGTCGCTGTCGGTGGTCTTGTCGCTCTCGTCATAAAGCGCGACGACCAGCAGCATGTCGGAACTGGATTTGGTGACCGTCAGCCCCTGCTGCTGCACTTGCGTCGGCAGGCGCGAATTGGCCTGCTGCACCTTGTTCTGCACTTGCACTTGCGCAACATCAGGGTCGGTGCCCTTGGCGAACGTCGCCGTGACGGAGGCCGAGCCGGAACTGTCCGAACTCGACGAGAAGTAGAGCAGGTTGTCGATGCCGGTCAGCTGCTGTTCGATCACCTGGGTGACCGAGTTTTCCAGCGTCTGCGCCGAAGCGCCGGGATAGGTGGCGCTGACGGTGACGGACGGCGGCGCGACATCGGGATATTGCGCGACGGGAAGGCTCATGATCCCGGCAATGCCGGCCATCATGACGATGATGGCGATGACCCAGGCGAAGATCGGCCGGTCAATGAAATAGCGGCTGAGGTTCATCGGATCAGTCGCCCAGCTTCACGGTCACGGTCTTGACCTTGGCGCCGGCATGCGCCTTGTCCGTGCCTTCCACGATCAGGCGGTCGCCGGCCTTGAGGCCGCTGGTTATCAGCCACTTGTCGCCGATCGCCTGCCCGGTGGTGACCTTGCGCTGCTCCACCGTGCCTTGGGCATTGACCACCAGCGCGGTGCCGTTGCCTTTGGCATCGCGCGAGATGCCCTGCTGCGGGGCCAGGATGCCGTTCTGCATCACGCCCTGCGGCGCATCGACCTTCACGAACATGCCCGGCAGCAACAGCCCATCGGGATTGGGGAAGCGCGCGCGGATCGTCACCGTGCCCGCTTCGGGATCGACGTTGACCTCGCTGAATTCGATGGTGCCTTCTACGGGATATTTCGTCCCGTCCTCCAGCGTGAGGGAGACCTTGGTGCTGCCCGGCAGAATGCTGCCCTTGGCCAGCGCGCTGCGCAGGCGCAGCAGATCGGCGGAGGACTGGGTGATGTCCACGAAGATCGGATCGAGCTGCTGGATCGTCGCCATCGCATCGGTCTGGCTGGCGGTAACGAGCGCGCCCTTGGTTACCGAGGAGCGACCGATGCGGCCGGTGATCGGGGCGAGCACGCGGGTGAATTCAAGGCTCACGGCGTCGCTGCGGCTGCTGGCCTGATACTGGTGGACGGCGGCCTGCGCGGCGCGCGCGGCGGCGATCGTCTCGTCCTTGTCCTGCGCGCTCACCGCCTCGCTGTCGCCCAGCGTGCGATAGCGCCGGGCCTTGGCCTCGGCGCTGTAGAGCGTGGCCTGCGCATTTTCCAACTGCGCGCGCGAGGTATCGAGCGAGGCGCGATAGAGGCGCGGATCGATCTGGTAGAGCGGCTGCCCGGCGTGGACCAGCGATCCTTCCTCGAACAGGCGGGACTGGATGATGCCGGCCACCTGTGGGCGCACTTCGGCAACCATGGTGGCGGCGGTGCGCCCCGAAAGCGTAGTGGAAACGGCAACCGGCTCCGCCGTCAGGGTGACGACGCCGACTTCGACGTCCATCTGCGGCATGGCGGGCTTCTGCCCGCAACCGCCAAGGCTCAACGTGGCCAGCGCCAGCGCGGATGCCATGGCGAGATGTTGGAAGGGGTGGCGCAAGCGGGGGGCTCCTGTGCACGATTGCAGGTTTGGGGTGCAATTGTGCGCCGCAGCACGGATCGGCAATGAACGGTGCGTATCGTCAAGTTGCCGGCGGTAGCCTATTGTTTCATCGTGTATCGGCAGGGCAGACTTCACCGGGCAGCGCGTCTATGGCCTCTTTCATGATCCCGCAGAGCGATGCGCCCGAAGGCCGCATCATCGTCCTGGAAGACGATCCCGACATTCGCGAACTGATCGCCGCGCAGCTTTCGCGCGAACCGCAGCGCGTGGATTCGGTCGGCTCCGTGGCCGAACTGCGCCGCAGCCTTGAAGGCGATCCGGTGGACCTGCTGATCCTCGACCTCAACCTGCCGGATGGCGACGGGCTGGACATCTGCCGCGACTTGCGCGCCGCCGGGCATCAGGGCGCGATCATGATGGTCACCGCGCGCGAAGGGCCGATCGACCGCGTGCTGGGGCTGGAACTGGGTGCGGACGATTACCTGACCAAACCTTTCGAGCCGCGCGAATTGCTGGCCCGCGTGCGCAACCTGCTGCGCCGATCCCGCGTGTTCGACGGCGTGCATGGCGGTCAGGCCGGCGCGCGCCCGCGTGTGGCCCGCTTCGCCCGCGTGGGCCCGTGGCGGCTGGACCTGCACCAGCGCCGGCTCGTCACCGATGACGAGCGGCTGGTCATGCTCTCCTCCGCCGAATACCGCCTGCTTACCCGCTTTATCGAAGCGCCCAACCAGGTGCTCTCGCGCGAGGAACTGCTGCCGGAACGCAGCGCCACGGTCGCCTTCGATCGCTCCATCGATATCCAGATCAGCCGGTTGCGTCACAAGCTGGCCAGCGTGCCGGGCGGTGACGAACTGATCCTGACAGTGCGCAGCGAAGGCTATGTCCTGCCCGGCCCCGTCGCGTTCGAATGACCGCCGCTGAACCCGCAAAGCGCAGTTTCCTGCGGCGCCTGCGCGATTATCCGCGTTCGCTGGCCGGGCGGCTGACGCTGGTGCTGTCGCTGGGCATGGCGATTTCCGCGCTGCTGGCACTGCAGGCCTCCGACAGCCTGCGGCACTCCATGTTCCGCAAGGAACAGGTCGCCGCCGCGCTGCGCAGTGCCGAGGATATCGCCCACCGCTTCGAAAGGCAGCCCGAACAGACCGACCGCCTGCTGTCGCGCGGCGTGATCCTGGGCGCGCACGATGCCAATCCGGCATGGCGGATGACCGCGCCGGACGCCACCTTTTCGCAAAGCCTTTCCGAACGGCTCGGCCGCCCGGCCCGCGTCATGCCGCTGCTGAACGGAGAATGCTTCGCGCAGCTCACGCGCTATCCCCACGCGGCCGGCATGAACACCGATCCGCTGCCGGACTGCTGGTTCATCAAAGTGGCCCGCCCCGGAAGCGCCGACTTGCGCTATGTCGTAGACCTCTGGCCCGATCGCGGGTGGGATCGGCACCGCATCGGCCCGCCCTACCTGGAACTGATCATCATCGCCGGCGCCCTGCTGGGCCTGCTCGCGGCCAGCCTTGCCACCGCCCCGCTGCGCCGCATGGAACGCGCGGCCCGCGCCTTTTCGCTGATCGGGGAGTTCGAACCGATCCCGGTCAAGGGCCCCAGTGAAGTGCGCGCCGCGCTGGAAACCTTCAATCTGGCTCAGGAACGCGTGCGCGAAGGCTTGCGAGAGCGGACCCAGATCCTCGCCTCCGTCACCCACGATCTGCAGACCCCCCTCACCCGGCTGCGCCTGCGGCTGGAACAGGTGGAGGACGAGGATCTGCGCGAGCGACTGGTGGCCGATCTGGCGATCACCCAGCAGATGGTGCGCGACGGGCTGGACCTTGCCCGCAGCAGCGAGATTCGCGAGCCCTGGGCAGTGCTGGACATCGATTCCATCCTCTCCAGCATTGCCGAGGATGCCTCCGAATTCGGCCACCGCGTCGCCTTCGTGCGCGGCTGCGGGGCGGAGGCACGGGTGAAGCCCAATGCCCTGGCCCGCGCGCTGGGCAATCTGGTGGACAATGCCCTGAAGTACGGCGGCAGCGCGGAACTCAGCTGCCTGCGCGAGGATGGCGATCTGGTGATCCGCGTGGCGGACCGAGGGCCGGGCCTGCCCGAAGACGAATTGCCGCTAGCCATGCAGCCGTTCCGCCGGCTTTCCTCCAGCAAGGGCAATGGCACCGGCATCGGCCTTGCCATCGCGCTGGCGCAAGTGGGCACGTTCGGCGCCACGCTCCAGCTCCGCAACGCACCGCAGGGCGGGCTGCTGGCGGAAATCCGCATTCCCGGCAGCGCCATTCGCAGCAGGGACGAGGGCCACACCGGATAGGCACCACGCATCGTTTGCCATGCAACGTTGCAACGGATGCGGGCCCGCAATTTTGCCAAGCACGGCATCGACGGCGCGCATTCTGGCCGCTAGAGCGGCTGGCATGACTGCACAGATCACGATCCGCCGCCCCGACGATTGGCATGTCCACCTTCGCGATGGCGCGATGCTGAAAGCCGTTGTCGGCCACACCGCGCGCCAGTTCGCGCGCGCCATCGTGATGCCCAACCTGACGCCGCCCGTCACCACCGTCGCCGGCGCAGAGGCCTATCGCCAGCGAATCGTCGATGCCCTGCCCGAAGGTTCGGACTTCACGCCGCTGATGACCTGCTATCTGACCGACGGTGCCGATCCGGCGGAAATCGAGCGCGGCTATGAGCAGGGCGTGTTTGCCGCCTGCAAGCTCTATCCCGCCCACGCCACCACCAATTCCGCGCACGGCGTCACCGATATCCGCAAGCTGACCGGCGTGCTGGAAACCATGCAGCGGATCGGCATGCCGCTGCTGGTCCACGGTGAAGTCACCAGCCGCGAAGTCGACATCTTCGACCGTGAGGCCGTGTTCATCGACACCATCCTGACGCCGCTGGTGGCGGACATGCCGGAACTCAAGATCGTGCTGGAACATATCACCACCGCCGAAGCGGTCGAGTTCGTGGCGGCCAGCGGCCCGAAGATTGCGGCAACGATCACGCCGCAGCACCTGATCATCAACCGCAACGCGATGTTCGATGGCGGCATCCGTCCCCATGCCTATTGCCTGCCCGTCGCGAAGCGCGAACAGCACCGGCTTGCCGTGCGCAAGGCGGCCGTTTCGGGATCGCCGAAGTTCTTCCTCGGCACCGACAGCGCGCCGCACGAAGTGCATCGCAAGGAATCGGCCTGCGGCTGCGCCGGCATCTTCAACGCGCCCTTCGCGCTGGAAAGCTATGCCCAGGTGTTCGAGGACGAGGGCGTTCTGGACCGTCTCGAAGGCTTCGCGTCCGAGCATGGCCCCAATTTCTACGGCCTGCCGCTGAACGAAGGCACGGTAACGCTGACGCGCGAGGATGTGATCGTGCCCGATACGATGGGCGAAGGCGATCTTCGCGTGGTTCCCTATCACGCCGGCGAAACGCTGCGGTGGCGCTTCGCGGGCTGAACGCTGGCAAGTCCGGAAGGAGACGAGGATGGATCAGAACGCACGCGCGGCCAGCTTTGCCGCTATGCATGAACGGCCTGGACATCCTCTGGTCCTGACCAACGTGTGGGATGCCGGCAGCGCCAAGGCCGTGGCGGGGGCAGGCGCGGAAGCCATCGCGACCAGCAGCTGGGCCATCGCCGCCTCGCTCGGCCACGCCGATGGAGAGCTGCTGACGTTCAACACGCTCGCCGCGACTGTCAGCCAGATCGTCGCCACCGTTTCCGCGCCGGTCACGGTGGACTTCGAACGCGGCTACGCGGAAACGGCGGAGCTTGCGGCCGACAATCTTGAGCGGATGCTGGAGACGGGCATCGTCGGCATCAATGTGGAGGACGGCCTTGCCGGCACCACCGAATGCCGCCCCGCCGCCGATCAGGCCCAGCGCATCGCCGCTCTGCGCAACCGCGCGGAAGCACGCGGCGTGCCGCTGTTCATCAATGCGCGCACCGACTTCTTCCTGAACAGCGACGGCGCAGAGCACCCCGGCTTCATCGCCGAAGCCAAAAATCGCGCGCGCGACTACAGGGCCGCCGGCGCATCCGGCCTGTTCGTGCCGGGGCTGATGGACCCGGACCTGATCGCCGATCTCTGCGCTGCCGTGGACCTGCCGGTCAACGTGATGGTTACCGATCTGGCCGCTTCGCTGGAGCCCTTCGCGCAGGCCGGCGTGCGCCGCGTAAGTCGCGGGCCGGCGCCCTATCTGGCCGCGATGGCCCATCTGGCAGGCATCGCACAGGGCTGATCCGCACCGCTGGCACGGTCAGCCCTTTCGCGGCGGATCATACCAGCGGAACTGCGGCCACACTGTCCGAAGAGGTCAGGAACAGCGTCTTGCCATTCTGCCCCAGTGCGGAATTGGAAACGGCCTTTCCAGTCTCCACCACGCCGAGCACCTGCCCTTCCGGCGTGCAGACATGAATCCCGCCGGGGCCGGTGGCGAAGACGTGGCCGGCACGGTCCACTTTCATCCCGTCCGGCAAGCCCGGACGCCCTTCCGCCAGTTCTGCTCGGAGGTCCAGGAACCGGCGCCGATCGGTGGGCATGCCGTTTGCGTCGAGGGTATAGGCCAGAACTTCGGGCTGGGCCTCGTCCGACAGCGACAGGTAAAGCGTACGCCCATCGGGCGACAGCGCGACGCCGTTGGGGCGGCGATGATCGCGGTCCAGCACTGTCACCTTGCCGTCGGGCGAAAGGCGATAGAGGCCGCACCATGGCACTTCGCGCAGCGAGGAATCGTCGCCTTCCGCCAATCCATACGTCGGATCGGTGAAATAGATCGCGCCCGATGCGGCGATGGAAAGGTCGTTGGGGCTGTTGAAGCGCTTGCCTTCATACCGGTCCACCAGCGTTTCGCGGCGGCGCGTGGCAAGATCGATCCGCACCAGCGCGCGCGATCCGCTGTCCGCCGCGATCAGCGCCCCGCGGGCGTCCAGCGCCAGACCATTGAGACCGGGCTCGCGGATGCTGGCGGGAACCGGCGTTTGCAGGCCGGATGGGCGCAGAAAGACTTCCGCACCCTTGCGCGCGCTCCAGCGATGCACGGTGTTGGCGGGCGGATCGGTGAACAGCAGGCAATTCTCACGCGGAATCCATACCGGCCCCTCGGTCCACTGGAAGCCGGTGGCGAGACGGCGGATCTGCGCGCCGGGCGCGATGACTTTGTCCAGACCGGGATCGAGACGGCGGACATTGCCGAAACCGGCCTCCTTCGCCGCCAGCAGCGGCGCGGCGTCCAGCACGGACGCGGCGGCCATTCCCGCCAGAAGACTGCGACGATTCATCATGCCCCTCACCCCAATTCCGTCAATGCAACGTGGCGACGCTCCGCCATCGCGCGATAGATCGCTTCGATAATCCGCATGTCCTTCAGACCTTCCTCACCGGCGACGATCGGCGTCGCGCCGGTCTGGATGCATTCGGCCAGATGGTCCAACTGTGCCGCGAACTGGTTGCGCGCGGGCGGCGGCAGCATTCTGGGCGCGGTGGTGCCGTCCTTGTTGATCGTCATCGCCTGCCCCGCATAGGGCGTGGCCGGCTCCAGCGCGATCCAGCCCTGCGTGCCGGTCACGCGGTAGCCGTTGTGCGCGGAGCTATAGCTGGAAATGCAATTGGCCTGGATGCCGGAGGGGAAGCGCAGGACGAAGCTGACCCTGTCCTCCACCTCGCGGAAACGCGGGTCGGATCGGTCGGTCGATTCCACCGCGCTCACCTCTATGGGCTCCTCGCCGGTAAGATAGCGCGCGGCATTCAGGCTGTAGACGCCGATGTCCATCATCGAGCCGCCGCCGGACATCGCCCGCTGCAACCGCCATTGGCCCGGCTGGATGGAGAACCCATGCTCTGCGGTGATAAGGCGCGTCGGGCCGACATGGCCGCCGCGCGCCAGTTCGATCGCCAGCTGGTTGTAAGGCTCGAACCGCGATCGATAGCCGATCATCAGCTTGGTCCCCGCCTTCCGGCAGGCGGCGATCATCGCCTGACATTCGGCCACCGAAGTCGCCATCGGCTTTTCGCACATGACGTGCTTGCCCGCCCGGGCCGCGCGAACGGTATATTCGGCGTGAAGGCTGTTGGGCAGCACGATGTAGACCGCGTCGATATCCGGATTGTCGCGGATGCTATCGAAATCGGCGTAGCTGTAGCGATGCGATGGCGGGATGCCGTATTGCGCGCCGTACTGTTCCAGCTTTGCCGGCGTGCCGCTGACCAAGGCGACCAGCCGGGAATGCTCGCACCCAGCGAAGTTCGGCATGATCTGCCGCGTGGCGTAGTAGCCAAGGCCGACCACGGCATAGCCGATCTTGCGCGGTGCCGCGATGGCCGGGGGCGCGCGCAAGCCTGCCGCCATCACCAGCCCTGCCCCCATGCCGCCCAGAACTTCTCGCCGCGATCCCATCTCCGTTTCCCCTGCCGCCTTAAGGACAGAATGCCGAAGGCACCAGCCGCCCGGCGGCAATGGCCACCTGGGTGCGGTTGCGCACGTTCAGCTTGCGCATCAGCGCGGTCATGTGAACCTTCACCGTGGCCTCGGCCATGCCCAGTTCGTAGGCGATCTGCTTGTTCAGCAGACCAGACCGCACGCAGCGCAGAACCTTCAGCTGCGTCGGCGTGAAATGCGGTGCTTCCGCCACTGCCTCTCGCCGGCTGGCAGGAATCGTGCACGGATCTGCAGCGTGGTGCATCGGCTTCTCTCCCTTGACCCAATTCTTGCGGCGCCGTCGTTGAGCGCGGTGATACGGGAATCAGTCTGACAGGTTCAAGCGGATTCTGCCGTCAGGCGCGAAATCATGTGGAATATGCGCGCGCGCCAGCTATAACCTGTCCAACAGGTTTTTACGGGATGCACGCCCGTCAAACGGAAACAATAAGGGGAGAGGCGGGGAATGACGCCGTCATTTCATCGGGCAGGACCGCTCGACAAAAGGATAACCGACATGGTCGCACCGTCGGGAGCCGGCGAATCGTGACACCGGAAGACGTAAGGCTGGTCCTTTCCGCCGTCGCCGGCATCGCGCTGTCCATCGCGCTTATCGTTCGCGGCCGTCTTCATCCCTTCGTCGGGCTGCTATGCGGCGCTTTCACGGTGGGCATTCTGGCCGGAATCCCGCTGGAAGAGACCGTAAAGGCCGTGGAGAAAGGCGCCGGCACGATCCTTGGCGGCACCGGGCTGGTGGTGGCACTGGGGCTGGGCCTTGGCGCCATGCTGCAACTGTCGAACGGGGCTGCCGGGCTGGCGCGCGCGGCGCTGGGCGTCTCCGGCGTCAGGGGCGCGCCCTGGGCCAGCCTTTTCACCGCGCTGCTGATCGGCCTGCCGCTGTTCTTCGAAACCGGGCTGGTGCTGCTGCTGCCAATCGTCGCCTCCGCGGCGGCGGCACTGCCTAAGGGGCAGGACGACGACGATGCCAAGCTGCGGCTGATGTTGCCGGCACTGGCCGGCCTTACCGTCATTCACGCGCTGGTGCCGCCGCATCCGGGGCCGCTGCTGGCGGTCAACGCGCTGGGCGCCAACCTTGGCCTTACGCTCGCCTACGGCCTGCTGGTGGGCATTCCCACTGCCATCGTCGCTGGCCCCGTGCTGGCACGCTTCACGGCGCGCGGGGTCCAGCTCAGCCCGCCGCTGCTGGCACCCGCGACCATCGACGTGGCAACGCCTTCGGTCGGCCGCGCACTGGCCGCGGTTCTCCTGCCAGTTCTGCTGATCGCCGCCGGGCAGGCGCTCGCCCTCGCCCCGCCGGCTCTCGCGGCACGGCTGGCATGGGTGGCGTGGACGGGCGATCCGGTCGTTGCTCTGCTGCTGGCCAATCTTTTCGCCCTGCCGCTGCTGTTCGGGCACCGTTTGGGCGAACGCCGCATCCAGGAATCGATCTGGGCGGAGGCGATGAAGCCCGCCGGCGGCATCCTGCTGGCGATCGGTGCCGGCGGCGCGCTGAAACAAGTGCTCGTCAGTGCCGGACTTTCGGACATGCTGGTGCGCCTTGCCGGCGGGGGCGCGATTTCTCCCCTGCTGCTGGCCTGGGGCATCGCCGTCTGCATCCGCCTCGCCACCGGATCGGCCACCGTCGCCACGATCACCACGGCCGGCGTGATGGAGGGGCTGGTCGCCAGTTCGGGCGTCGCGCCCGAATGGATGGTGCTGGCGATCGGCGCCGGCTCGGTGTTCTTCTCCCACGTCAACGACCCCGGCTTCTGGCTGGTGAAGAGCTACCTCGGCACCGACATGCCCGGCACGTTCCGCACCTGGTCGATCATGGAAACCGTTGTCGCGGTGGTGGGCCTGCTGCTGGTGCTGGCCGGCAGCAGCCTGTTCTAGGCGTATAGGAGCTTCGATGAACCAGCCGCGCCTTTCCGATCATGCCTATGCGGGCATCGTGGAGATCATCAAGGCCGGGAATCTGGAGGTTGGCGCGCGCCTGCCGTCCGAAGCGCGGCTGGCGGAACGGTTCGGCGTATCGCGCGCCATCGTGCGCGAAGCGCTGGTGCGCCTGGCTTCCGACGGCATTACCGAGGCGCGGCGCGGCGCCGGCTCCTTCGTCAAGAGCCGCCCTTCCGACCGCCTAGCCGCCTTCATGCCGATGACCGAGCTGCCCGCGACGCTGGGCAGCTATGAGGTGCGCTTCGTGCTGGAAGCGGAAGCGGCGCGTCTTGCCGCGACCCGGCGCACGTCGGTGGAAATGGCCCATGTGGAGGAAGGGCTGGAAATGCTGCGTTCCGCCCTGCTGTCGAACGCGCCGGCCCATGTCGAGGACCGGGAACTGCATCGCCGCATCGCCGCGGCCACGGGCAATCCCGCCTTCCTGATCGCCTTCGATGCGCTGTGGTCCGATGTCGAGAAGATCATGCGCGCCGGCGTGGACATCTCCCGCTCCCGCTCACCGGACGTGATCGCCACGATGCTGCGCGAACATGAGGTGATAGTGGCGGCGATCCGCGCGCAGGATGCCGAAGGCGCTGCATTGGCGATGCGCTGGCACTTGTGGGAAGGCCGCCGCCGCCTGATGCCTTAAAGCATTTTCCAATCAGATGGAATCATCTGATGACTCGGAAAATGCGTCAAACCAGAAGCTTAGAGCAGTTGATCCGATGCAATCGGATCAACTGCTCTAAGTTATGCGAAGATCGCGCAGCACCCGGTCGCGCAGGATTTCAGGCGGCTGTTCGCTATCCAGAATCAGCGCCTGCTCACGGTCCACCGGGTATTCCAGCGTGGCCAACTGGCTGTCGAGCAGGCTTGCCGGCATGTAATGGCCGGGGCGGTTCTCCATCCGTGTGACCAGCTTTTCCCGATCGGTTTCCAGCAGCACGAAGCGCACCGGCTCGCCGATGGCCGCGCGCAAACGGTCGCGATAGATGAGCCGCAGCGCGGAACACGCGATCACCGTCCGGCCGCGCAGCGAAATCGCCTTGGCCCCGGCCTCTCCCAACCGGTCCAGCCAGGGCCAGCGATCCTCGTCCGTCAAGGCCTGCCCGGCGCGCATCTTCTCCACCGCATCGGCCGAATGGTACGCATCGCCTTCAAGGAAATCGCAAGCCAGCGCCTCCGCCAGCATCGCGCCCAGCGTCGATTTCCCGCAGCCGCTGACGCCCATCACGATCACGGCGCCGTCTGGCTGGCTGGAGTTTACGGAAGATCCTGGCAAAACGCGGTCCTTGCTGTCCGAACACACCCGGCGGGCGCATCGCTTCTGTCGCGGCCCAAGGTATAGAGCCGCAGCCTGCCGCCGAATACTACGACCTTCGTCGCAGGTGCCTCTGCCGCCCGTTTGAAAATTCGCGAAATGCGAATTTTGCGGCACCGGCCCTCTCCCGTTCCGAAGAACACGAAAAGGTCCGGGGGACCTTTTCGCTGAGGGGGCCTACCACCCGCAGGATACTACCGATGGGTGGTAGGGTGGGGGAGAGGGCCGGTGCCGCCTCAAAAATGCCCCTGCGGGCATTTTTCAAACGGACTCTGCCAGCGCTTCACCCATAATCCGGCGCGCAGTAAGTGGTTTTGAACGCAAGGATCGGATCGCTGGCGATCATCGCCTGCCCTAACGCGCAAGGCAGGCGATGAAGGACGAAGATCATGAATACCGGGAAAGAGACTTTGCACTATGCGATCGGTACCGCCCGGCTGGGCACAGTGATCGCCGCGACGAGCGCGCGCGGCGTCGCCGCCATCCTGATGGCCGACGATGCGACGCGGGCGCTGCGCGATTTGCGTGCCGCCTTTCCGGAGGCAGAGCTGATCGCCGACGAGGAAACGGCCGGCCCGGCGCTCGCCGCCGCCATCGCGCTGGTCGATGCGCCCCAAGGAGATTTCCCGTTGCCGCTCGACATGCGCGGGACCGCGCAGGAACGGGCCGTGTGGCAGGCGCTGCGGGCGATCCCGCCCGGCGAAACGCGCAGCTATGGCGCGCTGGCGAAAACGCTGGACATGGCAATCACCGCACAGGAAGTGGGCGCGGCCTGCGCCGCCAATCGCATCGCGGTGGCCATCCCCTGCCACCGCGTGGTCAAGGCTGACGGCGGCATTTCCGGCTATCGCTGGGGCGTCCATCGCAAGCGCAAGCTCATCAATATGGAAGCGGTGGCATGAGAAACGACAGGGCCACGCTGCAAACGCGCATCGCCGGCTATGATTGGCAGGCCCTGGCGGCAGACCTCGATCGCGATGGCTGGGCCGTGCTGCCGGGCCTGCTGGACGACGCGGAATGCGATGCATTGGCGGATCTCTATGGACCGACCCCCATTTTTCGCAGCCACATCCACATGGCGCGCCACGGTTTCGGCCTGGGCGAATACCGCTATTTCGCCTATCCGCTGCCGCCGCTGGTGCAGGCGGCGCGGACGGCGCTTTACCCGCGCATTGCCCCGATCGCGAACCGCTGGCACGAACGGATGGGAATCGATGTGCGCTTCCCGGCCGATCATGCGGAATTCCTCGCACGCTGCCACGCCGCCGGCCAGCGCCGCCCCACGCCATTGCTGCTGCAATACGGGCGGGGCGATTACAACTGCCTGCATCAGGATCTCTATGGTGAGCATGTGTTCCCCCTTCAGGTCGCCGTGCTGCTTTCCGCGCCGGGCACCGATTTCACCGGCGGCGAATTCGTGCTGACCGAGCAGCGCCCGCGCATGCAGTCGCGCGCGACAGTGGTGCCGCTGGGCAAGGGCGACGGTGTGGTGTTCGCGGTCAACATGCGCCCGCAACGCGGCACGCGCGGCGACTATCGCGTGATGCTGCGCCACGGCGTCAGCACGCTGCGCTCGGGCAAACGACATGCCTTGGGGATCATCTTCCACGATGCTGCCTGACTTGTTCGCCCACGAACGGCGCGATGCCACGCTGGGACCCGATGCGGGAATTCTGGGCGGCTTCGCGCTGGATATTGCCGATCAGCTGATCACGGAAATCCGAAGGATGAATGCCGATACCCCGTTCCGGAACATGGAGACGCGGGGCGGCCGGCGACTGTCGGTGGCGATGTTCAATTGCGGCGCGCTCGGCTGGATATCCGATCAATCCGGCTATCGCTACGCCGCGATCGATCCGGAAACGGATGCCCCATGGCCCGCGCTGCCGCCGCTGTTCGTCGACCTTGCCGGTCGCGCCGCCGCCGCGCTGGGCTTTGCCGGCTTCGTGCCCGACGCCTGCCTCGTCAACCGCTACCTGCCCGGAACACGCCTGTCGCTGCATCAGGACATGGATGAGCGGGACAAGGCGGCGCCTATCGTGTCGGTCTCGCTCGGCTTGCCCGCCACTTTCCTCTGGGGCGGTTTCCAGCGCGGCGACCGCCCTGCCCGGCATCGTCTGGTCCACGGTGACGTTGCCGTCTGGGGCGGCCGGTCACGCATGGTCTTCCACGGCATCGATGCCTTGAAGGACGGTGTTCATCCCGCGACCGGCGCCTTGCGCTACAACCTTACCTTCCGGAAAGCCCGGTGATTGGCCGGAAGGCGCGGTGCTGGGGTCCGTGACCGGCGCGCGCTCCTGCAGCACGGCGGCGATCACGCGCAATGCGTTCTCGCTGGTTTGCGCGACGTTGAAACGCATGAAGGGCGCGGCGCTTTGGCTGGGGCTGAACACGTTGCCGGGGGCCAGCACCACATCGCGCGACAGGCAGCCTTGTGCCAGCACGGCACTGTCCACCCCGCCCGGCAACCGGCACCACAAAGTGAAACCGCCAATGGGGCTGCCTTGCGGAACAATGCCCATTGGCGCCAGCCGCTCCGCCAGCGCCTTGCGTGCCTTGGTCAGCTTGCGCCGGAGATTTTCCATGTGTCGCCGATAGCCGCCGCCCGCCAGCACCCGGCTTATGGCGGCGGTGGCGATGGGGCTCGGCCCGCCGAAGCCGGTCGCCAGTTGCAGGTCGGTCAGCGCCTCGATCCATTCCGGGCGCGCGGCGATGTAGCCGCAGCGAAGCGCCGCCGACAGCGTCTTGGAAAAGCTGCCGATGCGGATCACACCCGAAAGCCCGTCCAGCGCGGCCATCGTTGGCGCGCCGGGGGCGAAATCGGCGAAGATGTCATCCTCGACGATCACCATGCCGTGCGCCGCAGCAATTCCCGGCAGCCGATGCGCGGTAACCAGGCTGAGGCTGGCGCCCGACGGATTGTGCAGGTTCGAATTGGTGATGTAGAGGCGCGGCCGCTCGGCGGCGACGATCGCCTCGAACTGGTCCGGATCCGGGCCGGTCGGCGTGAACGGCACGCTGACCGCGCGCACATCGTGTGCGGCAACCAGCGCCTGATAATTGAAGTAGCACGGGTCATCCAGAAGGACGGTATCCCCTGGCTTCAGCAGCAGGCGGCAGATCAGGTCCAGCGCCTGCGACCCTGAATGAGTCAGCAGGATGCGGTCCGCTTCGCATGTCAGCCCTTCTGCGGCAAAGCGCAGCGCGATCTGGCGGCGCAGCACCGGATCGCCGGCCGTAGTTCCGTAGAGAGCGAGCAGTTCGGGATCCCGGCTGACCTCGCGCAGCGCCTTTTGCAGGGCAGGTTGCGGCATCCAGTCCGGCGGCAGCCAGCCACAGCCCGGCTTGTCCGTCACTTGCGTGAAATCGAGCGACTGACGCGATACCCAGAAGGGATCGATCGCGTGCTCGCGCTGCGGCGTCCGTGCGGCGGGGCTTTGCGGCGCGCCGGCAAGCGGGCTGACGAAAAAGCCGGAGCGTGGCACCGCCTCGATAAGCCCGTCGGCAACCAGCCGGTCGTAGGCTTCGACCACCGTCGCCGGCGAGACGCCGAAACTTGCCGCGCTGGCCCGCACCGATGGCAGGCGATCCCCCGAACACAGCAGGCGCGCGGCAATCCGGCTGCGGATCCCCTCCATCACGCGCCCGGTCTGCGTCTCTTGGCCCATTCTGTGTCACTCTCTATACCAATACAGATTATCCATACTGTATCGTTCTGTCACTGGGATCGCCAGTGCCTTCGCCTAAAATCGACACGCATCGGATCGCGAAGGAAGAGTCGTGCAGGAACAGTGCGAAGGGCAGATCAATTTCAGGAGCAGCCGTCAGGTCGACGGTCGCGCAAGCAGATGGGCGGATTTCCGCGGCAGCGGCTGGAGCAGCGGTCTGCTGGCCGTGGCGATTTTCAGCGGATCGATGCCGGCGACGCGCCTCGCGGTTCTGGACATTTCCCCCCTCCTGCTGACCAGCGTGCGCGCCCTGATCGCGGGCGGACTGGCATTTCTCCTGCTGGCCGGCCGGCGCCAGCCGCTTCCCGCGCGGGGCCACTGGCCGAAGCTGGGTGTGGTGGCGGCATGTTGCGTCATCGGCTTTCCCTTGTTTTCGGCGCTGGCGCTGCTGCACATGTCGTCCGCGCGTTCACTGGTCTTCATGGGCCTGCTGCCGCTGAGCACCGCGATCTTCGGCGTGATCCGTGGGGGAGAGCGCCCTTCGCACGCGTTCTGGATCTTTGCCCTTGTCGGCGCACTGGCGGTCGCCTCTTTCGCGCTCCTGAAAGGCGGGGAGACATCCGCGCTGGGGGACGGCCTGATGATCCTGGCCATTGCCGTCTGCGGCCTCGGCTATGCCGAAGGTGCGGTGGTCAGCCGGGAACTGGGCGGGTGGCAGGTAATCTGTTGGGCGCTTGTGCTCAGCGCGCCACTGGCCGCAGGAGGCGCGATCGCATTCTGGCCGGCGGAGGGCATGGCCGGCGTACATGCCTCAAGCTGGCTGGGGCTGGCCTATGTCTCCGTCTTTTCGATGCTTGTCGGCTTCGTGTTCTGGTACCGCGGGCTCAGCCTGGGCGGGATAGCCAGGGTCGGACAATTGCAATTGCTGCAGCCGTTCCTGGGACTGGGGCTGGCCGCCTTCCTCTTGCGGGAACACGTTGCCCCGGCGATGCTGGCCGCAACCCTGGTCGTGGTCGCCTGCGTGGCCGGCGCGAAGCGCTTCGCCTGAGCCCGTTTGAAAATTCGCAAAATGCGAATTTTGCGGCACCGGCCCTCTCCCCCACCCTTCCCTTCGCCAGGAAAATCGTCGAGGATCAGGACATGCTAAGTCAACCCTACCCGCTCGTCGAACCCTACGAAACCGGAACGCTCGATACCGGTGACGGCCACAGCATCTATTACGAGCGCTGCGGAACACCGGGCGCCAAGCCGGCGGTCTTCCTTCATGGCGGCCCGGGGGGCGGCATTTCACCGGCGCATCGGGGCCTGTTCGATCCGGAACTCTACGATGTGCTGCTGTTCGACCAGCGCGGCTGCGGCCGGTCCACGCCGCACGCCTCGCTGGAAAACAATACCACCTGGCATCTGGTTGCCGATATCGAACGCCTGCGGCTGCTCACCGGTGTCGACCAATGGCTGGTTTTCGGCGGTTCCTGGGGGTCCACGCTCGCGCTGGCCTATGCGCAAAAACATCCCGAGCGCGTGAGCGAGTTGATCCTGCGCGGCATCTACATGTGCACGCGGCCAGAGCTAGACTGGTTCTACCAGTTCGGCGTATCGCAGATGTTCCCGGACAAGTACGAACGCTTCCTGGCGCCGATCCCCGAGGCCGAGCGGGGCGATATGCTGCACGCCTATCATCGCCGCCTGACTTCCGGATCGACCGAGGACCAGATCGAGGCGGCACGTGCCTGGAGCCTGTACGAGGGTGAAGTCATCACCCTGATGCCGGATCCAGCCATGTCGCAGCAGCATGACGATGGCCATTTCGCGCTGGCGTTCGCGCGTCTGGAGACGCACTATTTCGTCAATGACTGCTGGCTCGAACCGGGCCAGCTTCTGCGCGATACGGACAAGCTTCGCGCGATTCCGGGCACGATCGTCCACGGACGCTACGACATGCCCTGTCCCGCCCACTACGCCTGGGCGCTGCACAAGGCGTGGCCCGAGGCGGAGTTTCATCTGATAGAAGGCGCCGGACATGCCTATTCGGAACCGGGCATCCTGGATCGTTTGATCCGCGCGACGGACCGATATGCGAACAAGGGCGGCGACTAGGCTAGCTTGGCAAACCGGGCTGGCGCATGTTCCATGCACTAGCCCGGTCCCCTCGGATTTGCGATACCGAACCGCTTATGCCGCCTCTGCAATAGCTTTGGCACGGCGCGCGATGCTTTCGGCGAACATCGGCGTTTCCCGGCGATTGTGATCGCCTCCGGCCGCTTGGCGGGCGGCAGCGGCCTCTTCGTAACTGACCCCATGTTCCGCGATGAAAGCCATGAAGGCATCCGTCGGACGTGCGGTGACCCGATTGGTGTAACGCGTGCGGCCGTTACCGGCATCCTCCGCGATCAGTTCCCACAGGACATTGACCTGCGTACGGCCATTGGGCGTGAACACGTCCGAGATGGAATTCATCCGGCAATAGCTGGGCGTCGCTTCGTCGGCGATGTAATGCTGCACCACCAGGCCATTGCCGATCATCTCGACATTGATGGACATGCGGCGCCCGTCATCGGTGGTCGTCGTGCCCGCGGCGATATGATCCGGCACGCAGCAGCGCTGATATTCCGCTTCGGAAAGCGTGAATAGCCAATCGGCGATGTCGATCTGGCTGAAAGGGACATCGATCTCGTGCGAGTAAGCGGACTGCGAGAGAATTTTGTCGAGGATTTTCATGGCGATTCTCCTTTGGGCTGGCGGGAAGCGATTGCTTCGCCGGTGCCCACTGAATGCCTCGACACGGTGCCGCCGATAACGCATGGCGATGCACTAACGGCTTTGCGTTTTTGGCAAAGAAGGAGCTTGCTGCATGAAAGATCCGCGCTTCGCCGAACATCTGGCCGTGTTCGTGGAAGTGGTGCGCCATGGCAGCTTCTCCGCGGCGGCGCGACGACGGGGACAGACGCCGTCCGCCATCGTTCGTCAGATCGACGCACTGGAACATTCGCTGGGCGTGCCGCTGCTGACCCGCTCGACCCGTGCCCTGACCATGACCGACGCGGGCGAATGCCTCTATGACCGCGCGCAGCCGCTGCTGGATCAACTTGCCGACACCCATGCGGAAGTCTCCGCTTTCGACGGCATGGTCGCAGGTACCGTGCGCATTGCCTGCTTTCCCACATTCGGAAAGCGCTACGTCATCCCCGCGCTGGAACGCTTGATGGCCGAGCATCCGCGCCTGACCGCCGAACTGGACCTGACCGAGCGGCTGGCCGATCCCGTGCTGGAGCGGCTCGATGCGGTGATCCGGATCGGCAGGCTTGCCGACAGCACGCTCATCGCCGCCAAGCTGGCGGACCAGCGCAGACTGCTCGTTGCGAGCCCGGCCTATCTCGCGCGTGCCGGCATGCCGGTGAGCCTTGCCGATCTGAGAGATCATCGGCTGATCGACAAATTGCATGGCGCCGACCTGCTGGGCTGGGCCGATCTGCTGGGCGCGCCGGCTTGCACCGGCGGCGATCACGCCGCAACCTTCCGCTGTGACGATTTCGAGGCGATGCGCCTTGCGGCCCAGGCCGGCATGGGCATCGCACTGCTGCCCGATTGGGTGGTGGGGCCCGATGTGCAGGAGGGCAGCCTGATACGCCTGCCGATCGTTGGCGAACCTTGGAATTCCGACCCTTCGGGGATCTGGCTGCTACGTGCGCTTCCGCAGCCATCGGCCCGGCTTCGCGTGGTCATGGCTGCTCTGCGCAGCGCGGTCGGAAGCCCCCCGGTCTGGACGGTTTGACGCAAGTGGCACGCGACCTTCATGGTCCAGCCCGGTGCCGGCCGCGCGCATCGCGCTTTCCGGGCCGAACTGCTACAGGGTCGCCATGAAGCTTCCTGACTCGAACGCCCCCTTCGCTCTGGACGATGCCCCCGCTGCCGAAAACCCGGACTTCGTCGTGGTCGATGTCGAGACCGCCTGCGCGCGGGTCAGCAGCATCTGCCAGATCGGCATCGTCGGCTTTAGAAATGGGCAGGAGATCTTCGCCTACGAAACGCTGATTGATCCGCTCGACGACTTCTCCACATTCAACATCGGCATCCATGGCATTTCGCCCGAACACGTGGCGGGCAAGCCGACCTTTAGCGATATCCATGGCATCGTCGCAGGGCACCTGGCCGGACGTGTCACGGTCGCCCATTCCGGGTTCGACAAGGGCGCCTTATCCGCGGCTTGCCGGATCGGCGGCCTGCCCTTCATCGAAACCACCTGGCTTGACAGCGTGCGCGTGGCCAAGCGGGCGTGGCCGCAATTGCCCAATCACCGCCTCAACACGCTGGCCAGCCATCTGAAAGTCCGCCACCGGCATCACGACGCACTCAGTGATGCGCGGGCGGCGGGCATGGTCATCCTCAGGGCCATCGAGGAGACCGGCATCGATCTGCAAGGCTGGCTGGCCAAGCCCGCGAAACCCGGAAAGGCCCCGCGGGCCGCTTCCACCGGCACGCTGAAGGGCCAACGCATCGCGATCCTGGGTGAGCGGCGGGACGAAGGCCTGGCCCAATTTCTGGCCGCGCACGGTGCGCGCGTGGTTTCCAGCGTCGGCACGACCAC
The DNA here is from genome assembly GCF_055521675.1 of Novosphingobium sp. BL-S-19. NCBI lineage: Bacteria > Pseudomonadati > Pseudomonadota > Alphaproteobacteria > Sphingomonadales > Sphingomonadaceae > Novosphingobium > Novosphingobium sp. BL-S-19. Next base: position 95,835 of record NZ_CM145497.1, read on the forward strand.
GACGATGCTGGTCATCAGCGCGCGCCAGCCATTCGGTCGCTGGGCGGCCGCCCATGCGGAGTATCGCAAGGCCGAAAACCTGCGCATCACTGGCGCAGGCTTGGAGATCGTCACCGAAGCGGAACTGCGCGCCCGTCTTTAGAGCAGTTTTCGACCCGACCGCGTCGGATCGACTGCTCTAAGGTTTTGGTTTGGCGCATTTTCCGAGTCATCAGGTGATTCCACCTGATTAGAAAATGCTCTAGGCCGGGTGCGGAGAATTCACTCTATCGCAGCCATGCTTTCGCGGGCCATGCGGGCGAGGACGGGAAGGCTTTCGGCCCGGCTGGCCGCCTGCGCATTGGCGGCATTGCCGCGCAGCACCCGGCCCTTGATGCCGTGGAAGATCGCGGCCAGGCGGAACAGGTTGAACGCCACATAGAACTCGTAGTTGGCAATGCCCTCCCGCCCCGTGCGCGCGCAATAGGCCGCGACGTAGTCCTGCTCGGAGGGGATGTTCAGCGCGGCAAGATCGGCGTCGATCAGGCCCGGCACGATCTCCGGCGGCATCCGGTACATCAGCGTGTGATAGGCGAAATCCGCCAGCGGGTGGCCCAGCGTGGAAAGCTCCCAGTCCAGCACCGCCAGGACGCGCGGCTGCGTGGGGTGGAAGATCATGTTGTCGCAGCGGCAGTCGCCGTGGATCACCGAAGTCTCATCCCCCGGCGGGATCAGCGCGGGCAGCGCATTCACCAGCGCGTCCATGTCGGCATTGCGGCCGGCCAATTCGTCGGCCTGGTACTGCTTGGTCCAGCGGCCGATCTGCCGCGCGAAGTAATTGCCCGGCTTGCCGTAATCGCCCAGCCCCACCGCATCGGGATCGATGGCGTGCAGCGCCGCCATCGTCGCATTCATCGCATCGAAGTACGCCGGCCGCTCCTCACGAGAGACCTCAGGGAAAGTCGCATCCCAGAAGATGCGCCCCTCCACCATGTCCATCACATAGAACCAGGTGCCGATCACCGCGTCGTCGGTGCAGAGGCCATGGATGCGCGCGACCGGAAACCCCGCCGTGCCCAGCGCCATCTGCACCCGCGCCTCGCGGTCTACCGCATGCGCGCCGGGCAGCAGGTCTCCGGGCGGCTTGCGGCGCAGCACATAGTTGCGCGCGGGCGTGGAGAGCCGATAGGTCGGGTTGGACTGCCCGCCCTTGAATTGCTCCACCATGAGCGGCCCGGCAAAACCCTCGACATGCGCCGCCATCCAGCGCGCCAGCGCCGCCTCGTCGAAGCGATAGCCTTCGCGGACGGGCACGGTGCCCGCATTGTCGGCAGCGAGATCGACGGCCATCGCTTACGCCGCCTGCTCTGCGCGGGCGGCCTCTTGCGCCTGCTTCCATTCGCGCTTGATCTTCTTGGCGAGCGACCATTTGTGCACTTCGGTCGGCCCGTCATAGATGCGGAAGGCACGGATTTCGCGGAACACCTGCTCCACGATCGTGCGATCGGTAACCCCGGTGCCGCCCATCACCTGCACGCAGTTGTCGGCTATCTTCATCAAGGCCTCGCTGACCGAGACTTTCGCCATCGAACTTTCAACCGTGCCCAGCGATCCGGTGTCCAGCACGCCCGCGCACCAGTCGATCATCAGCCTGCACTGCTGGATCAGGATGCGGTTTTCGGCGAGCATGAAGCCCACGCCTTCGTGATCGATCAGCGTCTTGCCAAAAGCCTCGCGTCGGCAGGCATAGTCCACGGCAATCTCGTGCGCGCGGATGCAGGCGCCCAGCCAGCGCATGCAGTGCGAAAGGCGTGCGGGGCTGAGGCGGATCTGCGCATACTTGAAGCCCTCGCCCGGATCGCCCAGCATCTGCGCGGCGGGAACGCGAAGCTCTCGGATCGTCACAGTGGAATGGCCACCGGGCATCGAACTGTCGATGGTGTTCGGCACCTCGTCTATCACGATGGCGGGATCGGGCAGATCGACCAGGAACATGCAGGCCCCGCCCTTGCTCTCCTGATCCACCGATGCGGCCATGACGATGCCCACCATCGCCCCCTTGGCGCCCGTGATGAAGGTCTTGCGCCCGTCGATCACCCAGTGGTCGCCATCGCGGCGGCAAGTGGTCTTCATCATCGATGGGTCGGACCCGGCGCCGCCCCAGTCGGCCGGTTCGGTCATGAAGAAGGCGGAGCGGCCCTTGCCCTCCACCAGCGGCTGCAGGAACCGCGCCTTCAATTCGGGCGAGCCGACATGGCCGATCAGGTACATGTTGCCCTCATCGGGCGCCATGGTGTTGCAGGCCAGCGGGCCGAGCGGAGAGAGGCCGGAGCGGATCAGCACTTCGGCCGTCTCGCGCTGGGTCAGGTGGCTGCCGTCGGCGCGGATATGCGGGGTGAGCACGCCCGCCGCGCGCGCCTTGCCGCGCATTTCCATGACGAGATCGTCGGTCGGTGCGCCGTGATGGTCGCGGCGCGGATCGTTCTCGTAAGGCACAACGACTTCGCGCACGAAAGCCTCGACGCGGTCGGCCATGGCGGCGGCGTAGGGGGAGAGCGGCGCGCTCATTGCAGCACCCGCACGGGATCGCTGCCGTCCCAGTCGCGCGCAGCGGCCTTCATCATCTCGAACAGGCCCTCCGATCCGGCCATGGGCTGGAGGTATTCGATCACGAAACCGGGGCCCTGGCCGGGATCGACGTAGATCACCTCGCCATCGTCGCCCACTTTGCCCTCCACGATCACTTCGGCGCCCACTTCGGCGCAGGCGCGGCGTGCCTCGGCAATGTCCTTCACGAAGACGCAGACATGGTGCAGCCGGTCGCGCACCGCATATTCGCCGGTGTAGAGCGACGGAGCCGTGCTCTGGGTGCGGATCAGCTCGATCTGGATATCGCCCCAGTAACCGATCGCCATCGAGAAGGTGGCATCGGTGGGCTGGCCCTTGTACTTCATCTCGCCCAGCCGCACGTCGTTCAGCACGAAGAACGGGCCGACGCCCACGGTTTCGATCCAGTACGTCAGCGCGGCGTCGAAATCGCTGGGGAAGTAGGCCAGCTGGATCACGTCCCCCAGTGCTTTGAGCGGTCCCGGTTTGGCCGGACTTGTCATGATCTGTCCTCTAAAGCGTTTTCAAGTCAGGTGGCACACCTGACGACTCGGAAAATGCGACAAATATAAGCGCTCAGGCGAAGAGGCCTTGCGGCTCCTCGATGAGAGTCTTTAGCGTCTGCAGGAACTGCGCGCCGGCAGCCCCGTCGATGGCGCGGTGATCGACAGAGAGAGTCAGGGAGATCCGCGTTTCGAACGCCACGCCGCCAGACGCGGTCTCCACCGGCTGGCGCTGCGCCGCGCCGACGGCCAGGATCGCGCCCTGAGGCGGGTTGATGATCGCATCGAAGTTCTCGACCCCGAACATGCCCAGGTTGGAGACGGAGAACGTGCCACCCTCCATGTCCTCCATGCCGAGCCCCTTACTTTGCGCCTTGTCGATCAGGCGGCGGGTTTCGGCGGCAAGCTGGTCGATCCGCATCCGGTCCGCCTGCCGCACCACCGGGGTGACGAGGCCCTTGGGGCCGGCCACCGCAATCGCAATGTCGGCATGGGGGAAGCGGTAGATATCGGTGCCGTGGACCTGCACGTTGACCTCCGGATGGCGGACGAGCGCCATCGCGCAGGCCTTGACCACCCAGTCGTTCACCGAAGCCTTGCAGCCCAGCACCAGATTGGCGCTCCCCCGCAAGTCCAGCAGCGCATCAGCGCGGGCAGACAGGCGCAAGTAGAAGTGCGGGATTTCCTGCTTCGCCTGCGTCAGACGCTGGGCGACCACCTTGCGGATGCGGTCGAAGGGAACGATCTCCGGCTGGTTGGCGCCGGCGACGAACGCGGGCGGCGCCAAGCCATCCGAATTGGCCGGCGCGGGAATCAGCGCGAGCACATCGGCCTTGGAAATGCGGCCACGCGGGCCGGTTCCGGCCACTCCGGCCAGCACGATCCCGTGCAGCGCGGCGATGCGGCGGGCGAGCGGGGAGGCAAAGACTTTCGCGTCGTCCTCCGGCAGCGCCAGAGCGCCCTTCAGTACCGGACGGGCCGGTCCGCGCATGGCCTTAACCACGTCCTGATGGGTGATGCGGCCACCCCGCCCCGATCCCTCGATCGCAGCGATGTCGACGCTTTCCTCTTCCGCCAGCCGCAGCGCCTCCGGGCTGATCGGGCGGTTGGTCTCGATCGGCACGCGCACGCGTTCGGGCGTGCCAGCGATGGCGCCGACCGGTTCCGCCACTTTCGCCTTCGACGCGCCCTGGGCCACGCCGCCCTCGGCGGGCGTGAAACCGGCTATGAAGGCGTCGATTTCGTCATCCGAATGCGCGCCCTCGTCGAACACCGCCAGCAGCGCGCCCACCGGCTCGGCCTCGGTGCCGCCGGTGACCATGATGCGGCGCACGGTGGCGTCGTATTCGGCCTCAACTTCGTTGGTGATCTTGGCGGTCTCGATCAGGCACAGCGTCTGACCGCGCGTGAAGCTGTCGCCTTCCTTGACCATCCATTCGGCCACGGTCCCTTCCGTCATCTCGATGCCCCACTTGGGCATCGTGAAAGCGCGGATCCTGCTCATGACGGCGCCCTCCTCAACGGTATGCCAGCGTCTTGCGGACGGCGGCGGCGACTTTCGCGGGGCTGGGCAGGTAGGCGCCTTCCAACTCGCGGGCGAAGGGCACCGGGGTATGCGGCGCAGTGACCATCTCGATGGGGGCCTTCAGGCTGGCGAAAGCCTTGTTCGCCACCAGCGCGGCAATGTCGGTGGCAAGGCTGCAGCGCGGCGGTGCCTCGTCCACGATCACCAGCCGCCCGGTCGCCTCCACGGAATCGAGGATCGCTTCCTCATCGAGCGGAGAGGTGGTGCGCAAGTCGATCACGTCGCAGCCCACGCCGTCCTGCGCCAGATCGTCGGCGGCGGTCTCCGCATAGCCGACCATCATGCCGGAGGCGACGATCGTCACATCCTCACCCGCCCGCGCCAGCCGCGCGTGGCCGAAGGGGATGACGAAGTCCGGATCGTCCGGCACTTCGCCGGTCATCGCATAGAGAAACTTGTGCTCCAGAAAGACCACCGGATCGTCGTCCCGGATCGCCTGACGCAGCAGCCCACAGGCATCGGCGGGGGTTGCGGGCATGACGACCTTCAGGCCGGGCATGGAGGTCACGAACTGGCTGATCATCTGGCTGTGCTGCGCAGCCGCGTTATAGCCGGCGCCGCAGGGCATGCGGATCACGGCCGGGCAGACCGACTTGCCGCCGAACATGTAGCGGAACTTGGCGATCTGGTTCCACAGCTGGTCCATGCAGACGCCGATGAAGTCCGCGAACATGATCTCCGCCACTGGTCGCTTGCCCGCCAGAGCAAGGCCGCCCGCCGCGCCCATGATCGCGCTTTCGCTGATCGGCGTATCGATCACGCGGTCCGGCCCGAACGCATCGTAGAACCCGGTGGAGGTGGACCAGATGCCGCCGATCGCCTCCGGCCCGCCGGCGGTGCCCATGCCCCCCACCACGTCCTCGCCCAGTACGACGACGCGCGGATCGCGCTGCATTTCCTGGAATATCGTGCCGCGAATGGCGTCGCGATACATCATCTTAGCCATGTGTTTCGCTCCGCCGTCAGTAGCTGATGTAAACGTTTTCGAGGACGTTCTCGGGCTGCGGCCGGGCCGCCGCGCGAGAGTCTGCGACAGCCTGCTCGATAGTGCCGAGGGCATCGGTATCCACCGCGTCCAGATCGGCGTCGGTCAGCAGTTTCGCCCCGGTCACCTTCTCGCGGAACTTGCGCAGGCAGTCGCGCGTGGCGCGCAGCCGGTCCAGTTCCCCCTCCCCGCGATAGCGCTGAGGATCGCCTTCGAAGTGGCCGAAGAAGCGCTCGGTATCGAATTCCACCGCCGCGGGGCCGTTGCCCGGCGTGCGGACGAATTCCAGCACTTCGCCGAAAGTGTCGAATACCGAGAAGAAGTCCGTCCCGTCCGCCCGCCAGACTTTCATGCCGAAGGCTTCGGCGCGGCTGGCGATGTCCTGCGCGGTGCCCACGGCATAGGCATCGCCGGTATGTTCCGAATAGTGATTGTTCTCGAAGACGAAGATCGCCGGCGCCTTGGTGACGACGGCCAGGTTCATCGCCTCGAACGTGGTGCCCTGATTGCACGCCCCGTCGCCCGAGAAGGCGATGGAAACGGCCAGCTTGCCGTTCTCGTCCGGCCCGTCGATCTTGTTCGAAAGCGCCGCGCCCACCGCGATCGGCGCGCCGGCGCCGACGATACCGTTGGCGCCCAGCATGCCCTTGTCGATATCGGCGATGTGCATGGAGCCGCCCTTGCCGTTGCACAGGCCTTCCTGGCTGCCCCAGATCTCCTTCATCATGCCGGTGACGTCGCAGCCCTTGGCCAGACAGTGGCCGTGGCCGCGATGGGTGGAGACGATCTTGTCGCGCTGCGAAAGGTGTTCGCACACGCCCACAGCCACGGCTTCCTGTCCGCAATAGAGGTGCGTGAAGCCCGCGATCTCCCCGGTCTGGATCTCCTCGTGAAGGCGTTCCTCGAATTCGCGGATCAGCTTCATCTGCCGATAGGCGCGCGTCAGCGCCTCGCGGTTCAGTTGCATCCCGGCTTCCTCTCCCATTGTGGTCCGCATGTCTTCACGGTTCCCTTCAAAGGCCCAAGACGGACTTGGCGATGATGGTGCTCTGCACCTCGTTTGTCCCCCCGAAAATCGTCCAGGCCCGGCTGTTGAGATAGCGGGCGGCGGCGACTTGCGCGGCGCGTGAGTGAACCGGCTCCGGCGCATTGGCGCCATAGAGCGGGCGTGAGGTTTCCAGCTGGAGCCCGGCGATGCCGAACAGGTCCACGGCCAAGAGGTCGATCTCCTGCCGCAAGTTCGATGCCAGCAACTTGGTGAGCGAGGTCTGCGGCCCCGGCTTCCGGCCCTTGGCGATTTCGGAGATGATCTTCAGCTCGATCATTTCCAGCGCTTCCACGCCCAGCCGGGCCTTGGCCATGCGGCGGCGCCAGTCCGCGCTGCCGGCCAGACAACCGCCGTTCCCGTCGCTTTCCGCTTTCGCCGCCGCCTCGATCTGGGCGAGGTCGTAGCCGAGTTTCGGCGCATGGCACGATCCGCCGCGCTCGTTTTCGAGGAGGAATTTGGCAATGGTCCAGCCCTGCCCTTCCTCGCCCACAAGGTTTTCGACGGGCACGCGCACGTCTTCCAGGAAGACCTGATTGACCTCATGGTCGCCCGCCGTCGTCAGGATCGGCCGCACCGAAACGCCGGGGCTGGCAAGGTCGATCAGCAGGAACGAGATGCCCGCCTGCTTCTTCACCTCCGGATCGGTGCGCACCAGCGTGAACATGCCGTTGGCGTGGTGGGCATGGGTCGTCCAGATCTTCGATCCGTTGACCACGTAGTGATCGCCTTCTCGCACCGCGCGCGTCTTCAGGCTGGCAAGGTCGGACCCCGCGCCGGGCTCCGAAAAGCCCTGGCACCAGTAATCCTCACCGGAAAGGATGCGCGGCAGATAGCGGGCCTTCTGCGCCGCGCTGCCAAACGTCCAGAGCACCGGGGCCAGCAGCTTCAGGCCCAGCACGGTCAGGTTCGGCGCGCCGGCGGCGGCGCATTCCTTCTCGAACAGGTAGCGCTGCAGCGGGGTCCAGCCGGTGCCGCCATGTTCGACCGGCCATTGATAGCCGAGCCAGCCCTTGGCGGCGAGCACCGCGTTCCAGGCCTGCCCGATGTCCGGCTCCACGAAGACCGAAGGCGTGGCGGCGGCGCCGGCCTTCACCGCATCGGGCAGATGATCGCGCAGAAAGGCGCGCACATCCTCACGGAAAGCTTCGTCGGCGGGGGAGAGTTCGATATCCATCCGTTCTATCGTTCCAGAATCGTCACCGCGGATACGCCCGGCGCGCCGTAGACGTGGCTGTAGGCCGTCTTGGGGCCGCCCCGCCTGTGGCCGGGCACCTGACGGCCGCCGCCGTCCCCGCGCAATTGCACCACGTTTTCGTAGACCTGCCGCAGACCCGAAGCGCCGATCGGCTCTCCGCAGGCAAGGCAGCCGCCATCGGTGTTGACCGGCAGCGTCCCGCCGATCTCGGTCCATCCTTCGGCCAGCCAGCGTTCCTGATCGCCATCGGCGCAGAAGCCGTTTTCGGCCATGTGCATGATCTCCGCACCCGCCTCGGTATCCTGAAGCTGCGCCACGTCGATGTCGCCCGGACCGATCCCGGCCAGACGGAAGGCATCGGCGGAGGCGATGCGCGTGGCGGTGCCGCGCGGCGCGCTGTCATCCGCCACCACGTCCACGCTGGGCGCAAAAACCTCGAAACTGTGCGGCGGGCGCGTGCGCATGGTCGCGGCCTTCAGGCGGACCAGCGGCTTGCCCAATTCGCGCGCCTTCTTCTCGCTGGCGAGGACAAGCGCCACGCCCCCCTCGGCAGGGGAGCAGAACATGTACTTGGTATAGGGATCCGACACGAGCGGCGCGGCCAGGATCTCCTCGATCGGCACCGGCTGGCGCCGCCAGGCATGCGGCGCGTGGGCACCGTTACGAAAGGCCTTTTCCGCCACGCGGGCCAGCGTCTGGTGGGAGATACCGAACATGTGCATGTAGCGCATGATCTTCGCCGCGAAGAACTGGGTGGTGACCATGTAGCCCGCCTCCCCGTACCAATCCGGCAGGTTGTATTCGCTGGGCAGGGCATTGAAGGCGCCGCGCGGATGCTTGTCGAAGCCGACCGCAAGGCCAAGCTCGAACTCGCCGGACTTGATCGCCATCTGCGCCGAAAACAGCGCCGATCCGCCCGCCGCGCAGCCGTTGCGCACATTGATGAACTGCACGCCGGTCAGCCCCAGCCGGTCCACCATGGTATCGGGGTTTCCGGCTGCGTCCGAACTGCCATAGGCGAACTGGACTTGCGGCCAGTCCACCCCCGCATCGGCCAGCGCCTGCCGCACCGCGAAGACGCCCTGATCGACGCCGGACAGGCCATCGGTGCGCCCGAAGGGATGGATGCCGATGCCGACGATGCAGACGTCGCTCATGCCCCCGCCCCCTCGATCGGCGCGAAGGCCGGAATGGCCAGCGGCTCGGCCGCATCGGGATCGAGCGGCACCTGTACGAGGCGCAGCGGCATGCCGATCTCCACCGCATCGAACGCCACATCCACCAGCCGCGCCTCCACGATCACCTCGCCCGGCAGCTCGACATAGGCGACGATCCACGGCGCAAAGGCCTCGGGCCCGGCATAGGGCGGCGTCTTGGGGCGATAGCGCTGCACGGTGTAGGACCAGAGCCGGCCCTCGCGCGCCAGCGGCACGGGGTCGCAGGCGTCGCCGGCAGGGCAGGGAAACACCACGCGCCCGGTGGTCCGCTCACGGCCGCCCAGCAGCCGGGGCGGCGTTTCGTCGGTGAACAGGCCTTCGGCAATGGCGCGCATCGTTCTCCCCATCTCTCGGCTTTCGAGTCCGTTGATGTGAATGATTTAAGCGTGCCCGCCCCGGCTTTGTGACTCACCAAAACGCTAGGGTAGCCAATGTGCCAGTTCGTGCGACGCAGTGGGGCGGGAGAACGAAGCCATGGCAAAAAGCTGGGACTACATCATCGTCGGCGCCGGTTCGGCCGGCTGCGTCATGGCGGAACGGCTGAGCGCGGACGGCCGCGCGCAAGTGCTGCTGCTGGAGGCAGGCGGCGCGAACGACAGCTTCTGGGTCACCCTGCCCAAAGGCGTGGCCAAGCTGGTGAAGAAGCCCGAACACATGTGGGCCTATCCGGTCAGTCAGCCGCGCGAGGAAGGCGCGAACGAGGCGGGCGGCGAAGTCTGGATCCGGGGCAAGGGCCTTGGCGGCTCATCCTCGATCAACGGCATGATCTGGAGCCGGGGCGAACCGACCGACTACGACGCCTGGGAAAGCGACGCGGGCGCCACCGGCTGGAACGGCGCGAGCATGACGGCCGCCTTCGTGGAACTGGAGGACCACGCGGCGGGCGCTTCCCTGATGCGCGGCAGCGGCGGCCTCGTCCACGTCGATCCCGCCTGCTACACGTACCCGCTGGCAGAGCGCATGATCGAATCCGGCGAAGCGCTGGGCCTGCGCCGCGTGGACGACCTCAACGCGGCGGCCGGCCCACGCGTCGGCTATTACAGCCACAACATCCGAAATGGCCGCCGCGAATCCTCGGCACGGACTTATCTGGCGGCAGCACGCGGACGGCCGAACCTGACGGTGGTGACCGGCGCCCTGGCGGAGCGGATCGTGTTCGACGGCACCCGCGCCACGGGGATCGACGCGGTGGTGAACGGCGCACCGCAACACTTCGCCTGCTGCGGGGAGATCGTCGTGAGCGCCGGCGCGATGGAAAGCCCGCTGCTGCTCCAGCGCTCCGGCATCGGCGATGCCGAAAGGCTGAAGGCTGCGGGGATCGCCCCGCTCGTCCATTCGCCCGACGTGGGGGAACGGATGATCGAGCACCTGTCGATCTCGATCCCCTACCGACTGGAGCACGGGCGCGGCACCAACCGCAGCTTCTTCGGCGTGGGCGCGGCCATGGCCATGCTGCGCTATCTGCTGCGACATGACGGCGTGCTGGCAACCGGGCCTTTCGAGGTCGGCGCGTTCTGCAATGTCGCCCATCCCGACGGGCGGACGGACGCGCAGTTCTATCTGGGCGGCTACACTTTCAAGGTCGGCGATGACAAGGACCCGGTCCCGCTCGACAAGATCGACCCGCGTCCCGGCGTCACCATCTACGGCCAGTTGCTGCGCCTCACCAGCGAGAGCGCGGTGCGGGCAACCGGCCCGAACTCCGGCGACCTTGCCGACATCCGCCACAATTTCCTGACGACCGAGCACGATCGCCGCTCCGCCGTCGCCTTGGTGCGCAAGATGCGCGCTTTCATGGCCGAGGCACCGCTGGGACAGATGGTGGGCGCGGAACTGGTGCCCGGCGCAGACATCGACAGCGACGCGGCCATCCTCGCCGCGTTCCGCCGCCTGTCCAGTTGCGGCCTCCACGCCATCCGCTCCTGCCGCATGGGCAGCGATCCGGCAGCGGTGGTCGATCCGCGCCTGCGGGTAAATGGCGTGACCGGCGTGCGGGTGGCGGACTGTTCGGTGATGCCGGGCCACGTAACGGGCAACACCAACGCCCCCGCCATGGCACTGGGCCTGCGCGGCGCGAAGCTGATGCTGGAGGACCGGATTACGTTCTAGCTCGATCTCCGGGCGCATGATCAAATTCCGACGCTGAATGACTGTCGGCTTTCTGGCAGCGCATCAATGCGGCGGAGAGTCGGCTTTGTTGGGGTAAGCGGACGTTCCCGTTTTGTGGGAAAACCCACTTTGGGAGGCTGTCGAGCCCATTCGCAGTACGACAGCATCTGGTACGTATCCCAAAGTGTGGACACCTCGAACGCCGCGCGCAGCGCAATTCTTAGCGGAATTGCGCTGCCTTTAGGGAAAACGATAAGGCGGCGTCAAATGACTCGGCACTTCTTGAAAAAGAAACCTTTGTCGGCCTTTGCTTTTTTCAAGGCTCTGCAAAGCTGGTCGCTGACGAAAAATGCGTCACCAACGTTAGTGTCTACCCAGATGTCGGGACCTTCAAGAGCAACTGAAGAAACTGCGAACTGGTTATCCTTTAGCGACCATCCAGGAAGCCATCCCTTTTCACCCTTGCGGATGTAGCCTTCACTGGCATTCTCCGATTCATCTAACAAGAAAGCGACCTTCTTGTTACCGAAATTGAGGCAGGACCATTCCCCTTCGACCGGTGTACGCTGATCTTTCTTGAGCACTCTAACCGGGTAAAGACCTCCTTCACCCAAATCGAACTGCCGGAGGACATCGGCAGTTGTCTCCCTGACAACCCAAGGTCCGCCTAGCCTGCAAACATCCGGGAGATTATAATTGCCTTCCCGCGCCTTTGCCATGCCCCATATTTCGGTTGGGAAGGAATCCGCCGGTAGTGGCTCGCCATTACGGTTTCGATCGATGTCGTCGACGGCAATACTGCTCACAAAGGGACGCATATTACTAACATGGCCTGGCGCGATGCTAATCCAAACCTTGCCGCTCATCCCTGTTCCTTCATCACAAATTGTTTGCGCTGTGATGAGGCGATAGTTGGACTTGGTTAATATCAGTCCCGTCTGGTGATGAGATCGTCCGGAATCTTTTAATTGCGGTCATGTCCGCTTTGTTGGCGCATCCGGAACGCCCGCTTCCGTGCGAAAATCGCGCAAAGGTGCCATCCGCCCCCGTTCACACGCTTTGGATCAAGCCCTAGTTATGCAGCGAGATGTACCCCAGTTGCGCTGCCTTGAAGACCGTCTGGCTGCGGTTCACCGCGTTCAGTTTGGTCGCCGCGTTGTGGATGTGGAAGCGCACGGTGGCGCGGCTGCGGGACATGATCATGCTGATTTCCAGATCGGTCTTGCCGATCGCCGCCCAGCGCAGGCATTCCACTTCGCGCTTGGACAGGCGCGATTCCGGCGGCAGCGCCTGGGTGGAGCCCATCACCTGAATGTAAGTCGCAATGAACGTGCGGGCATAGAGCCCCAGCGCGTCCGACAGGCGCAGGAAATCTTCCGAAAGGTCGGTCCGGTCCTTGTCCAGCGGGTTGAAGCTCACCGCACCGATCTGGCCGAACGGTAGGTGCACCGGCACCGCGATGCAGGCGCGGGTCATGGCGCGCTGTTCGAAATTGGCGATGTCGATCGACTGCAGGTAGGCGTTCGGTTCACGCGTGCGAAAGCCCTGCGCATTGGCCCAGAACGGCTGGCTCTCGAAGCGGCACGCCGTCGTCAGCGGGGAATCGAGCGCGATGCGCGAATTGCGCCACCACACCCGCTCGTCATCGCCCCATCCGAACACTTCGATGGCCAGCACTTTGCCCTCGCCATCGACGGGGGTGCGCTTGTCGGCAATGTCGTGCGCGGGCGCGGCCCTGTACCCAAGGTCCATGGCGATCTTGTGCAGAGCCTCCGCCGCCGGGCGGATGTCAGCCGGCGAGGAGACGCGCACGGCGTCTATGTTTTCCTGTGACAACAGCGACATGTTTTTCCTCTCTTGGGACAGAGCGTAACGCGTCCCGCCGGGGTGCACAATTGTCCGAAAGCCGAAAAACGGCTCGTTCTGCCCTAGCCTTTTACACACTAGCCTTTTGCCCAGCGGAGATGGTCCCACGGCAGGTGCTACACCCGTGTGACAGACGGGAGAGGCATGTGAATTTCGATCTCAGCGAAGACGAGGAAATGCTCAAGGCGCTGACCGAGCGCTTCGTCACCAATACTTACGACCACACCACGCGCCGCGCGTTCCTGGCGGAACCGAGCGGGTTTTCGGGCAAGAACTGGGCGCTGTTGGGCGAACTGGGCCTGATTGCGGCGCCGTTTCCGGAAGAACTGGGCGGCCTCAGCCTCGACGCCACCGGCATCGCCACGGTGTTCGAGGCGCTGGGACGCGGCATGGTGGTGGAGCCGCTGGCCGAGGCTTCGGTACTGGCCGGCCGCCTTTTCGCGCTCACCGCGCCGGAGGCGCTGCGGGACGAATGGCTGGACGGGCTGTTGACGGGCGAAAAACGCCTCGCCCTCGCCCACGCCGAAGCGAAAGCGCGGGACGGGATGGCATGGGTGGAGACCGCAGCCGTGCCTGATAACGGCGGCTATCGGCTGGACGGGGTGAAGCCCTATTCCATCGCCGGCGGCGGGGCGGACGGCTATCTCGTCTCCGCCCGCCTGTCCGGCGCGCCCACGGATGCGGAGGGCGTTGCGCTGTTCCTCGTGCCTGCCGACACACCTGGCCTATGCCGCCGCGAGTGGCCGCTGGCGGACGGGTCGATTGCCGCCTCGCTGATCCTGCAGGGTGTCTCCGTGCCCGAGAGCCACCGGCTGGACGGCGGCCTTGCCGCTATCGAGGAGGCGCAACAGGTCGCCGCTCTGGCCCGCTGCGCCGAGGCGCTGGGCATCATGGAGCGCATGTTCCACGACACGCTGGACTATGTCCGCACGCGCGACCAGTTCGGCGCGGCGCTGGGCTCGTTCCAGGCGATCCAGCACCGCATGGTCGCGCAATATGCCGCCATCGAGCAGAGCCGGGCCCTGCTGAACCTGGCGCTCGTCTCCTGGGGCGGGGACCGCTTTGCCGAGGCGGTGAGCGGCGCGCGCGCGTGGATCAGCGAGGCGTCGATCGTGCTGGCGCATGAGATGGTGCAGTTCCACGGCGGCATGGGCGTGACCGACGAACTGGCGATCGGTGCGGGCCACAAGCGGTTGCTGGTGCTTTCCCGCTGGCCGGAAGGACCGGAAGCGGCGCTGGATCGTTATGCGCGGTTGTTGAACTGAGTGTGGAGGGGGAAAAAGCACAAGCGGGGCCCCCGCCTCCGCGGGGGCGACGAGGTGATGTTTGATGGGGTGTGCTGGACGCAAAACGGGCAATTGCGTTGATATTGGAATCCGCCCCGCCCAAACACCCGTCGCCCCCGCGCAGGCGGGGGCCCCGCTTCCTTCTCTAGCCGCTATTTCTCCCGGCGCTTGATCCAGCCGATTCCCCGGCGCAGCAGATCGTAGAACACCGGCAAGTCCCAGGCACAGCGGTCCACCGTCGGCCACCAGTCCAGCATGGGCTGCAAGTCGTAATGCCCCCGGCAATGGCCGAGCGTGTTGTAGAGCACCGCGCCCTTGCCATGCTGCTTGATGTACATCACCGGATGCGTGCCGATGGCCTGCGCCGCCTCCACGAAGCCGGTGCCTTCCTCTGTGCATTCGGTTTCCAGCAGCACATGCAGGTCGCCATGGCATTCCATGTGGTAGAGTTCGTCGGTCGTCTCGAACGGTTCGATCCCCTCTACCAGCGGATGGCCGGGATCGGCGACGGTGACGGTATAGGGCGCGATCGGCGGGTGGCTGACGAACTGGCTGCCCAGCAGGTCCATGAACAGCGGGGTCCAGCGCGGCGCATCCCATAGCCCGGCATTGGGACCGTTCTCCAGCAGGCGCAGCACCGAATTGGTGCCGTGAAGCGCGTACCAGCGCCCGCCGGCGGAAAGCCAGTCGCGCAGCACCTCCTGCGCCGCCAGCGATGGCGTGACGTCGCAGGTATACGTGATCAACACATGGGCGGAGCGGATAGCGTCGAGGTTCTCGTAATCCTCGAACACGCGGGTGCGCACCGAAGGATCCTCGGCCAGAAGCTTCAGCAGTTCCAGCCGGGCGAAGTCCATGTCGTGCCAGACCCCGCCGCAGATCAACACGCAGTCGATACGCGGCGGGCGGCTTTCAGCGGTTTCGCTCATGCGGTCAGGCCATCCCTTCGGGCGTGGTCTGGCCCAGTTCGCCGTCGATGTACTTCATCAAAGTATCCTGGAACTGGCGGATGCGGATTTCCTGATAGTTGCCCAGGTTCACCTTGCCCGTCTTCGAGGCATGCAGCCCCTCCTGAACGAAGGGCAGGTTGTCCATGTCCTGTTCGAACACATCGCCCAGAATGCCCAGCTCCGGCGCCTCGGTCCACTTCTGGTCCAGCCGCAGCATCTTCAGCGGCGCGCCGCGCGGGATCGGCTGGCCCTTGGGAATGCGCGCCAGAATGCGCACTTCCATCACGCAAGTGTCCGGCGTCTTACCCGGCAGCCAGTTGTAGACGATGTTCGGCATATACCCGCCCCAGGGCGCGAAGTTGGGGAAGACGTTATAGACCAGCGCGTCCAGCAGCTCCGCGTCGGTCGCCTCGGCATGGTCGTAGCCGGTGCTCTCTGTATAGGCGGCGCGCATCGCCGCGCCCAGCGCGGCGCGGGCGGTGACGCCTTCGGGCACCCGGATCGCCATGGGATTGGCCGAGGCCTCGCCCTCGTAATTGTCTCCGGAGCGGCCGTTGTACTTGATGAACTCGTCGACGATCCACTGCTCTCCCTGACCCTGTTCGATATGCGGGCTCATCACGCCGAAGGGGACAAGGTTGACGTTCACATTGTCCCCCCAGGTCCAGTAGGCGGCGTTGGAATCGCCGGTGAACGGCAGCAGCTGCGGGTGGGTGACGATGGTGTGCCAGGCCTCCATGAAGGCCTCCATCACCACTTTCCAGTTGGCCGGCACTTCCTTGGCCACGCGCATGACGCTGGCGCATTCCTCATGCCGCCAGCGCTTGAAGTGCTCGGGCAGCGGGGCCAGGAATTCCTCCAGACTGGGCCCGCCCTTCTCCTCGCGGATGAAGACATAGCCCGCCCAGCGGCCCACTTCGGCCTCCGGCAGGTCGAGGTTCTGTTCCGCCAGATGCGGAAAGTCCCACTGGCATGGCATGGAATCGAAGCTGCCGTCCTTCTTCCACGCAAAGCCGTGGAACGGGCAGACGAACTTGTCCGCATGGCCTTCCTCCGTGCGCAGCTTGCGGCCGCGATGGAGGCAGACGTTGTGCATGGCGCGGATCGATCCATCGTCCTGCCGGCTGACGAGGTAGGACCGGCCCGCGTTCTCATAGACGATGAAGTCGCCGGGCTCCGGCAGGTCTTCCTCCCGCGCGACGAACTGCCAGACGTAGGGCCACATCCGTTCCCGCTCCAGCTTCGCGAATTCGGCGCTGGTGTAGCGGGCGGCGGGGATCGGGTCTGACCCGCGATAAGTGTAGCTCTCCTGCGTCAGGATCGCGGGGGCCGCCCGCGAATCCTGCGCCATGAGTTCGGCCCAGCTGATACCCTCGCTGCGGTCTTCTCCCAGCGTAGAGCCCAATTCGGGGTCACGTTCGGCCATCGGTCCAAGGTCTCCCAACCTGTTTCGTTTTTCCCTGTTTGGGGCATGTCTGGACCGGTGGGAAGGCGAAGTCACCTTGCTCTAATCATAGGTTGCCCCCCGGCGAAGATCGGCCATGTTCGAAGCAACGCATAAGACGGGAGAATGCCGTGAAGCGGCTTGAAGGCAAGGTGGCGCTGGTCACCGGAGGAACATCCGGCATCGGCGCGGGTGCGGTGCGGCGGCTCTGCGCGGAAGGCGCGCGTGTTATATTCACCGGATCCAACCGCAGCGCCGCGGACGAGGTTTGCGCCGCGACCGGGGCCGAATTCGTCAGCCACAACGTGCGCGACGGTGCCGCGTGGGATGCGCTTTCCGCCCGGATCGCCGCCGACTATGGCCGGCTGGACTTCGCTTTCGCCAATGCCGGCACCGAGCACGGCGACGGCAGCGTGGAGGATATCACGCTGGAGGGCTGGGAAAACGTCATCGGCGTCAACCAGACCGGCGCGATGCTCACCGTGCAGCACGCGATGCGGCTGATGGCCCGCAATCCGGACGGGGCAGCAGGATCGATCCTGGTCAACTCCTCCATGAACGCGCATCGGGCGATGGGCAATTTCGTGGCCTATTCGGTGTCCAAGGCGGCAGTCGTCGCGCTGGTGAAATCGGCGGCGGTCCACGCGGGCAACCGCAAGTACCGCATTCGCGTGAACGCGATCCTGCCCGGCGTGGTGGAGACCGCGATGATCCGCAACCTGATCGAAACTTCCGGCGATCCGGTGGCCACGCGCGCCGCCTACGAAGGCATGTCGCCGCTGGGCCGCATGGCCCAAGTGGACGAGATCGCCGGGCTGGTGGCGTGGTTCGCATCGGACGAATCGCAGTTCGTCTCCGGCAGCGAATACGTGATCGACGGGGCAACCACGGCAGGGATGATGGGCGTATGAGCGATCTGGGTTCGCAGCGGCTGAAGGGCCGCGTGGCGCTCGTTTCGGGGGGCCTTCGCGGCATCGGGCTGGCCTGTGTGGAGCGCTTTCTGGCCGAAGGCGCGGAAGTGGTGCTGACCGATCTGGAAGCGCAGGACAGCCCGCTTGTGGGTGAGACGCTCGGCCGGCTGGGTCAGGCGGCCAGCTATGTGCGCGCCAACGTCACCAGCGAAGATGACTGGCAGGCAGTGCTGGATGCCGTCACCCAGCGGCACGGCAAGCTGCACATCCTGGTCAACAACGCAGGCATCGATCTGACCGGCCCGGTTGCCGAAACCTCTCTGGAAGGCTGGCGGCGGATCATGAGCATCAATGTCGACGGCGTATTCTTGGGTGTGCGCACGTTCGTGCCGCTGATGGCCACGAGCGGGGCGGAAGTGGCGGGCGGCGCCTCGATCATCAACGTCAGTTCGATCATGGGCCTTGTCGGCATGAGCGAGGTTTCCGGATACAACGCCAGCAAGGGTGCGGTGCGGCTGTTCACCAAGTCCATCGCGCTGGAATTCGCCGGCAAGCAGATGCCGATCCGCGCCAATTCGCTGCATCCCGGCTTCGTGATGACGCCGCTGCTGAAGGAAGGCTTCCAGCGCTGGGTGGACAAGGGCGTTGCGGAAAAGCCGCAGGATCTGGTGGATCTGATGTCCGGCAAGACGCCGATGGGCCGGCTGGCCGAACCGTCCGAACTCGCCAGCGCGGTGTTCTTCCTCGCTTCCAGCGACAGTTCCTACATGACCGGCGCGGAACTGGTCGTGGATGGCGGCTGGACCGCGCAGTGACGATGCGTGGTGCCTTGTTTGCTGAGGGCCCGAGGTTTGGCCTGACCCTTCGACAAGCTCAGGGTGAGCGGGGTTTGTTCAATACTCCCCTGTCCCATTCAGGAAGCGGTCCTGGTTCCATGCCCCCATTCCCGCTCAGGCTGAGCTTGTCGAAGCCCCCTGCGCGCAGGGCGCAACCGAACACATAGAGGAACACCAAGCATGACCCCCACCTCACCCGGCGCCCTCCCCGACACCATCGCCGTCGTCACCGGAGCCGCAGGCGGCATCGGGCGAGAGATCGTGAAGGCCATGAAGGCCGCCGGCGCCACCGTGATCGCCACCGACCTGAAGGACGACGCCGCGATCGAAGGCGCCGACCACTATCTGAAGCACGACGTCACCAGCGAGGCTGACTGGCGCGCGGTGGAGGCGCTGGTGCGGGAAAACTACGGCAGGCTGGACGTGCTGGTGAACAACGCGGGCTTTTCCATCGTCACCAAGTTCGAGGATACGCCGCTTTCCGAATTCCACCGGGTCAACGCGATCAACGTCGATTCCGCCATCATCGGCACGCAGATCCTGCTCGATCTGCTGAAGGCCGGGGGCAAGGCGCGCAAGGGCGGGGCTTCGGTGATCAACTTCTCCAGCGTCGGCGGCCTGCGCGGTGCGGCGTTCAATGCGGCCTATTGCGTCAGCAAGGCGGCCATCAAGATGCTGTCCAAGTGCCTGGGCGCCGAATTCGCGGCGCTGAAGTACAACATCCGCGTCAATTCGGTGCACCCCGGCGGGATCGAGACGCCGATGCTGGCATCGATCATGGACCGCTACGTCGAACTCGGCGCCTCGCCCTCGCGCGAGGCTTCGCTGGCGGCGATGAACACCACCCACCCCATCGGCCGCCTCGGCCGGCCGGAGGAAATGGCGGGCGGCGTGGTCTTCCTTGCCAGCGAGGCATCCAGTTTCATGACCTGCGACGAACTCGTGATGGACGGAGGCTTTAGTCAGGTCTGATTTCATGAGGCCCTGAAGAGGCCATCGGGAGAGAGACAATGAGCAACAAGGCATACGATCTCGTCGTGCTCGGTTCGGGCGCGGCGGGGCTGACGGCTGCGCTGACCGCGGCCGAACATGGCGCGAAAGTTCTCGTGATCGAAAAGGGGCAGAAGCTAGGCGGCACTTCGGCCTGGTCCGGCGGGCAGATCTGGATTCCCTGCAACCCGCACCAACAGGCCTTCGGCAAGGAGGACAGCCGCGAAAAGGCGCTGACCTACCTCGCCTCCATGTCCAACGGCCTGATCGAGCCGCAGATGGCAGAAGCCTATATCGACGGCGGCGTCGAGATGGTGGCCTTCCTGGAAGACCGCACGCCGGTGAAGTTCATGGTGGTGCCCGATTTCCCAGACTACCACCCCGAACAGCCCGGCGCGGCATCGCGCGGGGGCCGCACGCTGGAATGCGCGGTCTATCCCTACGGTGATCTCGGCGAATGGCGGGACCGGGTGGAAGTCTCCCCCTATTACTGGCCGCACGTCTATTTCACCGTGGGCGAAACCTCGCTGGCGCAGGCCGTGCCCGATCCGCTGGACCCTGCCGAGGCCAAGCGCCGGGCCGACAATGACGAGCGCGGGCTGGGCCACGCCCTCGTCGGCCGTCTGCTGCGCGGCTGTCTGAACCGGGGCGTGGAATTCCTGCTGGGCACCGGCGGCAAGGAACTGCGGATCGAGGACGGCATAACCAAGGGCGTGGAATTGGACGACGGCACCCTGATCGACGCGCCCAACGTCATGCTGGCAACCGGCGGCTTCGAACATAACGAGGCGTTCAAGGCCGCCTTCCTGCGCGGCCCGCTGACCTCCCCCGTCTCGATCCGCACCAATACCGGCGACGGATTGCGCATGGCGATGAAGGCCGGCGCCATGCTCTCCTCCATGCGGGAAGCGTGGTGGATGCCGGTGGTGGAGGCCCCGCTCAACGAAATGGGCCGGATGCTGTTCACCGGGGAACGGACGCTGCCCGGCACCATCATGGTCAATCGCACGGGCAAGCGCTTCACCAACGAGGCGGCGAACTACAACGCCTTCGGCGCGGCGTTCCATGTGCAGGATCTCAATTCCTGCTCCTGGGCCAATCTTCCGGCCTGGTGCCTGTTCAACCAGACGTTCTACGACAAGTGGGGCTTCCTCGACACGCAGTTGATCGGCGTGGGCGACGGCGAGCACAAGCGCGAACCCGCCGACTGGATCGCGCGCGGCGATACCCTTGCCGAACTCGCGGACAAGCTGGGCATTCCGGAAGGCGCGCTGGAGGCCACGGTCGAACGCTGGAACAAGATGGTCGACACCGGCAAGGACGCGGATTTCGGCCGGGGCGATAGCTACTACGACCTCTATTGGGGCGATCCCGACCGCAAGGGCCGCAAGGAGGCCACGCTCGGCAAGATCGAGGGCGGCCCCTACTACGCGGCCGAGGTCAAGTCCGGCGCGCTGGGCACCAAGGGCGGGCCGAAGACGGACACGCTCGGCCGCGTACTGGACGTGGACCTGAAGCCGATCGAGGGCCTCTACGCGGCAGGCAATGCCATGGGATCGATGATGGGCATGACCTACGGCGGCGGCGGCGGCACGCTGGGGCCGGGCATGGTCTTCGGTTACCTTGCCGGCCGGCACGCCGCACAGCGCAATGTCGGCGCGGAAAGCACGGTAGCGGCATGAGCGGCCCTCTTCCCGGCGTGATCGGCGTCCACCACATCGGCGTCTCGGTGCCCGATCTGGCCAAGGCGCGGCACTTCTACCTCGATATCCTGGGCGCGGTGGAGGAAGTGGAGCCGCTGCGCTGGGCGGACAATCCCTTCATCGACCAGATCGTCGGTCTGGAAGGCAGCGCGGCGGAGCAGTTCTTCTGCCGGCTGGGCAATGTGCAGATCGAGTGCTTCGAATATACCGCGCCGAAGCAGAGCCAGCCGCAGGATCCGCGCCGGGGCGTCAACGAATTCGGCTACACGCATATCGCCCTGCAAGTAGAGGACCTCGCCGCCGTGCACGAGCGGATCGTGGCAGCGGGCCTGCCCGTCCACGCCCCGCCCGAACTGGCAACGATCACCACCGACGCGGACGGCACCAAGCACGGCTATGCGGGCACCTATTGCCGGGATTTCTTCGGCAACGTCTTCGAAATCCTGGAAATCCACGAGACGCCGCTGATCCGGCCGATTGCCTGAAAGGACCCCCAATGCGCATCATCGTGGCCGGAACGCTCCGCTTCGCGGGCGACGACACCCTTTGCGCCGCCATCATCCAAGGCGGCGCGCAGCACATCGCCTCCAGCCGGGAGGAACACGGCTGCACCGCCTACAACTGGGCGGTCGATCCGCTCGATCCCGGCGTGATCCATGTCTACGAGGAATGGGACAGCGAGCGCGACCTGCTGGGCCACTTCGCGCATGCCTCCTATGCAGCGATGCGCGCGCATCTTGGCGAATACGAGCTGACGGGCTTTGCGGTGCAGATCTATTCCGTCGCCGGGATCGAGCCGGTCTATGACGAGGAGGGCTGGCCGCGGAAGGAGATTTTCGGGGTGACGTTGTAGGGCTCGTACACCTCGCGCGCCCACAAACGCCAACGCCGCCCACGCCACAACTCCCACCCCCCCTTCTCGTCATCCCCGCGAAGGCGGGGATCCCGCTTGTTCTTGAGCCGTGGCGCGAAGGAAAGCGGGGCCCCCGCCTTCGCGGGGGCGACGAGGTTTTGGATTGCGGCGTTGTTATACGGGGTGCAGCGTGCCGCGTGTGCCGGTCAGCAGCTCACGGACGGCTTCGCGCTCCCTCACCCCTCCGGCGGGATCAAGAAGTCCATCGTATAACGCGCGGCCTTCCACCCCGCCGCCGTGCGCGCCACGTCGAAATAATACCGCCCGTGGACGGTAATCCCGCCGCCCGCCCGATACCGCCCCATGCCGATCACATAAGCGCGGATGGAGGCCCGATTGCCCTCATAAGCGGTGATCGCGAAGTTCGTCAGGTAATGCGCATGGGCAGCCATCGCCGCGAAGGTATTCTCGAAGAACGCCCCGATCGCCGCCCGGCCGACAAGGTTGGGAAAGCCGATGCCCGAAAGGTCGAACACCGCATCCTCCACGAAGACATCGCATATCCCGTCGATGTCATGCAGGCTGTCCACGGCGTGCGCATAGGCGACGATAAGGTCCTGGATCGCCAGCCGATCCTCGATAGGGCAAGGGATCACCCCTGCACCATGTCGTTCAGCAATTCGTGGAACCGCTGCACGCGCTTTTCCTGGCCCGGCAGGATGCAGCCCTTGAACCCGCGCGAATTGAGGCCCTGCTGCTGGCTGGTGCCGATGGACAAGTCCTGATCCGCCACGAAGCCCAGCGAGACGCCGTCGCCATAGACCGAATGCCGCGCGACGGCATCGTGGCGCAGCGGCACCGTGCCCACCGGCGTTTCCACCTCGCGCATGCCCGCGATCGGCGGATAGAGGCACCAATGCTGGAACACGCACTTCTCGGGATCGGTGGGATGCGGTTCGGTGCGCAGCACCTGAAGCTGTTCCGGGCTCATGGTCAGCGTCAGGTTCGGAAACAGCGTGCAGTGGAAATAATCGACCAGTTGCTGGTCGCTCATCTGCGCATAATTGGCAAAGCCCCGCTCCGGCCCCAGCCGCCGCTTCGCTTCGATCACCGCCGCGCGCAAGTCTCCGGTATGGCCTGCATAATCGGCCGGATCGATGCCCCAGGCCTGCGCGATCTGGTCCAGCGGGGCGGGCACTTCGGTGGTGTGATAGTCGACGCGAGTGGTGGCCTGATGGCCCTTCATCCACATCGAGTTATGGCCCGACGGATACATCTCGAACAGCGTATCCGGCAGCCCGTCATTGATGAAGGTCGCCAGTTCCGGGTGGATGGTGGGCAGGTGGTAGCTCTCGTTGAAATTGTCGCGGATGATCTTCCAGTTGAATTCGCAGTCGGCAGAGAGGTTCAGCACGCGCACCCAGTTGTCTATGCCGTAACCGGCCAGACGCTCGGGAAAAGGGGACAGCCATTCGTGCAGCGGGGCGACGTCATCGTCCATGCACCAGAACACGAAGGGGCCCCAGGTCTCGCAGCGCAGTTCGGAAAGGTGGACTTTGCCGCAAGGGCTGCCGCCCTCGAAATCGTCCGGGTCCTGCACTTTGATCAAGGTGCCGCCCAGGTCGTATGTCCAGTTGTGATAACCGCAGGTGATGCGCGGCACGCTGGTCACGTCGGCCAGGATCAGCCGGTTCCCCCGGTGCGGGCAGGAGTTGTAGAAGGCGCGGATGGACTCGTCCTCCTGCCGCACCATGATCACCGATTCCTTGCCGAAATTGTGCCGGATCACGTCGCCCGGCTCCTCCAGATCGGCCAGCACGCCGCCAAGATGCCAGACCTTGGGCCAAAGGTTCTTCATCTCACCCGCCATCCACTCCTTGGAGATGTAGCGGTCCGCCGTGATCGTGTCCCCGCGCACCGGCGGATCGAATTCCTGCGAGTAGCGGGAAACCTTGCTCTGGACGTTCATGAACGCGCTCCTGTCTGGCTGGAGTCGATGTCGCTGGGATCGCTGCCGCGACGGCCGCCGCGCACGACGCCGGGATTGGCGGCGAAGAAATCGAGTGAGCCGGGATCGTCCTTGACCCAGTCGGTCACCAGCAGGCGCGCGGTGATGCGCCATTCGCCGTTCCGGCAGGCATATTCGTCAAGATATCGTCCGGCGACGAACAGGTCCCGCACGCCGCCGCCCTCTTCGCGCACGCCGTGCCAGGCCTGGAAATAAGCCTCTCCCCGCGCGGTCTCTCCCGAAACCTCGATGCGGTGCTGGCCCAGCAGATGGTGCGTCGCCTCCATGGTGCCCAGAAAGTCCTGACAGAAGGCCACGAACTCATCGACGCTGCCCTGCATCAGCCCGCAGTCCACCACGGCATCGTCGTGAAAAGCCCGGCGCTGCAGCGCCGCGTCCAGCCGGTCCAGCCCGCGCATGTAGCGGTGCGCGGCTTCGGCAATGTCGCGCCGCGCGGCAAGGTCGCGCACTTGCGCGGCGAGATCGAATTCCTGCGCCAATTGCGCCTCGGTCATGGTCTGCCTTCCTCTCCGCCCCTGCACGCTTCGCGGCGTGTCTTGAGGGT
The DNA here is from genome assembly GCF_055521675.1 of Novosphingobium sp. BL-S-19. Classification (NCBI taxonomy): domain Bacteria; kingdom Pseudomonadati; phylum Pseudomonadota; class Alphaproteobacteria; order Sphingomonadales; family Sphingomonadaceae; genus Novosphingobium; species Novosphingobium sp. BL-S-19. The sequence goes on from NZ_CM145497.1 coordinate 120,475, forward strand.
CCGGCAAATCGGAAACCGACTCACCTGCCGGTTTTATGGTATGAGGCGGCAGTCTTCCTCACCTGCGACTAAGGCTAGGTGGCGCTGGACGGCATTGGCAGGCAGCCTTCCCGCCAAGGAGAGGCCATGAACAGCGAGACCCTTCAGGACCGCATCCTGGGCGCCCTGGCCCCGGAAATCCACGCCGAGCCGCCGGCCAAGTGGCAGCAGCGCAAGAGCGCGCGGATGCGCGAGCGGCTGGTCTCGGCCGCGATCGACTGTCTGGTGGAGCATGGCTATCCCGGCCTCACCACCGCCGCCGTCGCCACCCGCTGCGACGTTTCGCGCGGGGCCATGCACCACCACTTCCCTTCACGCATGGCGCTGGTGGCCGCCGTGCTGGACCATGCGGTCTACCACCGGATGCGCGCCTTTCTGGACGATTACCTGAACGCGCTTGCCCACCGCGCCAGCGAACCGAAGATCGAACTGGCGTGCGAGGCGCACTGGCGTTCCGTGCAGACGCGCGATTATGCCGCCTGGCTGGAACTCGCCGTTGCCGCGCGGACCGATGGCGAACTGGCGGCGATCTTCGCCCCGGTCGCCCGCCGCTACGACGAAATCTGGATGAGCGAGATGATCGAGGCATTCCCCCAATGGCGCGACGATTGGGAGAACCTGAAGCTGGCGCACGATTTCACCAGCGCCATGCACATGGGCATGCTGCTGCACCGGCCGATCTTCGGCGACGGCGACCGGATGGACCGCCTGCGCCGCTTCGCCGCGCGCACCATGCAGGATCTGAACGAGCGCAGCTGAAAGAAAACCGGCCAGATGAAAACCGGCAGCGCGTCCGGCTTTCTCGCACAAGTGACAGGTGCCCCGCCCCTGCCCCGCCCGCAGACTTGCGGCGAAAGAATCGAAAAGACGGGGACAGGAGTGCAACCGGCATGAACAAGCCTGCGGAGGCCATGGCGCCGCTCGACGGCCGCGATCCCGGCAACTTGCGCGGCGATCCGATCACGGGGGACCGCTACTACGCCCGCGATTTCGCACAGAAGGAATGGGACGGGCTCTGGACCCGCATCTGGCACATCGCCGGGCGCCTGGCCGACATTCCGGAAGCCGGCGACTTCATGGTGCATGATTTCATGAAGGAATCGGTGATCGCGATCCGGCAGGAGGACGGCTCCGTCCGCGCCTTCTACAATTCCTGCGCCCATCGCGGCATGCGGCTGGTGCGCGGCATGTCCTCCGTCGACACGATTTCCTGCCCCTACCACGGCTGGCGCTATGCGCTGGATGGCGCGCTGATCCAGGTGCAGGACGAAGGCGATTTCCCGCAAGGCAGCCCCTGCGGCAAGCTCTCGCTGAAGGAACTGCGCTGCGAAAGCTGGGGTGGCTTCGTCTGGTACACGATGGCGAAGGAGGGACCGGGTCTGCGCGAATATCTGGCCCCCCTGCCCGACGTCTACGCGCGCTATCCGATGGAAACTGCCGTCCGCGTCGCCTGGTATCGCATCGCGCTGAATGCCAACTGGAAGTTCGTGACCGACAACTTCTCGGAAAGCTACCACACCCGCACCGCCCATCCGCAAGTGCCGCCGTGGATCGATCAGGACGTCGACACCGCCCGGCACGAGATGTGGCCCGCCGGGCATGGCCGCACGGTGCAGCCGATGCGCCCATCGCTGTCCGACCGGCTGCCGGACGACCTGCCGCATCCCTACAAGCTGATCCTCCAGCACTGGGGCATCGATCCGGACGGCTATGCCTCTTACGAGGACATGGCGATGCAGGGCTGGCTGGACCTGAAGGCCGCGAAAAAGCGCGATTGGAAGGCGCGCGGCTATCTCCATTACGAACACATGGATGAGGAGGAGATTACCGACAGCCCGCACACGGTGATCTTCCCCAATGTGACGATCAGCTTCCTGCCGGACAATCTGGTGCTGTTCCGGTCCGAACCGCATCCCGAAGATCCGGAGAAATGCTTCTTCGATCTGTGGTGCATGGCCTTTCCGGTGGCGGGGCAGGATGTGGTGGAATCGGTGATGGCCGGCCCCCGCCCGCTGCGCGAGGCGGCCGCCTGCGAACACCGCGATTTCGACGGCGGTCGGGGGATTCCTGAACTGGCCGGGCAGATCGTCTATCAGGACATGGAACTGGCCGAAGGAATGCAGGCAGGCATGCATTCGCGCGGCTATACCGACGCTTACCTGCCGGCGCAGGAAACCCGCGTGCGCTTCTTCCACGAAGTGCTGAACGACTGGATCGAAGGAAGGAAGCCCTGATGGCGAACGTGGCAATCACCGGCGCGGGGCGCGGCATCGCGCTCGAACTCGTCAAGCTGCATCTGGCGCAGGGGGACCGCGTGTTCGCCCTGCTGCGCGATCCGGGGCGGGCGACGGCGCTGCAAGATATCGCCGAGGCTTCGGGCGGCCTCGTCACCCTGCACGCCATGGACGTGGGGGACGACGCCTCGGTAAAAGCCGGCGCGGCTGACACCGGCCACGGCGCGATCGACGTGCTTTATAACGTCGCGGGCGTATCGGGCAGCGTGACCTCGGAACTGGAAAGCGCCGATTTCGCGGACTGGCTCAACGTCTTCAACGTCAACGTCAATGGACCCATGCGCGTGTTCCAGGCCTTCCTGCCGCGCCTGAAGCCGGGCGCGAAAGTGGTGTGCTTCGGCAGCCAGGTCGGCGCCTCCACCTGGCCCTATCCGGGATATGAGGCCTATTCCGCATCCAAGGCGGCGCTGCACCGGCTGGTGGTCTCCATCGCACTGGGCACGCAGGATCGCGGGATCATCGCGATCAGCGTCCACCCCGGCTGGGTGCAGACCGACATGGGCGGGCCGCAGGCGGATCTGACGCCGCAGGAAAGCGCGGCCGGCATCGCCGAACTGACCGGGCGGCTGACGCTCGCGATGTCCGGCGGGTTCTACAAATGGAACGGCGAACCACATCCCTATTGAACACGCAGGAGATACCCCGCGCATGGCATTCACCGGACCGCTGGAAGACCGCATCCTGATCCGCGAACTGTTGGATAGTTACGCCCACGGGGTGATGACGCGCGATGCCGAAGTCTGGGCCGCGACATGGGCGGAAGACGCCTTCTGGGCCTTGCCCGAGTTCCCCGATCTGGGCGGCTACACCGGCAAGCCCGCCATCGTCGCGGCATGGGTGGAATCGATGAAGCGCTACGGCCTTTCCGGCGGCCGACCGATGATCTACGTCGCCCATCCCGGCACGATCCGGGTGGAGGGCGATTGTGCCACGGCGGTCTCCTACACATCCGAACTGTTCGACGATCCCGCCAGTGGCAAGACCATGCGCCTGCGCGGCCGCTATGCCGACGAACTGGCGCGGATCGACGGGCAATGGCTGTTCACTCGCCGCGAATATACGACGATGGACGCGCGCGAGGATTGAAGGGCGACGAAGTCGCGGGGACAAATTCAACGTCATTTGATGGCTTGGATGGGTGGTGAGTTGCCATCACCTCACCCACCCCGCTCATGCTGAGCTTGTCGAAGCATGGGGAGCCGCGGCGCCCAGCCTAGGGGGCTTCGACAAGCTCAGCCTGAGCGGGGCTGGAAGGATGGTTTTTGGGTGGACGCGAACATGAGGTCGGGTACGCTGCCGAGATGCGATTACTAGTCCGCTTATCATCCGCCGCGACACTGGCGGCCTGCCTTCTGACCGCAGGAACAGCCAATGCCCATGCAGAGTGTTACGACGCAAAAGTTATGGGAAGTATTGTCAGTCAACAAAGGGGCGAGGTCCGTGAACGCAAGGGCATCATATATTTTACGTTTCCCTACGCTCTTGAAATCGAGGTCAAGAAGGTCCTTGAAGGAACGGTAAAATCTTCTCGGTTGGCTGTCAGGTCCATTCAACACATGGCGGAACCGACTGAGCCACGCACTTGGAGGCTTCGACGTAATTCGGCAGGTTCTTATAATCGGGTTGAGGGCGCGGAGCGCCGATGCTCGTTGAAAGCTCCGCCAGCCAAGCCTCTCCCATCTGAATACCGTTAACCGCTTTGTCGACACTTGCGGACTATCCAAATCCGTCCACGCACCCTAGCCTAGAACCGAGGCCACGTCGCTGACGCTGAACGTGCGGATCCGTTCGCGATCGAACAGCCGTTCCTCGTCCTCCGCGATCATCGCCTGCGTCGCGGGATCGCCCAGCGCAGCGAAGCAGGCATCCCGCGTTGCTTCGTCGGGAAAGTCGATCTCCATCACGACGTCGACATCGCAGATCTGGTCCACGCCGTCGGTCGGCGTGAGGTAGCGCCGCACATAGCGCGTGGCATAGCCGGTCAGCACCCGCTCGCCGACGCGGCGGTGGTGGGTCTCGTAATAGATGCGAAAATCCTCGCGGCTCATGCCCTTGCGGCGCTTGAGCAAGGTGACTACGGTGACGGTCACGCCAGGGTATCCAGCCAGCCGCGCGTGGCATCCAGTACCGCCTTGGCGCGCAGCACCGGATGGGCGAAAGCCTCGCGCAGTGCGGCAGAGCGCAATTCGATGGACAGCGGCACGTCGGCCGGCAGCGCTTCCAGCAACGCCGCCAAAGGCAGCGCCCCCTCCCCGCACTGTTCGCGCAAGTCCACCGCATCGGTAATCACGGCGGCGAAATCGTCCGGATCGGGCCGCGCGGCGCGGGCATCGCAGAATTGGGCATAGGGCAGCAGTGCCGGATCGATGGCGGCGATCTCCGCTACACTGGTACCCGAACGGTCGACATGGATCGGATCGACCAGCACTGCCGCCAGCGGATGATCCACTTGCGCGATCACGCCCAGCGCCTGCGCCAGGTTCTTCACCTCGGTAAAAATGCCGAATTCCAGCGCCACGCGCATGCCCGAACCCTCTGCGTGACGGCAGAGCGAAGCCAGTTTCGCCGCCGTCGCCCCAAGGTCGGGGTCGGAGGAGACGCAAAGCACATTCCCCGCGCCCAGATCCGCGCCCACGTCGATCACCTTGCGATGATCGTCGAGCGCGGAATCGGGCTTGATCCACACGACTTCCACATCGAGCACCGGTATCCCGGTGCGCGCCAGCGCCGCACGGGTATCGCGGCTGTGCTGCGCGGTCCACTGCGCCGGATCGATCCAGAGGCCGACCGCGTCGAACCCCGTCGCCGCGCCGGCCTCCACCACGTCCACCGCGCCGAATTCGGGCAGCACGCCCGAAGCCAGCGAAAGCTTGCGCGCCATCTGTCCCGTCCGCCTTACATTTGCGGTTCGGGCAGCGAGGCGTCGTCCTGCAAATACCAGTTCAGCCATTCATGGAAGTACTGGTTGCCCCTTTCGTTGCGACCGAAGGTAAGCTCGTCATGCGCGCCTGATTCCAGGCCTTTCTGGATCTCCAACCCGATGACGTAATCCTCCTGATAGGTCACGTCGCGGAAGAAGTTCATTGCCGCCTCCACCTTCTCGCGGTCCGCCTCGTCACGGACGGGATCGCGGCGCAGGTAGTTCAGCACGGTGCGGTTACGGTCGGGCGTCGGCCCTGGGAATAGCTGGGCGACCTGGGTGATTTCGGGCGCGATGAAGATCGATACGTTGGGGAAGAAGATGCGCACGAAATCGTAGCCGTAATTCTCCTTGTTGCCCCATTCCTCGCGCGGGACGTCCTTCAACTGCTCGGCAATCGAGTGCTGGGGGAAGCCGATGCGGATGTTCGGGCCGAAGCCTTCGTAATGCGTGCAGTTGGACGGCGTGCGCGGAAAGATCGTTTCCGGATGGAGCGACTGGAAGTGATAGCCCTCCAGATAGCCGTCGAAGGCGATCTTCCAGTTCGCACCCTCGATCGTGCGGTTGCCCAGATAAGTCCAGTTGGCGAAGTCCAGCGCCTCGAAATCCTCAAGATAACCGCGAAAATGATTGTCGAGGTCCATCGGCGCATTGGGCGTCAGGCAGACGAAGATCATGCCGGCGCGTTCCTCGCACGGAAGCTGGCGCAGGCCCATCTCGGCCTTGTCCACTTGCCCGAAGGTGCTCGCCTCCGAAATGCCCAGCAGGCGGCCGTCCGCCGCGTACGTCCAGGCGTGGTACTTGCAGGTGAAGCGCGCGCAATTGCCATGCCCTTCGGCCGCCACCGGCGCGCCGCGATGCGAACAGACGTTCAGGAACGCACGGACCTTCCCTTCCTTGTCGCGCGTGATCAGCACCGGCAGGCCCACGGCCTCCATCGCCTTGTAATCGCCGGGCTTCGGCATTTCCGCGGTGAAGGCCAGCATCAGCGGCACGCGCTTGAACACCAGCTCCATCTCGGCCTTGTACTGGTCCTTGTCGGTATAGCTTGCGGTGGGGACCTTGAATGTCCGATCCGTCTGGAAAGTCTTCTTGTTCTCGACGTAATCGAGCATGATCTCGGCAACGTCGCCAATGTGCTTCACGCGGTCCACTCGGTCCTCTCCCGCATCGTTATCGCCTGCGATCCTGTGCCCGTGAGCGGATGGCGGCAACCTGCGCAAGGTGATAGGTGCCATCCGGTGGCTTGGTACTTTGGCCAGTTGGCCGCGATCTTCGGCAAGGGCAGTCATCGGCGATGATGGAGAGGAATGACAGCCCCTGGGCGTGGCTGAAAACGCCGCCGCCGCACCTGGCCGCCTATGCCGAAACCGGCGTGTGGGACGAACGCACGATCGCGCAGCAAGCACAGGCGCTGGCCGAGGCGGACCCCGATTTCGTGGCGCTGATCGACGGCGAAGTCACCGTGACGCGCGCGCAGGCACTGGCCGATGCAGAGGCGCTTTCGGCCGCGCTCCACGCGCGCGGGCTGCGGCCCGGCGATGTGCTGGCCTTTCAGGTGCCCAACTGGCGCGAAGCGATGGTCATCAATCTGGCCGCCGCCATGTCCGGGCTGGTCGTCAATCCCATCGTACCGATCTACCGCGACCGGGAAGTGGCGCAAATGCTGGCCGATTGCCGCGCCGCCGCGCTGTTCGTGCCCGCCACGTTCCGCAAGTTCGACTATGCCGCCATGGCCGCGCGGATCGCGGCCGAGTTGCCCGACTTGCGGCATGTCTTCACTGTGCGTGGAGAAGGCGACGACGATTACGCCGCGCTGGTCGCGGAAGGACGCGGGCGGGCTTTCGCGCGCCCCGCCGTCGATCCGCTGGGCGTGAAGATGGTGCTCTACACCTCGGGCACGACAGGCAAGCCCAAGGGCGTGCTGCACAGCCACGTCTCCATCGCGCGCATCCTGCGGGAAAGCGCCGCGCATTGGGGCCTTGCGCCGGGGGAGGCGACGCTTATGCCCTCCCCCGTCACCCACGTTTCGGGCTATGCCAATGGGCTGGAGGCGCCCTTCGTCTGCGGCACCCGCACCGTGTTGATGGAAAGCTGGAACGCGGCCGAGGCGCTGGCCCTGATCGACCGGCACGCACTCGTCGGCACGGTCGCCGCCACGCCCTTTCTGGTGGAACTGGCGGCGGCGGCGCGTGCGGCGGGCAATCCGCTGCCCACGTTCCGCTTCTTTGCCTGCGGCGGCGCGGCGGTGCCGGCGGACCTGATCCCCGCCGCCAATGCCGCCTTCGCCCAGTGCCGCGCCTTCCGCGTCTTCGGCGCATCCGAAGTGCCGCTGGTGACGTTCGGCTGGCCGCGCGACGAGGCGCTTGCCGCCGTGACCGACGGCAAAGTGGTCGATTACGAAGTACGGATCGTCGACGGCGAAGACCGCGACTTGCCCGATGGGCAGGAGGGCGAGATTCTCGCACGCGGGCCGGGCATGTTGCTGGGCTATGCCGACGCGGAGCAGACGCGGGAGGCGATCACGGCGGATGGTTTCTTCCGTACCGGAGATCTGGGCACGCGCTCAGCCGAGGGGGCGATCACGGTGACCGGCCGCAAGAAGGACCTGATCATCCGGGGCGGCGAAAACATCTCCGCCAAGGAGATCGAGGACGTGCTCCACGGCCATCCGCTGGTGCGGGAGGCGGCCGTGGTCGCCATGCCCCACGTGCGATTGGGCGAAGGCGTCTGCGCTTATGTGATCGCGATTGGGGCGGTGTCGGGCGAAGACCTTGCCGCCCATGTCGCCGCCAGTGGGCTCGCCAAGCAGAAGATTCCGGAGCGGTTCGAGTTCCGCGAGGATTTCCCCCGCACCGCCTCGGGCAAAGTCCGGAAGGATTTGTTGCGCGAGGATGTGCGGGCTTTGCTGGTTCCGTGAGGATCAGGGAAAGACGTCCAAAACAATAACGTCATCCCAGCGAAAGCTGGGACCGCTGTCCATGAACAGCCCACCTTTCGGCAGGGCGTCAATACCCCGCCCGCGTACCTAAAGACTTGCCAGCGATCCCGGATCAAGTCCGGGATGACGAAGCTATGGCCGCGTCGATCTCGCTCTTCATCGGATTGCGCCGCAGGGTCAGGCCGCCGTTCACTTGCAGGTTCTCGCCGGTCATGAAGCATTCGTCGCTGGCCAGCCAGACGGCGGCGGCGGCGATATCGTCGGAGGTGCCGATGCGGCCCAGCGGATAGCCGGCCAGAAACGCATCGAACAACCCCGGCACCTGCTTGGCATCCGCGGTCATCGGCGTATCGGTCAGCCCCGGAGAGATCGAGTTCGCCCGCACCCCCTCGCGCCCGAATTCGTTGGCCACGCAGCGGATCACATGGTCCGTCCCCGCCTTGGTGCCCATGTAGGCGGCGTGATCGTCCAGCATGATCGTCGCCGTGGCCGAACTGATCTGGATGATCGAGCCGCCCTGCCCGCCCCGGCTGCGCGCCATGCGCCGCAGCATCGACTGGAAGAAGTGGAACGGCCCGACGTACTGCAGCATGGTCATCGCCATCACGTCTTCGTGCGTGGTGTCGAGGAACGGCTTCAGCAGGCCCCAGCCGGTGGCGTTGAGGGCAATATCGATGCCGCCCAGTTTCGCCGCGCCCGCTTCGGCCAGCGCCTCCACGCTGCCTTCGTCGGTGAGGTCGCACGGGGCCCATTCGCAGCCATTTTGCGCGGCAAAGTCGGCCAGAACGGCCTCCTTGCGCCCCGATACCAGCACGCGCGCGCCTTCGGCCAGAAAGCGCCGGGCGATGTGCTGGCCCATGTTGTCCACGCTGCTCGCGCCCAGAATCACGGCGCGCTTGCCTTGCAGTCGTCCCATCATCGTCTCCCGTCTCTATCAGCGGGGGCGTACCACGCCGATGGATGCGCCGTTCCTGACCAAAATAGGAGTGGCCCCCGCGCCTTGGAGCGGCGACAACTCACACAGAAAACAACGCGCGAAGGCAGAGGAACAGGCAGCCATGGATCTTGGACTGAAGGGCAAGAAAGTCATTCTCACCGGCGGCAGCCGCGGCATCGGCCGCGCCGCGCTGGAGATTTTCGCCGCGGAAGGCTGCGACATCGCGTTCTTCTCACGCAATGCCGAACAAGTGGCCGAAACGGTGGAGTCGCTGGCAAGCCAAGGCGGCATCGTGATCGGTGAGGCGTTCGACATGCTTGACCACGGCGCTTACGTCGAATGGCTGAAATCCGCCGCCGACAGACTGGGCGGCTGCGACATTTTCGTCCCCGGCGCCAGCGCCTCCGGCTCCGGCGCGACCGGCGATTGGGAAGCCTGCTTTGCCGCCGACATCAAGGGCACCGTGCTCGGCTGCGAGACCTTGCTGCCGTATCTGGAGAAATCCGGCTCCGGCGCGGTCGTGATCATGGCCTCCACCGCCGGCACCGAAACTTTCATCGTGCCGCAGGCCTTCAACGCCATGAAGGCGGCGCTGATCGCCTATTCGGGGCAACTCAGCCAGATGGTCGGCCCGCAGGGCATCCGCGTGAACTGCGTTTCGCCCGGCCCGATCAAGTTCCCCGGCGGCAACTGGGAAGCGATCGGCGCGGCCATGCCCGAACTCTATCAGGCGACCGAGGCCGCCTTCGCGCTCGGCCGCTGGGGCGGACCGGAGGAAGTGGCCCGCACCATCGTGTTCCTGGCCAGCGCCGCCTCTTCTTACACCACCGGCACCAACGTGGTGGTCGACGGCGGCTATACCAAGCGCGTGCAGTTCTGACGTTTACCCTCCGGCATGGAGCTGGCGGCGGGCCTTGGGTCCGCCGCCTTTTTTTGCGTAGTGCGGGGGTGCGGGGGCCTTCGACAAGCTCAGGCTGAGCGGGTTGAAAGAGGCGTGCGCGAGGGGGGCGGGAAAGGGTGGATGAGGGCGTGGCGAGAGCATGAACGAGGCCCCCCAGCACCCCACCTCGTCATCCCCGCGAAGGCGGGGATCCCGCTTTTCTTGCGGCATGCGAAAGGTTGCAGAAGGAAGCGGGGCCCCCGCCTGCGCGGGGGCGACGATGGTGTTTGTAATTTGATGTTGGCGTGGGCACGCGCCCAACAGGCACTTACACGATCTTCAACACCAGCTTCCCCGTATTCGCCCCCGAAAACAGCCGCATGAACGCGGCATAGGCGTTCTCCAGCCCCTCCTGCACATCTTCGTCGGCACGCAACCGCCCCTCGGCCAGCCACTTTGCCATCTGCGCGCCGCCCTCGGCAAAGCGATGGGCGTAATCGGCGATCAGGAAGCCATGCACCGTCGCGCGCCGCGTCAGAATTTGCCAGAGACTCCGCAAACCCTGCTTTTCCGCCGAATTGTATTCGCTGATCAGCCCGCAAAGCACGATCCGCGCATGGAGCGCCAGGTTGAACACTTCCGCCTCCAGCACCGGTCCGCCGACGTTTTCAAAGACGATGTTCGCGCCGTCCGGCGCCGCCTCGGCTATCGCGGCGACCAGCGCGGCGTGGTCCTTGCCCTTGTAATCGATGGCGACGTCGAAGCCATAATCCTCGATCAGGCGACGGCACTTTTCCGCACCGCCCGCGATGCCGACCACGCGGCACCCGGCGATCTTGCCAAGCTGGCCTACCGCCGATCCCACCGCACCCGCGGCGCCGGAAACCAGCAAGGTTTCCCCCTCACGCGGCTGGGCCACTTCCAGCAGGCCGAAATAGGCCGTCAGCCCCACCGCCCCCAATGCCGAGAGATAGTTGGACGGCGACGGCACCGCCGCAATGTCGATCGGCATGGTGAAGCCGCCCGGCATCGCCACCGAGTAATCCTCCAGCGCGTTCAGTCCCATCACCCATTGCCCTGGCGCGAAGTCCGGATTGTTCGATGCGTGGACCACGCCCACCGTCGTCGCGCGGACCGGATCGCCCAGCGGAATCGGCGGCATGTAGCTTGCCACGTCATCCATCCACCCGCGCTGTGCGGGATCGAGCGAGGCGTAATGGTTGCGCACGACGATGCCGCCGGGCGGCGGGACGGGCACCGCCTGCTCCACCAGCGCGAAATCGTCCGGCACGGGTTCGCCCTGTGGTCTGCGGGCCAGCAGGAAACTACGGTTCACGGGCATGGCGTGGTTCTCCTCTCGATTGTCCGCTGCCTCGCCATTCCAGTCCCAGTGTGCACCTGTGCAAATTGTCAGGTCGGGTCGCAGCGAATTCGTAGCATAGTGAAAGAGTAAAAACGGCTACACGAATAGTCGGGGAGAGGGAGAAAACCAATGGCATCCGCACGTCGTCGCGGAGCGTTGCTTGTCGCACTTTCGACAAGCGCGCTCTCATGCATCGCGTCTCCAGCCTATGCGCAGAGCGAGGCAGCAGCCCCGCCCGAAGCGCCAGCAGCCCCGGCTCCGGCCGCGACTCCCCAACACGCCACGGTCGATACGACCGAGATCATCGTTACCGCGCGGCGGCGTTCCGAAACGCTGCAGTCGACCCCGGTCGCGATCACTGCCGTCAACGCCGCGATGCTGGAAAACCGGGCCGCGGTGAACATCGGCGATCTTCAGGGCGCCGCGCCGGGCCTCTTGATCACCCAGCAGAATTCGGGCGCGCAGGCGGCCAACATCTCCATTCGCGGGCTGACGTACGCCGATATCGAAAAGTCCCAGACGCCCACCGTGGGCGTGGTGGTGGACGGGGTGACGATCGGCACCAGCACCGGCCAGCTTCAGGACGCGTTCGACATCGCCCAGATCGAGGTGCTGCGCGGCCCGCAAGGCACGCTGTTCGGCGCGAATACCATCGGCGGCGTGATCAACATCACCCGCAGCAAACCGACGATGGAACCCGGCGTGAAGGCCGAATTCACGTATGGCCGCTGGAACACCTGGTCCGCCAAGGCCATTGCCAACTATGGCGACGGGGAGACCTGGGGCGTGAAGGCCTGGTACTTCCACAACCAGACCGACGGGTTCTACCACAACGTCACCCGCGACACGAGCGATGGGTGGAGCAAGGGGGACAACTACGGCGCCAGCCTGCTGTTCGAACCCAGCGGATCGGGTTTCGACGCGCAGCTTACCGTTGCCAATGTCGTTCAATCGTTCAATCCGGTGGTCAGCAACCTGACCAACAGCACCGAAGTGTTCTGCCAGTACGAGCCGGCCAATCAGTGCAACCGCAACACCACGACCGACCTCTACACCACCTTCGGAGACGCCGCGAAGAGCACCTATCGGGCCCCTGAAGCCACCTTGCAGATGAATTACGACCTTGGCGGCGTGAAACTCTCTTCGATCACCGGCTGGCGGCACAGCAAGGAAAAGCAGACGCAGGACTTCGATGGATCGTCCACCGATCTCTACTATGTCGACCGGCGCCAGCATTATACCCAGTGGAGCCAGGAACTGCGCGCCGCCGGCAACCTGTTTACCGGTCTCGACTATGTGGTCGGCGGATACTACTTCCATTCCAGCTACGACCTGATCCAGTGGACGCGCCTGTTCGGCTTCGATTCCTCGATCCCGCCGACGACGTTCGACAAGAACCCACAGAGCGTGGAGGGCAAGACCACCAGCTATGCGTTCTTCGGGGACTTCAACTGGGCCTTTGCCGACAAATGGCGCCTCTCCTTCGGTGGACGCTGGTCGCATGACAACAAGAAGCTGACCAACAGCTTCGCCGAAACCGGCTTGATCGGATCGGGCGATGCCAACTTCTCGAAATTCACGCCCAAGGTGGGCATCGACTATCGCCCCAATTCCGATGTGATGCTCTACGCCAGCTGGTCGCGCGGGTACCGTTCGGGCGGGTTCAGCCCCCGCGCGGCAACGGCGGATACCGCCAGCACGCCGTTCCAGCCGGAAACCGTGGACGCTTATGAAATCGGCGCGAAGATTTCTGCTTTCGATCGCCGCGTGCAGATCGATCTGGCCGGATATGTCTCCGATTACAAGAACATGCAGCAGAACCTGACGGTGCCCGGCGGCCCCACCGGCAACCAGACGATCACCGGCAACGTGCCCGGCGGCGCGCTGATCAAGGGTATCGAGATGGACGGCACCTTCCGCGTGACGCCGGACTTCACGATCACCACCTCCGCCGCCTTCATGAAATCGCACTTCCGCAATTTCGTGACCGACGGGGCCTATGGCACGCTGATCGTACCGTTCGACTATTCGGCGAACCGGCTGATCTACGCCCCGAAGTTCACCGCATCGATCAACGGCGACTACACGATTCCCACCAGCTTCGGCAAAGTGGTGGCGACGGCCGGATGGCGGCACATCAGCCCTTATGACGAGCAGATCTCGCAGGCCTCGCTCACGCCCGTGCTCGATGCCGACGGCAATGTCACCAGCGTGATCGTCAACGGCAACGATCCGCGCGTGCGCACCACTACGCAGGATCTGGTCGACGCCAGCCTGACCTTCAATTTCGATATCGGCGACAAGGAAGCCTATCTGCGCGTGTTCGGCCGCAATCTTCTGAACGAGAAGACGACCACCCACGCCTTCACCGTCGCCGGCTTGTGGTCGTTCGGCATGGCGCTGGAACCGCGCACCTACGGCGCCACCATCGGATTCAAGTTCTAGTCTTACCAGGAGTACTGCGAATATGGGTCGTCTCGAAGGAAAGATCACGCTGGTTACCGGCGCCGGAAACGAACGCGGGCTGGGCGCGGCCACGGCGCGGCGCTTTGCCGAGGAAGGGGCGTTCGTCTACCTGACCGACCTCGATGCCAAGGGCGCGGAAAGCGTCGCCGCCGCCATCCGTGACGCCGGCGGGCAGGCGGAAGCCCATGCCCAGGACGTGACCAGCGAAACGGGGTGGGAGGACCTGTTCCAGACGATCGAGAAAGGCCATGGCCGGCTGGACGTGCTGGTCAACAATGCCGGAATCGCCGTGCTCAAGCCGCTGACTTCGCTCTCCGTTGCCGACTGGGAACGGCAGAACAAGGTCAATCTGGACAGCGTGTTCCTGGGCACCCGCCGCGCGGTGGAATCGATGCGCAAGACCGGCGGGGGCGGATCGATCGTCAACCTCTCCTCCATCGGCGGGCTGGTCGGCGTGCCGATGTGCGGCGCCTATGGCGCGGCCAAGGGCGGCGTGCGGATCTTTTCCAAGGTGGTGGCGATGGAATGCGCGGCGGAGGGCATCCGCTGCAATTCGGTGCACCCCGGCATGATCGAGACGGCCATGCAGGACGTGGCCCGGCACGACAATCCCGAAGGCTTCAAGGAGATCGTCGCCTCCATCCCGATGAAGCGCATGGGCAGCCCGCTCGATATCGCGAACATGATCCTGTTCCTCGCCAGTGACGAGGCGAACTACATCACCGGCGGGGAATTCGTGGTGGATGGCGGCGTGACAGCGATGTGAGGGGGGCGGCCCGGGCTTCGCGACAGAGGCGAGGCCCGGGCCGGTCTTGCCGCCTCACGGATCGGCTAATGCGAGCGCGTGTGCCAGCCGATCCGTGAGAGAGCGCCCGCATAATACCACTTCGTCATCCCCGCGTAGGCGGGGATCCCGCTTGTTCCTCGCGGCGAGGCAAAAGGAAGCGGGGCCCCCGCCTTCGCGGGGGCGACGGATGTGTTTTGACCCGCCGAGTATGGCGCATTGAGGCCCCAAGCCTGCGCCTCAGGGGTCCGGATCCTAAAGCCGCACCACGACCTTGCCGATGTTCTTGCCCGTCAGCATCCGCTCATAGGCGGTCAGCACGTTCTCGATACCCTGCGTCTCGTCGAAACGGACCGAGAGCTGCCCCGCATCCAGCCACGCGCGCAGTTGCGGCAGGAATTCCGCGCCGCGTTCGAGGAAGTCCGGGATGAAGAACCCCTCCACCCGCAGGCGGCGCATCAGGATCTGGTCGAAACGCGCGGGGCCGGGCATCGGCGCGTCGCTGTCATAACCCGCCACCATGCCGCAGATCGCCACGCGGCCGTAATGCGCCATATTGGGCAGTACCGCGTCGAGGATCGGGCCGCCGACATTGTCGAAGAAGGCATTGATCCCGCCGGGCACGCTCGCCAGCCGCGCCTCCACATCCTCGGCGCGGTAGTCGATCGCCATGTCCACGCCCAGTTCCTCGACCAGCCAGCGGCACTTCTCCGCCCCGCCGGCGATACCGACCACTTTCGCGCCCAGATTGCGGCCGACCTGACAGGCCAGACTACCGGTTGCACCCGCCGCTGCCGAAACCGCCAGCCATTCGCCCGGCTTCAGCGCGGCCACTTCCTTCACGCCGACATAGGCCGTCCAGGCGTTCATCCCCAAAGCGCCGAAGTGCTGGCGCGGGTCGGTGACGCTCTCATCCACCGCCTCCAGCCCGGCCAGCGCAGGGACGACCACGGCCTGCTGCGCCCATTGCCCGAAACCGCGCACCATCGTGCCCACCGGAAAGGCGGGATCGCGGCTCTCGCTGACCCGGCCGAGCACCAGCCCCACCATCTTCGCGCCCAGTGGAAGCGGCGGCTGATAGCCATCGGTGCGCGGGCTCATCCACATGCGGGTGCCGGCGTCCATCGACAGCCATTGGACGGCGATGCGCACTTCGCCTTCGGCCAGCGGGGCCGGGTCTTCCTCGCAAAGCGTAAGGAAACGGCCGAAATCCGCATTGCCTTCGGGGTGACGGTCCAGACGCCAGAAACGGTTGCCGTTCAAAATCCACTCTCCTGTCTGGCTCTTGCGGCCCGATCGGGCACCGTCGCCCGCCCGCGCGCAGGCGCCACCTGACCAAACAGATAGGGCTATCCGTTTGCACAGGCCGCCCTGCCGCCCCCGCAGTTCTACGAAGGGGCCAAGACAAGAAAATACGCGACAAGAAAATTGGTGGGAGTCCTGACATGCGATTCTCGAAATCCATCCTGCTCACGTCGACGGTGCTCACCGTCACGCTGGGCGCCGCTTCGGCCCATGCGCAGGAGGCACCCCCTCCAACACCCGCTCCGGCTCCTCCAGCCGCAGCCGAGCCAGCACATGCCACCGGCGGCATTCAGGAAATCATCGTCACCGCGCGCAAGCGGCAGGAAACTGCGCAGGATGTGCCGGTGGCCGTCACCGCGATCTCGGCCGAGCAGATCGTCTCGCGCGATATTACCAGCGTGGAAAAGATCGCCGCCATCGCCCCGCAGTTCAACGTCGGCCGCGCCTCCAACGGTTCCGGCGCGCAGTTGACGCTGCGCGGTATCGGCTCCTCCTCCACCTCGATCGGTATCGAGCAATCGGTGGCCGTGGTGGTGGACGGCGCCTATTACGGGCAGGGCCGCGTGATCCAGGAAGGCTTCTTCGATCTGGCCCGCGTGGAAGTGCTGAAGGGCCCGCAGGCGCTGTTCTTCGGCAAGAACGCCACCGCCGGCGTGATCTCCATCACCACCGCCGATCCCACTTCCACCCCGCAGTTCCAGATCAAGGGCGGGTACGAGTTCAAGAGCCAGCAATACCGCGTGGAAGGCTTCGCCTCGATGCCGATCACCGATACGCTCGGCATCCGCATCGCCGCGCGCTATTCGAAGATGGACGGCGGCTATTACCGCAACGTCGCCAACGACGTGACCTTCACGGACATCGATTCCGTCAGCATCCTGGCCGGCGGCAACGGCAATCCCACCTCGCACATCGCCACGCCGGCCGCGCACAAGGCACCGGGAGAGGAAGAATTCCTGGCACGCGGCACCCTGAAGTGGGAACCGACCGACCGCCTGACCGTCAGCCTGAAGGGCAGCGTGGACCTGAACGAGGTCAACAACTCATCCTGGAACTACGTCGCCTATGCCTGCGGCAACGGCGCGACATCGCAGCTGAACGGCTATGCGTGCGAGAAGGACTTCGTCACCCACCAGAACAACATGCCGGCGGACGTCGCCGCCAACTATCCTTACGCCAAGAAGGACGGTTCGCTCTACAACCGCTACCATTCGGCGGCGGGCACGCTGAACATGACCTATGACGCGGACGAGTTGCAGCTCTCCTCCGTCACCAACTACCAATGGAACAACAACCGCTGGGCCTGCGCCTGCGATTTCCAGTCGAGCGACAGCGGCAGTGCCTGGGCGACCGAGAATTCGTCTTGGAAGGCGTTCAGCCAGGAATTCCGCGCGCTGACGCAGTTCAGCGGGCCGTTCAACATGATGGTGGGCGCGCTCTACCAGAACACCAAGCGCGATTTCGCGCAGTTCGTGATGACCGGCGGCGTCTCCAATTCCGCCGCACCGGAAGGCTACGAATACGTCGCCACTGCCAAGAGCAGCTTCACCAAGGGTGAGACGATGGCCGTGTTCGGCCAGCTGACCTACAAGATCGTCCCCACCGTGGAACTGGCCGGCGGCGTGCGCTATTCGGACGAGACCAAGAACAGCTTCTTCACCCAGCCCTACAACAACCCGCTGGTCACCAGCATCTTCCGCGACCAGAACGACCCCGACGGGCTGGGCGAAGTCACCGCCCGCCAGCATTTCACCAACTGGTCGCCCGAAGCCACGCTGACCTGGAAGCCGACGCAGGACCTGATGGTCTATGCCGCGTACAAGACGGCGTACAAGTCCGGCGGGTTCTCCAACGGCGGCATCAATTCGAAATTCTCGACCGATCCCACGGCGGACCTCACCTTCGATCCGGAAAAGGCCGAAGGTTACGAACTGGGCTTCAAGTCCACGCTGTTCAACCGCCAGCTGCGCTTCAACGTCACTGCGTTCAACTACAAGTACAAGAACCTGCAGGTGGACTTCTTCAACTCGCCCATCTTCGCGTTCCAGACGCTGACCGCCGATGCCCGCACCAAGGGCATTGAGGCCGAATTCCAGTTCGCGCCGAACGGCATTCCCGGCTTCGACCTGCACGGCTCGATCAACTACAACAAGGCGCGCTACACCGATTTCCCGGAAGCCCCGTGCTATGCCGGCCAGACCCCGGCGGAAGGCTGCAACCTTGTCGGCAACACCCGCCAGGACCTGTCCGGCACGTCGCTTTCGGTGGCCCCGCGCTGGACCGGCAATCTGGGCGTGAATTACGAGATGTCGGTCGGCTCCGCGATGAAGATCGGCATGAATGTCGATGCCCGCTATTCGGACAGCTACCTCGCCTCCGCCTTCGGCAATCCGCTGTCGAAGCAGGACAAGTACGTCACGCTAGACGCCGGCCTGCGCTTCGGCGCGGAGGACGACAACTGGCAGATCGCGGTGATCGGCAAGAACCTGACCAACCAGTTCTACGTCACCGGCGTGGTGGACGGCCCCTCCACCGGCAGCGGCACCGGCACACCGGCGGGCGTCCGGGCCGACCAGCTGGGCTTCGGCACCCTGCCGCGCACCGTGATGGTGGAACTGACGAAGAACTTCTGATTACGCCTCCCCCGCAAGGGAAAAGCCCGGCCTCCTATGCGGGAGGCCGGGCCTTTCTTGTTTGGAGAGTAGAACTGCGTTCGTTCCACCACCCCCTCCCAAACCCGCTCAGGCTGAGCCTGTCGAAGCCCCCGCGAGCGTGGCGCAAGGGTCCCATCCTTCGACAAGCTCAGGATGAGCGGAGTGGTTGGGGCGATGTCGGGGAGAGGTGGCTGGCAGAGCCCGCCCTAACACCCCTTCGGCGCATGCTGGCGATGGATATTGCGGAACGTCCGGCTCTGGAACAGCCACCGCCCATCGACCCTGCTGCAGGTGTCCTCATAGACACCCCGGTCGCGCATGGTCACACCGTCCTGATCGTAGATCTCTGAAGTATAGCTGCGCATCGTCGCGCTATCGCCGGTTACTTCGATGGAGCCCGGCCACGCCTCGAACATGATGCCGGGATAGGCCTTCATCGCCTCCATCCACATGGCGACGATAGCCGGGCGGCCCTTCTGGGTGCCCAGTTCGGGATAATCCGGCAGCGACCATTCGGCGTCGTCCGCCCATGTCGCGCCCCAGGCATCCGCATCGCGGCGGTTCACCGCATCGGCGTAGGTTTCCAGCAATTCGCGGATGGCAAGGCGGTCCTCGAAAGGTCCGGTATAGGCCATGGTTCTCTCCCTTTCAGACGTCGGTTTCGACCGGGCGCTCATGCGGCCCCGGCGGCGTATCGGGTACGGCGACCTCGATCATCCCGCCGGCAATGCGCAAATCGAACCGGCGCAGATCGGCATACGTCCCGCCGATGCAGCGGCCGGTGGAGATCTCGAAACGGGCGCCGTGCAGCGGGCACATGATCGCCCCGCGCCGCACTTTGCCGCCTGACAGCATCGCCGCCTGATGCGTGCAGCGGTCGTTGACGGCGCGGAACCCATCGTCGGTGCGCGCCACCAGCACGCTCCAGCCTGCGATCCGCGCGGCCAGCTTGCCCTCTTCCGGAAACTCGCCCTCGGGCACGAGGGGGTGCCAAGTTTCGCTCATGGCGTCAGATCCGGACAAGAGTCTTGCCGATCGTGCGGCCGGACATCAGATCGATGAACGCCTCGGGCAGTTTCTCGAACCCGTCGCGCAGATTGGCGAGCGGCTTCAGCTTCCCCTCGGCCACCCAGCCATCGAGTTCGGCCTGTGCCTCTGCCAGCACTTCCGGATAGTCGTAAGTGATGAAACCCTCCATGCGGATGCGATTGACCACCAGTTGCCACAGGGTGGTGACGCCGTGGGGATGATCGGCATCGTTGTACTGGCCGACCATGCCGCAAACGGCGACGCGGCCGTGCAGGCGCATCAGCGGCAAAATGGCCTCCAGCACTTCGCCGCCGACATTGTCGAAATAGACGTCCACGCCCTCCGGTGCGGCCTTGGCGATTTCCGCCGCGATGTCCGGCGTGGCGCGGTAGTCGATCGCCGCATCGAAGCCGAGTTCGCGGATCACTTGCGCTTTCTCCTGCGATCCGACGATGCCGACGACCTTGCAGCCCCGCGCCTTGGCGATCTGGCCCACGGTCGATCCGGTGGCGCCGGCCGCCGCGCTGACCACCACGGTCTCACCCGGCTTGGCCTTGCCCACCGCGAAGAGGCCGACCCAGGCGGTCAGCCCCACTGGCCCCAGCGCGCCCATGTAATGATGCAGTTCGGTATCGGGCTGGCGGTGCACCGTCTCCAGCCCCCAGGCATCGCCTGACAGCACGTAGTGATCGGACCATGTGGCAAAGGCCCGCACCAGCGTGCCTACCGGATAGTCCACGTGGTTGGATGCCACCACTTCGCCCAGCGACATGCCGTTGATCGGCGCGCCGAGCGCCACCGGATCGATATAACTGGGCCGATCGTCCAGAAATCCGCGGATCGCCGGATCGACCGATCCCACCCGCATCGCCACCAGAAACTCGCCCGGCCCCGGTTCGGGGCCCTCGGTCTCCACAAGCTGGAAGTCTTCCGGCACCGGCACCCCTTTGGGTCGCCGCGCCAGCACGATCTGTCTGACCTTTCCCATTCCGGCAGCTTAGCCGCGCTTGCCCCGCTGGCACGCTAGTCGAAACGCTAGGTTCGGGAAAATCGCGGGTTTGTCAGAGTCCGTCGCAGGCCAGACATCATGGCGGTGAGAGGAGCAATGCGATGACCATGAGCCCCGAGCAGATGATCGATTTCGTCGACCGCCTCTACGCCGCCACCGGCACGGGCGACTGGGAAACGGCGTCGCAGATGCTCACCGACGACTTCGTCGCCTATGAAGCAGACAGCCTGCCGATGGCTGGCGAGTATCGGGGCAAGGACGGTTTGCGAAACCTCTACGCCATAGTCATGGGCATGTGCGACGTGGTGGCTCTAGACCGTATCGAGACGGCGGCGGGCAAGGACTACGCTGTCGCCATCCTGTCGCTCCGTTTCGCGGACCCGTCGCTTCCCCCCGCCGAAATTTGCGAAAGGTTCCAATTTCGGGGCGGCAAGTGCTGCGAAATCAAGCCCTACTACTTCGACCCCGCCCCTTTCATCCAGGCGCGGCAATTGAAGATGAGTGTCGCCCATTAGAGCATTTTCCAATCCTGCCCGTCGACGATCGCCTGAATCGTGCCGACCAGCCAGGTCTGAGCTTCGATCTGCTCGGCCGGCGATGAAAGCGTCTGCATGTAACGATTGAAAATGGCGAAACCCACACTCAGCATAAGCGTGCTGGCGGCGCGTGCCTCGCCGTGGGGCTGGCCGATCCACGCGGCGAGCGGGGCAATGATGTGCTCCCTCGCCACTTTCGCGGATATCTCGCGCGCTTCCTGATCGCCCAGCGACAGCGCGATCATTGCCGGCGCGGTGATCCGCATCTCCGGATCCAGCACCGACCGCATGAGCGCTTCGCCGAACCCGGCCTTCTCCTGCAGATGCATGGAATCGCCGATGGAGGCGGCCAGCGCCTCCTCGAACAATTTGGCCTTGGTGCCAAAATACTTGACCACAAGGGAATTCACCACACCGGCACGCGCCGCGATTTCCCGCAGCCCGGCCAGCGAATAACCCTTTTCGGAGAAGGACAACTGCGCCGCTTCAAGGATTCTTGCCCGGGTATGGGCAGCGTCACGGGGATGCGGGCGCGCGTTCGAAGGCATTGCGCCCGCCTAGCACGCGATTGACACATGCCCAAGCGAGGGCACAGTGAGCAGGTGCTCACCCGTACCGGGGAGGCACGCACAGGGAAAGATAAAAAAGCAGAAGGGGGATGCCGGTGCTTCGTTGGCCGCTTGCAATCATTCTCGCGATTGTCGGGGCGACGCTTGCTGTTGGCGGCGTCACGCTGATCGAGGCGGGAGGCAGCGCTTACTATCTGGCAGCCGGCGTGCTGGTGCTTGCATCCACACTGGGCCTTGTCCGCCGTGCGCCTTATGCAGCCTGGGCCTATGGCGCGATGCTGGCCGGGACGATCGCGTGGGCCCTGTGGGAGGCCGGGTTCGATGACTGGGCATTGATGCCCCGGATCGTGGGCCCCGCCATCGTCGGACTGCTCTTCCTGCTGCCGGGTATCCAGCGGGCCACGGGCGCAAGCCGCTGGTGGGTCGGAGCGCCGATCCTGGCCGCGGCGGCGGTCATGACCTTTGCCGTGGTGCGCGCGCAGACGGCCGAAAGCGGCCTTCCCGCTGCCGCAGAAGTCGCCGCGATCCCCGGCGCCCCGCGCGACTGGCGGCACTGGGGCAACGATCTGGCAGGCACGCGCTTTGCCGCGATGGATCAGATCAACCGCGGCAATGTCGCTCAGCTCAAGCTTGCATGGCGGTATGATTCCCCGCTCAAGCCCGGCAAGCTGCCCAGTCTGGAAGCGGCCCCGCTTGCGGTGAACGGGCGGCTTTTCATGTGTCTGGAATCCGGTTCGGTGGTCGCGCTGGATCAGGACAGCGGGAAGCCGGTCTGGCAATATCTCGGCCTGCCGCGAAACTCCCCGCTGACCGGGTGGAAATGCCGCGGCGTCGCCTATTACGAGGCCCGCGGCCAAGGCGCGGAATGCCGCCGGCGCCTGTTCCTGACAGTGGCGGACGGAACCCTGCGCGCGATCGACGCGGAAACGGGCCGCCCGTGCAGCCAGTTCGGGACCGGCGGCATCACCGACCTCAAGCCCGGAATGGGCGCGTTGAAGCCCGACGATGCCCTGCCCACCTCCCCGCCCACCGTGGTGAACGGCGTGATCGTCGTGGGGCAGAGCATATCCGATGTCGCCTCCTTCGATGCGCCATCGGGCGTCATACGCGGCTATGACGCCGAAACCGGCGCGCTTCGCTGGGCCTGGGATGCCGGCCGACCTGACCGCCCGATGCTGAAGCCCGGCGAAACCTACACACGCGATACGCCCAACGCCTGGGGCGTGTTCAGCGGGGATGAGCAGCTGGGCCTCGTCTATGTCGGCACGGGGAACAGCCCGCCCGATTACTACGCCGGCTTCCGTTCCCCGATCGCGGACCGGTTCACCGACAACATCGTCGCGCTCGATGCGGCTACGGGCCGGTTGCGGTGGGCCTTCCGAACCGTCAATCACGACTTGTGGGACTATGACATCGCTGCGCAGCCCGTCGTTCTAGACCTGCCCGACGGCAAGCCGGCACTGATCGTGCCCACCAAGCGGGGAGAGATCTTCGTGCTGGACCGCCGCACCGGCGCCCCGATAGACCGCGTGGTCCAGAAACCGGTTCCGCACGACAATCCAGTAAAGGGCGGATGGAACGCGCCCACCCAGCCCTACACCACCGGCTTTCCCTCGGTTGCCGGGGAGGATCTGCGCGAGGCCGACATGTGGGGCATCACGCCGCTCGATCAGATGGCCTGCCGCATCCGGTTTCGTCAGGCACGCTATCAGGGCCAGTTCACGCCGATCACCACGCAGCCGACCATCACCTATCCCGCCGTCGGCGGCGGCATCAACTGGGGAAGCGTGTCGATAGACCGGCAGCGCGGGCTGATGGTGGTCAACACCCTGCGGTTCGCCAATCTCAACCGCCTTGCCCCGCGCGAGAAGGGCAAAGTGGTCAAGGCGGGCTTCGAAGGCGGCGTCATCAAATTCCCGCAGGAAGGCACGCCTTACGTCTTTGAATCGTTTCCCTTCCTCTCCCCCATCTTCGCGCCTTGCCAGAAACCGCCCTATGGCACGATCAGCGTGTTCGATATCCGCACGCGCAAGCTGCTGTGGAGCAAGCCGCTCGGCACCGCCGAAGGTTCCGGCCCGCTGGGTCTGGCGAGCCACCTTCCGCTTCGCATGGGCGCACCGAACTTCGGCGGATCGCTGACCACTGCCGCCGGGCTGGTGTTCATCGCCGCCTCGCAGGATCGAAGGCTTCATGCCTACGACATCGGCAATGGCAAGGAACTCTGGAGCGCCAGGCTGCCGGCCGTGGGGGCGGCGATGCCGATCAGCTACACCTCGCCCCGCACGGGCCGGCAATATGTGGTGATCGCCGCCGGCGGGCACTTCTCGATCCCCGGGCCACAGGCCAGCGCGGTGATGGCCTATGCCCTGCCCCAAGTGAAACCCCGATGACCTGCCCATCCACGTTTCGGGAGCCTGCGTGACCATGCCATTCGATCTTCAAGGCAAGACGGCACTCGTGACCGGCAGCAGCCGCGGTCTGGGGCGGGCCATTGCAGAGCGCCTTGCGGCGGCGGGCGCAATCGTCGCCATCAACTACGCCGCCAATGCCGAAGCCGCTGCCGAGACCGTCAGTGCCATAGAGGCCAAGGGCGGGCAGGCCTTCCCCGTACAGGCGCAATTGGGCGGTGAAGCGGAAGCGGGCCGCCTTGCGGACCATCTTGCAGAGGCCTTCACACTGCGCACCGGCCAGCCCGGGCTCGACATTCTGGTCAACAATATCGGCGGCGGCGACTATGGATCGCTGACCCAGACCAGCGAGGACGACTACGACCGGATGTGGTCGAACAATGTGCGCGGCGCCTTCTTCCTGACCAAGGCACTGCATGGCCGGCTCAACGATTTCGGCCGGGTGATCAACATCTCCTCGGTCGGTTCGCGGCTCACCGATCCCAACATCATCGTCTATACCATGGCGAAAACGGCGGTGGAGAGCTTCACCCGCGTTCTGGCCAAGGATCTTGGCGCGCGGGGCATCACGGTCAATGCCGTCCTGCCGGGTTTTACGGTGGGCGAAACCAACCTGCACGTCACCGAAGACCCCGAAATGGCAAAGATGGTGATCGACAACACCTTGCTGCGCCGGTTCGGCCGGCCCGAGGAAATTGCCGACATCGTCTATGCCCTCGCCTCCCCGCTGATGCGCTGGGTGACGGCGCAGAGCATCGATGCCAGCGGCGGCTTCAAACTCTAGGAGAAAGCCGCAGATGCCCCGGACAGTCAGGTTCCACCGCTTCGGTGATGCCGAAGTACTCCAGCTTGACGCGCTTCCCGTCGCCGAGCCCGGCGCGGGCGAAGTGCGCCTGCGCGTCGCCGCCTTCGGCCTCAATCGCGTGGAAACGCTCTATCGCGCAGGTAGCTTCGGGCCCGTGCGCTTCCCGGCCCGCATCGGTTACGAGGCAGCGGGCGTGATCGAGGCCGTGGGTCCGGACGTGGTGGACTGGGCCCCGGGAGACAAGGGCGCGACGCTGTTCGGCTTGTCCATGGAGGACTATGGCACCCACGGTGAGGCAGTCGTCTACCCTGCCGACATGCTGGTGCGCGTGCCGGACGGGCAATCGCTGATCGAAGCCGCCGCAAGCTGGATGCAATATGGCACGGCCTTCGCGCTGGTGGAGGTTGCCGGGATCAAGGCGGGCAATGCCGTGGTCATCTCCGCCGCCTCATCATCGGTCGGCCTCGCCGCGATCCAGATCGCCCGCGCGGAAGGCGCGCTGCCGATCGCCGTCACGCGCGGCCGTGCCAAAGTCGAAACACTGAAAGCCCACGGGGCGGCCCATGTCATCGTCAGCGACGAGGAAGACGTCGCCGGCCGCGTGCTGGAAATCACCCAGGGCAAAGGCGCACAGGTCCTGTTCGATGCGGTGGCGGGGCCGGCGCTGGGGCCGTTGCTGGGCGGACTAGCCCCCGGCGGCATAGCCATCGTCTACGGCCTGCTTGGCGGAACCACACTCGATCTGGCGGCGCCACAACTCATGACCGGCAACCTGACCCTACGCGGGCTTTCTGCCGACGTGTTCGTCCGCGATCGCGACATTCGGGAGAGGCTGGTCCGCTACGTCAGCGAAGGCCTGGCGCGCGGAACCCTGAAACCCGTGATCGACCGCTGCTTCGATCTTGCCGACATCGCCGCAGCGCACCGGTTTCTCGAAAGCAACGCGCAACTCGGCAAGATCGTCGTGACGACGGCCTGAAGGCTTTTTCCGAAGGACATGCGATGACCACCAAGACCAGCCAGATCCTTGCCGAACTTGCCGACCGCGAAGCGATCAGGGAATGCCTCTATCGCTATGCGCGCGGTGTCGACCGGCTCGATGCCGACATGGTGCGAAGCGCCTATTGGCCCGACGTCGTCGACAAGCATCTTGAGTTCGAAGGCAATGCGGAGGAGTTCATCGCCTGGGCCTTTCCGGCCATGCAGTCGATGGACCAGACCATGCATCTGATCGGCAATGTGCTGATTGCGATGCACGGGGATCACGCGGACGTCGAATCCTACTTCTACGGCTATCACCGTATCACCGTGGACGGGCGCAAGCTGGATGTGATCGGCGCGGGGCGCTACCTTGATCGCTTCGAAAAGCGCGACGACGAATGGCGGATCATCGAGCGGCTGGTGATGACGGACTGGTTCCGCGAATATGCCGATTCCGCCGATTGGAGCTTGGGTTTGCTCGGACAGCGATTGGACATTGGCGGACGTTTTCCGGACGATCCCAGCTACACCAGGCTCCAGCTAAGACTCTGAAAATGGGTTAGCGCTTAAGCTCGAAATCCCTCAGGCAAAGGCCGCGGCGATAGGAGAGCGATGGACCGATGAGCCCCGCGCTTGCACCGCGATGACATGGAACATATAAAGAACAAATGTCCCGACTCGCGATCAAGGCCCAGCTGTCGATCAAGGAACGCCTCGAAATCCTCGCCGATGCGGCCAAGTACGATGCGTCATGCGCCTCGTCCGGAACTGCCAAGCGTGACAGCCGCGATGGGCGAGGCCTTGGATCGACTGAAGGGATGGGAATCTGCCACGCCTATGCGCCGGATGGGCGCTGCATCTCGTTACTTAAGCTGCTGCTGACGAACCATTGTATCTTCGACTGCCATTACTGCATCAACCGGAAAAGTTCGAACGTGCGGCGCGCGCGTTTTACGCCGCAGGAGGTCGTGGACCTCACTCTCTCGTTCTACCGGCGCAATTATATCGAAGGGCTGTTCCTGTCCTCCGGCATCGTCAAATCGTCCAGTCACACGATGGAGCAACTCATCGAAGTTGCCCGAATTTTGCGGGAGGAGCACGATTTT
>NZ_CM145497.1:155000-262500 GCF_055521675.1 Novosphingobium sp. BL-S-19
GCCAGCGTTCGTTCTGAGCCAGGATCAAACTCTCAAGTTTGTGTCACAACCATCAAGGCACACTCCTAAGAGCATCAACCTCAGATGATCGAACTTCGGGAGCCGATACCTGCACATGTAAAACGTATGGTTACGTAAGGACATGTAACAAGCGTCGGCTTGCTTTAAACTGGTACCCGCGGCCCGAAGATCCGCAGGACCAGGCGCCGTCGCCCACATGTCCCTTCATCAAAAACCTACAATGTCAAAGATCCGGAGCCTCTTGCAAAGCTCCCGCCGACGAAAAACCCGGACAAACAGCCTTCCTCGATTTCTATCTCGAGGAGCATGTTGCCCGTCTATGTTGGCGACCTTAGCAAACCGTCTGGTCCGCTGCGGTGAGAGGCCCTCTAAGCGCCCCGTTTGATTCGGTCAAACCCCTTTTTCAAAAAAACGACATGATCACAAAAATCGGCCGTTCTCCGTCGGTTTCAACCGCACCGGACCCGAAGATGGGAACTCGAATGCACTGAATCAAGGGAGAACACCGCCGCAAACCGTCACGGTCGGCCGCCCGTTCGCCGTCAAATCGGGAATCATCGCCCTTTGCTCAACTCGCCAAGCTCAAAAATGCCGGATGATTTGCGAGCCGGCCGATAACGCCAGGACGGGAAGCTCTATGTCGACCGCCAGCCCGCCCAACGCCGTCGAACGGCGCAAGCCGATCCTGCCACTGTACAGTTCGGTCAGTTCCTTGGCGATCGCCAGTCCGAAGCCATACCCGTGAATGGTTTCGTCAAGTCGGCGTCCGGGCAGCAACACGTCCTGCATGGCATGATCGGGAATGCCGGCACCGTCATCCTCAACGACGATGCGCAAATTGCGTCCCTCACCGTTTTCACATGAGACGCGCACGAATGCCTTGGCATGGCGAAAGGCGTTTTCCAGCAGATTCCCCAGAATCTCGCCGAAGTCTTCAGGATCCACCGCCAACTCACATTGCGGGGGAAGGTCATTTTGCGCGCTGACGGATTTTTCGAGATGCAGATTGCCCAAAACCTGCACGAGATCGGTCGCAATCTGCCAGGCATCGCATTTCAGTCGATTACCTCCGCCGATCGCGGCACTCCGCGCACGGCGGAGGTGATGGGCAACACGATTGTCTATCGAGGCCAACAGCTGGCGGGCTTCCACACTTGTGTCGCCATCGTTCGTCATCATGAAAGTCAGCGTGGCGAGTGGTGTCTTGATGCCGTGAGCAAGGTTCGCAAGATGTAGCCGCGCATGGTGCAGGCTGGTCGCGTTTTGCTGAATCAGCGCATTCATTTCCGACACGAGCGGGCGCAACTCACCGGGCTGGTTGTTCGACAGACGATCGAGCGTACCATCCCGGACCTGTGCAAGATCGTCGCGCAGGCGTCTGACCGGCTTGAGGCCGAAATGAAGCTGCAGAAGCGCCGTCAGCGCGAGTATCACCGCCAGCAGTACCAATGCCGAGATCGTGGGTATCAGGGCGTGGCGGATTGGGGCCTTGATTAGCGAATCCGGAGCAATGACGGTGACGATCACGGGTTTGTCAGGCGTCCCGCTTCGGCGCTGGCGCAGATGCACCCTTGTGCCGTCCGCTTTCCAGCCGCGCCCGCTGTAGGCTCCGTGCTCCACCTGAATGGTACCGTCCGCATAGGCAGATTGCGCCGACCGCGGGCCTTCGTGCCAGTGACCGGCAACCGTCCGGACATCCCAGCCCCAGCCGGCGTCCGGCCGATCGTAGTCGGGCAGAAACAGTATTCGGTCGCGATGCAATCGTCCCTCGGGATCGACGGCGCGCTCGATCCCGCCAAGCTGGGCATCCATCTTGTCGTTGAGGCTGGCGGTGATGACGATGTCGAGCACGCCCTTGTTCGCCTGCCACGACACCGTCAGCGCAACCATGCCCGCCACCACGGCAATAACGATCTGTCGGGCATGGATTGAGAGCGGCAGCTTCATGCCCAGAAGCTCATGACGGCGATCCCAGTAACCGATAGCCATAGCCGCGAATGGGCTCGATAACATGGGGCGCGATCTTGCGCCGCAAGCGGCTCATGATCACTTCCAGCGAGCCGGCCTCCGCATCTTCGTCATAACCGTAGACACTGGCCATCAAGTGATTGCGGCTTACGGCCACGCCCTTGCGGGTGATGAGCGCTGTCAACAGCCTGAGTTCGAATGCGGTGAGCTTCAGCGGCTGTCCTTCCATTTCGACACCGCCGGTCAGCCCGTCGTAGGCGAGCGTTCCGCACACGATTCTGGCGCTGTTATGCGAACCGGAGCGGCGGATGAGCGCGCGCAGCCGCAACAGTGCTTCCTCAGGATGGAACGGCTTCACCAGATAGTCGTCCGCCCCCGCCTTGAATCCGGCGATGCGGTCCAGCCAGGTGTCCCGCGCCGTCAGGATGAGGACCGGCAGGTCTCGCTGGTTCTGCCGCCATGCTTGAAGAATGCTCATCCCGTCGAGCGAGGGCAGCCCGAGATCAAGGACGGCAGCGGCGTATTCGTGTGTCAGGCCAAGGTGGAGCGCGTCCTCCCCATCGCTCACCAGATCGATGACGAAGCCCTCCCCCGTCAGGAAACGTTGCAGCTTGTCCGAAAGCTGCGCGTCGTCCTCCACCAGCAACAGGCGCAAAGTCGTCCTCTCCTTCGTCGTGTTCTTGAGCGCCCTGTGCCAAGCGCCGGTACCGGCCAGCTTAGAACTTATCGCTCACCCCGCGACATTCAAATCGTGTTCGGTGCGAGATAATGCCCCCACCCGTTCGTCTTCGGTTTAGGTTGCTGACCTAGGCCCCTCAACGACCGGCCGCGAAGCCGGAAAGAAACAGAAGAAACGCCGAGCCGGCTCGAAGCTGGCAGGTATTTGGAGGGGAAGCAGGGCATGAGTATTTCCAGATATATGCTGCCGGGCACAAGCGCACTGGCGATCGCCGTGGCAGCGTCGCCTGCCTTGGCGCAGGAGCAGGAGCAGGAACCGGCAGCGGCAGCCGAGGCATCCGGCCCGCAGGAAATCATCGTCACCGCCATGAAGCGTTCCTCTACCGCGCTGAAGACGCCGGCAGCGCTCTCCGTGTTGTCGGGCGACGCGTTGAAGGAACAGGGCGTCAACAGCGCCGCGGACCTTCAGAACGTGGTGCCCAACGTCGCCATCTCGACCGGGCGCGACGGGTTGCAAGTGGCGATCCGCGGCGTTTCCTCCACCGATACGTCGAGCAAGGGTTCGCAGGACATCGCCTTCAATATCGACGGCATGTACGTCGGCCGCGGCTATGCCCGCTCAGGCGCATTCTTCGATATCAGCCGCGTCGAAGTGCTGCGCGGACCGCAGGGCACGCTCTATGGCCGCAGTTCGACCGGCGGCGCGGTCAACGTGATCACCAACGCGCCGAAGCTGGGCGAGATGGAGGGCTACGCCCGCCTCGAATACGGCAACTTCGATGCCAAGCGCGGCGAAGCGGCGCTCAATATCCCGCTCAGCGACATTGCTGCCGTGCGCGTATCCGGCACGTTCAACGATCGTGACGGCTATTCGAAGCCGATGGACACCACCATCGACTACAACGGTCAGACGTATACGTTCGACAAGTCGCAGGCGCGTGCCCGCAACGACCAGAAGGATGCGGCGGGCCGCGTCTCGCTGCTGGTTTCGCCCAGCGATGCCCTCGAAGCGCGGCTGACGGCAACCTTCGGGCATCAGGGCGGCGCGGGCAGCACTTATGCGCTGGAAAGCCAGCTTCAGGCGCATAACGACAGGGGCGTCGACGCACTGCGCACTTTGACCAATCCGGTGCCGGCCTACCTCGATGCGAGTTTCCAGATGTACGATGCCAGCATCAGGGCCAAGGCTGGCGGCATCCAGTTCGATCTGCTGGGGTCGTATCAGAACTTCCGCTTCGAACAGCAGGGCACGCAGACCAACGATGTGGCGGCCAACGCCAACTCGAAAGTGGAGCCGACATTCTCCGACACGGCGTTCGGCCCCGCCTTCCAGTTCTATCTTCAGCGCAGCCGCTCGGTAACGAAGCAGTTGGAACTGCGCGCGTCCAACGCCGAACCCGGTTTCATCGATTACGTGGTGGGCGCCAATTACTATCAGGAAAAGAACGACGAAAGCGGCCTGACCTGGAACGCCCAGATCGACGCGCCGCTCGATCAGTCGCAATACTATTATTACGCCGGGCCGGTGAACACGACGACGCAGAAGTCCTATGGCGTATTCGGGCAGGCGACGGTGAACGTTACCGACCGGATCGGCCTGGTGGCCGGCGGCCGCTATACCGAGAACAAGCTGGACCGCGTCGGCACATTCACGCTGCCGTTCAATTTCGACGCCGGCTTCCCGCCGCCGCCCTATCCCGACGATCAGGGCAACGCGATCTGCACCTACCCAAACGACTGCGTGGGCGGGCCGAACAACGGGTCCGAGAAGGACCACAAGTTCACCTGGCGCCTTGGCGCGAACTTCCAGATGACGCCCAGCGATCTGATCTACGCTTCGGTGTCCACCGGGTTCAAGCCGGGCGGCTTCAACGATTACGACCAGAGCACGGGCGGGATCGGCATCTACAAGCCGGCTTATCTCACCGCTTACGAAATCGGCTACAAGGGCCGGCCGCTGGCGGGCCTGACGCTGTCTTCATCGGCGTTCTATTACGATTATTCGGATTATCAGGTGAACAGCATCGCGCTGTTCCCCAATGGCCAGCAGGCGCTGTTCACCGAGACGGTGCCTGTCGAAATCTATGGCTGGGAGAACGAGGCGAGCTATGCCATCGCCCCGCAGACGACGATTTCGGCCACATTCTCGCTGCTGCACAGCCAGTACAAGGACTATGTCGCCGGCGTGAACCGCTTTGTGGGCAACGGGATCGATTTCTCCGGCGATCCGGTGGACCTTGCCCCCAGCGTCTTCGCCACCGCCGCCATAGACCATGCCTTCGACGTGGGCAGCAACGCCAAGCTGAAGCTGCACGCGGCGATCAAGTACAGCGGATCCTACTACCTCAGCGATTTCGGGGACGGGGTGCGCTACAAGCAACCTGACTACACCCGAAGCGACGCGAACGTGACCTACGAGGTCGATGGCGGGCGCTATTCGGTCCAGGTCTTCGTCGAAAACATCGAGAACAAGGTGCAGCGCACCAGCTTCGTCACCGGATCCTACTTCGGCGGCCTTTACGGCGGTGTCGGCAATCATGCGCCGGGGCCGATGCCGGACAACTACCTGGCATTCTACACCACCACGCCGCGTTTCTACGGCGTGCGACTGGCCTACAAGTTCTGATCGCTCCCATGGCCCCGCCGCTCAACCTCCCGAGGGGCGGGGCCACCCCTTCGTGCTTTCGCAAGCAGGATAAGATGCTCAAGCTCAAGTCCATCCACCGGTTCGTGACCGTCTTCTTCGCGCTGCTGCTGCTGTTCCTGGGTGTGACCGGGACGCTGATGCAGGGGCTCGACCTGTACAAGCTGATCGGCAAGGCGCCCGCCAGCGATCTCGACGTGCAGGCGATCCGCGAAAGCTTCGACGGCCCCGGCGATTTCCAGGTCCGCCAAACGCGGGACTATCTGGCCAAGGCGCTGCCCGCGAACTTCGACTATGCCGCCAATCTCACCAAAGGTCTGGCGGACCTACGCACGGCGGCGGGCGATGTGCCGCTGGTCTATGCCGAATTCCGCATGATCGGCGACAGCCCGGTCGCGCGCTTTGGCGAGGGGCGCGGCCATATCACCATCGATCTTGCCAGCGGCCGCATCCTCGACCGCACTTCGGCGGACAAGATCGATCAGGCGCCCGAAGGATCGACGCGCAATTTCTTCAAGCACCTCCACCGCATGACGACCTTCGGCGACTGGGCGCTGGTGCTGAACCTGCTGGCCCCGATCGCGCTGGGCACGCTGATCGTCACCGGCCTGCTGATCTATTTCCGCCTGCTCGGCGCCCGCCGGCGCATGAAGCGGGATGGCCTGTTCTGGAAAGGCGGAGACCAGTGGCGGCAGATCCACCGCTGGACCTCGATCGTCATGGCCGTGCCGCTGATGGTCGTGACGTTCAGCGGCATGTGGCTGGCGATCGAGAGCGCCGGTCTTGCCATCAAGATCCGCGAACTTGGCCCGCAGATGGGCGATCCGCTGCGTCCCGGCGCGCTGACCCCGCTGGACGACAAGCGCCTGCCCGGCATGCTGGTGGTCACACTGGCCGCTGCAGAGCGTGAGATGGCCGGCCATCCGGTAAAGGTCGTGCGCCTGCGCGACTACGCCGGGTATCATCAGGGTGTGGTGGTGACCGGCGGCGAGAACTCGCGCCAGCTGGTCTACAACGCCCAGACCGGCAAGGCGATGGCGCTGACCGAGCCGGGCTACCCCCCGGTGCCCTTCCCGTTCGGATGGCAGGCGCATGAAACCGCCAAATTGCTCCATCGCGGCGACATCGCCGGCATGCCGGGCCGCTGGCTCGATCTGCTGGCGGGTTTCGCGCTCGTCTATTTCTCTCTCTCCGGCCTCGTCATGTACGTCGAACTCTGGCGCAAGCGCGCCAAGGGCGGACGGCGCGGCCTGTTCTGGAAGTGATGCCCATGACCCGACATGCCATTCGCACGCTGCTGCTGTCCGCTCTCATCAGCGGAGCCATCCCTTCGGTTCCAGCCCTCGCCGCACCCGCTCACGCGCAAGCCAGCCATGACGAAGCCTCGCTGATCGCGGCCGAGGACGCCTTCTTCGCGGCGCAGATCAAGCACGACTTCGCGGCGGTGGAGGCCAGTCTTGGCGAGGAACTGGTCTATTGCCACGCGAACGGCCGGCGCGAGACCCGCGCGGACCATATGGCTGCGCTGCGCAATGGCAATCTTGACTATCGCCGCATCGAACCCAGTGACCGGGTGGTCCACGTCTACGGCAATGTCGGCACCAGCCGCGCCAACCTGACCATTCAGGTGGGCGAGCGCGTCCTGCGTTCCAGCGTGCTGGGCGTCTACGTCTGGCGCGATGGCCGCTGGCAGCTCGTCTCGTGGCAGACGACGCCGGTTCCGGATGCCTGACCGCCAGCGGATGTGAATTGAGGATGATCCCCAAGACCATGCGAACGATCGATCTTGCCGCATCGCGGCGTAGCCTGCTGGGCGGACTGGTGGCAGGCGGACTGGCAATGACCGGCGCCGGCCGCGCGCTCGCCGCGGACAGCGCTTCGCCCAGGATGCTCGTCTATTTCGGCATGCACGGAAACCAGATCCACGCAGCCCGTTTCGATAGCCGCCTCGGCAAATTGACGATGATCGGCCCCGTTGCCGACCAGTCCGCACCGACATGGGCCGTGCGCCATCCGAGCGCCGACATGCTCTATTACGTCCGTGAAGACGGCAACGACGGCTCCGACAGCGGCGGCGTGGTCGCCTATAGCATCGACCGCGCAAGCGGCGGCCTGCGCCGCATGGGCGAAACCATCGCGCAAGGGGGCGGCACTACGCATCTCCATCTCGACGCCCCATCTATGACCATCGTCGCCGCCAATTTCGGCGGCAGCACGGTCTCGACGATTCCGATCCGCGCAGACGGCAGCCTCGCGCCCGTCTCGTCCGTACTGGTCGAACACGGGTCCGGGCCGATGAAGCGGCAGAGCTATTCGCATCCGCACGGCGTCGCGATCGACCCCACGGGCAATTTCGCGCTCGTGCCCGATCTGGGTGCGGATCGCATTTTCGTCCATGCGTTCGACCGGAATGCGCGGGCCTTGCGATACGACCGGCCGGACCGCGATCTCCACTATCGCGCCGCGCCGGGTAGCGGACCCCGGCATGTCCTGTTCCATCCGGGTGGTCGCCTGATGTTCGCGCTGACCGAACTGAGCGGCGAATTGCTGACCTTCCGCTGGAACGGCCAGAGCGGCGAACTTACGCTGATCGATGCGCGCTCCACCTCCACGCCCGGGTTTTCGGGAGAGAAGAGCGCCTCCGAACTGGCGATCAGTGCCGACGGCAGCAAACTCTACCTCACCGATCGCGGCGAGAACACGGTCGTCGTCCACGCCATCGATCCCCAGACCGGCAAGTTGACGCTGCTCCAGCGCACCTCCTGCCTCGGCGAATTTCCGTGGCATTTCGCGATCGATCCGTCAGGGTCGTGGATGCTGGTCGCCAACGAGCGCTCGAACCGGGTCGAAGTCT
This sequence comes from Novosphingobium sp. BL-S-19, assembly GCF_055521675.1. Lineage (NCBI taxonomy): Bacteria > Pseudomonadati > Pseudomonadota > Alphaproteobacteria > Sphingomonadales > Sphingomonadaceae > Novosphingobium > Novosphingobium sp. BL-S-19. The sequence goes on from NZ_CM145497.1 coordinate 163,166, forward strand.
TCGCGATCGACCGTGCGACCGGCCGGGTGACGCCGACACGCGGCGGGATCGACATGACCAAACCCGTCCATGTGCTGTTTGCAGGAGAGATCGCATGAGCAGGTTCACCACGCTGACTCTCTCCGCCATTCCGGCACTGCTCGCTTTTGCGACGCCGGCATGGGCACAGGCCCCGTCGATGACGCCTTGTGCCGCACTGGCCAAAACGCTGACGGTTCCGGCAGCGGACGTTCGCGCCACTGTGGTGGAGCAAGGCAGGCTCGATCTGCCGACTTCCGACTGGGAACGCGCGCCCGGCATGAATATCGCCGGGCTGCCGACCTTGCCGGAAAACGCACAGTTCTGCCGGGTTTCCTTCGTGATGAAGCCCGCGGCAGGCTCTGCCATCCGTACTGAAGTCTGGCTGCCGGCCAAAGGATGGAACGGCAAGTTTCTGGGCCTTGGCAACTTCGGCTGGGGCGGATCGATCCCTTACGGCACGATGCGGACGGGACTTGCCCAGGGCTATGCCGTCGCCGCCAACGACACGGGCCATGACGAGAGCATGGGCCACGGCGGCCGCTTCGCACTTGGCCAACCGGACAAACTGGAAGACTATGCTGGCCGCGCCAACCATCTGATGACCGAACAGGCCAAGCTGCTGGTCCAGCGCTTTTTCGGCCGCGCGGCCAGCCACGCCTATTTCATCGGTTGCTCGCTCGGTGGATTGCAGGCGCTGATCGAGGCGCAGCGCTATCCCGAAGATTACGGCGGCATCATTGCCGGCGCGCCGCCAAACCCGCTGGCCAACTTCAACGCGGCGCAGATGTGGCCGCAATGGCTGCTTGCGCAGGATCCCAAACGCTATATCCCGGCCGAAGGCTATGCGATGGTGACACGCGCGGCGATCGCGGCTTGCGCGGGCCCGGTGGGCAAGGCGCAGGGCTATATCGAGAACCCGGCCGCCTGCGGCTTTCGCCCGCGCCAGCTGCTGTGCAAGCCGGGCGCCTCGGCCGATTGCCTGACCGCGCAGCAAGTCGAATTTCTCGACCTGATCTATCGCGGCCCGGTCGATCCGGCGAATGGGAAGCTGATCTTTCCCGGACCGGCACTGGGTTCCGAAAGCCAGCTGGCGATGTTTGCGGGCGGCAAGGAATTCACCAATGCCGCCGACTTCTTCCGCTATGCCGCGTTCCAGTCGGCCGAATGGTCGCCGCTCAAGATGGACTGGTCGAAAGACGTGGCGGCCGCCGGTGCGGCCACCGGCGGCAAGTTCGAAGTCACGCCCGACCTGAACCCGTTTCTGCGGCGCGGCGGCAAGCTGCTGCTCTACATCGGCTGGAACGACTATCACCACCCCGGCGAGCTGATGGGCTGGCATGATGCCGTATTGGCCAGTGCAAAAGCGGCGGGGATCGATGCACAAGGCGCGCTGCGCCTCTTCGCCCTGCCCGGCATGGACCATTGCCAGGGCGGACCCGGTTGCGACACGTTCGACAAGCTGGGCGTGATGGACGGCTGGGCCAGCGGCGGCGGCGCTCCTGCATCGTTCGTCGCCCGCAAGTTTGCCGATGGCAAACTGATGCGGAGCCAACTGGTTTGCGCCTATCCCCGCGTGGCGCGCTATTCCGGCAGCGGATCGATGGACAGCGAGGGAAACTTTGCCTGCCGCTACCCCGGCGATCCGCAGGACTGACGGAGCCTGTGCCGCTCGACTTTGCGCAAGGGACCACGCCATGTTGCGCGGACTTGGTCACCTATTTGACTGCCCCCACCTATTTGACTGCCCCGACAATGCCGTTCAGATTCGGTTGGGCTGTTTCCATCAGGTTCGGCTCAACAAACGATAGACCCGGCATTCACGGGGCATCAGGAGGGCCGATTGGAGAGGAACACCGGTTCCGGCGCAAGCGCCGAACCCATCGCGGCAAAAGCGTGGACGCCGTCCGCTCCCCCAACTGCCGCCCCCCCAACTGCCAAGACGAAACGCCCGCCGCAAAAGCGCAAGGCCGGGGGCGACGCCATGCGGATGATCCACCGTATCTCCGCCATCCTGTCGGTCGCGATCATGCTGTACATCGGCGTGACCGGCACGTGGATGCAGCTTCTCGACATGCGCGCGATCTATACGCAGGCTGGCCCGCTCGATCCCACCATGCGCTCGATCCGGGAGGGGCTTGGCGGTGAGCCCAATTACGCCGTCAAGCGGACCGAGGATTTCTTCTCAGGCCCCCTTCCCGCCGACCTCGATTACGACGCGGCCATGGGCACCGTGCTCTCCGGCTATCACCGGCAATATCCGACCGGCGAAGTGCGCTACGTCGAACTCGCCCGGCGAGACGGCACTCTGGTCGGCAAAGTCGGCGATGCCGGCGGCGCACTCCATTTCTATGCCCTGGACAGCGGCGATCCGCTGGGCTCGATCACCCGTCTGGAGCCCGATCATCCGCCGCTCAACTTGCGCGAAACGATCAAGCAGTGGCATCGGATGTGGGTGCTGGGGCCCAATGTGGGCACCTTCGTGGATCTTGCCTGCGGCCTGGTGCTCTGGCTGCTGATCGTAACCGGCCTCGTATTCTACTGGCGGCTCTACAAGCTGCGCCGCAAGATCGGGAAGACGCAGCCGTTCTGGAGCGCGGGCGGGCAGATGCGTACCTGGCACCGCGCCATCGCCGTTGCCGCGTCGATCTTCATCGTGATGATGGCCGGCAGCGGCACCCTGATCGCATTCGAAAGTGCCTTCGCCTCGTTCAACTTCCTGCGGCCCGGCCCGGTGCCCGGCATGTCGGTGGCGCAATGGGGCATGAATGGAGACATGTCGAAGCGGCTGGGCGATCGCGAAGTCGAACGGATGACCGAGGCCACGCTGGCTGCCTTTGCAAGCGATCAGCCCGGCGTTGCTCTGCGCCGGGTGCGGGTGCGCCAGTTCGCGAAGATGGCGCAAGGCGTGGTGATCACCGACGAAGCCGAACCGCGCCAACTGGTCTACAACGTCGCCACCGGCAAGCGCGCCAGTCTCTCGGAGCCCGAATACCCGTTCTCCGGCTTTCCCTTCGGCGTGCAAATGCACGAGGACATCAAACGCTTCCACCGCGGCGACCTGCTGGGCATGCCCGGCCGGTGGATGAACCTTCTCTCCGGCTTCGCCTTGCTGTTCCTTTCGGTTTCGGGAATCGTCATGTACCTCGACATGTGGCGCAAGCGCCGCGCCGGGGGCCGGACCGCATTCCTCTGGAAGCGGTAGGGCCGATGCGCGCTTCTGCTATCGGCCCGGCCCCTGGCCTCCTCACCGTGCTGGCGCTCGTACCTGTCGAGGCATTCGCACAGGCGCGCGTACCGGCAGCGGCCGATCCGGCGATGTTTATTCGAAATGCGTTCCGGGCGCAGACCGCCGCAACGCCCGGCAGCGCCCGACGCGGCAGATTTCCTGCATTGTCTTCACGTTGGCGGCTCGGGCGCCTGTCCGCTGAGCGAAAATGCTCTGACCTTTTGATCCCGCATTTTCCGAGCTGTTGACCGTGAACGGTCAACTCGAAAATGCTCTAGCGGGCCCTATCCCTTGTCATGTCAACCTCTCCCGTTATGTTCGCCGCATGGCCCCGGATCGATCGGTTTTCTCGCCGCCTCGATCCTTGTGGTCGTGATTATCGGGTCTACCCAAACCGAACCTGAATCATTGTCCCCTCACGATCGGCGCGGAAGCTGCAAAATCGCGCAAAGTCCGCCCAGTTGTGCGGAGCGCGCCAGTTCCAGACTGCCGCCGTAGAGTTCGGCCAGTTCGCGCACGATGGCGAGGCCGAAGCCAAAGCCCTGGCCCGTCTCGTCCAGCCGAATTCCGGGGGTGAGCGCCACGGGAACGTCGTGCGGGGCGATACCGGGTCCATCGTCCTCCACCGCAACGCGTGCCGTCGTGCCCTGTGCCTCGATCGAGAGCACGACGATCGATCCGGCAAGGCGGCAGGCATTGTCCAGCAGGTTGCCCAGCATTTCATCAAGGTCCTCCGGGTCGACCGGTACTTCGCAGCTTTCCGGTGCCTCCACGCGGACTTCCAGCCCCCGCGCACCGTGAAGGCGGCCCATCGTAAAAGCCAGGTCCCGCCCGACCGGGACGAGATCGGCACGGGCCCGATCGCCCACACCGGCGGCCGCCACCCGCGCGCGCCGCAAGTGATGGACGATGCGCTTGTCGAGCTGGGCGACGAGCGCGCGGCTGGTCATTCCGGCCCCTTCCGTTTCCAGTTCCAGCGCCAGGGTTGCCAGCGGCGCTTTCAATCCATGCGCCAGATTGGCGACATGCAGGCGCGTCTGGCGCAGTTGCTCCCCATTCTGGGCGACCAGCGCGTTGACTTCGCTCACCAGCGGCAGAAGCTCGCGCGGCTGCTCATCCTCGGGCAGCCGGTCGAGGTCGCCGTCCCGCACGCGCGCCACGTCGCGCTGCAAGGTACGCACCGGGCGCAGGCCGAAATGGACCAGAAGCAATGTCGAAGCCGCAAGAAACAGCGCCAGAATCGCAAGCGATCCGATGACGAGGCGCAGGCCTTCGGCTTCCGGCCCAAGGATCAGTTCGTCCGGCGCGGCAATCATGATCGTGGCACGCACTGTGCCGTTCGGCCCGGCTAGATCGACCGGCTTGAGACGAACGTGAAGCGGATGGCCTTCAGGGCTTTTCGCGTGCGCGCTGTAGATCCCGTCCTCGTACTGATTGAGCCCGGGAAACAGCGAAACCTCGCGGATCGGTGTGCCGCCGCCCTCGTCATGACCGGGGGCGGTGAAAGACCAGCCCCAGGCCGTGTGCGGCTTGTAGAGTTCGGGAACGAAGTGCAGTTTTCCGCTCTGCAACGTGCCATCCGGACCGATCGCCCGGCGCAGCATCATCACTTGCGCGTCCAGCATGTCGTTGACGTTCTCGCTGACGACGTGGCTAACCCAGAACTTGAACAGATAACCGCAGGCCGCCAGCGTCAGCAATGCCGACAGCACGGCGATCACGCCGATCCGCGCGTGGAGCGACTGGCGCCCCATCATGCGCCGATTTCTACCAGCCGATAGCCATGGCCGCGCACGGTTTCGATCATCTGCGCGCCGATCTTGCGCCGCAATCGGCCGATGATCACTTCCACCGAATTGGATTCGACATCGTTGTGATACTCGTAGACATGCTCGAACAGCGCCGCGCGAGAGACAACGACGCCTTTGCGCAGGATCAGCGCGCAGAGGATGCGCCATTCGAACGCCGTCAGCTTCAGCGGCTCACCGCCGAGCGTGAAACTGCCCAATTGCGTATCATGCGTCAGCGGTCCGCAGCGCACGACCGTTGACGCATGGCCCGCGGAACGGCGGATCAGCGCGCGAAGACGCAGGACGACTTCGTGCGCGATGAAGGGCTTGGTCAGATAATCGTCGGCACCCGCCTTGAAGCCGGCCACCTTGTCGGTCCAGGTGTCGCGCGCGGTCAGGATCAGCACCGGGAAACCGCGCCCCGCCGCCCGCCATTCCTCCAGCACGCGCAGGCCTTCCATGCCCGGCAGCCCAAGGTCGAGCACGGCGGCGTCATAGCTTTCGGTATCGCCCAGATGCGCGGCGTCTTCGCCGTTTTCGGCCATGTCGACCGCGAAGTTTTCCGCCCGCAACACATCGGCCAGCCGATTGGACAGGGCCAGGTCATCCTCAGCCAGCAGAACGCGCACTGGTCATTCTCCCGATCGTCTTGTTATGCGGCAAAGCCTGCCCGATCGGATCGGGCAGGCGCAAGTGCCTTGCACGTCGCGGGCGATCAGAAGCGCCCCGGTCTGGAAAGCCAGGCATCGACATAATCGAACGCCGTCTTCACCGTATCGCCATATTGGCCCGGCGTTTTCTCACACTCCTTGCAGACCGCGAAGTTGTGCGAGGCGCCTTCGATGAAGGCGATGGACTTGTCGGCACTGGCCGACCGGTCATAGATTTTCTCCGCGGCCATATATTCGTAACTGCCGGTCATCCCCATCGTCAGCAGCGGAACGTGGATGTTCGAGACGTTCGCGGGTGTGAAGGCGTAGCTGGAGCCCCAGTCGATGCCGGTGAGGTCATCGGCGCCGTAGCCGTATTCGGGGGTAGTGCGCACCGCATACGTCGAAAGGAAATTGCGCACCGTCGTCCGCAGCGCACCGCGATCGTAGGAACCGCGCGCCGGAGCGGCTCCGCGGGCGGGGCGCAGCGAATGGACGATCTGGTTCGTTACCGAACCGTCCTTGTGGACCAGCGGATGGGCCGCGCGGGTATGCGCCATCAGGCTTATGTCCTGCGGGAACAGCTTGTTGAAGAAGCCGAGGAAATTGCCGCCCGGCACGGTGAAGGGCTCGTCATCGGTATAGATGCCCTTCCCCGCGTCGATCAGGGCGACGCGTTCCTGCGCCGCCGCGATCAGGCGGTTCATCCGCGCGCCCTGCGCTTGCTGGAACCGGCGGACGAAATCCGCTCCATAGTGCGATCCCTTGGGATCGAAGCCGTTCGCCGGATTGAACAGGTCGAGCGTGGGATCGACCTTCTTCGGATCGTTTTCATCGACAATGGCCGGGTCAAGGCTCAGCAGCACCATGCCCGCCTGTCCCCAATTGGCATCCATCAGCAGCAGCCCGTCCGCGCGCGGCAGACCGGCAAGCGTATCCGGGCATTTCGACAGACGATCCGGCTGCTGGCAGATGGCCGGTCCGTTCTCGGCGATCATCTGGTAGGCGGTCATCACCGTGCCTCCGCCCGAATGGCCCAGCAGCACGACCTTGCGGACGCCCGGCAGAGCCTTCAGATAGGCAACGCCCTTGCCCGCTTCTCGCAGGATTTCATCCAGCATGCCTTCGTCATAGGCTTCCGCCTTGTTGGTCTTGTTGTTGGCGCAAAGCACGCGGTAGCCGCGCTTGGACAGCTCGGTGCAGGGCGTGAACTGCAGGTAATCGCCATTGGCATGCATCACGAACACGGCCGTTGCACTCTTGGGCCCCGGTTTGGCGGGTTCGTAGAGCATCGCAGGCACGCCGGGCTCCAGCGAAACGAAGGTGGTCTTGATCGCCTGCGCTTCGTCAGTACCCGCAAAGCCTGCCAACGCCGCGATCATGGCCGCGCAGGCCCCCAGTTTCTTCCAGTACATCGACTATCCCGTCCATTATCGCGCAATTCACGCCATGTGGCTGCGGACCTATCCCCGCTAGCCAAACCGAAAATGAACATGGGAAAGCAAGATGCGCGTGCCGGGCGTCGAAGCCTCTTCAAGGTAGCCGTTTACGGCCGGCACACGGGCAAATTGGGGGCCAGCATACGCCGTTCGGTTCTGCCGCGATCAGCGCGCCGACATCGAATAGGGCCTTTTTGCCGCGCCCGTACCCCATGCCTTGTCCGGCGCTGCCTGCATCGTGAAACGCAGCGTACCGCCAGCGCGGATTTCCGCATCGGAGATCCAGGCGCGTTCGAGCGGGCGACCGTTCAACTCCACTTTGCCGACATAGGGGTTCGCATCGGAGAGGTTCTCGGCATCCACGGTGAAGGTCTTCCCGTTCGGCAGTACGATCGCCGCGTGGCGCACGAAGGGGCGGCCGATCACATATTGGTTGGAGCCCGGCGTAACCGGGTAGAAACCAAGCCCGGTGAAGACCAGCCAGGCCGACATCTGTCCAAGATCGTCATTGCCCGAAAGTCCGTCCGGCGTCGGCTTGTACTGGCTCTCGACGATCTGCTTCAGCCGTTCCTGCGTGCGCCAGGGGGCGCCGGCGTGGACATAGAGATAGGCAACGTGGTGGCTGGGCTCGTTGCCATGGATATACTGGCCGATCAGCCCCGAAATATCCTCGGCATGGCTGTAGTCCAGCTTCGAATTGTCGAAGTCGAACATCGCATCCAGCCGCGCGACGACCTTGCGATCGCCGCCCAGCATCCGGAAAAGGCCGGCCTGATCCTGCGGCACGAACCAGCTGTATTGCCAGGCGTTGCCTTCGGTATAGTCGGAGCCGTAATTGATCGCCGTGGGATCGAACGGCGTGCGGAACGATCCGTCGCTCTTGCGCGCGCGCAGCCAGCCGCTCTTGGCGTCGAACGAGTTGCGCCAGTATCCGGCCCGCTTGTCGAAACGGGCAGCCAGATCGTTGCGGCCCATCGCCTGTGCCATGCGGGCGATCGTCCAGTCGTCATAGGCGTATTCTACCGTCTTCGAGGCCGCCTCCGGCTCCTTGTCGATCGGCACGTAGCCGCGCGCCATGTACTCGCCCAGACCGCCGTAGGGCGCGTAGTCCGCGCTGGCCACCATCGCGTCGAGCGCCTTGGCCGCGTCGAACCCCCTGAAACCCTTCAGATAGGCATCGGCGATCACCGGCACCGCATGATAGCCGATCATGGTCCAGGTCTCGCGCCCGGCGAACTGCCAGACCGGCAGGATGCCCCATGGGCTATGCTCGCGACTGGCGACCAGCGAGTTGACGATGTCCGACGTGGTGCTTTCGGGCTGGACCAGCGTGAGCAAGGGATGCTCCGCACGGAAGGTGTCCCAGAGCGAGAAGGTGGAGCGGAATGTGAAGCCCTGCGCCATGTGCACCTGATCGTCAGGGCCGCGATAGCGACCGTCCGCGTCGCTCCAGACGCTGGGCGCAAGCAGGCTGTGATAGAGCGCGGTGTAGAGGTTGGTGCGCATCTCCGGCGTGGCATCGATCTTCAGGCGATCCAGCGCTTGCCGCCATTGCCCTTCGGTGCGGCGGCGCACTGTGTCGAAATCGGCCCCTTCGGCATTCAGATTGGCAATCGCCCCCTGCTCGTCCACGCCGGAAAGCGCCACGCGGACCTCCAGCGGCCGATCGAGCGCGCCAAAGTCCAGCCGCGCCTCCAGCGCCTTACCCAGCTTTTCGGCCAGCGCATCGGCGCCACGCCCCGGCAGCGCCTGAGGGGCACGGAAGCCCTTGTAAGCCACATTCTGATCGCGATCGACGAACGCGTGGTCCCTCAGCGGCGCGGAAAAGCGCATGGCGAAGAACAGCTTGCGCCCCGGCGCCCAGCCCCGCGTCTCGCGAAAGCCGGTGATCGTGCCATCTTCATGCAGATGCAGGCCGGACCACAGCACTTTGCCCGGATAGTCGTAAAGGCTGCTGCGCAGGTCCAGCACCAGATGCGCCTCAGCCCCCTTGGGGAACGTGTAGCGGTGGATACCGACGCGGGTGCCGGCGGTCAGTTCGGCGCGCACGCCGCTGTCGGCCAGCGTCACCGCGTAGTATCCGGCGCTGGCGACTTCGCTGTCGTGGGAGAAGCGCTGGCGATAGCCGGAACCCGGCTGGCCGGCGCTGCCCGGATCCAACCGTACTTCATTCGCCGTGCCGATTGCAGGCATGACCAGAACGTCACCCAGGTCCGAGTGCCCGGCGCCCGAAAAGTGGGTATGGCTGAACCCCTGAATGGTGCTGTCGTGATAGCTGTATCCCGCCGCATGGGCATAGCAATCGCGCACCTGGCAGGTCGTGTCCGTATCGGGGGAGAGCTGCACCATGCCGAAGGGTGCGCTGGCACCGGGAAAGGTGTGGCCTTCCGGGCCGGTGCCGATCATCGGATCCACCCAGTGCAGTGGATCATCAGGCAGCGGAGCGCCTTCCGGCGCGGCGGCAAGCGGTTGAACGGCAAGGAAACAGGTTAAGGCGGCGACCGCAGATGACAGCTTCATGGCGGCAGAATAGACAGAGCGCCCCCAACTGTTCAACTGCTGCCCGCAAGCAGATTTCACGTTTGAACAATGCCGGGGGGGGCCGAACCATTTTGTTTCAAACCTCGATCGTGACGCTTAAACCGGCGTCACGATGAACCTGCGCCATATCGAAGTCTTCCACGCGGTCTACACCACCGGATCGGTCAGCGCGGCGGCGCGGCTGCTGCATGTTTCGCAGCCGGCGGTCACCAGTCTGCTGCGCCATGCCGAAAGCACGCTGGGCTTTCCGTTGTTCGAACGTTCGCGCGGCCGACTGGTCCCCACCGCCGATGCCCACGAGCTTTACGAGCAGGCCGACGCCATTCAGGACAAAGTCCGCCAGATACGCGATACCGCGCGCAACATGCGCCACGGGCGCGGCACGATCCTGCGGATTTCCACCCTGCCCGCGCTGGGCATGGAATTGCTTCCCCAGGCGCTGGCCACCTATCTTTCGAACCATCCCGGCGTCTCGATCGAACTGCACACGATCCACCATGACGACATGGCCGCCAAGCTGCGAGAGCGAGAGACGGACATGGTGATCTGCTACTCCCCCCCGCGCGACGCGCTGCTGGCAAGCACGCCCATCGGCGCCGGCGAGATGGTCGCCTATTTCCGGGAGGCCGACTTTCCCGGCGCCGCTGAGCGTCTGCCGCTCTCCGCCCTGGCCGACCGCCCGTTCATCGCCACGTCCGAAAGCGGCCCGCAGGGACGCGCCGTGGCAGCGGAGCTTGCCCGGCAGGGGATCGAACCCGATCCGGTGGGCGCCTCCCGAACGTTCTTCGTTGCCGCTGCGATGGCGCGGGCGGGGCTGGGGGCCACTATCGTCGACCTACATACGGCCCTGGCCATGCGCGCGCCGGGAATGGCGCTGCGCCCGCTCGATCCGCCGCAGCCCTACACAATTCACGCCGCCTATCTGGAAGCGCGGCCGCCCTCCCAACTGGCATTCGACTTTCTGGACCATCTGCGTGGCCGCCTTTCCGAGCCGGTCTGAAAATTCACGGCTCGCAAATTCCGGGGCGAACTCTCCCCATAAGCAAACCTTATGAAGAGCCCCCACATCGCGATGATTCAAAGCAGATCGATCATGCTACCGCACTGTCATTGGCAGACGGAAAGCGAGTTTCATGATCCCTGGTCCCTTCCTCCTCTACATCGGCGACAAGCGTAACCCTCTCGACATCAAGACCTCACGCGGGCTGGCCACTTTCCGGCGGGAAGATTGCATCGGCGAACTGCGCGATGCGGATAATCCGCTGACGCTGGGCCTTCCCCGCATGGACGTGGCGCAGGCCGCCGCGAAAGGTGCGCGGGCGCTGGTGCTGGGGATCGCCACAAGCGGCGGACGGCTGGAGGAGGCGATGATACCCCACGTCCTCGCCGCGCTGGATGCCGGGCTTCATGTCGTTTCGGGGCTGCACCAGCACCTTTCCAGCGATCCGCGCATTCGCGAAAGGGCTGACGCGCTGGGCCGCCAGTTGATCGACGTGCGCGCCGCCCCGGCGGACCTGAAAGTCGGCACCGGCGCCCCGCGCCCCGGTCGCCGGATCCTGACCGTCGGCACCGACTGTGCGGTCGGGAAGATGTACACCTCGCTCCACCTTGCCGACGCCTTGCGGGCCCGCCGCATCCCCGCCCGTTTCCGCGCCACCGGCCAGACCGGAGTGCTGATCGCGGGCGAAGGCTTGGTGATCGACAGCGTCATCGCGGACTTCATCTCGGGCGCGGCCGAAGCGCTCTCTCCCGCGCGCGAAGACGATCTGTGGGACGTGATCGAGGGTCAGGGGTCGCTGTTCAATCCCTCCTTCGCGGGTGTCTCGCTCGGCCTGCTGCATGGCGCGCAGCCGCAGGCCCTGGTTATGTGCCACGATCCGTCGCGCCCGCACATGCGCGGCCTGCCGCATATGCCGGTCCCCGATGTGGCCGCCTGTATCGAGGAAAACCTGCGCTGCGCGCGCCTCACCAGCCCGGATGCCGAATTTGTCGGCGTCTCGATCAACGGATCGGGTCTGGAACCCGCCGCAGCCGAGGACTTGCGCGGACGGATCGCCGAAGAGACCGGCCTGCCCTGTGTCGATCCGGTTGTGACCGGCATGGACGCGGTGGTCGACCGGCTGATCACGCGCTTCGTCGTCGCCGCCCACTGACGTGCGCCGCCTTTCCGCCCGGATCGCGCACCATCGCCTCGCGCAGCCTTTCGCCATCGCGCGGGGCACGCGCGAAGCGATCGATCTGGTCCGCGTTACCATCGCGCAGGACGGGCATGAGGGCCACGGCGAAGCCGCACCCAACGCCCGTTATCGGGAATTCGCCCCCGACGTCCTCGCCCGGATCGAGGCGATGGCCCCGCTGATCGCATCCGGCATCGGGCGCGAAGAATTGCTGGCCGCGATGCCGCCCGGCGCGGCGCGCAATGCCATCGATTGCGCGCTATGGGATCTGGAGGCCAAGCTGTCCGGCCTGTCGGTCGCCGAACGGCTGGGTGCCATGCCTGAAAAGCTGGTCACCGCCGTAACCGTGGGCATCGCCGCGCCCGCCGCCATGGCCGAACGCGCCCGCGCGCTGGTTCTGGCCCACGGCACCGATGGCCCGGCGCCCTTGCTCAAGATCAAGCTGGATGCGCACGATGTCGAGGAGCGCGTGGCCGCGGTGCGCGCCGCCGCACCGGGCGCCGTGCTGATTGCCGACGCGAACGAAAGTTGGGACAAGGCGCTGCTGGAACGCGTCCTGCCCGCGCTGGCGGCGGCGCGGGTCGAACTGCTCGAGCAGCCGCTGCCGGCGGGTGCCGACGATACGCTGGAGAACTTTCGCTCCCCCGTGCCACTATCCGCCGACGAATCCGCCCATGTTGCCGGCGATATACCGCGCCTTCGCCGCCGGTACGCCTATGTCACCGTGAAGCTGGACAAATCGGGCGGCCTGACCGGGGCGCTGGCTCTGGCCCAGGCTGCGCGGGACGCAGGCATGGGCGTGATGACCGGTTGCATGCTCTGCTCGTCGCTCTCTGTCGCTGCCGCCTGGCCGCTGGCAGCGCAGAGCCGCTTCGTCGATCTGGATGGCCCGTTGTGGCTGGAAAGCGACGTTCCGGGCGGATGCCGTGTCGCGGACGGCATGCTGCGAGCACCCTCGGCGCTGGGTTGGGGGCAACCCTGAATTCAGGATCGACACCGCGATCCCCGATGCGCCGGCGATACCGGTGCGGACACCCTTTAGGAAATCGCGGGCAGGAACGCTGCCGCGGCAATCGGGATCGCGCTCATGGCAAGCCAGAACCAGGCCCGCCCCGGCTTCGGGACGTGGAAGACGGCAATGCAAATGCCTACGAACAGTGCGAAGGAGGCCATAGTTGCACCCAAGGTGGCCTCCACCGGATCGATGCCCGCCGCTATCAGCAGGCGAGACAATGCGATCGTCGACAGCGCCGTAACGGCGTAAGCGCCAAGCGTGCCCGCAGCAACGCGGGAAAGCACGGAGAGTCGGGTCATCGCGGCGTCCTTCCAAATCGATTGAGAAGACGCGTGCGATTGCAATTGACCAAAACGATCAGTGCGGCCGCCATCGACCACGATCCGCAGGCCAGCACCAGCCCATAGCCGTATCCATGGTCCAGACATGCCACAAGGGCACTGACAGCGAGGAGAGCCAGACCCCCGGCCCGGCCGGACCTGGCCTTTTCCACCGGCAGCTTTCGGCCCAGCCAATCCTGATGATGGCGCGGCATTGCCAGCATCAGGGCTGCGAACCCGCCGCAAGACATTAGCAAGACAAGCGCATCGACCATGCTCATGGGAGAACCTCCGCTGCTTGCGCCGTGCGGCGCGGCGGGCGTTTGGGCTGATGGACCGCAATCTTGCGGGCTGCGAGAGCGAATGCGAAGGCGACGCTCAAGGCCATCAGATCGAACGCGACATAGACCCAGTCGCGCGACATGAGGCTCGCCAGCAATCCACGCTCCGTCGTCAATTGGCTTGCCAATGGCACCCCGATCCACAGCATGGCGCAGGCGCCCATCGCCTCGGCCCAACCGGCGCGCGTGGGGCGCGCGATGCCCCAGACGAAAACGCCGCCCCATACCGCGAACAGAGTATTGATTTCCCAATCCGCGCGGTGATCCAGCCCCTCCGGCAGCAGACGGTTGGCCAGGAAAAATGCGGCTGCGATTGCGTCGCATCACTCAAATGATCTGACGCGGTTGCCGCCCTTTCGCAACGCCGGCCGTGGGAGGCTGGCCATAAGATTAGGGCTCTATCACTTGTCACTGCAAAGTCGCGGCAATCACGCCCAAGAACTCGTGCGCCTGTATCCAAGATTGCCAGGCATTGTTTTCTATCACGGCCGGCGACCCGGTGCGGGAGGACGGCGGGACGGCGGCCCCCAAACGCCCGACCGCCGCTTGACGTGCGAGTACGGCTTCTGCCCGGTCAGCAACGCACATTCCGGCGTCGCCAGTTCGTAATCAAATAAGGCGGGAACCGGATCACATCTTTCGCGTTGCTGCCGCAAATCGATGCGTCGGCGGACATTGAAGATGGCCGTTGGACCAATGGGCCTCGGGCAATGGCCTGTCGATTGCCGCACCGCCTTGACGGGGGCCATCAGCGGCAATTCGAACAATCGGCGCGATCGTTCGTGAAGGATCATTCGTGGAAGCGAGCGAATAACTAACACGCTTTAACCATGCCGTTTAACCGCACTTTAGCCGGCATGCGCCATTGGGTACTTCGACAGGAGGATTGTTATGTCCAGGTCTGGAATGAAGTTCGGCACGGCGGCGGCGGTATTGCTGCTGGGATGCGCAACGTCTGCCAATGCCTATGATGGCGCGTCGATCTCGATTGTCGGACGGGTTCCAACCGTCTGCCAGGTCAGCCTTGCATCGTCACCCGTGCAAACCATCCAGCCGGGAACGAATGACCTCGGCGTCATGCGCGAACTCTGCAACGATCTTTCGGGCTACACCGTCACGCTTTACCATCCGGCCGGCCTGATCGACGCATGGGTGGATGTGGGCGGCGTGCGCGTTCCCATTTCACCGGGCGAAACGCACACGGTGATCGTCGACAAGCGCACCCCGGCCTTCCGCGAAACGCCCTTGCGCCTGGTGCTGAACCAGACGCCGGACACCGCGCTGAACCTCAGCCTTGAAGCGGAGCCGAAAGGCGCGGTCTACTAAGACCGCGCTTACTTACTGGCGGGTGGGCGCACAGCCATCCCCGCCCGAAAGCCCGAGGCGCGGCGAAAAGGTCAGCGTCACCACGTCCGCGTATTGACCGGCGGGCAGGCGCTGCAAGTCACGCGCTGCCAGTTCCACCTGCACACCATGGCTGCGCCCACCCGGCGCCGGGGTCTGGCTGCAGGCGATCGTCGATTGGCGGTTCACCGGAAAGCCCGAGACCTTCAGGGCATAGGGCAGCGCAGCGTCATCGTTGTCGAAACGCTTCATCGCGCCGCGTTCCTCATCCACGCGGATTTCGTAAGGCACCGTCGATTGTGCCGTGACCGTCAGCCCGCGCGTCACATTGCCGCTGGAACCGTCGATGTCGCCGAAATCGATCCGTCCGCGCTGATTGCCGGCCGATCCCACGAAAGTTGAAATCCGCTCCGGCACGGTCACATCCACCGCGACCTGACTGCCAAGCTGCATGCCCCGATCGATCTCGTCCCGCCCGGCCATGCAGGCGAAGCGGACTTCGAGCGGCTGGTAGTAACGCCCGGCGACGATGCCCTGCCCCGCCGGAATCTGGATCCGGAAGCTTTCGTTGACATTGTCCCCCGTCGCGCCCGCGCCGAATTCCACCAGCGCGCCGTTGGTCGCGTTCGGCTGCTCGGCACCGGAAACCAGAATGGTGCGGCCACCGTCGCGGACCCAGCGGATATCGTAGCGAACCGAATCGTTGCGGCCCAGCGCGGAGCCGCGATTGATCGTGCCGGGGTTGGCCAGGACGACGCGGACCGCGGTGATACGCGGATCAAGCCTGCGGACGTGGATGGTGAAGCTGCGTTCCACTTCCGATCGGTTGAACGGATCGTAGTCCATGCTCAGTTCGCTGCTGGATGCGCGGAAATCCGCGCAGGCTGCCTGGGCCGCCTGCGGCAGGGCCAGCGCAAGAATGCCGCAGGACAGAAGAGTGGCGGCGATCCTCATGGTGTTCCCTCCGGCTTCAGCGCGCCGCCGCGTTGCAGGGCGGCACTGGTTGTCGTCACGTCGATCATATAGACGAGCGTACCCTCGTCGGTTGGCATTTCGATGCGCCACTTGCCCGCGCGAAGTCCCTGAACGGCAAAGCGGCCGGACCGGTTGGTGAACATGTCCACGGCCTTGTTCTCGGCGGATTTGTGCTCGGCGGATTTGTGTTCAGGCGCGGCAACTTCGATCGCACGGCCGCCGACCAGCGCAAGCGGCGTTCCGTCCGGCTTCAGCAGTTGGCCGGTGTAAGTCACGAAATAGTCCGAACCGATCTCGATCAGCGAGCCGGACCGATACGGCGGCTTCAGCTGGATAATGCCGGAACCGATGTCATAGCCGGCCGGCGCCTTCGGTACGTCATACGTCATCAGGCGCGGCGAATAGGCGGTAAGCTGCGGCATCACTGCGCCGCCGAAGGTGCCGGATTTCGCGATATATTCGTCGTCACGCGGATCGAGATAGACCGCCTTGCCTTCCAGCGAGCTATGCGGCTTCACAATCGCGAAGCTGTCGTAGATCGGCCGCGACAGCGCAACGCTGCCCCCGGCATAGGCCAGCGACAATGCCGTTCGCACCGACGTGCGCTGATCGATGATCGACCCGCTGTTGGAGAACGACGTGTAATGGGCCGCACCCAGTTCGGCGCGATTGGTCAGCACGTTCACCGCCGCATTGAGGCCGACAGAATCGTCTACGCGATCGAGATTGGCCGATGCGTTGTACGATCCCACGCCCGTCCCGCTGGAACGCTGGTAGCTCAGCCGCGCACGGTCGTTCCGGGTGTCGAAATCGGCATTCGCGCTGGAATTCCGGTCGAAGCGATAGATCAGCGAGACGCGGGCGCCGGGGCCGGTGCCTCTGTCGTTACGCTCGTAATAGCCTTCCGCCGTCAGCAACAATCGCTGGTTCGGGCGCCAGCCATATGTGAGGCGGCCGGTGGACTGGTCCTTCTTGGCGCCGCGGCCGACCGAGTAGTAACCGTCCACGCTGAAATAGTGGTCCGCGCCCAGCGATTGCGAATAGGTTGCGCCGATTTCCACCGAGTAGGGATTGCTGGCGGTAAGATTGTCCGGCAGCGAGAAGTCCTTGCTCGTCGCCTGGAGCGATGCCGTCAGCGACCGGGCATTGCCGCCCTTCCCCACGCGCGAGAATTCGTAGCCGACATTGATCGCATAGCCGTTGCCGGCCGTGGTGTTATGCGATCCCGCCGCGTTCAGCGACCAGGTGCCGATCGGCGATGCCCAAACGACTTCGGCACCGCCAACGCCGCCGCGGCTCTGGGCCTGGAAGTTGCCGCCCAGCGTCAGTTCGTCGGTCAGGCCATGGCGATAGAAGCCGGAGGCGATCGGATCGTTGGAATAGTGCCGGCCGCTGGTGCGGAACGGCGCCTTCACGCCGGCATAGACGCCGAATTCGCTGAGCCCGGCAGCCAGCAGAGTCCGGTCGAAATTGATCGAGAACGAGATGACGTTTTCACGGCCGCTGTCGTCCCGCACGAGCAGCTGCACGTTGTTCGACCCTTGCGCGAAGGGGAAATCGCCAATGTCATAAGTGCCGGGGTTCAGCCGGGTGGTCTGCACCGTCTGGCCGTTGACGATGGTCTCTACCGTGGATGCCCGCGTCAGCGTGAACGACCGCTGGCCGCGCGGTTGGATGTTGCGCTGCGGATCGAGATCCGCATAGACGCGCGACATCGACAGGCCCGCCATCGGACTGGTGCCGGAAAAGCCGCGCGCCACCGGCTCCAGATCGCCGGCCGTGTAGCGCGCCGTATGACGCTCGTCGTCATAGACCAGGCGGGTGCCTTCGCGGCGGAAACTGTCCTGAATGCTGCCTTCGTTTTCGAGCACGAAGCCCTTCACCCGTACCGCGCTGTCATAGACGATGTTGGGTGTCTGAAAGCCCGTGTCGGCGCCTTTGTAGACGTAGTCGCTATTGATGAAGGCGGTGACGTAGGCGGAAACGTCCTCGGCCGGCTGGATCGGGCCGGAAACCTGCGAGTATCCCCCCATGACCTGGATCGACTGCCGCTGGCGCAGCGTCGGATCCACCGAGAGCAGCAGGCCCAGGGTGGAGGGATCATAGACCAGGTTGATCCCGAAGCGCGGCAAGTCGGCGGTCGAGACGACCGTCTTGTCCGCCAGTGCGTCGGAAACGCGGGCCAGATTGGCATCGGAAAGGACGCTGCGCAGCAATTCCAGCAGGTCCGGAACTTCGACCAGGATGCGGTCGTCGGCCGTCAGCGTGTAGGACACTTCGCCCAAGACGAAGCCGCCATCCGAAACCGGCCCGCCCATCGGGATGTCGCGCCCGGTGGTGTTGATGCGCTGGGCGCCGAAAGTCGGTGTGGGTGCCGTCTTGCGCGCGGCGTTGGCGTCTGGATCGGCATCCGGCGTGCCGGTGCCCGTGCCCATCGGCGTGACCGCAACGGTGCCGCTGCCCAGCGCCGTGCCGGCCATCAGCCCGGCGGGCGAAGCCGCATAGGCGGGCGGGCAAGGCGCCATCGAGCCGAGCGGGGCCAGCCCCGCCAGACCTAGCAGGAAAAGAGAAATCCGCTGCGGCACCGCGTCATTTTCCGGCCGGCGTGAGTTCGATGGACAGCGTGCCCGCGGCATCCGGCAGCTCGACATTCATCGGCAGCACCCGGCTCGCCTTGGCGGGCACCAGGCCGAGGCCCATGGTCTCGCGGATTTCCTCCGGCTCGAAGGTCTTGCGGAAGGCTTCCGAACCGTCACCGCGACGCTCGATCAGAGTCATGCGGTTATTGGCGACATAGCCGTAAGTCGTGCCTTCATTGGCGATGGTGACGATCGGCTGGGGCTTTCCGCTGGGATCGGTGCCGATCTTCGCTTCCACCAGTTTCAGCGAAGCCGCATCCTCGGCCGAGCCGACGCTGACCAGCACTTTGAAGCGATGGAGCACCTGAATGGTGTTCTGGCTGCCCGCCATGGCGACCGGCAACTGGGCGATAGTCACGTAAAAGTGCTGGCTTTCGCCGGCCTTGGGCTCGCCGATCCACTGGACGCGGAAGGCCTGCGATTGATTTCCGCCCAGCGTCGCCTGGCTGGGGAAAACAAGAATATCGTCGGTTTCCTGGTCCTCCGCCTCGCGCAGTTCACCGTCGACGACGCGAACGGGATGCACGGTGACTTCGACCGGAACCGGGTCCGGGAAGGTGTTCTGCAAGGTGACGATGGCCGAAGTCCTGCGCCCTGCGGTCTGCAGGTCCACCACGACCGGTTGCACGTTCAGTGCAAAGGAAGGTGCGGTGCTCGCCAGCAGTCCCCCGAACAGCGTCAGGGCAGTCAGCAGCGGGCGCGCGCCATGGCGCGTGTAGCGTGAAGTCATCTTGCTCATCTGAAAATGCCTGGACCGGAAAGGATGGAGGCGGGCCGAGGCCCGCCTCCGGATAAAATCAGGCAGCCGGGGTCAGTTCGATCGAAACGTAACCGCTGTAGTTGCCAGCAGCCATCCGACGATCGGTGAGCGAGCTCCAGTTGGTAGCCGTACGGTCCGAGCCGTTGGTCGAAGCGACGGCGGCACCTTCGCTGCTCGCCTTGGCGAACAGGACGTGGGTCGAAGCTTCGCTCAGGCTGTCGTGGCCGCCGAAACGCTGGGCGACGGTCGAACCGGTCGGGGTCGAGGTCGAGTCAAGGGCCAGGCCGTTGATCGAGGTGTCGAGGTTGTAACGGATGAACTGGGCGAAGTCGCCTTGGGCCAGGCTGTTGCCGGTCGCGCCGTCGAGGGCGAGAACAGCGCGCTGAACCTTAACGGTGCTGCCGCCGTTGTTGCAGAACGCGACGACGTTGGCGGCGTTCAGCTTCTGGGCGATCTCTTCGGTCACGGTCGAGCGGACCTTGGCGTTGGCGTCGGTCAGGTCTTCGAGCGAGATCGACGAGGTCTGCGACGAGATGCCGCACTTGCTGTTGACCTTGGCGTTGATGTTGATCTGGGCGGTGGTGGCAGCCTGGGCCGAACCGGCAACGGCGAAAAGAGCAACCGCGCTGGCGGCGAGGATCGAACGCTTCATAATTCAACTCCTTAGACAAGTTTGGCGCAGAACGACGCCGGAGAAATCAAGACCGCTTTCGCGGGCCATGCGTTTCATCGGATGCCGGACGGCTGCCGATGGCTGAACGGTGCGCCGACCCCGCGCCCCGCCCTTCAGATGGTGGGTGCGTTTATGCGCGTGGCCCAACCACCAGAATTAGAGTGTCTTTGTAGTGCCCTGCTGCCAGCCGCGGCTCGGCGGCGGCCTGCGAGGGCCAATCGATGGTGATCACGGCATTGCGGCCGACGCTGATGCCGGCGCCGGACTTCAGCCCGCGCCCGGGAACCAGGCTGGCGAAAGCGCAGCGGCCGCCCTCTTCCATTTCGTCGGACGTGCAACGCGCGCTGCGCACCACGCCCTTGTCCGTTTCAAGCGCCACCGAGACGCGGTAGCGCTTGCTGAAAGCGTACCCCGAACCGTCGTCCGCGTTATCGACGTTGAGCAGCGCCCCGCTTTGCGAGGTGACGCCCAGAGCATAAGGGGTGTTGCAGTCGAGACCGACCGCCAGAGAGAAATTCGCGGCGCTTTCCAGATCGCGCGGCGCGGCGACGGCATCGGGGCCGGCGGCAGCGAAGCCGCAACGTTCCTTGATGCGCGCGGTGACGTCGATCGCGACCGAGTCGGTGTGTGCCTGGGCCGAAACGACCGTCAGCATCACCCCCGTCAGGACACTACCGCTGCCAACGATAGCGCGCGAAATCCACCGGAATGGAACGGAAATCATTAAGCCCCCACTTAATGCCTACTGACGCAATCAGCCCCCTGCCGATCGAATCTGCGGCGTTTTTGCCGTGAACCGGGGCTTAGAAAGGGTTCACGGATCAGGCAAATGCAAATTGTTAGTTAACAACTAGATTGTCCATTTTGGGACATGTTGATTCCAAATGCTTACTTATCTTCTGCGCGTCACTTGCCGGTGATTGCCGAAACGACCTTCGTCGAATCCCCTGTTTTCCGGGCGCAAATCGCTCTCGCAGACGATTTCTTCCCACTGTCCTGAATGCGCTGGCGTGGCCTGCTTCGGCGCGCACCGGCGATGCCGTGATCTAGGTCACGCTCACGGCCATCCTTGTCGCGCGATGGGTGGTCGCAAGCAGGCCACGCTTGCGCGTTCGCCTTGGCTTTCCCGCAGTACGTTATGCGGCGATTCGGCTGTCCGCGAACTGAAACAGTCCTGCCCTACGGGCGTTGGATGATGTCGACTTCGCCTCCAACCGCCAGGCCGCACAATGCATTTCCCGGATGGCGCGGCGTGAAAACCCGTTTGGGCGCGGAAACCCGTTTGATTGCCTATTCCTCCGGGAATTTCGGCAAGAACATCGTCTTTGCCGGCGCGGACCTGACGTTCCTTTATCTCCTGACCGACCTGTTCGGCTTTTCCGGCACGACCTCCGGCTTGCTTATGCTGGTGGCGCTGGCAGGCGATCTGGTTTTCGATCTGCTGGCGGCGATGCTGGTGATCCGCTTGCGCCGCTCGGGCCGTGGGTATCGCTGGCTGATCGTCGCAGGCTCGGTGCCCGGCGGCCTTGCCTTCGCGCTGCTGTTCGCGATGCCGGCGATGGGTATCGAGCAAGCATGGATACTCGCTTTCGCGCTGCTGGTGTTTCGCGGCGCCTATGCCTTGATCGACGTGCCGCACAATGCGCTGATGACGCGGATTACCGCCGACAGCCGGGCGCGCGGCAGGGTTTCCGGCTATCGGTTCTTCTTCAGTTCGGCCAGTGCGCTGACGGTTGCCGCGATTCTGACGCCCACCGTGCAATCGGCCGTTCACGCGCACGATCTGCCCCGCCTGGCGTTGACCGGCGCGATAGCCGGTTGCCTGTTCGCGCTGACGATGATCGCCTGCGGGCTTGCGAGCGACCAGCGCAGCAGCGCACCCGACACAGCGATGCCGCAGGATCGCGACGGGATCGACGTGCCGCTGCGCGATCGGCTGGTGCTGGCAATGGCGGCCATCGGCGTGATCACCGGGTTCGCCATGCCCGCATTCGACAGGATGTTGCTCTATTTGGGGACTTACGTGATCGAACGGCCGGAATTGATCACATCTCTCCTGCTGGCGAAGACGCTGGGGCAATTCCTGGGCGTCGCCCTATGGACGCCGCTGGCCGCGCGGATCGACAAGGGCCGCGTACTGGCGGCGGGCTATGCCGTTACGTTCGTCGGCTTCGCGCTGTTCGCCCTGGTGATGGACCGGCCGGACCTGCTGCCGGCCTGCGCCCTGCTGATGGGCTTCGGCCTGAGCTGTGTATTCATGCTGCCCTGGGGCCTTCTGGCTGACGCCGTGGACTTCGTGGCCTTGCGCCATGGTCGCAGGTTCGAGACGGGCCTTTTCGCGTTCTATCTGGTCGTCGCGAAAGCCGGCGCAGCGGGATCGTCCGTCGTGATCGGCCTTGCGCTAGGGTGGCTGGGCTACCTGCCCGGCGCGGAGCAGTCCGCCACCGTCAAGGCCGGAATGATCGCGCTTGGCCTGGGTGTGCCGATGCTGGGAAGTCTTGCCGCCGTGGCCCTGCTGTCGCGCATGAGGATGGGCCACGAGCGGCACGAGCGTGTGCTCGCGGCGCTCGCAGCCCATCGTGCGACCCGATGGTTCAGCCCGGCGCGGAGCCGGTCTCGGGATTGAACCTGGGATTGGCGAAGTCGAGCGGCGCGGGAACCACTTTCGCGGGCGGAGTGGCGCTCTGGGCCCAGGCGCGGCAGATCATGTCGCGCAGCATGGCGGCGCCGCTGCTGGTCTGGGTGTAGACCAGTTCGCGCGTGTCATGGTCCGCGAAGTTGGTGAAGTGGTCGCGCTTTTCCAGCTTGTAGACCTGCTCCATCTTGTCGCCCGCCGTGTCCAGATACGTCAGGACGGCGTCGAACATGTCGCCCTCGCGGTGGCCCGGCGCGCCGATACGCGGGGCGATATCGGCAACCGTCAGCTTCATGCCGTCCACGAACCCGCTTTCGAACCGGCCGTGGATCGTGCGATCGCGCGTGTAGTCATGCGGGTTGTCACCGCGCCAACCGTCGCTGTTGACCGAATCGTGCAGCGGTTGCGCGCCGTCGCCGATGTAGTGGCCCAGGCGGATCACCTGAAATGCGCAGTGCTGTTCGGGCACCGAAGCGTCGCCACCTTCCGCATTGGCCTTGCGGACATAGCGCATGCAGGTGATCAGGCGCTGATAGGCTTCCATCGCCGCATAAGGCAGCGTGCCGGTCCACCGCACATTGGTGCGTGCGGCAGTGGCGGGATCGCTATCCTTGATCGTCTCGTAATGCTTGTAGAGCGCAAGGACGAACTCATAGCGCGAAAGCGGGATCGGCTTCAGGAACGTGAACTGTTCGCGAAACCAGCCGTGGTTCGGGTCTTCCTCGATCTTCGAGAAATTCTCGTCATCCCCGCGCCAGCTGTCCGGCAGGGAGGCGGAGGCGCCGATATAATCCTCGTACTTGCGCAGGAAGACCGGGCCATCGGCAGGGATCGCCTCGATCGCAGCACGGTCTATCACGGCATGGGCAGTGCCGCCCCAGGCATGGGCGGCGGAAGGTTGCAGGGCGAGTGCGCCAAGAGCGGCGATCACGGGAAAACGCATCGTCGGATGGCCTTTCCTATCAGGGATCCAGCGGATCACGCGGGTCAAGCCGCGCCGACTTGGAGGAAGGACGAAATTCAAGCTCGGTCGGAGACAGGCGGCGACCCACTTGCCCCGGTTGATAGCCAAGTTCGTCCAGATTGCGCTGCGCGAAAAGTGGAGCTTCGATGTAGGCGCTCTGGGCCGGATTGCAGACGATCAGCGTATCCCGGTCTAGCGGCGCGCCCATCGCCATCAGGCGGCGGGTGGCGTTGCGCAAGTT
The DNA here is from genome assembly GCF_055521675.1 of Novosphingobium sp. BL-S-19. Classification (NCBI taxonomy): domain Bacteria; kingdom Pseudomonadati; phylum Pseudomonadota; class Alphaproteobacteria; order Sphingomonadales; family Sphingomonadaceae; genus Novosphingobium; species Novosphingobium sp. BL-S-19. Next base: position 186,917 of record NZ_CM145497.1, read on the forward strand.
GGTGGTGGTGTGGCGGGCATAGGGCTCGATCACGATGGCATCGGCGGGAATGCCATAGCGTTCGATCAGGCCGCGCCGCAGCTCCTCCGCCTCGGCAAAGCGCGTGGCGCGCGGGTGCGCGCGGCCGCCGGTCACGATGATGAAGGGGATGTCCCCCGCCGCGAAACGGTTCGCCGCCAACCGGATATGCAGCTTGCTCAGGGGGCTGAGCGACATTTCGGGCACTTCCGGGCCGACGCCGGTGACGATCATCGCCGAATAGCGATAGCGCTTCCAGTCGATGGTCTTCGCGCGCGCCATGGCCGGCGCATTGAGGCCGTCGTTGATGGGTTCGTAACCGATGGCGTCGGTGCGGTCGTTGGCATCCAGCAGCGCCAGCGCGAACTCGACGCTGGGATCGAGCATTTGCGCCGATCCCCCGCGCGGTGTGCGGGCCAGCGCCAGCGCAGCCATCGTGCGGTTCTTCGCTTCCTCGCTATCGGGCGCAAGGCCCGAACCGTCGATCTGCGGGTACCGCGGGGCCAGGCCCAGCGCATATGTGCGGATCACGGTGTTGATGCCGTCGATCTCACGGTCAAGCCCTGCAAGGTTGCCGTCATCGGCCTTGCGGGTGGTAACGAGGCCGGCTGCCGCCGTGCCCAGCGTCGCTTTTTCGGCGTCGCTCCAGACCAGTGCCTGCGCGGCGCAGAGTGCATCCTCGCCGCAAGCCGCTTCCCGTGCACGGCGGGCTTCCAGCAGCGTGGCGACGTCATAGCGCGCCTTCAGCGCCGCCACCGCGCGGGCATCGCTGCCCACTTCGCCCAGCATCGGAAACAGATGATCGGACAGCCGTTCCACCTTGCGGTCGCGAACCGCCCCGGCCGAAGCCGGAACGGTCGAAACCGGAAGCATGGCCGCCATGAGGAGGCTGGCGGCTAGACCTCGCGAACGCAGTGCCATCACCACGCCTTGCTCACCACAAGACGGAAGTTCCGGCCGAAGATCGGGCGGCCGTAGATCGCCTCTGCACTGCCCTGCCCGCTGAGCGAGTCGGTGCGGGTGTTGCCTTCGGTCAACCCGTGCGCGTTGAACAGGTTGTCACCCACCACCTGCATCTGCCAGGTGCCGCGCGTCAGCGTGAAGCCCGCGCCCACCGTGCCATAGGCCGGCAGCGCGGTGTCGTTGTAGAGATCGACGTAGCGCTTGCCCATGTAGGTGTAGCGTCCGTAGATCGACACGTCCGTGCCGGCGGTCGTGAAGTTGAAGCTGGGGCGGATATTGCCGTAGACCTTCGGTTCGCGAACGATCTGGTTGCCTTCCACCTGCTCCGGATCGGCGCCCGTCGCGCTCTGGAAGCTCTTGTACTTGGGATCGCTGATGGTCAGCGCGCCGTTCAGCGTGAACCACGGCGTGACCGACCAGGCACCGTCGAACTCCACGCCCTTCACTTGCGCTTCGCCCACGAACGGCACGTTCACATCGTTGCGGCCCGTGGTCGGATCGTAAGCAAGGAACGAGGCGTTGAGCGGGTCGAAGTTGGTGTAGAAGCCCGTCACGTACAGGTACGAACGGCCCGAGGCGAGCTTGAGGCCCACTTCGTACTGATCGGCAATCGTGGTGAGGATCGTCGGGTTGATGCTCATCACCGTCTGCACGTTCGGCGGCGTTTCAAGGTGCGACGCGCGGCCGTAGATGCCGATGTGGTTGTTGAAATCGTAGTTGGCACCGACGGTCCAGTTGGTGACGTTGGGCTTCAGCTTCTGGGTGACGATCGCGCCCGTAAAGCCGCGCGTGGTATCGTCGGCCAGCGTGGTGGCGTCGCCCAGGTTCACCTGCTCGGTCAGCGCCGCCCAGCCCTTGTAGCTGTAGCGTTCGTGGCGGATGCCGGCATCGATGCGCAGGCCCGGCACGATTTCCCAGGTGTCGTTCGCATAGATCGCGAACATCTTGGCGTCGGAATCGCCCTGGTTCAGCGTGGCGGCATAGTTCAGCACGCCATTGTCGGTGACCGAACCGATGGCGGTGCCGGCGGCGTTATAGGCCACGAGGTCCAGCGTGCGCGGCTTGCCCGCCACTTCGATCAGGTAGTTCTGGTACAGCGTCTTGCTGTCTTCGCCATAGGCGCTGGCATAAAGGCCCAGCTTGATGTCGTGGCTGCCGATGCCAGTGTCGAACTTCTTGGCGACCGACAGATTGCCCTGCGCCGAGTAGAACTTCGAGTGGATGTCGCGGTACTGGCCCTGCATGACAAGGCCAGAGGCGGCATTGGGATCGTAGACGGTGTTGGTGCCGGCCAGCACGTAGCCAAGGTGATCGACGGCGCCGAAAGCGGTGGTCGCGCGCGCCAGATAGCTGCTGGCGAACGTATCGGCATCGGCCGGGTTGGTGGTGGAATAGAACGCCGTGAAGTCCAGCTTGCCCTGCGTGTACCCGGCCTTGGCCGAGACCAGCCAGCCGTCGAAATCGGCATCGTACTGCGCGCCGAAGTTCACCATCTGCATGTGGCGGCCATCGGACAGATCGCTGTTGCGGCTCTGGATCACACCCGCGCCGTCACGGTACTTCAGGTTGACGTTGCGGAACGCCGGAGAGTTCATCGTGCCGGTGAAATAGTCGATGTACTTGTCCAGGCTGACGCTGGGATCGCGCGGGTCGGCGGTCGGAATCGGCAGGTAGAAGACGTTGTGATCGTTGACGTAGTTCAGGCTCAGCTTGATCGAGCCATTCTCAAGGTCATGCTTGATGTTGGCGCGGATCTGGCCGCCCTTGTCGTTGGGGAAGCCGTTGTCGCGATAACCGTCGTGATACCGCATGAAGCCGCCCACGGCATAATAGGTGTTCTTGCCCAGCGGACCGGCCTGATAGGCGTCAAAGCGGTAGAGGCCGGTGTCGCCCAGCGTCACTTGCGCCTTGCCGCGCGCCACGTCGCTGCCGGTGACGGTGATGGCGTTGATGATCGCGCCCGAATAGCTGGCATAAACCGGCGCCGGGCCGCCGCGCACCACTTCCAGGCGGTCGGTCATCAGGTCCGGCTTGATCAGGGCGTCACCGCGGAAGAACACGCCGTCGTTCTCATGGAACAGCGGCAGGCCGTCCTGCTGGAAGCTGACGAAACCGCCGTCGCTGGGCAACCCGCGAATGCGGTAGATGTTCTGCACTTCGCCGCCGGTGATTTCGGTCTGGAAGCCGGGAAGCTGGCCGATCAGGTCCGCGAAGTTGACCGGCGCGATCTTCGCCATATCGTCCTGAGAGATCGTGTTGATCGCATAGGACACGTCGAAGCGGCGCTGCGCACGGGTCGACCCGGTTACGATGATGTCGCCGGACGTCGCTTCACCTGCCGGCGCACCCGCACCGCTGTCGGCAGCGGCGGCTTCATCCGCGGCATAGGCGGGCGTCGCAAGGACGGTGCAGATGGCGGTAAGCGCCGTGCCGGCGGCAAGAACGGTCTTGAACATGATGCCCCTCGATTCGAAAATTCGAAAGCCGCCCGAAGCGGCGACGAGGGGGCACTTGACGGCTCAAGGTGACATTTTTAAATATTTCACAGAAAATAATTAATATCTGCGACCAGCCGATTTCGGCGCATCGGAATCCTTCCAAAATGCAGCTTCCCCTGATCGATAAGGACCAGCGACGGATAATCCGCGAACTGCGCAAGGCCGGGCCCCTGTCGCGCTCCGCGCTGGGGATGCGCCTGGAAATGAGCGGTGCGGCGCTGACCAAGCTGTCACGCTCGCTCATGGCGCTTGGCATTCTGGAAGAGATGACCGGGGCAGAGGCGCAGGCGCGCGGCCGGCCGGCTGTCCCGCTGCGCATCGCACCGGGCGGCGGCTATGCCGTGGGTGCCACCGCGCACAAGGGACTGCTGGATATCGCGCTGCTCGATCTGGCCGGCGGGGTGATCGCCACCCATCGCGAAACGATACCGCCGATCACGCCGCAAGAATTTGCCGCCAAGCTGCGCGGCATCACCCATGGGCTGGTGGACCGGCACAACCTGCTGGGCCAGCGCATGCTGGGCCTTGGCGTGGCCGTGCCGGGCCCTGCCATGTCCATCGAAGGCGAGCGCTGGAGCGTGGTCGACGCGCTGCCCGAATGGCGCGACGTGCCCTTGCGAGAGATCATGGCGCGCGAACTGGGCTGGCCGCTCTGGCTGGAGAACGACGCCAATGCCGCCGCCCTGGCCGAATATTACGTGGACGGACTGCTGCAGGACTTTTCGACCGTGGTGGTCGTGCTGCTGGGCTATGGCATCGGCGCGGGGGTGATCGTCGACGGCCGGCTGGTGCGCGGGCAGTTCGGCGTGGCGGGCGAAGTGGGCTGCCTGTTCCCGATGGAGCATCCCCGCCCCAGCCCGCTGGACCTGCTCACCAATTTACGCGCCGCCGGCTGCGCGGTGACATCGGTGGGAGAAATCGATCCCGAAGCGGCGGACCAGCGCGATACGATCGAGGCGTGGATGGACCGGGCGGCAGGCCAGCTCGAATTGATCTGCAACACCGCCTTCGCCTGGCTGGACCCGGGCGCGATCGTGCTGGCCGGCCCGCTGCCGCCGGCGATCCTGCGGGGGTTGGGCGAAAGGCTTGACCGCGCGAACCTTGTAACAACGTTCGGCGTGCGAAGGCCGCCGGTCCGCGTCTCAGGCCTGCGCGGCTCACCCATCACGCTGGGCGCCGCGCTGCTGCCTATCCACGCCCTGTCAGCTGACGACTGACAGGGCATGACCAGATTCAGATAGCCATGCGGAACAGCCAGTAGAGCAGCGCCGCCAGCGCGATCGAGGCCGGCAGCGTCAACACCCAGGCGACGGCCAGATTGCGGATCGTGGACATCTGCAGGCCGGATCGGTTTGCCGCCATCGTGCCGGCCACACCGGATGAAAGCACATGGGTCGTCGAAACCGGCAGGCCCAGCGTATCCGCGCCCATAATCGTGCCCATCGCGACCAGTTCCGCCGCGGCGCCTTGCGCATACGTAAGGTGCGATTTGCCGATCTTCTCACCCACAGTGATGACGATCCGCCGCCATCCGATCATCGTGCCAAGGCCCAAAGCCAGCGCGACCGCAACCTTCACCCAGGTGGGGATGAAGCGCGTGCCCTTGTCCAGCGAGTCCTTGACGCGCGACAAGGCGGCTGTGTCCGCCTCCGAAAGCCCGGCGGCCTTCTCCTTTTCCAGACGCTTGATCGCTTCGGATGCCAGATACATGTCGTTACGCACGTTCTTGACCGCTTCGGCCGGGACCCTGGCCAGCGATCCGTACTGGCGCACCTGATCGTCGATATCGATGACCAGTTCGGCCACGGCGTGCTTGGTGTCAGGCCCGAATTGCTTGTCGGCAATGAAGCGCGTCACGGTGGCGCGCGCGGCCTGCGGAGACATCGGCTCGACCGGGGGCTGCAGCACGGAGACGGCGGCAATGGCGTTCACATGGAACTGCTCGGTATATTGCGCAGGCACGGCGCGGTTCAGCGCATAAGCGGTGGGAACGGTGCCGATCAGGATCAACATGATCAGGCCCATCCCCTTCTGGCCATCGTTCGATCCGTGCGCGAAGCTGACGCCGGTGCAAGTGAAGATCAGCAGCGCGCGAATCCACAATGGCGGCGGCACACCCGGCTCCGGCTCACGGTAGAGCGCGGGATGGCGCACCAGCAGCTTCATCGCCAGAAACAGCAGGGCCGCCAGCACGAAGCCGATCAGCGGCGAGAACAGCAGCGCCTGCCCGATCTCCGCCGCTTTCGACCAGTCAACGCCGGCGGTGCCGGACTTGCCCTCCATGAAGGCATTGGCGATGCCGACGCCGATGATTGATCCGATCAGCGTGTGTGAACTGGAAGACGGAATCCCCAGCCACCAGGTCGCCAGATTCCAGATGATCGCCGCGATCAGCAAGGCGAACACCATGGCGAAGCCCGCCTGAGAGCCCACTTTCAGGATCAGTTCCACGGGCAGTAGGGATACGATGCCGAAAGCCACTGCACCGCTGGACATCAGCACGCCCAGAAAGTTGAAGAAGCCGGACCACACCACCGCCGTCGTCGCCGGCATGGCATTGGTGTAGATCACCGTGGCCACCGCATTGGCGGTATCGTGGAAGCCGTTCACGAATTCGAACCCCAACGCGATCAGCAGGGCGATGAACAGCAGGATGAACGGCAGCAGCGCCGTAGGGTGCACATGCGCCGCCTGCGCATCGCGAAACACGCTGGACGCAACGTAGAGGATGGAGGCGAGGATCGCCGCCGAAAACCCGATCACACCAGCCTTGCCGAGCCCTTTTTGAAGATCGGGACGCGTGCTGGACGGGTTCGGCAAATCGGGATGGGCCATGCCGATGGTATTGTGCATTCGTGCCTCCGGCCGCGCCCGGACGGCCTCCTTCTGCATACGACGGTTTCATGCGGAAAGGGCGCGGCCGGGACGCATCGAGATATGATGCCGGCATGTCTGGAACCGATTCACTGCCGTCTTGTGACAGGCGCGTCATATTCCCGGAATGATACCTAGGGTCAGGGCCCAGGGACATTACCCCGGATCTTGGCAGCAGCGGCTTGCCGCGCAGCCAGCGGGCCGCATAATGGCGCAATGAACGATTCAGCAAAAATCCATCCCGGGCTGGCGGACCGCGCCGTGGGGCGCGACGATCTGCTTTCGGCCTGGGCGGCAGGTGTGCGAACGCTGACGGACTGCGATCTGGACGAAGGCGACTTTTCCGGGCTCGATCTGGAGGATATCGTGCTGGAACGATGCGCCCTGCGCGGCGCCCGCTTCGATGGGGCAACGTTGGCCAGCGCGCGGTTTCTGGGCTGCCGGGGGAGCGAAGCCTCGTTCGTCGGCGCCGACCTTGGCAGCGCGCTGATCAGCGGCGGCGATTTCAACAACGCCTCGTTCCGCCGCGCGCGGCTGGTCTCCGCTCGTTTCGAACGGTGCAAGTTGACCGGGGCGGACCTGACCGATGCCTCCACGATCGGCATCGCGCTGGAGGAAACGCTGCTATCCTACGCCCGCCTGCCCGGCATTTCCTTGAAGAAAGCGGTTCTCAAACGGGTGGATCTGTCGGAATCCGATCTGCAAAAGGCCGATTTTCGCATGGCGGTGTTCGAAGACAGTTCTCTGCGCAATGCAACGCTTGCCGGCTCCCGCTTCGAACAGGCGGACCTGCGCGGCGCAGACCTGGGCGGCATCGAACTGATGGACGCCCGGCTGTTCCGCGGCGCCACCATCTCACGGGTGCAGGCGGCCGAACTGCTTTCCCAGCTCGGCTTGAACGTCCTCTAGGCGTTCAAATTCCGTTCGGCCGTCATTTCTTGCCGAGCGCCTTGGGCGTCTGCGCGCGAACTTCGGTCAACAGCACGCCAAGGTACTGCTCGGCCTCTGCTGCGTTGCGTTCCGGATAGGCCGCCGTCATCCGGCCGCTCCAATGACCGTAGTCCACCGTCGTCAGACTGAAGCGCCAGGGCTGGTTATCGCGGATGCCGCTGAAAGTGCCGCGATAAGCGTCCAGCTTGGGATCGTTCGGGATCTTCACCGGGCCTTCGGAAACGATCGTCGGCGCGGAGAAATGCGACATCGCCGCCTGCCGCATGATCAGGTAATGGTCGCGCGCCGACATTTCATCGATCTGCACCACGGCGAAACGCACCACCACGTTCTCCTTGGTGCCACGCAGCGGGTGGGCATAGCTGATGGCGACGTACTGGCCGCTGGGATCGTTGGCCTGTTCCTTCAGCCGCTCGAACCCCTTGAAATTGGCGGGGAAGCGCAGGCCACTGGCGACATGGATCAGCGTCGTCCCATCGGGCGCGAGCGCGAAGCCTTCCGGAACGGCGCTGGATGCCGGACTTGACGCGGAAGATGGGGCAGCGGGCGCCTGGCCCGAAGGTTCAGCCACCGCCGGGGCGGCAAGCAGGAAGCCGAGCAACGCAATCGAAACATGGCTTGAACGGGACATCACGCATTCCTGTGATTGAGAAACATGAGGACGATGGATTGACGCGATCGGTTTGCGGCCCGGAATGAATGATCGTGCGTTCTGTTCTCTTGATGCGACAATACGATAGAATGCGTGCGCGTCTATCCGTTTTCGCAGCGCGAATAGTCGCTTCGTCTCATCCCGGTCCGTGTATTGGGCAGCGCGGTTCTTCAGGACAGTTCGGGAAGGAAGCCGATCCGTTCAAGCCGTGGCACCGAATCCCGTGCGACCGGGGCGACGGCGCCGTTGGCGAGCCGTATCGTGCGATTGCGTCCATCCGCCGTCACTTCGGCTATGCCGTCGCGAGCCACCCACCAGCTGCGGTGCACCTGCTCGCCCGGCATGCCATCCATTTCCGCGACAGCATCACGCAAGCGTATCAGCACCATTTCGCTGCCGGCCCTGCCGTGAACGCGGACGTAGTGATCCTCGCTCTGAAGCGCGATCACCGGCTCGCTGAAACCCGGGGCGAGCCGGCGGAGCAGACGCGGCCCCGGCGTATCGCCGGGTGACGTATCGGCAGGCTTCGTATCGGCGGGGCTAGCATCTCCATCGCGCTCAGGCATCGATCGCCCGGTGCTCTGCGGTGAACCTGACCGTTCCGCCGCATGCTCGGGCCTGCCGCCACTCCCCAGAGCATCGCGCAACTGTTCATCCGCCCGCTGCGCCCAATACGTCACGGCCAGCACGGCAATCGCGCTCAGCACCGAGAACGGCAGGATTCCGGCAAATCCGTCCAGCGAGTGAAAGTAGGCGCTGGCGCTCCATGTCCACAACAGCGCCAACGGAAAGCTGGACAGCAGCACGCCCCAAAAGACCAAGAGCCGGCGGGGTAGCGAGGTGGCATCGGCAATGGCGGTCCAAAGCATGATGGACGGGCGGACCAATACATAGGCCCCCATCAATTGCATCCACCAGCGCCAGGACCGCGCGGCAAAATCGCCGTTGAAATAGGTCCCGAACGGGCCAAGAAAGCCAATGATCGCCGCGAACACGACCATGGCCCAAAGCTCGATCAGGATTCGGCGCAGCCACGTCACAAGAACTTCTCCCGGTTCACGACGCGCCAGCCGGAATTGCAATAGCTTCCCGTGTCTTGATGACGCCTTGCCCCTCTTAGCGAAAATGCAGGTTCCGGCCAATCGCCACCCCGGAATTCACTCCATCGCGGGGCCATAGCGCGCAGCGACGAGGGATCGTGCAGTTCGGCATAGGCCGGCCGGAGCGGATGGACGTCCGCCGCTTCGCCCTTCATGATCGCCGTCAATCGGCGCAGCGACAGGGACGATAGCGCATGAAAGACTTCGCGACATCGATGGCCGATTTCGAAGCGGACATGAAGAGCCGTCTCGGGCCGGAGTTCTATGCCCCGGACATCGCGAAGAAACATCGGAAGATGGCGCGCAATCCGTTCCTTTTCCTGCGCGGCACCTGCTGGCGCTGGGCGCAGGCCGCACCCTCGATCTGCCCCCAGTTGATGGACGCACCGCCCGCCCCGTCCGTGGGCGACGCCCATGCCGGCAACTTCGGGCTGTGGCGCGATGCGGAAGCCCGGCTCGTATGGGGCGTCAACGACTTCGACGAAGCCGCGCGGCTTCCCTATGCGCTGGATCTGGTGCGCCTTTGCGCCAGCGTCCTGCTCGCCGACGATGACGCCGACGCCGACGATACGGCTATGCCGATCCTTGAGGGCTACCGCCGGGGGCTGGACGATCCCGCCGCTTTCGTGCTGGAACGCGATCATCTCTGGCTGCGCAATGCCTTTGCCGCGTCGGACGACAAGCGGCAGGCGTTCTGGGCCGATCTTGCGGCAGCTGGGGAAGATGCGCCCACCGCAGACATGAAGGCTGCCATAGTGACGGCTCTGCCGGAACCCGTGCCATCGGTCGTCTATTCGCGCCGTTCGGCCGGAACCGGCAGTCTTGGGCGGGCGCGTTTCGCCGCTTTCGGGTCCTATCGCGGTGGGCCGATCGCGGTTGAGGCCAAGGCGCTGATGCCGTCATGCTGGGTGGCGGCGGGCAACGACGGGACGGCGCCGGAGCTGGCGGCGGAACTGGCCGAAAGCCGGTGGCGGTCCCCCGATCCGTTCCTGAGCTATCGGCAGCGCCACGTCGTCCGCCGATTGGCGCCCAATAGCCGGAAAATCGACATGGCCGAGCCGAACGCTGCCCTTCGCGCAAAACTGCTGGGGGCCATGGGACATGAATTGGCCAACATCCATTCGGGCCTTGAACCCGTCCGCCAGCCGGTTCTCGACGATCTGGATCGCCGCCCGGAACACTGGCTGGCCACAGCCGCCAAAGCGGTGGCGAAATGGACGGGGAGCGAGTTCGAAGCCTTTCGCGCAGCCTCTCCCAAGGCTGATTGCTGAGGCTGGTGTCCCAAGGAGCTTCGTCACGACATTGCAGACCAAGGCCGCGTGGAGCGCGCTGAATGGCGGAATATGCGGGAAAGCAGAAATCCGAGGTTCCGCCAGCAATGCCCGTGAAATGATAGAAATTTCGCCGCTAGCGCATGAACGAAGGTAACAACCAATTCACTCTCTTAAGCGATGTTCTCATTTAGAGCCGACAGAGAGTGGGATTGGTGAAAAACATTATATGCTTGGTGTGCGCGTTTGCGACTTTCGCGTGCAGCGACAACACCTCGGCACCCCACCGAGTAGAAAATTTGCTTGAACGTCAAGTACAAGCTGACGGGCTAATCCATATCCAAACCTCAGGATCCTTTAAAATAAAGCCCTACACCGCGTTCTGCACCTTTAGACCCGGCATTGGAATTGACGGCGATCAGCTGGCAAACATTCTTTTTGAACATGGCCAATCTTCTTATATCGGCGGGGAAGTTCGCACAAATTACACCATCGATGCAGAGCCCAAAGAAAAGTGTTCAATTTCGTCGCTACGCAAACCAATATTTATCCGCGGCCTGGTAGACAAGAATGTCCACGGTGAAGCTTACAAAGTCGCGATAGTAATTTGGCAAGGTGACGCGATATGGAGTGGCTCCGTAGAGCGCTCATTTCAAAATCTTCATCCGATCGCAGAGGCCCTTGTCAACATTGAACCGTACGTCCCAGGACCGACGAAAGAAGCGAGAGTAGATGCAAGCGTGAATGCTGATAGCAAGGAAATTTCGAAGGCTTTCCTTACGCACTTATCAAAGGGTGCTTGGCACTAGCGGTTGTAGCCTTCTGGGCGATAGCGCTGTCAGCGACAGCTTTGCTGGGGAATCCGGAAGGCAGGCTTCGGATTAGAGGCTCCGATCCGCACCCTCTACTCGGCGCCTGAATTTGCCCACGCGGCCCAAGAGTCCGTTTGAAAAATACCCCCGCTGGCATTTTCCAAACGGCTCTAAGGCGCGGCGCCCGTTGGCTCCATGGTCCTCGGCGCAAAGAAAGAGGCTTCACGCCCGCGGTTCTTGTCCTCGAAAAACCTGACGAACTCCAGCGGCGCGAGCGCCTTGGCATAGAGCCAGCCCTGCACGAACTCGACACCCGCGTCCCGCAAATAGGCTTCCTGTTCCTTTGTCTCCACGCCTTCGGCAATGATGCGCAGATCCAGCCCGTGCGCCATTTCGATCACGTGCGGAATGACCACGCTAGTGGCCGCCGCCTTGCCGATCGCTTCCACGAAGGTCTTGTCGATCTTCAGCGTATCGAGCGGAAGCCGCTCCAGCAGCGAAAGGCTGGAATAGCCGGTTCCAAAATCGTCGATGGCCACCAGATGGCCCCGCGCCCGCGCCTTGTCCACCGTCCGCCGCGCGGCGGAGGCGTTCATGAAGCCGCGTTCGGTCGCCTCCAGCCAGATCTGCCGCGGCGCGACGCCGGACGCGGCCATCGCCCGATCCAGCACCGGCAGGAACCGGCCGCTCTGCATGTCGCTGGACGATATGTTGATGGCGATGTGCGCACTGCGTTCGCGGCGCAGCATCGGTGCAAGATCGCTCAGCACGGTTTCGATCATGAGATCGGTCAGTTTGTCGATCACCCCGTGGTACTCGGCAAACGGGATGAAGAAATCGGGGTGTACCGCACTGCCATCCGGCCGCTGCCAGCGCAGCAATGCTTCGGCCCCCACGCACAGCCCGGTCGATAGTTCGATGATGGGCTGGTAGAAAACCCGAAACTCGCGCTTGCGGATGCTGATCGCCAGTTCGCGCTCCAACGACAGGCGCTGGTGCGATACCCAAAAAATCAGCCCCAGCAGCAACGCCGAAACGACCAGGCCGACCGGGATGAGCATCCACACTTCGCGATCGACCCGGTCCTCCACCAGCGAACGGTCCGTGATTGCAAAGGCACGCAGCATCGTGTTGCGTTTGGAGGAGGCGACATGCGCATCGGACCGATCGAACATGCCGCCCGCGGCCATCCGACGCGCAACTGCAGGATCGATCTTCCCATTCACGGCAATCAGGCGGCCATCCAGCGTCGCCAGGCCCAGCGTCATATCCGTGTCGGTAAGAACGTCGACAAGACGATCCGGGCTGATCAGGGTCGCGTAGTCCCCCCGCGAAATCTCCAGCATGTGGGCTGCACCGGTAACGGTGGGATGCGCGTTCAGGCGCAGGCCGAACCCGTCCGGCAGAATGATCTCCGGCTTTTGCTTGCGGATATCGACGTTCCCCGGAACCGGCCCCCAGCCGGTGCAGGCAAGCTTGCCGTCGATGAAATAGCCGATCTCGTCGACCGCGCCGGACTGAATGGTCAGCAGGCGCATCCGGGCGATATGGGCGGGCGAGCAATCGTGCCAGTTTTCGTGCTGCAACTTGGCCATGATCGCGCGCGCCCTGCCGAAACTGTGATCGGCACGCTTCAGCGTCCAGTCGCTGTATTCCTGCAGGTGTGCCTGCTCCGCCCTTTGCGCGCGAATACGCCCAAAGCCCGCAATCGCGACAAGCGGAATGAGTGCAGCCAGAACAGCCAGGAGACCTGCAATGATCACGATCCTAAACCGTTGCATAGCCGCCACTATGTCAGAATTGCCGAACCTTACTAAATGGAGTTTTGTTAGCTATTTCCAGTGACCCGATGCATCGCGGCAATCGGACTTGCCGCTGACGGACGATCTGCGGCAATGACCACGCGGTCCCTCCCTTCCTCCTTGGCACGAAGCAGCGCGGCATCGGCGCTGGCGATAAGGCTGCGAACGCCGCCCTGGACCGGATAGATGGCCACACCCATCGAAACGGTCACCGGGCCAAGCGGTTGCCCGTGATAGGCGAGTTTCAGGCGCGCCAATCGTTCGCGGATCGTCTCCGCCCGTGTAACGGCCTGCGTTTCGTCGAAGCCCGGCATCAACATCAGGAATTCCTCCCCACCGTAACGGTAGACGAGATCCCGATCCTGCACCACGCTGGCAAACACCCCGGCAACCGAGCGGATCACCAGATCGCCGGCATCGTGCCCGAAGGTATCGTTCAACGCCTTGAAATGATCGATGTCCAGCATCATGCAGCCCAGCATCGTTCCCGAGGTATCGGCCTCGGTGGTCAGGCGCGCCAGGGTCTCGTCAAGCTCGTGACGATTCCGCAACCCCGTCAAGGGATCGAACAAAGCCTTGGCGCGAAGCGCCTGGCGCAAGTTGAGATTGGCAAGCGCCAGGCCGATCGTTTCGGACATCAGCTCTATATAGGCGATCATCGCCTCGTCCGGTTCGTGCGCGGGGTCCAGATTCTGAAGGACCAGCAGGCCTATGGTTTCGCTTTGCGCGGCAAGCGGCACGCAGATCGTCGCGCTCACGGCTTCGGGCGCGACATGCCGGCACGGCACGTCGGTCAGCTTGCTGCCGGGATAATGGATCTGCCCTCTCCGGAGGGCCCAGCAATCGTCCGGGCCGAAGGCGACCTCTCCCCCAAGCGGACCCTGCCATTCGGCCGCGCAGGCCATGCTGGACCGCTGCGCGTCCAGCACGAAGAGTCGCCCGCCCAGCGTTGGCGCGATCTTGGGCGCAAAAAGGCGGACGATATCCAGCAAGTCATCTACGGATTCGCACCCCTGCAATCGCTGCGCCATGCGCGCGAGCAATTCGCGCACCGCCCAGTCCGCATCGCGTTGCCGTTCCAGTTTCTGCCGCTCCAGCCCATTCTCGCGGAAGATGCGAATGGCCTGGCCCATGTCGCCGATCTCGTCCACATGGGCGACCGGCGGCGGTTCCACCTCATAGTCCTGCTCCGCCAGCCGGTTCACCACGTCGCTCAGCCGCACGACGGGTTTCAGGATGCGCCGCTTCAGGATGAAGGCCAGCACGAACAGGAACAGCGCGGCCGTGATCCCCACCATGATCTCGGAAACGGTGCGCAGCCGCTGCGACGCGACACCCGCCTCATCCACCGCCTGATCCGACCGCTGATCGAGCAGATACCGGAAGCGCTCCATCTGGAAATGCGCGCGTTCAAGCTCCCGCTCGTATTCCGGGCCGAACACGATCCGGCGCGCCCCCTCCGCATCGCCCTTCTGCATGGCGGCAATGGCGGCGTGCTGCTCATCCTCCAGGCTGGCGGCCTGAACCAGCGCATCCTTCAGCGAGTGAAGCTCCTGCTCGCCCGCGCCCTGATCGCGCAGCCGGGCGATGCGCTGTTCCACGGAGCCGATTGCCTGCTCGGTCCGCGCGTAGACGATTTCATGGCTGGGATCGCCCGAAACCGCGAAAAGGCGCGCCTGATCGGTAAGCTCCGAAAGGTCGTTCTCGATCTGGGTGGTCAGTTCGTCGAAGCGGTTTCGCTGCTGCACGGCATCGCGTTCGACGCGATCCGCGTTGGACGCCAGGATCATCGTGACGCCGGCCGCGAGGGTAAGGCCAACCGTTGCCGCATAGGCCCAGTTGGTGATGGTCGCGATGCGCAAGTTCCGCCTCTCCTAAACGCCCGTCGTCTTGTTTCGATAGCCGCTGCCTTGCGCAAATGCGAGGTGAGATGCCTCCGCCGCGGCGGCAACCCGCTATTCATGAGGATAACTCATGATTGCAATGTAGAGGGCACAGTTGAACTGCGTGCGGATTCATGCGTTATCTGCGACAATATCTACGCGCAGGCGATACCTGCGGAACAACGGCCAGACAGAAACAGAGGGCGACGCGATGGAAATCGGCGGAGAATTGAACGTGTCGCGCCGCGGCGTGCTGGCGGCGGGCGCTGCTTCGGCTGCGATGGCGACGTCGCCCGGCGCGGTTGGCGCTTCGCTGTCGCCCGCCAGCCCGAGCGCTCCGCCGACCATGCCGGTCAACTTCAAGGTCAACGGCAAACAGGTCCGCCTCACGCTGGATACGCGCACCACCCTGCTCGATGCGCTGCGCGAGCATCTGCGCCTTACAGGCACCAAGAAAGGGTGCGACCATGGCCAGTGCGGCGCCTGCACGGTTATCGTAAACGGCAACCGCATCAACTCCTGCCTCAGCCTGGCGATCCAGCACGAGGGCGACGAGGTGACCACGATCGAGGGCCTCGGCACGCCGGAACACCTCCACCCGATGCAGGCGGCCTTCATCCGGCATGACGGCTATCAGTGCGGATACTGCACGCCGGGCCAGATCTGTTCGGCGGTATCGGTGCTCAAGGAAATCGCACGGGGCGTGCCCAGTCATGTGCAGGACGACATCGTTGCCCATGCCGCCCCCACCAACATGGAACTGCGCGAGCGCATGAGCGGCAACATCTGCCGCTGCGGCGCCTATTCCAACATTGCCGAGGCCATTGCCGAGGTTGCCGGCATCGGAACCGGGGAGAAGCAGGCATGAGGGCTTTCACGTATGAACGCGCCAGCAGTCCGGCACAGGCAGCCGCGGCCGTGGCGGCGCGCCCGGGCGCACGCTTCTTGGCCGGCGGCACCAATCTGCTGGACCTGATGAAGCTGGAGATCGAGACGCCGACGCACCTTGTCGACGTGCAGGACCTCGACCTCGATCGTATCGAGGAAACCAAAGAGGGCGGGCTGCGGATCGGCGCGCTGGTCAGCAACACGGTGCTTGCGTCCGACCCGCGCGTGCGGCGCGATTACGGGGTGCTGACGCGCGCGATCGTTGCCGGGGCAAGCGGCCAGTTGCGCAACAAGGCGACCACCGCGGGCAACCTGATGCAACGTACCCGCTGCCCCTATTTCTACGACACCAACATGCCCTGCAACAAGCGCCGCCCCGGTTCGGGATGCGGCGCGATCGAAGGCTTTTCACGCCAGCTTGCGGTGATCGGCAGTTCGGACGCATGCATCGCCACATATCCCGGCGACATGGCTGTGGCGCTGCGCGTGCTGGATGCCACGGTGGAGACAATCAAGCCGGACGGCACGGCCCGCACCATCCCCATCGCGGAGTTCCACCGCCTTCCCGCCAAGGAACCCCAGCGGGACAATGTGCTGACGCCTGGTGAACTGATCACGTCCGTCACCCTGCCCAAGCCCCTTGGCGGCACGCATGCCTACCACAAGGTGCGCGACCGTGCCTCCTACGCCTTCGCCCTGGTGTCGGTGGCGGCGGTGATCGCCCCGGACGGATCCGGCCGCGTCGCGTTCGGCGGCGTGGCCGCGCGCCCCTGGCGGGTGGAGGCTGCCGAAGCGAAAATGCCGCAAGGCGCGCGCGCCGTGGCGGCCGAAGTCTTCGCCGATGCCCGACCCACTGCACAAAACCGGTTCAAGGTCACCCTGGCGGAACGCACCCTGGCCGGCGTGATCGACGAAGCGAAAGGCTGATCCGTCATGAAATTCGACGCTGCCGCAGGCGAAAATCTTTTCGACCGCTCCAAGGTCGTCGGCCAGTCAACCCCGCGCATTGATGGCCCGCTGAAAACCACCGGCACGGCGCCCTATGCCTATGAACGGCATGATGTGGCGGAGAATCAGGCCTATGGCTACATCGTCGGCGCCGCCATCGCCAAGGGCCGCATCGTCGCCATGGACACGTCGCACGCCCGCGCCGCGCCGGGCGTTCTGGCAGTGGTTGCCGCGCCCGAGACCAAGCCCGTGGGCAAGGGCATATCGAACAACGCCCCGCTGTTCGGCGGCAGCGAGATATCGCATTACCACCAGGCCGTGGCCTGTGTAGTGGCCGAAACGTTCGAGCAGGCGCGCGCTGCCGCCGCGCTTATCCGCACGCAATACCAGCATGCGCAAGGCAGCTTCGATCTGGCCAGCGCCGCGCCCACCGCGCCGCTGGCGAAGGGTGACGGCGACAAGCCCGACAAGGAAACGCTGGGCGACTTCGAAAGCGCGTTCGCCGCAGCCCCGGTCACCCTGGACGCCCGCTACACCACGTCCGACGAAAGCCATGCGATGATGG
This sequence comes from Novosphingobium sp. BL-S-19, assembly GCF_055521675.1. Classification (NCBI taxonomy): domain Bacteria; kingdom Pseudomonadati; phylum Pseudomonadota; class Alphaproteobacteria; order Sphingomonadales; family Sphingomonadaceae; genus Novosphingobium; species Novosphingobium sp. BL-S-19. The sequence goes on from NZ_CM145497.1 coordinate 204,142, forward strand.
AGCCACATGCCACCATCGCCGCCTGGCAGGGCGATCAGTTGACGCTGTGGACCTCGAACCAGATGATCGCCTGGGCCAAGCGCAGCATCGCGACCATCCTCGACATCGACGCGGCCAAGGTGCGCATCGTTTCGCCTTATATCGGCGGCGGTTTCGGCGGGAAGCTGTTCGTCCGCGCCGATGCCGTGCTGGCGGCGCTGGGCGCCCGTGCCGCCGGTCGACCGGTCAAGGTGGCGCTGCAGCGCCCGCTGATGGCGAACAACACCACGCATCGCCATGCCACGATCCAGCGCTTGCGCCTCGGCGCCGGTCGCGACGGCCTGATCACCGCCATCGCGCACGAGAACTGGTCGGGCAATCTGAATGGCGAGGATGGCGAGAACGGCACCCAGCAAACGCCCAAACTTTACGCCGGTGCCAACCGGCTCGTCGCCAACTACATTGCCACGCTGGACTTGCCCGAAGGCAATGCCATGCGCGCGCCGGGCGAAGCGCCGGGCCACCTCGCGCTGGAGGTGGCGATGGACGAACTGGCCGAAAAGCTGGGCATGGATCCGATCGAATTGCGCATCCGCAACGAACCGGAAGTCGTTCCCGGCGGCTCCGGCAAGCGCTTTTCGGACCGCAACCTGGTGCGCTGTCTGAAGGAAGGGGCGGAACGCTTCGGCTGGTCCCGCCGCAACCCGCGCCCTGGGCAAGTGCGCGAAGGCAAGTGGCTGATCGGTATGGGCGTTGCCGCTGGCTATCGCGGCGCCCCCACCATGCAATCGGGCGCCCGGGTCCGGCTGGACGCTGCAGGCCGGCTGACGGTAGAAACCGACATGACCGATATCGGCACCGGGTCCTACACGATCATCGCGCAGACCGCCGCCGAAGTCATGGGCCTGCCGCTCGACAAGGTGACAGTGACGCTGGGCGATTCCGCATCCCCTGCCTCTTCGGGGTCGGGCGGGCAATGGGGCGCGGCCAGTTCGACGGCCGGCGTCTACGCCGCCTGCGTCAACTTGCGCCGGACGATCGGGCAAAAGCTGGGTTTCGATGGAGATGCCGCGCTTTTTGCGGGCGGGCGGATCATGGCGGGCAATCGCGCATTTGCTTTGTCGGACGCCGGCGAAGTCTCGGCCGAAGACACGATCACGTTCGGCGCGTTCAAGCGTGACTACGACGTAGGCACCTATGCCGGCCATTTCTGCGAAGTGGCGGTCAACGCCTATACCGGCGAATGCCGCATCCGCCGGATGCTTGCGGTGTGCGACGCAGGCCGCATCCTCAATCCGCTGTCCGCGCGCAGCCAGGTCATCGGCGCGATGGTCATGGCCGCAGGGGCGGCGCTGATGGAGGAACTGGCGGTGGACAAGCGGTTCGGCTTCTTCGTGAATCACGATCTTGCCGGATACGAAGTGCCTGTCCATGCCGACATCCCGCACCAGGAAGTGATCTTTCTGGACACGCTGGACCCGATCGTTTCGCCCATGAAGGCCAAGGGCGTGGGCGAGCTGGGAATCTGCGGGCCGGGCGCCGCCGTCGCCAACGCGCTCTACAACGCCACCGGCGCGCGGGTGCGCGATTATCCGATCACCCTGGACAAATATCTGGACCGGCTGGCGTAGCGGCGCATGATCGGGCGCCGGTCGCAGACCGGCGCCGTTAGGCCAACACGGATCGGCGCATTCAGGCAGGCGCCCCCAGCATGGCCGTCACCCGTGCGGCGATGGCCATGGAGGACGTAAGCCCGGGCGATTCAATGCCGAACAGGTTGACCAGCCCGTGCAGCCCGTGAACGTCCTCGCCTTGCAGCACGAAGTCTGCCGCCGCCATGCCGGGGCCGGAAAGCTTGGGCCGGATGCCGGCATAGGCAGGCTGTAGCCGGTCCTCTTCCGCACCCGCCCAGATCCGCCGCGCCGCCGCCAAAAATTCGCCCTTGAGCGCCGGGTCCACCGTATAGTCGATTTCGTCGACCCAATGGATATCCGGCCCGAAGCGCGCCTGCCCGCCAAGGTCCAGAGTGAAATGCGTGCCAAGGCTGGCCGGCCCGGGAACGGGATAAATCAGCCGCGTGAACGGCACCCGGCCGCTATAGGTGAAATAACAGCCCTTGGCGAAAAACAGCGGCGGCACCAGCCCGGGGTCGAGCGCATCGATCCCACGGGCGAGCGTCTGGGCACCAAGCCCCGCGGCATTGACGAGGATCGGCGCGCGCACGCGCGTTTCACCCACGGCGACCTCCCACCCGGACGCGGTTCGTACGATGGCGCCAACCGGCGCATCGCACACCAGCATCGCGCCGTGGGCCTCCGCCTCGCCCAGCAGCGCCAGCATCAATCCGTGCTGGTCGACTATCCCGCTGGAGGGCGAATGGATCGCGCCAAGGCACGCCAGTTCCGGCTCCATCGCACGGACCTGGGCCGGATCGAGCCGAACCAGATCGTCCACCCCGGCAGCGGCGCCGCGTGCCATCACCGTGTCGAGCGCCGCGAGTTCCGCCTCGGCGGTCGCGATGATCAGCTTGCCGCAGCGCCGATGGTCCACACCGCGCTTTTCGCAGAAATCGTAAAGGAGGTGCTTGCCCTCCACACAAAGCTGCGCCTTCAGCGATCCGTCTGCGTAGTAAAGGCCTGCGTGGATGACCCCGCTGTTGCGCGACGATGTGATCGTTCCGAACTGCCGTTCGCGTTCAAGCACCAATACTTCGTGCCCGGCGATCGCCAGTGCCCGCGCCACGGCAAGCCCCACAACCCCCGCCCCGATCACGATCGCGCCCGTATCTTCCATGCCCATCACAGTACCCTGTGATCCGATCCGGTCGAGCCAATTCTTGCCCCCCTTGGCTATCCCGTTTTGCAACCGAAGGTTGAGATCGATCCCCGATGACAAGCCCCAAGTCATGGATATTTCAACAGAGATTGCATCATGATGGAAAAGATGTCAGTCGTTGTTATGTGCATGGCCCAGCCGACATGGACGCAAGAGACACGACCACCGGGCCAAGATCAGCGACAGTACAGGGACACATTCAAGGGGGAACAGAATGAAACGCGCGACCATCGCTACGCTTGCCGTTTTTCTCTCGCTTTGCGCCATATTGCCGGCTGCGGCGCAGGACTTCGTGTTCCCCGCCGGATTTCGAACGGAAGAGATCGCCACCAACGGCACCACGCTGCACGTGCGGGTGGGTGGGTCGGGCCCGGCCGTGCTACTGATCCACGGCTATGGCGATACCGGCGACATGTGGCAGCCGCTGGCGGCCGCGCTGATGCGCGATCACACGGTTATCGTTCCGGATCTGCGCGGCCTGGGCCTGTCGGCAACGGCCACCGCCGGCTTCACCAAGAAGAACCAGGCCGAAGACATGGCGGGCGTGCTCGACAGGCTTGGTGTCAAAAAGGCCGATGTGGTGGGCCACGATATCGGCAACATGGTGGCCTTCGCCTTCGCGGAAGCGCATCCCGATCGCACGTCGCGCCTGGTCATGATGGACGCGCCCGTGCCCGGAGTGGGCCCTTGGGACGAGATTCTGAAAAACCCTCTGCTCTGGCACTTTCGCTTCGGCGGACCTGACATGGAACGGCTCGTTGCCGGCCGCGAGCGTATCTATCTGGACCGTTTCTGGAACGATTTCGCAGCAAGCCGCACCGCCTTTCCCGAAAGCGCGCGCGTTCATTACGCGAAGCTCTATGCCGCCCCCGGGCGCATGCACGCCGGCTTTTCGCAGTTCGCGGCTTTCGATCAGGACGTGATCGACAACCGCGCCTCCGTCGCGCGCGGTCCTTTGCCGATGCCGGTGCTGGCGATCGGCGGCGGCCACTCGCTGGGCTCCACGATGGCAGCCATCATGCGCACCGCCGCCGGCAATGTGACGGAACTGGTCGTCCCCGATTCCGGTCACTGGTTGATGGAAGAACAGCCCAAGCAGACGGTCGATGCCATCTCGACATTCCTGCGCAAGAACCCGGCCTGACAATATCGAACAAGCTGCACCGATTAATCTATTTTCATCGGCGCAGCCACGAATTGTTAAGAAGCGCGACCTAGCCCTCCGCCAATAAGTGCGACAGTAGGGGGCGAGATGATAAAGCGGACGGTGGCTGTGGCGGCAGTTGTACTTGGCGGCGCTTATATGTTGGGGGCGCTTGGCCCCAGCAGTTATTCGCGGGACGTAGGGCGGCCCGAAAGCGAAGTCATGGCCGCGCTGGCGGATCTGGACATTACCGCGCAGCCCGGCGCACCGGGAAGCACGGCGGAACAGGCAGGTGGCGTTCGGCCGACTTTCCGGCTGGAAAGGGCGGCCGACCACATGACATGGTACGTCATGAGCGGCGACAAGGTGGCCACCGCGATGACCGCGCATTTCGAACCGTTCGACAATGGCCGGCAAACCCACGTCACCACCAGTGTAGAGCGTGGCGACGCGCCCGACGATTTCGTCTCCCCGGCCTTTCGCTCACGCGGGCTGACCATGGGGCTGTTCGGAATGGCGCTGGAGGATGAACTGAACAAGCTGGTCCAGCCCCATTCCTACAATGTGGCGACGTGCGACCAGATCATCGCCGACTTCCAGCGAGCGAACGAAGCAGCAGGGATCGAGCGGCCCCATGATCTGTCACAAGCGGTCAGCGGAACGGCAAAGGCGATCATGCGGATGCAGGCTGTCGAGGCGGAGTTGCGGCGCAACGGATGCCCTGTCAACGGCAACGGGCGGGATTTCAGGCCGGCACAATCGTCGATGGGCGGCAGTTCTCAATCGATGACCGATGACGGTGCGAACGGGGGCGGCTGGGGGCCGACGACGACCGCCGCAAATTAGGCCATAAGCTCATAAACGCAGGCCATAGCCGCCGGCAAAAAGCGAAAATTCGCGGCACCGGTCCGCTCCGCCAGCCTCCCGGGGCAGGAACGGCCTCCGGGTGGTGGCGACGGGAAGCGGGAGGCGGGTGGGGCCACCTCAAGAACTGCCCTCTCGCGCATTCTCGAACGGCAACTCATTCGTCTTCGTAATCGTCGTCCTCGAAATCCTCCGGCAGATCGTCGCCTTCATATTCCCCGCTGAGGAACTGCAGCGGATCGAGGTCCAGATGGGTCACGACCTCTCGCCGCGTGGCGAGGACGGACACTTCCTCGCCATCTTCCATTTCGATGATGGTAACCTGATCGTCACGCCCATCGGCAAGATCGACAACCTCGACCGAATTGATCTCTACCTCATCGCCATCGGGCGTTTCGAACATGTATTTCGGCATCGTTCGCTCCTGCTTTACTAGTTAACAGCGGCCCGCGGTTTCGCACGGCGCGCTCAGGTCTGCGGATGGCGTATGCCGCGCCAGGCCTCGCGGACTTTGGCTATGCCGAAACGCAGAACCTGGGCCGGGTCTATATGCGGCATCGTCGGCAACTCGTCCGGATCGACGATTGCGTGAAGGATGGCTGGGCCGGGTGCGGCCAGGAACTGGGCGACCGTCTGATCGAGCAGCGCGGGATCGCGAACCGTGAACCCCTGCGCGCCGCATGCCCGGGCAAATGCGGCAAAGTCCAAGTTCGGAAATGTCGTGCCTTTGGCCGCCGGCAGAGAGGCCGCCTCCATCTCGAGATGCACCAGCCCCCATTCGGCATTGTCATAGACCACGATCTTGACCGGCAATTGATGCTCGACGCTGGTCATGAATTCGCCGAGCAGCATCGTCATGCCCCCGTCGCCGACGTGCGCGATTACCTGCCTTGAGCGGTCCAGCAATTGCGCACCGTTGGCGAGACCCAGCCCCGTGCCGACAGCCGCATTGTTGAACGACCCGGTGTTGCGCTGTCTGCCGCTCTGGCGCCACCAGTTTGCCGCCCAGAGCGTCACTTCGCCGGTATCGGTGACGATGATCGCATCATCGGCGGCGTGATCGCTGATCGCGCGCGCCAGCGCCGGTGGGTGAAGCTTGCCCGGGGTGCGTGCGACGTCGGCACGCTTGTCCAGCATCGCGTTCCATTCGTCCCGCGAGGTCTGTGCCTTTTCGAGGAATGCCCTGTCGGTGCGGGCGGGAAGTTGCTCCAGCAACATCGACAATGCGGGGCGCACGGAGCCGACGATGCCCAGCGCCACCGGCGCGCGCCTCCCCAGCGCCAAAGCACGCTCATCGATCTGGATGACACGGCCGTGCGTGGGCAGGAATTCGGAATAGGGGTAATCGGTTCCCAGCATGAACAGCAGATCCGCGCCGTTGATGGCGTCCACCCCGGCCCTGGAACCGATCAGCCCCACCCCGCCGATCCAGTTGGGATGATCGAAGGGCAGAATGTCCTTTCCCCGGAACGTATGCATGAGGGGCGCTTGCAGCCGATCGGCGAGTTGTTCCAGTTCCGGGCCTGCGCCGTGACAGCCATGCCCGCAAAAGACGGCGACGGTCTTCGCCTCGCCGATCATCCGCGCGGCTTCGGCGATGTCGACCCGGTCCGGCGCAATTTCCGGCCGGGGCCGTAGCACGGCCAAGCTCGCCACATCGCTTGCCGCCTTTGCAGCGAACACGTCCGGAGGAACGTTGATATGCGCCACGCCCCGTTCGGCATAGGCGGCGGCGATGGCCTCGCGAATGACCGCGGGGGCTTGCTCCGGCGCGCCGATCACCTGACTGTAAACCGCCACATCCCGAAATAGCAGGGCCGGATCGTCTTCCTGCAGATAATCGGTTCCCCGCTTCTCTGCGGGCACGCCGCCGGTGATCGCAAGGACGGGCGCATGATCCTTGCGCGCTTCATACAGTCCGGCGACGAGGTGATTGCCGCCGGGGCCGGTCGTTCCGCAGCATACACCCAGGCGCCCGGTCAATTTCGCCTGCCCGGTGGCCGCGAGCGCGCCCCCTTCTTCATGACGCACCCCGATCCAATCGATCCCATCCGCAGCGTCCAGGGCATGGGTGAAAGGGTTCAGGGCATCGCCCACCACGCCAAACACATGGCGAACGCCCAGTTGCGCAAGAGTATCGACCAGCAATTCGGCAACGGTTCGCGACATGGAGAAACCTCTTTCGTGGCGTTTACGGCGTGGAAACGCGCTATCGCGCCATACGCTCCCTCACTCTGCCGCTTCTTGTCCCGGATCTCCGATAAGCCCGCCGATCCACGGCGATCGCGGCCTGTCGGGCGATGCACGCGGAACCTTGCCGGGGGCCCGATCGTTGTAAAGCCAGCGGAATCACGAAGATCGACACGTAGCGGCGATCTTGCCAAGAAGCTTGAAGTCCGGCGCCATGAGCGCCTGACCCCTCATCATGATCGCGCGCGGTGCGATCCACCCCAGGTCGATAGCCTCAAGCACAGGATGACGAACACCCGATGAGCGTTGGCACTACCCCACCCTCCTCGCCGCAGACCAATGCCGAACTGGAGCTGCAGGCGCATGAGCTATGGGCCGGCAGTTTGGCCTGGGTTCACACTTATTGGCTGCAGATCATCATTTCAGCCGCGATTGCCGCAAGCATCGTGGCGGGTCTTTACGCCTTGCGCCGTCTGGGCGGGCGCCTCTGCCGCCCGAACCGGGGGCGCGGCGAGTGGCAGACGATCGTCGGCAGGGTGATTACCAAGACCACCAATTATTTCATCATCATGGTCGCCGTCCGCGCGGTGGACGGTTATGCCCAGACACCTGCTGCGGTGGACCGGGTGATCATCTTTCTGTTCACCGTCGCGGCCGTCCTCCAGGGTGCGATCTGGGCCCGCGAATGCATTCTTGGCCTGATCGAACACAAGACCTCTGCCGATCACTTTCGCGGAGAGGCGATCATCAATGCCATGGGGCTAATCCGTCTGCTTGTCAGCGTCGTGGTTTTCGCCGTTGCCGCAGTGGTCCTGCTGGACAACATCGGCGTAAACGTAACGGGTCTGGTCGCGGGTCTTGGCGTCGGCGGCATTGCCATCGGCCTGGCCGCTCAGGGGATATTCGCCGATCTGTTCGCGGCGCTGGCCATCATCTTCGATCGTCCCTTCAACAAGGGCGACCAGATCAGCTTCGACAACAGCTCGGGAACGATCGAGGCAATCGGGCTCAAATCCACACGAATTCGGGCCTATACCGGCGAATTGCGGATCATCGCCAACAAGAACCTGCTCGACAAGGAAATCCTGAACGTCAGTGGCAGGGACCACATCCGCCTCCCGTTCACGATCGGCGTGGCCTACGAAACGCCGCCCGACACCTTGGCGCGCGTACCTGCGATCCTTGCAGAACTTGCCGAGGCCGCAGGCGGCAAGGCCGCGCGCGCCGGATTTGAAAGCTTCGGCCCCAGTTCGCTGGACTTCAGCCTGCTCGTCGACGTTCCCGGCAAGGATTGGGGAATCGCCCACCCGCTGCGCGATCGGCTGATGGTTTCAATCATCCGCAGGTTTGCGCAGGAAGGCATCACGATCCCTTATCCGACGCAAACGTCCTACACCGCTGCGCCGGACGGCCACCTGGTGCTGCCCTATCCGGACGACCGACCACAAGAGGCCACGAGCACGCAAGACCGTCCGCGCCAAGGGCTCTCTGCCAGATGATGTGGGCCGATGAGTGGATAGGCAGACTAGCCGGTGGGGCTAGCCTACCCGGTCCGTTTGCTAGCTCGGGCCGTTCGTCCGTTACACGAACGCGCCGCCGGAACCGTCTAGCGAGTTTGCCAATGTCGTGACCGCGATCGCCGTGGCCGAAGCGCGATTTTCAACGCCCATCTTCTCGAAAATCTGTTCCAGGTGCTTGTTGACCGTCCGCGGGCTTATGGCCAGAATCTCGCTCACTTCCCGGTTCTGCTTGCCGCGGCTGATCCACAGCAGAACTTCGGATTCCCGCGATGTCAGGCCCAATCGGGTTGCCAATATGCGCTGCTCTTCTCCTTCGCGGCGCTCGGCAAGACGGAACAGCCAATGATTGGCGGAAGTGCGCCGCAAAAACGTCATCTCCAGCGTGCTCTCCCCGCTTTTGACCGAGATGCAGGTCCCCGGCGCGGCGTCGCTGCCCTGAAACTGCTGGACCGCCACACGGAACGGGGCCGGCAAAGCCCGGGGGGTTGCCCTCCACTCCGGAAACAACCGCTCCATCATCTCGCGTGCCATGGGCGTCAGCCAATGCGGAGCGCCCGAGGGATCGATCGACAGAGCAGGGCGGCCGCTGGTATCCAGTGCCACCTGACTGGCATGGGCTACGCGCGCGTTCGACAGGTGAATGCGGATGCGCGCGAGCAATTCCTCGACGACGATCGGCTTTCTGACGTAGTCGATGGCGCCCGAATTGAGTGCCCGCACCACATCGTCGGTCTCGGTCAATCCGGTCATGAAGATGATCGGCAAATGCTGAAACGCCGTATTGGCCTTGATCCGGCGGGTCGTCTCAAACCCGTCCATCTTCGGCATCAAGGCATCCATCAGGATCAGATCGGGTGTCACATGCTGCAGCGCGTTGATGGCAGCCAGACCGTCCTTCGCGACCAGCACCGTCATGTGTGCAAGGGACAGCGTAGTCGTCAGAAACCGCAACGATTCAGGCGTATCGTCAACGACGAGAATCGTCGGCTTTCTATCGTCGCGATCATCCCGGTCCGGCATTTTCGATCTTCTCGATGATGGAGCCGAAGTCGAAATTCGTCAGGCTCTCCCGCAATGTCGCGGCGAACCAGGAGGCAGCCGGGATTGCCTGCTCCAGTTCGGCAAGCTGTTTCTCGAACCGCAGCACATGTCCGATCTGTGCGGATCGCCTAAGCCGGTCCAGATAAGGGCGCGCTTCGAGCGGAACAGGCGCGGTGCCCTGTGCATCGCTTGGCGGCGGAACAGGCGCGGCATAGTTCCACTGCAGCCCCAATTGCTGCTGCAGCGTTGCGAACAGGGCCTTGAAGGCAATCGGCTTGCCGACGAACGCATCGTAGGCATCGCCCTCCCCTCCATCGGGATCTGCATATATCGCGTTGGCAGAAACCATGACGATCTTCAGCGCCGCGTCGTGGGCGCGGCGCAACCTTCTTGCGGTTTCCCAGCCATCGATACCTGGCATCTCGACGTCGAGTAGCACGATGTCCGGAGAGCATCGCTTGACCAGATCGAGCCCCTCCTCGCCGGTTCTAGCGACATGGACGACGAAGCCCACCGATTCCAGCAAGGACTTCGTTGCGGCACGTTGCTCGGGGTCGTCCTCGACGATCACAACGCTGCGCTTCGGTCCCTGATAGCTGTCGATGAGCCGCGATGCCGCCTCGTCCCCGGCAGGGGTGGTTGGTGACAACATCAGCTTCAATCGGAAACGACTGCCCTGCCCCGGCGTGCTCGTCGCGGTAATGTCCCCGCCCAGCACTTGGGCGAGCACGCGGGTGATGGTCAATCCAAGCCCTATTCCGGGCTGCGCCTGAACGCTGCTCGAATTGCCTCTTTCGAATGCCTCGAACACCCGCTCCATGTCGGCGGGCTCTATGCCGATGCCGGTATCGACCACATCGATGGTCGCAACTTCGTTGCGGTAGGAAACCACGACGTCGATGCTGCCGGCCTCGGTGTATTTGATCGCATTGGAAACAAGGTTAATCAGCACCTGCTTGAGGCGCTTTTCATCCGTCTTGACCAACGCGGGAAGATTATTGCCGACACTCAACGTCAAATCGAGCCCCTTGGCGATCGCCTGGGCCCGGAACATGGAAATGATCTGCCCCAGCAGGGCCCGTATGCCGATCACACCCGATCTGATCTTCAGGACACCGCTCTCGATCCGGGAGATTTCGAGGAGGCTTTCCGCCAGATTGGTAAGGTGATCCACCGACCGCCGGATCGCGGCACCGGCCTCCGCGCCGGTTACCGCATCGCCGCGTTCCAACAGCTGAGCGTAACCGTAAATTGCGTTCAACGGCGACCGGATTTCGTGGCTGACGGCCACAAGATATCGGGATTTGGCCTCATTGGCCGCTTCGGCAGCCGCCTTGGCGCGCTGGAGTTCCGCGATGGGCAGTTCCGCAGGTCCCGCAAGCGTCGGCGAGATATCCGCGCCAACCTTCCGATCCCGAGACTCGTCCGGAATTGATTGGCCGTCCGGATGGCGGCGACTGTCGCCTGACCTCACCATCAACAAACTCATAGCTGCCTGATCAATTCGATATCGCGGCGCCCGCGGGCGGGGCGCGGAATCCCGGCGGCCGCCCTTCTGGAAGCCAGGGCCCTCATGATGGAACCCTGGGGCAGCGACACGTCTCTGCGGCTTGCCACTTCGAACAGGATTCCAATCGTTTGCATGCCCATGGCTTCCTCCTGAATCAGTCCCGCGCCGGGTTCACTCCTGCGGCGCGATAACGAGGCGCAGTCCGCTGAGTTCGTTCGAAACCCGGACCTGACACGACAGGCGGGAACCGTCCGCCCGATGGGGCGAATCTTCCAGCAACTGGAATTCGTCTTCGGACATCGGCGGCAGCAAGGACACGAAGCCGGGATCGACATGGACGTGGCAGCTTGCGCAGGAACAGCAGCCACCGCAAAACGCTGGAATATCGTCGATCCCGGCATTGCGGATGATTTCCATGAGGGAACTTCCGGCCTCACCCTCAATCTTGCGATCGTTGCCCGCTAGATCGGTGACCACAAACTGTACCGTGTCCTGCTGCAAATTCACTGTCATGGCTACGTTTCTCCAATTATTGGCGACCTGACCCCGGAGCGATATTCCGGGGGGAAGAATTCTCGGCTCCTACGCGCTCCTCCTTGCAGCATCGTCCTGTTGATGAAGGGGAGGCAGAAGCACCTGCGTCGTGACAAACTCCGCCACGATCCTATCGAGCTGACAGAAAAGCTGGCTCGGCAGTCTCATGCTGAGACGCGCAAGGCTGGCGGGCGACGCGTTTTTCACGTCATGGATACTGAATATTATTACCTTTCATGTCAATGGTAATACTCGCCTTGCACCGATTTGATACGGCGCCGCGCGGCGATCCTGACGCGGCTCAGCTGCCGCGAAGGCGGGAGTTCCTGTTCGCATGACGCAAAACGCCGCCCGGTCACGAGACCGGACGGCGTCAAGAGCGTTTTCCCGCCTATCCGGCGACGCGAATGGGCTGCGGGAATGTGCTGCGGTTCAGAAACGGCCGCGCAGTTCTGCGCCGATGGTACGAGGCTGGATCACCCCGTAGCCATAAGAGCGGATCAGCACGCCGTCATTGGAGCGCGCCAGCGTGTAATCGTTGGACACGCTGGTGACCGCATACTTGTCGAAGATATTGTCGGCAAAGAGCGACAGTTCCAGATCGGCCGTCTTGTAGGTGATCGAGGCGCGACTGGTGGAGTAACCCGGAATCACCTCGCCATAGCCGCGCAGGCCGGTGGTGGAATAGGTGTTGCTGCGGGCAGCGGTGCTCCACATCAGGTCCAGTTCCGAATCGTCGTCAAGCGGCAGCACATAGCTCGCAGTGATCGATCCGGCATGTTTCGACGTGCCGGGCAGCCGATCCCCGGCAAAGGCATCGCCCGCGCCCGGAACATCGAAGCCGTTGCTGAGGCCGCCGATCAGGCCCGGCGCATCCTTGGTCAGCTTGGCGTCGAGGTAGGTGTAGTTACCCGAGAGATTGAACCGGCCAAGCGCCAACGCCAGCGTGGCCTCCACACCGCGGCTGCGCGCGCCGCCCGCGTTGGCGGTGATGCCAACTGCACCGTTCGCCGTCTGGCTGGCCAGCTGCAGGTTGGTCCAGTCGATGTTGTAGACGTCCACCGTGCCCTGCAACATCTTGTCGAACAGGTTGAAGCGGATTCCGGCTTCATAGTTCTTGGTTTCGTCGGGCCCGTAAGACAGTTCGTTCGGAAGCGCGCAGACGTTCTGGCCGGCGGGCAACGGGACGATACAGGGCGCCACGCGGTTGACGCCGCCGATGCGGTAGCCGGTGGAATATGTGGCATAGGCGAACAGTTCGGGGCTGAATTCGTAAGACGCATTCAGCTTGTAGACGAAACCGTCGTCCTTGGTCGAACCGCTGCGAATGCGCGAAGGATCGAACTGGATCAGCGGATAAGGCGTGCGGCGGCGCCCGCCGGAGGTGAGCGGCGTGTCGGTCGCGCCCGAGATATAGGACTTGTACTTGTAGTAGCGCAGACCGCCGGTGACCTGCAGTTTGGACGTGATGTGCCAGGTCGCTTCGCCGAAGCCGGCGGCTTCCTTGGTGTAAGTGTCTGTGAAGGAGATATATTCCAGGCCGTCCGGACGGTAGATGCCGGCCCATTCGGGATAGCCCGGCAGGCGCTCAGCGCTGAACGTGTAAGCCTTGTAGTGGTTGTAGAAGCCGCCGATCAGCCAGTCGATCGGTCCGCCGTGGGTGGAGACAAGGCGCAGTTCCTGGTTGAATTGCTTGGGATCGCTGTCCGACGTGGTCGTGCCCGCAAAGCTCGGGAACAGTTCGTAATCGTAGTCCAGATCGAGCAGCAGGTCGGCGATGTCGCTCTGGCTATAAAGGTGCTGCTTGGAATAGGCGGTGGCGGAAACGAGCTGGGCGATATCGCCGATATCGGCCTCGATTTCGGCGGCGAACATCTCCGTCTTGCGGGTTGCCGGCTGCGGAACGCGGGCGCCGTTTTCGTATTTGCCGGTGCCAAGGACACCGCGGCAGTCGGCATAGACGCATTCGCCGTCCGGGAAAGGGACGCCGTTCGGATTCAGCGTATATGTCGCGCCATAGCCGCCATTGGTCTGGGTGCCGTGGGTCTTGGTCTGCTGGCGGATGTAGCTGAAAGTGGGGCGCAGCCAGCCGAAGTCGAAGCCCAGCTGCGCGCGGACGGAGTAGGTGTTCTCGTCATTGAGATCCTTGCCGCGATAGAGGTTGGCCGCCACCGCCGCGGGATCGTTGAAATCGGGCTGCGGCAACGAGACGCCCAGCTGGCGCACCAGATAGGGCGAATCCATGAAGCCAGGATCGCGGAAGTAACCGCCGGTGACGCGCAATGCGACCTTGTCGGTTACGATCGGCACGTTGACGGTGCCATCGAACACCGTTCCCACGCCGCTGGAGTGCGCGACGTCATAGATGCGGCTATGTGCTTCCACCTCGAACTTGCTGAAATTCGGGCGGTTGGGAATGTAGCGGATCGCGCCGGCCAGCGTGCCAAGGCCATAGAGCGTGCCCTGCGGCCCAAGCAGCGTTTCCACGCGGTTGATGTCGAGGAACTTGAAATCGACGTAGAGCGGAATTTCACCGAGATAGACGCCCACCGCGGTGCTGCGGTTGGAACCGCCCGGCCCGCTGGAGGTAATGCCGCGCATGATGATGTTGTTGGCGGTGCGCGGGCCGGTGTCGGGAACCGTCAGGCCGGGCGTGTAGAGGCCGATATCGCCGATGTCGTCCAGCCGCTTGGCTTCCAGCGATCCCTGGTCGATAGCGGAAATGTTGATCGGTGCGGTCTGCAACGAGACGGTACGCCGCGTCGCGGTAACCTCGATCTCGTTGAGGCCCTGCCCCTGGTCCGTTTCGGCATCAGGCTGCTGCTGTGCCAGTGCAGGCGTGGCGATGACGCCCGCCAGGAAGGTTGCCGAAAGCAGCCGAAGCTGCGTCCGCTTACGCTTTGTCATATTTGCCCCCTATGTGCTGACCCCGGCGACGCGGGCTCATGACCGCCGATGCGGGTGCGCACGCTTTGCGGCTGCACCGGCCCCTGTTACATCGGCATCGTCAGGCTATGGGCCGCACGGGCCGGGTAATATGTGTTGTTTGACGTAGTTCCCTGAAACCGGAACCGTTCACGGGGGAAATCCGCCCGCTTCCTGCCGGCAGGAGGCCATACCGCCGCGCGGAAAGCGCAGTGTACGTCAAACGACGTAAGGCGGTGATCTGCACCCTGGGTTACGCTGTGCGGAGAGATTCCCGAACTGCCAACATTCTACTCAGGGGTTGCCATGAGCCAAACCGTCGCGGCCGAAAGGCCATCCTACATGGTCAGCGCCCCCATTACCCGAGGGCTCGAAAATCTCGGCCGGGTAGAAGGCGGCCCGTTCAAGCAGCTGTTCTTCACCCATTTTCAGCCGGCATTCCTGCTGATCGTGATCGCATTCTATTATTATGCGCCGGAAGCATGGATCAAACCGTCGGTCACGCTGTGGATCGGCTACGGCGTCAAGGTCATGATGCTGTCGATGGAGTGGATCTCACCCCGCTACAAAAGCTGGCAACACACCTGGAAAGAGCTGGCCTGCGACACCTTCTATGTCGCCATGGGCGCGATGTTCGTGCGGGTGGTGTTCGGACCGATCAACAGCGACGCCATCATCACCTGGTTCCAGGACACGTTCGACCTTGCCAAGTTCGCCTGGTTCATGGGGCTGCCGCTGCTGGTTCAGGCTTTCGCGATCTCGTTCATCGGCGACTATTTCCAGTACTGGATGCATCGCGGGATGCACAACTGGTACCCGCTGTGGATCACGCATGCCCCGCACCACTTCGTCACGCAGCTGAACGTTCAGAAGGGGTCCGTCGGCAATCCGATCGAGATCTTCCTGATCGGCCTTGGCATTGGCGGTCTGTTCGATTTCCTGCCGCGCGCTGCACTGCTGGCGGGGGCTTTCGGCATGGCGGTCAGCAGCTACCAGCACTGCAACATCCGCTTCAACACGCCGAAGTGGTGGTTCAAGATCTTCAATTCCACCGAGCACCACAGCCTGCATCACGCGCAGGACTATGAGGCCACCCGCAGCAATTATTCGGGCACCTGGATCTTCATCGACCGGATGCACGGCACCTGCCTGGATGGAGAGGCGGAACTGTTGGGCCAGGAAGGTGGCCGCCGGATGTCGATCTGGGAGACGATGCATTACACCCTCTCCGAACCGTACAAGCTGCTCAGGCAGAAGTGGGCGGCGCGCGGGCAGATGACGGCCGTCCCGGCGGAGTGATCACAACCGCGCCCGGATGAACGAAGCCGGCAACCGGCCCTGCAACCGGCGGAACCGACAATAGCGAATTCGCTCGCGCGGCATGCGAAGGAACCTTTCGTGAAGCTATCTTACATCGACTGGATCTGGCGGATGCGTGGCAGCCTGCCGATCCCGCCAACCGAAACCGCCGCAAACGCCTTCGGCAAGCTCGAAGAAATGTTCGAGGAAAAGGGCACGACCTATCGCATCGATGGTGACACACTGATTTTCAGCAAGAAGGACGCGCTTCCTCAGGATAAGATGTCCGCGTTCGACGGCGGCACGTTGCGCGTTTCCAATGGCGTGCTGCGCTACAGCATTACCAGCCGGGCGCTGCTGGCATGTTTTCTGGCGCCGCTTTTCTTCTATGCGCTGGGTTATGTCGGCGTTTCCCTGGACCAGTGGCGCAATCCGCCCGAAGTCGCCAAGGCCAAGGCCGAAGCGGCCAAGAAGCGGTCCCTGGTAAAGGCTGAGGACGTGCCGATGAATCCGGTCGACAAGTTCCTTGGCGCGCCCACGCCGGAAAAGAAGAAAGACGGCGAGGAAATCGGCAAGCGCAACCGCAAGCCGTCGATGACCACCGCCTATACCTACATGGGCATCTTCTTTGCGCTGTGGATTGCCGGACGCATCCTCGAACACCGGCTCATCCACCTCCGGTTCCGCAAGCGCTTGGCGGGTGAAGACGCGGCCCGGGTTGAACCAGCCAAATCGGCGCGTTCCGCACAGGACAGCGGATACTCTATGACCAATGCCGCGCAGACTGCAGGGTAAAGCATGAAGCTCGACGCGCGCGGCACGTCGAGCTTCTTTACCGCCCCAAGTCAGCCGAGGATCATCGGGCGGGTCGGGGTGGAAGCGGATAGACGATGAAATCCGCGTGCCGATCGATCGTCTTCGCTGCGCCGTCGCTGGCGAGTGCCTGCTGAAGCTCACCGATGACGGCCGGCGAAAGCGGCAGGGCATGTTCCGATGGATGGCTCGCAGCCCGCATCGGATAGTCCTGCTGCGGGGAATCGGTCATTTCGATATGCGCGCCCAGCAAGGCACGGATGCGATGCGTTTCGGCGAAGGCAGCAAGCCGATCTGCGCTGGCGCGAAACTCGGCAAAGTGCTCTGCGGGAATATACAGGCGCCCGGGATAGAGCATGTCTCCCGAAAACAGCAACTGCGTCTTTGCATCGTAGACCATGATGTGCGCGGGTTCGTGGCCCGGCGTCGGGACGATCTCCAGCATGCGCCCGCCCAGATCATAACGGCCGATGCCGTTGGGCCAGTCGGCAATGCCGAAGAAATCCGCGACCTGATTTGGCGCAAGGCCGATGAGCGTCGTATCGGGTCGATCGGCAAATTCGGCGTCGCCGGCATGGTGGTCGCCGTGGCCATGCGAGTGCGCGACTATGAGCTGGATCGGGCGGCCGCCATGCCGCTGGCGCCACGCCGCTATCAGGCGATCGACGGTGGGCCGAATTCGCAGCCCGCCCGCCCCCGTGTCCAGCAACAGCGCGCGATCGTGGCCGAACAGCAGGTAAAGAAACGGCGCCTCGAAATTCGTGCGGACCGACTGGCGGATCACGGCGGTGTCCGCGTCGATCATCTGCACTTGTGTCTCAGGTTCGCTGGCCGTCGTTCCATCGATCCACGGCGCGAAATGCGGCGGTTTGAAGGATTGCGGTGCTGCCCCCACAAGAAGTGCGGCGGCGGCCGGCAGGAACGCGGCGCGCAAAGCTCTGCGGCCACGCGGCGAAAGGAATGGGCCGGTGCCGCTGGCCGATGCCCGCGCGGCCATCACTTCGCATCCCTTTCGGCCGAACAGTCTGCGGGCAGCTTCGCCAACGGAATGCGCGAGACGGTGCCCGAGCGCAGATTGGTGAGCCACACCGCGCCATGGCCGACTCCCAATGAATCGCCACCTTCGCCCTTCCACTGACACAGTGGCATGCCGCTGCGGGCGTCGATTGCGCTAAGCGGCGTTTTCATCATAGTGGTCCAGACCCGCCCTTTAAAAAAAGCAACGTCCCCGCCATGGCCCGGGGTATCGAGCGCCTGCGCAGGCGCGGCTTCGCGGCGCCTCGCGTCGATCCTGCTCAGCGTGCCGTCCCCCTGGTTCAAGGTCCACACCGCCCCGGCACCTGCTGCCGTGAAACGCGGGTTCGGACCCACCGGTATGTTGGCGATGACCGTATTCGTTCCGGGATCGACCACGGAGACATCCTGCCCGTCCACATGGGTCACCCAGATCAGCCCTTTGTTGAACACCGGATTGTAGGACCCGGCAGGCACCTGAATGACATGAACGACCGCTCCGGTCTTCGGATCGATGCGTGCCAGAGACCCTTTCCTGTCGGTAACGAGCCAGAGGCTTCCCGCGCCGATGGCCAGGCTGCCTTCACCGGCCGGCGGGCCTACGGTAAACACGGCGCTCAATTGCCGCGTCTTCTGGTCCACTTTGGCCAGTTGCGGCGTCGGCCCGCACAGCGGGATCCAGATACTGCGGCGATCGGCGGACAGCCCGGCGCAAGGACGCCCTGGCAGAGCGATGCTGACGACCGCATTCGTCCTGGGATCGATCTCGTGCACGGCATTCGGCCCCGTACTGCCGACCCAGACCTTGTCGGCGGTGATCGTCACCCAATCGGCGGTGGTGCCGACTTTGATCGTCGCATCGATAACAAGATCCGACATCGCATGGACGGCGGGGCGCGATACGACGCCCGGTGCATGAACGTCGGCCGCCGATTGCGTCGGGGCCGCTTGGGCGGCACCGGCCGCGCACCCCAGCGGCACAACGAGGAGAAGGCCCCGGCCGATCGAGTTCGTCAGGTAACGGCAAATACGGGACCTGCTCAAGACATTCGCTCCTTTGTCGTTTTGTCCGGCGAGTGCGGGGAGACAGTCTACGCACGTGGATCCGCCGCACTCGCCGGACTTGGCCGAGTGAGCGGGGCGCCATGCGCGATCGTGATGCCGGGTGTCGGGCAGCCTATCGCATCGCTCCATACGGTGTTTGACGTAGCACCCTCTATCGGCGCCCGATCAGGCCCCCGGCCGCCCTGTACCGGCGCGGCGTTGCCATCCCGCGCCCGAAAGTTTATGTGTTAACCAAGGCCGCCACAGATCGGCCGGAAAAACGCCGGAGATGAACATGCTGAAGGCAACCTTGGCGGTTTTGGCCGCCTGTGCGATCGCCCCTGCCCTGCACGCCGCCGAACCCGTAAATCCGCTGGTCAAGAGCAGCGTCATGATGAACCTAAGCGGATTGGACCTGACCACGGTTGATGGTCAGCGCCGGCTCGCCATTCGGATGGGTCAAGCGGCGCGCGAAGTTTGCGGATCGCGGCTTTCGACGATCCATCTTGCACTCGAAGCGCAAAGCCGGGAATGCCAGGCCGAGGTCAAGGCCGATATCCGGTCGCGGATTGAGCAGCAAACCGCGATGTCGGAGCCCCTCCCCTCGTCACAATCCAGATAACCGTGCCGAAAGGCGCCGTTGGCCTTCGCTCATCGCGATCGAATTGCTGCCGGCTAAAAAACGGAGGTTCGGGCGATAAACCCGAACCCCCGTAGTCTTGTCTGGGTGGGAATATCCAAAAATGTGGCAGGCAATCCGTCCGGCTTCGTGAGGGCGAAGCGCGGTGAACGACCTATCCGGGAAACTCCACTGCGATCATGTTAGCGATCCTGCCACCCGGCACTCTACGTCAAACACCTTATGGTTCGATCATCGGCGCGGCCTAGGACGGCGCGTTTCGCCGCGGCCCGCACATGGCGGGTATAGGAAACCCAGATACTCAGGCCATCGCGCTGATCGTCGAGCGGAACCGGGCCAGCGCGATTGCGAAGAACACCACGCCGATCCCGACAGTCGCGGCGAACTGCGGCCAGACGACGTCGAAGCCTGCCCCCCGGAAGAGTATCGCCTGCCCCAGTTCCACGAAGTGCGTGGTCGGCGCGAAAAGCATCACATCCTGCACCAGCTTCGGCATGGATTCGCGCGGTGTGCTGCCGCCGGAAAGCATCTGGAGCGGCAGCAGCACCAGGATCATCAACATGCCGAACTGGGGCATGTTGCGGGCGATGGTGGCAAGGAAAATGCCCATCGATGTGGTCGAGAACAGTACCAGCCCCGCGCCTGCAAAGAACAGCGGCAGCGATCCGGCAATGGGAACGTGCATCAGCGCCCGTACCACCAGGTTCACCGAAAGCGCCGAAGCCAGCAGCACCACCAGCGCCATCGACCAGACTTTCGACATCATGATCTCGAACGGCGTCACCGGCATCACCAGCAAGTGCTCGATCGTGCCGTGCTCCCGCTCGCGGATCAGCGCGGCGCCGGTCAGGATGATGGAAAGCATCGCGATCTGGTTGATGATCTGCGCCAAGGCGCCGAACCATGACTTGTTGAGCGTGGGATTGAACCGTGCGCGAATGGCAAGGTCCACTTGCGGCACAGTGTTCGCACGGTAGCGGTTGACGAATTCGTTCACCTCACCGTTGACGATCTGCTGGATATAGCCGCTGCCGGTGAAGGCCTGGCTCATGCGGGTGGCATCGGTGTTGAGCTGGATTTCCGCGCCTCTCCCCGCCAGCACATCTCGCTGGAAACCGTGGGGAATGTGCAGCACGAACGTGAAATCGCCTGCGTCCATGCCGGGATCGATCTGCTGCGGCACGATCATCCTGGGCACCACGAACTGCGGCGGATAGAACGAGGCGACGATGCGCTGGGAGAGCGGGGAATCGTCCTCATCCACAATGGCGATGGCGGCGTTGTGCAGCGTTTCCGGCGTGGAATTGGCCGATGTGTAGACCGATACGGTGAACGTGAAGACGATCAGCACCAGCATGATCGGATCGCGCCACAGGCTCCACAGCTCCTTCACGCCCAGCCGGTAGATATTGGAAATCTTGGAAAACAGGGGGGCCAGCATGTCAGGTCTCCTGCTTCTTGAGGAGCATGATGGCGACGCCGACGATCGCCGGCGCCGATATCGCGAGCGGCAGGAACGATCCGGCAAGGTCCGAAAAACCCAGAGCCTTGGCAAAGACGCCGCGGCTGATCGTGAACATGTGGCTGGCCGGATAGATTTCGCCCATGAACCGCGCGCCGCCCTCCATCGAAGAGACCGGATCGGTCATGCCGCCAAAGGTCGTCGCCGGAATCATCGTGCCGATCATCGCCAGGAACATCGCCGCGATCTGGCTGCGCGTCAGGGCGGAGGCGAGCAGGCCCATGCCGGTGGCCGAGATGCAATAGATCGTCGCCGCCAGTAGCAGCGTGGGGAAGCTGCCTTTCACCGGCACCCCGAAGATGAAGATGGCCATCAGCACCATCAGCAGGAAGTTGATGAGCGCCAGCCCCACGTATGGCGCCTGCTTGCCCAGCATGAATTCGCTGCGGGTAACGGGGGTGACGTAGAGGTTGATGATCGATCCGATCTCCTTCTCCCGCACTACCGCCAGCGCCGTCAGCATGGCGGGCAGCATCAGCAGCAGCAACGGGATGACCAGGGGCACCATCGCCGGCAGGCTCTGCACGTCCGGGTTGTAGAGAAAGCGGTTTTCCAGAGAGAAGACGCCGCTGGTCGATCCCATGCGGCTGCGCACCTGCTCGGTCAGCCAGTGCTGGTGCAGGCCCTGGATATAGCCCTGCACCGTTTCCGCCCGGCCAGGATTGGCGCCGTCGAACCAGACGCCCACGGTCACGTCGCGCCCCGCGCGGACGTCTCGCCCGAAACCCGGCGGAATCTCGATACCCAGCGCCAGTTCGCCATTCTGCAGCCGCCGCTCCAGATCGTCGTAATCGCGGATCGGCGCGTGTTCCTTGAAGTAGTCCGAGCCCGAGATATCCAGCGCGTAGTTCTGGCTCAGCAGGCTGCCATCGCGGTCCATCACGGCGTAGGACAGTTCGTTGATATCGGTGGTCATGCCGAAGCCGATCACCAGCATCAGGATCAGCGACCCCGCCAGCGCCAGCGTGGCGCGCACCGGATCGCGCTGCAATTCCAGCGTTTCGCGCCAGGCATACGTCAGGCAGCGCTGCAGGCTGAAGGCGCCGCCGGTATCGGGATGCGATAGTTCCGCTGACAGCGCCGGCGCGCCTTCCTGCGGGCTGCGCGTGTCGCCGCCTGCCTCCACCAGATAGCCGATGAACGCCTCTTCCAGATCTTTCGCGCCGCGCTTGTCGATCAGGCGCTGCGGCGTATCGCTGTCCAGCACTTTGCCCGCATGCATCATCGACATGCGATCGCAGCGCATCGCCTCGTTCATGAAGTGGGTGGAGATGAAGATCGTCACCTTGTCTCGCCGGGACAGTTCCACGAGCAATCGCCAGAAGGAATCGCGCGCCACCGGATCGACGCCCGATGTCGGCTCGTCCAGGATCAATAGGTCCGGCTTGTGGACCATGGCGACGGCAAGGCTGAGGCGCTGGCGCATGCCCAGCGGCAGGCTTTCGGGCAGTTCCTCCAGCACATGAGTCAGGTCGAACCGCTCCACCATTTCGGTGACGCGCGCGGGAATTTCGGCGGCGGGCACATGGAACAGGCGGGCGTGGAGTTCCAGATTCTGCCGCACCGTCAGTTCGCCATAAAGCGAAAAGGCCTGGCTCATGTAGCCGACGCGTCGGCGGGTGGAGATATCGCTGGAATCGACCTCGTTGCCGAACAGCCAGGCCTTGCCCTCGCTGGCAGGCAGCAGGCCGGTGAGCATCTTCATCGTCGTGGATTTGCCGCAGCCGTTGGAGCCCAGAAAGCCGAAAATCTCGCCCCGGCGGATGCGGAAGCTGACGTGATCGACCGCGGTGAAATCGCCGAACCGCATGGTCAAGCCTTGCGCCTCGATGGCGATATCGTTCTCGTCCGCCTCCAGCGGCGGGATCACCACCGCGCTGTGCCCGCGCGTCTTCTCCTCGGGCAACAGCGCGATGAAAGCCTCTTCCAGCGAAGTGGTACCGGTTCGGTCGAAGATTTCCTGCGGCGTGCCGGTATCCAGCACATTGCCGTCGTCCATCGCCACCAGCCAGTCGAAGCGCTGCGCCTCGTCCATATAGGCGGTGGCGACGATCACGCTCATCTGCGCCTGCGTCTTGCGGATATCGGTGATGAGGTCCCAGAACTGGGCACGGGCCAGTGGATCGACGCCGGTGGTCGGTTCGTCAAGGATCAGCAGGTCCGGATCGTGGATCAGTGCGCAGCACAGGCCCAGCTTCTGCTTCATACCTCCCGAAAGCTTGCCGGCGGGGCGCGCCAGGAACGGATCGAGCCCTGTCGCCCGCGTCAATTCGTCGATCCGGCGACGGCGCTCCGGCCCGTCATGCCCGAACAGGCGGCCGAAGAACTGGAGATTCTCTTCCACCGAAAGCGTGGGATAGAGGTTCTTGCCCAGCCCCTGCGGCATGTAGGCGATGCGCGGGCAGACATCGAGCCGGTGCTTGCGATCGCGCATGTCGCCGCCCAGCACCCGCACCTCGCCCTCCTGCACCACCCGTGCACCGGACACGAGCGAGAGCAGGCTGGACTTGCCGACGCCGTCCGGCCCGATCATGCCGATCATCAGCCCGGCGGGAATGTCCAGATCGATGCCGCGCAGCGCCTCCGTCTTGCCATAGCGCGTCCAAACGCCCCTGACACGGACGACCGGTTCGGTGGAAATGCCCGGTGGCGCGGACATGCTTACGCCCCCTCGCTCACTTCGCCGTACTCTGGCCCTTCTGCGGCGCCAGCGCGCCACGGAGTTGCAGCGAGGCCGGCCATTCCGCCCTGGAATCGATCTTCACATAGGCCATGCCGGGCAGGCCGGTCTTCACCAGGCTCATGTAACGGCGCAGCAGTGCGGGATCGATCCGGGCGCGCACGCGGAACATCATCTTCTCGCGCTCGCTCTGGGTTTCCACGGTCTTCGGCGTGAACTGGGCGACATCGGCCACGAAGCTGATCCGCGCCGGGATCGGGTTGTCGGGCAAGGCATCCAGCACGATCCGCGCCTCACTGCCGATACCCAACCGTCCGGCGGCGGTGGCGGGCAGGAAGAAGGTCATCGTCACGTCCGTCAGATCGACCAGACTGACCACGCGGCCACCCCCGCTGACCACCTCACCCGGCTGGGCGATGCGGAACTGCACGCGGCCGTCGCGCGGGGAGCGCAAGGTGGCATCGTTGATATCGGCCTCGATCCGCTGGATCGTCGCGCGCGTGGCTTCCACGCGGGACGAGGAGCCGATCACCTGATTGCGCGCATTGGTCACGGCCACTTCGGCGGAGGCGACTTGCGCCCTTGCGGCCTCCACGGCAGCCGAGGCGCCCTCCACTTGCGCGGCATCGTCATCGCGCTCCTGCGCCGAAGTCGCCCCTTCGCGCGACAAGGTATCGGACCGGCCGAGCCGCTTGCGCGAGGCGTTGAGTTCGGCCAGCCGCTGGCGCACCACGGCATCGGCCGCCGCCTTTTCCGCCTGCCGCTGCGCCACTTGCGTCTGCGAGACCAGCACGGTGTTCTGCGCCTCCGCCAGTTGCGCCTCCGCCTCGGTTTTCTGGGCGGTGAGCACGTCCACGTCCATGTGGGCGATCACATCGCCGGCCTTCACCGTCTGCCCTTCATCCACCACGATATCGCGGATGCGCCCGGCGGACTTGCTGGCGATATCGATCTCGGTCGCCTCCAGCCGGCCGTTGCCGCCCACGATGCCTTCCGGCAGGCCCGATGGCGTCAGCAGCTTGTAGAGTGCGAAAGCCGCCGCGATCACGGCCGCGAGGATCAGCCCCCTGACGATCCAGGTCTTGTTCATCGTCACTGCCCCTCTTGGCTGGCCGGCGTTGCGGCGGGCGTCTCGAACGGCCGGTTGGCGGGAAAGCCGCCGCCCAGCGCGGAATAGAGCGAGACCACGCTCGCCAGTTCGGCGCGGCGCAATTGCACCAGCGCCTGTTCGGCATCGAAAAGATCGCGCTGCGCATCCAGCACTTCCAGATAGGTCGAGCGGCCGTTGTCGAAGCGCAACTGCGCCAGCCGCGCGCGTTCGCGCTGCGCTTCCACCAGCCCGCGCGTGGTGACGATCTGTTTGGCCAGTTGCTGGCGCCGCACCAGCGCGTCGGACACGTCGCGGAAGGCGGACTGAATGGTCTTTTCGTAAGTGGCCACCGCCTGATCGCGGCGCGCCTCGGCCACGTCCAGATTGCCTTTCAGCCGCCCCGCGTTGAAGATCGGCATGACGATCTGCGGCGCGAAGTTCCACGCCTGACTGCCGCCTGTGAACAATCCCGCCAGGTCCGAGCTGGAGGTGCCGAAAGCGCCGGTCAGGCTGATATTGGGAAAGAACGCCGCCCGCGCCGCGCCGATATTGGCGTTGGCCGCGCGCAACTGGTGTTCGGCCGAGACGATATCCGGCCGGTTCACCAGCAATTCGGACGGCAGGCCGGTCGGCAGCGTGAAATCGGGAAAATCACCGGTCAGCCCCAGCGATCCCGGCGCGATCTCCACCGGCGCGCCAACCAGCAGCGCCAGCGCATTGCGGTTGACGCCCCGCTCCTGCTCCAGCGCGTCCAGCGTGGTCTGTGCCTGCGCCAGCAGCACTTGCGACTGCGCCATGTCCAGCTTGTTGCCCGATCCCACCTCATAACGGCGGCGCATGATCCGCAAGGTTTCCTCACGCGTGGTGATCGACTGGCGGGCGAGTTCGGCGCGTTCCTCGTACTCGCGTTCCAGCAGGTACCCCAGCGCCACTTGCGAGACGAGATCGGTGGCAACGGCGCGGCGCGACTCCTCACTGGCGAGGTACTGTTCGCGCGCAGCGTCGCGCAGATTGCGCAGGCGGCCCCAGAAATCGATTTCCCAACTGGCGCTGAGCTGCGCGGTAACCTGCTTTAGATCGGCGTACTGATCGGTGCCCGCCACCAGCGTGCGCCCGCGCGTGCCGCTGCCCACGGCGTCGAGCTGGGGATAGAGCGCAGCCCCTTCGATCCGCCAGGCTCCGCGCGCCTCGGCCACGCGCGCGGATGCCAGGCGGATATCGCGATTGTTGGCCAGGGCCTGCCCGATCAGCGCCTGCAATTGCGGTTCACGGAAGAAGGCATGCCAATCGAGCGCAGCGATGGATCGTCCCTCTGCATTGCCTGGAAAGCGTTCCGGCACCGGCAATGGCGGCTGTGCGTAAGGCGGCGCGAAAGAACATGCGGACAAGCCAATGCAAAGCGCCAATTGCACCACCGCGGCCCGCGCAGGCTGCAGCCTGTTGGGGACGGTCCGGGAAATGCCCTGGAAGATATATTCGTTCGGCACTGCTGAATACGCGTCGCGCGAATTTCCGCACAGTCCCCGAGGTGCCCGCAAGTTAAAAAGCACCAGAATCCCCTTTTTGCGCTGCATGCAAGACAACGCCGAAAACGACGCTTATGGGATCTGAGAAATGACGCGAACCATTACCGGAATGGTCTTGAACAGACCGTCATCGCTCTGGATTGCATGGCATTTATAGGAGTAAGCGGATCGCACCGTCAATCGATACTTCGCATCGACACAATAGCGGGACGCATCCCGTCGCACCAACTTGCACCGCCCCTGAGACAATTGGCGGCCATTTGTCCAGCCGCTCATTTGAATGCGCCGTTCGCTCCCGCGCGAAGGATTTTATCGCCGCCTTGGCCCGTACGGGATGCCGAGAGGGGACTACCATGGATAAAGCGGAGTAACTCTCTTGGCGGCAACGAATAATCGGCCCGTTCGGGTGTAAATAGGGCATTCGGCCGAGCAATGCTGAGTGCGGATCGCACGAAAACGTGCGGCCGACCTGGAAGCTAGGGGAGGTTCCGAACGACAATGGCAATGACGTACCCATCGCAAGGCATTCAGAATGCGGCCACAAAACCCGGGGCCCAACCTGCCTTTCCGGAACGCAAGCGGGTTGCCCTGGTGCTCTCCGGATTGACCGCTGGTGGGGCTGAACGTGTTGCGAACATCATTGCCGATGTACTCGATCGGCGTGGCTGGCAGATCAGCGTGATCTGCTTCGCGGAATCGGATAGCCCGTCATACTACCGCTACCCCGCCAATGTGGATGTCGTGCGGCTCGACCTTCCGCCGCGGCGGCAGTCGGCCCTGGCGAGCAAGGTCTCGGCAATCCGGCGCACCTTGCGACTTCGCCGGGCGCTGGATGCGGCGTCGCCCGATGTCGTGGTCAGCTTCCTGACGCGCACCAACGTTCTCACGCTTCTCGCCGGATTGGGCAAGAAAACCCCCATCATCGTGTCGGAGCGCAACAATCCCAAAGAACAATCGGTGGGCCCCGTCTGGTCCTGGTTGCGAACGCGGCTCTATCCGCGCGCCTTCGGGCTTGTGACCATGACCAAAGGCGCGATGGAGTGCTTCCCCCCGGCCATGCGCCCGCGCCAGTGGGTCATTCCCAATCCCGTGCTGTGTTTCGAACGCCACAACACCGCAGCGCCAAACGGCAAGTCTATCGCCGCCGTTGGCCGCCTCGTGCACCAAAAGGGCTTCGACCTGCTGCTCCACGCCTTTGCCGAGATCGCCGGCGAGTATCCGGAATGGAATCTGGTCATCTGGGGGAAAGGCCCGGAGCGGGCGAAACTGGAAGACATGGCGGATCGACTGGGCCTGCACGGCCGCGTGCGTTTTGCCGGGGTCAGCGAACGTCCGGGCGGATGGGTCGATCACACCGATATCTTCGTGATGAGTTCGCGCTACGAAGGTTGGGGCAATGCCTTGGCCGAGGCGTTGGCCGCCGGCATTCCGTCGATCTCCTTCGATTGCCAGTGGGGCCCGGGGGAGTTGATCGACCAGAACGTCAATGGATTGCTGGTTCCGCCCGAAGACATCGAAGCGCTCGCCCGGAATATGCGGGAATTGATGCGCGATCCGGAATTGCGCCGGCGCCTTGCCGACAATGCCAGAGCGATCGCGGAATCGTTTTCCGCCAGCAGTGTGGTCGATGCCTGGGAAAAGGTCATGGTGGAAGCGCTGGACGCCGGCACCAGCGAGATGTCCCGCCGCGTCGCTCCCATCAGCCGGATCAACAGCGCGATTCCGGGGATTTAGGGCCCATTGAGGCAACGTCTCGGCGCGAGCATTGCGACGAGAACGGGCGCCGCAACGGCAGCCGCGACATTTCGTTACATTTTAGAACATTCCATCGCATCTCCCGTCAGCGGCAGTTCACACTGGAAATGACACATTCGGTGTTAGAAACTCGACGGGACAAGTGACATGGCTGGCAGTCTGCAAAAAGCGGGAGCATACGTGATGATGGCGGTGGTTGCGGTTGCGACGCCGCTTGCCGCCGCTTCGGCGCAGGACTACCCGCCGCCCGAAGCGCCGGAGGCCTATCCCCCGCCTCCCGGCTCTCCCTATCAGGGCCAATATCAGGATCAGTATCAGGGCGATTACGGCCAGCCTTATGCGCCGTCTGCACCGCCGCCGCCGGATAGCTACGCCGCGGTCGCCCCGCGCGGATACGACGGATCTCAGCCGCCGCCACCGCCGCCGGGCTACCAGCCGGACCCGGCCTATGCGCAGCAGATTGACCAGGATCGCTACTACGAAGCCCATGCAGAGGATTGGGCGCAGCGCTATTGCATACGTTCCGGCAGCAATGCCGGCTCCGGCGCCTTGATCGGCGGCCTGCTGGGAGCGTTGCTGGGATCAAGCGTGGCCGGCAGGCATGATCGCGGCGCGGGCGCCGTGGTGGGCGGCGCCATGGGCGCAGTGGGCGGCGCGGCCGTCGGCAGCGCCAGCGGCGGTGACACCAGCCCGGGCTGCCCGCCCGGATATGTCGTGCGCGCGCAGGCCCCCGCCTTCTATTACGAAGGCTACGGCGCCCCCTATTACTATGCCGCACCGGCCTGGTATCGCCCCTGGATCTTCATCGACAACCGGTGGACCTACCGGCCCTATCCCTATCGCACGTGGTATTACGGCCACTATGGCTACGGCCGTCCGGGATACGGCTATCCCAGAGGCTACCGGGGCTATCGCGGCGGGTATCACGGCCCTTACGGTTACCATCGCCGCTGAGCGAAATCGCAGCGGTGCCGATTGGCGTGAAGGTGCGGTGGATGCCGCACTTTCACGCTGATCACTCTCGCGCCGTCAGGTAAGACAATTTCTGCCGAGCGCGATAGATGCGGGTTTCCACGGACTTGCGGCTGATACCAAGGATCGCGGCGGCCGCTTCCTGAGTCAGTCCCTCCAGCACACACAACAGCAACGGTTCCTTCAGAGCGGCGGGCAGCGCGGCAATCCCGGCGTGGATCCGCGCGACCTCATCGCGCGAGGCAAGCGCCTGTTCGGGATTCTGCCCCTCGTCGGCGACATGACCGGCATGCTCCATCGGCAGCGCGAAGGCGAAGAAGCGGCGCACTTTGCGGCGCCTTGCCCAATCGTGGCATTTGTTGAGCGCAATGCGCAGGATCCAGGCCCGGAACGGTCGCGCCGGATCATAGCGGCGCAGCGCGAGGAAGGCGGCGACGAAGCTTTCCTGCGTCACGTCCAGAGCGTCCGCCTCGTTGCCGAGGTGACCCCGAACCATGCGGAATACGGCATCGCGATGGCCGTCCATCAGCGCGATGAAACCCGCCTGGCGCCCGGCAAGCGCCGCCGCGACCGCTGAGGCCTCATCCAGTTCCGGCGCGGCCACGCCCGTTCAGTCCTGCGGCTTGGTCAGGGCCTCGGCGACGGCCTTGTCGAAGCGCGCGGTCTGGTCGGGCCGCAGCACCGCGCGCATCGCGAAGAGGTGTTGCAAGGTCGCCTTCTGCAATTCGCCCATCGCCACGTGCGACCGGTCGACCGCCTTTTCCACGTCGGGGCCATAGGCATGTTCATGGTCGATGGCCCGGGCCAGATCGGCATTGGCGGCGCGCAATTCGCCTTCAAGCTGAGTACGGCGCGCGGCGAAGCCCTGCTCCAGCGCGTCGATCCGCTGCCGCTGCCCGGCATCGAGATCGAGTTCGCCGTGCAGCAGGGTGTGGATCCGGCTTTCCTCGGGCCTGTCCGCCCGCAATTTCTGCCCGACCCAAAGTGCACCTAGAGCGACCAGAAAGGCCGCGAGGGCGACCAGAACGTACCCGCGCAGATTCCGCATGGATCAGGACGCCAACAAGTGCGACGGCGCCGCCGCCGGCAGGCCGAACAGCGTTTCGGTATCGGCATGGTCCCGCTGGAACGCCGACGCCGGAAGCGCCAGACCGCCCCCCAGCCCGACGACCGCCGCCACGCCGCAAGCCAGTGCCAGCCCGCGCCGACCCACCATGCGATCGCGCCCGGCGGCCAGCCCCGACAGGACCGCATCGTCGATCGCGCCAAGCGATGCGGGCAGCGGTTCGCCGCGCAGCAATGCGAACATTTCGTCCACTTCGTTCATCGGCTCATTCCCGTCTGCCTGACCATTACGGCCGTCTCGCCTGCCCATACGCATAGGCCTGCCCGCATCCCTCAGCCCCACCCACGCAAAAAAATCGCGGGGCGCACAAGGGATGCCGTGCCGCCCTGCGTATGGGTTCCTGCAAGTCCGGGCAAGCTGGTTCACCCGGATCACGAAACCGGAGTTTCTCCCATGCGCCGCCTTACCCCCGCCCTGCTTGCCCCCACCCTCCTTGCATTCGCCGCCCTGCCTTCGGCTGCGTTTGCCCAGCCGGGGCTGGTCAGCGCCACGCCCGCCGCCAATTCGGCAGTGACCAAGCCCACCTCCATCGCGCTGACCTTCTCCGAAGACCTTGTGGCCCCGCTTTCGGGCATCGATCTGGTGATGACGGCCATGCCCGGCATGGCGGACCACAAGCCGATGCCGATCAAGGGCATCGCCGCCAAGGCCAGCGGCAAGACCCTGACCATCGCCCTGCCGCGCCCGCTGCCGACCGGCACCTACCAGCTGACGTGGCACGCTGCCGCCGCCGACCAGCAACGCGTAGAGGGCAGCTATAGCTTCACCGTCCGCTGACTCACGGGACCCGTTCTGCGTGAGCCCCCGACTCGCGCGGAACCGGCAGCTCGAACCGGGTGATCGCCTGCTGGCGGCGGATAGTGCCGTGCAGCAGTCTGCGGATCACTGCCAGCCCCGCCTCGGCATCCGCCTCCACGCCGCAGACGAAGAGGTCGACCGCCGCCATGCCGTGTTCCGGCCAGGTGTGGATCGAGATGTGCGATTCGGCGAGCAAAGCCACGCCCGTTACGCCCAGGCCCGGCCCGAAGTGGTGCAACCGCACTTCCAGCAAGGTCGCCCGCGCGGCCGTGGCGGCCTCGCGCAGCGCGCGGTCGATCAGGGCGATATCGCCAAGGCCCTGACAGCCTTCGATATCGGCGATCAGATGCAGGCTGTTGTCGGGTGTGTGGCTCATATCAGAGCAGGCTTTCGGTAAGGTGATCGAGGTGGGCAAGAACCGCTTCCGCCGCCGCGACGCCGCGATAGTGCGCTTCCTCGAAGAGCGACAAGCCGCTCATGTCGGAATGGGCGAAGACGACCGGCGGCTTTGCGGCCAACGCGGAAGTGCGCGCCGGATCGGTTAGGAAACCCGCCGTCGGGCGGATCATCGCGTGGCCCCAGCGCCAGACGTCGATGCGCTCTATCGCGCCGTCCAGATCGGGGTTCATCGCCAGCAGATCGTCGCGCACTATGGCCTGCCATGCGCGCAGCGGGCGCGTCATCAGGATCTTGCGCGCTTCTGCTGGGCTCTCTTTCGACAGCGGCAGATACCATGTCAGCACGGTCGGTCCGCCGTCGTTGGCCTCGCTCTGATGCGTGGCGACCACGTAGCCGAGCGCTTCGCTGGCGGTCGAGACATTGTCCCACGCCAGCGAGACGCCCTTGCCTTCGGGATGGCGCCCCACGGTGACATTGGCGACCACCCACGGCGCATAGGACATCGCCCCTTCGGCCGCGAATTGCGGGGCGACGCGCGCGGCGACGAAATGCGGCATGGCCATGATCACCGCCTTCGCGCGCAGGCGGCGGCTGCGGCGCGCGGTGTGATCGAATACGTCGACCAGCGCGCCGTCTCCATCACGTTCGACATGGAATACACTGTGCGCCGGCCGCAGGTGCGCGCGCAGGCGCTGCGCCATCAGGCCGACGAGGCGGCCGTTTCCTTCCGGCCATGTCAGTTCGCGGTCGCCATCACCATGGGTCGCCCAGCCCCGGCGTCCGGCGAAATAGTGGATGCCCGCCCATGCCGAGACATGTTCCGGCTCGCTGCCGTAATCGTCCCGGCAGCAATAGCGCAGATAGGCACGCAGCACCGGCGAAGTGAATCCTTCGCCATCGAGCCACTTGGCAAAGCTCATGCCGTCCAGCGCGCGGAAGGCCGGATCGGTGCTGGAATAGGCCATCGGAACCGCGAAGGCGGGCTGGCCATCCTTGCCCACGGCCTTGCGATAGGCGTCCATCCGGCGATCAAACGCCGCGCGCTGATCCCGGTCGGCGGCGGTCACGCCGGATGTGGGGTAAAGCCCCTCCTGCCAGCGCCCACGCCACAGCAGCCGCTCCTCCAGATCGGCGCAAAGCTGATAGGGATCGTAAACCGGCACCCCGTCCTGCTCGCCCGTCATCATGCCGAACTGGCGCAGCATGTGGCGCAGCGCCGTCGCCTCGCGATTGGGCACCGGCAGATAGTGCGCGCCCAGCGGATAGGCGCTCACCGCATTACGGCCAGACCGCGCATTGCCGCCGGTGTGGTCTTCCAGTTCGAACAGGGCGAAGCGATCGAACCCGGCTTCGGCCAGTCGCCAGCCTGCCGCAAGGCCCGCCGCGCCGCCGCCGGCGATCAGGACGTCGATCTCCTCCACCGGTCCGTCAGGCGAGGGAAAGCGGCGGTCGCGCAGCAAGTGGCCGCGCTGCCAGTCGGCTCCGCTGAGTTCGCCCGCGAAAGCCGTTTCGCCGCAACCGCCCAGCATCGCCGCGCCGGCCGCAAGCGTACCGCCGGCCAATAGCTGCCGCCGGGTCGGCTCAGCCTTCATACTTGCCCCATTCCTCGGCAAAGCTGCGCACGAGGGCCTGGTTGTCCAGCCGGTTCACCGGCGTCGGGCGGCGGGCCATGTCGGGCGGAAAGTCGAACATCGCGCGTTCGCTCGACGCGGTCAGGAACCGCAAGCCATGCGGCAGGCGCACCGCGTCGGTCAGCGGGCGATGCGCCGCCAGCGTGAAGCCCCATTCGCCGAAGCTGGGCACATAGGCGTGATATCCGCGCGAGAAGAGCCCGGCCGCTTCCAGCGTGCTCGCCACCGTCCAGTAGGAACGCGGGGCGATCAGCGGCGAGGTGCTCTGCACCGTCATCACCCCTTCGGGCGCGAGCAGGCGCGACACTTCGCGATAGAAGCTTTCGGTGTAGAGCTTGCCCAGCGAGAACTCGGTGGGATCGGGAAAATCGACGATCACCGCGTCGTACTGCCCCCGCGCCTCGCGCACCCAGCGGAAGGCGTCGGCATTGTGCACGGTGATGCGCGGCGAAGAGAGCGATTGGTTGTTCAGCGCGGCCAGCTGCGGCGTATCGCGGAACAGATGCGTCATTTCCGGATCGAGATCGACCAGCGTGACATGGCGCACGCGCGCATCGCGCAGCACTTCACGCGCGGCAAGGCCGTCGCCGCCACCCAGGATCAGCACTTGCGCCGGGTCGGCAACGCGGCCCAGCACCGGCCAGACCAGCGCCTCGTGATAGCGATACTCGTCGCGGGTGGAGAACTGGAGATTGCCATTGAGATAGAGGCGCAAGTCCTCGCCCCGCCGGGTGATGACGATGCGCTGGTACGGCGTGGAGCGGGCGTGGATCACCGGCTCTGCATAGAACGCCACTTCGGACCAGCGCTGCATCCGGTCGGCCATGGCGAGGCCCACCAGCAGACTGGCCGCAACCACCAGCGCCGCCGCCATGTCCGCACCGATCCGGCGCTGGCGGCGCAGAGCGAACAGCAGCGCCAGCGCGACCGCCACGTTGGCAAGGCCGAAGACGAAGCCGGTGCGGATCATGCCCAGCCACGGCACCAGCACCAGCGGGAACAGCAGCGATGCGATCAGCGCGCCGACATAGTCGTAAGTCAGCACGTTGGAGACCAGTTCGCGGAAGGCGAAGCGGTGGCGCAGGATGCGGATCAGCAGCGGGATTTCCAGCCCGACCAACACGCCGATCGCCAAGACCAGCGCATAGAGCACCACGCGGAAATCGCCCACCAGCGGGAACAGCATGAACAGCCCCGCCGCCGACCAGCCGCCCAGCGCCGCGATCATCACTTCCACCCGCACAAAGACGCCGATCTCGTCGCCCCGAACGTGGCGCGAAAGCCAGCTGCCCACGCCCATCGCGAAAAGGTAGGACCCGATCACGGTGGAGAACTGGGTGAC
The DNA here is from genome assembly GCF_055521675.1 of Novosphingobium sp. BL-S-19. Taxonomy (NCBI): domain Bacteria; kingdom Pseudomonadati; phylum Pseudomonadota; class Alphaproteobacteria; order Sphingomonadales; family Sphingomonadaceae; genus Novosphingobium; species Novosphingobium sp. BL-S-19. Next base: position 238,335 of record NZ_CM145497.1, read on the forward strand.
GCTGTCGCCCAGCAGGTAGCTTGCCAGCGTGCCCGCCAGCAATTCGTAGATCAGCCCGCAAGTCGCAACGACCAGCACCGAAACCAGCAGGATGACCGCGAGCGAGGCGGGGGCCTTGTCGTCACCCCCCGTGACGTCGTCAATCCCCGTGCCCTCACTACTCGCGGCATCGGCCTGATCACCGCTGGCCGAGGCGCTGCGTTATGCGGTCAAGCTGAAGCCGCAATTGCTCGCTTACACCGACGACGGCAGGTTAGAGATAGACAACAATCCGGCAGAGAATGCGCTCCGGGGCATCTGCCTCGGCCGCAAAAATTGGCTTTTTGCAGGTGCCGACTGTGGTGGTGAACGTGCCGCGACCATGTATTCCCTGCTTGAGACAGCGAAGCTTAACGGCGTCAATCCGCAGGAATGGCTAGCCGATGTACTCGACCGGATCGGCAAGGGGCATCCGATCAATGGGATCGACGAGCTGCTGCCTTGGACTGGACCACCCCGCAGGCGTGAACGCGCATTTTGGGTGGGAAGCGGTCGTTGCTTTCAATTCAGTCGCTCACCATAATCAGCGCATGCAAATCAAAATCATGGCTGATTACGACTGCGCGCCACTCTGGTGGGACCATGCGTCAAGAGTGGGAAACATCAATCCTGAAGACCTTGGTCTAAGCCCGCAACTAGTCACCGAACTATGGGATTGGGCAGCCACGTTCGATGCAATTTTGAACCGAGACGATCCGGCGCAATCGCGCTTTGCGGCTGACGCAGACGAGCAGGATTTCAATCAGCGGGGCCGAATCTTGGCCCGACGAGTGGCTTCGGAGCTAGCGAGTTATAGAGTGCGCTACTGGCTCGACGCATAAGTCTGATACAGGTGGTTTAGCGGAGGTCCATCAGCGCCGAGCCCGAATGCCGCAACACGCGGGAGGCCGTACGCTTACCGGTAGCCGGGCTTCATTGCGCCTCGCACGGTACAATGTGCTTCTACATACAAGAAGTAACAGTCCGCCTCCCACAAGTGATCCGAGAATTTGGTAAGGCCATGGCAACCCCACGTACTTCATCGATAAAATCACAGGGCCATGTATTGCATAAAGAGGGAACGAAAATTCTCCCGCGACCCGTGCCAAGCGGCAGTTACGCGCATTCTGCAACCCTCCGGCAATGAGCAGAGGACAACCGATCATAACAAACAAATAATCTGCAACTGGCGGATATCCATTCCATATTGTCCCGGCAATGAAAAACGCTGGCATCGTTCCAAACGTCACGATCGGGCCGATCTTCCCGGGAGCTAGATCCCTCCACTTTCTATAAAGAATAATTCCGACGCAATATGGCACGACCATTCTTAGAAAAACTACGATCAAATTGCCGCTGCTTGGTATTACGTTAAGGCCCTGACCTCTTGTGGCCACGACCAGCGCGGCGGCCAAAGCGAGTGTCAAAACCCCGAGAATTCGGGTCGAAATTCGCGAAAAAACCGCCGCGTGGCAAACATTCGCCAAGAGTTCATAAGCGATTGACCATGCAGGTGGATTAAGCATGTACGGACCTTGGCTTCCATCGACGGGCAATAGAAGCAGGCACGCAATCACAATGCGCCAAGGGTGCTCCGCCTCGACTGCAAACACCCAAGGTAGCCCGACCAGACTAGCGAGAAGAATGGGCGGATATAGCCGGGATAATCGGGCGGCGACGAATCTAGACGCACCATCTTTGATGGTGGCGATTTCGCCCTCATAGCGGCGGGCCATTACGTAGCCACTAAGAACAAAGAAAAAATCGACAGCTAAATAGGCATTGGTTCGAACGCCGCCGAACACATGGCACAAGAAAACTGCGCATGCAGCAATTCCTCGAAGCCCGTCAAAGCCATCAATTCGATTATCCGCCATCGCACACATATGGCAGCTTCGAGTTATATTTTCGTTAAATGGCAGCAATATTTCGCCTGAATGCGATCGGCATTGCCCTCTTTGAACGGAGCTACTGGGATCAATCGCCGCCCAACTTCTTTTTGGAAAGCCGAATTTTCAGGCCACGCTGACCAATGATTGAAGGGCGGGAATCGTTGTGGCAGCTCCGTTATCGAGGTCAAGCAAGATGCTCCGCACAATTTGCCACCCTACTAACAGAACGGGCGCCAAATAAAGAATGCCCACCAGTGTCACGAAGCTGGTGTTCCGGATGGCCCAGATGCTGGGCTCGATAGAGATCGACAACAGTATCGCACAAATGATCATCGGCCAATCCCACCGTCGAGCGACTAGAACCGGCGTAATGATGAGCAGATAATCCCCCCAAGCCAGCGGTGCACAAAGAATTGCAAGCCAAATGCCGAAAGCGAGTGCATTGAGGCAGTTGGGTCGTGTTCGCCAAGCATACCCCACTCCCGCGATGCAGACCAATAGGACAACTGGTATGGCAATCATGCTGAGACCGGCGCGGCGCAGAAAGCCATTGAGCGAAATTTCGTGAGCAAAAACCACCCCATGATTGTCGCGTGCGACAGCAGAAAGCCACTGGCTATAAACTTGCGGGCCGTAAAGCAGCGCTGGAAGCAAGCTAAGCCCAATAGCAACCAGCGCGGCGATGACGGCCGGACGATGATGGCCGGAAACGAGCAATACCACGCCGCAGAGTGCGAAGTTAGGCTTGATAGCAACGAGAACGCCGAGCAGCATGCCTGCCAAGTTTACTCGGCTGGACTGCAAACACACCCAAATGCTGAGACCAAGAACGAGTAACAGCGTGTAGATTTGCCCCATATTGATCCCACCGAGGCCGAACGATGTGAGTAGCCAAATCAATTGTATCCGCGATAGACCGAGGCGACGGTCCAAAATAAGCACGCAGGCAAGATGTAGGACGCCACAAATCGCCGCCCAAATTGCTGCGGCCAGAGTGACCGGCAATAGTGCAAATATCTGGAACAGTGGCAATGCAGCTGGAGGGTTCATATTTACTTCGTGGACGAAGGACGGGAATTCCGGAGTGAAGACCATTGGATAGTTGAGGTAAGGATTCAGCCCTATGTTAGCCGCCCTACCAGATTCCCAGAATGAGCCAAATATCACCGCAGCATGAGGAGACAAAAATTTAATGCCGGTAAACGCTATAATTGATATGACGAAGTAGGTTGTAGATCCAATCAACACGCGCCGCTGTGTCAGCCAGGAAATCCGTTGCTCTAAATTTTCTCTTCTCATCATAAGAATTTTGGTCCTAAGCACTTTACTTAGAGCGGGAATGGTGTGCGGAATTGATGGGCATGGAAATGACAAGCCCATTCCCGCCATCAGAGCGATGGTGAACCAGGCTGATGGCCCCTACAAGTGGCGACACGTCATATGTCGCGTCCCAACCTTGCAAAACTGCACGCGCATTGTGCATGGTAATATAAGCGTCATCGAGCGGAAAACCGTCGTTCCAGCCTATGGTCAACGTTGCAAGCGACCCTGCATACAATGCAATCCGCAACAAGTACGAGGTGTCGAATTCAGCCGGTCGCTCCGATCGTTGAGTCACTACCTGTTGCGCGATTTCAGATTTATGCATCAGAGGCGTCCAGCCTGTTACAGGCAACATAGGGGACTCGGTCTATCGACCGACTAAGAACGCGCGCAGTCCAGTAGCATAAGGCAAGAAGCGCTGGCGCGATTAAAGCAATGCCGACATTGTCAGACGTAATCTGCACCCCAGTATCCGATGACAAGGCAGTCATGACTGTTCTCCAAACCAATCCGAAACCACAGACAAACCAGCTCAACAACAACAGTAGGAAAAGTTCTCGTCCGGTAGCTCGTTCTACGAGGTTCGGAAGTACGAACGCCAACCCTACTCCAAGAATTGTCAGATCGTAATCGTATGCATAGGGGCTTACGAACAAACTAGCGATACAGGTGAATGCAGAGAGGCTTCGGCTATCAATCCTCTGAAAATAGAAGCGTCCCAATAGCCCGAGAGCGATAAACGCACCAACAAGCTGAAGCGCCATTGCGCCAAGCGCACTGAAGCCGAATGTATATGCCGAAGCGTAAATTGAGCTCATGCGAAAGAGCGGATAGTAGCCGTTAGCAAGAAAGCCGCTCGCCTCTTGCACAGCATTGCGAAAGTCGGACCAAATCCCGATGCCATAAACGCATGTGGAAACACCAAGAAGTGCAAGTACAACCGTGGCGGCGACAAACAGCACTTGCCACCGCTTCTGCAGTAGCGCAATCAGCCCCACCCCAACCCCCAAATGTGGCTTAATGATCATCAGGCCTAGCGGCAGCCCGGCTATTGGCCGCTTGCTTTCGAATGTCATAAGGCACAGGCCGATCAATCCAGCCATCAGGAAGCCGTTTTGGCCCGTACGCAAGTTGAGAACGATCGCAGGCAAAATGCCAATCATCGTCAACAGGCACCATTTACCGGCTATCCGTCGCAGAACCCAGATATAAAATGCGAAACTGGCGAGAGCGAACGCGGCAAAAGCTATACCGATGGGTAGGTGCGCAAGACCTTGCACGAGCAGCGTGAATGGGGGCGGGTAGGTCCATGGCATGAAGCTTTGGGCGCCTGATATTGTGTATTGCGCCTCCAGCATAGTTTGCATGTGATAGGTATCGCCCGCCCTTCCCCCTCCGGCCATTCTACCCGCGATATAAAAGGCGTCGAAGTCTGTCAGGACCTTATACTGACTCAACAATTTTGGCGCTTGAAATCGCACAGCCGATACAGCTACAAGGACAATACCGACCGCAGCTAAGCCGATACGAAGGATTAAGCTTTCGGATATCTCGACAATAGCGTTAAAACTGGACCTCATTACATCTGAGTCCGCTTGAATAGACGCTCAGGTATTGCACAAATGACACCCATAATTAGCCGCCATGCCGGTTTTACGTAGATGACGTCACGCTTATGAGAGATCGCATTAAATATTGCGTCGGCAACCCGATTCGGAGTCGTCGTGAGGCGGGCTGGGAGATCCATTCCCTCAGTCATGCGGGTCTCCACAAACCCAGGAATGACTGTAAGGACCTGCACATTCCCCTTTGATAATCGATTGCGCAAGCCAGACAGGAACGCAGTGTAACCGGCTTTCGCGGAACCATAAATGTAATTGCTGGCTCGCCCTCTGTCGCCCGCCACCGAACTGATGCCCACAAGTGTGCCACTACTGCGTGCGGCGAAGCGTTCTGCTAGCAAGCCCGTGATGAGGGCTGGTCCTTCAAAATTGCTGCGCATTACAACACTTGCCAAGTCCATGTCGCGTTGCGAGGTGGATTGATCGCCCAACAGGCCAACCGCACAAATCGCAACTTGCGGGAGTTCAGGAAGACTATCCAAGAACTGCTCAAACATGTCCGTCGCCAGGATGTCGATTTCGTGAGTCGTAGCCTGAATGTTGTAGCGGATTTTTAAATCTGCAGCGGCATCCGACAGATCGTTAGCATTTCGAGCTCCAAGCTGCACATTATACCCTGCTGCGGCAAAACGGTGCGCAGTGGCCAACCCAATATCCGAGCGGGCACCGACAATCAAAACAGACATAGTCACAGTTTCAACCTTTCCGCGAGGCTAGAACGAAATACGTCGAGCCCGCGCTGCTGTCGCAGCGCAATAAATTCGTGAACCCTGGGATCAGATGTGCGCAGCGTAGACGGACTCATGCGCGCATCCTTTGCCAGATAGAAGCGACCGCCATGCTCAATGGTGATTGCATCCAACTTTTCCATCAAAGCGAGTGAGGTGGCAGCAATGGGAAAATCGAGCGCCAACGAGTAGCCATCGAGGGGGAACGAAATCCGTCCCTCCTCACCTCCCATTCGCTTAAGCACTGCAAGGAAAGACCCTTGACCGCTGTCACTTATCGCGCCGAGCAACTCCCTCAAGCCCTTGGAAGCACTTTCGTAGGGTAATACGCATTGAAACTGCGCGAAGCCACGGCGGCCATAGATGCGGTTCCACTCAAGTAGGGAATCGAGCGGGTAGAAAAACTCGTCCCAACTCGCAAGCGACTGGCCTCTGGTAGCGCGCGCTCGACGATAGTAGAGCGCGTTGAACGCGCGCACCGTAAACGAATTCAGCAGAGACTGAGGCGCATCAACAGGCAGTCTACGGAGCGGGCGAGGCGCTGCATATTCGCTCCGTGCGCCAATTTCGTGTTGTTTCGCGTGTTCACCCAGAGTCACGGAAGAGCGCCCAAGTCCAGCGCCACGGTGCAGGCAATCGATCCAAGCAACGGAGTATGTGGCGTCGGCATGCTCTTCAAACAGAGCCATCGCTGTTTGGAGATTCGAAGCAGGCAGCGTGCGCTGGTGAATCCATCCAGTTTCTACAGGTCGAAGCCGCAGGCACAGCCGCAAAACGATACCTGTCAGCCCCATCCCGCCGATAGTCCAATCGAATAGTTCTGCATTTTCCTTCTTACTGCAGCGACGCACCTCACCATCTGGGCCAAGCAAATCGATCCAATCAATGCACCGGCGAAAGCTTCCGTCCTTGTGATGATTTTTGCCATGAACGTCGGCGGCGATCATGCCTCCTAACGTTACGAATTTCGTTCCTGGAGTTACAAAGGGAAACCATCCGTGCGGCAAGAATGTGGCAATCACGTCGGCGAGGACTACGCCGGCTTCAGCCACTAAGGATCCACTTTGAGGATCAAATGACAAAAAGCGATTGAACCGAGTCATGTCGATGGTCGCTATCTGACTCATGGCACAATCGCCGTAACCTCGACCATTCCCCCTCGCGACCAGGGAATTTCCCAACGCCAGTTGCTGCAGCTCCGATTCAGTGCGCGGTGTTTTTACGACGCAGTCTTCCTGAGGAAAACGTCCCCAGCCGCCTAACATCACCATGTCACACTCCGGACGACTTCCCCGTCGTTCACAAAGACAAACCGACGATCCAGTCGATACTTAACAACGTAGCCAATTGTCAGGCCGAAGGTTGCTCCAATTTCGCGCGCAACCTGGGTATGCCAAACAAGCCAGCACAAAGATTCTGCACCCCAGAAAATCGCCGTTGTTACCCCACCCATCATGACATAGAGAAACAATTGCTTGCTCTGCGCGTCGACGCCTTTGGTCTTGTCATAAAAAATCCAGCGCTTATCGAGGATAAATTTTACAACCAATCCAACGACTGTACCGATCAACACTGCAGCGCAATAGTTCCAATAATTAGCGGTCATTGGCGTGTCACGCGTTGCCGCGAGGGTCAATCTTTGGCTGCCCAAGTTCGCTACCGTAGCCACAGTAGCGAAACCGATATAACGCGCCGCCAGTACGCGCGGGGTCATAGAGTCGTTCCAGCAATGGCCAACGCCGCAATGACAAGTCCGCAAAATTGACTAATTCGATCACGCGCAGCGAAGACCAGCGGGTCATCGTGCATCAAACCACGATTAGTCAGAACTGCCATTCGGCTGTTCCAGAAGAGTAAAACCAGACAAATGCCCCACAGCATCTCAGGCCGTCTGTAAAGATGTAGCACGGGCTGCGAGTTCGAATACAAAGCAAGAACCATAACCGAGACCATACCCGAGGCCACGACGATGTTGCTGATTATTGAGAGATCATCAACATGATAGCCCCGTCCATGCGCAGTCACTAATCCCGTCGCTATGCCATCTACGAGCTCTGCTTGACGCTTCACAGCAGCCAACGAAAAGAAAAAGAAAATCGAGAAAGCAAGAAGCCAAACAGAACTGGGAATACCCGTCGCCACACTGCCGGCTAATATGCGCATTGTGTACAATACCGCCAACATACAAATATCAATGACGACTAAACGCTTTAATTTCAGAGAGTAGGCGGTCGTAAAGCTAAAATAGATTGCCAACATCCCCAAAAGTTTTGCGCCAGCTATGGACGCAACCAAACAGCCCGCGATCGCGAGCAGCGGTACCATCAGTGTGCCAACTTTCAAACCCACAGCGCCAGACGCCAGTGGGCGACGACACTTTCGAGGATGGGCACGATCAGCACTAAGATCGAGCAAGTCATTTAGGACGTACGTACTAGACGCGATAAGGCTAAACGATATGAACGCTAGGGCCGAAGCCCACAGGCTCTCAGGCGTGATTTCGTGCGCGGCAAGCGCTGGAACGAAAACCAATAGATTCTTGAGCCACTGATGGGGGCGGATTAACCGAAAGCTCTCCTGCATGGGCAATCCGGAGGAGGTAATTTTTCGACACCTTTGTTCCGGTAATTTTTGCCCGAAGCTAAAGGGCAAACACGGCGGAGAGTCGAAGTTCGAATATCCACCTGGGCCGTACAGTTTCTCTAACCTCTCGTCGCGCAAGGCTCGAGAGTCTGGCAGCGCGTGCACTTCGTCAAAAACCCCAAGGTGATCAGCGATGTACTGCGCAAACTTGCTTCCAGTTTTGGTTAAGAGCGCGGTACTCCCTCCCTGCCTGCGCCAATCCCTTACTGACGCAAGAACATCTTCACGGTATGCCAACCTCCGCGGCGAGGACATCGAAGCCTCGTTAAGCCTGTCCCGCAAAGGCATCCTTGAGCCAAATCTAGTTAAGGCGAGCAGCGACGCCGACCAGCATGCGGAGACACCAAGCCAAAATGCTTCCAGCGCACTTTCGGGCTGCCTGATGATCTCCGCTACATCGACCACCAGAACCTTAGTCGCAGGATTCCAACCGCTGACACTCATTTTCGACACCCCACAAGCGCGCCAATCGGCACTCTCTTGGCGACCATTTCTGGGAACATAAGGTTAATTAAGATATAATGCCGATCGCCGCGTTATTGGGATGCAGCAACTTCGTTAACGACATCCCGCTAACTACCAAGAGAAATTGGTATCGTCGGCGATTCGCGCTGGAGCAAGGTGGATGCTTTGAAATGAAGGACATTCTATCAATCGTGGCGGGCATTTTGTTCGCGTTGATAGTAATATTGCCCTACCCATCCCCTGATTATAATACCACTTACCTAATAGTACTTTGCGGCTCGGTAATTATTTTTAAATTTACTCGATATATTACGCTAAAGCTTTTCACCGATTCCGAACATATAGGATACTAAATTTTCTTTTTCACAATATATCTTCACGTAACTTTCGCATAGCCGATCAATTGTTTTCGCAAATTTCTGCCCATATCGCCCTCTCTAAATCTAATCCATTCAGCTTTAACTACCAATCACTGCTTGCGATAGGGCCATCACTCGGTGGCCCCGGCGAGAAAGACGAGGACACGCTTCCGATTATTCCTCGGAAAATGGTTTCGTCAGTCCCACGCTCCAGAGGTTCGGGCAATAGCGACGGGCGGCCATATCGGCTGTGACAACGCATTGATGGATGCGCTGCCGAACCTGGCGATCATCGCAATCAACGGCGTGGGCTACGATAAAGTCGACCTTGAACATGCGCGTGCGCGGCAAGTAAACGTCACGACGACGCCTGATGTCCTCACCGACGATGTTGCAGACCTTGCGATTGGGCTGATCATCTCGCTCCTTCGCGCGATTCCCAGCGCAGATGCGCACGTGCGACAGGGGCGGTGGCCGATGGGCGAAGCCCCGCTTGCGACCAAGGTATCCGGCAAGCGTTTCGGCGTGGTCGGCCTTGGCCGCATCGGCAGCGCGATTGCCACGCGTCTGGCACCCTTTGGATCCGTGTCGTACACCGACCTTGCCCCCAAGGACCTACCCTTCGACTTCCTCCCCGACATCGCAAGTCTCGCAGAGGCGAGCGACGTGTTGATCCTGGCCAGTTCCGCGAATGCCTCCACCCGCCATCTCGTCGATGCCGACGTACTTTCGGCGCTCGGGCCGCGCGGCGTGCTGGTCAATGTCGCCCGCGGATCGCTGGTCAACGAGCGCGCGCTCGCTGCGGCACTGACCAAAGGGACGATCGCCGGCGCGGCCCTCGACGTCTTTGAAGCTGAGCCCAACGTACCTGAAGCGTTGCGTGCGCTGGGGAACCTTGTCCTCACGCCGCATATCGCAAGCGCAACCAACGAGACGCGCACGGCCATGGCTGATCTTGTACTTGCCAATCTGGGGGCATTCGCCGCAGGCAAAGCCCTGCCAACGCCGGTTTGCTGATCCGATGACCTCCGGCAGGGTTGCACTCATTACGGGTGCAGGCAGCGGCATCGGCCGCACAGTTGCCTGCACGCTGGCAGCACGCGGCTATCGCCTCGTGCTTTCTGGGCGCCGCGCCGAGGCATTGGCGGAAACCCGTCATCAAAGCGGCCTGGCAGAACGGGATGCGCTTTGCTTCACTGCCGATGTCACACAGCCCAAAGCGGTGAACGACCTGTTCTCGGGTGCTGCTGCGCGTTTCGGCCGAGTGGACCTTCTATTCAATAACGCCGGCGTTTTGGCTCCCAACGTGCCACTCGCAGACCTTGACCTGGAGGATTGGAACAGGGTCATCGCAACCAATCTGACCGGCGCCTTTCTTTGCCTGCAAGCGGCATTTCGGGTGATGCGCGATCAAGATCCGATGGGCGGGCGCATCATCAACAACGGATCAATTTCTGCTACGAGCCCTCGTCCCAATTCAATTCCATACACGGCCAGCAAGCATGCGATAACCGGACTTACCAAATCGGCATCGCTTGATGGCAGGCGATACAATATCGCTTGCGGGCAGATCGACATCGGCAATGCAGCAAGTTCGATGGGGGCGCGAATGGAGCTCGGCGCCGAGCAGGCCAATGGCATCGTGATGGCAGAGCCCATCATGTCGCTGTCCCACGTCGGAGAAGCGATCGTCTACATGGACAGCCTGCCACTTGAAGCGAACGTTCAGTTCATGACGCTGATGGCAACTGCCATGCCTTTCATAGGTCGCGGCTAATGCCCGCTCCTCATGCAACCCGCGCGATCGTTGTGATGGGAGTGTCGGGCTGCGGCAAGACGACACTAGGAACCGCTCTCGCGCGGGCGCTCGGGTGGGTGTTCATCGAAGGCGATTCACTGCGTCCACCTGAAAATATAGCAAAGATGTCTGCCGGAATCCCTCTCACCGACACAGACAGGGTCCCTTCATAGACAATGTGGGGAACAGCCTGCTTGCAGCGGATAAGAGAGCAATGGAAGATAGCGATCGAGCGTTGCACGGAGTCATCGCATCCTGTTCCGCTCTCAAACGCATCTACAGGGATCGTATCCGTGAAATCGCACCGGACACGCTTTTCATCCACGCACAACTGAGCCTGGAAGCCCTTGAAGTGCGCCTCGCAAAGCGTGCAGAGCATTTCATGCCGGCGTCACTACTCCAAAGCCAACTTGCCGCATTCGAACCATTGCGGGAAGGCGAAGCGGCAATCGAAATTGACGGCACCCTTGAGCTCGACCAGCAGGTCAGTCGCATCATGAGTTCGCTCAAGCGCCGGGTTTGACAATAATATGTCCCTGATGGGGTGTGGGCCATGGGTCCAAGTTTGCAGCTCCCGGCAGAAGCGGCCATTCGTGCGTGGGGCGCAGAACGACTTGAGCTGGTCGGCAGCCGACGCCGATTGATGTCTGCTACCTCTACGGCCCGGCTCCGAACCGGACGGGCGGTATCTGGGAACGGAAAATCACGGACTGAACGACCGAAAAGGGTCGTTCTCGATCGTGTCCCCAGAGGTGGTGTAGCTTTTCTGGACCACCTTGCTTTTCGGCTTCAGCCTGAGCCGATCATGAGCCAGGTACTGCCGACAGCATGACAATAGGATTGTCGCTGAGCGGGGCCATCGTTTCAAGCGTCATGTAACGTGCGCGCTGGACGGCCCATTCGTCGGACTGTTCCATGAGGATGGCTCCGACGAGACGGGTGATGGCGGCTTCGTTTGGGAAGATCCCAACGACCTCGGTCCGCCGTTTGATTTCGCCATTGAGGCGCTCGATGGGGTTTGTGCTGTGTAGTTTGGCGCGATGCTCGCGCGGGAATGTCATGTAGGCCAACACATCGGGCTCAGCGTCGTCCATCAGCGTGGCTAGCTTGGGCAGTTTGGGCCGCACTTGGTCGGCGATCGAGCGCCACTGCTGGCTCGCAGCTTCTGGGGTTTCCTGGGCGAAGGCGGTGGCGATGAACGCGGAGACCACGCGCCTGCCGCTCTTGCCGGCATGGGCGAGTGCATTGCGCATGAAGTGGACGCGGCAGCGCTGCCAGGTCGCGCACAGCAGCTTGGAGACCGCCGCCTTAATGCCTTCGTGCGCATCGGAGATGACCAGCTTGACGCCACGCAGTCCTCGGCGCGTCAGTTTGCGCAGGAAAGCGGTCCAGAACGGCTCGGCCTCGGAAGGACCGATATCCATACCTAGCACCTCGCGGCGGCCATCGCTGTTGACGCCCACCGCGACGATCACCGCCACCGAGACGATACGCCCGTTCTGCCGCACTTTCACGTAGGTGGCGTCAATCCATAGGTACGGCCAGTCGCCTTCGATTGGGCGTTCGAGGAAGGCACCGACTTTCTCGTCGAGTTCCTCGCAAAGCCGGCTGACCTGGCTTTTCGAGATCCCATCCATACCCAGCGCCTTCACCAGGTCATCTACCGAGCGGGTGGAGATGCCCTGGATATACGCTTCCTGGATCACCGCGGTCAGCGCCCGCTCGGCCATGCGACGGGGTTCGAGGAAGCCGGGGAAGTAGCTTCCCTTCCTGAGCTTGGGGATGCGCAGTTCGACCGTCCCTGCTCGCGTCTGCCAGTCGCGCTCGCGGTAGCCGTTGCGCTGGACCAGCCTCGCCGCAGATTTCTCGCCATGGCCGGCACCGGTCAGGTTGCCGACTTCCATCTCCATCAGCCGCTCGGCGGCAAACGAGATCATCTCGCGCAGAATATCTGCATCCGGGGTCTTCTCTACCAGCGAACGCAAGTGCATCATCGGATCGGTCATCGTGATTCCTTCCGTCAAGTTTGAGCTTCGCAACCCAAACCTACCCGAAAATCACGGTGACCACCTCAGCCTTCAGCTACACCACGTCCTGGGACACGATCTCGTTCTCAGAATAGATGGCTATGTCGGCAGTCCACCATGCGGTTTCAGCATACCGTCAGACCTCCATTGGCTGGACACCGCGTTGTGCTCCAGCCGCCATTTATTGTCCACGTTGAGCAAATATAACGACATGTTCTATCTCACCGCTGTCTACCAGACGGATTGAGCTCGCATGAACGGGAACTACCGCTACCGAAAATCCAATTTCTGAAAGAAGCGCTGCAAACGATGCATCAGGGGTTGCAGACCAGATGGCCAGAATCCCGTTCGGTCTCAGCGCCCGCATTGCTGCCTTCAGACCGGATCGCGAATAGAGCCAATCATTCACCTGTCGGGTAAGCCCTTCTGGACCATTATCTACATCAAGCAGGATGGCATCGTAAGCCGACCTCGCACCAGCGATCAGCACCGCTACGTCTTCATGCACGATGGATGTGCGAGGATCGTCCAGGCAACCGGCGGTCTGAACACGCATCGGCCCTGCGGCCCAGTCCAGTATCTCCGACACGATCTCTGACACAGTCACGGCCGCATCATGCTCGAGCGTGGCAAGGGCCGCGCGCAGCGTAAAACCCATGCCGTAGCCGCCGATAAGCATCTGCAGGTCTGATCTGGGACCAAGGCGCTCACAGGTCATCGTGGCGAGCGCTTCTTCCGAAGCGTAATGATAGCTGTTCATGAGCTCGTTGTCGTCGAGCAGGATGGTGAAATTGCTCCCTTTGCGGACAAGCCGCAGCCGCGCACCGTCAGGCACATGAGCCACGTCGACCAGTTCCTCGCCGGGCAAAAGGTCCGAGAGGAGCGTGCTCACGCGCAAGTGATCCCCGCGCTCGCCGGGCAGGGGGTATTGAAGTACATTATTTTCTGTTGGCCTTGCGAGCGGCGTAACGCGCGTCGCGGGCTGCCTTTCGCTCCGCTTCGGTAGGTTCCGGCGCTGGCCGCTCTGCTTCGATCCGCGCCGCCTTGGCCAAAGCGGCTTGCTCGCGAGCTTCCTTTGCCGCCCGACGTTTTTCGGCCTGCGCCTGTTCACGCGCCTGCGCCTTCGCAATCCGTTCCGCCTGAACCGCCGGGTCAATCGGGGGCTTTGCCTTCAGTTTCGCCAAGACCTTGGCCCGCGCCTCAGCCGCGGCGTTACGCCGAGCTTCGATGCCCGGCTCCTTGTATGCTGCCATTCTCTAAAACCCACTCAATGCTGGAAACAGGAAAGATGGAAGGATCCGCCTTATACGGACCCTTTGGATCAAGTCATTCGCGGATTGGGTCAGGCGATTTGCAGATCCTCTTCGCCGCCCGGGACCCTATCCTTTACCGCCTAGCTCGCTTTCTTCGCTTTGTGATCCAGGATCCTGACCCGCTCCAGCCTTGCCCGATCGACAATCAGCCAGTCCCCGACCGTGGCGCGGTCTTCCGCACCTTCCACTGATGGCAGTGCGGACGGGATCATTCCGGCCAGACCGCTTCCTGCAACCTCTATCCAGCCCCGATGAACAGCCATGACACGCGCCGGGCAAAGTTCATCGCCGCGTTCATCCTCTTTCAGTTGGCTGCCGAAACTCGCTCTCCAACCAAGGTCGCGAAGGGTAGGGTCGGGCATATCCATCAGTAGGGCAGGCTCACTTCGCGCGGTGGATTCTAAGGAACGGTGCGCGTGGAATCGGAACCGCAGGACGACGAAGTCACACGCTACCCAGCCGTCTCCTAGAAGGCTACGCCTACACGCATATTCGGCGGTGCGCCATGCCGTAAGGAAACAAGCCCAGAACTTGAGCCTGCGCTAGATCGGCTCCCGCTGGAACATAAAGACAGAAGCCGGTTGCAAACTCAGGATCGTCCATTCAGAAAGAATGCTGCCCCGGGGAACTTTTCGTTCACGCGTCATGTGGGTCTAACTCGACTGAGCTCGGGCAAGTCGAGGGCCGACTGAATTTCGGACAGTCTGAACTTGGGAACAGAAAGTCGGAGGCTGAGCGGCGGCAAAGGGTCGGGTGCTGAAGTCGACCAAACTTCTTTTCCGGAGACCGAACATGCGCTTATGTTCGAACGATGAACGCTCCACACCCAAGTTTTCACGACGGCTATCTCACTGCAATCCAACTTAACAAAGATGCTGTCGAGGTGACGCTTGAACGTCTCAACGGCGAAGTCTGGCTTATGGCCGCAACCGGCGTGAGTGCGCTCCAAATGGACGATTTTCGTCAAGGAAATATCATCAGCCATGTGGGCGTTCTTTGTGGGGTTGATCCTGGTCTGGAAGCGCTCGAGCGCTTATTCCCGGGCCCCCATCCGGCAGCTGCTGAGGAATATCACAAGGCGCATGCTGACTTGCTTTCCAAGCGGGCGACTGAAGTTGAAAAGCGCAATGCGACGGTAGTTGAAATATCCCCATCGTATGGCGCTGACCTTGTCATGTTCTGCGCCACTGTGCGGTTCAAATGCTTATCGGACGGTTAGATGACTGTCTGCTGCTGAGGAGCCAAAATCGGGCCCTGAATGGCTGGGAAGGGTCGGGGGTTCTCCATATGACGACCCCGCGCGATGGCTGTCACACCCGACCATCAAGCATGGCGCAAGGCACGGACGTATAGAAAATTACTATGGGATTGCAAAATAAGCCTATTTGACCCTTTACGTTTGTAGATGTCATTCACCTTCCCAACAACAGGGGAAATGGTGGATGGCGACTGGCAAATTGGCATATTTTGTTATGGCAACAGCATGCATAGCAGCAGCAGGGAGTGCTGCTGCGCAGCCTGCCGACTATCCTGCACCCGCTCCGGCAAGCGCGCCGGTCGAGACGGGCGCCCTCCCGCTCTATGGCGTCAAGACGCCCGGATCTGCCGCCAACGAGAACTGGGCCCGATACTTCGGCAAGGACTATGCGGTCCGCAATGTCACCCGGCCCACCTTGACCCCAGTTCTTCCCGATCCCGCCAAAGCGACCGGCGTCGCTGTGATCGTGGCGCCCGGCGGCGCTTTCATGGCGCTTTCCATGTCGCACGAGGGCTGGGATGTAGCTCAGGCCCTTGCAGATCGCGGTATTGCCGCGTTCGTTCTGAAGTATCGCCTTCTGCCAACCCCCAAGGACGAAGCCGAAGCCGGGAAATATGTCTGGGCGAAGATGATGGAGGGCATTCCCGATCCGACCAAGCAGCCGGTGCTCACCAATCCGCAGGCCACTGAAGATGGACTTGCCGCGCTGAAGATGGTGCGTGAGAATGCCTCCAAATGGGGCGTCGACCCCGCCCGCGTCGGCATGATCGGTTTTTCGGCAGGCGCGATGACCTCGCTCCAGACCGTCCTTGCCGCGAAGTCGGGCGAACGACCTGCTTTCTTCGGGTACATCTATGGCCCGCAGGCTAAGATCGACGTTCCGGCAGATGCATCGCCGATGTTCGATGCAATCGCTCTCGACGACCCCCTGTTTCCCTCGATGGGCTTTCCGATTGCGCAGGCCTGGCTCGCAGCCAAGCGGCCTGTAGAAATTCATGGCTACCAGCAGGGGAGCCATGGTTTCGGGCTCGGAAAGCCAAACACCACGACAACGCTCGTGCTAGACGAATTCACCGCGTGGCTTTCTATGCAGGGATTCCTGACCAGAACGACAGCCCCCTAAGCAGTGAAGCGCTCGAAAACGGCAAGTCTCTTCACGACCATCCTTTCGGTAGGGCGAGGGAAGGCTCGTCGGTCCGCCACAATTCTTGTCGAGTCCATGGGTAGCTCCGCAGGAACGGCGCTTATAATGAGAAGCCGCCGTCGATGGTGAGGCTTGCCCCCGTAATATAGCGCGCCTCTTCGCTGGCGAGATAGGACACCAACCCAGCGATTTCCTCAGGTTTCGCCACGCGCTTCAGCGGACTCATCTGGGACAGCATGTCGAGGGAGCCTGCGTTGATGTCGGTATCGGTCGGCCCCGGTTGGATATTGTTGACGGTGATCCGGCGCGGCGCCAGATCGAGGGCGACACCCTTGACCATTGCAGCGACCGCCCCCTTGGTCATCTGGTAGACACTCGATCCGGCAAAACCGGTGCGGATCGCGACATTGCTGCCGATCGTGACGATGCTTCCGCCATCGACGACGTGCGGCGTCGCTGCCTGGATCGACAGGTAGACACCGCGAACGTTCACGGCGAGCATGCTGTCCAGTTCATCGAGCGCAACCGTTTCAATTGTGTTCATGCGAAAAAGGCCGGCGTTGACGAGAACGAGGTCGATCTTTTCGAAGCGATCGACGAATTGAGCAACGGCTGCGGTGATCGCGGCGGCATCTGCGCTATCCGCCCGGATTGCCATAACCTCACCGCCTTGCGCGGCAATGGTTTCGGCCAATGCGGCGGCCTGTTCTTCGCTATTGGCGTAGGTGAAGCCAACGGCATAGCCGTCCTGCGCCAGTCGTTTGACGGCGGCAGCGCCGATACCTCGCGATCCTCCGAAGACAAGCGCAGTTTTGCGGGCGGGTCCGATAATCATGACAGGTCCTTTCTTGAGACGATGCTCGGAGAATCAGGGAATCAGCAGCAGCTTGCCGGTGGTTGCGCGGCTTTCCATGTCACGGTGCGCCTGAGCCGCATCAGCCAGCGGATAGACGCCGCCGATCCGCACCTTGAGATCGCCCTGAAGAACCCAATCGAACAGGCGTGCGGCGTGCTCCCGAAGCAGTTCGGGGCTATGAACATGGTCAGAAAAGACCGCATAGCCGAGCTTGATGCTGCGCGGCAGGCTCAGGAGATCGATGGGACCGGGGCCGCCCAGAACGGGGCCGTACCAACAAAAAGTCCCGCTCCGCCGGAGAGAATCGATCGACCCCTGAAAAGTCGTCGGCCCGGAGCCATCGTAAACAACATGCACGCCCTCACCGCCAGTCAGCGTCAGCACTTGCGAGGCAAAATCACCCTCGGCGTCGATAATGACGTGGTCTGCACCTGCTTCCTTGGCGACAGCTACCTTGTCCGCGCTCGATACGCGGCCGATTACGGTTCCTCCACGCAGTTTGATGATCTGGGTCAGTAGCAGGCCGAGCCCGCCTGCCGCCGCATGAACAAGCGCTATCTCGCCTGCCTGCACCCGGTAGAAATCCGTGGCAAAATGGCTGGCCGTAAGCCCCTGCATCATGATGGCGGCTGCGGTTCTGTCGTCTAATTCGTCAGGGATGGTCACTAGGGATTCTGCCGGCAGCACGATTTTCCCGGCATAGCTGCCGGGTGCATAAACCCATGCGACACGCTGGCCGATAGGCAGCGAAACTCCAAGGCCAACTGCTATAATACGGCCTGCGCCTTCCACGCCCAGGACTTTGGGATTGGGCATCTCTGTCCACGCCATGCCCTGGCGAACGCCGATGTCCATGAAATTGACGCCGGCAGCGGCAATCTCGACGAGGACCTCGCCGGGGCCGGGTGTGAGAATGGGCTCCGGAAACTTGGTCAGTTCGAGCATGTCCGCACTTCCCGTCCCTGTCATCACGATCGCTTTCATTTCCGCATCCTTTTATTGAACGATTGGTCCATAACTAGGCAAATAAAAAGAGGTCCAGCGCCTAGCGCAAAGCTCGTAGCGCGAGATCGCCCAGCGCGCGCAAGTCGTCGTCTCCAGCGCCCGCCCGCGCGGCAATCCGTAAACCGGAAAAGCTCATCACTATGAACGAGGCTATCGTGTCGGGAGCCACATCCGGAGCAACATCGCCCTCGCCCTGCGCCCGGGCTATCGTATCGGTCAGGACCATTCGCATGGAATGGTCGGCAGCATCGCGGATGGCGACGAGTTCCGGCCGACTACGGCCGAATTCGCAAATCGAACCGACGCCGAGACAGGCATCCCGAGCATTGTCGATCACCCGATCGACCATCGCTTGGATCCCTTCTATAGCCCGCGGCTTGCTTCGCAGCACGGTGATATGCTCACCTGTTTCATCGGCAACGTAGCGGCGCAGCGCCATCTGGTAGAGCTGCCATTTGTCGCCAAAAGTGTTGTAAAGGCTCTGCCTGCCGATTCCCATGGCGTTGACCAGCATCCCGGTCGACGTTCCTTCGTAGCCATGTTCGCGGAACACCACCATGGCGGCGCTCAGCGCTTTGTCCTGATCAAATTCCCGCGGTCTCGCCATGCCGAGCGAGATAGGAATTGTGGAACGATCAGTCAAGTATGGCGCGATCGATGCAAGCATTGGGCCTCATTCAGATGGACAAAAGAGGTCAGCCTAAACCTCCGAGCGGAAAATTGGCTGCTGAGTTGCCGAGAAGGCTCGGCTGCCGCCCCCCCCAGATTACGATCGAAAATGGCAGCTAGTTCCTATCTGATGCCCGAAAGCCGCCAGTCTCTCTACGGCCAACTCCCGTCATCCGAATGGTCAATGGCGGACCCAACTTAATCAGCCGTTCCCTTCCCACCCGATGATGGGCTGGACCCTCACAGCGCAACTGAATTGCGCCCGCCTCCCAATCTCCACCACAGATCGCGAACGACGGTTTCAGCGGCTTACGGGCCCAGGAACTCCTTTCGGACGATTTCTGCGCCTGCACCCAAGGCATTCAGCTTCCCTCTTGCCACGCGGCGAGACAGGGGAGCCATCCCGCAGTTGGTGGAAGGATAGAGCTTGTCGGCATCCACAAACTGGAGGGCGCGCCGAAGGGTTTCAGCGACTTCCTCCGGAGTCTCGATCGTGTCGGACGCCACATCGATGGCTCCAATCATCACCTTCTTGCCGCGAATGAGTTCGATCAGGTCCATCGGAACGTGGGAATGGTGGCATTCCAGCGAGATGATATCGATCGTGGACTTCTGCAGATTGGGGAAAGTCTGCTCATACTGCCTCCACTCGGACCCGAGCGTCTTCTTCCAGTCCGTATTAGCCTTGATGCCGTAGCCATAGCAGATGTGCACGGCCGTTTCGCACTTTAGCCCTTCGGCGGCCTTCTCCAGGGTTGCGATGCCCCAGTCATTCGCCTCATCGAAGAACACGTTGAACGCCGGCTCGTCGAACTGGATGATGTCGACACCAGCGGCCTCCAGTTCCTTCGCTTCCTGATTGAGGATCTTCGCAAATTCTGAGGCCAGCTTTTCGCGGCTCTTGTAATGGGCGTCGTAAAGCGTGTCGATCATCGTCATCGGGCCTGGCAGCGTCCACTTAATCGGATGATCGGTCTGCGCGCGCAGATATTTCGCATCTTCAACGAAGACCGCCTTTGGGCGAGCGACTGCGCCCACAACCGTCGGCACGCTTGCATCATAGCGGTTGCGAATCCGGACGGTCTCGCGCTTCTCGAAATCGACACCGCTGAGATGCTCGATGAAGGTCGTGACGAAATGCTGGCGCGTCTGTTCACCATCACCGACGATATCAATGCCCGCCTGCCGCTGATCGTCAACCGCCAGACGCAAGGCGTCTTGCTTGCCGGTAACCAGTTCTTCGCCCTCCAGCTTCCATGGCGACCAAAGCGTCTCGGGCTGTGCAAGCCAGGATGGCTTGGGCAAGCTGCCGGCGGTCGATGTGGGTAACAGTCTCTTCATATCGGATAACCTTGTGATTTCTTGACTGATCAAAGGGCGCAATTGTCAGACCATTGCTGGAGAATAGCTTTGTGCGGTTTGATGAATTGTTCTTCGGCGAACTTTCCCTGCTCAATAGCGAGGCGGCTCCGCTCCTCCCGGTCATAGACAATCTGGGTGAGCGAATAGTCCTGATGCTCCAGGCTCGGCTGATAGACCTTACCTGCCGCAGAATTGGCGTTGTAAATCTCGGGACGATAGATCTTCTGGAACGTTTCCATCGTGCTGATGGTGCTAATAAGCTCAAGGTTGGTGTAGTCGCCGAGCAAATCGCCGTTGAAGTAGAACGCCATCGGCGCGGCGCTATCCCGCGGCATGAAATAGCGCACCTTGAGGCCCATTTTGGCAAAGTACCGGTCGGTCGAAGAGAACTCGTCTTGCTGGTATTCGGCGCCCAGGATGGGGTGCTCGTTTTCAGTGCGGCGATAAGTCTTGCTGCTTGAGACGCTCAGGCAAATCACCGGCGGCTTCTTGAAATGCTCGTTGTAGGCATTCGAATTCAGGAAGCTCTTGAAGATCTTGCCGTGCAAGTCGCCGAAATCATCCGGAATGCCGAATGTCGATTTCCCCTTGTTGTGCTCTGGCAGCAGCACACTGAAATCGTAATCCCGCACGTATGAGGAGAAGTTGTTCCCGACGACGCCCTCGCTCCGTTCGCCGGTTGTCTTATCGACAATGCTTGTTTTGAGGATTTCGATCATCGGGAACGCGTCACCGCCGCCGTCGGCATCGACCTTCATTTCAACGGAAATGATCTCCAGGGCGACGGCATAGCGATCGCCTTCGGGATTATCCCAGTGCGCCAGGGCATTGAAGCGATTGTCGATCATGGCCAGGGCTTTGCGCAGGTTTTCCTGACGGCTCTCCCCTCTGGCCAGATTGGCAAAGTTGGTGGTGACGCGCGTATTGTCTGCAGGACGATAATCCTCGTCGAAGCAGATGCTCTTGATACTGAATAGGAAGTCTGGGTTGTTCATGGCTGTGTGTCCTGAATGGGATCGTGTCCCAGGACGTGGTGTAGCTGAAGGCTGAGGTGGTCACCGTGATTTTCGGGTAGGTTTGGGTTGCGAAGCTCAAACTTGACGGAAGGAATCACGATGACCGATCCGATGATGCACTTGCGTTCGCTGGTAGAGAAGACCCCGGATGCAGATATTCTGCGCGAGATGATCTCGTTTGCCGCCGAGCGGCTGATGGAGATGGAAGTCGGCAACCTGACCGGTGCCGGCCATGGCGAGAAATCTGCGGCGAGGCTGGTCCAGCGCAACGGCTACCGCGAGCGCGACTGGCAGACGCGAGCAGGGACGGTCGAACTGCGCATCCCCAAGCTCAGGAAGGGAAGCTACTTCCCCGGCTTCCTCGAACCCCGTCGCATGGCCGAGCGGGCGCTGACCGCGGTGATCCAGGAAGCGTATATCCAGGGCATCTCCACCCGCTCGGTAGATGACCTGGTGAAGGCGCTGGGTATGGATGGGATCTCGAAAAGCCAGGTCAGCCGGCTTTGCGAGGAACTCGACGAGAAAGTCGGTGCCTTCCTCGAACGCCCAATCGAAGGCGACTGGCCGTACCTATGGATTGACGCCACCTACGTGAAAGTGCGGCAGAACGGGCGTATCGTCTCGGTGGCGGTGATCGTCGCGGTGGGCGTCAACAGCGATGGCCGCCGCGAGGTGCTAGGTATGGATATCGGTCCTTCCGAGGCCGAGCCGTTCTGGACCGCTTTCCTGCGCAAACTGACGCGCCGAGGACTGCGTGGCGTCAAGCTGGTCATCTCCGATGCGCACGAAGGCATTAAGGCGGCGGTCTCCAAGCTGCTGTGCGCGACCTGGCAGCGCTGCCGCGTCCACTTCATGCGCAATGCACTCGCCCATGCCGGCAAGAGCGGCAGGCGCGTGGTCTCCGCGTTCATCGCCACCGCCTTCGCCCAGGAAACCCCAGAAGCTGCGAGCCAGCAGTGGCGCTCGATCGCCGACCAAGTGCGGCCCAAACTGCCCAAGCTAGCCACGCTGATGGACGACGCTGAGCCCGATGTGTTGGCCTACATGACATTCCCGCGCGAGCATCGCGCCAAACTACACAGCACAAACCCCATCGAGCGCCTCAATGGCGAAATCAAACGGCGGACCGAGGTCGTTGGGATCTTCCCAAACGAAGCCGCCATCACCCGTCTCGTCGGAGCCATCCTCATGGAACAGTCCGACGAATGGGCCGTCCAGCGCGCACGTTACATGACGCTTGAAACGATGGCCCCGCTCAGCGACAATCCTATTGTCATGCTGTCGGCAGTACCTGGCTCATGATCGGCTCAGGCTGAAGCCGAAAAGCAAGGTGGTCCAGAAAAGCTACACCACCTCTGGGGACACGATCTCCGACAGGAACAAAATCGGCATTGCACACTGCACATATCAACCTGCAAAGCAGCGCTTCATTGGAATGGGTTTTTTGTGATTGGTTGCGGGGGTAGGATTTGAACCTACGACCTTCAGGTTATGAGCCTGACGAGCTACCGGGCTGCTCCACCCCGCGTCACCATTGAGGGCTGAGAGTGTCAGCCCGGAAGCGTTTTTGTGTGTTCATCCGACTGCGTCGGCCTGAACGGCGGGCTGCTCCCCCCCGCGTCAGCGTGTTTTGCGTCTTGTAGAGACGCGAAGAGGGCCTCGAGGGCCCTCTTTGGGGCACTGTGTGCCCTTTGTCATTGTGATGGGTTTTTAATCAGCCCGCCGGCTTCAATGCCTGGCGACGTCCTACTCTTCCGGGGCTTGAGCCACAGTACCATTGGCGCTGACAGGTTTCACGGCCGAGTTCGAGATGGGATCGGGTGGGTCACTGACGCTATGGTCACCAAGCAATGGAGACGGCGTGCTGATTTTTTAATCGATGTATCCCGTGCTGCTCTAAGTAAGAGCTTGATATCTGGCTGGATGATCGTCCGATCATCAGTGAGGTGCTGCTTGGTAGCAGGGTTGTCATTGATGGTGGGATTCATCAAGCATGAACAGAGTTATTAGGACCGGTTAGCTCCATGCGTTACCGCACTTCCACACCCGGCCTATCAACGTGATGGTCTATCACGACTCGAAGATACCTAATCTTGAGGGAGGCTTCCCGCTTAGATGCTTTCAGCGGTTATCCCGTCCATGCATAGCTACCCTGCTGCGCGGCTGGCGCCACGACAGGTACACCAGAGGCATGTTCAACCCGGTCCTCTCGTACTAGGGTCAACTCCTCTCAAGTATCGACGCCCACGGCAGATAGGGACCAAACTGTCTCGCGACGTTCTGAACCCAGCTCACGTACCACTTTAATTGGCGAACAGCCAAACCCTTGGGACCTGCTCCAGCCCCAGGATGTGATGAGCCGACATCGAGGTGCCAAACGATTCCGTCGATATGAGCTCTTGGGAATCATCAGCCTGTTATCCCCGGCGTACCTTTTATCCGTTGAGCGATGGCCCTTCCACGAGGGACCACCGGATCACTATGACCGACTTTCGTCTCTGCTCGATTCGTCAATCTCGCAGTCAGGCAGGCTTATGCCATTGCACTCTTGCAGCCGGTTTCCAACCGGCCTGAGCCTACCATCGCGCGCCTCCGTTACTCTTTAGGAGGCGACCGCCCCAGTCAAACTACCCGCCACAGAGGGTCCCTGCACCGGATAACGGTGCGA
>NZ_CM145497.1:267500-2013439 GCF_055521675.1 Novosphingobium sp. BL-S-19
GCCACCGCCGAAGGTGGCGAGGGAGAGCATCGATGGAAACGATCCGGGGCCGCATCACCGGCTCGACGAGCCTTGATGGAGCGGCACCCAGCGCCAACGGCGAAATGCTGTTGCTCTGGTCGCTGCCGGTAATCGGACTGATCTGGCTGCTGGCCTTCCTGACCTTTCCCGGCTTCGTCCAACCGATGTCCCCGGCATGGTCGGCGGAGAAAGTCGCCGCGTTCTATCGCGATCCGGCCAACCTTCCGCGGATTCGCTACAGCATGATCGTCTTCAACTGGTTCGGCGTGGCGCTGATCCCGTTCCTGGCGTTGATTGCCGTTCAGGTGCGCCGCATGGCCCATCGCACGCCGATCCTGAGCTATTGCTTCATCGGATGCATCGCCGGCGGACCGACGCTGTTCTGCATTGCCGACTTGTTCTGGCTGATCGCGGCCTTCCGCCCGGAACGCGATCCCGCGCTGATCCAGCTTTTCAACGATATGGCCTGGGTGACGTTCACCAGTCAGGTCGGCTTCCTGATCGCGCAAAGCGTGTTCCTGGCATTGGCCATCCATCTCGATCGACAGGAGCAACCGGTCTTTCCGCGTTGGGTCGGTCCCTTCAATCTGGCCGTCGCCGCAGCCATGGTGCCAGCGGCCTTTGCTCCGCTGGCCTTGCACGGCCCGATGGCCTGGGACGGACTGCTCTCGTTCTGGGTGAAGAACGGCGCCATCGCCGCGTGGATCGTGGTGATGGGCATGGTCGTTGCCCAAACGATCATCCGTCAGCGCGCGGAGGCTTCGGCATGAGCACGCTGACGGCGGAGGCGGTGTGCAAACCGGACTCGCTCCCCAAGAAAGTCGCACGAAACTGGCGCCATCACCCGAAGCTGGAGCTATGGCTGGCGTGGTACACCATCGTCGTCTTCTACAACGTCTTCGGCATCGTCTTCTTCGTGGTGACGCGCACCCAGCCGCCGCCGAAGGCATGGTGGAGCCTGCCGCAGATCGCCCAATGGTTCGCAGACAAGCACGATGGGCTGCTGGCGGGCTTTTGCGTGATCTTCATGATGGGCGCATTCGCCACCGCCTCCACGGCACTGATCACCTATTCGATCCGGCGGATGTCGGTGAGCCCGGCTTTCGCCTATGCCTATCTGCTGCTCTATTCGCTGGCGGCCGTTCCGGGAATGCTGCTGACCTGCATCGCGCTGGTCGTCGGCGCCATGCGGCCGGATCGTGATCCGCGATTGCTGGGCCTGCTCTACGACATGGGCTTCTTGTCATTCAGCGGGACGATGGGGATATTCCTTGTCGGTTCGGTTGTCTGGGCCGTCGCCATCCTGCTCGACCGCAATGGCGTGCTGCCCAAATGGTTCGGCTACTTCAACATCTGCAACGCGTTGACCGAGTTCGTGGTCGCCACCTGCTGCATCGTGAAGAGCGGCCCGTTCGCGTGGGACGGCACGATCGCCTTCTACATCAACATGGTGGTCTTCGGCATCTACACCGGCGTGTTCATCACATACCTGAAGAAGCTGATCGAGCAGGAAGACCCAGCCCGCGACTACCTGCCGAACCGTCCCTGATCCTTGCGAGACGTAACATGACGCAGCCTGCCCTTGCCGTCCGACCATCAGCATCCACCACACCCGCATCAACAACTCCGGGCCAGCCGGACATGTGGGTGCTGGTGATGATCGAAGCACTCACTTTTTCCGCCTATTTCGTGGTCTACACTTTCTTCTATCGCCGCAATGCGGAGGCGTTCCTGCAATCGCAGAGCCATCTCAACCTTTCGCTGGGCGTGCTGAACACCGTGGTGCTGCTCACCAGTTCGTGGTCGATCGCGCGCTGTGTGGAGCGATCGCGCGCCGGCGACTACCGCGCGGCCCTGCGCAATGCCTGGCTGACCGTTGCCGGCGGCATCGCGTTCACGGTGCTGAAGCTCTACGAATGGAGCGTGGAGATCGGCAAGGGCCTTACCTTCAGCACCGATGCCTTCTTCTCGTTCTACTATTTCCTGACCGCGATGCACCTGCTGCACGTCATGGTGGGCTTCATCGCGCTGGGGGTTGTGGTCCACCAGATCGCCAACCCGGCCCGCCGATCGCAGGAGATCATCGAGACCGGCGCCACCTTCTGGCACATGGTCGACTTCCTGTGGGTCATCATCTTCGCGCTGATCTATGTGATGAGGTGATCGCATGAACCTGTCCCCACCTGACAAACTCTCCGGACCGCTCCGATTGCTGCTGAGCTGGTTTGCGCTGACCGCGATCACGCTGCTGGCGTGGTGGATCGGCGCGCATCACGGCAACGGCCCGTTACGCCCAGATGCCGCAGTGGCCTTCGGTGTCATGGCGATCGCGCTGATCAAGGTGCGGGTGATCCTGCGCGAGTTCATGGACGTCCGCCACGCTGGCCCGCGTCTGCGTCGGATCACCGATACATGGCTGATCGGCTTTGCAGCAGCCATGGCGGCCGCATACCTGCTCTAAATCAGTCAGACTGCGCGATCAGCTGCGCGACGAAAAG
This sequence comes from Novosphingobium sp. BL-S-19, assembly GCF_055521675.1. Taxonomy (NCBI): domain Bacteria; kingdom Pseudomonadati; phylum Pseudomonadota; class Alphaproteobacteria; order Sphingomonadales; family Sphingomonadaceae; genus Novosphingobium; species Novosphingobium sp. BL-S-19. The sequence continues at coordinate 270,020 of NZ_CM145497.1, forward strand.
GCGGTCCATGATCTCTCCCACCTGCTCCGCCGAAAGCTGTCGTGCGCTGGACAGCCACCAGGTCAGCACTTCCACGGTCAGGCCGATCACCAGCACGGTACCCACGCCTTCGGGAAGCCAGGTCCGCGCCGATGGCCAGTCCCGCGCGCGTTCCAGCGTATGGGCGGTCAGCGCCTCGCGCACGATCCCCGCCGCGCCGCTGGTCAGCAGCGCCGACCAGACGCGCCGCTTTTCCTCGACATGGCGACACAGGGCGACGCACGAGGCGCGGCTGTCTTCGGAAGCCAGCAGCGGGAAGCTGTAATCGATCAGTTCCGCCGCTTCGGTATCGGCCAGATCGGCCAAGGCGGCCTCCTTGGAGGCGAAATGGCGGAAGAACGTAGTGTAGCCGATGTCGGCTTCGGCGGCGATGTCCTTGATGGTGATCTGCTCGATCCCGCCGTTCTGCAGCAAAGTCTGCAGCGCATCGCGGATCGCGCGGCGCGTCTTGCGCATGCGCCGGTCCATCGTCGCTTCATTGGCTGGTGCGGCCATCGCTGCCATCCCTTCGATACAGAAAGCAGTGATTTAGCACATAAGGATCATTTCATCCATAAGTGATCCGGTGTATCATAACTGGACCGCTCACCCCTCCGCCGCCGTCCGCCGCACTTGATCGATCAGGTAGCGCAGACCGCTGTCGGTCGACCGTGTGCGGTGATACTGGGCCACTTCCCACATGCTCGGGAACTCGAACGGCACGGCAGTATAGGCGATGGGCAGCGCATGGCTGAGAACTTCGGCCAGCCGCTCATGCATCAGCGCCAGCCGCATCGTACCGCGCAGCATCCACGGCACCAGGGTGAAGGAAGATACCACCGCCTCGATCCGCCGCTCCCGCTCCAGCGATCGCATGTACTTGTCGGCAAAAGTGGTTTCGCGGTGGCTGCCGATGGCGACCGCCACATGGCCGGCGGCGAAGAAATCATCCTCGGTCATCCCGCGCGCGAAAATCGGGTTCTGGTCCCAGCCGGCGACGACGATGCGTTCCTCGTAGAGGTCCTCGGTGGGGTGCGTGCTCAGGAGGTAATCGCGAGGGCTGATCATCAGGTCGACCGTGCCGTGCTTCAGCCGTTCGAGCGAGCCTTCGTCGGGCGAGATGAATTCGAAGCGCAGCAGCGGCGCCTCCCGCGCCAGCCGTTCCGCCACGCGGACGAGCACGGCGGCCACCACATAGTCCGACGCGATCACGCGGAAGGTGCGCGGCGTTTCGGCGGGATCGAACGGCCGGGTTGAGGCCAGCAGCGAGTCCGTCGCGCTCAGATAGATGCGCAGCGGCTCCGTCATCTGCTCGGCAAACGGCGTTGCGTGCATGCGCCGGCCGTCGAGCACCAGCAGCTCGTCGCCGAAATACTGCCGCAGCCGCGCCAATGCCGCGCTGACCGCCGACTGGCTGAGACCCAGCCGATCGGCGGCGCGGCTGACATTGCGCAGTTCCAGCAGCACGTCCAGCGCATGCAGCAGGTTGAGATCGAGACCCTTGTAACGCACCCGTAAGCCTTCCGTCCGCGCGAAGGGGCGCCCCCTTCGCCGGGCGACGTTAGGCGGGCGTCATCTGTTTGGAAACGACCTGTTGGTCGATCGCCCCGAACGGCGCGCTGCCATCGGCCATGCGGCCTTCCATGCGGATGCGGTCTCCGAAGGCCATGAACGGCGTGCTCGGCTTGCCGTCGCGGATGATCTCGATCGCGCGGACTTCCGAGATGCAGCTGGAGCCGACTTCGGCATAGTTCGGGTTGGACACGGTGCCCGATCCGATCACGGTTCCGGCCACCAGATCGCGGGTGAGCGCGGCGTGGGCGATCAATTCGTGGAAGCCGAAGTCCATCGATGCCGCGCTCGCCGCGCCGAACCGCGCGCCGTTCCATTCGACGGCAAGGTCCATGCAAACGCGGCCATCGCGCCAGGCATCGCCCAGAGCATCGGGGGTGACGCCAAACGGCGCCATCGAACAGGGTGGCTTGGCCTGCACCCAGCCGAACCCGGTTTTCATCTCCACCGGCGCGATGGCGCGCAGCGACCAGTCGTTGATCTGGACCACCAGCTTGATGTGCTGCAGGGCCTCTTCCGCCCGCGTGCCCATCGGCACATGATCGACGATCACGCCGAACTCGCCCTCGAAATCGATGCCATGGGCGGGATCGGCGAAAGGCACCGGATCGTTGGGGCCGTAGAAGCGGTCCGACATCCCCTGATACATCAGCGGGCGATCGGTATCGACCGGAGGCAGATTGAAGGCGATCTGCATGAGTTCGCCGTGCGTGCCGAAAGCGGACCCGTCCAGCCACTGCCACGAACGCGGCAAGGGCGCGCGCAATCGGGCTGGGTCGAGATGACCGCCCCCGCCCGCCGCAAGCACTGCGGCCAGACGGCGCAAGTCCGCTTCCGCCGCCTCCCAGCGCTCCATCGCGGCCAGCAGGTTGAGCCCCGGCGCGGCGAGATAGCGCGCGCCGTCGCCCGACACGACGACCAGTTCGCCATCCGGGCGGCCGTTCTCCAGCGTTGCAAGGCGCATGGTCAGTCCTGAAAAATCGCGACCGCGCGGGTCCAGCCGGCTGAGGCGCCCTTGATCTTGTGCGGGAAGCACGAGACCGTGAAGCCGTGGCCGGGCAGCACTTCCAGATTGTGCAGCTTTTCAAGGTGACAGTAGCCGATGTCGCGGCCCGCCTTGTGCCCTTCCCAGATCAGCGAGGTATCGCCGGTTTCCTTCACCTTTTCGGCGGTGTAGCTGAACGGCGCATCCCAAGACCAGGCATCGGTGCCGGTAACGCGCACGCCGCGTTCGGTTAGGTACATCGTAGCTTCGTAGCCCATGCCGCAGCCGCGGTTGACGTAGTTGGGCTCGCCCAGCGCCTTGCCGGCGGCGGTGTTGACCAGCACGATGTCGAGCGGCTTCAGGTCATGCCCGATGCGGGCGAGTTCATCCTCCACATCCTTGGCGGTGACCACGTAGCCATCGGGGAAGTGCCGGAAATCCAGCTTCACGCCGGGCTGGAAGCACCATTCGAGCGGCACTTCATCGATCGTGATCGAGCGCTCCGGCTCCCCGTCTTTGCCGTTCATAGTCGGGTGAAAGTGATAGGGCGCATCAAGATGCGTGCCGCTGTGCGTGGTCAACTTCACCCATTCCGAGGCCGCGAAGCCGGCGCCGTCCGGCGTATCCTCGGCCGTCACGCCGGGGAAGAACATGTCCAGCTCGCCCGCCGTATCCATATGCGTCTGGTAGGTGATCTCGGGCTTCAGGAACGGCGGATCGCTGACCACATCGTTGCAGAGCGTAATCGAAAGATCGACAAGGCGTGTCATGCGGTTTCTCCTCCGAGGGTCTCGGCGAACCAGTCGGAAATCAGGTCGCGGCCATAGGCCATGTTGTCGGCGCCGACATGCTCCACGCCGCCTTCGCGGTCGGTGAAGATCACCTTCTCGCGGCGGGGCGAGTTGACCAGCTGGTCGTAGAGATCCTCGGCATAGTCCACGCTGATCTGGCGGTCGTTGGCGCCATGGGTGACGAGGAACGGCACGCGGATGGAATCCATGTGGCCGTTGAGGTTCATCGCCTCCGATTTGGCGAGGAAATCGTCCTGACCCTGCGCGCCAAAGGCCCAGTGAACGTGCGCCCAATAGTGCGGCACCGGGTTCTCGCCCTCACGCGCCATGCGCTTGTCCTGCACTTCGCGCCAGTTGTGGTTGGCACCCCAGACCGCGCCCGAGGCAAAGCGCGGCTCATAGGCGACCGCACGCGGTGCGAAGTGCCCGCCGAGCGAAATGCCGGTCATGCCGATGCGCGCGGGATCGACGTCGCCCTGCTGCTCCAGCCAGTCCACCGCCTTGCTCGCCCAGCTTTCGGAATGGGGATCGACCGGCAGGTCCTGCAGGCGCAGCGCCTCGCCCGATCCGGGCTGATCGACGCAGAGCGTGGAAATGCCCCGGCGCGCCAGTTCCTGCGGCAGACGGGTCCAGTAGAGCAGCTCCTTGCAGCTATCGAGGCCGTTGCAGAACACCACCACGGGCTTAGGGCCCTCCCCCGGCGCGCGCGTGAACAGCGCCGGCATCGTGCCGGTTTCCAGCGGGATTTCCACGCGCTCCCGGTTCAGGCGGCCCAGCACGGTCGAGCGGTCGAAGGCATCGCGCGCCTTTGCGTAAGTCTCCTTACGCCCGGGGTGGCCGTGCCCCTGCATCCGCTCCGCCGTGATCAGATAGAGCGAAGCGCGTTCCAGCTTGTTGGAAGCGGAGAACTGGCGCCCCTTCGCCTCGTCTTCGGCGGCGAGTTCCAGAAGCTTGTCGCCCATCGCCGCCCAGGCCTTCATGAACTGCGGCGTGCCCGCATCGGCGCCGTTCGCCGCCGCATCGCGAATCGGCTGGCACATGTCGATGATCTCACCGAGCTGCGCGCCCGATTCCATCGCGATCGATACCGAGAGGTTCCAGATGTAGTTCGGAAAGTATTCGAAGAGGGCCAAAGGGGGCTCCTGTAATCAGAAATAGGGGTGCGGATTGACGGTCTGCGTCTGAATCGGCTGGAGCACATCCCAGTGCTCGACGATCCGGCCGTCCTTCAGGCGATAGATGTCCGCGACCGCGCCGCCGGGATTGTCCGGCGAAGGGCGACCGTGGAGGTGGATCATCGCCATGTCGCCATCGACCAGGATGCGCTTCACGTCGAACGAGGCGCCAGGCACGGAGAACTTCGGCTCCAGCATGGCGATGGCCGCTTCCCGCCCGTCGAGGATGGCGGGATTGTGCTGGATGTAGTCCGCCGCAACGTAGCGTTCGAAGGCCGCGCGCACGTTACGCTCGGTGTAGAACAGGCGGGCAAAATCGGTCACGACCGCGCGGTTACGCTCGGTCAGACTGTCCGGCCCCCGCGCCGAAACCAGCGCAAGGGCACAGGCGGCAAGCGCCGCGATCCGAAGCCCGCGCCGCATCAGGCGTCAGCCGGCTGGAACAGCCGCGCGTCGGGCGCGGGATGCGGCATCGTCTGCGGGCCGCCGACGCCGATGCCCCACTGGTCCATGACCTGCGGCCCGGGAATGTGGACCTTGTGCTGGTGCGTCTCGAAATCGACCTCTTCCAGTTCCGACGTGTACTCGACCGCGAAACCGGCCGGCGTCGTGAAGTAGCTGAAGGTGTTGTTGCCCGCCGTGTGGCGCCCCGGCCCCCAGCGCAGATCGGTGCCGCGCTGCTTCAGGCGGTGGATGCCGCGCATCATGTCGTCCACCGAAAGCATGTCATAGGCCACGTGGTTGAGGCAGGGCGGCCCGGGCAGGATGGCGACGCGGTGATGCGCCTCGTTACAGCGGAGGAAGCACATGAAATCGCCCAGCCAATCGCTCACCTTGAACCCCAGCACATCGGTGAAGAAGCTGACCAGCGCCGGATGATCGGGCGAGTGCATGACGATATGGCTGATCTTCACCGGCACGCCTTCCCAGCGCGCCATGTCCCGCTTGCCGAGCCGCTCGACACCCGACGAGATCTCGAAAGGCAGCCCATCGGGACTGAAGAAGCGGAAGCCATAGCCGCCACCCGGGCCGTCCAGTTCGCGCGGAGCGAAGATAACCTTGCAGCCCGCCGCGACGACCTTGCCGTGCAGCGCCTCCACATCCTCGCGGCTGTCGGCGGCGAAGGCGATCACTTCGACATGATTGGCGGCGGACTTGTGAAGGCGGACGACGTGATGTTCGTCATGCCCCTGCGTCTTGAACCAGACGTAGTCGTCGGAAGCGGTGACTTCCTCCAATCCCCAATCCTGCGTGTAGAAGGCGCGTTCGGCGTCGAAATCCTCGACGCCATATCCGACGTAGCGGATTTCGGTCACTCGGCTCATGGCTGCAATTCCTTGAATCAAAATATCAAATGGGCTGGCTGACCACCGCGAACATCTCTGCGGTGGCCTTGTGATTATCGACCGGCGGGCCCTTGCCGATCTGGCCGTGGCAGATCGCCAGAGAAGCCTCGACGATGTAGCGGCAGCGTTCGTAGCGGCGGGCGCGATAGGCCTCGAAAGCCTCTTCCGGATCAGCATGAGCGGAAAGTTCCTCGGCCAGCACGATCGCATCCTCGATCGCCATGCCCGCACCTTGCCCCAGATGCGGCGTGGTGGCGTGGACGGCATCGCCCAGCAGCACGACGCGGCCCTTGTGCCAGGGTCCATGCACCATCATGCCTTCCAGCGGGCGATAGACCACGCCTTCGTCCTCGGTGATCGCCTGCGCCAGTTCGCGGATCGCAGGCGCGGTGCCGACCAGCTTCTCCCGCATCCGGTCAGCAAGGCCTTCCACCGCATAGCGCGGGTTTTCCGGCTCCGGCGTGGTGGCGTACATGTACATGGTGTCGGCCGACATCGGCACCAGACCCACCCCGGTCGGCCCGTTGTAGACATGCAGGGCGTCCAGCCCTTCGGCGCGGGGAAAGTTGTAGCGCCACACAGACTGGCCGGTGAATTCGGGGCTCTCGGCGTCGGGCAGGATCATCTGGCGGGTCTGCGAATAGACGCCGTCCGCACCGACGACCACGTCGTAATCGCCCTCGCCACCATCCGAAAAGCGAACGTGGACGCCGTTTTCTTCCTGATCGAGCGTCACCACGGTCAGGCCCAGCCGCACCTCGGCGCCCAGTTCGCGCGCGCTGTCACCCAGCACCTTTTGCAAGGCGCGGCGACCGATGCCGACGTTGGAAGGCTTGCCCTCCACCAGCGCGGGCGTGGGAATGCGGGCGACGCGGGTGCCATCCGGAATGTAGATCTCCACGGCATCGAACCCGCAAGCGGCGTCGAGAAACGCGTCGAGCACGCCAAGCTGGTCCATTGCCCGCACCACGTTGGACTGCTGGATGATGCCCACGCCGTAGACCGACCATGCCGGATCCTTTTCGATCACGGTCACCCTATGCCCGGCGCGAAGCAGCGCAATCGCGGCCGACAGACCACCGATCCCGCCGCCGATGACGAGGATGTTCAGGGATGCGGCTTCGGCCATTTTCGCACTCACTCCACGCACTTGCGGGCCCCTTGGCGGGGCTGCGGATCACACATGAGAAGTCGGGTATGGCAGTGCCCGCAGGCGCGCTTTCGCCGCGGGCCCGCGAAGTCCGTCATCGCCTTCAGCGCAATCCGGTGCCGGACTGCCATCGCCTCTCTCGTTTATGCGCCCCGGTCATGTTTGGGCCGCTAGCCTTGAAGTCGCACGGCCGGGCGCATTACGGAAGTGAATTGAAATGATAATTTTATATCAATTCCGTCGATAGGTCGGAAGCAGGTCCGCCAAGCTTTCTCGCGCCTCTCTCAGGCCTTTCCCGGTGCCTCTCTAGGGGCCTTCCCCATCAATCTTGTCTGGCTTGCCCATATGCGGGTATCGTCTCTGCCAGCGTTCACCTGCATGGGGGCGAATATGGCCGGTCGAGCAATCACCGCATCGGTCGGCATGATTGCCGCCATCCTGGTGCTGGTCGTTGCCCGGCAGGCAAGCAGCGTTCTGGCGCCGCTGGCATTCGCGCTTTTCATCATCGCCATCGTCTGGCCCTTGCAGCAATGGCTGCAGTCGCTGATGCCCAAACTGCTGGCGCTGGCCTTGACCATGATGGCCACGGTTTCGGTCGGCCTATGCTTTGCCGCCGCGATCGTCTGGGGGGTCGGCCACGTGTGGCGATCGCTGCTGACGGATGCGGCACACTATCAGGCGGCTTACGAGAATGCCCTCGGTTGGTTTGAGGGGCACGGAATTTCGGTGCAGGGCCTGTTGATCGAGCATTTCGACACGGCGCGGATGCTGCGGATCGCGCAGCAAGTGGGTGGGCATCTGCACACCACGCTGATCTTCTGGATCGTGACGCTGACTTACGTGATCCTGGGCCTGCTGGAGGTGGACGACATGCGCCGCCGTATCGGCGCGCTGGCCAACCGGGAAGCCGCGCGCATCCTGATCGACGCCAGCCGCAGCACGGCAATCCAGTTCCGCCGCTACATGCTCGTGCGCACGCTCATGAGCGTGCTGACAGGCCTGCTGGTATGGGCATTCGCCGGGATCGTCGGCCTGCCTTTCGCGGCCGAATGGGGCGTGATCGCTTTCGCGCTGAACTATATCCCCTTCATCGGCCCGTTCATCGCCACTCTGCTGCCCACGCTGCTGGCGATGTTGCAGTTCGACACCTGGCAGGCCGTGATCGTCGTGTTCCTCTGCCTCAATGTGATCCAGTTCATGGTCGGCAGCTATATCGAGCCGCAAGTCGCCGGCAACGTACTGTCGATGGCGCCGCCGCTGGTGCTTTTCGTGATCTTTCTATGGACGTTCCTCTGGGGCTTCCCGGGCACCTTCATTGGCGTGCCGATCACGATCGCGCTGCTGACCTTCTGCCGCGAACACCCGCGCAGCCGCTGGGTCAGCGATCTGTTGGGCAAAGGGGAAGGCCCCCTTTCGGGGAACCCGGGCGCCTGACCGGGGGAGTTTGGCCGCATGGAACGATCGCAATCGCATACCGTCGCTTTCGCTGGAGGAGGCCCCATTGCGCATTATCGGAAAAATGGCCCATCTATGGCTCGCCCTGACGGCCTTGACGGCCCTGACGGCGAGCTGCCGCGACGACCGGGCGCAAAAACCGCCCGAAAAGGCACCGTCCACCGAAGCCGTCCAGCGGGTCGATGCCACGGCAAGCTTTGCCGGACTGGTGGGCAAGACCGCGCCCGCCGTCGTCAATATCGCCGTGGCCCAACGATCCCCTTCCCAGGACAATCCCTTGTTCCGCGATCCCTTCTTTCGCCGCTACTTCGGCGAGCCGCCGCAACAGCAAACCCGCCTTTCCGCCGGATCCGGCGTGATCATAGACGGTCGGCAGGCGATCGTGCTGACCAACAATCACGTGGTGGAATCCGCGCAGGTCATCCAGGTCATGCTGACGGACAGACGGCGTTACATCGCCGAATTGGTGGGAACCGATCCGCCCACCGACCTTGCGGTGTTGAGACTGCGTGCCACCGGCCTTCCGCAGATCGCGCTGGGAGATTCGGACGCAGTGAAAGTCGGCGACCAGGTACTGGCGATCGGCAACCCGTTCGGGCTGGGGCAGACGGTGACTTCCGGTATCGTCAGCGCGCTTGGCAGGGGGCAGAGCAGAGACGGTTATGAAGGCTATATCCAGACCGACGCCGCGATCAATCCGGGCAACTCGGGCGGCGCCCTGATCGCGATGGACGGCACGATCATCGGCATCAACAGCGCGCTCTACGGGCCCGGGTCCAATGTCGGCATCGGGTTTGCCGTGCCGTCCGCCACGGCGCGTTTCGTCGTCACGGAAATCCTGTCGCATGGCACAGTGCGCCGGGGCGGCATCGGCGTTTCGATCACCGACACCGTGCCCGCGGCAACGGGCGAAGCGCCGGTTCCCGGCGCGCTGATCGCGGGGATAGCGTCCGGCAGCCCGGCAGCGCGCGCAGGGCTGAGAGTGGGGGATGTGATCACGGCCGTATCCGGGCATCCCACTGCCACCGCTTCCGCGCTGCGTGACATTCTGGGACGCACGCCGATCGGAACGATGCTCGACCTCACCGTCAGGCGCGGCACCGCAGACCAGCAAGTTCGCGTACAGCTAAGTGCGGGACGGGCTTCGTGAATTTTCAAACGCTCTCTTACAACAGGGCGCGTGCGCAAAGGACATCGGCAACGTAAGTCCTTCCCTGATCGGTTTCCGTGGTCTGGCTGCGCGAAACCAGCCATCCCAGCGAGCGGCAGAACTGGTTCGCTTCCTGCCGTGCGCAGTTGGAGCCGCCCTGGCATTCTATCCGCTGCCCGTTGCGCCGCGGCGCGGGAAAGAATTCCGATGCGGTTCCGCGCAAGGACTGTCCGACCCCGGTGCCCCACCCCCCTGTCGGCCGGATGGATGCGATGCTGCGAAATTGGGCATTGAGCGTGGGCTGATCGCGATCGATCGTCGTGCACCGGCCCGTGAAATTGCGCCCCGTGCAGATCTGCCACTCGCCGCTTCGCACCCGTATCGACCGCGCTTCCCAGCCGAGGTTGAGGTCCGTTCGCGATCCCGTGATCGACTGGAAGGGGCCGCTGAAACGCGCATCGCGATGGATGATCGCTTCCAGCCCGCCCTGGTTCTGCGCCGTTGGCAGCGCGCGCTCGCTCTGCTGGCTCATCGGCTGCGGATCGGTTTCCTGACTGGCGGCGACTCCCGCCGTCAGCAATCCCGCCAGAAGCGTGGTTCCGAGAAGTACCCGCATCGCCGTTCTCCCAAAGCCGACTTCCGCGTGAATGCGGATGCCGATGTCAGTGCGCCAGTGCCGTGGCCGGGACGGCAGGGCAGATGCTGCCCGTCGCCGGCGCATTCGCTGGCCAACTCAGTTCGTAGACCACGCGAAACCCCTCGTGGTCGGAAAGCACCGGGCCGCTCGGCCCGTCATCGAACATGCCCTCTGCCCGGATCGGCCGAATTTTCACCACCTCTCCCGGCGCAAAGAAGTGCTTGTCCTGCACGCGGCGCCATTGGTCGGGATGCTCCCAATCCTGCAGCACTTCGCAGCCGCTCTGTTTATCGGCACAATACCGATGGACATTGTCCAGAGCGATCTTTCGCTTGAACAAGTCCCAACGAATGTCGGAATTGCGCATGTTGAAATCGCCGGCAACTATCGTGGGATGCCGTTCATCTCCGTTTGAATCGACAAAGCTTGATAGTTCAACGGTTTGGCGATGGTGGGCAGGGGCGTGCCGTTCGGCCGATACGCCGGACGCGCGGCGGGCCTGCATATGCGTGTTGAAGATATCGATGGTGCCGGGCACGCCGGGAATCGCGATCTCCGCGTAAAGGACACCCTTGTTCGACAGGCAATCGAAGCCCGCGCAACTGCCGCGGGCAAATGGTCGATAGCGTGTCGAAACGATGGGCCAATCGGTTGCGGTGACCAAGCCGCTGGACAGGAAATTCGCCCGAATTTCCCCTCTGGCTATGCGGCGATTGCCCGGCAGCGGGCCTTCCGTATTGGGATCCTGCCGCGATCGGGCACGGGGACCCGCGGTTATGCTCTGGTAATCGGCGTCCACGACGGCGCGCGCGGCGGTATTGCTGAACACCTCCTGGAAAACGACGATCTGCGGCCCCGTTCCTTGCGCCCGAAAGGCCGCCAGCCGCTGCGCGATCTCCCGCAGGAATGGGCCGCGATTGCGGCGCGCGGGCCAGGGCAGGCCCTCTATATTGTAGGTCAGCACATCGATCCGGGCATAGGCCGTAGAGCCATCGGGCGAATAGGTTATGGCCGGCCCGGGCGCATAGCCGCATTCCGCGGTACGCACGGCCGGCAGGCTCATGCAGCCGCCCAACAGCAGCGCCGCGCCAATCGCTGGAAGAGTCTTCAGAGGCAGGCCGGTGCGGAACGGCAGTTTCAGAAGCCCCGGCCCGCCTGCAGTCACCATGTTTGCAACGACCATGCCTAGCAGCGCAGAGGCCGCGCCGCCGAACGAGGGGTGGCGATTGCGGAAACGAGGACGCGATCGCGCCGGGTTTGGCCACTTTTCCATCATGGATCAGTGTTCTGCAAGGGGAGGACCGGCAAATCATGGCAGACAACCGCGATCCTATCAAACCATTTGATCCCTGATGAAGGCAAAGGCCAAGTCGCTATGGCGGTTCACCCCGATAGCGGCCGCCAATCGGCATGGAACCTAAGGCCGGATCGAGGGTTTCCATAATTCATCAGGACATTGGAGTAATGTCATGCGCTCTGGACTTCTCTGGTTGATTGGCGTTCCGATCCCCATCATTCTTCTCGTTGCCTATTGCTCCGGGCATCTTTGAATATATCTGCCCATCAATTGCAGATACAATTCAAGCCTCATCTTATTTTGTCTCCGCATCTGTAACGCTGCGGAGCACAGGGCAATTACCGATGCGTAGCCTTGTCGACATCAATAGCGCCAGCGCCGAGGAACTGGATGCCGTGCCATGCCTGAAAGGCCACGGTTTCGAGATCGTCCGCTTTCGCGAGGAGCGCGGAAAGTTCACCGAACTGCGCCAACTTGACGAAGTGCCCGGGCTTTCCGGAAAGGTCGATCCGAATGCAGCGATAACGATCGGTTCCTGACCCTCAGCAGGCTCCCGGTTCGCCGATCCAGGTCGCGTGGGTGAAATCGGGTGCGGGATGGAAGGCGGCAATCGGAGATTCGGTTCCGAAATCTGCCGTCCCGGACACGCCGACATTGCGGGCATTGAAATCCTCTGCCAGCGCCTTGGATTGGCTCATGGGCAGGAGTTTGCATATGTTCGATCCGCAGGTGATGAAGGCGCTAATCGACGTCGCGATTTTCTTGGAATTTTCGGACGATCGGATCATCGACCCTGACGCCGCGGTGTCGGCGTTGGAGGATTTGGCAGCAAATTTGCAGATGGCCGCACCGGAAACTCGCGCCGCACTCACGCAGGGTATCCGATCCTTAGTTGGATCTTATCCTGACCGCGTCGGATTTGTATCGAACCTTCCAGAAACTCTCGGTATCGCTTAAGAATTCTAAGTCCTCTGCGACGGCAGCTTTCCCGACAAAGCGGTATGGCCGATTTTCAGAGTTTTAACCGGAAACCTGCCATTCCGGACACGCCAACAAAGCGGACGCTCGTCTGCTCAATAAAACAGAAAATAGTCTCCGGCATCGAAGTCGTTAGGGATTTTCCCATCCGCAAAATTGAAATCATCTGACGTCGTCGGAAAGCACATTCTTGGCCAGTTCAGCCAGCCATAGCTAGTTAGATCTTGGCTATCCATGTCATGCGGAAGCCAGTGATCTCTGAAATAAGCGATCACCTGCTCAGGTTCCCCAAGCCAAACCTCCGCTCGTTCGCCCGTTATGACGTTGGCTATAAACTTATCGGCAATTTCCACACTCTGATCGTGTGGCGGAGGCATAGCATATATCTCTCGTTGATCGAGCCGAGCCTTTAACTCCGCCAAAAAGAGCGCTGTGGCTTCGGGAAAGCTTAGCCCTGAATGGAATTTTCGGAAAGCTTCCCAGTCTACCTCGGGAAAATATCCAAATGGCCACTTTCGAAGAAATTCGACCGCAGCTTCAATCATAGTACAACCTACCGTCATATTCGGACTTAAGGCAAAGGGAGGCCCTGCCTGAACATAACTTCTGCGCGGTATTTACAAGTTTGCCAAGATGCGACTTTTGGATTTTATGCCACACGAACCTTCGAAAGCCACCGCCGAACTGCGGAAAATCTACGAAAACTCTAAGTAGCGTTTCCGACATCACCGAACGTCTGCAGGTCCGCTTCCCCCGACATTTCCGCCATCCGCGCACGCTGTGAGCCTTCCTAATAGCGGACGATCGTTCAGGCAGAATTTATCCACCCGGCCTAAGGCGTAATCGCTCACTCGGCCACGGTTCCGCATGCCGGGACCGCGCCGTCCGCCCTCCCCTTCGGCTCCGCCGCTTTCGCCACCAACCGCGCGACATAGTCCAGCTTGTGCACGATCGCGGCGGAAAGATGGAACGGGTAGAGATCCGGCTGCCCCATCGCCCGGTTCATGGCATTCATGCTGAACGACAGGGGCGCCATCATCTCCGCAAGCTGCGCGGCATCGGCCGTGTAAGGGTCGAAGCTCGGCGAAGGCGACTGGCCTGCCCATTCGTCGATAGAGGACAGCGAAAGCCCGAAACCGCCGGCCGTGGCCAAAACGTCCACAATGTGAAGATAGTGGGCGAACGTCTCCGCAAAGTCCTCCCAAGGGTGTGACGTCGCATAATAGCTGACGAAATCGTCGGTCCAGACTTTGCCGCCGCCTTCGGCATAGTGCGCCTGAAGGCTGGCCTGATAGTCGGCCCTCTCGTCACCGAACACCGCTCGGAAGGCGCCGACTTCGGCCGGATCGTTGCCGACGAGGCGGGACCAGAAATGGTGCCCCACTTCGTGCCGGAAATGCCCCAGCAGCGTGCGATAGGGTTCGCCCATGGCGTGCCGGATGCGCTCGCGCTCGGCATCGTCGGCTTCCACCAGGTTGAGCGTGATGACGCCGCCGTCATGCCCGGTGAGGACTTGCGGCGTTCCCGCTTCCTCGGCGGCGCGGTCGTAGAGAAAATCGAAGGCCAGCCCCTGCCCGCCGCACGGCGCCTGCGCCCGGGTCTCCAGCGGCAGTCGCAATTTCAGGAGCGTATGGAACAACCGGCGCTTGGCTTCCTCTATCCTGGCCCATCGCGCCGGCACCGAAGGCTCGGAAAGGTCGGGGATGGTGCGATTGTGGCGGCACGCGCGGCACAGCGTGGTCGGTTCGTCCTGCGGCACCAGCCAGTTGCAGATCTGGAAGTCGTCGTTGTTGGCGCAAACGACAACGTCGGCCGCGGCGCCGTGCCCGTCGCGCCAGCGCGTGGCGTTGTCGGCCAGAAACCGGAATGCGTCGGCCGCCGGATCATATCCCAGCGTGGCCGAACAATCCGGGCAAAGCCGCGCCTCGAAATGCAGCAGGCGGCTACAGTTCGGGCAAGGAAATGCACGCATCGGATCGTCCCCGTATCGAAGAGCTGTGCTCACGGCTCGCTCTTTCCTCGGAAGCGAAGCGAACCCGGCGCCCCGCGGTTCCCGGCATCGGTCCGCCGCATGCGCTCAACTGCCGTTCCGACGCGATTTTCAGCACGACAGATTTTCGGGGCCTCGCGGGCGATGATGGAACCGCAAGGATCGGTCCGCCGTTCTATGGCTAGTGGAAGGGCTTAAGGACCAGAATTCACCCATGAACGGGATTACCGAAGTCGACCGAGAAGCGGCAAGAGTACTACGCGAAACCCTCGCCGATATATGCGGGTTCTGGCATCGCACCGATGACGACGGGCCGTTGTGCCAGGCACTGGCCCGGCACCGCATCGAGGCAGAGCAGCGACTGTCCGTAAAGCTTGCTCCCTTTCTGATGCCGCCGGCGATCAGGCTTCCGGCGACTACGGCTTCGGAAAGGGTTCGCTCTTTGCCGCAGTTCGAAGGGGTTAGCATTGCTGTGGCCCACCATGGGTCGGAACCGTGAAAGTCAGCCGCTTTTACGGATCCTAATTGTACAGTGCCGATATCAGCGGCTGGAATGCGAAGGCGGCGCCGGTTTCGCTCAGATGCTCGGCGTTGAAATAGAGCGCACCGGTCTTGCGATCATAGGCCCGGCAAACGCCGCCGCCGCACAGCATTTTCGCGGGATCGACAGTCGACAGATCGCGGCGGTGTTCCCTGGCAAGTCCATCGACGAAACTGTTCCAGCGGGCGTTTTCGACCCGATATTCGGATTCCCTGATCCCGATCGTATCGACGGGTTGCCCTCTGGCGCTCGCAAAGCCCAGTTTCGTGGGCGGATCGGCTTTCATCACGGGTGTTTGCTTCGCCACCACAACGCGCTTGCCGGCGCGCAACAGGGCATCGATCGATTTGTCCATGCCTGCGATCACCTTCTCGCTATCGTCATGATACCGTTCCGAGTTGGCGATCAGGATCACCGTGGCGATCCGATCGTCGCCCACCAGGCCTGCCAGTGACTCTGCGTTACGCTCCGCGCAATGCGGCCGTTCGGTCGGCGAATACTGCAGGGCCGGGGGGCAGGCCGACGTGGTGATCTCCATCACCGATCGGCCGTACTTCGCCGCACGCTCGCCAAGCGCAACGGCCAGTTCCGCGCCGTGACTGTCCCCCCAAACCGCCACGTCGGGACGGGTGGACGGCGCGCCGTAAGCGCAGTTTTCGGCATATCGCATGATCACCGATCCCCCGTCGTCATGACATTTCGCGCGCTGGGTGTTGAAGTCCGAAGCCGCCGAGAAGTAGGCGTTTGCAGTGGGCGAAAATCTCTCGGGCAATCCTTTGCCGATCAGCAATCCGGTGCCGAGCAGGGCAACCGATGCAAGCGCCGCCGCGCTGACCTTCAGATACGGGACATTCTGCCTGCCCGGCGCAAGAAACGGCGTCTCTACGAAGCGATAGGACAGACAGGCGAGAACGAAGGAAAGGGCAACGGCCAGGACGACATGCAGGGAGGTTATCTCGTCAAGAAAGTAGTTCCGGGTAATGGACAGCACCGGCCAGTGCCAAAGATACCAGGAATAGGAAATGTTGCCGATGAACACCATCGGCCCGCCGGATATCAGCCTGCCGCCGGGTGAGTGGCCATCGCGGCCGCCGGCCAGGATCACCATGGCGGTCCCGATGCAGGGGACGAGGGCAGCGATACCCGGAAAGCGCGTCTGGCTGGTGAAACCGAATATCGCGATGGCCACCATCGCCAGTCCGGCAAGCGAAACCGCCGCGCGCACGCGTTTCTCACTGGGCACCGGAATGAAGTTCAGCGCCAGAAGCGAACCGGTCAGCAATTCGAACGCACGCGAAGGCAGAAGATAGTAGGCCGCTCCGGGCGCGGCGCGGGCAAGCATTTCGGATCTTGCCAGAGACAGTCCGAAGACAACGACCGTAGCCCAGAAAAACCCCTTTGGCCCCGCCAGGCGAAAGGTCACCAAGGCGAAAATCGGGAAGAAGATGTAGTATTGTTCTTCAACCGAAAGCGACCACATGTGCAACAACGGCTGCAGATCGGCCGATGTGCCGAAATAGTTGGTGGACATTCGGAAATCGAAATTGGAAACGAACGTCATCGTCGTGATGATGTTGCGCCCCAGATCGCGATAACTTTGCGGAGATAGAACGAAATAGCTCGCCGCGGCGGTGCACAGCACCATCACGATCATTGCCGGAACGATCCGCCTTGCCCGGCGCACGTAGAAATCGCGGATGGAAAAGCGATGCTCCGTGACACCGCGCATGATAATCCCGGTGATCAAGTAGCCTGAAATGACGAAGAATACATCGACGCCCACATAACCGCCGGTAATCACGGCCGGGAAAGCGTGCGTGGCAACCACGCTCAGCACTGCGATCGCGCGCAGTCCCTGAATATCCGGACGAAAGGATTTCTTGACGCCGGCACCCACGCCGACTTTCGCGGCGCCGCTCGCGCCCCTGTCGCCCAGCGTTATCACATTCATGACTTGCCCCCGTCCGTCAGGTCTTCGCGTTATACCACGAAGTTACGGGACGACGAACGCGCAGGGTGCGCCTCCGCAAACCTACGGACTGATACGGAACACGCATGGCCGAGGATATTGGCACCGCCGGGCGATGTGCCTACATTGCGATCATGCTTCGCACCGTGCCCGCCAAGACCCAGCGTGTCGTACTCGTCTGCAGCAAATGCTCGAAAAAGATCGGCGGCGGATTTGGCAAGCAGGGCAAAAAGACCCTGGCAAAGGAACTGCGAAAACTGGCGGACGGCAGGAAAGGCCGCAAGTCGCCCCTGCTTGTGGTCGAATCCCCCTGCCTGAAGCTCTGCCCGAAAGGCGCGGTCGTTGCCGTGAATGCCACCGAACCCGAAAAATGGTTCGTCATCCCTGCCCATACCGATGTCGAAGTCGTCGCGGAGAGAATGGACCTGGGCCGTGCCCCGGCGAAATTGCCCTGCACGTCGTGAAAATCGGGCCCCTGTCGGCAAAGTCGGCAAAGCCGGCTTCACGGGCCCAAAGAATTGGTTTTGGCATCCTGCGCCATCGGCGCTTCGGTCCGCTTGACGGCCATATCTCAATTAAATAAGTTGAGAATGTGGCCGAGAGGAATCCGGCGAGCACAAACATCGGTCCGCGGCATTGAGCCAGGAAGCAATTGCTCCGCGCTGCAAATGGCCGAAACGAGCGGCGCCAAGGCGACAACGCCAGGCATCATGTTCTTCCAATTCGAAGTGATGCGATGATGTTTCCCGCAGCGGGCGGCATTCAGGCGTAATCCGTAACAGAGGTCCCGGGATGGCACTCGAAATCCGCAAGCATGGCCGCGTCGGCGCCGAAGTCCTTGGCATCGACCTTTCGCACACCCTGTCGGACGAGGACTTCGCCCGGGTTCGCGAAGCCTTTGCCGAACATGGCGTGGTGTTCTTCCGCGACCAGTCGATCACCGAAGACCAGCACATCGCCTTTGCGCGGCGCTGGGGGCCGATCAACATCAACCGGTTCTTCGCCGCCCACCCCGGCTATCCGGAAATCGCGCTGGTGGTGAAGGAGCCCGACCAGCAGCACAATATCGGCGGCGGCTGGCATACCGACCATTCCTATGACTTCGAACCGGCGCTGGGTTCGATCCTTGCCGCGCGCGAATTGCCGCCGGAGGGCGGCGCCACGGCCTTCGCATCGATGTATGCCGCCTATGACGGCCTGCCGGAAAAGCTGCGCGAACGCATCGAAGGCCGCCGCGCCGTGCATTCCGCGCGCCACGTCTTCGGCAGCAAGGCGGCGGTCTACGAAGCCGTGCAGGATACCCGCAGCGACGGCCGCATCGGCAATTCCGCCGCTGCAGACGTGCTGGACGATCCGGTCCACCCGGTGGTGATCGTCCATCCGCTCAGCGGCAAGCGCGCGGTCTATGTAAACCCCAGCTTCACGCTGCGCATCCTTGGCCTGGCCGAAGAGGAATCCGCCGATCTGCTGGCCGAAGTGTACGAACACGCCAAAAAGCCGGAATTCCAGGAAGACTTCCACTGGCGCGACGGTTCGATCGCCTTCTGGGACAATCGCGCCACCTGGCACTACGCCTACAACGACTATCACGGCCACCGGCGCGAAATGCACCGCATCACCATCGAAGGCGTTGCGCTGGAAGATCAAGTGTCGGGATAGTGCCATGACGATGGAACACGAAACGCAGGCGCCGGTGGTCGAAGACGATTTCTGGCACGTCGGCCAGATCGTCGCAGAACTCGCCGAAATCCGGCAGCACTGGCGCACCACCAACAGCCAGCATGCCGAGCACGGCGTGGAGGGTTTCCCCTCCCGCGTGCGGCTGGCGAAAGTGGCGGACGAACTGTGCGGCGCGCTGTTCCCGCTCCGCCTCGGCCCCGACTTCGTGCGCCGCCATAACGAGGACACCTTCGTCACCCAGTCGCTTCAGATCGCGCTGAGCCGCCTGCAGGCCCAGTTGCGGCTGGAATTCGCCTATTCGGGCGAAGCGCAGCGGCAGGCGGGAGAGCAACGCGCGGACGAGATCGTGCTGGCCTTCTCCCGCCAGCTGCCCGCGATCCGGCGGCTGCTCGACCTTGATCTGGAGGCCGCCTACGAAGGCGATCCCTCGGCCCGCAGCCTGGACGAGGTGCTGATCTGCTATCCGGGGCTGCTGGCGATCATCCATTACCGGCTGGCCCATGCCCTGCACGGCCTTGGCGCGCCGCTGGTCGCCCGCATCCTGACCGAGATCGCCCATGGCACGACCGGGATAGACATCCACCCCGCCGCGCAGATCGGCCGGGGCTTCTTCATCGATCACGGTACCGGCGTGGTCATCGGCGAGACCACCGTGGTGGGCGACAATGTGCGCATCTATCAGGGCGTCACTCTCGGCGCCAAGGCCTACGCGCCGGACGGGTCGGTCGCCGCCGCCAAGGCAAGCCCGCGCCATCCCATCGTGGAGGACGATGTGGTGATCTACGCCGGGGCAACGATCCTGGGCCGCGTCACCATCGGCAAAGGCTCCGAAATCGGCGGCAACGTCTGGCTGACGCACGGCGTACCGCCTTACAGCATGGTCTATCAGGCGCGCGAAAACCTCGTTTCCGGCAAGCCGCCTGCGCCGGCACACTCAATCACAGGGGGTGATCCGCTAAACTAACAGCGGCCCCCCACCCAACCGACGCCCCCCACAACACGCCCACCTCTGGCCGGCGCGCTTCGTCGCGCGTGTCGGTTCGATTCAACGCGACCACAACAGGGATGTCCGATGCGTATATTGACCAGGGCGGCACTCTTGCTCGCCGCCAGTGCCCTATCGTCCGCCGCCTTCGCGCAGGATACCGCGCCCGCCAGTGGTGGTGTGATCGGCGGCGTTATCGGGGGCCCGCAGAGCTTCACCGGCAAGATCGGCCTGACCCGCGCCGAGTCCCAGCCCGCATTCCCCGCCCAGCCGCAAGCGCCGAAGGGCGCGCCCAACGTGCTGCTGGTGCTGCTGGACGATGCCGGCTTTGCCGCGACATCGACCTTCGGCGGCGTGCCGCGCACCCCCGCGCTGGACAAGCTGGCGGCGCAAGGCCTGCGCTATAACCGCTTCAACACCACCGCGATCTGCTCCCCCACGCGCGCCGCGCTGCTGACCGGGCGCAACCATCACGAAGTGGGCTTCGGCAACCTTGCCGATGTCGCCGCAGGCTTCCCCGCCTATAACTCGATCTGGAATCCGGACACCGCCTCGATCGCGCGGATCCTTCAGGGCAACGGCTATTCCACCGCCGCTTTCGGCAAATGGCACAATACGCCCAAGTGGGAGATTTCCGCCGCAGGGCCGTTCAACCACTGGCCTACCGGGCTAGGTTTCGATCACTTCTACGGCTTCATGTCGGGTGAGGACAACCAGTGGGAACCGCACCTGTTCAACGATACCACCGCGATCCCCGCGCCTGCCGCGCCGGAGCAGGGCTATCACCTGACCACCGATCTGGTGAACAAGGCGGTCGGCTGGGTGGACGATCATGAGGCGGCGGCTCCGCAGAAGCCATATTTCCTCTATTTCGCCACCGGCGCGGTGCACACCCCGCACCATGTCCCGCAGGAATGGATAGACCGCAACAAGGGCCGCTTCGACGCGGGCTGGGACAAGTACCGGGAGGAGACCTTCGCCCGCCAGAAGAAGCTGGGCATCATCCCCGCCGACGCCAAGCTGACCCCGCGCCCCGAAGGCATTCCCGCATGGTCCAGCCTGAGCGCAGACCAGAAGAAGGTCTATGCGCGCCAGATGGAGGTCTACTCCGCCTTCATGGAGCAGACCGACTACGAAGTGGGGCGCCTGATCGATACGCTGCGCGCGCGGCCCGGCGGCGACAACCTGATGGTGATCTACGTCGTGGGCGACAATGGCGGCAGCGCTGAAGGCGGGCTGGACGGCAGCCTCGGCAACGAGTCCACCGCGACCGGCAACATCCCCAGGGGCATCGATCCGCAGCTGGCGCAACTGGCCAAGTTCGGCGGGCCGGATCTGGCCAACCACTACTCCGCCGGCTGGGCCTGGGCCACGACCACGCCGTTCCAGTGGATGAAGCAGGTCGCCTCCCACTTTGGCGGCACGCGCAACCCGCTGGTGATCTCGTGGCCGGGCCACACCAATGATCCGGGCCAGATCCGCAGCCAGTTCGGCCATGTGAACGACATCGCGCCGACCATCCTGGACGCCGCGCATATCGCCCTGCCCGGTGAAGTCGACGGCGTGAAGCAGATCCCGTTCGAAGGCCACAGCCTGCTGGCGACCTTCACCAATGCCAAGGCCCCGGAATCGCATCCCGAACAGTATTTCGAGATCTTCGGCAACCGGGCGATCTACAAGGACGGCTGGGTGGCGGCGGCCAAGCGCAATTACCAGCCGTGGAACCTGCTGCACGACCTGCCCAAGATCTATAACGACGATACCGCGAGCGACCGCTGGGAACTCTACGACGTTGCCCATGACTTCAGCGAAGCGACCGACCTTGCGACCAAAAACCCGGAAAAGCTAGCCGAACTGAAGGCGGAATTCGTGAAGGAAGGTCAGCGCAACGGCGTCTTCCCGCTGGTACCCCTGCCCGTCGGCGCGCCCGCTCTGCTCGATCCGAAGCGCAAGAGCTTCGTGTTCCGACCGGACATTTCGGGCCTGCCGCTCAATGCCCTGCCCGATCTGGGCAACAAAGCGCATAGCCTGACCGTGCAGATCGACGGCGATGCCGGCGCCGCTTCGGGCGTGCTGGTGGCAGAGGGCGGGCGGCTTGGCGGCTTCGTGCTCTACGTGAAGGACGGGCACCTCGTCTTCGAGAACAACGCCTATGGCCAGCGGCGCGATACCGTGGTTTCCACCGGCACTCTGCCGCAAGGGGCGGTAACGGTCGGCTACGACTATGCGCCCACGCCGAAACCAGGCGCGCCAGGCCTGCTCCCCGCGCCGGGTGCGGGTACGATCCGGCTGCTGGTGAACGGTCAGCCGGCGGGTGAGGGGCAAATCACGGACTTCCCGACCTCCGCCGCCGCCTTCAACGAGACGTTCGACATCGGGCAGGACCGCAATTCGCAAGTCGGCAAGGACGCCGATGCCCGCAAGCCGTTCACGGCGAAGCTGGGCGAAACGCGCATCGAACTGAAGTAAGCGAGGCCCCGCGCGGTTGAAAGGCCAGCCGCGCGGGGCTCAGTTTTCAGTCGAGCGGCTTTTGAGCCCCCTCTCGCCATTCCCAAACCACGTCGCCCTCGCGAAGGCGGGGGCCCCGCTTTTCTTGCGCCGCAGCGCTGTGGATCGAAGAACAAGCGGGATCCCCGCCTTCGCGGGGATGACGAGTGGGTTGTGTGGCTTCCTCAACCCTAGTCCGTGAGGCGCGGCCCGCGCTCCCGTCGCAAGCCGCCCCCCACCTTTCTTCCCCACCCCACTCTCGTCATTGCGAGCCCGCGAAGCGGGAGAAGCAATCCAGGGCCGCGTAAACCGTCGCTGGATTGGCGTCCGCCCTCGTCAGGCCGCGCTCATCGCCACGTCGAAATCGGCGCAGTAGCCGGCGAAGCGTTCGCGGATTTCGCCGGCGGTCAGACCATAATCGGCCAGATCGTAGCTGTGCTTGCCGAAACGGTCCTTCGGCTTGGCGTCCAGATAGTGCTGCATGTTCGCGGCGGCGACGTCGCTCAGTTCCTCGCCGAAATGCGCGTAGAGCCGGCGCATCGCGCCCAGCGGATCGCGAAGTTGCTCTGTGTAAAGCACATCGTGGATCGCGTCGCGACCATGGCGCTGGCGGAAATCATCCTGCCGGGCGATCATCACCTCGAACGTCTCCACCATGTCGCGGCCGATGGCCGCGCGGTCGACATCGTTGCTGAACATGCGGCGCACGTTCCAGACAAGGCTGCAGGCGGAGCCCACCACTTCCACCGGATCGCGGTGCGTCATCACCAGCCGGGCATCGGGATAGACCTCGGTCAGCGCGTCCAGATAGAGCGGATGCCACGGGTTCTTCAGCGTCCAGCGGCCCGGCGCCTGCGACTGGAGCAGTTGCAGCAGGCGCTTCTGGTAGCGGAACGCCGGCAGGTAATCGGCCTTATCCAGGAACCAGCGGTGATAGCTGGGAATGGCGTACTGGGAATCGAAAACTTGCGATACGAAGCTGGGCGCCATCGAGAATTGGCACTCGCACGGGCTGTCGCCATCCTCGTGATGGATCGCGGAAATGTGCGGCATCACCTTCAGCGAATGGTCGATCTGCGCCTGCGCCGCCTCGTATCGCGGGCCGGCGTGGAACTCCTCGGGCGTGGGCGGCGGGGTCGAGGCGAAAGCCTCCCACCGCAGGAAGCAGCGGCGCGCCGGGTCTTCGTTGAGCAGGTTGATCGTCAGCGTCGTGCCGGTGCGCGGCAGGCCGAAGACGAAAGTGGGCTTCTCCACCGGTGCGTCGAGGATCTCCGGATGACGTGCCAGCCAGTCCTCCACCCGCATGCGGTTGGCAAGGTATTCGGTGGCATTGCGGGCAAACACCGCATGGCCCATCTCGGTCAGGTTCGCCTCAACCTCGATCGCCTCGGTCAGAATCCGCAGCGGCTCGCGGATTTCCGCGTCGTCCCAAGTGGTGTTTCCCGACCGCTCACGCGCGCCGGAAACGATCGTTTCAGCCAGTGTCATCGATGCTCTCCCATTCAGGCGCCGGCCGTCGCCGGTTGGCATCGACCATGCGCCCGTTCTTGCCCGCAAGTCTGTTGCCCGCCGCCGCCGCCCGCAACCGCCCCAAGCATCCCAATCCAGACGCGATTTGGAGATCGGGCCATTTTTCGGCGCCGGATCGCTATTGCCGCGTGGCGGTGACGCCGGTGCGATAGTCAGGCTGCGCGGGGTCACCGAAGGCGGCGATGATCTTCTCGTGCCGCGCGCGCAGCGCATCGCGATATTCGGGGTGGGTGACGATGTAGGGCTCGTCGTTCTCCACCGCGCGCACGACGGCGCGGCCCAGCCATAGCGGGTCCATCATGTTCGCCTCGATCGCGGCGGCGCGTGCCGGGTCGCCGGCGCTGATCCGCGAGAGATCGCCTTCCGACATGCGGCTGCGCGTCAGCCCCGGAAACAGCGTGGAGACGCCGACACCGGCAGGCGCCAGTTCGTCGCGCAGCGAATCCGACAGGCCCAGCACCGCGAACTTGCTGGCCGAATAGGCCGCAAAGCTGGCGAAGGGGCTGAGGCCGTTCATCGACGAGGTATTGACGATATGCCCGCTGCCCGCCGCCACCATCTGCGGCGCGAACGTGAGCACGCCATTGTAGACCCCGGTCACATTGATCGCCATCACCCGCTCGAACTCCTCGGGCGCGATGGTCAGCAGCGGCTTGAAGCCGGTGGAAATGCCCGCGTTGTTGCACAACACGTCCACCGTGCCGAAACGCGCCTCTGCCTCCACCCGCGCGGCCCGCCAGCTTTCCAGCGAGCGGACGTCGAGCGGCAGGGTGAGCACCTGCACGTCGGCGGGAAGCCGCGCGGCTTCCTCCTGCGCGAAGCCCTGATCGATGTCCGCCAGCACGATCCGCGCGCCGCGTTCCGCAAAGGCGCGGGCCATGCCGCCGCCGATGCCGCCACCGCCGCCGGTGATGAAAACGGTCTTGTCCTGAAGGGTCTTCATGCGGCGTCTCCTGTTGGTTCGGAAATATCGGTTGCGGACCGGGTGATCCGCAGGCGGTCGCGCCAAGGGGCGCTTCTGGTCTCGTCCGGCCCTTGAATCTCCACCGCCAGCGCGACGTGGGCGAGCGAGAGCATCAGGTCCATCAACCGGCGCTCATCCGGCGCAAGCTCCGCCAGCGGCTTGCCATCCAGCAGGGCGAGCGCGGCATCGAGCAAGGGCGAAGCCGCCGCGAAAAACGCCTGCCGATCCTCCGGCGAAGACTCGGAACGCCGCGCCGCGCGCTCTGCCGTGGTGGCCAGCGCCCAAACCGCGACAAATGGCTCCAGCGCCTCGAAGCCGGAGGGAAGCTGCCCGCTCATATCGCTTCTCCCACTTCGCGCGCATAGTCCCGCACGCGGACGTCCACTTCGTTGAACAAGTGGCGGCACAGCGCCTCCATCTGCTGGAAATGGATGTGACGCAGCGCCCCGCTCTCCAGCCCGCGCTGGCCGCGTTCGATCATGTCGATATCCTCGGCATGGATGTCGCGGATCTGGCCCAGCGAATATTCGCGCGCGAACGTCTCGCTGGCGTCGGCATCCTCGCCCGACCAGTAGACCCGCACCACCCCGCGCGAACGACCGGCGGCGATCGGGTAGACGGTGTGAGAGAACGGCTGCGTAGGCGTGCCGATCACGAAAAGGTTGGGAAAGAACGCCAGATAGTCGCGGCCAGGCGGCAGATCCAGCAGCCCCCGCCGCATCAGCGCGGGAATGCCCTTCATCGCCGCCTGCCGCTGGAACGGCTTCAGCGCAGGCGCGGGGTTGGACCAGATGCGCTGGGTGCGGTGCGGGCCGCAAAAGCCCACGCTGGCGGGATAGCCATACTGGTTGTCGGCGCCGATCGCCGCCTCGCCCGATCGCGGGTGAATGAAGCGCAGATGGTAGTTTTCCTGGAAATTGTCGTAAGTCAGCTTCCAGTTCGCGTCGATCTCGTATGTGTATTCGCTGAACGTGGTGGCACGGGCGACGGGCATCCCCTCCAGCCGCTGCGCATAGTCGCCCAGCCATTCGCGCAAGGGCGCGGCGTCAGGATCGAAGTTCACGAACAGCATGCCGCCGCATTCGGCAATCGCCACCTGCGGCAGCGTGCAATCGGCCTTGGGCACGTGGAACGCCTCGAAATCCGGGGCGGACAGCAAGGCTCCGTCGGTGCCGTAAGTCCACATGTGATAGGGGCAGCTGAACTTCGTGCGCCGCCCCGCCGCTTCGGAAACCAGCTGGGTGCCGCGATGGGTGCAGACATTGTGGAAGGCGCGGATCGCCCCGTCCCGTCCGCGCACGATCAGCAGCGAGGCCTTGGCGAATTCCAGTTCGCGCCGCACGAAACTGCCGGGTTCGGGCAATTCGCAGACATGGCCGACATGGATCCAGCTGCGCAGGAACACCGCCTTGCGCTCCAGCTCGAAATAGTGGGGATCGTAATAGGGCGCGGCGGGAACGGGCTGCGTCCCCAGCCAGGCCACATCGTCAGCCGGGATGGGCTGATAGGCCAGTGCTGCCTCCGGCGCTGCTGCCACGGTCATGGGCAAGTCCTCTCGGTTCTCGTTTTTTATCCTTCTACCCCGAGAGCGAGATGATTCTCAACACTGTTGCCTAAACTTTATCCCTGCAGTAGTCCGTCGCGGCGCAGCATCCACTGGTGCTCCTTGCGGAAGCGTTCGATCACCGCCTCATCGTCCAGTTCGGGCCGCACGCTTCCGCGGAAAACGCGGGGGCCGATGATCGCCGCCACCAGCATCATCGTGCAGTGGACTTCGACGTCCACGCCCTCTTCGCCGACCCGATCACCGAAAGTCATCGCCGTGGCGGAGACGAATTCGTCCCACTTCGGATAGTGATCGCGAATGTCGCCGGGCGAGATGAAATTCTCGATCCACAGCTTGATCAGGTCGGGGTTCTCCAGCACGAACCGGCCGATGAAATCGATCCGCTCCGGCTGCGGGCGCGCGGCGGTGAAGCCCGTCACCAGCTGAGCGGACGACCAGGCGCTGACGGCTTCCAGCAGCGCCTCGCGATCAGCGAAGTGGTAGTAGACGGTCGCCCGGTTCAGCCCCACGGCCCGCGCCAGCGCGGTGATCGACAGCGCCTCCACCCCTTTTTCCGAAATCAGCCGGACGGCCGCCTCGATCATCGTCTGGTGGGTGGTCTCGAAGCTCTTGTTGCGACGGGTGCGGCCGGGTGCGCCTGATGCGCCGGTTGCGGAAGGCTGGGACATGCCCGCTGCATGCACCAGCTTCACGCCACGGGGAAGGGTCGAACGCGCGGCGGTTTCATCCGGGATACTTCCCGAAATCTCGGTGTTTACCCCGATGGCACCCCGCGCATTGCGGCGTACCGTAGATGACATGTCATTCCCCTTTGCTTGGAAAGGTCGTGCAATGAAGATCGATCATCAGCCCATTACCCGCCGCCTGGCAGTAGGCGGCATTGCCGCCGCCCTGCTGACGCTCGCCATGCCCACGCAAGTCTACGCCGCATCGTCGAAGGCGGATATCGAGGCGAAGTCCCGCGCCGCGCTGAAGACTCTGCTTGCCGCCAATCCCAAGGCCGCCGCCGTCGCCAAGCAGGCCAAGGGCGTGATGGTCTTCCCCAACATCATCAAGGGCGGGCTGGTGATCGCCGGTTCCTCGGGTGACGGCGCGCTGCTGGTCAGCGGCAAGCCGACGCGGTTCTTCAACACCTCCAGTGCATCGATCGGGCTGCAGGCGGGCGCGCAGGGCTATGGCTATGCGCTGTTCTTCATGACCGACGCGAAGATGGCCGAAACCACCAGCGGCACGACCTGGGATGCCGGCTCCGACGGCAGCGTGGTGCTGGTGGACAAGGGCGCGGAAGCTTCGCTGGACACGGCCAACCTGCACAAGGCCGTCTACGCCTTCGTCTTCGACCAGAAGGGTTTGATGGCCGGGATCAGCCTGAAGGGCAGCCGGATCAAGGAAATCCATCCCAAGCAGTGAACAGGCGGCGTGGACACATTCGACGTCGTTCGGGCTGAGAGGGGTGGTGACTGCCGTCACCCCACCCGCTCCGCTCATGTTGAGCTTGTCGAAGGATGGGGAGCCGAAGCGCCCAGCCTAGGGGCTTCGACAAGCTCAGCCTGAGCGGGTTGGAAGCATGCCTTTGGGTGGGAAGTTGCCAGTCCAACGTTTCTCCCATGTCTCGTCGCCCCCGCGAAGGCGGGGGCCCCGCTACTTGGTGCCACGACTTCACGCCTGAAGGAACAAGCGGGGTCCCCGCCTGCGCGGGGACGACGGCTTTGGGTGATGAATTGCCGTCCGAAGGCGAAGCGTCAGCGCCAGATTCGCCTTGCGATCCATCCGCCCAAGATCGAAAGCGTGAGGGCTACGATACCAAGAAGCAACCACATTAAGTTGAATGGTAGATACGCTGCTTCTCGCGCGTCCTCTGGCTTATCTGGCATGTAAAATAGCTTAGCAGTGCCACCTACCTCGTAGACGCCATTCCCTTGGATAGATGTGAGGTGAAAGCGGTTGCCGCGTACCGAATATGACAACACGCCCCTGTCATTCCTATCCCCGAGTACCCCCGTATGGCTGTCGAATACACCGACTGTCTCAACACCATCACGTCGGAAGCGATAGTCATCAGGCAGGCCAGAAAGCGCTGCTGTGAGAGCGCCCGTGCCCCAGACCGCCATAAACAAACGGGAGAAGATGAGCCTGAAACTGCGTCGCGGCTTGAGCGGAGCCGTAATGGCTCTCCCAACCCCAACTTGTGCTTGACGGCCCAGACTATCTAAAAAGCGACGCTCATCGTGTAGTTTCAACTCAATCGGTGCCAGAGCGGCGGATTCGAATGAAACTCGCAACATGCGGCTCCATAATCGCCGCACGGGTTCAACACTGGCAATGGAGGCAGTGGAGACCCGAATGTCCAGTCCGAAGAGTTCAGGCAGGAACAAGAGTGTGAACGGAAAGCGTGGCGTTACAACAAGCTGCCCGTCCGATACGTATACCAGTAGGCAATTGCGAGCGCCGCCAACGCGAGTAAGGTAATTCCGGAGTGACCGACCGGAGCACCAATCCTCCAGAAAATCCGCATTCGTCGGCCTCTGTGGAATGATGTACCGGCCATTGGCGCGTCGGAACCAAACAGACGCTGCGACCCAGCCACCGATCCAGACAAATGGAAACAGAATTTCTGACAAGTTCAACAGCCCCCCGAATTCCACAGACAAAACAATACGATTGCTTCCCGTACCCGCCAAGAGTGTTCCCAACTTGGGATATGCCGATGTCCGACAAGGGGCGCTTGCTGACTGTCCGAATTTGTCCGCCCGCCCTACAGATACCGGGCGATCTCCGATAGCCGGACCAGCGTTTCGCGCGTCTCCGGCGTCAGTTCGCCCACGGCCTCTTCAAGGTGATGCTCGATATGGTGGGCCACCAGCGCGCCGCGCGCCTTGGTCAGCGCGGCGATCACGGCCTGCAATTGCTGGGCGATCTCCAGCGCGCTGCGGTTTTCCTCGACCATGGAGGCGATCTTGGCGAGGTGCCCGTTGGCGCGCTTCAACCGATTGACCATGGCCTTGTCGCTGGCGTGACTCATCGATCGCCCTTCTATTCGCGTGCTACCTCACGGCAGGTGCTGCCATGCCGACAGCGCCACATAGAGCCCGACGCCCAGGATAACGAGGCCTGAAATGTAAGGCGCCTTGCGAATGGCCTCACCAAAGCCGGTCCAGCGCTTTTCGACATGGCGCAGGCTGAGCGCGGCCAGCACGCCGGAGGCGACCATGGTGAGGGCAAGCCCCACGGAGAACGCCACCACCAGCGTCGCCCCCAGCGCCAATCGCTTGAGCTGAAGGCACAGCATCAGCACGGTGATCGCGCCGGGGCACGGGATCAGCCCGCCGGTCAGGCCGAACAGCACGATCTGCCCGGTCGTCACCCGCGCATTGGCGAAGCGGCGGCGGATATCCTCGGCATGGGCCGCCTCGTGCGCATCGACATAGCCGCCGGTGGCCAGTTCCAGCTCGTGGATTTCCGCTTCGGTGGGCTCGTGGTGGTGATGGTGGTGGCCGTGATCGCCGTGATGGTGGTGGTGATGCCCATGGTCATGTCCATGATGGTGATCGTGCGCGTGCCCCGCATGATAGCGTTCGGCCGCGATCTGCTCCCGCCGCGCGCGCCACAGCATCCAGATCGCCATGCCGACGATGATCACGCCGGAAGCAAGCTGGAACCACGGTTCGGTATCCTCGGCGCGCGGGCCGCCGAACAGCCACATCCCCCCAAGCGCCACCGCCCAGACGACCATCGTGTGCGAAAGCGTGGCGGCAAGGCCCAGCAGCACCGCCTGCCGCACGGTGCCTTTCACCGCGATGATGAAGGCCGCCATCATCGTCTTGGAATGGCCGGGCTCAAGCCCGTGAAGTGCGCCGAGCAGAATGGCGCTGGGGATGAACAGCCAGGCGCCCGAACCGATGGGGTCGCCCACTTGCGTGATGAGTTGGGGGAGATCGAACATGCCGCTCCATTATCCCCCCTGGGGGGATATGAGAAGCGCAAATTCGCGGCAACATTCGATGTCGCCGAAGCAGACGCAAAAACGCGCCGGGAAATGAACCTTCCCGGCGCGTTTCAGACTGATCTCTGTGCCGTTTTGCCCGACCTGAAGGCGTTTCAGCCGCCGAGCAGTTCCGCCATCTCGACCACGCGCTTCTCACGCGCGCTGAGTTCGGCAGCGGCACCGATGGCAACGGCCATCAACCCGTCTCGCGCGGTAACCTGCACTTCGCCCTCACCGCGCACGGCGCGGGCAAAGGCTTCGTGCTGGTAGAACGTCGCGCCGTGGTGCGAACCGGCATCCATCGCCGCCTCGTCCACGGCGACATGCCAACGCTCGACCGCCTTCGGACCGGGCCATGGCACGCGTGGAGACCAGACCAGATCGCCCGGCGGGATCAGCACGTCCAGACGGCCCTTGTCGCCGGTCGCGCTCATTTCCTCCTGATGCTCGGCGCCCTCGGCGAACATGCAAAGGTCCAGCAGCGCGCGGGTGCCGTCCGCGAAATCGACGGTGGTGAAGCTGTTGTCGATGATGTCGGGCTGGCGGCCGTCATAGCGCTCATCGATGTGATTCACGTCCATCGCGCCCGAGCAGTAGACGCGCACCGGCTCGGACCGGGTGATCAGCCGCATCAGGTCGAAGAAGTGGCAGCACTTCTCCACCATGGTGCCGCCGGTATTGGCGGAGAAGCGGTTCCAGTCGCGAACCTTGACGAGGAACGGAAAGCGATGCTCACGAATGGAGAGCATGTGCAGGCGGCCGACTTTGCCGCCGTGGATCTCGTCGATGAAGGCCTTGGCGGGCGGCATGAAGCGATACTCCATGCCGGTCCAGAACGGCGCCTTGCGGGCTTCGGTGCGCTCCACCACCCAGCGCGCGTCTTCCATCGTGGTGCAGAGCGGCTTTTCGCAAAGGATCGCCACATCGCTGTCCAGCAACGGCTCCAGCACCGCGCGGTGCGTGAAGTTGGGCGAGACGACGACGACGGCGTCGAGCCCGGCATTGGCGATCATGCTGGCGCTGTCGGCATATTCAGCCACGCCTTCCGCTGCCGCCCCCAGCGCGTCCTTGGCCCAGCTGAGCGAAGTCGGCTCAGGATCCGCTATGGCTACAACTTCAGCGCCCTCAAGGATTTTGATGTTGTGGATGTGCTCCACACCCATCATGCCGGTACCGACGATCCCGTACCGCAAAGCGTCTATCATTTCGGCAATCTCTATTATATTGGTTGAGAATATGACCCTCCCCCTATCGACCCAATCCGTCCCGCTCGGCAAGAGTGGAATTTCCGTTTTTCCGATTGCCTGGGGCATGTGGCGGCTCGCCCGTGAAGATGGCAACGACGATATCGGCGCAATCGTTGCGCGTATCGAGGCGGCGCTGGAAGCCGGCATCACGCTGTTCGACACCGCCGACATCTACGGCTGCGACGCGGCGCTGGGCTTCGGCGGGGCGGAGCTGCTGCTGGGCAAGGCCCTCGCCGCCCGTCCGGACCTGCGCGAGCGGATGGTGATCGCCACCAAGGGCGGCATCGTGCTGGGCGTGCCCTACGATTCGAGCCCGGCCTATCTGAACAAGGCCCTCGATGCCTCGCTCGAACGCCTTGGCCTGCCCTCGGTCGAACTCTACCAGATTCACCGCCGCGACTTCCTGGCCCACCCGCGTGACGTGGCCGAAACCCTGGCCGCCATGGTCGAGAGCGGCAAGGTGAAGTCCATCGGCGTCTCCAACTACAGCCCCGCCGAATTCGACGCGCTGCAGGCGTTCCTGCCCTTCCCCATCGTCTCCACCCAGCCCGAATTCTCGGCCGCGCGCTATGCGCCGCTCTATGACGGCACGCTGGATCAGGCGATGGCGCATGACGTGGCCGTGCTGGCGTGGTCGCCGCTGGGCGGTGGCCGTCTGGCCTCGGGCTCGGAAGAGCCGGTCGCCAAGCTGCTGGCCGCGCAGGGTGAGCGTTTCGGCACCGATGCCGCCGCCGCCGCGCTCTCCTGGGTGATGGCGCATCCTTCGCGCGCGATCCCCATCGTCGGCTCGCAGAATCCGGAGCGCATCCTGGCCTCGCGCGACGCGCTGAAGGTCGAGTGGACGGCTTCCGAATGGTACGCCGTGCTGGAAGCTTCGATGGGAGCACGCCTGCCGTGACGGCGCTCAACCCCTGCGAAGTCAGCTGGTTTTCGGCGCTCTGCGACGATGACTACGAGTTCCTCGGCCAGCCGGACCCGATGCTGCGCTCCAGCTGGGAGCATTGCCGCAATATCGTCACGGCTGCCGAGGAAGGCGGTTTCGACAATGTGCTGCTGCCTTCCGGCTATGCGCTGGGCATCGATACGACCGCCTTCGCCGCCGCCATCGCCACGCAGGTCCGCCGTATCAAGCTGCTGATGGCGGTGCGCATCGGCGAGATGTGGCCCGCGCAGCTTGCCCGCCAGATCGCGACGATCAATCAGATTTTAGGCGGTCAAAAAGGCGGGGGGCGCCTGAACATCAACATCATCTCCAGCGAGATGCCGGGCGAAACCCTCGACGGCGGCGCCCGGTACGAGCGTACGACCGAAGCCATCGAGATCCTGCGCACCTTGCTGTCGGGCCAGTCGCTCGACCATCAGGGCCGTTTCTGGAACCTGAAGCTGGACGCGCCGCGCATGATCGCGCCGGGTTCGAAGTGCCCGCCGCTCTACTTCGGCGGCCTTTCGGAACCCGCCCGCGAAGTCGCCGCCAAGGGCTGCGACGTCTACCTGATGTGGCCGGACCGGATGGAGGCGGTGAAGGAAACCATCGCCGACATGCGCGCCCGCGCCGCGAAGTACGGCCGCACGCTGCGCTTCGGCTACCGCGTGCACGTGATCGTGCGTGAGACCGAAGCAGATGCACGGCTTGCCGCTGACCGCCTGCTCTCCCGCCTCGACGCGGCAGAAGGCGCGGCGATCCGCGCGCGTTCGCTCGATTCCCAGTCGGTCGGCGTGCAGGCGCAGGCGGCACTGCGCGAAACCGCCAGCGACGACGGCTATGCCGAGGACAACCTGTGGACCGGCATCGGCCGTGCCCGATCGGGCTGCGGCGCGGCGATCGTCGGCGATCCGGATCAGGTGCTGGCCAAGCTTCAGGCCTATCGCGAGGCCGGGATCGATGCCTTCATCCTCTCCGGCTATCCCCACGCTGCCGAGGCCGATCTCTTCGCACGGCATGTGCTGCCCCGGATCGATCACGGCCCGCTGGTTCTGTGATTTGAGCGATTGGGATCGGGAACTTCGATACCGATACCGATCGCCCACCACACAAAACCTCGTCGCCCCCGCGAAGGCGGGGGCCCCGCTTTCTTGCGCCGCAGCGCTGTGGATCGAAGAACAAGCGGGATCCCCGCCTTCGCGGGGATGACGAAGTAGGTAAAGCGATCTCGCGTCCTGCCTGACTCCGACTGCAAGAAACCGGCTCCGAACAGAAGGTCCATGATGCCCCACTCCTCCCAGACCGAAACGAGCCGCGCATGAACCTCTCTCCCCGTCGCCGCTGGCTACTCTTCACGCTCGCGCTGACCGCCGGCGTGCTCAATCTGGTCGACCGCCAGATCATCTCGGTGCTGAAGCCGACGATCGCCGCCGACCTCGGCTGGACCGATGACGATTACGGCACACTGGCCGCATGGTTTCAGGCCGGCGCCGCCTTCGGGTTTCTGGCGGCGGGCTGGCTGGTGGACCGGCTGGGCGCGAAGTGGGCCAATGCGGCAGGCGTGGCGGCATGGTCGCTGGCAGCGATGACGCATGGCTGGGCCAGCAGTTTCAGCCAGTTCGTTCTCTGCCGCATCGGGCTGGGCGCCACGGAATCGATGGGCACGCCGGCCGGCGTGAAGACCATCGCCACGATCTTCCCCCCGAACTTGCGCTCGCTGGGCTTCGGCCTGACCAACATGATGAACTCCATCGGCGCCATCCTTGCGCCACTGGCGATCCCGGTCGTCGCCGCCGTCTGGGGTTGGCGCGCGGCTTTCGTGCTGGCCGGTGTGGTCGGGCTGGTCTGGGTGCTGGCATGGCTTGCCGCCTCGCGCGGGGTGGACTTCGACGACCGCCAACCGGCCGTTCCCGGCAACGTGCTGTCGGGCGACACGCTGTTCCTGAAGGAGGGCCGCACCTGGACCATCGCGCTGGCCAAAGTCCTGTCGGACGCGACCTGGTGGCTGATGCTGTTCTGGATGCCGGACTATTTCCACCGGCAATTCGGCCTTTCGGGCACCGAACTCGGCCCGCCCCTGGCGCTGGCCTATTGCGGATCGGCGGCGGGATCGCTGCTGTCCGGCTATGCCGCCAATCGCCTGCTGGCGAAGGGATGGAGCGCCAACCGCACGCGCAAGACGCTGATGCTGATTTCCGCGCTCTGCGTGGTGCCGGTGCCGCTGGCGCTCCATGCGCAGGAGTACGGGATGGCGGTCGCGCTGATGGCGCTGACCTTGGCCGGACATCAGGGCTTTTCCACCAACCTGTTCGGCCTGATCGCCGACGTCACCCCGCGCCACAAGGTCGGCCGGGTGACCGGGTTCGGTGCGTTCTGCGGCAATCTGGGCGGCACCGCGATCAGCAAGATCGCGGGCCTCGTGCTCGCCGCCGGGCTGGGTTACGGCCCGCTCTTCGCCTTCGCCTCCGTCTCGTACCTGCTGGCGCTGGGGTGGATCCAGCTCACCATGCCCAAAATCATTGTTGCCGAACCGCTCACTTCGGCTTCCGCATAGGGCGACTAAAGGAAAACTATCTTTCTCAACCAAAACGGTTGAGTATGGTCCGCCCCGTTCAAGGGAGACCACAATGACCATGCCCCCTCTCCGCGCCGCTCGTGCCCTTCTGCTCGCGTCCGCGGTCCTTTTCCCGGCGGCGGCTTTTGCCGACGAGGCTGCCGCCGATGGCGGCGCCATCACTCCGCAGCCGGGTGAGATCGTCGTCACCGCGCGCTACCGCGACGAATCGCTGCAGCAGGTGCCGATCGCGATCACCGCGGTCAGCGGCCAGTCGCTCAACGACCGCGCGATCCACACGCTGCAGGACCTTTCCAACACCGTCCCCTCGATCGATTTCCGCAATGGCGCGTCGAACAAGGACCGCACCGTGTTCATCCGCGGCGTCGGCACGATCAGCACCTCTCCCGGCGTCGAATCCTCGGTCTCCACCGTGCTCGACGGCGTGGTGCTCACCCGCCCGGGTCAGGCCACGCTGGACGTGGGCGAAGTGGAACGCATCGAAGTGCTGCGCGGCCCGCAGGGCACGCTGTTCGGCAAGAACGCCTCTGCCGGTGTGATCAGCATCGTCACCGCCGCGCCGTCCGAACAGTTCCACGCCTATGCCGAAGGCACCGCGACGACGGACGAGGAATACCGCATCAAGGCGGGTGTCACCGGCGGCATCGCGCCGGGCATCTCGGCCCGGATCGACGGCCTCTACGCCAACTATGACGGCAACGTGCACAACGTCTACACCGGCAACGAAGTGAACGGCTACGAGCGCTACGGCGTGCGCGGCAAGATCCAGGCGCAGCCTACCGACACGCTGAAGCTGACGCTTTCCGGCGACTATCTGCACTCGCACGACACCACGCCCAGCGGCGTCTATGCCCGCACCAGCCAGATCGCATATCCCACCGGCGTGGTCACCCCGTCACCGGCGCTCGCCGCGTTCCTGACGAGCCAGGGCATTACCGCCGGGCCGGAAAATCGCCAGGTCAGCACCAATTTCGATACTGACGTGCGGGACAAGAACTACGGCGGATCGCTCACCGCCGAATGGGGCATCGGTGACTACACCGTCACCTCGATCACCGCCTACCGCGAGTGGAAGAACGCCCAGCATCAGGACTACGATGCCCTGTCGCAGCTTTCGGCCACTTTCCCACAGGGCGACGACTACGGCACCGTCGACAACCACCAGTTCTCGCAGGAACTGCGCCTCACCTCGCCCAAGGGCAAGTTCATCGACTATGTGGTGGGCGCCTACTACCTCCACGCCAAGACGGACGAGGTCTATACCCGCACGCTTACCCGCCTGATCTCTGGCGCGCAGAACGTGGTGACGGGCGTGGCGAACTACGGCGTCACCAGCGACAACTATGCCGTGTTCGGTGAAGCCAACATCAATTTCACCTCGTGGCTGCGCGCCATCGCCGGTTATCGCTCCACCTGGGACGATCTCAGCTACTACCACGTGCGCACGTCGACCAACGACCCGACGAATTCGGGTTCGACCGCCCTCGATGTCGCGGGCATCCGCGCCTATCACAATTCGGCCGGTTCCACCTCGACGCGCGGCGATTCCTATCGCGGCGGTATCCAGGCGGACTTCCTGACCAACAATCAGGCCTATTTCACCTACTCGCGCGGCTACAAGGGCCCGGCCTACAACGCCTATTTCAACATGCGTTCGCTGAATGCCACGACGCCGCTGGATGAAATTGCGCTGAAGCCGGAAACCTCGGACTCATTCGAAGGCGGCATCAAGGGATCGGCGCTCGATCGCAAGATCACTTACGCGCTGGCCCTCTATACGACCAAATTCCACAACTATCAGGCCAATTACAACGACGTGGTCGGCGGTGCGCAAGTCACCCGCCTGATCAATGCGGGCACCGTGCAGACCAAGGGCGTGGAGTTCGACTTCGGCCTGCGTCCGATCCCCGGCCTCTCGCTCGATACCTCGGTCGCCTACACCGATGCCAAGGTGATCAACTTCATCTGCCCGGCAGGCGCGCCGTCAAGCTGCAACATCAACGGCGAAGTGCTGCCCTTCGCACCGAAGTGGAAGCTCTACAGCAACGCCGCCTATCGCTTCGCGCTGTCGAACGCGCTCGATCTGGAAGTGCAGTCGGACATCACGCTGAAGAGCCGCACGCAGTACCAGCTGACCGAGACGCCGGGCACCATCCAGCCGGGTTATTACATCTGGAACGCGAGCGTGGCGCTGATCGGCACCACGGGTGACTGGCAGCTGCGCGGGTTCGTGAAGAACATCACGAACCAGAGCTATTCGAACTACCTCGCCAACGGCACGCTGGCCGGGATCGTCCGCTACGTTCCGCGTGACGACAAGCGGTACGCCGGCATTCTGCTGCGCAAGGACTTCTGATCGGACGTGCAGGGGGCGGCGAAAGCGGCCCCCTGCACAGCCCATCAATCGTCAGAGCCCTTCGCCGCCGACCCAGTGCATGTCCGCAAGATAGCGCGCGAGATTCCAGACCTGCCGCCGAATGTCGGGCACCGCCACGATCTCCCACGCTTCGCCCTTGGTGACCGGGCCCACCGCGAACAGCGTATCCTGCGGCCGCCCTTCCGCATCCCGCACACGGCCGAGATGATCGACATCCAGCCCCAGTCGGTGCGCGTCGGGCCGGACGCGGCGCTGGGCCAGCAGATCCTTCACCAAAGGCAGCCCGCTGCGCAGCAAATCGCCCTCCGGCCCCGTGCAATTGATGATCCGGCAGACTTCCAGCCGAACCAGCCGCTCTTCGCCGCGCGGGCGATAGTCCGCCGTGACGCCGTGCCCGCCTGCTTCCGTGCGCACCAGCTTGCCGGCGGCGAATTCCAGCCGCCCTTCGGCCTCCAGCTCGGCCAGCCGTTTCGCCACGTCGGGCGCCAGTCGGTGCCGGTGAACATCCCAATAGGGCCGCAGATGCCGCAGGAAACGGCGCTGGGCGGCGGTATCATGGCGGCGCCAGAGGTTCTGCGTATGCGGCCGCTGCTCGTCCACCGCCGCGCGCCAGCCGATCGCCTTGGCGCGCGCGCGGATCTGCCGCACCAGCGCTGAACCGCGCGCATCCGGTGCCGGCACGTTCTCCACCGCCGGCCCCGTCTCCGCATGGGCGTGCGGCTTCAACCCGCGCCGCGAGAGCGCGGTGATGCGGCCCTTGAACCCTGCCTTGTCGAGCGAAAGGATCATGTCCGCCGCCGTCAGCCCCGTGCCGATCAGCAGGACGTGGTCCAGCGCGCCGGCATCGCTGACCGCGCGCGGATTCCACGGATCGGTAAAGCACCGGTCATCCGGCAAGGCGGCCAGCACCGGATGCGGCGTCGGCGGGAAATTGCCCAGCGCCAGAACCAGCGAACGGGCCACGATCTCGCTGCCGTCATCAAGTTCGACAGTAACCTGCCCCGCCCCGAACCGGGCCGAGAGTGCTTCGGCGCTGACGATCTGCGCTTTCGGCCCGGCATCGGCCAGCGCCTTGATCAGCAGTTCGCGCAAGTAGAGGCCATAACTCAGGCGCGGCACGAAGCGATTGGCTTGCTCTTCGCCGCTCTGGCCGATCCAGCGCAGGAAATTGGCCTGATCGTCTGGAAAGGCGCTCATATTGGCGGCACGCACGTTGAGCAGGTGCTCCGGCCCCTTGGTGCCGAAGGCGAGGCCCTTGGCCAGCTGCGTGTGGTTGCGCTCTATCAGCACCACCCGCACGCCCTGACGAATCAGGTTGATGGTCAGCAGCGTTCCGCTGAACCCCGCGCCGACCACGGCGACGGGCAAGTCTTCGGGCGGCTGTTCTTCGGGTTCGATCCTGGGGGGTAATTGATTCATGGGTTGAAACCTATCCGCATCGCCCGCCTTTTATCAACTATTCTGGTTGAGAATAGCGCCACCACCATGGCAAAACGCAGGAAAACGCCGCTTCGCCGCGTTGCGTGGGCGCCATCGACGAGCGGTGCATCAGATACGACGATGCCGCAGCCTCGCCCAAGCCGGTCGCAGGATTTCCGTTGACAGCACATTGTCCACCGTTATGGTTGAGAATGTGGAGCGCGTGATCCCGTCCGCCTCCCCCGGTTTTGCCGCTGGTGCGAAACCCCGTCGTGCAGGTCGTCAACGACAGCACTCCCATCCCGTGATTTGCGATGCCGCGGACACTGCCGTGCCGTGGCACGATGAGGAGATTGTGCGATGAATGCCACCACCCTTGCAGCGCGTCCTGCCGACAAGAACGCCGACAAGAACGCCATCGGTTCTTTCGAGGTCCACCGCGTGGAAGCCAATCTGGGCGCCGAGATCCGCGGGCTGGACCTGACCGGCCCGATTACCACGGAACTGGCCGATCTGTTGCGCGGCCTTTTGTGGGAACATCAGGTGCTGTTCTTCCGCGATACCGGGATCGATGATGCCAAACAGGCGGAAATCGGCCGTGTGTTCGGTCCGCCGGTGGCAGACAGCATCGCCCGCCGGCGCGGCGTGAAGGATGAGGATATCGTCCCCTTCAACACCGGCCCTTATGCCAACGGCTATTACGGAACGCCCTGGCACGCGGATGCCACCTATCTGGAAACGCCCTATCAGGTTTCCATCCTGCGCAGCGTGATCGCGCCCGAACTGGGCGGCGACACGGCCTTTTCCAGCGGCATTTCCGCCTATGAAGCCCTGCCGCAAGAGGTGAAGGACAAGATCGCCGGACTGGATGCGATCCACCGCCCCAACGGCAAGGCCTACCAGCTTATCGATGATGAGAAGGAACTGGCCGATTACCTGGCGGAATATAGCGGCGTTGCCCATCCGGTGGTGATCACCCATCCCTTCAATGGCCGCAAGGTCCTCTACGTCAACGAGGGTTTCACCAAGGAAGTGGTCGGCTTGCCGGAGGATGAGAGCAAGGAACTGCTGCGCTATCTGACGCACCAGTTCTATCGCCCCGAAAACATCGTGCGGTTCAAATGGCAGCCCGGATCGCTGGCGATCTGGGACAACCGATCCGTCCAGCACTACGGCGTCGCGGATTACGGCCAGGCCCAGCGCCAATTGGTGCGCATCGTCGCCAAGGGCGATCGCCCGCAGCGCGCTCAGCCGGGGCGTGACGGGCCGCAGGGCTGATCCTTCCCACCGCCTTTATCCCCTAGACAAGAGAGGCGCCGCTTTCGTGACCAGCCCAAGTCGTATCCTTCCGGCTCTTGCTTCCGCCGCCCTGCTGGCCGCCTGCCAGCCATCGGCCAAGCAGGACGCAGAGCCCGTCCTGCGCGTCGCGGACCAGCTTCATACGCTGCAATCGGCGGTGAACGCCGCCGGCGAAGGCCAGCCCGGGAACTATCGCATCCAGTGGTCCAACTTCCTTGGCGGCCCTTCCGTCATCGCGGCGGAGACCGGGGGATCGGTGGATCTGGGCTGGATGGCGGAAACGCCGATGGTCTTCGCGCAGGCGGCGGGCAGCCCGGTCAGGGTGGTCGCCGTCAGCAAGGGGCTGAAGCCCGGCACATCCAACATCGCGCTGGTGGTGAAGCCGGATGCGCCGATCCATTCGGTGGCGGACCTCAAGGGCAAGCGGATCGGCTATGCCCCCGGCACGATATCGCAATACCTTGTCGCGCGGTTGCTGGATCAGGCAGGGCTGACGTTCAAGGACATCACGCCGGTCCGCCTTTCCGGGATCAGCACGGCGGTGCTGGACAGCGGCACCGTCGATGCCTTCACCGCCGCCGAACCGATGCTCACGCAGGGGATCGACGCCGGAAAGCTGCGCGTGCTGGCCTATGGCGGCGAACCGGTGACGCCGGGCTACGGCTATCTCGTCGCGTCGGAGGCGGCGCTGGCCGATCCCAAACGCGCCGCCCTGATCGCCGATTTCGTGCAGCGCGCCGCGCGCTCGACCAAATGGCAGCGGGAGAACGTGGACAAGGCGGCGCAGTTCTCCGCCAAGGCCTACAACGTCACGCCCCAGCTGGCCGGGCAAATCCTGCGCCGGATGCCGGCCGGCTACACCGAAATCGATGCATCGATTATCGCCGGCCACCAGCGCGAGGCGGACCTCTT
The DNA here is from genome assembly GCF_055521675.1 of Novosphingobium sp. BL-S-19. Classification (NCBI taxonomy): domain Bacteria; kingdom Pseudomonadati; phylum Pseudomonadota; class Alphaproteobacteria; order Sphingomonadales; family Sphingomonadaceae; genus Novosphingobium; species Novosphingobium sp. BL-S-19. The sequence goes on from NZ_CM145497.1 coordinate 311,023, forward strand.
TCACAAGTTCGGCCTGATCCGCCAACGCGTGGATGCATCGAAACTGTTCGACCACCGCTTCGACAAGCTGGTGGCCGCCGTGGAGAATGGCCGATGAACGTCCCCTTCTTCGATCCCGGCCCGCTGGTCCGCCCCGTCGTCCGCAAGGCCGAGGACAAGCCGGGGCGCCTGTCGCTGGCGCGCCGGGCGATCGGGCCGCTGCTGGTTCTGGCCGCATGGGCGGGAGCGACCGGCGCAGGGCTGGTCGATGCCTCCGTCCTGCCATCCCCCCGCCTGCTGGTCGCCACGGTCGGGCATTTGTGGCACGAGCAGGAACTGGCGCACCAGATCGCCGTCTCGCTCGCCCGCGCGCTGGCCGGGGCGGCGCTGGGCATCTCGCTGGGTCTGCTGCTGGGCGTGATCGCCGGGCTGACGCGGCTGGGCGAGGAACTGTTCGACGCGACGCTGCAGATGATGCGCACTGCCCCGCCGCTGGCGCTGGTGCCGCTGTTCATCGTCTGGTTCGGGGTGGACGAAACGCCAAAGCTGTTGCTGATCGGCCTGGCCACGATGTTCCCCATGTACCTCAACACCTATTCGGGCGTGCGCAATGTCGATCGCAAGGTGGTGGAGGCCGCCGGCACGTTCGGTCTGAAAGGCCCGCGCCTGATCCGCGAGGTTATCCTGCCGCTGGCCTTGCCCTCGATCCTCACCGGCCTGCGTTTTGCGCTCGGCGTCTCGCTGCTGATGCTGATCGCGGCCGAGCAGATCAATGCACAGGCCGGGCTCGGATATCTGCTCAACACGGCGCAAGTCTACCAGCAGGTCGACGTGATCCTGGTCTGCATCTTCATCTACGCCGTGCTCGGCCTGTTGGCCGACCTGTTCGTTCGCCTGCTGGAAAGACTGCTGATGCCCTGGCGCGCCAATCTGGCCGCGCGATAGGAGACGACGATGCCGCATTCCTCGCCATATATCCCTACCCGCCCCTCCGCCTCGGTTCATCCGATCTTCGCGCCGACCATGGCCGAAGAAACACTCCGCATCGGTGACGCCGATCCGTTCGAAAACCGGCCGCAGGCCGTCGCCGTGCAAGGCGTCACCCGCGTGTTCCACGGTCGCCCGGTGTTGGACGGGGTGGACCTGTCGATCCGGCCCGGCGAATTCGTCGCCCTGCTCGGCGCATCGGGCAGCGGCAAGACGACGCTGCTGCGCATCCTTGCCGGACTGGACGCGCCGGACGAGGGCGAGGCCTGGGTGCCGGAAGCGCGCACCGTGGTGTTTCAGGAGCCGCGCCTGATCCAGACGCGGAAGGTCTGGAAGAACGTCGTTGCCGGCCTGTCCGGCCGCGCCGCCGCGCGGCATGTGGCGGCGGCGGCGCTGGCCGAAGTGGGGCTGGACCATCGCGCCGACGCATGGCCCGCCACGCTCTCCGGCGGCGAAGCGCAACGCGCGGCACTGGCCCGCGCGCTGGTGCGCAAACCGCGCCTGCTGCTGCTGGACGAACCTTTCGCCGCGCTCGACGCGCTGACCCGGCTGCGGATGCAGCGGCTGATCGGCGCGCTGTGCCAGACGCACTCCCCCGCGACGCTGCTGGTGACGCACGATGTGGAGGAAGCGATCTTGCTGGCCGACCGGGTGCTGGTGCTGCGCAATGGCCGCATCGCCTTTGACCGCCGGATCACGCTGGACCGCCCACGCACCGCCGGCGGCACGGCCTTCGACACGCTGCGCGGCCAATTGCTGGCCGAACTGGGCGTGCGAGAGGATAATCCGGCACCGGTTTCGTGAACTGCCGGCGCAGAACTTATTTGACAAAATGATAATGCGATTGACTCGCATTATAGCCTTGGACATAGGAACGCCCTGAAATTCCAGGGGGCTCCATGATCCGTTTTTCCGTTTGGCTGTCCGGTGTTACCACGGCCGCGCTTACCGTTTCCGCATTTGCCGTTCCTGCCATGGCGCAGGACGTCGAACCTTCTGCCGAGCAAACGCCGGCCCCCGGTGACATCATCGTCACCGGCGAGAAGGCCACCCGCACCCTGCAGGAAACGCCCACCAGCATTGCCGTCACCACGTCCGACCGGATCCGGCGGGAGACGCTGATCTCGATCCAGGACGTCTACAACCGCACCGCGAACCTTTCGGAGACGTACGGTGCATCGGGCTTTACCATTCGCGGCGTGAGCAACACCGGCGTCGGCGCCGGCGGGCAGGCCGATGCGGCCAGCGTCTATGTCGACGGCGCGCCGATCCCCAAGTGGGCGCTCTATGGCGGCCCCACCGACATGTGGGACGTGCAGCAGGTGGAAGTGCTGCGCGGTCCCCAGTCCACGATCCAGGGCCTGAACGCGCTGGCGGGCGGCATCGTCATCACCACCAAGGACCCGTCGCTCACCCGCTGGACCGGCGATGCCCGCGTGCTCTGGACCGAGCATGACGACCGCACGTTCTCGGCAGCAGTGGGCGGCCCGATCATCGCGGACGAACTGGGCGTGCGCCTCTCGGCAGAGCGCCGGAACGACCGGGGCATCATCAAGAACGTCACGCGCGGCGGTTATGACGACGCGCTGAAGTCGCTGAACTTGCGCGGCAAGGTCATGTGGACGCCCTCCGCGCTTCCCGGCCTTGAGGCAGTGGCCAGCTACAACCGCGTGCGGCGCGATGGCGGCTATCTCTACGAATATTCGCGCACCGACGTGCCCGACTACTACGATCACCGCATTTCCACCGGCGACCAGCCCAGCCGCGGCAAGATCGACAGCGACATCGCGGTGTTCAACCTGAGCTACCCGGTGGCGGACAATCTGAAGCTGTCCAGTGTCACCTCGTGGAACCGCTCCAAGGTCCATTCGGAAGTCGATACCGACGGTACGCCGCAGGATGTCCAGGCGATCGACAACCGCTATCTCTACAAGACGCTGACGCAGGAACTGCGCCTCAATTACGATGGGCCCAAGCTGAGCGGTCTTCTCGGGGCGTGGTATTACCGCCGCACCGGGGCGATCAACCAGAACAGCCGCGTCAACATCGCCACCCCAACATCGACCATCAGCGCCCTGCTGCGCGCCAATGGCGCCACGGCGGCGCAAGCGCAGGCGATCAGCACTGCCTATGCCGCGCAATTGCCGGTGATTCCGGTGCTCTACCACGCGGAGCAGCCGGAAAAGGTGGAGACCATGGCCCTGTTCGGCGATGCCCGTCTGAAAGTGACCGACCGGCTGACCCTGATCGGCGGCTTCCGCTTCGATCACGAGCGCAACCGCTACGCGGCAGAGACCGTGGCGACCTTCAACGGCACATTGCCGAACCCGAACTTCATGGGCGCGGCCTATGCCGGCATCATCAACCTGATCAATCAGGGCGTGCTCGGGCTGGTGGACGATGCCTCCTCCCCGCTCGCCACCAACAGCCGCACTTTCAACGCCTTCCTGCCGAAGATGGGCGTGAGCATGGACTGGACGCCGGATCTGACCACCGCCTTCACCGTGCAGCGTGCCTATCGCTCGGGCGGGTCCAGCCAGAACCCGGCGCGCGCCGAACTGGTGCCTTACGATCCGGAATTCAGCTGGAACTACGAAGGATCGCTGCGGTCCAAATGGCTGGACGGCAAGCTGGTGATCAATGCCAACGTCTTCTACATGAAGTGGCGCGACCAGCAGGTCACTGCCTACTTCGGGCTCAATGCTTATGACTACAACACGGTGAACGCCGCCGGATCGCACCTCTATGGCTTCGAGCTGGAGGCCAATGCCGCCGTTACCCGGGGCATCAGCCTCTATGCCTCGGTCGGCCATGTGCGCACCAAGTTCGACGATTTCGACCTGCCCAGCGGCGCCACCAGCACCGTGGACCTGACCGGCACGCAGTTCCCCTATGCCCCGCGCTGGACGCTGGCGGGCGGCGTGAATGCCGATTTCGGCAGCGGCTTCACCGGCAACCTCAACGCCAATTACCGCAGCTCCGTCTTCACCGGCGTCGGGCAGGATCAGGCGCAGTACAAGGTTTCTGCGCGCACCGTGGTCAACGGGCAGGTCGGCTATGACAGCGGCACCTGGTCGGTCTTCGTCTTCGCGCGCAACCTCTTCAACGAGAAGTACAAGCAGTACGAATATGCCGCGATCCACCAGGCGATCCTGGGCGATCCGCAGACCTTCGGCATCGGCGCCGGAGTGCATTGGTGAGCCTGCTGACGAGCCCTATGGCCAATTGGCTGGCCGGCGCGCTGCTGCTGGGCGGCGGCGCGCTGGGCGCCTTCCTGCTGCGCCGGTCATGGCTGCAGCGCGCGGGCGCCGCGCCGGGCTATCTGGCGGGCGGCTGGGCCGTGCTGGTGGGCATGGCGGTGCTCTCCGCCTGGCTGATCGGCCCGGTAAAGGGCCTTGCCCTCGCACTGGTGATGGAGGGAATCGGCGCGCTGGGGGTGATCTGGCAGGGCCGCGTACGCCGCAATGGCGGCCGTCAGCGCGAAGTCGATGCCGCGCCGGAACCACTGGATGAGCCCGGCCGCGTCTGGCGCGGCGTGCTGCGCACGCTGCTGGCGGGCCCGCTGGGGATGACCGCCGCCATGGCGGTCGCGTTTTGCGTAACCGTCTACATGCCGGGCGACCCGCGCACGCGCATCGTCGTTGGCGGCTTGCTGATGCCAGTGCTCTGGGGGCTGGCGATGACATGGACACTGGCCGACCGCCGCCTGCTGCGCGCCACCGCCGTTCTGGTGGGCACCAGCGTGGTCGGCTTCGGCCTCGCCTTTCTGGGCGGCGCGGTTCTGGGAGGCGCAGCATGAACGAGACGGCATCCGCCAATACGCGCAAGAAACAGTGGCGCTGGCCGATCCCGCCGGAAACCGTGCGCGCGGTGCTCAGCAGCCACTCCGTCCTGGGGCTGGCCTTCGCGGCAGTGATCTACCTTGTCTGCCTGACCGGCACGATCGCCGTTTTCGCACCCGATCTGCAACGGCTTGAGGTTCCCGCCACGCCTGTCGCCCGGCACCTTTCCGATGCCGCCGCCGCGCGCCATCGCCGAAGGCGCGCGGCAGGTTCCGGCCGATGCCTCGCTCTACCTGACGATGCCCGGCACCGCCAAGGAAGGCGCCACGCTGATTGCCTACAAGCCCGATTTCGAACGGACCTGGGCGATTGCCGAAGACGGCGCCCTGGCCCCGCTGGAAGCAGCCTGGACCGAATTCCTGATCGACTTGCACGTCCGCCTGCACCTGCCGCGCAGCTGGGGCGCCTTCATCGTCGGGCTGACCGGCGTGGCGCTGCTATCCTCGCTGGTGTCAGGCATTCTCGCCCATCCGCGCGTGGTGCGCGATGCCTTCCACTTGCGGCTGGGCGGATCGCGCCGACTGCAGGAGGCGGACCTGCACAACCGGCTGGGCGTCTGGGCCCTGCCCTTTCACTTCACGCTGGCGCTGACCGGCGCCTTGCTGGGGCTCAGCACGCTGATCGTCGCGGTGCTATCCCTGCTGCTCTACCGGGGGGACATGGACAAGGTCTACGCCCTGTTCCTCGAACCGCCGCCGCCGGTCGATGCCCGGGCGGTGCCGATGCCCGACATGGCCGCGCTGATCGCGCAGGCCCGCGCCCGGTCGCCGGGTGCGGAGCCGCAAAGCCTGGTTGTGGAACGCCCCGGCCGCGCCGACATGCGCATTTCGATCCACGCCGGCCGCCCGAAACTGCTGGTGCAGCAGGACGAACTGCAGTTCGACGCGCAGGGCAAGCCGATCCATGAGGAACACCCGCAGGACATGGTGGTCGGCACCCGGATGCTGACCGGCATCGGCCAACTGCACTTCGGCTGGTACGGCGGCCTCCCCGTGCGCATCGCCTATGGCCTGCTGGGCCTTGCGCTTTGCGTCGTGACGTCGAGCGGGGTGACGATCTGGCTCGCCCGCCGCCGCGACCGGGGCCGCCCGGCGCCGCAGTGGGAACGGATCTGGGCCGGCGTCTGCTGGGGCCAGCCGGTGGTGCTGACGCTGACGGCGGTGCTGGCCCTGCTGGCGCCGCATGTCGCGGAAACCGGGCCGATGGCGACGATCTGGCTGGCACTGACGGTCGCCGCGATCGCGGCGTCGGCCATGGCCCGCCACCTGTCCGGACAGCGCGTGGCCCGGCTATGGCGCTGGGCGCTGCTGGGATCGCTGGTCGCCACGGTCGTGATCTGCGCGGCGAAGCATCTGGCCTGAAATCTGCCCTGAAATCCGGCCGGTTGCGCTAAAGCATTTTCTAATCAGGTGGAATCACCTGATGACTCGGAAAATGCGCCAAACCAAAACCTTAGAGCAGTCGACCCGACGCAGTCGGGTTGAAACTGCTCTAAGCCCGCTTCACGCGGCCTGGCGCAGCCGGTTTCTCCCATCCTGCTTGGCGCGATAGAGCGCCCCGTCCGCGCGGGCGAGAAGCTGGTCCCGGTCCAGCCCCGGCCGGTGGCTGGCTAGGCCGATGCTGGCGGTGATGCGGTCGATCTCCAGCGGTGTCCAATCCTCGTTCTCGATCGCCCGGCGCAGGCGCTCCGCCATGGCGAGGGCCATGTCCGGGCCCACGCCCGACAGCACGATCACGAACTCTTCCCCGCCGATCCGGCCGACGAAATCGGTATTGCGGATCATCATCGCGCAAATCTGCCCGATACGGCGGATCACCTGATCGCCGGCGGCATGGCCGAACCGGTCGTTCACCTGCTTGAACCGGTCGATGTCCAGCACCGCCAGCGCCAGATCCGTGCCCTGCGCCTCTGCCCGTTCCACTTCCGCTTCCAGCACCGAGAAGACCTTGCGGCGATTGGCGATGCCGGTCAGCGGATCGGTTTCCGCCAAGGCAATCGCCTCGTTCGCGCGGGCTTCGGCATCGGCGCGGGCGCTGCTCAGTTCCATCGCCGCCAGCACGCGCGCGGTCACATCCTGGAAGATGCCGAAGATCGCGACCGGGGTGCCATCGTCCAGCCATTCCACCTCGCTGCAGCTGTAGATGTAGCGGCATTCGCCATCCGCGCGGACGATCCGCGCCTCGAAACTCATCGGCTCCTTGCGCTCCAGGCAGTCATTCAGCGAATTGCGCACCACCACGCGGTCATCGGGATGATAGAACTCGATGGCGGTTTCCACTTGCGGCGCGTCACCCGGAACAAGGCCGTGGATGCGGAATATCTCGCTGGACCAGAACAGCCGCATCGACGGCAGTTCCAGCCGCCAGTGGCCGACCTTGGAAATGCTTTCGGACATTTCCAGCCAGCGCTTGCCGCGCTCCACCTCTGCAAAGCTGCGGTCGCGCGTGGCGATCAGCGCCGCCAGCGGCAAGGACGATGCCAGCATGACGAAAAGGTAGAACTGGAAGAACAGCACGGTGCCGGTGGGATCGGCCGGGCCCGAAGTGATCGCGCCGCTGTTGCGCCATGCGGCGTAGGATCCGATCACCGCGATGATCAATGTGCTGCACGTCGCCCCGGTGGGGCCGAGGAAATAGGTGGCCACCAGCACGCCCAGCAGCGGCAGGAACAGCAGCGGATAAGTCGTCTGCGAGAAGACTGCCGCCGCGATTCCCGCGATCAGTGCCAGCACGATGACCGTGCGCATCAGTTCGCGCAGGCTCATCCCCTTGTGCTCGCGCCGGGCGCTGGCCTGCATGAAGTTCATGATCAGCGGCACCACGATCATGATTCCCAGCGCCACCGTGAACAGCCAGGACAGGAACATCAGCGCGAAACCGCGGCCCGAAAGCAGGCAGGCGATCGTCGCGCTGACCGTGGCCGCCACCACCACCGCCAGGCAGAACCGGGCGATGGCAGTGATGGTGAAGAGGTTTTCGCCCCGCTGGCCTGCACTGTATTGGCCTGAACCGTACTGGCCCCCGCTCCGGCCGGGCTGCCCGATCCCGGCCATCAGGCGGTAGGCGACCAGCGCCTCCACCACATTGGCGCAGGTGAAGGCCAGCGCGATCCGCAGGTCTCCGCCCCACAGCATATTGGCCACGAAGCTGGCCAGCGCGATCGCCAGCACCACGCCGATGCGCTCCGCCCCAGGCCGCGCCAGCAGCAGCCCGGCCACCGCGACTCCGCTGCAAGGCCAGATCGTCGCCAATCCGTCCGCACCCTGGGTCAGTTCCAGAGCAGCCCCCGCCAGACCGAAATAGAGAATGCCGACCACAACGGCCACGACAGCCGATCGACCTGTACCGTTGCTACCCACGCTGCGACGTTACCCGGATAGCGCCAGGATTTCGACTGCTATTCACCTCCATCCCAGCGATAATTGCCGGTCTGTAGCAATCATGTTGCGCAGACATGCGCCCTATCGCTCAATATCGATCGAGCAACCGGCCGACACTGGCGTGCGCGGCGGAGTGACCATCCTCCTCCTGCCCGGTTTCCTTTTCCAGCGCGGCGCGCAGGCGGTCGATCTCCTCGGCGCTGCGGTGCTCGATGCCGATGAAGCTGTCCCGCGCGTTCTCCACCGCGCGCAGCAGTTCGTCCAGCTTGGCCTGAAACGCGGCGGCATCGCGGTTCTGGCTGTTCTGGATCAGGAACACCATCAGGAAGGTGACGATCGTCGTCCCGGTATTGATGACCAGCTGCCACGTGTCCGACCATTTGAAGAGGGGACCGGAAACCGCCCAGACCACCACCACGGCCAGCGCGATGATGAAGGTCTGCGCCTTGCCCGCCGCGCCGGCGACGAAATTGGCGAATTTCGTGAAAGTCTTGCGCATGGCGTCTCACTCCCGTGCTGACACATCGTGGGCGTGAAACGACCCGGACGGCAGCTCGTTCCGCCCTCCTCCGCAAGCGCATCAGGAAGCATCGTGTGCCAACCTCGGGGATTCACCCGATGGGCAAAACGCGCCCCAACAACCAGACCTCTACCTTGAGGATTGGCGCGGGAAGGACCCGGAACATGGAAGAAATTCTACACGAATTTGCCGAGTACGTCGCGCTGGCCGTGAACCTGCTGGCCATACTGGCCATCGCGATGGGGTCGTTCCAAGGCGCCATAGGCCTCACTCGCCTGCTGCTGTTTCACGCCAGTGAGGATCAGTTGCGCCCGGTGTGGCTCTCGCTGGCGCGTTGGCTGGTGGCGGGCCTGTCTTTCCAGCTGGCTGCGGACATCGTGGAAACCACGATCGCGCCGACTTGGGACGATATCGGCAAGCTGGCGACCATCGCCGTGCTGCGTACCTTTCTCAACTATTTTCTGGATAAGGATCTCGACGGGCTTCGTGAGCGCGAGGAGCGCGAGAGGGAGGCAGCGCTGGCTGCCAAGGAGGCTGCCGTGCAGGCCAGTTCGCCGTCTGCTCCTCCGGTCTGATCCCCGAAAATCCGACCCGAGCCGCGCCAGGGAGTTCCCCGATGACCGCAAGCGACAATAGCTCCGCCCACACCCCCGAATTGCCCGCCGATCTTGGCGCCATACGCACCGTGCTGGCTGCCGACCGGACCTTGATGGCGTGGATCCGCACCTCGCTCTCGATGCTGAGTTTCGGTTTCACGATCTACAAGTTCCTGCAGGGCCTGGCGGACAACAACCAGATCGCGGCAACGAACAGCCCGCAGCATGTCGGCATGTTCCTGGCCGGAACCGGAACCGCGGCGATGGTTCTGGGCACGGTCAGCTATTGGGCCACCTTGCGCGATGTTGCGCGGGCCGGGAAATTCCGGCTTGGCCGATCGGTGCTTTATATTGCCCTGCTGATGTCCCTAGCCGGTGTCATGCTGTTCTGGGCCATCGCGACGCGGCTGGTCTAGGTAAGGCACGGCGATGCCGGACGGGCGGACATTCCCGCCGCGCACTCGGGGCTAGCCCCGATATCCATTCTTCCAAGGCGCGCGGAACATGCATTTCGCCGGGGACTGCCCGCCTAAGACAACGTCAAGGAAACACGCCGATGATGGACCTGCCCAAACCGCTGTTCGGACTTCCCATTCTGCCGCTGGGCATCGTCCTGCTGCTGGTCGTGATCGGGCTGACCTGGCTGGGCGCGCATCTGGGGCGCCGGGTGGAAAAGCAGAAGGCCGCCAACAATGCCGACACGTCCAGCGACGACGATGTGAACGGCGCCATCGTGCCGGCGATCCTGGGCCTGCTGGCGCTGTTGCTGGGCTTCACCTTCGCGCTGGCGGTGGACCGGTTCGAGACGCGGCGCGGGCTGGTGCTGGAAGAGGCCAACGCGATCGGCACCGCCTATCTGCAGACCCAGGTGCTGCCGCCGCCCAATCGCGAACGACTGAGCCTGCTGCTGATCGACTATACCGACAACCGCATCAAGCTGGCTGCAACCCCCTCTCCTTCCGAAATGAAAACGGAACTGGCGAAGAACGATGCCCTGATCAACGACATCTGGGCCGCATCGCTGGCCGGGTTCGACAGCATCAAGCACCTCGACATGTCGAGCACGTTCCTGTCGTCCATCAATTCGGTGATCGACATGGATACCTCGCGCAAGACCGGGCGGTCGGCGCATGTGCCGGATGAGGTGTTCTGGGTGCTGATCCTCTACGTGATGGTGGCGGCGGTGATCATCGGCTACATCATCCGCAACCGCGCCAGCTTCTATCTCGCCTGCGTGATGAACCTGCTGGTCGTCCTGTCGCTGATGCTGATCATGGACATCGATCGCCCGACCGGCGGCGGCATCCGCGAATCCCAGTTCCCGATGCAGTTGCTCAGCCAGTCGCTCCACGGCGAACCCCGTGCGAACTACGACCGCTGGCGCACCCCGCAAGGCGTTGCCGGGACCGAGTGAGCGCCGCCCCTGCCCCTTCAGGGTCATCCCGCAGTTTCGCCATCGGGAAGCGGAGTAGGGGTTTCCCCGATGGAATCCATGGGAATGCCCTGATACGCGGGTAAGCCCCGCCGGCTTATCCTTCGATAATCCCATGACTTAGGTAGACTTCCCGGTGCGCAATCTGGCTCTGGAACAATGCGGTGAAACGGCGGATCCCGGTTCGGAGACCGCAAGAGCCGTGTTCCTTAAGATTGTGGGCGCGCGCCCGTCCATGGGCTGGCTGACAAGCGATGTGGCGGTTCGTTCCGTGCCGGGGCTGCGGCGTTCGCCACTCGCATATTGCAACGCGGCCTGCCGCCGCATCGGACAGACCGTATCAAACAGGAGGTGACCCATGGAATCGAGAGCTTCACGCGTGAATTCGATTTTCCGTCCCGGGCAGGAAGGCCTGGCGGAACGTCGGCGCCTGCCGGTTGCGCGAGCGCTCCCGCTGGTCCTGACCGCCGCGACGATCGTGGGCGGCACGGCCCATGCCCAGACGCTGGACAACAAGTACTGGATCAACGCCGCCGCCTATTTCCCGAAGATCGACACCAACGTGCGCGTCGCCACCAAGACGCAGACCGAAGTGGCAACGGACATCGACTTCGAGAAGGATCTGGGGCTGGACAACGACAAGATCCTGCCCTCCGTCTCGGCCGGCGCGCGCTTCGGCCGGGTGATCGTAGGCGCTGACTATTTCAAACTTAACCGCACCGGCAACGTCAACCTGGGACGGGAAATCAATTTCGACGGCGAAACCTACCCGCTGAACGCGGCGGTCCGCAGCACGTTCGACAGCGACATCTATCGACTCACGATAGGATACGCGATCGTTCAGAAGCCGAACCTGGAACTGGGCGCAGCGATCGGCCTTCACGCCACCAAGTTCGACATGGGCATAGCGGCGCAGGGCGGCAATCAAGGCATCCAGATCTCATCCAAGCGCAGGGACGTGCTGGCGCCGTTGCCAACGCTTGGCCTGTTCGGCACCTACAAGATCGCCCCGCGCGTCCAGTTGAACGCCCGTGCCGACTATCTTTCGCTGAAGATCGACCAGTACGACGGCCGGCTGCTCAACGCCCAGGCCGGCGTGAACTATTCGATCGTGAAGAACATCGCGCTGGGCGTGATCTACCGCTACGTCGACTATCGGCTGGGCGTGGACAAGGACCGCTGGGACGGCCGCGTCCGCTACAAGCTGCACGGCCCGGCGATCCTGGTGCAGGCTTCGTTCTGACGGCCAAAGTTGGGAAATGCCCGGCAGGGCATTTCCCTAGAGCGGTTTCCGATCCGATTGCATCGGATCAACCGCTCTAAGTTTTTGGTTTGTCGCATTTTCCGAGTCATCAGGTGATTCCACCTGATTAGAAAATGCTCTAATAAGTCAGACGCTTGCGGAAGGCTTGTCCTTCATCATTCGCATGAACGGCACCGAGATCACCAGCGAGATCAGCAGCGACAGCACGATCGCGGCCGGCGCCAACTGGGCATCCGGGAAATTCTGCAGCAGAATGGCCAGCGCGACGCCGGGGTGCCGGGTGGCGGATGCCAGCGCCAGCGTCATCTTGTCTCCCCGGTCGCTGCCGGCCAGCAGATAACCCGAAGCCAGCCCCGCGATGCTCATCGCCAGCAGCGCCACCAGCGTGCCCTGCCCGATCACATCGAACATCGCCGGCGCCAGCCTGACCAGCAGCACCAGCGCGACGGCGACCAGCAGCACAGTTCCGAGCTTGCTGATCACCCGGCTGGCGGCCTCTACGGAAGATCCCAGGAACGCGGCGGCGCCGAACCCGGCCAGCAGCGGCAACAGGATCGTCATGCCCAGGGTGGTGACGACCTGCTTGGTGGAAATCCCGACGTCCAGCCCGAAGATGTCGCCCGCCAGAATCAGCCCCAGCGGCGTGACCACGATCGACAGCAGCGTCGTGCTCACCAGCAAGCCGGTCACATAGCAGGCCCGGCCGCCGGCGCGCATCATCTTGCCCGGCAGGATCGGCGGCAGCGGAGAGAGCGCGATCGCCACCATCGCCGCCTTCACCACCGGATTGAGATCGAACAGTTTTGCCATGGCGATGGCGATCAACGGCACCACCACGAATATCGACACGAAGGCCCGCAGGCCCAGTTGCCAGTGCGTGACGAAATAGAGCGCATCCGCCGCCTTCGCGCGCAGCGCCAGCCCCAGCACCATCAGCACGACGCTGAGCACCAGCAGCAGCTTCAAAATCATGGCAAGAGTCATCGCGCGTCTTCCCCGTTATTGCACCGGAAGTACCCCGTCACATTGCGCGGCAGCGCCGGACGCCGGGCGTTTGCCCGGAGCCCGGCGCCAGCCCGGTCAGACCATGTCAACGCGGCGGGTTGACGACCACATACTGGACCGAGGATCCGGCATATTGCGGCTGGTACCAGGTGCTGCCGCACTGCGAATAGCTGACGCCATTGACCACCACGGTGGAGCAGCTGGGCGGAATGCTCCGGACGATGGAGCCAACCACCATGGCCGTTGCGGTGACGGCGGCCGCCGTGGCCACCGGATGCCAGTGATCGTCCCAATCGTCGTCCCAACCGCCATGGCCGTGATAGTCGTTGTGGACGTCCACGTTGACGTTCCGGTTCACATTGCGGTTCACATTGCGATTGACGTTCCGGTTGGCGTTCGCGGTGTGGTTGATGTTGGTCTGCGCCCCGCCGCGCACAGCGGGCCGGCCGCCTGCCCCGCCCGGATGGGCCCCGCCGGCATGGGCACCACCGGCGCGGGCACCGCCGCCGCCAGCCGGTCGCCCTGCCGGTCGCGCACCGCCGCCGCCGCGATGGGGTGGCGCGCCATAGGCCACTTCGCCTCCCGATCCGCTGAGAGTTGCATCGGAGAACGGCGCCGCCACGGTCATGGGCAAGGATAGCCCATCCAATCCCAGCACCAGCCCGGCTACCAGCGCCACAGGCGCACTGACGATCGCGCTCATTGTGCATCTCCCTTACCGGCGGCGGTCTTGATGTCCGCCATAGTGATACGATGGGCGTCCGCCGGCGGATTGAACGCCAGATCGGCCGCGCTCGGCGGCGGCTGCGTGGTCCAGCGCAGCACTGCGGTATATTGCGGCATCGTCGGATCTTCCTTGCTGGTGATCACGATCTTGCAGGGCAGCGGCATCGCGCCGTCCTCCACCCACAATTGCCAGTCCACTTTCTCCTGCCGGAAGGCATAGTGCATGCATTTCCGGTCGCCGATGGTCTCGGGCCGAATCACCATGGCCTCCTTCACGCGCGACCGGAAGGTCTGGTCGGTCCCCCAGGTGAAAAGGTCGGCCAGCGGCAGTTCGATACCGAAATCGTTGCGCGCCTTGTCGATCGTCAGCCCGATCGAGGACGGCGCGGGGAAGCTGGCGTAATAGCCCAGCCGCGGCGCGAAGATCGTGAAAGTCTTCCCGTCATAGAACATCTCACGCCGCTGCAAGTCGGAATCGGCCACGATCTTGAAGGCGGTCGGCCGCTGGGCCAGGATCTGCACGGTGCCGCCGAACTGGATCTTCTGGCCGGTCGTCAACACCTGCTCGGTCGTGACGTCGGCATCGATCCGGAAGGCGTTCAGCGTCAGCAGTGCCGCGCTCATCTTGTCCATCGCCTGCATCGCCGCCGGATCGATGGGATTGGAGGCGTCCGCCGTCGCGGGCGGCGTGGCGGATTGGGCATGGACGGCGGGAATGAGCGCAGGGCTGCATAGCGCCAGGCCCAATGCTGCCAGTCCGAATGAGGCGGAACGTCCCATAGAGTCACTCTCCTGAAGCAGCGGGCCGGTGCCGGCGCGTGGGTTTTACCGGGCGGGCACGGACGGCGCCCCGGTGTCCTTGCATGTATCGACTGTTCCGATTGCCGGACCCATCCGGAATACTTCCGAGATCGGGCGGGATTGATCCTCTATCCGCCCCTTTCGTTGCCCGATCATTCGGGGAACAGCAGCGTCATCACGAAGCGGAAGCCCCATTCGGGGCCGAACTGGGGCCTTTCCGCATAGTAGCGCCCGCCAACGCCCAGGCTGACCGGCTGCTTGCCGAACTTCACCACGTGGCTGACCGAAAGGTTGATCGGCACCGTCCACTGCTTCGCCTTCCAGTCGTAGCTGGTCTCGGTATTGAGCGCGAAGCTGGTGGAATCGGGCAGCGTCTTGGTGATGAAGGGCTGCAGGAACGTCTGGCTGACATCGGGATAGGAAGACTTGCCCGCGAACGACCAGATGTGGTTCGCCAGAATGCCCACGGTGATGCCCTTCTTCTGGCGAAGCAGAACCGCCGTCGGGCCGGCGCCGAACTTCTGCGCACTGAATTCGGAGGCGCCGGTGGGCCACAGTATCGCCGGGCCCACGCCCCAGACGATCCCGTTCTTCGCCTCCTTGGGCGAGAAGAAGAAACTTTGCAGCACATCGCCGAAGCCGGTGGCCCCGCCCTCGCCCGGCTGCGACTCACCCTGGCTGATGATCGGCACGATGGTGCGGGCGATCACGTTCCAGTCCTTCGACAGGCCGAAGGGGATTACCGGCTGGATGTTCAGGGTGTAGCGATCCCCGTCGCGCGGGCCGTAGCAGCAGTCGTAGTTCGACTGGAACGGCACCGAGATCAGGCTGGAAACCGGGTTGGCCAGCTTGTCCGCCAGCGCCTGCCCTTCGGACGCGCCGCCCTCCCCGGCCCCGGCCCCGGCCCCGCTGGAATCGCTCAAAGTGGGTTCGGCGGAGGGATTCGCCGCCGGCTGCGCCTCCTGCGCCCGCAGCGGAGCGACCGATACTGTCAGAGCCAGCAGGGCTGCCGCCGGCAGCAGTCTCCGGCAGGTGTGAAGTCCCCTCATCATGTCCTCCTGCGCTCATCGGCGCTTCGGCCGAGACCCTTGCGAGACTCGCCTGCCCGCATCGGACTTGGCCATGGGCAATTTCCTTGTGTTCGCCTGGGGGTTTTCCCGATGACTGGCCCGATGGCGGCCTGCGCGTTCCATTTGCGGGGACATTTCGGGGGCGCATCGGGGAATCTCGGCAGCTTCCTCGGGAGAAGTCCCGATGGCCTCGCCCGGCGATCCGGTTACTTCCTGATGTCGTGGCGCGTCGCCGAGCCGCCGGATGTCCTTGAACACGGCGCGTCACACATTTTCCGGCGGCATTTGCGCGCTGCGGCCGCCGCAGCGGACGATTATCGACACCGAAGGAGACTGGCAGTGGCCCAGAAGGAATTCAAAGGCGTCATCAAGCTCGACATTCGCGATTCGAAAGCGGACTGGGAGCCGTTCCTGCCACCCAAGGCCCCCGAAGGCGCCCCGAACGTTCTGATCGTGCTCTATGACGATACCGGCCAAGCGGCATGGCAGCCCTATGGCGGCGGCATCAATATGCCCACGCTGCAGAAGCTGGCGGACAACGGGCTGATCTACACCCAGTGGCACACCACCGCGTTGTGCTCGCCCACGCGCTCCTGCTTCCTGACCGGCCGCAACCATCACCTGAACGGCATGTCCTGCATTACCGAGGCATCGAACGGCTTTCCGGGCTGGAGCGGCCGCGTGCCCGAAAACTGCATGACCATCGGCCAGATGCTGCAGGACAACGGCTACAGCACGTTCTGGCTGGGCAAGGACCACAACGTGCCCGAACAGGATATCTGTTCCGGCGGGCCGAAGAGCGAATGGCCGCTGCAGAAGGGCTTCGACCGGTACTACGGCTTCCTCGGCGGAGAGACCAACAACTGGTATCCCGACCTGGCCGAGGACAACAAGTTCATCGACCAGCCCTATCTTCCCGAGGACGGCTATCACCTGTCCAAGGACCTCGTCGATCAGGCCATGCAGATGATCCGCGACCAGAAGGCCAGCAACCCTTCGAAGCCCTGGTTCACCTGGCTCTGCCCCGGCGCCAACCACGCCCCGCACCATGCGCCGAAGGAATATGCGGACAAGTACAAGGGCAAGTTCGACGACGGCTACGACGCCTATCGCAAGTGGATCGTGCCGCGGATGATCGAGAAGGGCCTGCTGCCCGCCGGCACCAAGCTGGAAGACTTCAACCCGGTCCGCGAGGATCAGGCTAACCCGGCCGACTATGTCCGCCCCTGGGAGGAACTGAGCGCCGAGGAGAAGAGGCTCTTTTC
This sequence comes from Novosphingobium sp. BL-S-19, assembly GCF_055521675.1. Lineage (NCBI taxonomy): Bacteria > Pseudomonadati > Pseudomonadota > Alphaproteobacteria > Sphingomonadales > Sphingomonadaceae > Novosphingobium > Novosphingobium sp. BL-S-19. The sequence continues at coordinate 327,890 of NZ_CM145497.1, forward strand.
GCGCATGGCCGAAGTCTATGCCGGCATGTCCGAATATACCGACGTGCAGGTCGGCCGGCTGATCGACTATCTGGAACAGAGCGGCCAGCTGGACAACACCATTATCCTCTACTGCGCGGACAATGGCGCATCGGGCGAAGGCGGCCCGAACGGTTCGGTCAACGAAAACAAGTTCTTCAACAACTATCCCGACTCGATCGAGGAAAACCTCAAGTATCTCGACGTGCTGGGCGGGCCGGAAACCTACAACCACTATCCCACCGGCTGGGCAGCGGCGTTCTCCGCGCCGTACAAGATGTTCAAGCGCTATTCGGAATATGCCGGCGGCACCGCTTGCCCGATGGTCATCCACTGGCCCAAGGGCATCAAGGCCAAGGGCGAAGTGCGCAACCAGTACCACCACGCAGTGGATCTGGTGCCCACCCTGCTCGAATGCATCGGCATCGAGATGCCCGACAGCTATCGCGGCGTGAAGCAGCATCCGCTGTCCGGCGTGTCGATGAAGTACAGCTTCGAAGCGGACGGCAAGACGCAGAAGAAGCGCCAGTACTACGCCATGCTCGGCACCCGCGGCATCTGGGAAGACGGCTGGAAGGCCGCCGCCATCCACGCGCCGCTCACCAGCAAGGGCCACTTCGACCAGGATGACTGGGAACTCTACCATGTCGATGAGGATCGCTCGGAATCGATCGACCTTGCCAAGGAGCATCCCGAAAAGCTGGAAGCGCTGATCAAGGCGTGGTTCGAGGAAGCGGACGCCAACAACGTCCTCCCGCTCGACGATCGCAGCGCCGCCGAAGTGCTGGGCACCGAACGCCCCTCCACCGAAGCGCCGCGCGAACGCTACATCTACTATCCCGGCACTTCGCCGGTTCCGGAAGGCGTGGCCGTCAACGTGCGCGGGCGTTCGTACAAGATCATCGCCGATGTCGATATCACCGACACGACCGAAGGCGTGATCTTCGCCCATGGCTCACGCTTCGGCGGGCACTCGCTGTTCATCAAGGACGGCAAGCTGCATTACGTCTACAACTTCCTCGGCATCAAGCCGGAACAAAAGTTCTCTTCGGACAAGCTGGCCCCCGGCACCTATTCGCTGGGCATGGAGTTCATCCGTGAAAAGGCCGGTGAATACGGAGAGTCGCTCGGCAAGACCACGCTCTACGTCAACGAGCAGGCCGTCGATTCCGGCGACATGAAGACCCAACTCGGCAAGTTCACGCTTTCCGGCGACGGTCTCTGCATCGGGCGCGACAGCGGCGATGCCGTCAGCGAGGAATATGCCTCGCCCGGCGAGTTCAAGAACGGAACCATCCGCGGTGTGGGCGTGTCCGTCGAAAAGGAACAGTACCTCGACCTCGAAAAGCTGGCCGCTGCCGCAATGGCGGTTGACTGAGCCCCCTTGCCGCAGGCGAGGCGGTGGGCAGCAGGATGGGCGGGTGCTTCGGCACCTGCCCATTTCGCATTTGGCCCATTTCGCATTTGGCCCATTTCGCATTTGGCCTATCCTGTTTTTCCGGATCGTCGCCTTCACGCCCTTTACGCATGACAATCGTTGTCACTAATATGCAGTATTACAAAGGGATAGCCTTTCTTTCTGGCCTTCGTGGACGGTTCACACATATGCTCCCCGATCCTAGGGAAAACCCTGATTGAACGTCTCGGTAGTGCGACGATGATGAGGGTCCGCGCTCATGACCTTGAGAACGGACCGCCTGAACACGAAACAGGGGAAAGGGGGTTCTCATGCATCAGCCCACAAGCAGGATACTCATCGCCGACGATCATCAGGCGATGCGTCAGGGCGTAAGGACCCTGCTCGAATCCGATCCCGTCTTCCAGATCATTGCGGAAGCCGGCGACGGGCGGGAAGCGCTGAACCTTGCGATGGAAACCAAGCCGGACATCGCCATTCTCGACTATTCGCTGCCGCTGATGAACGGGTTGGAACTCACCCGCTCGATCAAGCACGCGCTGCCGCGTACCGAGATCCTGATCTATACGATGCATGACCGCGAAAGCATCCTGATCGACGTGCTGCGCGCCGGCGCGCGGGGCTATGTGTTGAAGTCCGACAGCGGCACGCATCTGGTCACCGCGGTCAAGGCGCTGGCCAAGCGCAAACCCTATTTCTCCGGCGCGATCTCCGAAACGCTGCTGGAACACTTCATCGAAAGCGATCACGGCCCGGACAAGGCCATCACCCTCACCGCGCGCGAGCGGGAGATCGTGCAGCTGATCGCCGAGGGCAAGCTGAACAAGCAGATCGCACATATCCTGGAGATCAGCGTGAAAACGGTGGAAACGCACCGCGCCGCCGCCATGCACAAGCTGAAGATCCGCACCACGGCCGAACTCGTGCTCTACGCGGTGCGCAACAATATCGTCGAACCATAAAGGGTTCCGCTCCGCCACCCCGGTAAGCGCGTAGCCGAAACCGGGGGTAAACCCCGATTCAGGCGGCGCTGCCGGTCCTGCACAATCGCGGGGAAACAGGGCAGGAGCGGGCCATGGCCGTCTTGAATTCACAGCATCGCCGCAAGAGCGCGTATCTCATCTCTATCGCCGGGGCCGCCGGCCTGTTCGCCGCCGCCACGCCGGCGCTGGCGACCGAGGGCGGCGCCAGCATCTACCTCTTGGGTTCGGGCGGGCCGGCGGCGGCGGTGCAGCCACCGGTCGAAGGCGTCTACATCGACAGCACCTATTATTACTACGACGGCGGCGTCGATGCCGACAAGAGCCTGGTGGTGGGCGGCAAAGTCGCGGCCGGGCTCGATTCGGTGATCGTCGCGCAGTTCGTCACGCTGCTATGGGTGCCTTCGACCAATTTCCTGGGCGGCACGGTGGCGCTGGGCGGTACGATGCCGGTGGCGGCCCCCATGGTCAAAGCCGATCTGACGGTAACCGGGCCGCTGGGCAACAGCATCACCCGCTCGGTCCGCGATAGCACGCTGACGGTGGGCGATCCGCTCGCCACCGCGTCGCTGGGCTGGGCCTGGGACAAGTTTCACCTCACCGCCAGCAGCTTCGTCAACATTCCCGTCGGCCACTACCGCGAGGATCAGCTGGCAAACATCTCCTTCCACCGCTGGGCGGGCGACGCCTCGCTGGCGGCGAGCTGGCACGATACCAAGTCGGGCTGGGACCTTTCCGCCAAGGCGGGGGTGACGTTCAACGGCACCAACACCTACACCGACTATAACAGCGGCAACGAGTTCCACCTGGAAGGCGCGGTGGAGAAGACCTTCTCTCCCAAGTTCTCGGCCGGGATCCAGGGCTACTGGTTCAAGCAGATCAGCGCCGATACCGGTTCCGGCGCCAAGCTGGGGCCGTTCGAGGGCGAAGTGGCGGCACTGGGCGGAACCGTGGCCTATAACACCGTACTGGGCCGCAGCCCGACGACGTTCCGCCTGCGCGTGCTGCAGGAATTCGACGCCAAGCGCCGCCAGGAAGGCACTGTCGCCATGTTCAGCGTGACCGTGCCGTTGAAGATGAACCTGCCCCCGCAAGCCGCGCCGGCGGCGGCCACTGAGTAGAGCGATGGCCAGTAGAGCGATGGCCGAGTAGCCCGGCACGGAAGGGCACAGCGAAGGGAGCAGCGGACATGCCCTCAATCGTCCCCGGCAAGCGGCCCTGCCGCCGGCTACGCGCTGCCTCGCTGATCGCTTCTCTGGCCCTTTCCGTGTCTTTCCCCGCTCTCGCCCAGCAGCAGATGCAAGTGCAGCAGGTGGCGACCGATGCCGTCACCGCCGGCACGGCGCTGGGCAACGACAAGGCCGCCCGGAAGGATGAGGCCGCAGCGCCTGATGCTAATCCCGCCGAAAAGAAGAAGATGAAGCCCGACCTGCTGGTCGTCCCCATCCCGATGTCGAACCCGACCTTGGGCGCCGGCCTGATGCTGGCCGGCGTGATGTTCTACAATCCCAACGGATCGGAGCAGCCCTGGGTCACCGGCGGCGGCGGCTTTTACACCAGCAACAAGAGCTGGGGCGGCGGGCTGGTGCACAGCATGGCGCTGGCCCATGATCGCTTCAAAGTCCTGCTGTTCGGCGGCTATGCCAACGTCAACGTGAACTTCTACGGCATCGGCCCCAATGCCGGCGCGCGCGGCGTTTCGGTGGACATGCAGGACAAGGGCACGCTGGTGATGGCGCAAGGCCAGTACCGGCTGGCCAAGAATCTCTACATCGGCCCCCGCTTTCAGCTGATGAAGATCAATTCGCGGATCGAACGCGAAAATCCGCTGTTTCCCGATCTGAACCTGCCGAAAGGCGTGCTGGACAGCCAGATTTCCGGCCTTGGCCCCGCCATCGATTTCGACAGCCGCGACAATCAGTTCGCCCCGCGCAAGGGGGTGAATGTCACGGTGGTCGGCCTGTTCAATACCGACTGGCTGGGCAGCGACTTCACTTACAACAAGTGGCAGGCCGCCGCGAATGTGTTCTTTCCGGTGACGTCCGGCGGCACGCTGGCGCTGCATGGGGGGATGTGCGCGGTATCGAAGGGCGGGCCGTTCTACGACTTGTGCATGTACGGCCAGAACAGCGATCTGCGCGGGTACGAGATGGGCCGCTATCGCGACGGCGCCTCATGGGCGGCGCAAGCCGAATGGCGCCAGCATCTGGGCGGGAAATTCGGGGCGGTATTCTTCGCGGGCGTGGGCGGAATTGCCGACAGTCTCGGCGATGTCGGCAATACCAAGATCCTGCCGAGCGCCGGCATGGGCCTGCGTTTCCGCGCCTCGCAGCAGACGGGCACCAACTTGCGGCTGGACTTCGCGATGGGGAAGGATTCGCACGCCGTCTACTTCGGCATTGGCGAGGCGTTCTGAGAGTCAGTTTGGAAATTCGCGAAAGAGCGAATTTCGCGGCGCCAGCCGGACTGCCCCACCCTGCCACCCTTACTGGATGCAATCCGCCCGCCGCCTCCGGGGTTTCCCCGATGAAAATCGCCGCGCGAAACGGCGATCATGACCTGCATTCCCAAGGGGAGGATTGACCGATGGAAATTGCCCGGCATCTGATTCCGCTGCTGCTTACCGGCAGCATCGCCCTGCTGGTCATGTCCGCGGGCATTGCCTCTTCGCGGGGAGACTTCGCCTATGTGCTCACCCGGCCCGCCTTGCTGGGGCGGGCGATGCTGGCGATCGTCGTCATTCCGGTCATCGCCGCGATCATCGTGATCGCGCTGTGCCCGATCTCTCACGCGGCAAAGGCGGCGATTTTCCTGATGGCCATCTCTCCCGTGCCGCCGCTGGTGCCGGGCAAGGCCCTGAAGTTCGGCGGCCATGCGGGCTATGCCTACGGCCTGCAGGCGGCCGGGGCGCTGCTGGCGCTGGTATTCGTGCCGGTACTGGGCGCCTGGGGAGCGCGATTCTACCACGTGCAGGCCCAGTTCCCGATGGCGGTGGTGGCGCACAATCTGCTGATCGGGCTGACGATTCCGCTGGCCATCGGGCTGCTGCTGGGCCGCGCCGTGCTGCACAACGTTTCCCCCGCCCTGCCGCGCACTTTGACGATGATTGCGAACGTCATGCTGGTACTGGCCTTCGTGCCAGTGCTGATCGCGGTGTTCCCGGCGATGATGAAACTGGTGGGAGACGGCACGGTGCTGGCCATGGGCGCCGTGGTCGTGGTCGCGCTGATCGGCGGGCATCTGCTGGGCGGGCCGGAGCTTGCCAACCGTTCGACGCTGGCCTTCGCCGCATCCATGCGCCATCCCGGCATCGCATTGGCGCTGGCCGGCGCCAACCACGCCAACAAGGCGATCTCCGCCGCCGTCCTGCTGTTCCTGCTGAACGGCGTGCTGGTGCAGATCCCCTATCAGATCTGGATCAAGCGGAAGACGGCGCGCGGTTGAGGTCGTTTGAAAAATGCCCCCACGGGCATTTTCAGCGCGGCACCGGCAAAATCATTCAGACGAGCAGATCCTCGTGAAACGCGCCGAAAGGCCGCGTGGGATGGCGGATCTGCATTTCCAGAATCCACAACCCGGTCCCCGGAACGGCATCGAAATCGCCCAAATTGCCGCCCTTGTGCACCGAATGCGGATAGTCGCTGACGCGGTGCCCGCGAATGTCGAGGTTGAGCACCCAGCCCATCGCCTGCGCCTCTTCTGCCGCGCGTTCGTAAAGCGCGCGGCCGGATACCGCGCCGCCATCCCAGATCGCGCGCACCCGGTCGAACAGCACGCGCACTGCTTCGGCGCAGGCCTGCATCTCCGCATCGGCGCCCACCGTGAACGTCGCGCCGACATCGCCTTCGTGGCCCAGGAACACCGGGCCCATATCGATGAAGAAGATGTCGTCTTCCGCCAGCACCGCATCGCCGGAAGAACGGTCGCTGAAGATCTTCAGCGTATTGCTGCCAAAGCGGATCAGCAGCGGATGCCACGAACGCTCCATCCCCAGTTCTTCCAGCACGGCAAGACCGGCGGCCTGCGCCTCGCCCTCCGTCATGCCCGGCCGGACTTGCGCGGCGATCGCGTCCAGCGCGCGCCAAGACAGGGCCTGCGCCTCACGCAGCGCCGCGATCGAATAGTGCGGGCCAACGGCTTCGCGGGACTGCGGTGCGGACATGCAGGCTTCTCCGGATCTGGGAACGGACCGCCGTTTGCCGCCGCCATCGGACATTCGTCAAGCCACGGCCGCAAATTTGCGGAAGGCATGTCTTGCGGCGGGACCAAGAGGGTGAATCTTTTTTTAAGCTGAAGATTTTGCAACTACCGGAAACAATTCCGAAAAGAAAAATTCCCGATCCTGTTGCGCAGGCATCAATGAATGCCACGCCGTAAGCAGATGTCATTCAGGCCGCGATTTGCGCGAATCGATTCGCGCAAAAGCATGCAAAGAAATTGTCATGAACGTTTTCTGGCGAAGACTTCGCGTTCAATGGATTAGGCAAGATATCTGATTTAGGCGACGGCAACCTTTTGCATGCTGCGCTGCACAAGCGATCAACATTCCTTTTTGAAGGCTAACTCGCGCCTGTGGAGCCCCGCGAATCCATGGGGTTTCGTAGCTTTTGTTAGTTAACATCGCATTGTTCATAGAAAACGCACCCATGCGATGGTCTGCGGTGCAGGACGAATCCGTCAGCACGGCGATAGACTTTGGAGGTATATGCAATATCGATGGAGTACCTTACTTGAATTTGCTAATAGATGTACTGCCCTAAGCGGGTGCGGATACGAGGCACAACGCATGACGAATGCGAATTTTGGCAGTGAATCCGTCGTAATCGATTTACCCCTCGCCAGGATTTCAAAAGAAAATACCGGACTTGTGGCAGTGGTGCAGCAACTCATGCTCGCACTCCCCATCGATATCTTCACGGTCGGCTGCGATGGCAGGGTGCAAACCGCGAACCTTGCCCGCACCATGCGGTTTCTGGCGGGCCCCGATCACCGAAATTCCATTGTCGGTGCCCCTTTCGAGGCTGCGCTGGACCGTCTTCCGATCGACGAGACAAGCCGCGCGGAAGTCCGCGATCAATTAACAAGCGTACTCTACGGCGGCGTTCTGTCCGCCACGCGGTCCTATCGCCTGCTGGCGTCCGATCCCGATGTGGTGACGATCCATGCCACCCGCATGTCCGGGCCGATGGGCCAGATGCTCGTCGCGCTGGAGGGAGAGCGGAACGCCGTGGGCCAGCGCTGCTCCCGCCGTGCGCAACAGGCAAAACTGCTCCGCGCGCAGGATGAGGAACGCCGCCGCATCGCACGCGATCTGCACGATGGCACCTCGCAATATCTGGCGCTGGCGCAAGTCACGCTGGAAACCGTGCGCAAGGCGCATACGTTCGAGACGATCGAACAGGCCTGCGTGGAGATCGAGCGCGCGATCAGCACCGCGCAGCACCAGATGCGCACGCTGAGCTACGTGCTGCATCCGCCCGAGCTGGAGGCCGGCGGCATCGTCGAGGCGCTGGGCGCGTTCCTGAAAGGCTTCGCGCGGCGAACCGGGCTGAACGTGCGGTTCCACAACCTGGCCGGCTATCTTCGCCCCTCGGCCGATCTGGAACTGGCGCTCTACCGCGTGGCGCAGGAGGCGCTGGTCAATGTCGGCAAGCATGCTTTCGCCAGCTCGGTGGAAGTACGCCTGCGCAGTGTGGACAAGTATCTTGCCCTGGAGGTAGAGGACGACGGGATCGGTATCCCGGCGGACATCGCAGAGGGCCGGATGCGCGAAGCGGTCGGCGTCGGCCTTGCCGGCATGCGCGAAAGGGTGGAGGGGCTTGGCGGGATGTTCAGCGTGGAGCGCCGCCTGAACGGCACGCATATCGGCGCCTATTTCCCGCAGCGCCGTACCGACGATACGGCCAAGAGCCGCGTCACGGCTCAACGATATTGTTCCGAACCGCGTAAAGTACCAGCTCGGCAGTCGTCCTGATCTTCAGCTTGTGCATGGTCGCGGCGCGGTGCGTCTCGACCGTCTTCACGCTGATTTCCAGGATGTGCGCGATCTGCTTGTTCAGCTTGCCCTCCGCGATCAGCTGCACGATCTCCCGCTCGCGCGCGGTCAGGGTGATCCCCCGGTTGGCCTCATGGTCGCTCTCAATGAAGTGCTCCAGCAGCGTTTCCGAGATCGCGCCCGAGAAATAGGGCTTGCGGTTCGCCAGTGCCCGCACCGCGGCCACCAGATGCGTGCCGCTGTCGGACTTCAGCACATAACCCCGCGCGCCGGCGCGCAGCACGTCGATCAGGATGCTTTCGCGGTCGTGCATCGTGTAGATCAGGATTTCGGTGCGCGGCAGCGCGTGCTTGATCGCCCGCGTCAGTTCCAGCCCGTTCATCAGCGGCAGCGAATAGTCCAGGATGGCGATGTCCGGCGTAGTCTCGATCGCCAGATTCAGCGCCTCTCGCCCGTCACCGGCTTCGCCGATGACCTGGAAGCCCGCATGCGATTCCAGCAAGGTCCGTACGCCCTGGCGCATGGCCTGGTGATCGTCGGCGATCAGGATCCTGCTAGTGGTTGGCCGCATTTCGAACGTCTTTTCTCATGGTCTGTTTTCAGGTTCGCAAAGCTGGGTTCACCATCATCGTCTCGCCATATTTCCGATCAATCGGGATTTTCCCTAGAGCACCGGACTAACTCTTTGAAATATTGGTGCGGCTGGCAGAAATAAACCCGCATGATGCAGTAATCGGCAAGCAATACCGGTCGCTTTGCCCGAATTCCTGGAATGCATTGCTGCATTCTTCGATCTCTATTCCGCGATCCTGCCTCAAGATGGCGTATCCCGGATCGGTTCTGCGAAGCATTCGCCCGGATTCGATGCCTTGCCGGCGCCAAAATCCGATCAGCTACCGACTTTCCGCCGTCCATCTCAGTAGGAGTCTGGCTGGCCGCCCACCGGTTGCGCGCGCTATTTCCGGGGCGGCCATTCCGGTGAAACTTGGACCAGGGAGACGCATCATGCGCACGGGACCGAAAATTCTTATCGTATCCGCAATCCTGTCGTGCCTTGCAGCGGGCGAAGCGGCCAATGCGCAGGCGGGTGGACAGGCCGGTGCCGACCGCGCCGCGGCGTTTCAGCGCGCGGATCAGAACGGCGATGGACGGATCACCCGCGCCGAATTCGGGGCCGCGCGGGAACAGGAATTCGGGAAAATGGACCGCAACGGAGACGGCGCGCTGACGAAGTCCGACTTTCCGCGCCTGGCCAACAGCCGGCGTTACGGCGCGAAATTCGATAGCCTGTTCCGCTTTGCCGACACCAACCATGACGGCACGATCACCCACGCGGAATTCCGCAGCAACGATGATCGGACTTTCAACCTTGCCGACGCCAACCATGATGGCGTGATCGACCGCGCGGAGATCGAGCGGCTGCGGACCGCCCGGCAAAAGTCCTGAAACTCCGCTTGCGATTCCGGCGCCGCGTAATTCGCGCGTCACGGATTTGCGGCCTGTGACATTTCGTATCCTCCCGCTGCGTGCCCCGCCGGTTCCGGAAAATCCGCCGTCTTCCCCAAGCCCACGGGCCCAAACCCACTGGGCCGCCCCAAGGACACAGGGAAGACGGCCGATCCGGATCAGCCCGGCGGATTGACGATCAGATACGTCACGCCGGAACTCTGGTACTGCGGAAGGTACCAGATGTTGTCGCAGCTGAAGTAGGTGACGCTGCCGCGCACGACCTTCGGGCAATCCGGCGGCAGGGTATAGACCGTGGCGCCGACCGTCGTGCTCTGCTGCACCACCACCGTCGTCTGAGGCTGGGAAGCGCTGGCGACTACCGCCGCGGTGGTTCCCGCGACGATGCCGACGGCGGCGGCATCCCAGAAGGGATCGTCGTCCCAGCCCCAACCCCAGCCCCATCCCGGCGGAGGAGGCGGAGGTGGTGGTCCGGGGCGCGGCCCAGGCCCAGGCCCAGGTCCCGGCCCAGGTCCGGGATGAGGTCCTGGGCCCGGTCCCGGTCCGGGGCCCGGATGCGGTCCCGGGTTCGGGCCAGGGCCGGGGCCAGGTCCAGGATGAGGCCCCGGATTAGGCCCAGGCCCGGGGCGCGGGCCGGGGCCTTCACCGCCGCCACCGCCACCGCCGCCGCGCGGCACGGCGGGATTGCGGATGCCACCGCCGCCGCTGCCGGGTGCGTGGAAATTGACGGGCGCGCGGGCATGGAAGCCACCGCCTGCCGCCCCGCCCCGGAATCCCCCGCCGCCGAACCGGCGCTGCGCCTCTGCCGGGGTGACGGCGGTGGCGACAAGCGTCAGTGCGGAAACGAGCCCGGCGATCTTCACCATCCTGTCGCGCATCTCACTGCCCTCCCTTGAGGCTGGCCATCTTGATCGCCGTCGACTTGGGATCCGGCGTGAACGTGAAGTCCTTCGCGGTGAATGTCGGGGATGTGTTCCAGGTCAGCTCGGCGCTGTAGGACGGCCGAAGCGGATCGCTGCGATCGGTGATCACGATCTTCAGCGGCAACGGTGCCGGGCCGCGCGCGATCCACACCTGCCAGTCCAGATCCGGGCCGCGATAGATGAACTGGTCGGTCTCCTGCCCGTTCACCCGTGCAAACCCCACCCGAACGGCCGAAGTGATGCCGTCCGTCATCGGGCTTTCGGACCAGTAGAACAGGTCCGCCAGCGGCAGCATGATGCCATAGTCCGCGTAGATCTTGTCCACCGTCTGCCGGATCGTCGGCGGGGCGGCTGCCGTCGCATAGAAGTTCTGGCGCGGCACGTTCACGGTCATCGTCTTGCCGTCGTAGAAATACTCCCGCACCGCGCGGTCGGACTTCAGCTGGATGTAGAAGGCATTGGGCCGCTGGACGCGGTAGGTGCCCTCGTACCCCAGATGGACCACCAGATCGGTATCCTCCAGCGCGGCTTCCATAGTTGCATTGCTGCGGACCTCGAATGTCTTCAGCGTCTTCAGGTAGTTGCCCATGCCCGTCAGCGCCTGCAGCGCCACGGGGTCCAGCGTGCTGCTTGCGGTCGTGCCCGAGGTTGCAGCAGCAGAGGGGGTCTGAACCGGCGGGGTTTGGGCCGCGAGTGGCCCGGCCGGCACGATCAGAGCCAGCGTCACCGCGACCGCCCCGGCGACGGACCGGTTCTTCAGAAGATGCATCTTGTCTCTCCTGCGGGGAATATCGGCCGGCACGTTCACAGGTTTGGACAAGGCGGCACATCGGGAGAATCCCTTTGATGCCTGGGGAATTGTCTCCGTTCGGGGCGAGGGACAGTGCTGGGGGCCGAGCGTGGATTGACCGCCACTTCCGCCCTTTTGCGGCCCCATGCGATCCGGGTTGGCAGGTGCGCCTGATCAGGGAGATTCCCGATAGATGATCGCGCTTCCGCCCCCGATAGTCGGGGCAATTTCAGCAAGGAGGCAGCGATGAAAGCGCGCGCGGTAACCCTGGCCTTTTGCACGATGCTCGCCGCATCCTGCACCACAACGCCACAAGTCAGCTTTGATGCCGATCCGAACGCCAACTTCTCCCACTTCCGGACCTATAGCTGGGCCTATACGATCGCGCCGCAGGGCACCAATCCGCTGCTCACCCAGCGGGTGCGGACCTCGATCGACAACGCGCTGGCGGCACGCGGCTATACCAAGGCCGATCCGGGCGACTTCGCCATCGGCTTCACGCTGGGCGCGCGCAACCGCGTCGAAGTGTCCAGCATGGGCGCCTATGGCCCCTACTTCCGCCCGTGGGGCGGCTGGGGCGGCGGCTTCAACCAGGTGGACGTGCGCAATGTGACGGACGGCACGCTGACGATCGACGTCTACGACACCGCCACCAAGGCGGCCGTCTGGAACGGGCAAGCCACGCAGCAGGTGACCACCGACCAGATCTCGCAAGAGAAGGTGGACGTCGCGGTCAACGCGGTCCTCGCGAAATTCCCGCCGCCCCCCGCAGGAGCGAAGTGATGAGCACCAGTCCCCAGACGAAGACCGACCCAGGCAAGAGCGTGCGGCCCGAACGCATCGATCTACCCGCCGTGCCGGATCTGCCCAATGTCGAGAATCTGGAGGCCGATCAAGCCTCCACCCAGTTCTCGCGCTTTCGCAGCAATCTCTCGCGATTCCGCACCGGCCTTTCCGAACATCGGACCGATCTTTCGGAATTCCGCACGGATCTTTCCATGCATCGCACCGACCTGTCCGACCATCGGACCGAGATGTCGATGCGCCGCACCGGCATGTCCTTCCAGCGCACGCGGATGAGCGCGGATCGCACGCTGATGTCGGAAATCCGCACGGCGCTTTCGCTGATCGGCTTCGGCTTCACGATTTACCAGACGTTCAACAAGCTCTATCAGGCCAACGTCATCGCGCAGAGCCAGGCGCCGCGCAATTTCGGCATGGCGCTGATCGTGCTGGGCGTGGTGCTGCTGATAGGCGGCATCATCCGCCACCTGCAGTTCGCCACCGAACTGCGCGCAGAGCGCAAGGCGATGGCCGAGGAAGGCCTGGTCCACGCGGAAAGCGCCTTCCCGGTTTCGGTCACGTTACTCGTCGCGATCTTCCTATGCCTGTTGGGGGTTGCCGCCTTCGCGGGAATCGCCTTCAACTTCTCCGCCATGAACTGACACGGAAGCAATCGATGGAAAGCACCACTGCGACCGCCGTAGCCACTTCTGAAACCGTTATTGCCGAACGCGACATGGTCTGGCTGCCCGGCGGGCGCTTCACCATGGGGTCCAACCATCACTATCCGGAGGAACGCCCCGAACGCGCGGTGGAGGTGGATGGGTTCTGGATCGATCGCACCCCGGTCACCAATGCCGAGTTCGCCCGCTTCGTGGCCGCCACCGGATACCGCACTTTCGCGGAAATCGCGCCCGATGCGGCGGACTATCCCGGTGCCTTGCCCGAACTGCTGGTGCCTGCCTCGCTGGTCTTCCAGTCGCCCGGGCACCCCGTCGACGCGCGCGGCCCGGCCAGCCAGTGGTGGGACTTGCGCGCCGGCGCAGACTGGCGCCACCCCACGGGGCCGGACAGTTCGATCGAGGACATTCTGGACCATCCCGTCGTCCATGTCGCGCTTGTCGATGTGGAGGCCTATCTGGCCTGGGCGGGGCTGGACCTGCCGACCGAGGCGGAGTGGGAATATGCCGCCTGGGGCGGCCGCGAAGGGCAGGAATTCGCCTGGGGCACCGAACTCGTGCCCGATGGGATCCATCACGCCAATGTCTGGCAGGGCCTGTTTCCTTACGCCAACCTCGCGGAAGACGGCTGGGTGCGGACATCGCCGGTGGGGCTCTATCCCGCCAACGGCTTCGGCCTGTTCGACATGATCGGCAACACCTGGGAATGGACGACCGATTGGTGGTCCCAGAATGTGCAGGGCAAAGCCCCCGGGCCAAGTTGCTGCACCGTCGCCCGGCAGCGCGCGCAGGCGGGCAGCATCGATCCGCAGGACCCCGCCGGCATCGCCCGGCGCGTGCTGAAGGGCGGATCGCACCTCTGCGCCCCGAACTATTGCCGGCGCTACCGCCCGGCCGCGCGGCACCCGCATCCGGTGGACACCTCCACCTCGCACGTGGGCTTTCGCTGCGTGCGCCGACCGCCCAAGGGGTCATGACCGGCGACGAAAACGGGCAAGGCGTCAGGATGCGGATCGATACCCGCCAGATCGTCCTGACACTGCTGATCCTGGCGCTGGCGTTCTGGGTGGCTTTTTCGTTCCTGACGCCGCTCACCTGGGCGGCGGTGCTGGCCATCGCGGAATGGCCGCTCTACTGCCGCGCCGTGGCGCGGTTTCCGAACCGCCCGATCACGCTGGCGATCCTCTTCGCGCTGGGCACCGGGCTGTTCATCCTGGTGCCGCTGTCGCTGGCCGCCGCCGCGCTGGTGCAAGAAAGCCGGGCGGCGATCGACTGGTTCACGCGCGTGCAGCAGACCGGCATCGCCATGCCGCCGTGGCTGCCCGAACTGCCGCTGTTCGGCCGCCGCGCGGCGGGCTTCTGGCAAGATCATTTCGCCCGGCCGCGTTTGGCGGATGACCTGATGCATATCCTCAACACCAGTTCGCTGCTCAGTTGGACGCAGGCGATCGGCCTTGAAATCGTGCGCCGGTCGGCAACCGTGGTGATCACCGCCGTCGCGCTTGCCGGGCTGCTGTGGCACGGCCATACGCTGGCCAGACAGGGCCGCATGATCGCGGTGCGCATGTTCGGCAGCTTCGGCGGCGATTTCCTGTCCCGACTGGCCGAAGCGACCCGCGCGACCGTTACCGGCACGATCCTGGTTTCTTTCATCGAAGGCGCGATCATCGGCGTGGGCTATGCGGTGACGGGGGTGCCCCAGCCGACCCTGTTCGCCACGTTCACGATCATGCTGGCGCTCATCCCGTTCGGCGCATGGGCCGCGTTCGGACTGGCCAGCCTGATCCTCGTCGCCTCGGGCTCTGTGCTGAAAGGCGCGCTGCTTTTCGCGCTGGGCGCCGCGGTCATGACCATTGGCGACAATTTCGTGCAGCCGGTGGTGGTGGGCAGAGCGGTGAAGCTGCCCTTCCTGCTGGCGATGATCGGGGCGTTCGGCGGCCTTGCGCAGATGGGTCTCGTCGGCCTGTTCGTGGGGCCGGTGGTGATGGCGGCACTGCTGCTGATCTGGCGGCAATGGTTGCTGCCGGCACCGTCCGATCAATCCATCCCGAACGACCAGGCGTGACCGAACTGCAAGTAGAACACGCCGCCGCCGGGGCCGACCGCAACGTCGATCCCCGCGTCCAGCCCCAGCTTGCGCGCGATGCGATAGCGGAAACCCGCCCCGCCCGCGAAGATGGCCCCGGAATCGTCGAACAGCCGCCGGTCTCCTGCGGAGGTCGCGCCGACTCCGCCGAATGCCAGCAAGGCCCAGCGCGGGCTGAGTTGGCGGGTCAATTCGACTTCGGTACTGAACACCCCGCTGCCTTGATAGCGCTGGGCTTCCACCCCGCGCAAGTTGATGGCGGGGGCGAAAAAGATCGGAAAGTCGCCCCGGATCGCGGAGTATTCGGCCTTGTAGCCCAGCCGCCATTTGGGTGACAGCGGGCGAAAGGCATAGAGGTCCGCATCGTAGTTCTGGAATGTGCGGTCGCTGCCGAAAGCAGGTGAATTGAATTTGCCCTGGACCATGGCGTTCACCCCTTTGGTGGGCGTCATCTTGTTGTCGCGGCTGTCGAAATGCACGCCGAAGCCCATGGCGCCGGTTGTCAGCGTGCGGCCGAAATCACGGTCGATCGGCAGCGGATTGGCGAAATCGACACTGGATTTCAGCTTGCGGAAGTCGATCATCGGCCCCAGCGAAAATCGCCGGTCGGGCAGATGGACCAGCATGGAGCCGAGGATGCCGTACTTGTACCTGTTGGTGTACGACAACGGCTGGTCCAGAAAGCTGGGATGGGCATCGAGGGTGATCTTCCCGTGCCCGATTCCGAACTTGTAGCTGATCAGCCCGTCCACCGCCGAGCCGGATTCGAAATAGCCGAACCCGTAGGATCCATTGCCCGTCTTCACCGCACCCAGCATACGCCGCGTGACATTGCGGGGATCGTCCTTGGGCAGGGTGATGAACTGCGCCACCACGCCATAGCCGCCTTTCACCGCCGGCTCGGTGACGATGACCGGCATGGGAAAGAAGCCCCCCTTGGCCAGGTAATTGGAGAAATCCAGTTTCCCGTCCTGTTCATCGAAAAAGCGCTGGAAAAACCCCGATTTCTTTCCGGATGACGCCGCATCGCCTCCCGCTTCAGGCCCCGTTTCGACGCCGGTTCCCGGGCCAACCTTGGCGCTGACGTCAGGACCGGCAGGCGCATCGGTGGGCGGCGTGTTGGCGGCCGACGCCCCGGTTTGATCCATTCCGGACGGGGCCTGCATCTGCTGTTGCGCCTGGGCGAGATGCGGCATGGCAAGCAGCGGCGCAAGCACCAGCATCGTCACCCGCCGGGCGATGCGTAATCGGCAAGAAGGCCGGCGTTCCGGAAAGGTCGCCTGAGCTGGCTGTTGCACTGCCGGACGCGCAGCCCGATGCATCGCCACTGTCACTGGCACGGCGACCCGCATTGCCTATCCAAAACGGCCATTTGCCCGCTCCTGATCCCGGTCTTTCGATCCGCAGTCTTGCAAGAACTGTGCGGCAACAACGCGTGCGGCTGAATAGGGGTTTACCCCCGATCTCGCGCATATGCTTCCGGGTCCCGCACCGGACCCTCCCGGAGGCTGGCCTGCGCGCCTGCCCGGCCGGCAAGTGAATCTCTTCACGGAACCCGCGCATGCCGGCCTAGGGGAATCCCCGATAGATAATCGCGTAAAGAACTTCGACCATGCAAGGGAACTTCTGGGAAGGACTCTACCATGCCGAATGGAAAGCCGAACATCCTGGTCATCTGGGGTGACGATATCGGGATCAGCAATCTCAGCTGCTATACTGACGGCCTGATGGGCTATAAAACGCCGAACATCGATCGCCTTGCCAAGGAAGGCATGAAGTTCACCGACAGCTACGGCGAACAGAGCTGTACGGCAGGCCGGTCCTCCTTCATCACCGGGCAGAGCGTGCTGCGCACCGGCCTTTCCAAGGTGGGCATTCCCGCCGCGCCCATCGGCATGAGCGAGAAGATCGTCACCATCGCCGCGCTGCTGAAGGAACAGGGCTATGCCACCGGCCAGTTCGGCAAGAACCACCTGGGCGACCTGAACCACATGCTGCCCACCAACCACGGGTTCGACGAATTCTTCGGCAACCTCTACCACCTCAATGCCGAGGAAGAGCCGGAAATGGCCAACTATCCGACCCATGAGCCGGATATGCCGAACTTCAAGGACCGTTTCGGGCCGCGCGGCGTGATCCACAGCTGGGCGACGGACACCGACGACACCACCGAAATGCCGCGCTGGGGCAAGGTGGGGAAGCAGAAGATCGAGGATACCGGCCCGCTCACCAAGGAACGCATGGAAACCTGCGACGACGAGTTCGTCGCGGCGGCGCTGGCTTTCATGAAAAAGCAGGAGGCCGAAGGCAAGCCCTGGTTCGTGTGGATCAACACCACGCACATGCATATGTTCACGCACACGAAGAAGGAAAGCCTGGGCCAGGCCGGCCGCTGGCAGTCGCCCTATCACGACACCATGATCGATCATGACAAGAACGTGGGCGAGGTGCTCGACGCGCTCGACGAAATGGGCATCGCAGACGACACCTTCGTCATGTATTCCACCGACAACGGCCCGCACCGCAATTCCTGGCCCGATGGCGGCATGACCCCATTCCGCAGCGAAAAGAACACCAACTGGGAAGGCGCCTTCCGCATTCCGCTGATCATCCGCTGGCCGGGCAAGGTAGAGCCGGGATCGGTGTCGAACGGCATCGTCCAGCACCACGACTGGTTGCCGACGTTCCTTGAAATGGCGGGTGAGCCAGACATCGTCGAGAAGGTCAAAAAGGGCTACCCGGCGATCGGGCGAACCTACAAGAACCACATCGACGGGGTTAGCCTGCTGGGCCATATCACCGGCAAGGAGGAGAACAGCCCGCGCAACTTCTTCTTCTACATCAGCGACGATGGCGACATCCTGGCCATGCGCTACGACAATTGGAAGCTCGTCTTCCTGGAACAGCGCTGCAAGGGCACCATGCAGGTCTGGGCGGAACCGTTCACGCGGCTACGCTTGCCCAAGCTGTTCAATCTGCGAACGGACCCATACGAGTTCGCCGATATCACGTCGAACACTTATTACGACTGGTTCCTGTACAACGCCTACTTCATCTACGCCGCGCAAACCGGCGCGGCGATGTTCGCGGAGACGTTCAAGGACTTCCCGCCGATCCAGCATCCCAACAGCTTCACCATCGACGACGCGATCGCCAAGATGGGCGACGCCGCCGCCGGTTCGAGCTGACGGATGCGGCCCGTTAAACCGGTTCTGCCGGTTGCGCTGGGCGCCGTCGCGGTCTTCATGATCGCGGCGGCGCCCGGGGCCGCCGATCAGCCCGCGACAGGAACGGCACCGGCGCTGACGCCCTCCATCGCGGCCAAGCTGCCACCGAACATGCCCAAGGGCTATCTGCCGCCCGATCAGTTGCCGGACAGCCTTGCCCTGCTGCCCCCGCCGCCCCCGGCAGGGTCGGCCGCCTTCGTGCGGGATGAGGAGGTCAGCAAGGCCACCGCGCGCGATCCCGGCTCGCCGCGCTTCGTTCAGGCGGCCAGCGATGCCGATCTGAAGCCCGCCCATGCCCTCCAGACCTTCGCCTGCGCGGCCGGCGTCACGCCCGATCCGAAGCGGACGCCGGTGCTCTACCGGTTGCTGGGCAAGGCGATGATCGACATCGGCCTTTCGACCTACAAGGCGAAGACGCATTACCAGCGCGTCCGCCCCTTCGTCGCGCACGGAAACGGCACATGCCTGCCGGCGGACGAGGCGGCGCTGCGGCAGGACGGGTCCTACCCCTCCGGCCATAGCGCCCTGGGCTGGGGCTGGGCGCTGATCCTGGTCGAACTGGTGCCCGATCGAACCGACGCGATCCTCCAGCGCGGCCGCGATTTCGGGGAAAGCCGTCTGGTCTGCAACGCCCATTGGGCCAGCGATGTCGATGCCGGGCGTCTGGTCGCGGCGGCAGCGGTGGCGCGGCTCCATGCGGATCCGGCCTTCCGGGCCGACCTTGCGGCAGCGCGGACCGAACTGGCGGGCAGCACCCTTCCCGCCCCGCCGCCAACAGAGACTTGCGCCGCGGAAGCCGCCTCGCTCGCCATGCAATGACCGCGCCGGGCAGGTCCGCCTGCCCTGCTATCGGCCCCTGCTCTCGGCCCCGGCTAGCGGCGCAAACCGGCCAGTGCCGACACGTCACCACCTTCTGCGCGGGCCGGCAGCAGGCCGTAAAGCTCGCCGATCACCTGACGCAGGGCCTGCAGGTCGTTCGCCGCCAGTGCCGCCTCTCCGCGGCGGGCGGTGAGGTCGAAGCGCACGGCATCCACCGCCGCGCGGCGTTGTCCGCAGAGCCAGTGGAACTGGCCGACCAGGAACTCGGGCTGCGCCACCAGCGCGCGGCCGCGCACCGTTTCGATCGCCTCTATCGCGCGCCGCGCGATCTGGAAGCGGGCATCGGCAATCGCCCGCAGCGCGGTTTCCCGATGGCTGGCCACGTCCGCCATATCCCCCGGAGAGAGGATCGCGGAAAGGTTTCGAACCTGCCGCTCCGCCGCTTCCAGTTCATGGCGCAGCACCGCGGCGCGCAGTTCCGGGCGATGCAGCAGACGGGAAAGATCCTGCCCGATCAGCCGCGCCTCTTCCGCGATCGAGCGGAAACCGTCGGCATCGGCGGTGATCTCCAGCCGGTCGAACTGTTCGCCGATGCGGGCATAGAGGTCGCTCAGTTCGCCCGGCGCATGGCGCGTCAGCACATCGCGCGCCTGATCGATCCGCATGTGGACGCCGGCCATCGCCTCGGTCGCATAGGCGCGGCCACCCGTGGCGAAATCGATGCGGGCCAGATCCTCGATATAGAAGCTGTGATCGCGCAAGTGCAGCCCGTGGTCGGGCAATTCGATGGAGCAGCGGATCAACTGGCTGTCATCCACCGACCAGTGCAGCACCACTTGCTCGCCGGGGGCCAGCGGGCGGCTATAGGCAGGCAAATCCTCTCCGGAAAGGCGGAACGCGCCCACCAGCAGGTTCGCCTCCGGCTCCGGCACCCCCTCCGCCTGTTCGAACAGTTCGACGTCGATCCATTCGGCCGTGCCCGGATCGATCTTGCGCGCGGCGCGTAGGACTTTCGTCCCCTGGCGCGGCAGCGTCTCGCCCTTGGTCACCAGCGGTTCCAGCACGTTGATCGTGCGCACGCCGTCGCTGTCCTCCACTTTCACGGCAATGGTGCTGGTGCAGGGCGCACCGGCGGCCACGGCCACCACGCGGGTGATCGTCAGCTCGCGGCAGGCGTCTTCCACCGGCCGACCAGCCGCGTCGGTCACGGTCATCCGCACGCGGGTTTCGCCTTCGCCCAACTGGACCGAGAAGACCGGGCTTTCGCTCACCAGCCGCTCGCCATAGTCGCGCCCGTCGCTGGCCAGCGCGGAGACGCGCAGCCCCTCTGCCCCTTCGGCCTGTGCCGTGACGCGGATGCGCCCGCGATCGCGCAAAGTGCGCGCTTCGTAGTCATAGGATACCGCCGCGCCCGCTGCTTCCTGCAGGCGTCCCTGCTTCCCACCGGAGCCACTCCCGGCTCCGTCGGTGCCCGACCAGTCGCGCCCTTCGGCATAGATCGCCGCGCCGCGCGCCACGGCCGTCATCGGATCGATTTCCAGATCGGCGGCAATGCCCAACCCGGCCGGAACCAGCCGCCGCACGATGGGCATGCGCGAAGGCCCGCCGATCAGCACCACCCGGTCGATGTCCGAAGGCGCATAGCCATTGTCCGCCACGACCTTGCGGCAAAGCTCCACCGATCGCTCGATCCGTTCGGCCACCAGCGCTTCCAGTTCGGCGCGCGAGATCACAATCTCCAGATAGATCGGCCGCCCATCCAGATCGTTGGTGCGCGCATCGTGGTCGGAAACGAAGACGATCGCCTGTTCGGCAAACGACAGTTCGATCTTGGCCAGTTCGGCATTGGCCGTCGCCAGCGCCAGCAGGCGGCGAAATTCGGGCCGCCGGTGAAAGTCTTCGGGCAGCGTGAAATTGGCCAGCAGCCAGGGGCGCACCACGCGGTCGACCAGCGTGCGGTCGAAATCGCTGCCGCCCAGCATGTTGATGCCCTCATGCGCCTCGATGGAGACCGAACCCTCCACCGCGCGCACCAGCGCCACGTCGAACGTGCCGCCGCCAAGATCGTAGATCAGGAACAGCCCGCTGCGCGTACCCGGCCGCTCCAGACAGGCGAGCGCGGCGGCGATCGGCTCCTGCAGCAGGCCCACCCGATCGAGCCCGGCGGCCCGCGCGGCGCGGATCGTCGCTTCGGACTGCATCTGGTTGAACGCCGCCGGCACGGTGATCACGGTGCCCTCCACCGCCGCATCGCCCACCCGCATCCGCGCCTGCTTCACCAACTGGCGCAGCACTTCGGCGCTGGCATCCTCCGGCGTGATCGTCTCGTCCTCGGTGCCGAAGGGCAGCGCGGTATCGGTGCCCAGCAGGCGTTTGAACCGCGCGGCGATGCCTTGCGGGGATACCTGAAGCTGGTCGTAGGCACGCTTGCCCACATAGCGGCTGCCGGTGCGGTCGCGCATCACCACCGAAGGCAGCACATCCTCCCCGCTGACCGACTTGAACAGCGTCAGCCGCCCGTCCTGATGGCCGACGATGGCCGAATTCGACGTGCCGAGATCGATACCCAGATACATGTCAGGCTTTCCTCAGGAGTATCCGGCCGGGCAGCACGACATCGGTCCCGCACAGGATGGTAGGTTCGACGGTGCGGTCCACGGCCACGTTCTCGCAGCCTTCCACTTCGTCGGGATTGATCGGATTGGCCGGGATCTGGGCGCCCCAGTCCTGGCCGTCGAACGTGACCAGCCGCAAGTCGCCCTGCGCCAGCAAGGTATCCAGCCGCCGCCCGGCAAAGCGCAGCATGGCCTGCCCGGCCTGGGTGCGGGAGGGCGGGGCCTGAGCAAGCTCCCCCGCCAGCGCATCGGCCAGCTTCCAGGCCAGGCTGGCCACTTCGGCCAGCGTGCGGCGGCTGTCGTCGGCGGCCTGAGCCGGCATTTCGGCGGACAAGTCGGTCATGGCTTGGCTCCCTGCATGGCAGCGCCCGTGGTCCCTGAGTATGCCGGGCCCGAGTATGTGGGCGGGGATGGCGGTGCACCATTGGCTGGCGGGTAGCCGCCATAGCCCCTGCCCCATGTCGGCCGAGGCCGCGGCTCTTCCCATTCGCGGCGCATCCCTTGCGCCCGCTGGGCGTCGTTGGCGGCGCGGATGCGCTCCGCTTCGGCATTCGACTGGCGGATTTCCTCCCGCATGCGGGCCAGTTCCTGCGCCCGCGCGCTGGCCTGCGCCTCGGCAGCGGATGGCGACGTCTCTCGCGCCGGTTCGCGCGCCGAAGCGCCTGATGAAAGGGCCGATGATGGGGCCGACGAAGATTGCGCCGACGGTTCCCGGTGCCGGGGTGCATCATGGTGTCCGCCGCAGCGCATCAGCAGCAGGACGATGCTGGAAATGCCCAAAGCCCATCCGGCAAACCCGGCGTTCAGCTGGTTCAGATCGCGTTTCAGCTGGTCGCGGACCGTCTCGGGCGGGTCTTCGTCCAGCAACCATCTGAACAGGATCCTCGCGCATTGGCGGTCGCGCGTTTTATTGTACGTCGCGATGATGATCGCACGGGCCAACTGGAAAGGGGCCACCCGCTTGCCTTCCGCGGCTTCCAGTGTGGCTTCGAAACATTCGATAAGCTCGGCAGCCAGGCCCTTGGCCTTCGGGCCCATCCGGCCACTCTTCACCTGAGCAACGAAACGGCTGCGCTGCTTGGCAATGCGATCGCCCAGCTCGGTCAGGCGCTGGACCGCGACGTTGCCCAACAGCACCGGCATCTGCTGCTCCAGCCGTTTGCGCTGCTGCGGAAAGTGGGCAAAAGCATCGAGCAGAGCCTCCGCCAGCCGCAGCGCGACGCCATGCTGGTCATGCGTATTGGCGATCTTGACCGTCAGCCCCAGCAGCGAATCGAAGATCCGCGCGGATTCCCCATCGTCCAGCGCGCGCGCCGCTTCCATCACCTGGATCGGCCGGCGATAAGCGGACCACTGGTTGAGCACGGCGATCAGGCTGTTGATCTGCATCGCATTGGCGGGATCGGCATCGATCAGCGCCACGCTGGTCTGGATGCGCATCTCCAGCCGCCCCAGCGGTTCCTGGATCGCGGCGGCGTAAGCGGTTTGCAAGGCTTCGAGAAACGCGGCCAGCGTCGATCCCGGCCTGGCGGAACGATGCACGGTGCCGGTCAGGCGCGCGCGGCCTTCGGGGGAGGCGGCAATCAGCGGGCCCAGCCGCGCCGCCGCATCGCCCAGCCGCCCGGCCACGGCCCGCTCCCACTGGTCCACGTCGATCGGGCGATAGCCGCCGCGCCCGCGCGCCTCGTCCAGCAGGTTCAGCGTGGTTTCCGGCTGCCACCGGGCGATGATCTCGATCAGGTCGAACGCCGGCTGCACGTCTATAGCGCGCAAGTCGGCCCCGGCTTCGGCCAGATTGATCGCGGCCAACCCCGTCGTCCGGCCGGACAAATGCAGCAGCGCCGCCGCATCGCCGCGCGCGATGGCGGCAATCGCGGCCTGCTGCTGGTCCGGCGTGCATTCGGGCAGCCAGCCGATTTCCTGCCCCAGCCGGTCCCGCGCCGAAAACAGGCTGGCCCGTGCCGCCTGCAACGCGGCCTCATCCTGCCCTTCCTCGAAAGCCAGATCGTCCACCCGCTGCGAGACGCGGTCCTGACTGGCATCCAGCGGCAGCCCCAGCACGGCAAAGGCATTGCCCGAAAGCGGCCGGAACGCGGCTTCTACCGGTGCGGCCGGAAGAGGCGCCGAACTCGACAAGGGAGCAGGCCGCCGTTCCGAGACGCCAGCCGCTTGCGAAGTCGTTCCCGCAATCGGCCCAGCAATCGCCCCCGCAATTGGCTGCGAAGCCGCCGGGGAAACCGAAGGCACTCCAACCGTTCCAGGCAATCGCTTGCCAAATGTACGCATCCCCACTTGCCCACCGCCAAATTCCGCCACCGAGAGTATGCGCAACAATTGGTAAATAAGGGCTTTCATCGTGAGCAATAGCCGAGAACGCGGTTGGACCGATCACTTGTGTACACAGACAGGCGATCTGCAAACGATTGACGGACCCGGTAGAATTACTGGCCATATCTTGGGAACAACTGTGACAGCATCTTGCTCTCGAAAGTCCCGATCTCCGCTCCCCGCCCTACCCCTCGCACCGGCCCGTCACCACCGTCAGCGCGGCTCTTGCCGGGCCCTGCCGGTCTGTGCTCTATCGGCGGCGGGGGTATTGTTTCGGGGCGTAAGTCGCGCGCGCCGGGCGCTTCCATCCTTTGTGTTTTTCCCATTCTTCGGAGAACGATGATGCGCTTGCGTTTGTCTGTGGCTGCCCTGCTGGCCTCGGTTGCGATGTCCACGGCGGTTCATGCAGAGACGGTGGTGCTCACCGCCGCGCGCATGGTGGACGTGCTGGCCGGCAAGTCGGTCGACAAGCCGCAGGTCGTCGTCACCGATGGCCGCATCGTCAGCGTCGGCCGTCAGGGCGATGCCGTTCCGCAGGATGCCAGGCGCATCGATCTGGGCGATCGCACGCTGGTGCCGGGCCTGATCGACATGCACGTCCACCTGACCTCGGACCCGACGATTTCGGGCTATAACGGCCTTGAATATACCGATAATTTCTGGACGGTCGTGGGCGTCGCCAATGCCAAGCGCACGCTGGACGCGGGCTTCACCACCGTGCGCAACGTCGGTTCGTCCAACTATGACGATGTCGCGCTAAAGCAGGGCATCGAAAAGGGCTATGTCCCGGGCCCGCGCATCGTGCCGGCCACGTACGCGCTGGGTGTAACCGGGGGCCACTGCGACAGCACCGAATTCCCGCCCTCGGTCCAGGTGCCCTCCCCCCAGATCGCCAACACGCCCGACGGTTTCCGCGCCGCCGTGCGCCGCAACCGCAAGTATGGCGCCGAAGTCATCAAGGTCTGCATGACCGGCGGCGTGCTGTCGAAGACGGACTCGGTGGGCGCGCAGCAGCTGAGCTATGAAGAGATCAAGGCGATCGTGGATGAGGCGCACATGCTGGGCATGCGCGTGGCCGTCCACGCCCACGGCACCGAAGGCATCAACACCGCCCTGCGCGCCGGGGTGGACACCATCGAACACGCCAGCCTGGCGGACGAAACCAGCTTCAAGCTGGCGAAGGACCACGGCGCCTGGTTCGATATGGACATCTATGACGATGACTACATCCTGGCAGAAGGCGCGAAGAACGGCGTCTTCGCCGAAAGCCTGGCCAAGGAGAAGGCGATCGGCCTGAAGCAGCGCCAGACCTTCCGCGCCGCCCACGCGGCCGGGGTGAAGATGCTGTTCGGCACCGACGGCGGCGTCTATCCCAATGGCGACAACGCCCTGCAGTTCGCCAAGATGGTGGAATGGGGCATGACGCCGATGGAGGCGATCCAGGCCGCCACCCGCAACGCGGCAGAGGCGCTGGACCGCACGGCCGACCTCGGCGCTATCGCCCCCGGCCGCTACGGCGATATCATCGCGGTGGACGGCGATCCCCTGCAGGACGTGCGCCTGCTGCAGCACGTGGCCTTCGTGATGAAGGCGGGCAAAGTGGAAAAGCCTGCCTCCTGATCGGGCGCATCCAGCCATGACGGAAGGGGCCAATGGACGACGATGTAGAGGACGGGGGCCCCTTTCGTCACGGCACTGTCAATAAGCACCGGTTTCCCCTATGATTTCCGTCAAGAGGGCGGAGATCCGGCATGACTGCGAACGCAGCCGACGAAGAGGAACTGAAGCTTGAACTGACGCCGGAAGGTGCCGATGCGCTGGAAGGCGCGGGGCTGTTCGCGTCTTCGCCCACGGCGGTCCGGCAGGAATCGACCTATTTCGATACCCCCGACCACGCGCTTTCGCAGGCCGGGCTGTCGCTGCGCATCCGCCGCAGCGGCAGGCGCCGGGTGCAGACGGTGAAGGCCGATCGCTCTGCCGCCGGCCTGCTGGTCCGCTCGGAATGGGAGTGCGAGGTTTCCGGCGATCACCCCATCCTCGACACGGATAGCCCGGTCACCGCGCTGCTGGGGCCGCAGACCGCCACGCTCTCGCCCGTGTTCACGGTGGAGAACCAGCGGCGGATCTGGGTAGTGAACGGCGTGGAAGTGGCGCTCGACCGGGGCCGGATCGTCGCCGGCGACCGCTTCACGCCGATCTGCGAAGTGGAACTGGAGCGCAAGGGCGGCGATCTTGCCGCGCTGTTCGACCTTGCCCGCAAGATCGACGCCGTGGCGCCGGCGCGGATCAATGTGCGCAGCAAGGCGGAGCGCGGCTATCGCCTGCTGGGCCCGGCCGCACGCGCCGTAAAGGCCCTCCCCATCGACCTGACCGCGGAGATGACCGCGGGCGAGGCGTTTCGGGCCATAGTCGGCGCCTGCATCGGCCAGTTCCACCGCAACCTGCCGGCGATTCTGGACCATGACGATGCCGCCGCGCTGCATCAGGCCCGCGTCGCGATCCGCCGCCTGCGCTCGGCACTGACGATCTACAAGGCGATGCTGGCCGAAGATCGCGTGGCCGCCAGAATCGGCCGCGAACTGCGCTGGCTGGCTGGAAAATTGGGTGCCGCGCGCGAAGTGGACGTGGTGATTGCCGATGCGCGGGATGCCGATCTGCTTGCGCGGCTGACCGCCGCACGCACCCGCGCCTATGCCGGGGTCGGCATCACCTTGCGGTCCAAACGCACCCGCGCGCTGATGCTGGATCTGGCCGAATGGATCGTGCTGGGCGACTGGGCGGCAACGCCCGCCCATGCCGACACACGCGACCAGCCGGTCTGCGCCTTCGCTGCAAAAACGCTGCGCCATCGGCGCAAGGTATTGAAAAAACGGGGCCGCGATCTGCCATCGCTGGACGATGAAGCGCGGCACGAGGCACGCAAGGCGGCGAAGAAGCTGCGTTATGCGGCGGACTTCTTCGCCGCGCTCTATACCGGCAAGCAGGCCCGCCGCCGCGACCATTTCGTGGACGAACTGGAAACCCTGCAGGACCGTCTGGGCGTGCTCAACGATCTGGCCAGCGCGCCCGCCGTCGTAGAGCGGCTAGGCCTGAGCGACCTGCCCCGGGCAAGCGATCTTGTCGCACGCGGCGATAAACCACGCCTCGTCAAATCCGCAGCCCGCGCGATGGACGCTTTCGGCGAAGTGAAGCGCTACTGGTAAACGGCTCGCCGCGGATATCCCCTGCGTCCGCCGGGCGATCAGGGCTGGGTTTCGAGCAGCGCCGGATTGCCCTGAGGCTGAGCCTGGGCCTGTGACTGGGGCTGAACGGGCAGCGTCTGGGTGGGCGTGCCGCCCTGCCCTGCCGCGTCGGGCACGCCCGGCACCGGCGGCGTTACCGAAACCGCGCTTGGCCCAGATGCGGGTGCCGCAACCGGCGCTGCTGCCGCCGGATCAGCGGGAACCGCGGCCGGCTGCTGCGCTTCTGGCGCCGCTTCGTCCTTCTTCTTCTTGCCGGGGGTTTTCATGCCCGGCCCGTAGACCGGCACGACATTCGGCGTCACGCGGCCATGCAGTGCGTCGATTTCCGCCTGACGCTGCCGCAGATAGAGTTCGCGATAAGTCGCATAGGGGTCGTCCGTCGCGCGGATGCGGTTGATCTCTTCGTCGAACGCGCCGCGCTCACCCAATTGCCGCACAACGCTCATCGGCAGCGCCACTTCGGGCTTGGTGAAAGGCTTGCCGATCAGCGTGGGCGCCAGCACCAGATTGTCGATCGTATCGCCGATCAGATCGCGCACGGTGGTCGGGCCGACAAGCGGCAGATACATGTAAGGCCCCGGACCGATGCCGTAGAAGCCCATCACGTTAGCCAGCCCATTGGGGCGATAGGGCAGATTGAACGGCTTGCGCTTGGCGACATCGACAAAACCCGCGACGCCCAGCGTGGTGTTGATCACGAAGCGCCCGGCCGTTTCCGCCGCCTTGCCCGGCTTCAGCTGCAGCATGTAGGCCAGGAACACCACGGGTTCATTGAAATTGTTGAAGAAATTGCGCAGGCCCTGACGGATCGGCCGCGGAATACCCTTGTTATAGATCTTGGCGACCGGCTCGATCACTGCCTTGTCCACCGCCTGCACGGCCTTGAACGATTCGACGTTGATCTGCTCCAGCGGATCACCCGGCGACGGCCGGCGGTGGCGCACGATGATTTCCGAGCCCGCCATCGTCGGGTCGGAATTGTCGTTGGCGGGCGTATTTTCGCCGGTCTGCGCGGATCCGAGCGTCGGCAGCGAGGTCGCCGGATCGAAAGTGGTCTGTTGCGGCGCGCTCTCGGCGCTACCGAAAGTCGGCAGCACGATGGGAAGCGGGGCCGCCTGAGCGGGTGACGCCTGAGTGGGCGAGGTTTGAGCGGGCGACGTCTGGGCCGAAGCTTCAGCCGAAGCGCCCGCCGGGGCTTGCGGCGCCGTGGTACTTTCGACGGTGGCCTGGGCCAGATTCGCGCCCAACGTCGCGGTCGCGGCGTCGGGAACCGGCGAACCCATCATCAACACGACAGCGGCAACCGTCACGCTCATTCGATCATCCTTGTCGGGCGGCGCACGTCATGTACACGCCGGCCATCCACGCCTGTCCGTGGACGCGGCTCCTTTGGCGGGGGAACTTGGAGCGCACATTATCGCGGCTAAGCGGGATTGCGCCTTTCGTCAATTGCGCGCCACGTGAATGACTTGTCGGTGCGGCAGCCGGAGCAACGCCTGCGATGCCGGCCCGAAGACGCCGGAGCAGCCCTGCGATGCCAGCCCAAAGGATTTCAAAGGCCGGCGCAAGCTGCTCAGGCAATGCCCCTTTCCTTCAGGATGGCTTCGATTACCGGCTTATCGCCCGGATTATTCAGTTCGATCGCATCCCATGCCAGCGGATCGAGCTGGACGACTGCGATCGGCAGGCCAAGGTCGAGGAAGCGCAACTGCTCCAGCCCTTCCAACTGTTCCAGCGCGCAAGCCGGCTCCGCCGCATAGCGCGCCAGGGCGGCCGGACGATAGGCATAGAGGCCCAGATGGAGGTGTACGGGCGGAAATTCCAGCGCCGCCGCTTCCGGCGGCAGATGCGGCACCACCCGCTTGGAGAAATAGAGTGCGCGGCCGCGCCCATCGACCACCACGGTGGTGCCACCCACCCTGCCCTCTGCCTGGTCCTGGGTGAGATGGGCATAGACCGTGCGCGATGCCCGCACCGCCGGCGTGGCCATGACCGCGCCGGGATCGCGCGCCAGTTGCGCCACCAGCCCCGGGATCACGCTTGCCGGCGATAGCGGCGCATCGCCCTGCAGATTGACGATGACGTCGGCCACCGGCCCAAGCTTGGCCACGGCTTCCGCGCAGCGCTCGGTACCATTGGCGCAATCGGGAGAGGTCATGACCACCTGCCCGCCGAAGCTTTCCACTTCCTCGGCAATGCGCGAATCGTCAGTGGCGACCCACACGCCCGCTGCGCCTTCGACCGCCATCGCGCAGTCCCAGCTGCGGCGGATCAGGCTGCGCGCCTCGCCAGTCGCGCCGGTCAGCTTGACCAGCGGCTTTCCGGGGTAGCGGGTGGACGCATAGCGGGCGGGAATAACGATCGCGAAACTGGAATTGGCCCCCATGTCGACCATCGTGGCGGAGTTCACGCCAGGCCCATGCGCAGGAAGTCGTGCAAGTGGATGATGCCCACGGGCAGCTGGTTCCCGGTCACCATCGCCTCGTCATTGATCGCCACGCAGGCGGCTTCGTCATCGGCCACGACGAAGGCGCAGGTGATCTTGGAATCGTTGAGGAAGCGCAGGGCATCTTCCGCCATCATGCCGGCGCGCACGACCTTGGGCCGCCGCGTCATCACATCGCGCGCGCGAAGCTGGCCAAGGTCGCGGAAATGGCGGCGAAGATCGCCGTCGGTAATGATCCCGACCAGTCTGCCCGCCGGATCGACGACGCCGGCAATACCGAAGCCCATCGACGTCATCTGCGAGATGACCTCTTCCATCGGCATCTCGCGATCGACCAGCGGCAGCTTGTCCCGGCCGTGCATGAGCTGGCCCACCGAAGCGAGGCGCAGGCCGATCGTACCGCCGGGGTGCAGTTCCCTGAAGCCGTCGCGCGAGAACCCGCTGGCGTCCATCAGCACCATCGCCAGTGCGTCGCCTAGCGCCAGTTGCTGGGTCGTCGAACTGGTCGGCGCGATGTTCGAACTGCAGGCTTCCTGCGCCTGCGGCACCAGAATGCAGACGGTGGAGCGGCGCTGCATCATCGAGCCTTCACCCGAAGTCACCCCCACAACGGGGATGCCGCGCCGGTCGGCGTGATCGAACAGCACCTGGAATTCGGCGGTATTGCCCGAATTGGAAAACGCCAGAACGACGTCACCTTCCACCAGCATGCCGAGATCGCCATGCGCGGCCTCGCCGGGATGGAGGTAGATGGCGGGAGAGCCGGTAGCCGCGAAGGTCGCGGCGATCTTGCGTCCGACATGGCCGGACTTGCCGATGCCGGCCACCACGATGCGCCCGGTGGCCAGGCCCAGCAGTTCGCAGGCGGAAACGAAGTTGCGGTCCAGCGACGCCGCCAGATCGTCAAGCGTCCGCGCCTCGATCCCGATAACGTCGCGCGCCCGCGCCAAAACCCCTTCGCTTGCTCCAACGGCCTTAAGCACTACTGACGATGCCAAAACGAACTCCCCTTGCCCGTGAACGAAGACCCAGCCATTTGCGAGCTTCTCGCACCGAAGCTGCACCTCACCTGACTAACTCTTCGCGTCGGCATAATTTTCAACGCTCTACGCGTTATCTCTCGCAATGCAGCATGTAAATGCCGCAAGCCGTTCCCGCGGTGAAAACGTTGAGTGAAAAAATTTCAACACGCTGAATCGGTTGATCTATTTTGCACGCAGAGACGCGTTTACCTTGCCACCGATGTCAGAATGACAGAATTTTCACAGTACTGACGGCATTTTCATCTCCATCGGCACGCGGCACCCATCGGGTTTACGCACGCTTCGCAGCGAAATGCGCTGGAAACGCATCGCCTGCGGTAGTCACGCGGCGTTAGCTGCGGAAGTTATTCTCTCTCTCATTGCATGGCCGTTCGCTCCGTTGCAGTGCCCGGGCGCCGTCCCCTCGCGCGATCGGCCCCGTTCCATAGACGGAGCAAGCGAGTGGCAGCCTTGGTCGCTCCGGTTGCGGCAAGCGATTCTCGATGGCAATATTTGCGCGATTTTTGCCCAAATATTAGGCAGCCTCAGGGCTTCATACAGAGCTTTTTTGGCAATACTTGGACCTGTGGATCATCCGAGCGGCTCACGGCCCCTAAGGGGCCTTAAAATCGAAAATCCAGCTTTTCCCGTTTTGTTCCTCGCCAGAAAAACCGAAATTCTGGGTTTTCCTGCTCGAACCAAGTTTTCAGGCCCATTCGTTCGGTTTCCGTCCCTCGATCGCCAGCTCGGAGCGAGTATCCACCTCGGCCTGCTCGACTGAGGCGAAAGTTGGGCGATAGTTCCCCGGCTTCCAGTTATCGTTTCCAAATGCTGGCGGCCGGTGCGTCGCGATCTCCGTGCACGGGGAGCGACGCGCAGGAAACGTTTCGCGCGTCCACAGGTTGGACCGCGAGGCAAGAGGTCCGATGGTGGGGCATCGATCCGAGAGCCGCAACTCTCATCGTCAATGCTTGTCCAAAACTTTTAGGAGCCCATCGACGCCCTCCCCTGCCCGGCCGTACACGTCCGTGGCCTGCAGTTCGGGCGCCGCTGTCAGGAGGCGGTGTGGATGTGTTCTGGTAGCTGCCGTGCCGGGCGAGGCGCTTAGAATGTCCCATCAAACGCTTTGCTGTGTTGGGCCTGGGCCGGTCCTGGCAGGCTTCCTATGGCGCCCGGAACGAAGATTGGAGCGAGACCTCCACTTGCACCAGGACATTGCTGGCAGCCCAATCTGGCCGGTGCGGTGCATCCCGCGCGGGCCTGTTACTCCTTCCAGATTATCCAGCAAAACCTGAAGCTTCCGAGCGGTTAGAATCCTTTTTATAGATTCTGTTACAAGGTTACGCGCCGGTTTGACCGCGATCAGCCCTGCATTTCCGCTGAGTCGCGAAAAAGTGCCGTTCCCGATAT
Source organism: Novosphingobium sp. BL-S-19 (assembly GCF_055521675.1). Lineage (NCBI taxonomy): Bacteria > Pseudomonadati > Pseudomonadota > Alphaproteobacteria > Sphingomonadales > Sphingomonadaceae > Novosphingobium > Novosphingobium sp. BL-S-19. Next base: position 360,138 of record NZ_CM145497.1, read on the forward strand.
GCCGTCAATGCGTTCCTGGAGTGTCGATGCTGCCGTTCCCGGAGTGTCGAACATGTGTTCCCGAAGGGTCGAAGATCCGGGTATGACGGTTCCCGTTGTGTCGAAGGACCAGCAAAACCGGCAATTTTTCGGACTTCGTTGAAACACTTTGTTGGATTGCCCGGCGAAGAAGGTTCAAATTCCAACTTCGCCTTCGCCGCGGGTAACCCGTGAAACTTGCTCCTCTGGTCCGACGCGACACTTCGGGAACGGCCTCTTCCTCCCATCATCCGCGCAGCGTGCGGCCGTGCTTTTCGTGATGGCGGCGAACCCAGCCGACGAACGCGCGCTGCCAGTCGGCCGGAGTCCGATCGGGGCTCGCGCCAACCCAGCGTTCGAAATCGGCATGAAGCGCGTGGAGATCCCAGCCCGGACATTCGCGGCGGAGCAGGGCCATGGTCTCGTCGGTCATGAACCCGCGCGTGGCGGCATCGGACAGGCCGACGATGGTCGAGCGGATCAGCTTGCGGGCATCGACCACATGTTCGGGATCGGCCTCTTCGTCGTCGTCGAGGGGCTGCGGGGCGGCCCGGCGCGGCGGCGTCGCGGCCTTGGGCAAGGCGGTCCGTTTCCCTGGGGAAACGGGCTTGGCGGAGAGCGCCGCGGCGCTCTCCGCCGAATCGGATTGGGCCGCGACCTGTGCGGCGGCTTCGGACTTGCCGGCACCTTCGGGCAGCACAGCCCCTGCCCCGCCCTTCCCGTCCACGCGGCGCATGCGCAGCAGCGGCTCGCCGTCCTTGGCCGTTTCGACCGCGAGGGCATAGCCGGGCAGTTCGTCCTTTTCGGCCAGCTTGAGCATCTCGAACTTGAAGCGGCGATACTGCCCCTCGGCGCCGGACTTCTCGAACAGCACCGGCATGGAGATCGCGAAGCCCGCCTCCCCTGCCCCGCCGGCATGTTTGCGCGCCACGCGGTAGAGCCAGCGTTCGCGGCCGCCGGTGATATCGAAGTAGGCGCGATCGATGGAAAGGACGCCGCCCTTCATCATCACCCCTTCCCAGAACCAGTTGGACAGTTCCAGCGTCATCCCGCGCGAACGCTCGGTCTTCTCGTCCACCAGCTGGGTCCAGCCATCGAGCCAGGAGAACGTCGCCTCGCGCCGGTTCTCCGCACGGATATTGGTCTTGATGGTGGTGGAAACCAGACGGTCCAGCGCTTGGCCCAGCAATTCGTAGGCGCGGCCGGTGGTCGGGCGGCCGATCGCGCGCAGCAGGTCATAGGGCATGATGTTCAGCTTGCGCGGAACGTCGTTGGCGCCGCGCCGCGCCATGTCGGCCAGCATGCTGGCGCAATAGATCAGGATGTCGGCATCCCAGATCGTCGCCATGCCGTAATCGGGATTGGCGCTGACGTGGACCCACAGCTTTCCATCAGGGCTGGTATAGTCGATCGCCTTCACGCGTTTCGACTTCGCCAGGCTGAAGAAGGGGCGTTCCATCATCTCGCGCTGATCGCGCAGCGGCAGCTCCGCGATGTAGGGCAGGAACATGTCGAATTGTTCGGAGGCCGTCTCCGATTTTTGGCGGCTCATGATCGGGTTCCGACTGGATAGAACTGGGACATTATGAATGGTCAGGGCGTGCCTTCCCCTCGTTTCCCCGGGGAAACGCAGGCGCCGGCAATCCTGGTGATTCCCGCCATCATGGCAGGGTGGGGCAGGGGAGAGCAAATCGGCGGCCACTACGCCTGTGAAGAACTCGCCCGGGCCCATCGCCATGACGGGAATCGTGCCTTCTCCACGCCGCGATCGGGGGGCGGGTGGAGGCGCGTGAAACCGGATGTGCCTATTCGCTACTTTGCCGGATAAGAGGCTGTTTCCCCGGGGAAACAGCTGGGCCGGAGGGCGGGGCGATAGGCCCAAAGATAGCTGCCGAAGAAGGAGGCAGGGGAGGGGGCCTCAAGATCGCAAGCCGCACTTGTAGAACGGGGCGCCGAGAAAGCGCGTCGCGCGCATTTCGCCCGGTTCAGTTTCTGTGAGCGAACTGGATCAAGGTACAAGCGTCATTTCGGCGCCTTGTTTCGCTGGGGCGTTTCCCCGGGGAAACAAGGGGGCGACTGCACGCTGCTCGCCGGGCAAGAAAAAGGGCGGAGATTTTCATCCCCGCCCCGTGGCTTCTATCTCATGGCAGCCAGGCCTCCCGGCCTGGTTCATTACGGACGCAAGCCGCGACCTTCCTCTTCGAGAAGATCGAGCAGATTGCGAACCGCTTCCAGCACTTCGTCCCGCCGTGCTCCCGAACCGGCATGAAGGCGCATCGTCACGCCCTGGCGGTTGCTGGACTGCACCGAGGCGACCGGACGCCCATGGCTGGACAGGACCGACTTCGGCTCCGGACGGACGCGGCCCGCTTCGGGGGCGGCGAGCAGCGCCTGGATCACATCGGCCGCCGCCACGCCGGGGCGACCGCCCGAACGACGGCTTGCCTGTTCCCTCGCCAGGCGCTGCGCTTCCTTGCGGATCGCCGGCGCCTTGCCGGAATCGTCCAGCGCCTGTGCCAGCGGGTAGGCGGGCTTCAACTGCACATCGGCAGGGGAGGCGAAAGCATCCAGCACCGAATCCGGGATCGCCGCGACCTTGAGCATTTTCGACAGCCAGCCCTTGGAGAGCTTCAGCCGTTCGGCCATGCGCGTCATGTGATTGCCGTAGTGCTGCTTCAGCGCCTCGGCATAGTTGCGCGCGCGTTCCAGGTCGGACACGTCCTTGCGGGCGCGGTTTTCCAGATCGGCGAGGCGAAACGCGGCTTCGTCATCCAGCTGGACGACCTGCGCCACGAAATGCATGTCCGGATAGGAATGGGCACGCAGCCAGGCGACCGACCAGTGACGGCGAGTGCCGGCGATGACTTCGAAATCGTGATCCGGATCGCCTTCGATGCGGCGGACCACCGCGGGGACCTTCTGGCCGCCCTCGGCGATCATCGAATCGATCAGTTCGCGGCAGGATTCTTCCGAAAGGTGGGCATAGCTGCGGGCGTTACCCGGCCAGGGGCGGACGCGCGCCGGGTCCAGCAGCAGCTGCGTGACCTGCCGAACCTCACCACTGGCAACCCGGGCCAGCGCGCTTTCGCGGCCCAGCAGAGTGGTGCCGCGCGAACGTTCCGCCCGTGGCGCCGGCGGGGGCGGGGGGCTGGCCGCCTCGTCCGTGGTGGTCGCTCCGGTCTCGATCTCGTCGTCGGAGAGCAGCGCGGCGAGATAGTCTGATTGCTTGCGGGCCATGGCTTACCTCGGAGAACGCACTGGAAAAGAAGGATATTCGGTAAAGAACATATCAGGAACTGTAAAATCCGGCCGCGTTCCCGAAAGAACGATGCCCGCAGAAGCGCCTGATGGGGCGGTTCTCACGCGGCCGGGGTGCCGGCTGTCATCCATTGACCAGCATATCCTCATCCACCTTCTGGGTGCTGCGGCCCCAGCCGGTGCGCACCAGCTGTTCGATCTGGCCCAGCGCCTCGTCCAGATTGGCGCGGCAGCGTTTGTGCGTGCGCGCGGTGCCGATCGGTTTTTCCAGTTCGTAGACGGTCATCATCCGCATCGCGGCATGGCTGATTTCGGCGCTTTCCAGGATCGGAACCGGCAGCAGGGCCGGGCCGAAGGTCTGTTCCATGATCGTGCGGACCATGTCGTGGCTGGGATCGTTGCCGTCGAACTTCGAACAGATCAGGCGCACGAACGAATAGTCCACCTCGATCCCCGCGCCGGTCAGCTGCTCCAGCACCTGGTCCATCATCGAAAGGAACTGCACGGTGGAGCAGAAGTCGGGCGTGGTCGCCGCCAGCGGCACCAGCAGCGAATTGGCCGCCTGCATGACCGCCAGGCTGATCGTGCCCAGCGCCGGCGGCGGATCGAGGATCACCACGTCGTAATTGCGGGCGAGATCCATCAGGCCCTTCTTGAGCTTGCGGAATCGCGCCGCGAGCACCGATTGACCGTCGGATCCGGCCGCCGCCAGTTCGTATTCCACGTCGAACAGTTCAAGGTTCGACGGGATCAGGTCGACATTCGGCCAGGGCGTGCGCTTCACGGCATAGAGCAGGTCCGCCTGCGTCGGGTCGATCGACAGGTAGGGGTAAAGCGTCTCTTCGCGGGTGATGTTGAAGTGCGGGTTGAAGCCGAACAGCGTGGTGGTGGTGGCCTGGCTGTCGCAATCGACCACCAGCACCTTATAGCCGTGCACCGCGAAATAATGCGCCAGATGCGTGGTCACGGTGGACTTGCCGACGCCGCCCTTGAAGTTCTGGACGGCGATCATCGCCGGAATATCCAGCGGCGCGCGCGCGGGCGAGGCGCCCAGCACTTCGCGCATATGCAGCATTTCCTCGACCGAATAGCCGAGGCGCCGGCCGTTTTCGCCGGCCGGGGGCGGGGGCAGGCGGCCGTCGTCCTCTGCCATGCGGATGCGGTTGGTGGAACAGCCGAGCAATTGCGCCGCTTCGGCAATTCCGGTGCGGACATTGAGCCCCTTGCGGCTTTCGGGCAGAAAGGCCTTGCGGCGCAGACGCTCGATCATTTTCTCGCCGGCGTCGGCAAGATCGCCGATCTGCGAAAAGACGGCATTCGATTCAGCCACGCGGAACTCCATTGAAGCACTTTTGCGGCAACAATAGCCAATTTCATTCAATCTGGCAATGAGATGAAGGCTATTGCTACTTGTAGTCGTATTGGCGCGGGGTGAGCGCAATATCTTGCGTTCGGCGGGTTCTGGACCTCTTCCGCCAGACTGGTCGCGGCAGGGTTTCGCGGCGCCAAAATCGGGCTGAAAAGCGTGCTGGTGCGAATCTGCAATCCCAATTGCTAGGCATACCCCCAAGGGAGAATCACCAGGGGTACCCGCCCAGTGCCGGCTACTGCATTTGGCGGGCATAGTCGGGACATTGTCGGGGGGCACGGCAGGGAAGCGCGGCCGGTGCGGCGAAGCGCCGCCCCGCGCCGTCACGCGGATGATGTCAGCCATGTCTGGAACGCAATTCGAAGGCGCGGGGCGATCCGGGACAGCGAACGGGCAACGCCTGGGCAGGGCATCCGACCCGGCCGCTGCCGGCGGGGAATACTTCACCCTTGTCCACGCGCTGCGCGGGATCGCGGCGTCCTGGGTGCTGCTGTTCCACTTCGACAAGAGCACCGCGTTCGACCGCGCGCTGAGCGTGCTGCCCGCGGCCCTGCGTTATGTCCTGTTCGGCTATGGTTCGGCCGGGGTGGCGATGTTCTTCGTGATTTCCGGCTTCGTCATCGCCCACAATCTGGCCCGCCGGCAGATGACGCCGACCGCGTTCGGCCAGTTCGTCGTTCGCCGGTCGGCGCGGCTCGATCCGCCGTACTGGGCATCGATGGTGCTGGCAGTGGCGGTAGGCATGCTGGCGCATCGCCAGTTCACGGCAGCGCAGATCGGGCTTCACATGCTCTATCTGCAGGAACTGGCCGGAGCGGCGGAAATCCAGTTCGTCTACTGGACGCTGACGTACGAAGTGCAGTTCTATCTGGTGACGGCGGGCGTGCTGCTGGCGACCCACCGGTTTCCGGCGTCGAAACAGCCGATCTGGGGGATGCTCTATCTGCTGGCGCTCTATTCCGCGCTCAATCGCGAATGGGCCCCGCACGGGCTGTTCGTGACGCTGTGGCACGCCTTCATGGCGGGGCTCTGCGCCTATTGGGCCGGGCGCCGGGGGGGAAGCGCGGTGCCGCTGATCCTGCTGGTGATGGCGATGGCCTGGGGGGCGGAGAACAATCCGGCGGTGTTCGACATGCCCGCCGCACTCACCGCGCTGCTGCTGTTCGTGGCGGCCCGCACCGACAGTCTGGCCGTGCCGCTGCCGGGCTGGCTGGCGGGGCTGGGGACCATCAGCTATTCGCTTTATCTCGTCCACGATCCCGTGCTGGAAGTCTGCACCGCATTGTGGCGCAGGATCGACGGGCCGCCCCCAGCGGCCTGGATCGCCGCGGTGGCCACGCTGGGGGTTTGCCTGCTGGCGGCGGTGCTGTTCCATCACGCGGTCGAAAGGCCCAGCCACGGACTGGCGAGACGGCTGTTCCGAACGCAGCGGGAGGCGATAGCGGGCTAACGAAGACGCCCGCCATTGCAGACGATGCCGGGCGGGATCGTGGGCGTTCAGGAAAGCTGCCACTGCGGCAAAGTACGATGCCTTTTCCCGCGCGCTCATAGATCCCGTCTATGCGCCCCATGGGTGGAGGGCATCTAGGCCGGGATGGCCATTCTGCGCTCTATGCGGCTCTGGAAACGGAGCAAAGATATGACCACCTGGGCCGCACGCGGCGTGACGTTGACGATCCTGATCATGGCCGCATCGGCCGCATCCGCCGCCGAAGTGCCGACTGCGAGCGCGCCGCAGGCCGCGGTGTCCGCGCCCATCAGGCAAACGCCGAGCAGGGCACTTGTCCCTGCCGATTTCGCCGTTCCGACGCTGGTCGAAACCGGCAATTTCAGGATCGAGCCGCTCGGCCCCAAGTTGGTAAGGCTCGATTTCGACGCCTACATGTCCTCTATCGCGCACTTGCAGAAGACCTTCAGCCGCAGCACCGCCTGGCCCCATGAGGGTATTTCCGATGCCGAGGCCATGCGCGACATGGAAACCGAACAGGCCAGATTCGCGAACCGGCAATCCTTTGCCTATGCGGTCCTGACGCCCGACGGAAAGCGGGAGCGCGGCTGCGTCTACGTTCGGCCCAGTCGGGTGGACGGCTACGATGCGGTGGTCACGATGTGGGTGACCAAGGCCGACTACGACGCCGGTTTCGAAGCCGAGCTTTACCAGTGGGTGAACGACTGGATCCGCAAGGACTGGCCCTTTGCCAAAGTCGCCTATCCCGGCCATGCGATCGAATGGGGCAAGTGGGATGCACTGGTCGCAGCCCAGAAGGCCGGGAAAGCGACGCCGGAATAGCGGATTAAAGCATTCCGATCAGGTGGAATCACCTGATGAATCGGAAACCGCTCTAGCGCGCCTGGCTGAGCCGATGCGCATGGCGCTGCAGGCCGATCCGCGTGCGGCGGATATGCAGCACCAGCGCGGCCTGCGCGGTTTCTACTTCGCCGCGCACCACCGCATCGTAGAGCAGCTGATGCTCCACATCGTGCGTGCGGCTGCCGCTGGCGAAGGCGAGTTTCAGGTAGGCGCGGCGATAGCTTTGCGTCGTGTCCCACACGCGCTCGACGATCTGGGCGAGCAGGGGGGTCTCATGCCGGCGATAGGTGATCCAGTGGAATTCCCGGCCCAGCGCGATGGCCTCGTCGATATCGGTGACTTGCTCGTTGCGCTCCATCACCGCCTTGAGGTCGGCGAAATCGGCTTCCGTCAGGCGCGGCATGCTCTCGGCCAGCAGCAGTGGCTCGATCCGCTCGCGGATTTCGTAGGAAATCTCCAGATCGCGCATGGTCAGGCTGGCGACGCGTGCGCCCGCATTGGGGCGCATGACGACCAGCCCGCGCGCCTCCAGCATCCGCAGCGCATCACGCACCGGGATGCGGCTCGTGTCCAGTTCGGCGGCCAGCTCGTCCTGCTTGATCCGTGCGCCGGGGGCGAGATCGCCGGCAAGGATACGCTCGGCAAGAATGTCGGCGATGCGCTGGCTGGCGGCGGAAGAAGAGGGCGGCGGCGTGGTCATGCGTGGTCCTGCATAGCCTTGGCCACGGGCTGGAGGAAAGTGCGGTCCAACTCGCTGAGCCGGGTGATCCCCAGCATGGCCATCGCCACATCGATCTCGTGGGCGAGCAGGGCGAGGGCATGCGCCGCACCTGCCTGCCCCCCGGCCGCGCAGCCATAGAGTGTCGCGCGGCCGATCATCACCGCATCGGCGCCCAGCGCGATCGCCTTCAGCACGTCCGCCCCGCGCCGCACGCCGCTGTCGAACAGAACGGTCGCCCGGCCGGCCACGGCATCGACGATGGCGGGCAGCACCTGAATGGCGGGCGGCGCGGAATCGAAATTGCGGCCGCCGTGGTTGGAAACGGCGATGCCGTCCACCCCGTGATCGATGGCGCGGCGCGCGTCGTCGGGGTGGAGCAGGCCTTTCACCACCAGCTTGCCCGGCCAGCGGCGGCGCAGTTCGTCCACGTCCTTCCAGTCGACCGAGGCGGAATTGGCGACGCGCGCCACTTTGCCGGTGACTTTTCCGCCCACTTCGGCCGGATAATTGGCGAACTGCGGCAAGCCGCCCGACAGCATGTAGCGCCCCATCACCGAGGCCAGCCAGCGCGGGCGGCGCAGGAAATCACCGACAAGGCGGGCATTGGGCCGGATCGGGTTGGACATGCCGGCGCGGCGGTTGAATTCGCGCAAGGGCCAGACCGGCGTGTCGACCGTCAGCACCAGCACATCGGCACCGTTTTCGCGCGCGGCATCGACCACTTGCCAGGACAGATCGCGCCGTTCCCACAAGTACATCTGCATCCAGTGGCCGGCGGTCGCGACGTTGGCGATGTCGGCGAAGCTGGTGGTGGAACTGGTGGTCTGGGTGAAGGGAATGCCGGCGGCGGCAGCGGCCGAGGCGATGGCACGCTCGCCATGATGCCACATCAGGTCGGCAATGCCGGTGGGCGCGATCACCAGCGGCAGGGGTTGGCGGCGGCCGAACAGCGTTGTTTCGGCAGAGCGAGGGGAAACGTCGCGCAGCGCGCGCGGGGTGAGGTGGAGCGATTGCAGGGCGGCGACGTTGCGGCCGATCAGCAGGTCGTCCTCCGTCCCGCGCTCCATGAATTCCCAGATCGCGCGCGGCAGCCGCCGGTGAGCGAGGGCGCGGAGCTGGGATATATTGTGGGCTTTGCCGTCAATTGCCATCAGGTGAGGCCAAGGTTGGCGGCGAAAGTCGTGCCTTCGTATTCAGTGCGGAACACGCCGCGCTTTTGCAGGATCGGCACGACTTCATCGACGAAGTTCGTGACGGAGGACGCCATGACCGTGGGCGTCAGGTTGTAGCCGTGGCAGCCGGTTTCGCGCCAGATCGTCTCCAACTGGTCCGCCACTTGCTCGGGTGTGCCGACGATCTGCGGCATGCCGACCGACAGGCCCCACTTGATGGCCACTTCGCGCAAGGTGAAGGGCCGGTCGCCCAGAACCGAGGTGAAGGCCTTCATCAGCCCCTGAGAGGCCTGCGTCGCCTGTTCCTGCATCGGCTGATCGAGTTCGATGCCGGAGAAATCGACGCCCATCGTGCCGGACAGCCGCGCCAGACAGCCGTCGAGCGGCAGGCGCTCGATCAGGTCGTCCAGATGGCGCTGCGCTTCCTCCTCGGTGCCGCCAAGGATCGGCTGCACGCCAAACAGCACGCCGGGCGCTTTGCGGCCAAGGCCGGCCGCGGTTTCGCGCAGCTGGCCCATGTAGCGCTGCATGCCGGGCAGGTTGGGCTGGATCGCGAAGACCACATCGCCATGCTCGATCCCGAAGCGCAGGCCCCGCCCCGATGCCCCCGCCTGAAACAGCACCGGCCGCTTCTGGGGGGAGGGGAGGACCGGCCCCACCGTCTGGCACTTGTGGAACTCGCCCTGGAAATCGACGAACTTCACCTTTGCCGGATCGGCGTAGACGCCCGCTTCACGGTCGGCGAGAACGGCGCCTTCGCCGATGGAATCCCACAGGCGATAGCAGATTTCCATGTACTCGTCGGCGGCGTCGTAGCGGCGGTCATGCTCCTGTTGTTCATGGCCCAGCGCGCGATGTTCGCCGCGCAGGTGCCCGGTGACGATGTTCCAGCCCACACGGCCGCCCGAAAGGTAGTCCAGCGTGGAGAGCTGGCGCACGATCGACCACGGACGATACGAACTGGTGGACATCGTGGTGGCCAGGCCCAGATGCTCGGTCGCGGCCGCCAGTGCGGAAAGCAGCACGACCGGATCGTGGTTGGGCCAGCAGATGCCGTACTTCACCGCATCCTTGTGGCTGTCCTTGTAGCGGTCGAACACGCCGGGGGTATCGGCGAAGAACAGCCCGTCGAACTTGCCGCGCTCCAGCGTGCGGACAAGATCCTGCCACGCCTTCAGGTCGGCCATTGCCGCCAGCCGGTTGTCGCCGGGGGCGGCCCAGCTGAGCACGGTGTGATTGATCGGGGAATGGATCTGGAAACTGACCAGATGCATCTGCCTGTCCGGCGTAATTGCGCCCATGTTCCTCTCCTCGCTTCCTCTCGAACGCCCGGAATTCGGCCGGTGCGATTGTTTCCCCGGGGATACGACCGGGCCCGCGGGGGATGCCGGCCCGGTCGTCCCTGCTGGACCGCTAGCGGTCCCCTCCCCAGGTGCAGTCGTTGAAAGTGCAGTCGTGAATTTCGATGCCGAGGTCGGCGACGATCCTGTCCATGCCCAGAATTTCGAACAGCACTTCGCCCTCGCCGATGCGGCGGCGGAATTCGACTTCGGCGGCGGCGCGCGTTTCGGCCTTGGCGACGGTCTGTTCGATCAGCGCGCGCGGGATCACCAGCACGCCATCGGAATCGCCCACCACCAGATCGCCCGGCTCCACCCGCACGCCGTCGGCCACCACGGGCACGTTGACGGCGGCCGGTCCGCGCTTCTTGGGATGTTCTACCGAGACGGCAGTGGACCAGACTGGAAAGCCCAGTTCCCGGATCGCATCGACATCGCGCATCGCCCCGTGGACGACCGTGCCGGCCAGCCCCTTCTGCTTGGCATAAGTGCAGGCAACGTCACCCCAGAGCGCGCCCTGATGGCCGCCGCCATTGGTGAGCACCAGCACGTCACCCGCCTCCGCCACCCAGAGCGCGGCGTGGATCGCCAGATTGTCTCCGGGAAAGTTCCAGGCGGTGACGGCGGGGCCGCACAGCTTCTGCCCCGGAGCGATCGGCACCATCGCCGGACTCATCAGGCCCATGCGTCCGGCGATCTCGCCCAGTCCTTCGTGCAAGTCGGCGACGCCGAACTTTGCAGCGCGGGCGACCAGCGCGGGATCGGGGCGGGGGATGCGGCGATAGATCACCGACTTAAGGGGGGCGGTCATGCGAAAATCTCCGGATTGAGCAGGGTGTCCGGCCGCTCCCCGCGGCTGACCAGATCGACCACGCGGGCGACGTTCAGCGCCATGTCGCGCATTCCGGCCTCGGTAACGCCGGCGACATGGGGGGAGAGCAGGCAGTTCGGCAGCGCGAACAGCGGATTGTCAGGGGAGGGGGGCTCGGCACCGAACACGTCGATCCCCGCACCAGCGATCTGGCCGACCTTGAGCGCTTCCGCCAGTGCCGCCTCGTTGACGATGCCGCCGCGCGAACAGTTCACGAGGATGGCGTGGGGGGCCATCAGGCCCAGTTCCACGGTATCGATCAGATTGCGCGTACCATCGGTCAGCGGGGTGTGGATGGATATGACGTCGCGTTTCAGCACGTCCGCCAGCGGCAGCGGTTCGACGCCGGCGGCGCGCATGTCCTCATCCGCGACCATGGGATCGAACGCGGCCACTTCGGCGCCGAAACCCGCGCCGCAGATTCTGGCCACGCAGCGGGCGATGCGGCCGAAGCCGATCAGGCCCACGCGCGCGCCGGTCAGGTCCCCCAGCCGCACGCCCCAGCGTGCGTCCCAGCGATTGCCGCGCACAAGTGTATCCATCTCGCGCGTGCGGCGCAGCAGCGCCAGCATCATCGAGACCGCCCCTTCGGCGACGGCGGAGGCGTTGTTGCCGCCCGGCGTATTGGCCACCAGCACCCCGCGCGCGGTGGCGGCGGGAATGTCGATATTGTCCACCCCGGCGCCGTGTTTCACGATCGCCTTCAGGCGCGGCATCGCCCCGAAAACCTCGGGGCCGAGCGGGCTGGTGCGTATCACGATCACGCTGGTTTCGGCCAGCCGGGGGTCGTCCCGCCAGTTCGCCGGAGCGATGATATCGTGCGCCCCCGCCATCCGCTCCACGCCGAGGGGATGGATAGGGTCAATAATGCATACGAGTTCGCGGGAACTCATGGGGATTTCGCCTCTCCGTGCCAGTTATGTATACTTTCATGGGCTGATCGAGTGGTGAAGCCTCTTTTCAGAACGGTCAATGGGCAATAGGTCTGTGGGGCCCCGGGCAGGCATCGAATGCCGTCAGAGCGATGCCCTGCGAAGAGCGGGGCGGGATGAGGAGAGAGAGATGTTCGCTGCGCCGCCCGCCGTCACGGCGGAAGTTTTCTGCCGCATTCCCGATGAATTCCGCCGCTTCGGCGAAAGCAGCGAATGGGCGCGCGTGCAGCTTCATGGCGCGCCGGCGCCGGTATTTCTGGAAGGTCCGGTGTTCGATGCGGCGGGCAACTTGTGGGTGACGGATATCCCCTGGGGCCGCCTGTTTCGCATCGCGCCGGACGGCACGTGCGAGGTGGGCTTCGAATATGACGGTCAGCCCAACGGCATGAAATTCCTCTCAGACGGGCGCCTGCTGGTGGCGGACCATCACAAGGGCATGGTGATCTGCGACCCTGCCACTGGAAAGTCGCAGGTCTGGTTCGACCGCTATCTGCTGGAGCCGTTTCTGGGCTGCAATGACCTGACGATTGCCCGCAATGGAGACATCTACTTCACCGATCAGGGCCAGTCCGGCTGGCAGAACCCCAATGGCCGCCTGTTTCGCGTGCGTGCCGGTACGGGGCGGCTGGAACTGCTGCTCGGCGGCATTCCCAGCCCCAACGGGCTGGTGCTCAACAAGGCCGAAACCGCGCTGTTCCTGGCCGTCACCCGCGCCAATGCCGTCTGGCGCTGCCCGCTGGTGGAGGACGGAGAGGTCGTCAGCAAGGTCGGCACTTATATCCAGATGTCGGGCGGCTCCGGCCCGGACGGGCTGACTATCGATGAGGACGACAATCTTGTCGTCTGCCACGTCGGCTTCGGGGCGGTCTGGCTGTTCAGCAACCGGGGCGAGCCGATCTTGCGCATCGATGTGCCGGAGGGGCGCTACACTACCAACGCCGCCTATGGCGGGCTGGACAACCGCTGGCTCTACTTCACGGAATCGAGCACCGGCACCGTCTACCGCGTAGAGATGCCGGTGCCGGGAAGACCGATCTACTCGGCTTCTATTTGAAAATGCCCTTAGGGCATTTTTGAAGCGGCACCAGCCCATTCCCCCACCCGACCACCCATCAGGATACACTCGTGGGTGGTCGGGTGGGGGAATGGGCTGGTGCCGCGAAATTCGCCTTCAGCGAATTTTCAAACGGACGCTATCGCGCCATTGGCGCGATAGCGAAAATCGCGCAGCCGCACTTCGCCCTTGCCGGCGGCATAGATGCCGAGGCGCAGGCTGAGGAAGCCGCCGAACGTATTGTGATGCAGGCCGGAGACTTCCATGCGCGTGTCGTGGCGCTTCCACGTGCGGCCGTCGTCGTGCGAGTAGTGCCAGGTGATCACGTTCTCGTCGCTGGTCAGCCGCAGGCGAATGCTGCGCGTCTGGTGCGCGATTCCGGCCCACTTCAGCTCCTCCGAATATTCGAAGATCTTCAGCACCGACGGCGTGAAGCCAAGGCCGACATAGGCCTTGTGGTTGTAGAACAGCAGCAGCCCCGCCTCGGCCTCGTCACCCAGCAGGTCCAGCGACACTTCCGCCTGATAGCGGCGGTCCCCGGCGATGCAGGTCAGCGGCGCGGAATCGGCGGGGGAAGTGCCGGCAGCCGTCAGCACCAGCCCGCCGGGGCGGTAGGCGGCGCGCGGCGCGCCCGCTTCCGGCGCGAAGAAGGTCCATTGCACCCCCATCCGGTCTTTCGAGAAATCGTCCGAAAGCGCAGGCGTGGAAGGGGAGGGCTTGCCGCCCGCAGGCTTGGGCAGCGGGCGGGAGAGATCGCCGCCCTTGGCCCGGAACCAGCCGTCCGCCGTCCATTCGATCGGCTCCAGCAGGGTCTGCCGGCCCAAGGTGCGCATGCCGTTCTCATAGCCGTGGTAGACCATCCACCAGTCCCCGGCCGGCCCCTCCACCAGCGTGGCATGGCCGCGCGACCACCAGGGCTCCGCCGTGCTTTGCGTGCGGACGATGGGGTTGTGCGGGCAATGCTCCCACGGTCCGTTCACCGATCGGGATCGCGCGGCGATCACCATGTGCCCGGTCACCGGCCCCGCCGTGCCGCCGATGGCGGTGACGAGGTAGAACCAGCCGTTGTGGCGCAGCAGCTTGGGGCCTTCGGGCGCGAAGTTCTCGACGATCCAGTCGTCCGGATAGCGCCAGGGATCGTAGGCCTTTTCCACCGGGCCGTCGGTGGCGAGGCCGTCGTCGGTCAGGCGCACCTTGCGGATGCCGTTGGTGAAGAGATAGCGGCGCCCATCCTCGCCCACCACGTGGCCCGGATCGATGCAGCCGGGGATGTTCAGGTCCACCGGATCGCTCCACGGCCCGCGAATGTCATCCGCCCAGATCACGTAGATGCCCCAGGGCTTCCCATCCGGCGCGGCGGGCAGGTAGATGAAATAGCGCCCCTTGTGCTTCACCAGATCGACGGCCCAGACGCTGCCCAGATTGTGCTGCAGCGCCGGCCCGATGGGGGACCAGTTCACCAGATCGCGCGACTGCCAGATCACCAGGCCGGGATAATAGTCAAAGGAGGAGAACGTCATGTAATAGACGTCGCCATCCTTCAGGATCGTCGGATCGGGATGATCGCCGGACAGGATCGGGTTGCGATACGTGCCGTTGCCCAGATCGGCCTTGCGCTGGCCTTCGGCGCCTTCGCCCCAGTTCGGCGCGGCGGCAGAGCCGGTCTCGCGCGTGGCAAGCGGCGCGGCCAAGGCGGGCAGGGCAGGCAGCGCCGCCCCGGCAAGCGCGCCCTTGAACACGGTGCGGCGCGTAAGGCTCATGGTGGTTCCTTCTTTGGTCATGATGCGGGCTTCAACGTCACCAGCACGACATCGTTCGTCTGCATCTGCACAGTGAGCGCCGCCGTGCCGTCGCGGCCCACGGTGATGAACTTCGCCGCTTCCGGCTTGTCTGCGGTTTCGGCGCGCAACTGCGCAAGCTGGGCCTCATTGGCCGCATCGGGCATGCCCATGTCGATATAGAGCGAGAGCGGATCGTTGTGCCGATAGCCGGTGCGACGCGTCTCCACCCGGTACTTGCCGGGCGCAAGGTGATCGAACCGGATATCGAGCGGCGCACTGGCGCGCGCGGGCTGCAGGCGGGTGTAGAACGGCTTGTTGCTCAGCGTCTGGGTGGGCTGGTGCCAGTCCCACACGACGGCGGAAACTGCCTTCCCCTCGCGCGCGGCCAGCGTGAATTCGTCGGTGACCGGGATCGTGCGTCCGCGCAGCGCGTGGAGGTACTTGTAGGCGAACCACGCGGGCTTGCGGATGCCTTCGCGGTTCATCAGGCCGAAGCCGCCGTGGAACGGCGTGGGCGGCGGGCCGGGTTCCTCGAACAGGTCGGTATAAGTCCAGTAGCTCATGCCCTGGGCCAGCCCGCCGGTCTTCTTCAGCTTGGTGAGGATGTAGGGCGCGCTGACATAGCTGTCGTGCACGAAATCGCGCGGGGTGTAGCTGGTGCTCCACTCGGTGAAATAGAGCGGAATGCCGGGATAGGCGGAGGCCTCTATCTGCTCCCGCACATGCCGCACGTCCCCGATCACGGCGTCGGGGGAGGGGGACAGCTTGGTGTCCTGCTTGCCCTGTTCGTCCAGAAACCCGCCTTCGACGCCGTACGTATGCGTGGTCACGAAGTCGACCGGCAGCTTGTTCTTGGCGGCATAGGCCAGGAATTCCGGCACCCATGCTGCGCCCGCCGTGGCCGGGCCGCCCACGCGCAGGCGCGGATCGATGGCCTTGATGGTCCGGACGGTATCGGCATAGAGGCCGAAGTAGGCGCCCTGGTCCGCGCCTTCCCAGAAGCCGTCCAGATTGGGCTCGTTCCACAGCTCGAAATACCAGCTGCGCACTTCCTCCGCCCCATAGCGCGCGCGCATGTGGGTGACGAAGGCATGGACCAGATCGCGCCACTGGGCCGGATCGGGGTGCGAGGTATTGCCCTTCCAGTAGAACAGCTGCTGGTCCGATGTGCGGATGGCCGCCGGCGTCCAGCCCAGTTCCACAAAAGGCCGGATCTTCTTGGCGAGCAAGGCATCGTAGAGCGCGTCTATCCCGCTCCAGTCATAGACGATCTTGCCGTCCACCTTGCGCACGGTGCCGAGCACATCGTGAAACACGTCGTGGAAGCGGATGTAGCGAAAGCCCAGTTCGTCGGCCGCGATCTTCAGCTGCGCCTGACTGTCGGCACGTTTCAGGGTACCGGGGAAGTCGGAGCCCACCGAAAGATCGAAGAAGCGATCGACCGGGCCCGTCGAAGCGGCGGCGTCGATACGGACCTTGCGCGGGGAGGCAGCGTCTTCGGCACGTGCGGAACTGGCTGCGGAACAGGCTAAGGCCAGAGCGATGGCGGACAGGCCGATGGATTTCACGATTTTCCCCTCCCGGCATCCTTCGCGGCGCCGTTTACCGCTTTATGGTAGCGCAAACATTTTTCCCCGCAAGAGGGTCGAAAAGAAGTTTTCGCAGGCGCTGCGAAACCATGCGAAGCCCCGGAAAAAGCGGTTGGACGCACGCTGAACCTCTCCCGGACACCACTCCTCGTGGCCGGGCAGGGCGCATGGCTGTCTTCAATCGAAGAAGGATCGACCTATTCTCGGCCACGGGAACGGGGCTTCGATGAGATCGCAATTGAGTTGACCTTGGCCCGGCAGACTATAGATCGGTGGGACAGGTGGGTATGCGTCCCTCTAAGTGGGGCGCGAGAACGGATTGCTGACAATGACGGCACTGCGCGAAGAAAAGGCCGATGTCGAAGTGAAGGGCACGCAGACGCTGATGCGCGCGCTCGACATCATGGACGAGGTGATCGACGGGCCGATCCGGGCCGCCGATCTCGCCCGCAAACTGGGCATGAGCAAGACGACGGCGCACCGTCTGGCGCAGGCGCTGAAATCGCGTGGCTATCTTTCGGTGACCAGCGACGGCTTCGGGCTTGGCCCCAAGCTGCTGGAACTGGGGGTGATGGCCACCGAACAGATCGACTATGTGCGCGTGGCGCGCCCGTTCATGGAAAAACTGTCGGACGAGACCGGCTTCTGCGTCTTCGTCGGCAAGCGGGAGGGCGACTGGTCCCGCCACCTCGACCGCGTGACCGGCCGCCAGCGCCTGCGCGTGGCCACGGCTCCGGGTGACCGCCGCCCCATCGCCGAGACCGGCCTGGGCAAGGCACTGCTGCTGGATGAGCCGGAAGAGGTGTGGGAAGAACTCTACCGCCAGGCCAATGGCGGCAAGGTTTCGGCCAAGGCGATGAAGGAATATGTCGCCCAGATGCGCGAGCACAAGGCGCGCGGCTATGTGCTTCACGACAGCGAACTGGGCGACGGCGTCCGTTCCATAGCGGCGCCGATCCGCGATGCGCGCCGCCAGATCTGCATCGCGCTTTCCATCGCCAGCGCCGCCCATTACCTGACCGACGACATCGTCGATGATCTTGTCGCCGCCATCGTCGCGACGGCGGGGGAGATCGGCGAGGCTGTGGGCTACCGCGCGCCGCGGCGGTAAGGGGCCGGGCGGGCACGCTCACCGGAAGGAGGCGGGATGCCCGTGGCAGAACACGGGCCCTTATCCCTTCGTTCGTGCGAGGCCCTGCGTCTTATGACGGGCTGTTCGGTCCAGCGCTCAAGGTCGCGGCGATCTCTTTTTCGGCGGCAGTCGCTTCAGTGGCAAGCTGACGCAGGGCCTTCGCGGTATCTTCCAGAAGGCCGTCGCCAAGCGGGCGCTCGCCATTGATGAAACGCCGGATCGCCCGCTCGTCTATGCCAAGGCGCCGCGAGAATGCCGTGGTGCCGCCGAAAAGTTGGACGCAGTAGGCAAAATGCTCACGTCGCTCGTCGATGGAAGGTGCTGTCATTGTATCCGCCTGTCGATGTGTTGCCGTTGCCATAAGCTTTCCTGCGCATGAGGCAATGCAGGGTGCTCGCCCCGGAGGGCGGTATTAGTTGCCATCCGCATCGACGGTAAAAACCATCGGCTTTCCGCGCGAAGCTGGTTCCCAGCCGGCCGCCAGCGCTGCCCGGATCCCCCGCGCTATGACCGGGTCGCTGATCTGAAGACGCCCGCGCTGCATGCCTTTCAGCAAACGCTTCGGCGGGGGAAACTCCAACAGGGCCCCGCGCTGGGTGTGCTTTTGCAGCAAGGCAATCGTCATGCCCCTCCAGCCATCGGCATCACCCCACTGCGGCTCGCTCCGCAGTTCCCATTCATAGTGAAGTCCATCGACCTCGACGATACCGGCTGACTTGTTGCTCATGGCAGCACATCTAGCAGGTCTTGGAGCATTTTCTAATCAGATGGAATCATCTGATGACTCGGAGACTGCTCTAGCGCGCAAACCCACTCAGTGGCCTGCATTCACCGGATTGCCCAGATCGCCGCCGTTGCGCTCTTCCTCTTCGACCAGCGGGTTGCGGCCCCAGAGCTGGTCGTAACGCCAGCCTGACAGGTCTTCCACGATCGCGCCGGCTTCGGGGCTGCTTGGCGTGCGGGCGCCGCTGCGCAAGTGCTCGATCTCACGCATCAGCACGGCGTGGGTGGCGGGGGAGAGGCGGAAGCGCCGCGATACCAGCACGCCGAACAGCAACATGCCCACGGTGCCGAGGCCCAGCAGGACGGCGATGGTGAGGATTGCCCCGTGCGATTGCTGCGCGGCGCCGGACACGAAGCCGCCCGCCTGCATGACGAAGCCGACGCCTGCCACGGCGGCGGCCTGCGTGGCCTTGCGCACGAAAGTCATGACTCCGGCAAAGGCGCCCTCGCGGCGGCGGCCGGTGACGATCTCGTCGACGTCGGCCATGTAGTTGTAGGTCGCCCAGGGGATGTAGTTGAGCGCCCCCCGGCCGAGGCCCGCAAGCACGATGGGCAGCCAGATCATGGGGCTGGTGGCAGTGATCCCGAAGGTCCACAGGCCGATCAGCGTCAGCGCGCCGGCGCCGAAGCTGGCGGCGGCGATCTGGTAGGCGCGGCTGGGAGAGGCGCGCAGGGCCATGTTGATGGCGACGATCACGGCCACGAACTGGACGATGTACATCGTCCCCAGCAGGCCGGATGCGACGGCGGTGGTGCCTGCCAGCGCGAAGATCACGAAAAACGTGAAAGCGGCGTTGAACACGTCCTGGCTGATGTAGCCGCCCAGATACATGCCAAGATGCAGGCGAAACGCGCGGATCCGCATCGTCGAGAACAGGTTGCGGTAAAGCGCCTTCAATGCCTCCAGCGGGCCGGCCGAATGGCGCTGTTCGGCTGGCAGGGGAGCTCCGCCCGGATCGTGGCGCTCCCAGCTGAACAGATAGAGCATGGCCGCCGTCACCATGAACAGCGCGGCGAAGATCAGGCCCATGTAGAAGAAGGTATCGGCGCTATCCCGCCCCAGCGCCTCGATCAGCCAGAGCGGCAGGAAACCGGCGAGGATCGCGGATGCCTGTCCGAACAGGATGCGCGATCCGGCGAACTTGGCCTTGGTGCGATAGTCGCTCGACATTTCGGCGGCGAGCGTTTCGAACGGGATGATCTCCATCGCATAGACCAGTTCGAACAGCACATAGCTGACAAGGTAGTACCAGAAGCTCTGCCCCGGCAGCCACATCAGCGCGAAGCTGGGCAGCAGGGGGATCGCGGCAAGGATGAAGAAGCGCCGCCGCCCGAACCTGCGGCCGAGCGTGGTGGTGCCGAAGTGGTCGGAGATATAGCCGATCATGGGAGAGGCGAAGGCGTCCAGCACACGCGCCACTGCGAAGATCATGGCCGCCTGCGCCGCCGAAAGCCCGCAGAACTGGGTGTAGAAGATCAGCACCCACCCGGAGATGACCGCCATCGACCCGGCCCCGAGCACATCGTTCGAGCCATAGGCGAGGTAGTTTCTCAGGCGCACGGGGCGCACGGCCACTTGCTGGCTTTCGGGCACTACAGGATCCTTCACCGTATATGTTCTTGTGCGGGCCGCCTTCGTGGGCAGCCTCGTCGAGCGATTATTATGTCGGAGTAATTGACTTGTCAGCAGGCAAGAAACGGATGGCCTCGATCATCACGGCAGGATCGCCGGATTCGAGAGTGAACTGGTGGCGCCCGCCAGCCAGCGAGCCGGACAGCGGGATGGAAATGCGGTTGTCCAGCACGGCGAGGGCCCAGGCATGGTCGCCGGTATGGCGCGGAATTTCGAGCGTCTGCACCGCGCCGTCGATGCGCAAGGTCAGGTGCAGCGCATCGCCGTTGTCGGAGGGGTAGGTCGGCAGCACGTCGATCACCGCGCGCCAGTTGCCGGCCGGCAGCGTGATTGCCCCTTGCGCCGAAGCGGAACTGCCCGAGGCCCCCAGCACCGAACCCATGCGGCCAAGGCCATCGATCAGGCGCCATCCCTTGCCCGGCGCGAACTGGTCCGGGCGGAGTAGAGGCAGCGGCACAACCGGCGCCGAAACCGGAGGCGCGGCGACAGGTCCGGCTGGCATCGAGGCCAGCGCGGGCACCACCGGCAGACTCTGGCGAAAACTGCGCCACTGGCCGTCGGCGGGCTCCACCGTCATGATCCCGCGCCATTTGCCGCCGGCGATCTCGCGGTTGTAGCGCCATGTCAGCGCGCCGATCTGCGCATCGGCCTCGGCCGCGATCTGCCCGCGCCGCCAGCTTTCGGCGGCGTCTTTGTCGCGCAGCGCGTCATGTGCTTCGGCTGCGAAGAAGCGCCGGTTGGCGGCGGCGGATGCGGAAACCGGATAGTCCACCAGTTCGAAAAAGGCATCGGCCCGATCCGCCGGGATTTTCGCGCGCAGTGCAGCAAGGCGCTGCTCCATCACCGCGAACTCGCCCAGCCGCGCGTCGGCTTCGGCAATCGAAAGCGGGCTGGCGTGCGGCTTCTCGCCGGGCAGATACCACTGCAGATGCTCGGGCCGCCGCGTGAAATTCAGCCGGTGGTAGTCACGTAGGATCGCCGCCACTTCCGCGCCGCTGCCCCGGCCCAGTGTCTCGTCCGCCCAGCGCCCCACCCATGTGTCGATAGGCGCGGCGCGGGTGGCGCCCACATCCCAGGCGAGGCTGAGGAAATAATCGATGTCGAGTTCGGCGGGCTTGATGTCGCCGGCATTAACGATCCACATCTGCCGCGCGCCCAGGTCCCACGCCCGCCCCATTTCCGCGCGGATCAGCGCGGGCGGCGTGGTCGAGAGCCAGAGGTAGGAGAGCGGCGCGCCCAGATACGACACATGGTAATAGACGCCGGCCCCGCCGCTGCGCTGTCGTTCCGCCGCATCGGGGAACTGGCGGATGTAGCCGAAGTTGTCGTCGGTCCACATCAGCGTAACATCGTCCGGCACTTTCAGCCCGGCGCGATAGATATCGAGCACTTCCTTGTACGGCGTGAAGACTTGCGGGGCCCCCGCAATCCCTGCCTCACGCAACAGGTCGCGCTGGTCGGCGAAGACCTGTTCCAGCACCTGCCGACGCCCTTCGTCGGTCGTCGGCCCGATCATCGCGCTGTCGTGGATGCCACGCTGGCCCAGCGTCCAGATCGTTTCGTAACCGCGATTGCTCTGCACCCGCGCGCGCCAGTAATCGCGGATCGCATCGCGATTGGTCAGGTAGTTGAATTGCTCCGCCGTTCCCGTCCATTCGCCCACGTTGTTGCGCAGCATCGGTTCGGAATGGCTGGACCCCATGACCACGCCGTAGCGCTCTGCCAGCGCGGCATTGGCCGGGTTGGCGTTGAACGCGCGGCTGACCTTGTGCATCGCCGGCCAGAGCATGTTGCCCTTCAGGCGCAGCAGCAGGTCGAAGACCTTGGCGTAAGTCCTGGGGCCGGGCGCGGGTTCATCCGGTGCGTAGGTGCCCTGCGCCCAGGGGACGAGGCCCCAGTCCTCGTCATTGATGTAGATCCCGCGATACTTGACCGAGGGCGGGCCGAAGCGGCGGGTTCCAGCAGAGACGTAAAGCGCGGCGTGATGTTCGGGCGGAACGTCGGCCCACCAGTGCCAGGGCGACACACCGATGGCGCGCGAGAGTTCGTAGGCGCCATAGGCCGTGCCGCGCCGGTCGCTGCCGATCACCACCAGCGCCTGTTTCACGCCGGGGGCCGGATTCGGCACCGCGGCGATGACGAAGCTTTCCCATGCGCCGCGCAGTTTTGCCGCATCGATCCGGCCCGTCGCGACAAGCCGGTCGATGGCCGGATTGCGGCCCAGCGTGCCGATCCAGATTTGCGCATCCGATGCCGTCTTCGCGCCGCTGACGGCCGCCAGATCGCCGCGCAGATCCTCGGCGGCGATGCGGACCAGTTCATGATCCTGCGGTGCCGTGACGACTTGCGCAACCCGGCCATCCGTCGCCAGCGCGAAATCCCCGCGCGCGGGCTCGAAATGGACCCAGGCAGCGGAGGATTGCGGAACAGCCGCACGCGCTGGACCGGCGAGCACGAAACTCGCCGCCAGCAACAGGGAAGCCGCCCGCCGCATCGTCAGATATACGTCCGCAGGAACTCGGCCAGCGCGCAGATGGCAAGGCTCTGGCCATAGGGCATCGAGGTGAGCGCGATGTCCTTGTAGAACTGCAGCGTGTCGCCCATTGCGGTGCCGAAGCTCACCTGCTGCAACTCGCCCGTCTCGTCGATATTGGCGAGCACGCCGCGCACGGCCCGGATGCCCACATCCTCGTACTCGCGCGGCAGGTAGCCCTTTCGCACGGCCTTCAGGATGCCATAGGCGAAGCCTGCCGTGGCGGATGCCTCAAGGTAGCTCGTCGGATCGTCGATCAGCGTGTGCCAGAGGCCGGTCTCACCGTCCTGCGTGGCGGCCAGCGTGCGGACTTGCGCCGCCAGCGTATCGATCAGGAACAGGCGCAAGGCATCGCCCGGCTCCAGATCGAGCAGTTCGATGATTTCCGGAATGGCGATCGTCACCCAGCAGTTGCCGCGCGCCCACAGCGCCTCTGCAAAGTTGTGGCGGCCGGTGAAGTCCCAGCCATGGAACCACAGGCCGGTCTTCTTGTCTGCCAGATACTTGATGTGGATGAGGAACTGGCGCTTGGCTTCTTCCACGTAGTGCGGACGGTCCAGCAGCAGGCCAATCTTGGCCAGCGGCAGCACGCTCATCATCAGCGTGTCGTCCCACAGCTCGCCCGGATTCTCGTCGTTGTAGACGATGTGCTGGAAGCCGCCTTCCTCGGTCTTGGGCAAGCCGTCGGGCGCCATAAGCCATTCGGCCCAGGTGTCGAGATAGGGGATGTAGCTGGGGTCGCCGTCCAGTTCGTAGAGGTAGGCGAGGGTAATGAACGGCGCCATCGTGTTGATGTTCTTGGTGGGCGTGCCTTCGGCGAAACGGTCGGCAAACCACTGGCGGATGATGGCAAGCGCCTTCTCATCGCCGGTCTGCTCGAAATAGCGCCACATGCCGAACAGGCCGACGCCGTGGGTCCATTCCCACCCGGCCCAGCCCTTGGTGTCGATCACGCGGCCGTCTTCCAGATGCAGCAGGAATTCGCCGGTCTCGTCCTTGATGTTGACGAGGTTGTGCATCAGCAGGTCGATCGCCGCGGTGACCTGCTGGCGGGGGATGTCATGGGTAAGGGCGGCCACTCAAGTTCTCCTGTGGGCGTAGCTGCGGCAGGGCGCGCGGTGGGTCATTTCAGGACTCCGTAATCGCGCGCCATCTGGCGATAGAGTTGCAGGAAGGCGGGATCGGCGTCGTACCGGCCGCCGTGGTTTTCGGATTTCGGTGCGCTGGGCGCGGGCTCTGAAGAGGGCGTCGCGCCGGGGGCTTCGGCTGCGTTCAGGCCTTGCGAAAGCAGGTCGGCGCGGGGGCCTTCACCCGCGCTCTTGCCGTCTTTCAGGAAGATCGCTTCCTGATGCCGCGTCGGCTCCCAGATGAAGCTGCCCCAGCCGTTCGGATGGGCGTGGACCAGATCGTTCAGGTAGCGCTTGCGCGAGGAATACTCGATCGCGAAGAAGCCCTTGTCCGGATAGCGGCGGCTGAATTCGGCGAATGTCCGCTGCCAGTCCCCCTGCGCCGCCTGCTGGTAGCAGGAGAAGCCCAGCGCATCGAACCGGACGTCGCGGGCGATCAGGCTGTCGGTCCAATGCTGCACGATCGGCCAGTGGCGGCCGAGGTGATTGTGCAGCGCCACGGGGGTACTCGGCAGGTGATCGCGGCTGGCGGCGATCCCGGCCTTCAGCAGCGCGGCGAACTTGTCATAGCCGCCTGCGTCCCGGACATGCATGTGTTCCTTGTCGGTCACCGGATTGCCGGTGGGGATGGTCAGCGGCACGCGGCCATCGGGCCAGAGCATGCCGAATGTGGTCTCGTTGCCCAGGATCGCCAGATCGGGGGCGACGCCTGCCGCTTTCATCGCCGCGAACGTCTCTGCCGTATGGCGATGGACGGCATCGACCAGCTTGGGGAAGGGCAGGTTCGCCCATGCCGCCGGCTTGTCCTGATGCTGCGGATCGGCCCAGGTGTCCGAATAGTGGAGCGTGAGCGAGAGGTGGAAGCCCGCCGCCTTGATCCGCCGCGCAAATTCGATCGTGCGGGGCAGGTCGCACCACGGACCGCCGGGCTGCCCCCGCGAATAGCCGTTCGCGGGATCGACGAAGAGGCGCAGCTTGACCGCGTTGAATCCGGCATCGCGGAAGATCGCGAGCACGTCCTTGCGCTGGCCGTCCTCGTAATAGGTGGCGCCCTGTGCTTCGTCTTCGGGCACCCAAGAGATGTCGGCGCCGATCAGGTAGGGCCACGGGCGCGCGCCTGACTTCGGGGCCGCGCTCGCGATGCCCGGCAGCCCGGCAAAGCAGAGCGCGCCGGCGCTGCCGATGCCGAACTGGCGGCGGGTGAGCGCGTCGCCGGTCATTTCAGCTGATCCGGGCGGGTGGGGGCGGGCACCATCTGCACGGGGAGGCCCCCCTTGACGTTGTGCAGGGTGACGAGCTTCACCGCCTCCAGCGCGTCACCGGGGGCGCCGTCGCTGGTCACGGCCAGCGCCACGTGGTTTGTGCCGTGGTGATTGAGGATACCCTCGGGGATCGGGAACACGCGCTGCGGGCCCACATGGGCAATGAACTGGCCCATGTTCCAGCCGTTGACGAAGATCAGAACGCGGTACTTCGCGGCCGAGCGCGGGCTCTCGGTATCGCCGAAGGCCAGCGCGATAGTGGCGTCCTGACCCTTGGGCACGGCAAGGTCGAATGCGGTGCGATACCATGTGGTGCCCGGTGCAGCGCTGGTCGCCGGTACTTGTGCGGCAGACCACCGGCTGTCGTCGAACAGCGGCAGATGCCAGCCCATGCGCTCGCCATAGAGGCCGCCGTTGTTGGCGGGGCCGCGCACGGGGTCGGCAATGTCCTCGCCGCCGCGCTGGCCCTGGATCTTCCACGCGATCGGCACCGCGAAGCTGCGCCCGCCTGGCTGCGAGATCGACGCGGAGATCAGGCCGCGCGCTTCCTTGTGGAAGTCGTCGGAATCGAGGTCCCAGTTATGGCCGTTGTTGCGGACCATGACCGACAGGACATGGCTGCCAGCCGCCTGCGCTTCGGGGGGAAGGTCCAAGGTGACGGTGCCGGTGGTGATCGGGCGGGGCAGGCCGCTCGGCGTCTCGGCCTGACCGATGAACTTGCCGTCCAGCCAGGCCTGCACGAGGCCCGAGCCGCCGGCACCGTAGAACAGCGAGACGGTTCTGGCGCCGGGGGTGCCCTCGAACTGGCCGCGATACCAGACGTCACCCTCGTGGAAGCCATAGGCATCCATTGCCATGTTCGGCTGGCCGTCCGGGCGCTGGGTGATCGTGGCATTGGGGCGATTGCCGCCCACGGCCTGCCATGTGCTGTCGTCGAACTTCGGATCGGCCTCGGGCGAACCCTTGGCCATGCGCCAGCCGGTGAGGGCGGGAAGCACGACCGGGGCAGGACCGGACAGGGGCGCGGTTGAGGCGAGGCTGCCGACGGTGGATGCCTTGGCAGGGACACGCGCGCCGTTCCATGTCAGCGTGTGAATGGCGCCGGACGCCCAGACTTCAAGTTCGCCCGCTTCGCCGGTGTCGCCGGTCAGCGCCAGCGCGCCGGATTTGATCGAAGCGTGACGGACCAGCTGCGGACCGCGCACGAGAACGGGGCCTGCGGCGGATTCGACACGGGTGTAGCGGGTGCCTTCGGCCTCGTCGGCAAGGATCAGGATCAGGTCGCCGCGTCCGCCGCCGGTCAGACGCAGGACGGTGCGGCCTCTATGCGCGTAGGTGACTTTCAGGTCGCCCTTGGTGTCGTTGAAGGCGGTCTCTGCCGCGCCTTCCAGAACCGTGACTTTCGGGGCCGAGGCATAGCGCAGAACGGTCTCGCCCGGCTCCCCGGCACGGCCGTAAAGCAGCAGCAGGTCGGCACTTCCACCCTTGGACACGGATTGCAATTCGGAGGTCGAATAGACCAGCCGCTGCCCGCCAAGATTTATCCCGGCGACCAACCATTTGGCATCGAAGCCATTGAGCCGCATCGGAAATGTATAGCGCCCATCCGGCAGCGCGGCGGTGACCGTGAAGCTGTCGTCGGTTTGGCCGTTGGAAGGTTTGTGCGCTACCAGCAGGAAGCGCGCGTCGGTCTCCGGGCTCTTGTTGTGATAGACCTGAATATTGGGCGAGGAGATCTCAGGCGCGCCTGCCGGGATCATCCCCGCAAGGTCCGGCACGGAGGCGATCAATCCGCCCAGTTGCTTCATCTCCAGCGCCTTTTCGCGCAGGTTCCGCGCCTCGGAAATGGCGGCGCCATAGTCGTAGCTGGTGAACACCACCGGGGCCGGCAGCCAGCCCCAGCTGGTGCCGCCATAGGTCATGTAGAAGCTCTGGATGCCGATGCCGTTGGCCAGATTGGTGCCGTAGAACACCCGCTGGAACCGCTTGCCGCGCTGGACCGCGTTGCACTCGTAGCCGCCGTTGGAACCCCAATAGTCGAACCAGCCGCCGCCGAATTCGGCCAGGAATCCGGGCGTTTTCGGCGAGGCGGAAGCGCCGCCCTTGGCCCCGCCGGGGCCGTAGAAGCCCCAGTCCGGCGCGGCCACGCCGCGCGTCGGCTTGCCTTCCACGGTGCAGGTGCCGCCGGGGTAACCGTCGAATGCATACATGTCGTTGGGGCCGTGGACGACCTTGTCGACGGGTGAACCTTCCGGCACCCAATAGCCGTTGCGGCCCTGATCGTTGTGGAAGATCGGCACGGTAATGCCGTCGGCGCGCGCCTTGGCGTAGAGGTGGTCCATGTAGCGGCGCTGCGCGGGCGTGGTCAGCGCCAGTTCGTTCTCGATCTGGTGAAGGATGACGGTGCCCTTGTGGCCCTTGCCGTCGCCGTTGATCTGGTGGCGGGCGATGATCGCGTTGACCTCAGTCAGCCACTCGTCGGCCGCTGCCATATATTCGGGATCGTCGGTGCGGGCGCGGCCCTTCTGGTTGACCAGCCAGCCCGGAAAGCCGCCGCGCGACAGTTCCGCGTTCACGTAAGGCCCGGCGCGGGTCATGACCCAGAGGCCCTCTTCCTCCGCCATCGTCAGCAGGCGGTCGAGGTCGCGAATGCCGCTGAAATCGTAGACGCCCCGCTTGGGCGAATGGTAGCCCCAGTCGAAATAGAGCGCGACGGTGTTGTACCCGCTGGCCTTCATCTTCTGCAGCACGTCGCGCCAGAGATCGGGGCTGGGCAAGCGGAACGGGTGGAACTCGCCCGACCAGATCACCTGCCGCTTGCCGTCGATCATCAACGAACGCGCATCGAACGAGACGCGGCCGAATGTCTGGACCGGGGCGGAGAGATCGGCGGTCGGCTTCGCGTCCTGTGCCAACGCGGGCAACGGAACGCCAATGGGAACGGCGGAAAGCAGCAAGGCCGCAAGGAACGCGCGCTTCATCGGCTCAGTCCATGTGGAACATAAGCGGGAGCGGCCATTCCTTCGGCCGGTTGCCGGGCTCCACTTCCATCAGGGGGGCCATATGGTTCCACCAGCGGCGCATCACCGGATGGTCGGGCAGGGTATCGCGGGTGTTGTCCGGCGTGACGCGCAGCACCGCGAAAAGTGCCAGGCTCTGCTCGTCGAGAAAGATCGAATAGTCGCGAATGCCCGCTTCGGTCAGCAGGGCGGAGAGTTCGGGCCAGATCGCGTCATGACGGCGGCGGTACTCATCGACCGTGCCGGGCTTCAACTGCATCCTGAAAGCGTGGATCGATCCCGTCGCCATCCCCATATCTGGCACTACCACTCTCCCGACGTTCCATTATGTGGATATCAATACCGATATTTGGTAACTCGTCCACACGTGTCCGTCAATCGCCATTCTGGCGCAGCGGTGTGCGCGAAAAGCTCGGGAATGCGACGTTTTCCAGCCGGATCGGGGCGCGCGCTTCGTGAATAATCGTTTCCGCATGGAACTTGTCCACGGTCAGGCGTTCCACATGGCGGACCCAGAGTGCCCATGCCGGGAGAATGCCGAACATGCTGGGTTCGGGGTAGGCACCGGCCAATTCCGGTACGGTTTCGGCCGGCTCAGGGAGGATTTCGCGCGCTTTCGCTGCCTCGCCGTAGACAAGATGCACGTCACGCATGACGATCGATTCGATCGGCCTTGCGGCAAGGCCCGCGAAGGCGGCGGGAAAGCGCGGGTCGATTCCCCGGGCGTCGATCTCCGAAAGCACTACGCGGCGGATCGCGCCGATCCCGGTTCCCTCCGGCCCGCGTCGCCGGTCGCCCAGCCGCACGAACAGGGGCGCGGTCGTCACGCCCCGCATGGTGAGGCGGCGGGCGACGACGTTTTCCATCACGCCGCCGTCCACCGCTTCCAGCGCAAGGCCCCGGCAATGGGTGAAGGTGCAGTCCTTCACCACGACATTGCGATAGCCGCCGTTGCTTTCGGTGCCGAGCTTGATGCGGCCGGTCACGCGGTCCCGGTCGGGCGCGTATTGCTGCGTCCTGCGGCGGGTGCCGTCGATCAGCGTGCCGATGTCATAGCCGGAAACCGCGCAGTCCTGAATCACCACGTTTTCGGCCGCGATCGGCTCACCCAGTGCAAGGCTGGATTTGACGACGATGCCATCATCGTTCGGCGAATTGACCTTGCAACCGCGCACCAGCGTGTCCTTCACGCAGTCGAGGTCGATGCCGTCGCGGTCGGTGTCGATGGTCAGGTTCTCGATCAGCAGGGCACTGGTGCCGGTGGCGAGGATCGCGAAATGCCCGCCCTTGAGCACGGTAAAGCCGGAGAGGCGGATATTGCGCCCGCGCTTCAGGGCGATGGCCTTGTTGCCCAGCCCGTCCATCGCGGCCACGGCGGGTTCGAGGTTTGCGATCTCCCTTTCGCTCATGCCCTGCATGGAAAGCGGACGCTCGCCCGTTTGCGCCTTCCAGCGCGCACCGGGGCCGTCGCGGGTGAGACCCAGGCCATGGATCAGGCCGGGGCCTTCGATCACGACATCCTCCACATCCTCGCCCCAGATCAGGCTGTTGCGCCAGTGGCTATGGCCGAAATCCTGATAGAGGCCGGGTGCCGGTTCGGGCAGGTCGTAGCGGCCGCCATGAAGCGCCGGATCGGCGGCGACGATCGTCGCGCCGCGTTCGAAGACCAGCCTGATGCGGCTTTTCAGGCGGATCGAGAAGCAGAGATAGCGTCCCGCTGGAATCCGCACCGTGCCGCCGACGCGCGCAGCTTCGGCGATCGCGGCATTGAAGGCCGGGCTGTCGATGGCCACGCCGTCACCCTTCGCGCCGAAGTGGCGGACATCGAAGAGCCCTTCCGCCGCAAGTACAGAGCGGGGCGCCAGCGCGCCCGCCAGACAGAGGCCGGAAAACACGCGGCGGGGCACTTTCACTGCCCTAGCTCCCTTCCGGCTTGGTTTCCTCCAGAGGAGTGCTCGGCGCGATCGGCAGCGCGTCGGGCAGCGGCGGATGCGCCGGATCGAAGGTCTTCAGCGTGACATAAGGCGCGAGTTCGGGGATCTTCTCGGCCACCTGCCGGGCGATCGCGGCGGCGAAGAGCCACGCGCCATAGTTGTTGTTGTGCGTGCGGTCCTTGCCGTTGTCGGCAAAAGCGCGCGGGGAGACGTCCGGGCCCAGCGCCTGCATGATCGCGATGCTGTCCCGGTTGAGGTCGATCAGCGGCACGTTCTCTTCCGCCGCCACCTTGCGCACCGCGGCGGCATAGGCGCCCAGCGTGTCCTTGATCTTGCCGCCTTCGTCGAAATTGCGGCGTTCGGGCGAAGTGACCAGCACCGGATGCACGCCGCGCCGCCGCGCTTCGGCAATGTAGCTGCGCAAGTAGGCGGGATAGGTCAGTTCGGGATCGAGGTAGGTCATCGGCCATTCGGCCTTCTGGTCGTTGTGGCCGAACTGGATGAACAGCCAGTCGCCTGCGCGGGCCTGCGTCAGCAGTTTGGAGAAGCGCAACTGGGCGATGAAGGATTTCATCGTCGCGCCGGACTTGGCGTGATTGGCCACGACCACATGCTCGTCCAGCATCGCGGGCAACATCTGGCCCCAACTGGTGAAGGGCTCGGTATACTGGTCCGCCACGGTGGAATCGCCGGCGAGGAACAGGCGCGGGGCGCTTGCCGGTTCGATATGGATGGCCGCAACGCGCGGCTGGCCAAGGAATTCGAACGTAAGCTTGTCGTCCCAGCTGAAGCTGGCGAGATCGCGCTCGTCCAGCAACACCGTCTGGCCGAAGCGCGGAGCGCCTGCGGGCTGGTGCGGCAGGCGGGCATCGCGCACGTCGACAAGGAAGCTGCGCGTCACCGTCTGCCCGCGCCGCGTGGCAACATCGCGCAGGAACAGGCGGCGGCTTTCGGCCTTCACCGTGGTGTTCCCCGCGCTGCGCCTGTCGCCCAAGGTCAGCGTCACGCGGTAGATGCCTTCGGGCAGCGCCACCGAATAGAGGAACGCGCCGGAGGGATCGCGTCGTTCCACTCCGTTTGCGCCGGGCCGATAGCTGGGCATCTGGTCCGGCGTCTTGCCGGCAAGGTCGATATCGATGACCGGCGCGCCGGACGGACTTGCTGATGCTGTTGCTGCGGTAACGGCCAAAGCCAGCGCCGTGGTCAGGGACATAGCGATCCTCTCCCGATCTTTCATCATCTACCGCTTTGGGATTATATCCCATATGACGGTTTATGATCGCATATATCGGGAGCATTGAAAGTCAATCCGCACAGCGCCCGCTTTCCGGCGGCG
The DNA here is from genome assembly GCF_055521675.1 of Novosphingobium sp. BL-S-19. NCBI lineage: Bacteria > Pseudomonadati > Pseudomonadota > Alphaproteobacteria > Sphingomonadales > Sphingomonadaceae > Novosphingobium > Novosphingobium sp. BL-S-19. The sequence goes on from NZ_CM145497.1 coordinate 391,314, forward strand.
AGCCGTTCCCGGCCTGCGTGGAAATAAGGGGTAAGGATCGTTTGGAAGCGATTTTGACTGGATTTGAGCGAAAACGTCATATATCGTAAAACCTAATCCCACATAATGGGACAAGTTAAAGAACGATAACGGGAGTGAGATAATGGGAAGGGCGTCCTTCAAAACCATCATGCGCAGCCGCGTTTCGGCTCCGGCGCTGGCTGTTGCCGCGTTGATGTCGGTTTCTCTCCCTGCTTTCGCGCAGGATGCCGCCGCGCCGCAGGCTAACGCCGGTACGGACACACCGCCCAGCGCCGAGGATATCATCGTCACCGGCTTCCGCGCCTCGCTGAACGCAGCGCTGGCGGACAAGCGCGATCAGACCGCCGCGATCGACACCATCAAGGCGGAAGACCTTGGCAAGTTCCCCGATTCCAACCTTGCGGAATCGATGCAGCGCATCCCCGGCGTGGCGCTACAGCGCGGTGACGGGGGAGAGGGCAAGAACATCTCCGTGCGCGGTCTGGGCGCTGATTTCACCCGCGTGCGCATCAACGGCATGGAAGCCGCCGCGCAGACTGGCGGTTCGGACATCTACGGCGCCGGCAACAACGGCCGCAGCTTTGACTTCAACGTGTTCCCGACCGAGATCTTCTCGGCCCTGACCGTGCGCAAGACGCCGTCGGCCGATGTGGAGGAAGGCTCGCTGGGCGCGACGGTGGACCTTACCGCGCCCAAGCCGTTCGATTCCGCAAAGCCGTTCGTATTTTCGGCCACCGGCCGCGGCGTTTGGAACGAACTTTCGAAGCAAGTCGATCCGCGCGCCTCGGCGCTGGTATCCAAGCAGTTCGGGGACAGCGGCTTCGGCGTGCTCGGCTCCATCGCCTACCAGAAGCGGCACACACGCGAAGTGGGCTATTCGGCGGTGGACATTCTTTCCGCAAACCAGAACGGCATGTTCTGCTCGCCGCTGGGCGTGACGCCGCAGAACCCGGCGAACAGCGCCTCGACCGGCGCCAGCGCGACGAACTGCTCCACCGGCAACCCGCGCACCAGCGATCCGGCGGCCTATCAGACCGTCTATGACGCCCGCCGCGATGACATGCCGAACACGCCCGGCAGCGGCGCCTTCTTCCCGCGCATCCCGCGCTACATCAATTCCGAACAGACGCAGGAACGCATCGGCGGCACCCTGACGCTGCAATATAAGCCCGACGATGACACCGATATCTCGCTGGACCTGCTCTATTCGCGCTTCAACGTGACGCGTGACGACAACTACATCGAAGCCATCTCGTTCGGCCGCTCTGCGTCGAACCAGGGCTTTCCGATGATGTCGCTGAAGGACGTGCAACTGTCCGACCTCGGCTCGGTGGACTATGCGCTGCTGGATGGCGTGGATGTGCGTTCGGAAGGCCTGCATTCCAAGTATTCGACCACGTTCAAGCAAGCGAACCTGAACTTCATGCACCGGTTCAACGACCGGCTGACGGTCGATGCCAAGGTCGGCCTCAACGAGTCGGTCTGGAAAGACAAGATCCGCATGCAGTACTTCATGGATGCGCTGGATACGGACAACTTCTCCATCGACTACACGGGCGGCGGGCGTACGCCGGTGCTGGGCTTCGGCTTCGACGTCTCCGATCCGAACAACTTCCTTTACGGCCCGACGCCGGGTGCGGGCGTCGTCACCGGCGGTTTCAGCCTTCAGGGCAAGCCGGCCAGCAACACCACCAAGGGCGTGCTGGCCGAATGGAACGCGCATTACGAAGTGTCGGATGCGTTCAAGGTCCATGCCGGCGCGCAGTACCGGTCGAGCGACTTCAAGCAGCGTTTTACCACCTACTACACCGCCGATACGCTGGTTCAGGCCCTGCCGTCCGGTGTCGCCCTGTCGGATCTGACGACGCAGATCACCGGGGTGGACAGCCTCTGGGGCCATGGCGCGCCGTCCAGCTGGGCCAGCCTCGACTGGCAGAAGCTGGCGGACACCTACAACCTGTTCGATGCGCGCACCTGCACCGGCTGCGGAGAGACCAATCCGGGCGTCAAGGAAGAGGAATCGAGCGCCTATCTGATGGGCACGTTCGATTTCTCGGACGCGGTGGGCTTCGGCCTGCGCGGCGATGTGGGCGTGCGCTATATCCACACCTGGCAGCGTTCCACCGGTTTCATCAACCTGTCTGACGCCACCTCGCCCACCGGTCTGACCGGCCAGTTCCGCGCGGTTTCGCGCAGTTATGACGACTGGCTGCCTTCCGCCAACGTGGTGATCGAACCCGTCCGCAACCTGCTGCTGCGCCTGTCCGCCGCCAAGGTCATGTCGCGCCCGGCGCTGACGCTGCTGGCGCCGACGGTGGCGATCAATGCCGTCACGCGCTCCGGCTCGCTGGGCAACCCGCTGCTCGAACCGATCCGCGCCAATACCTTCGATGCCGCCGTCGAATGGTACTTCCGCCCCGGCGCGCTGCTGTCGGCCGCGTTCTTCTACAAGGACATCAAGACTTACGTTCAGAACGTGAACTCGCTGGTGCCGTACAGCTCGTTGGGCCTGCCGAATGAACTGCTGATCGGCAGCAACACGACGCCGGACGAACTGTTCAACATCGCCACGCCCACCAATACGCCGGGCGGCCCGCTGAAGGGCGTCGAGCTCAACGCGCAGATCCCGTTCAACTTCATGTCCGGTTTCCTCAGCCACTTCGGTGTGCTGGCGAACTACACGCACGTCATGTCGAAGATCACCTACTGCCTCTCCAGCTCGGGCGGGGTCTGCACGGTGACGGCCAAGGACGATCTGGTCGGCCTGTCTAAGGACACGGCATCGGGCACGCTTTATTGGGAGAACAACAAGTTCTCGATCCGCGGCACGATCAACTATCGCGGGCCGTTCATTCGCGGCATCCCGGCGTCGCCGGGCAGCGATCTGGTGGGCAACCATGCGACGACGTACGTCGATGCCTCGGCCTCGTACAACCTGACGGACAATGTGAAGCTGATCCTTGAGGGCACCAACCTCACCGATGAGCAGAACAGCCTCTACACCGACAGCCAGCGGCAGGACACGCTGTTCCAGACCCGCGTCGGCCGGACGATCTCGGCAGGCGTGAACGTGAAGTTCTGATTTTGCAGATCCCGGCGGGGCCCTCCCGCGCCGGCACTGGCGGCTCCCGGATCCTCCATCCGGGAGCCGCTTTTTCAGGATTCCAGAGCAGCGAGGAGCTTGCGATCGATCCGCACAAGCGATCCGTGGCGCGCGCCCTGCGGCATGGCGAGACGGTCGCTGACGTCCTGCCATGTCACCATGTCGCGCGTGGATTTGGCGCCCCAGCGGCCATCGCGATAAACGTCGTAGTAACAGACGAGGTCGTCGCCGATCCGCGTCGTCATCGGCCCTTCCACCCAGGAGGGCGTGAAGGGCTCGCCCAGCGGCGCGAAGGGCCCCAGCGGTCCGCGCGCGGAGGCCGCGCGCAGCCACTTGCGCGGCGAGGTGACCGTCTCGTCCTTCACCACCAGCCAGAGGCCGCCGTCCGGGGCATGGGCGAATGTGCCGTCGATCACGCTGAAGCCGGGGTCGTAGAGCACTTGCGGCGGGGTGAAACTCTCGAAATCGGCAGTCGTGGTGTACCAGAGCCGGTGGTTGTAGCCGCCTTCGGAGGTCCCGGCGGTTTCGGGGAAGCGCCCTTCCACCGTGCTGGACCAGAAGATCACCGTGCGGCGTGTGGCGGGATCGAAGATCGCCTCGGGCGCCCAGCAGTTTCGGGTGCCGTGCACCGACGCCATGACCGGGATCGCGCGCTGGGGTGTCCAGTTCACGAAATCGCGCGTGGTGGCGTGGCCGATCGTCACGCCCTGCCATGCCGTGGTCCAGACGCAGTGCCACGGCGCGTCCGGCCCTTCGCCGCGCCAGAGAAAGGGATCGCGCAGCAGCTTCTTCTCACCGACCTGTGGCACGAGGAAAGGCTTGCCGCCACCGAGCGAGCGGAAGGTGAAACCGTCCTCGCTCACCGCGAGTTTCAGCCCGTCCGCCTCGCCCTTTCCGGTGCTGAAATAGGCGAAAAGCAGGGGGCCTTCCGGCTCGGACGGGGTAATGCGCGTAGTGGCGCAGCCTGCCAGCGCCGTAGCGCCGAGGCAGAGCGCGCGGCGATCGAGCAGCAGGCTCATCGCCGCGTCTCCTTCGGCGGCGTCAGCCGGACATGGGTGGGGCTGTCGCGGTCTACGGTAATCACCCCGTCCTTCTCCTTCAGTTCCGCGATCTGGAGCACGCTGCGGCGGTTCCAGTCGGGGTTCGCCTTCGCTTCGTCCTCGCCGCCCTGATGCACGAAGTAGACGATATAGGCGCGTGTCCCAGAAACGATCACGTCGGGATGCTGGCCCTTGGCGCGGTCGGTCGGTGCCTGTCCGGGCGTGGCGAGGATGTGGCCGGGTTGGGTGGTCCAGTGCTCGCCATCATCGGAACGCATGACGAGCAGGCCCTTCCACGCGTCGGAAACCAGCCACCAGCGGCCCTTCCAGCGGAAGGCCTTGGGACCTTCGCCCGGCGTGGTGGTGAGGCGGTCCTTCACCGTCCAGTGGACCAGATCGGCGCTGTCCGCCGTGCGGATCGCCTTGCCCATGCGCTCGTCATTGAAGAACAGGCGATAGCCGCCCTTCGGCAGCGCGATCACGCTGGCGTCGATCACCCGGTCCGAACCGAGGTCGAGGCGGTCGCCGCAAGTCCAGGACTTCAGATCGCGGCTGGTGAGGTGAACGATGAAGCGCGGGGCGTTCCAGTCGCGGAACACGCCGGGCACGACCGTCAGCCACATATGCCACTGGCCATTGAAACGCTCGATATCCGGTGCCCACAGCGTTTCGCCCGTGCAGCTTGCCGGGATCGTCGCCGTGCCGCCATAGCGCCAGTGCACGCCGTCCTTCGAGCGCGCGGTGCCGATCGCGGTGCCGTGGACCCAGCGCACGTCCTTCTCGTCCTCCATCGGCAGGTCGGCGCGGCGGTTGGTGTAGAACATCACCCATTCGCGGGCGGCCGGATCGTAGACCGTGGTGGGATCGGCGGCGCCATCGTGCACCGGATCGCGGAACAGCGGTTTCGGCGCCACGTCGGCGGCCGGAGCGGTCGCGGCGGCGAGCAGGAGCAGCGAGGCGGCGATCATGCGAAAGCCTCCCGTTGCGGCAAAGTCCGAATGATTTTCAACATGTTCCAATGCATAGAATGACCTTTCGGGGAGAGTGCAATATGTCGAGTGATCGCCGTCAATTTCTGGGTTCGCTGAGCGCGCTGGCCGCAGTGCCGCTGCTGTCCACCCGCGCGCTGGCGCAAGGCGGTGACAGTGCGGGGGCGGGTATGGTCGAGCGTTTCCCGATCTGGCCGGGATCGCCGCCGGGGCTGCCCAAGGGCGGCGTGAAGGAGGAGCGCGTGCTGCGCTCCAACAAGAACAATCCTGACGATTTCGCCTGGCCGCATGTCGCCACGCCGATGCTGACAGTGTGCCCGGCGGCCAAGCCCACTGGAGCGGCCGTGCTGATGTTTCCCGGCGGCGGCTATGCACGCGTGGCCATGGGCACCAAGCCGTCCGCAATCTCGCGCTGGTTTGCCGGGCAGGGGGTGACCGCCTTCGAACTGCTCTATCGCCTGCCGCATGACGGCTGGACCGGCGGGCCGGACACGCCCCTGCAGGATGCCCAGCGTGCCATGCGGGTAATTCGCGCCAATGCCGCGAAGTGGCGCGTCGATCCGGCCAATGTGGCGACCATCGGTTTTTCGGCGGGCGGCCACTTGTGCGGCAGCATCGCCACGCGCTTTGCGGCCAAAGTCTACGATCCGGTAGACTCCGCTGATGGGCTGGACGCGCGGCCGATGGTGGCCGGGATGTTCTTCCCGGTGGTCAGCATGATGCCGCCGCTCGCCCATGCCCAGTCGCGCAGCGAACTGCTGGGGGCGAACCCGAGCGAGGACCTGTCGCGGCGCTATTCGCTTCAACTCGATGTGCCCGCCGCGACGCCGCCGATCCTGCTGGGCCATGCGGCGGACGATACCGTGGTCGATTGCGGCAACAGCCTTGCGATGTTCGAGGGATGCCGCGCGGCGAAGATTCCGTCCGAACTTTACGTGATCGAGAAGGGTGGCCATGGCGCGCCGCTGTTCGAGCCGGATGGCCGGGCCGGGTTGTGGCTGACGCGCTTTGCCCGCTTCGCGGCGCGGCACGGGTTGCGGATTCCTTCCGACGGGGCGTGAGGAACTTAAGTCTCCTCCCCCCTCGGGGGAGGTGGCAGCGCGTAGCGCTGACGGAGGGGGCTTTGGGCAGCGCTGCGCTACCCCCCTCCACCACCCTTCGGGCGGTCCCCCTCCCCCGAGGGGGGAGGATCGCGTTGGTCTGATCTGAGTGACAGCCACCGTAGCGCCTCAGCGCTTGGGGCCGAGCGGAACGATCCGGAAATTGCGGATGCGCAAGTGGCTCTTGGTGGTGCGCAAGGCGAACCAACCCCGGCGATAGGGCGCAGCATCGGTCATCGTGAAAAGCCGCTTGCCGCCGAAGTCTACCGTCACCGTCGCGCCATCGGCGGCAAGCCGCACCGGCACCCAGCGATTGGCCACGAGCAGCGCCGCCGGATCCGCCCTGTCATGCTCGGGCAGCAGCGGACGGTTGCCCGGTTCACTGACATAGCGGCGCATTCGCGTGGTGGTGTTGCGATTGCCGCCGATGCCGACGTAGTAGGTCTTGAGCGTGTCATAGGCCGCGAAAGCCCCGCTGCGAGGCCGGGCGAGGGGCGATCCGTCCGGTGCGGCGGGGTCGGTGGCCATCCAGAAGGCGTTGACGTCGCTGACCGCATCGTTCGGCCTACCGGCCGACACGGCCATGACCTCGTACTCGATGGCGACGGGTCCGGTGAGTTCCTCGCCCCACCAGACCGAGAGCCCTTCCGGCGCATCGATGTCCATCACGCCGTCCTCTACGGTGACGCGCGAGGGCGCTTCCGCCTCGACGCGCCAGTGCGACAGGCCGTGGCGGAAATCGTCCGTTTGCGGGGGTGCCGCCGCCGGCAGCAGCATGAGCATAAGGGTGGCGGCGAGACGCTTCACTCCAGCGCATCCCCGATCAGCGTCAGGTTCACGGTCGCGGCGATGCCCCACTGTGCGGCATCGTTGGTGGAGACTTCGGCGATCTCGTCCACCGGCTTGAGTACCGCAGCGCCCGTAACCTTGCGCGCGCCGCGCGACTGGTCGCGCCCTTCGCGGTCGCCCGCGCCAAAGAATTCGCCCCAGGCGCGCTTCACCAGTTCCGGCTTGCCGAGTTGCACCCCGGCATAGGCGGTGTAGCGCGAATGCGCCTGCGTCAGCGCACGGCCCTTGCCCGATGCCCCGGTGCGCGCACGGAACTCTGCCTCCGGCGCGTTGTAGAGTTCGCAGTATTCGAGCCAGGTCTTGCGGAACGCTGGCTCGTCCAGCAGTTCCAGCAGTTCGGCAGTGATCTCGAACACGCCGAACACGCCGTTGAGGTGGCTCATGTTCACCTCGTTCCCGCCGCCGACAAAGCGGCCCGTGGCGAGGTCGAATGCCGCGCCGCCTGCCAGCCAGCCCTTGGGCAAGGCCGCGATGGAGCGCATTCCGGCAACGATGCGGTCGCGCCATTTGGTGTCGCGCGTGCGCTCCCACTCGGTCAGCCATGCGCCCAGTAGCGATCCCCAGACGGTGCCGAACTGCATGAAGATCTGGCCATCGGGCAGCGGCTGGTCGGCCACGACCGCGCCGGTTCCGGCAGGCGGCTTGCTGGCATCGGCGCGGTGCATGACCTTGCGGCCGATATCGACCGTCTTCAGCGCATGGTCGCTGTCTACCAGACCACGCATCAGGTCGCCGCAGCGCTCATCGGTGGTGAGGTAGTAGTAGAACCGGCGATAGGCGGCGTTGGAGATGCGCGGCTGTTTCGAACTGTCCGCCCAGTGCTGCACGCCGTGGCGCGTGCCCAGGCCCTTGAAGCGGCCGGCGTGATAGACGTCCACCTCCCCGGTGTGGCGTGTCATCGCTTCCGCCAGGCGGAACACGTCGGCGCGGCCCGTGCGCAGGAAGCCGTACCAGAGCCACATGTCGGTCGAGAGTTCGCTGTTGTCCCAGGCGAAGCCGCCGATGTCGTAGCGCCAGACGTGCCGGTCGTTGTCATAGCTGTGCATGACGTCGCCGTAGTTCCAGAAGCCGTACCAGCGGCGCTGGTCCACTTGCCCGATGTAGAAATCGAGTTCCTGCTTCGCCCGCGCCTCGATCTTGCCCCGCAGAGGCCCGCCGGCGGCGATCGGGCTCCACGGACCGAACAGCCCGGCCGCATGGACCCGCGCGACATTGGCGACCAGACGCGGCGGCGTGGCAAGGCCCTGGCCCATCTCGGCCAGACGTTCGCGTGGCGGCGTGGCGGGCAGGGCCCAGATGCGGAATTCGGTGGTGCGCGCGATCCCGGAGGCATCGCCCCAGCCCGGTTCGTAGTCCTCGTAAGTCACGTCCAGGCCAAGGTTCTGCGCCTCGAAACTCTCCATGCCCATCACATCGTGATAGAAGCGCAGGTCCATCGCCGGGGCATCGGGGGCATGATACCAGACGGTGAAGCGCGCCGTGTCGCTGGCCGCGTCGGCGATGTCCAGACCGACCGGGCAGCGCTGCCAGAAGTCGTGCATCCCGAAGGCGACGCCGCCGGAAGGACCGCCGATATAGCCAAGCCCCGGCGCCCGCCCTGCCGTATCGACATCGATCCAGCCGCAGCCCGGCTTGGTGCGCTTGACGATGGAAAAGCCGTCCGAATTGGGCTGGCGCAGGCGGAAATCGCCCCATGCGGGAATGTATTCGATGTTCTGGCGCACCGCCGCGCCCATCTGGTCGAGCCGGGGTGTCGTCGCGCCCGCCACTTGCGCATCGCGGAAGGCCTTGCCCGGATCGCGGCGCAGGCCGGTCAGCGGACGCACGGCCTCGCCCCAAAGGCCGCCATTCTCGCCCGCGAAGCGGACATGGCGATCATGCAACTTGTCGCGCATCGGCACCGCGCCTTCGAGGCCCAGCCCGCGAATGAAGCGCTTGGCGGGATCGCCATCGAAGATCATCGAATGCACCAGCCGCACACTGTCCGACCCGGCGTGGAAGTAGAGGCGGACGGAGAAGGGCATCCAGTCGCCTGCCTCACCGCGATGGCGCCCATCGAGCTTGATGACCGCGCGGATCGGGCCGTTCTGCTCGACCGTGGCGGTTTCGACGGCACTGGTCCAGCGAGCCAGCGCGGGTGTGCCGTCCTCGTCATCGGGGCGGTCCTGCGCGCTGGCGAGCAGGCGCACCGATTGCAGCACTTCGTTCGCACCCACCCGCGCCGAGCGGATCAGCGCTTCGCCCGAGCGGCCCACTGTCCAGACGGTCTGGCCCACGGTGACGGTAATCGCATCGCCCGCCTCGCGCACGAAGAGCGTCTGCGCCGGTTTGGCCGTGCCGGGAACGACGCGCAGCGAACCAGCGCGGGCGCCATTGGCGGCGGAGGCGTGTCCGGTCCACTTGATCGAGCCGTCCGGCCACCAGGCCATTGGCCAGGTCTGCACTGCCTCCCGCCCACTGCCTGCGCCTTCGAGAACGTAGCCGCGCTTGTCGAGCCGGGTGCCGCGCGGCCAGGGCTGGCCCCATGACTGGCCTTCATGTGCGGAAGGGGCATTGCCGTCGAGCCAGACCACGTCATCGCCCGGCGCAATTCCGGACCCCAAGGGCTCCTTCGCGGGACCGGGAGCAGCATCGGCGCGCCCAGCCGTGAGCGCCATGGAACCGACGACGGCGGATGTTGCCAGACTTTGGGCCAACATCTCGCGGCGGCTCCAGACCAGCTTGCTCATGCTCTCTCCCTTCCCGAACGGGTATCTTATGTGGGATGGTATTTCATCATGTGGATTTGATCGTCAACTAGTCAGACAAGAAAAAGTGTGTCGCAGCATTGCGACATCAAAGCGGTTCACGGCTTTGGAGGATTGCCAATCGCGCTTCGGGAGGCCATCCCCACGCAATGCCTCTTTCGCGAATGCAGGAGCCCGGCGCGCCAGCGTCGCGGCGTTCGTTGCCACTGCGCTTGTCGCTCTGGTTGCCGCTCTTTGCCTTGATCGTTCTGGGCTGCAATCTGCGCAGCCCGTTGACCGCGATCCAGCCGGTTCTGGGCGAAATCCGCGCCAGTCTGGGTCTTGGCAGCGTGGGAGCGGGGCTGCTCACCAGCATTCCGGTGCTCTGCTTCGGCCTGCTGCCGCCGCTGCTGTCCCCGCTGATCGCGCGCTGGGGGATCGACCGATCGATCCGCGCGGTGCTGATCGGCGTTGCACTGGCCACGGTGATCCGCCCTTACGCAGGGCTCGTCGGCATGTTCGCCGGGACGCTGGTGATCGGCATGTGCATCGCGATGGGAAACATCGTCTCGCTCATGCTGATTGCGCGCGATTTCCAGCGCAATGTGAATGCGGTGACGGGGCTTTACACGGTCTCGCTCAATCTGGGCGCGATGCTGACGCTGGCTTTCACTGCGCCGGTCGCGGCCTGGGGCGGCTGGCAGATCGCGCTGGCCGGGTGGGTCTGGCTGGCGCTGCTCGCGCTCGCGTCGCGGTGGTTGATCGATAGCCAGAGGCCCGAAAAGGCAGACGCATCTGTGGGTGCGGAGGCGCGAACGGCAAGCGCACCGACAGATACGATGCCATCCGCGCTCGTCTGGCTGATGGTCGCCGCCTTCGCGATCCATATCTTCGCCTATTACGGGCTGACCGCGTGGTTGCCGACGTTCCTGACCAGGGCAGGCGGGATGAGCGGCACCCAGGCAGGCATTGTCGCCTCGGCCTTCCAGATCCTCTCGCTGACCGGATCGCTGGGGATTCCGGTACTGGCGCGGCGAGTGTCGCTGGGCTGGTTGCTGGTGCTGATGGGCGTGGTCTGGACGGTGACGCCGCTATGGATCGTCGCGGCCCCCGCGCAGTGGATGCTCTGGGCACCGATCGGCAGCATCGCCCATGGTGGCACGTTCGTGCTGCTCTTCATGATGATCATGAAGTTCGCCCGCTCCGTGGACGAAAACCGCCGGATTTCGACGAAAGTACAAAGCGCGGGCTATTGCTTCGCCGCGCTCGGCCCCGTGCTGATCGGCTGGCTGCAGGGCGGGGCGGAGGGTTGGTGGCTGGCGTTCGGACTGCTGGCCGCATTGGCGCTTGGCCTGATCCCGCTGGGGCTGGCGATCAATGGGTACGAGCGTCGTAAGACGATCGTTTAGCCCTTGTTTGCCAGGTCATTCCGTCATCCCCGCCTTCGCGGGGCGACGGAGTTAATTGTGGGTCTGATTAGCGGGACGACATTCCCTCACTTCACCTTCGGCGGCGGCGCGCCAAGGTAGAAGCCGGTGTGCGGGGGCTGATTATAGGCGGTGTTCTGCCATGCCACGCCGGCCCGATAGACGGGATCCTGCATCAGCGTGACGAAGCGATGGGAGGTCGGATAGGGGGTGGTGTAGATGCGCAGTTCGCGGTTGTCGGCACTGCGCCAGATCACTTCCTCTCGCCAGTCGCCGATCAGGTCCGCCTGAAGCGTGGGCGTCGCCTTGGTGCCGTTGTTGGAGGCCAGCCCCTCCGGCGCCAGCAGCGGTGTCGCCACACCGTGCTCCCAATCCCACTTGGAGATCGTCGTGCCGTCCAGCAGTTCGCGCTGCAGGTCGCCGTCCCACCAGATCGCGAAATTGGTCTGGCGCGGATGCGGGCCGATCGGCTGGCCCTTGGTATCGAACAGGCGATCGGAGTTGGCACCCCAGAACTCTTCGCCGTAGTGGCGCGGGTCGATATCGGCGGACAGGCCGCGCCCGGTGTCTTCCTCCGCCGGTTTCGACCAGAGAACTTCGCCGGTGCGGGCATCGAGCAGGGCCGAACCGAGGCCGCCGTTCTGGCGAATATCCTCGAACACGCCGAACTTTTCGAGGCCCGGCCGCGCCGGGTCCAGATCGCCCACATGCATGGTGTCCCCATGGAACAGCGGCTGGGTCCAGAGGCCCTTGCCGTTGTCGTCCACCGCCATCGATCCGTAGATCACTTCGTCACGGCCATCTCCGTCGACATCGGCGACGGAAAGCTGGTGGTTTCCGCGCCCGGCATAGTCGGCGTTGCCGGGTGCCGAACTGTCGAACAGCCAGCGCTGGGTCAGCTTGCCGCCCCGCCAGTCCCACGCGGCGATCGCGGTGCGCGCGTAATAGCCGCGCCCGAAGACCATGCTGGGAAGCTGCCCGTCGAGATAGGCGACACCGGCCAGGAAGCGGTCGGACCGGTTGGCATAGCCATCGCCCCACGATGCGGTCAGCTGTTCGGGCGTAGGGTTGCCGCCGGGATAGCGCGGGGGATCGTAAGGCGCGGTGGCGAGCGCCTTGCCGGTCAGTCCTTCGAACACCGTCAGGTATTCCGGCCCTTTGACGATGCGGCCCTGCATCGGCGCGACCTTGGTGCCGTCCGGCAGGACTTTGGCGCCGGTGCGGTCCCGCTGCGGCACTTCGCCGCCGCTGCTGCGCCAGTCGGCATTCTGATCGCCGATGACTTTGCCCATGCCATCCACCGTGCCGTCGCCGGTTTTCATCGCCACTTCGGCGCGCCCGTCCCCATCGAAGTCGAAGACGAGGAACTGCGTGTAATGTGCCCCGGCGCGAATGTTGCGGCCCAGATCGATGCGCCAGAGCCGGGTGCCGTCCAGCCGATAGGCGTCGAGGAAGACGTTGCCGGTATAGCCGGTGTGCGCATTGTCGTGGCTGTTGGTGGGATCCCACTTCAGCACGATTTCGTACTGCCCGTCACCATCCAGATCGCCCGCGCTGGCATCGTTAGCGGTGTAGGAATAGGCCTCCCCGGCCGGCGTGACGCCATCGGCGGGCGGGGTCAGCGGGATCGAGAGATAGCCCTTGTCCCACATCATGGCACGCTGCGGACCGGCACGGTCGCCAATGCGTTCCACTGCGTAGGCGCTTGTGGGCGTGCCCTGTGCGTCCACAAAGGTGGTCGCTTCGCCCGTCTTGGTGACATGGACCGGCTTGCCATCGCGCAGCACGCGGAAGCGCGCGGCCTTCGGATCGCTGGCCAGAAACCGCCAATTCACGAGCATTCCCCCGCCCTTGGCAGGCACGACGACCGCACCCCGATCTAGCCGTTCTGCGGCGCTGCGGACCGGCGTGGGTGCCGCCAGTGCCGACGATGAAGAAAGCAGCCCCACGATCAGGGCCAGAGCGCGGATTTGTGCCGCCATTTGGAACATCCTCCTGATTTTGAACCATGTCGGTCCAAATTATAGCATTGCATCCCACATATCGGTTCAATAAGTGTCCGTCTAGAAACTGATTCGATCCGTCACCGGAAAACCGGAAATGCGAGGTCGTCAGGGGATTGAGGGGAAAGGCTATGCAGGCTCATAACGCTGAAGTTGCGTGCAATTTTCACACAAATCGGTTTGACTCGCGCATGCTTCGCAGCGCTTCCGTATTGGCATTCGCCGCCGCGTTGACGGTTTCGATGCCGGCCATTGCTCAGACAAATACCGGCGATAACGCGGCCGATCCCCAGTCCATTTCCGCATCCGATCAGGCGCCCGATCAGAAGACCGTCGAAAGGGCGATCACCACGGCGAACGACATCGTCGTCGTCGGCACCCGCGCCTCGCTGCAATCGGCGATCAACCGCAAGCGCGATGCCAAGACCGTCGTCGATTCCATCGTGGCCGATGACATTGCCAGCTTCCCGGACAAGAACATCGGCGAATCCCTGGCCCGCATCACCGGCGTGCAGCTCAGCCGCGACTTTGGCGAGGGCGTGAAAGTCTCGATCCGCGGCGTGGAGCCGGACCTCAACCGCGTGGAGATCAACGGCGTCAGCCAGGTCAGCGCGCTGGGCGACCGTTCGGGCGATTTCCGCGAACTGGCGACCGAACTCGTCAAGTCGATCGACGTCTACAAGGGCTATGCGGTCGATCTGACCGAAGGCGGCATCGGCGGCACCGTGCGCGTGGAAACGCGCAAGCCGCTGGACCTGATGAAGCCGATCCTGTCCGCCACCGTCTCCGGCCAGCACCTTGATACCACGCAGACCTGGCGGCCGCGCGTCTCGTTCTTCGCGGGCACGCCGCGGTTCCTGATCGACGGGCTGGGCGTATTGTTCAACGGCACCTACAGTGACGTGAACACGCGACAGGACTACGTCAGCAACACCAATTGGTCGCGCATGGCCGACTTCGACCATTCGACCGAGAAGACCGTCGCCGATCCGCTCTATGACGCCTACGACACCTATGAAAGCTGCGCCGGAGTGGGCGGCGCCACCACCGCGAAGGCCACTGCCAACCGCCTTGCCTGCGAAACCCAGTTCTTCGACTGGGCGCCCAAGGCACCGCGCTATCGCAACCTCGTGCGTGACGACAAGCGCATCTCTGGCGACCTGACGCTGCAATATCAGGTTGCGCCCAACTTCCGTGCCTATGCCAATGCGCAGATCAACAAGCGCAACCAGAATCTGCAGGACATCAACTACTCGGTCGATCTGGGCACGATCCAGCGCTTCAATCTCGATCCGCAACTTGCGGCGGGAGCGGGTGGTGGCACTTCGCGGCAACAGGTGGCGCTCGGTACCTCGACGGTGAATGCCAACCATGTCGTCACCAGCGTGACCACGGCGCAGAATGCCGTAAACCTCGGCACGGCCGCCGTTCCGAATTGGGGAGGGGCCGCGAATATCATCGGCGTGCAGCGGCGCGACTTCAGCTACGATCAGGATTCCAAGTATTTTTCCGGCGGATTCCGCTGGGATCTCAATCGCCTGCACATCGATTTCATGGGATCGCACGCCAAGGCGCACACCGATTCCCAGACCAACCTGATCTCGCTGGGCACCAGCGTTGCCGGCATCACCATCGATCGCAACAATGCGCAGGGGATCCCGGTCTTCCAGTTCCCGTCGGACTTCGACCCCGCCGATCCCAACGTCTATGCCGATGCCACGCGCACGGGCGCCAACGGGCAAGTCCTGCCGATCTACGGGCCGACGATCCAGTATCGCCCGGCGGAGTACAACAACACCGAAGACCAGCTGAAGTTCGATGCGGATTGGGAGATCGATCACCCGATCGTCAGCAAGATCGAGTTCGGCGCGCAGGCGCGCAAGCAGAAGTTCCTGAACTATCTCGGCGGCGGTTCGATGTTGATCGATCCGGCGACGATGACCTACCAGTCCAGCGCCAACGTCTCCTACACCACGCAGATTCAGAACAACCCGGCCGTCGCGCGCAATGGCAACACGTATTACATCACGCCCGCGCAATATGCCTCGCTGATCTCCTCACTGGGCGGGGTGACGGGCGGCGCGCCGCTCTATTCCGGGCTGAAGAATGCGCCCTCCGGCATCCCGAGCCGATTGGCCTTTCCGAACTTCAATTCCGACATCCTCTCGCAGATCTACGACCTGTCAGGCTTCGATCACGATCTTGTGCGTGAAGCCGATGGCTATCCGCAGATCCCCAGCGCCAAGATCGACGAAACCGTGCTGGCCGGCTATGCGATGCTGGACATCGATACCCAGATCTTCGGCATGAACCTGACCGGCAACGCCGGCCTGCGCTGGACGCACACAAAGGACACCGGCCTTGGCACCAACGTCAGCCGCGTAACCCGCTTCAACGCGACGGGCGGCACCGAAACGGTGGTGCTGGCGGCGCAGGAAGCGCGGATTTCCAACAGCTACACGGACTTCCTGCCGGCCTTCAACGCCAACCTGGAACTGCAGCCGAACCTCTACTTCCGCGCCAACTATGCGAAGAACCTGGCGCGACCGAAGCCGACCGATCTGGTGCCCAACATCAACTGCGTGGACGACCAGACGATTTCCGGCGCGGACGATACCTGCACCGCCGGCAACCCGGACCTGAAGCCCTACCGCGCGGATCAGTGGGAAGTGAACCTGGCCTGGTATCCCAACCCGGACACGATGCTGAGCCTGGGCTACTACAAGAAGTACGAATCCAGCTTCGTCATCGGCAATGTCGTGCGCAGCGGCGTGGACCTGTTCCACGACGGCATCACTTATACCGTCCGCCAGCCCGTCAACGGCAGCGGCGCGCTGCTCGACGGTATCGAAGCCAGCGCGCAGACGGCCTTCACCTTCCTGCCAAAGCCGTTGGACGGTTTCGGTGGATCGGCCAACTTCACTTATGCCCGCGCGATCCGCACCAACCTGACCAACGGCGCGACGAACCAGGAACTGAAGGAATATCCGGGCCTTTCAACCTATACCTGGAACGGCAGCGTGTTCTACGACAAGGGCTTCCTGAACGCGCGCCTCAGCTACAACTACCGATCGAAGTGGCTGGATGTGGTCAGCGACGCCAACAACGGCAACAACCCGATCTACCGCAAGGGTGAGGGCTATCTGGACGGCAAGATCACCTTGCGCTTCCCGAAGTACCACTTCGACGTCTTCTTCGAGATGCTGAACATCGGCAAGGAATACTCGAAGACCTACATCAACAAGGACATGCCGCTGGAACTGTATTACCCCGGCCAGCGCATCTTCGTGGGCATCCAGGCCAAGCTTTGAGATCTGTTTGAAAATTCGCGAAACGCGAATTTAGCGGCACCGGCCCACTCCCCCACCCGACCACCCACTAGGGTACAATCGTTGGGTGGTCGGGTGGGGGAGTGGGCCGGTGCCGCTTCAAAAATGCCCCTGCGGGCATTTTTCAAAACGGGCGCGCCGCCCTTACACCGTCAGGCTCTTACGCCGGCAAAGGCCTTGATCGTCGATCCTGCATTGGGGGCGAGCATCTGGCGCAGGAGTTCGCGGTTTTCCGGTAGGTTTTCCACCGCATAGGCGCTTTGTCGCCGTACTTGCTCGAAAGCCTCACGCGCTTCGGAACGCAGGCGCATCACGCCGGATTTCGCCGACAAGTCCGTCTTCCAGCCCATGCCGTAGAGCACGCACTGCCAGCTTGTGGCGGGGAAAATGTCGATGTTCGGGTTGAAGTCCTTCTCGTTCGGCGGGCGATGGCGCCAGCGATCGAGCAGTTCCATCAGGCTGTCCGGAATCGTTTCCGGTCGCACGTTGTCGAGCCAGAACGGCGTATCGGTGCGCCGGGTCAGGCTGTAGTGCATCTTCAGGAAGTCGCGCGCCCGCTCGTACCGTTCCAGCATCACCGCATTGAACTGACGGGCGGAGGTTTCGTAGTCGCCGGCCCACGGGAACAGGTTGGCGATGGCGCCGGCAGCGATTTCCGAAAAGACGATGCCGGTGGCCTCAAGCGGCTCGAAAAAGCCGCTGGAAAGGCCCACGGCCACGCAGTTCTTGTACCAGTTCACTTCGCGGTAGCCGGCGTTGAACTGCAAGCGGCGCGTCGTCGCCGTTTCGCCCTGCGCGCCAAGATAGCGGCGCAAGGTGCGCTCCGCCTCTTCGGCATCGCAATGGGCGGATGAATAGACATAGCCGGTCCCGCGACGGGTCTGCAGCCCGATATCCCAGATCCAGCCGGCATCGCGCGCGGTAGACAGCGTGCAGGACTGGATCGGTGTTTCCGGGGCGTCGTAAGGCACTTGCGCGGCAATGGCACTGTCGCAGAACAGCACATCAGTGCAGCTCTTCCACTTCTGGCCCAGTGCCTTGCCGATCAGTTCGGCCCGAAAACCGGTACAGTCGATGTAGAGATCAGCCTCCAGCACGCCGTTCTTCTGGGTGCGGACCCCTGCAATCGCGCCGTCTTCGCTGCAGAGCACTTCCTGCACGGTGTCGGGAATGTGCACCACGCCATTGGCAACGCTCTGGTCCCGCAGCAATTCGGCCAGCGCGGCGGCATCGAAATGGAACGCGTAGTTCAGCACACCGGCATATTCGGGGTGCGATGCCAGTTTCGGCCCGCGCAGGGCGTCTACGGTGCGCTTTTGCGGGGTGCTGGCCTCGTCCCACGGCATGTCGCCGGCTTCGCCCAGCAGCCAGTAGGGAAGGTATTCCGGCCCGCCATTGCGGTCGTCCGCTTCCTGGAAGCCGTGGAGATAGTTGTTCGGCCCGCCATGCCCGGCCGGATGCAGCCAGTCGACGAACTTCACGCCTTGCTTGAAGGTCGCCTCGCAGCGGCGGAGCAGTTCCTTTTCGGGAACGCCGATCCGTTCCAGGGTGCGGCGGATGGTGGGGAAGGTGCCTTCGCCCACGCCGATGATGCCGATTTCGGGAGATTCGACGAGGGTGATCTGCGCCCCGCCCGGAAGGTCCGCGCCCAGTATCTTCGCCAGATAGCCCGCGGTCAGCCAACCGGCCGTGCCGCCACCCACCACGAGAACGCGCTTCGTCTTGGCATCCATTGTGCCACACTCTCCCCAATGTGGATCGGGCGGACCATTTGGCCCGCCCGACTTATCTTATCAGAACGTGACGTTGACGCCCATTCGGTAACGACGATCGCTCTGGAACCAGCTGCGGCCGTAGAGCACGCCGCCGGGGTTGCCGCCCATCAGCGTCTTCTGCGTCGCGTTCAGGATGTTCTGCGCCTGAAGCTGGACGTTGAGGTGCTCGTTCACGCGCAGCGTCAGGCCCGCATCCAGCGTGCCATAGCTTGCGCCATAGACCGGCAGGTTGGTGGCGATGCTGGTGCCCACGCCGTTCGCATCGTAGTACGTATAGGTGTTGTTCGTACCGCTTGCCGTGGTGGACTGCAGGTACTTCGAACGCCAGCTATAGGCGATGCGCAGCGAGAACGGATCCTTTTCATACAGGAACGCGGCGTTCAGGTTGTGCTTCGAAAGACCCTTCAGCGGCACGTCGTTGCGCTTCACGCCGTCGATGTCGAAGTACAGGTCGCCCGGGTTCTTGCTCTGGATGTAGGTGTAGTTCGCTTCCACACCGATCCCGGCGAGCCAGCCCGGAAGCTGGTCGAAGAAGGTTCGGCCGCCGATTTCGACGCCCTTGACCGTCGCGGTCTCGTCGGACGTGTGCGCATCGTTGGTGGTAGCCAGCGCCTGTTCCGAGGTTCCGTCCGCGAACTGGACGGTAATCTGACGCTGCGCGGCGCCAAAGACGACAAGGTCCTTGATGCGCTTGTAGAAGCCCGCGACGTGCAGGGTGGTGCCCGGCTTGGGATACCATTCCACCGAAAGGTCGAAGTTGTTCGACATCGTCGGCTTGAGCGTGGGGTCGCCGCTGGTCGTGGTGTAGTTGGCGAAGGTATCGGGTGCGCCGTTGCCGCCGGAGCCGGAAAGCGTGTTCACGCCCAGCGTGCCCGATGCGCGCAGGTCGTAGAACGATGCGTTGTCCATCGTGATGTTGTAGGCGGCACGAACCTGCAGCGTGCTGATCGGCGCATACGTAAGGTTCACGGCCGGCAGGACGCGCGTGTATTCGGCGCCATCGTCACGAATTTCGGCGGTGTTGGCCAGAGTGTAGACCTGACCGTCGCGCGTGAACTGGGTCGACGTCTGCTGGAAATAACCGGTGCTGGCGTTCTTGATGTTAACGACGCGCACGCCGGCGTTACCGGTCAGCGACGATTCGCCCCAATTGGTGCCGAAGTTGACCATGGCATAGCCGGCCAGATTCTTGGTGGTGTAGTCGGTCTGGTCGCCCGGCAGGATGAAGCCCGGCGTACGGCCCGGCGAACCGCCGTAAAGGTCGAAGAAGCCCTGTACGCTGGTGTTCTGGATGAACTGCTGCGACGGGAAGTACTGGGTTCCCGGAAGCTGAACATCACCGCGGAAGAAGTTGCTGAAGGCGTGCTTTTCATAGTCGCCCGCACGGCTATCGGCGAACGACACGACCGGCGAACCGTTCCAGCCCTGACCCAGCGCCGACCATGCATAGCCATTGTCCAGATCGCGCTCGGTGCGCTTCGACCAGCGGCCGCCGACCTTCACCGACTTGAAGAAGCCTTCGCCGACATCCCAGGTCAGATCACCCTGAGCGGAGTCCATCTTGCCCGAGTTGTCGTTGTTGTGCGGCATGACCGCCTGCCAGGCGTAGTTGGCAGGATCGAGCAGCGCGGCCTGCGTGCCGGCCGGCACCGAGATCTGGGGCAGGCTGCCGCCGAGATCGAGGCCGTAGCTGGTCGGGAAGTTGACGGTGCGGAACACCGAGATACGGTCCACCGACGCGGTCGACTTGGTGTGCTGGTACGAAGCATCGAACGTGATCGGCAGGCTGGCCGGCGTCCAGTGCAGCGAGCCCGAGATATCCTCGGTCTTGTTCTTGCCTTCCCAGAACGCGGAAGTGCCGCCGCTGGAAATCGGTGCACCGGTGGCGAGGCCCGTTACGGGGTCGCGCTGGAATACCGCCGGCGACGAGATCAGGCCGCCGTTGTCGTCGAACACGCTCTGCGACGGATCGACAGCGAGGCTCTGCGAGGTGACGAACGAGCCGTATTCGGTGTCGGTGTTGCTGTACTTCGACTGGAAGTAGATGCCGGTCAGCGTCAGGTCGGACGTGGGTGCCCACTGGATCGCGCCGTAGATACCGTCGCGCTTACGCTGGTAGTTTTCTTCACCGTAGGTGTAGCCGCCCGGAATGAAGTAGTCGTTCCCCTGGATGTTGGTCCGGTAGAACTCTTCCATGCGCACGAACTGCGACTTGGTCGACAGCTGGCTGTGCGCGTAGTCGAACACGAAGCCGATGTCGCCGATGCCGGTGTTGAACTTGCCGGCGACCAGGCCCGAAGCGGAATAGTCCGTCTTCTGCGAAAGATCGCCCATGCTGATGTCGCTGCTGCCGGCGAAGTGCAGGCCGTAGCCATAGTCGAACGGCAGCTTGGTGCGCAGGTCGACCGAACCGCCGGTGCCGCCTTCGATCTGGTCGGCGGTGGACGACTTGTAGACGTCGACAGCCTGCATCAGTTCGGGGGTGACGTCGCTGAACTGCAGCGAACGGCCGCCGTTGGCGCTGAAGATGTCACGGCCGTTGAGGCGCGAGGCAACGCCGGAAAGGCCGCGCAGCTGGATGCCCGAACCTTCGGCCGAGAAGTGGTCGGGATCGTTCAGCGACTGGAAGCGGACGATGGTAACGCCCGGAACGCGCTGGAGAACTTCGGTGATCGAGTTGTCGGGCAGCTTGCCGGCGTCGTCGGCCACGACCGAATCGACGATCGAGATCGCATTCTTCTTGCGATCGTCTGCCGTCTGCATGGCGGCGCGGCGGCCGGTGACGACGATGGCGTCGGCTTCGGCGGCGCTGGGTGCCTGAGCGGCTTCATCCTGCGCCCATGCTGCGGTCGGCACTGCGCAGGCGATCAGCGCAGTTGCGGAAACGCCCAAGCCCAGCGCGGTGCGGCTGGCGCTACGGCTGTCCAGGGTCGCGAAGCCGCGACGAATCTGTGTGAAAAACGCCATTCTGTGTCCCCTCCGGTCCCACGTGATATTGCGCTGCAACAATATGATAGCGCTATCACTTCACATTACACTCAGGCTGCGGCGATTCTTTATGGCATAGCCGTGCCCATATCGGCGCTACCTAACATCGGAGTAATAGACGCGCAACACGCTATTTGTTGACCGCTAACATCTCACGATAAACTGTGACGATTTTGCGTCACTATGTCCGTCGATGCTGCGATAGTTGCAGCAAATCAGCGGTTTTTGCTGCGCAGCGTCTGTGCGATTGCTGCCTGCACGATTGGCGCCATACGCGCGTAACCGGCGGCGAGCGGATGCACGCCATCATGGGTGAAAGACTGGTCCATCAGCCCGTCAGCGCCGGCGAGTGCCGGGTAGTAATTGGCGAAAGCATAGCCGCGGGCCTTGGCCAGCGATTCCAGCTTGGCGTTGATGCGGCGCAGTTCTTCGGGCTTGCGTTCCTTCACCACATAATCGGCGCTGGGCGTGTTCGTTACCGGCAGAATCGAGCAGAGCACCACCTTGATGCCATGCCTCTCCGCGATGTCGGCCATGGCCTCTATGTTCGAGACGATGCCGTCCTCGCTCTCCATCTGCAGGAAGCCGGAAACGTCGTTGACGCCGCCCAGAATTACCACAGCGCGGGGTTTCAGAGCGACGACGTCCTGCTGGAAACGCACCAGCATTTGCGCCGTCACCTGGCTGCCGATGCCGCGATTCACATAGGGTTTGCCGGGGAAGTACTGGCGAAGATCCCACATGTCGGTGATCGAATCGCCCAGGAAGACGACGCGCTGCTCATCCTTCGCGGGGGCAGGCAGTGCAGCATTGGCGGGCGCGTAGAGATAACGCTCACCGAAATCCTGCATCATCGAGGGCACCAGCTTCTCGCGGAATGGCCCCGCCCACGGCCCCCAGTCGCGCGTGTCCTGCACCGTGCAGCGCTCGGGACTGGACTGGTAATGCTGCGGCTCGCCCGCGCCGATCAGCAGAGCGGCGGCGGGCAAGAGCAGGGCCCATTTCTTCACGCGGAGAACACGCCGTGGCGCTTGCCATAAGCGTGGAACAAGTCCGGCCAGGCATGGGCGGGAACGCTGTCCGGCAGACGCGCGCCGAAACCGTGGCCGCCCTTGTCGAAGCCGTGGAATTCCACCGGCCGCTCCTTTGCCAGCATGGCGGAGTACATCGCAATGCTGTTGCCGATCGGCACGAGGCCGTCGTCGCTCGATGCAGTGAGGAACACCGGCGGTGTATCGGCGGTCACGCGGTTTTCGACCGACCCGGCCTGGCGCAGCGCCTCGCTGGCGCCTTCGCCCAGCAGGCTGTCGCGCGATCCGCCGTGGGTGAAGGGCTGCGACAGGCTGACCACCGGATAGATCAGGCCGGCAAGGTCGGGCCGGGCGGAAAGCGTGTCGGCCTTGTCGACGGGCGTGTAGACTTTCTCGTCAAAACGCGTGGCGATCGATCCGGCGAGATGGCCGCCGGCCGAAAAGCCCAACACGGCGACGCGCTTGGGATCGATCCCGAACTCGGCCGCGCGCGAGCGGACGAGGCGCACTGCGCGCTGCGCGTCTTGCAGCGGCACCGTTTCGCGATTGGCCCAGCCTTCGCCCGGCAGGCGGTAGGACAGGATGAAGCAGGTGACGCCGCGCGCGGTCAGCCAGCGGGCCTGTTCCTCGCCCTCATTGTCCCACGCAAGGAAGCCGTAGCCGCCGCCCGGCAGCAGGATCACGGCCGATCCATCGCGATAGGCGGGCTGGCGCACTTCCAGGCTTGGCGCGGCGATGCCGGTGATCCAGCGATCGTCAAAGGCGGCGTCCTTGCTCTGCTGCTGCATCTTGCGAACCGGCAGCTTTGCGGGAGCGCCCGGCGCCTTGCCCGGCCAGAGCGGGATCGAGGGGCCCGAATAGGAAATCGCGGTCGGCCCGGCCACGGCCTTGCCCGAAGATACCGCGGCAGCCATTCCGGCAGCGGCGATTCCGCCGAGCAGGGCGCGGCGCGAGGTTGAGGTCTTGTCGCTCACAGCGGCTGTTCCTTCTTTACTCAGGGCAAACCGCGCCGGCCGGATCGGTGGCGAGGCGCATGTCGGAAATGGTGATCGTGAAGGGCGCGTCGGCGGCCAGCGTGAAGGGCTGGCTGATGCCGCCAAGGTACGTGCCGTGGTTGCCAAAGCACTTCAGCGGAATGCGCAGCGATGCCCACTTGCCGGGCTGCGCCACGGCCTTGTCGATCCGCACCGCGCCCGAACCGAGCGCCAGCGTCACCGGGCCGCTTGCCGCCTTGTCCACGCGGTAGAGCACTTCCACGTTCATGTCGGCATTCGCCTCCCGCTCCAGCGTCAGATTGGGGCCGAGAATCGAGGCCTTGCCGGTGCCGGAGAACGCCAACTGGATCGCACCTTCCTGACGGTTGGCGCTGTCGACCAGCTTTTGGCTGACAGCGGCGCCAGTCTCAAGCCGGAACGGCTTGGCGACGATGCCGGCGGCGACGAAAACGCTGGAGTTGAAGGCGCTGGCATCGATGCCGGCTTCCTCGCTCTGCGCGGCGACGTGGGCGCCCTTCGCATAAGTCAGGCCGTAACCCAGCGGGAACAGCGGGTCGTAGCCGGGCTGCTCCTTGTTGAGCGTGAACTGCGCGGCGGTCTTGGGCCAGGAGAAGGAGAGGGTGCCGTGGAAATCGGTCTTGCCGCCGATCAGCACGTCGGCAACGCCATTGCCTTCCGAGCCGGGGAACCAGGCGGCGACGAACGCGTCCGAAGCGTTGAGTTCCGGATTGACCCAGAGCGGGCGGCCCGAAAGGAAGACCGAGACGGTGGGAATGCCCGCCGCCTTCAGCTTCTTCAGCAGCGCGAGCGACTTCTTGTTACCCGGCTGGAATTCCAGCGTGCGGATATCGCCGCGCAGCTCTGCATAGGGTTCTTCACCGAAGACGACGATGGCGACATCGGGCTTGGCGGTGAAGCTGCCGTCGGGTGAGAGCACGGCCTTGCCGCCGCCCGCCTTCAGCGCATCGGTAATGCCCGCGTAGATCGAGGTGGCGCCGGGGAAATCGGCATTGGTATTGCCATCGCCCTGCCACGACAGCGTCCACCCGCCGGACTGGCGGCCGATGTCGTCCGCCGCGTCACCGGCGACGAGCACGGTGGCGCTGGTCTTGATCGGCAGCACGCCTTCGTTCTTCAGCAGCACGAGGCTTTCCCGCACGGCCTGACGGCCGATGGCGCGGTGCGCGGCGGAGCCCATTTCCTGCGGCTTGTTCTCGAACGGGCGCGCGGCATCGAACAGGCCCAGCTTCATCTTCACGCGCAGGATGCGGCGCACGGCATCATCGATGCGGCTCATCGGAATCGTGCCGGCCTTGGCGGCGGCCAGCGTCGAATCGAACAGGCCCTTCCAGCTATCCGGCGCCATCGCCATGTCGAGCCCGGCGTTGAACGTCGCCGGGCAATCGGTGTTGGTGCAGCCCGGGATCTGGCCGTGGCCGTTCCAGTCCCCCACCACGAAGCCGTCGAAGCCCATGCGGCCCTTCAGCACATCGGTCAGCAGGGCCTTGTTGCCGTGCATCTTGGTGCCATTCCAGCTGGAGAACGAGGCCATGACCGTCATCGTTCCGGCATTGACGGCGGCGGGATAGCCGGCGTCATGAATGCGGATCAGCGTATCCTCGTCGACGCGGGTGTCGCCCTGGTCGATACCGTCATGCGTGCCGCCGTCGCCCAGGAAGTGCTTGACGCTGGCGGCGACGCGGCCGGCCTGAACCGTCGTCTGCGTGCCCGGCGTGCCCTGCAGGCCTTCGACCATCTTGCCGGCATAAGCGGCGACCACGGCAGGGTCTTCCGAATAGCCTTCGTAGGCACGGCCCCAGCGGTCGTCCTGCGGCACGGCGAGGGTCGGGCCGAACGCCCAGTCGATGCCGGAAGCAGCGGTTTCGGCGGCGGTGGCCTTGCCGATTTCCTGCATCAGCGCCGGATCGTGCATCGCGCCCAGCGCGCTGTTGTGCGGGAACAGCGTGGCGCCCACGACATTGCTGTTGCCGTGCACGGCATCAATGCCGAACATGATCGGGATCGGCTCATGCTGGGCACGCTTTTCCAGCGCGACGGCATTGAACGCGCGCGAGGTGGCGACCCAGGCCGAGGCGGGCGAACGATCGGGCGCGCCGATCGGCGGCGAATTGCCGCCGGCCAGAATCGAACCGAGCGGGTATTCCTTCAGGTCTTCCGGCTTGATCGATGCGGTATCGGCCTGGATCATCTGGCCGACCTTTTCGCGCAGGCTCATCCGCGCGATGATTGCGGTGATGCGCGCTTCGGTCTTGGCATCGACAAGGCCGGGGCTTTTCGCAGCCGGCCAGCGTTCGGGGTGGACGGGGGTAGGGGCGGGCGCGGTACGGGGAGCCTCCGCCTGGGCCAGTGCGACAGTGGCGCACGATGCCAGGGCAACGGTCTGCAATACGCGGTGAATACGCCTCATCTCATCCTCTTCGTTTTCCCAATTGCCGCTGTCTAGGCGATCGAAAATGATTGCGCTACCATAAACCGATCGCGGAGACGGGGGACTGTGTGCAAGCCTGCGCTTTTCACCGGCCGCAGACATGCTAGAGAAACGTCATGTCCGACAGTGAGCGCAAACGCCGCAGCGCGAAATCCCGGCAGACCGGGGCCCCGACGATCGCCGATGTGGCCGCGCTGGCGGGCGTATCGATGATGACCGTATCGCGCGTCATCAATTCCGAGCCCAAAGTGCGGCAGGCCACGCGCGATGCGGTGAATGCCGCCATCGCGCAGCTGAATTACGCGCCGAACCGCGCCGCGCGCAGTCTGGCCGGGGCATCGCAGCTGCGGCTGGGCCTGCTCTATTCGAACCCGTCCGAAGCGTTCCTCAGCGCGTTCATCGTCGGCAGCCTTGAGGAAGCCGGGCGGTCTGACGTCCAGCTGATCGTCCAGAAAATGGAGGACGGGGAAGATCTCGCCCTTGCTGCCGAGCGGATGGTGGCGGGCGGTATCCACGGCGTGATCCTGCCGCCGCCGCTGAACGAGGCGGTGGAAGTGCTGTCGGTGCTGCGGCAGGCGCAGATGCCGACGGTCGCGGTGACGACCGCCAAGCCCCATGAGGGCATCGCCACGATCATGATCGACGACCGGAGTGCCGCGCGCGAGATGACGGCGCATCTGATCGATCTGGGGCATCGCCGCATCGGCTTCATCGCCGGCCATCCCGATCTCTCGGCCAGCGGCGCACGCCTGGAAGGGTACCGGGAGGCGCTGGACGAAGCCGGCATCGCCTTCGACGATGCACTGGTGGCGCAGGGCTACTTCACCTATCGCTCCGGCCTGGATGCGGCGGAGGAATTGTTGTCGCTGGAGGATCAGCCCTCGGCGATCTTCGCCAGTAACGACGACATGGCCGCCGCCACTGTCGCCATCGCCCACCGGCGCGGGCTGGACGTTCCCGGCGACCTGACCGTCTGCGGGTTCGACGACGTGGCACTGGCGACGACGATCTGGCCGGAACTGACAACGATCCAGCAGCCCATCGTCGAGATGAGCCGCCGCGCGGTCGAACTGCTGGTCACGATGCTGCGCAACAAGCGGCAGAACGAGATCGGCGATCAGCGGATCGAGATCGAGTACAAGCTGGTGCGCCGCCAGTCCGACGCCGCGCCGCGTCGCCGCCCGGTGGGGCGCCCGCCGGTTCCGAACGGGAACTGAGCGCGCGCCGTCAGGCGCTGCGGATGCGCATCGTTACGGTGAGCGTTTCGCCCGGTGCGAGCGGGGCGGGTGCGTCGCGATTGACCGCATCGGGCATCGTGCTCTGCGGCTCGGCGCAGAAGAAATCCTGCCCCGGCGGCACGTAGAAGTGCAGGAACGGCGTGTCGTCCCCTTCGACTAGTACGTCGCCGTCTTCGCGCTGAATGCGTAACTGGCCGGCCCATCCGGCATAGCAATGATCGACAAGATCGGGGCGTTCCAGCCCCGCACCCCGGCTCCAGTCGCCCAGCGTGTCGGCGGTGGCGCGCACGGTGGGCAACATGTCGGCATCGGCCAGCCATACGGCCTTGGCGGTAAAGGCCACGCCGGTCACGCCTTCGCGCGTGAACCAGGGGTGGAAGCCAAGGCCCGCAGGCATCGCGGTGGTATCGGTGTTGGTCAGTTCCAGTCGCGCTTCAAGGCCGTCAGCGCCGAGCCGGAAATGCTGACGCAGCGTGAAAGCCCAGTCCCAGTCGGAACCGGCGGCATGGTGGTGGATCAGGGTGGCGGAATTCGCCTCCTGCGCCTCAACCGACCAGTCGCCCAGCCATGCCGTGCCATGCAGCGGGTGCTTCTGCCCCGGTGCGTTCGGCGCCAGCGCATGGGCCTTGCCGTCCCACGTGAAGCGCCCGCCCGCGATGCGGTTGGCATAGGGGGCGAGCGGGAAGCAGGCACTGTCGAAAGGGGCATCTGCGCCTTCCGGCATCGGCCGCAGGATGTCCGCGCCGCGCCGGGTCAGCGCCCGGACCATGCCACCGCGATGCGGATCGAGGGCCAGGCGCCAGTCGCCCGCGGCAAGGATCATCCCGCTCTGGCTCATCCCTGCATGTCCTCAAGCTCACGCCCGCGCGTTTCGGTCACGGTCGCGCGCACGAAGAAGAACGAGACGGCAGCGGCCAGCGCATAGAGCACATAAGTCACCGCAAGGCCGGGACGTTCGGACATGCTGGGGAAGCTTACCGAGATCGCGGCATTGGCGATCCACTGCGCGAAACCGGCAACGGCCAGCGCGGAGCCGCGGATCTGGTTGGGGAACATCTCGCCCAGCATGACCCACATGACCGGACCCCAGCTCATGTTGAAGAACACGACATAGGCATTGGCCGAAATCAGCGCGATCAGGCCCGAATGACCGGGCAGCGTGAGCGCGCCGTCCGCGCCGGCAACGGCGGTGGAGAAGGCCCAGGCGACAAGGCCCAGCGTCACCGCCATGCCCGCCGAACCGATCAGCAGCAGCGGCTTGCGGCCGATCTTGTCGATCAGCGCGATGGCGGCAAGGCAGGCGCCGATCGACAGCGCGCCGGACAGGATGTTGATCTGCAGCGCGTTGTCTTCGGTGAAGCCCACCGCCTGCCACAGCGTCGCGCCGTAGTAAAAGACGACGTTGATGCCGACCAGCTGCTGGAACACGGCGATGCCGATGCCCACCCACATGATCGGGCGGATCTTGCCGGTGGTCTTGTCGATCAGGTCGGACAGACGCGGGCGGTGATGGTCGGCCGCGAGCGAGGCGTTGATTTCCGCCACCTTGCGCGTGGCTTCACCGCTGCCGAACAGGCGGGTGAGCACGGCATGCGCTTCATCCTTGCGGCCGCGCGCGACGAGGTAGCGCGGGCTTTCCGGGATCGAGAGCAGGGCGATCAGGTAGATCGCGGCGGGAATGGCCTGCAGCCAGAACATCCAGCGCCACGCCGGGAAGCCCAGCCAGAGGTTGGCGGTGGAACCACCGGCCCAGCGCGCGAGCACGAAGTTGGCGACGAAGGCACCGGTCAGGCCGGTGATGATCATCACCTGCTGCACGCTGGAAAGACGCCCGCGCAGGTTCGCCGGGGTCATTTCCGAGATGTAGACCGGCGAGGTGACGCTGGCCGCGCCAACGCCCAGGCCGCCGATGATGCGCGCGAAGATGAAGATCTCCGAAGACCCGGCGGCGCCCGCCAGCAGCGCGGAAATCAGGAACAGGACCGCCGCCAGCATCATCGTGCCGCGCCGGCCGATCAGGTCCGACAGGCGGCCGGCGATAAAGGCGCCGATCGAGGAGCCGACGAGAATGGCGCCCACGTTGACGCCGATGCCCAGACGGCCCAGCGCGAAGGCGGCCTCAAGGCCCTTCTGCGTGCCGTTGATGACGCCGGAGTCATAGCCGAACATGAAGCCGCCGATGGTCGCCACGGCAACGACCAGCGCGATGAGGCGCTTGTTGATATCGATCCTGTCCATCAGGATATCCTTTCCCGGCGGGCCGGCCTGATCTTTCTGTCTGGCCGGGCCCGGTGTGTCTTCAGGTGTTTGCGGTGCGTGGCGGTGCGGCGGCTATCGCCGTGCGGAAAGTGAACAGATCGCCCGCAAGCGGCTGGTTTGCAAGCTGTTCTTCCGACAGCCCCTGACGCGCGGTGGTGGCGAAGGCGGTGCGCCCGTCCTCCCCGCCCAGTGCGATCTTGGTGACGTTGGAAACCGGGAAGCGTACTTCGTCGGTCAGGCTGCCATCGGGCGCGAAACGCCGCGCCGCGCTGCCGGCATAGAAGCCCAGCCAAACGCCGCCTTCGGCATCGCAGATCGCTCCGTCCGGATAGCCCCAGTCGGCACGGTCTTCGCTGTTGAAGTCGAGGAATATCTCGCCTGCATCGGGCGTGCCATCGGCCGAGACGGCGTGGCGGATGACCTTCCGGGCCAGCGTGTCGACATGGTAGACCAGCGATCCGCAAGGCGAGATGGCCGGGCCGTTGGTGATCGTCACCGGATCGAGCCCCGCCTCGCGAACCGCACCCTTGTCGAGCACGAAGACCTTGCCGGTCTCGCTTTCCTCAAGGTTGTCCATCGTGCCGAACCAGATGCGGCCTTCGGCATCGATGGCCGCGTCGTTCAGGCGGTTGTCGGGCAGGTCTGCCTGAATATGGGCGATCCGTTCGAACGCGCCGGTTTCGGGCAGGAAACGGTGCGGGCCGCTCTTGAGGCCCGCTATCAGGCCGCCTTCCGAGGAAGGCAGCACCCACCCGACATGCTCGGGCGCGGGCCAGCTGGCAAGGTCGCGCGTCGCCGGATCGAAGCGGAACACGGTGTTCCGCTTGATGTCCACGAACCACAGGGCGCCCTCGATCCACACCGGGCCTTCGCCCAGTTCGGCGCCGACCGAGAGGAGGTGCTCAGCCTGCATGGCTCAGCGCCACCCGGCGTCGACGAAATAGTCGTGCCCGGTGCACATGCGCGCACCGTCGGAGCTGAGGAACAGCACCAGCGCCGCCACGTCCTGCGGCACGATGCGGCCGGGCAGGCACTGCGCGGCCATGATCTCGGCCTCGCCCTCGGGCGTGTACCACTTTTCCTGGCGCGGGGTTTTCACATTGCCGGGAACGATGGTGTTCACGCGGATGTTGTCGCCGCCCAGATCGCGGGCAAGGCTGCGCGTCAGGCCGGAAATCGCCGCCTTGGTGGTCTGGTAGAGCACCAGATCGGGCAGGGCGAGGTGCCAGGAGATCGAACCGAAGTTGACGATCACACCGCCGCCCGCCTCGCGCATCGTCGGCGCCACGGCCTGTGCGGCGAAGAACAGGTGGCGCAAGTTCACGTTCATGCGCTCTTCCCAGAACGCCGGCGTGACGTCGGCGATCTGGTGGCGATCGTCGTTGGCGGCGTTGTTCACCAGCACGTCGATGCCGCCCATGTCGCTAACGATGGCGCGGATCGTCTGACTGACGCTGTCGATATCGACAAGGTCGAGATGGCGATAGACCGGCGCGTGGCGTGCGCCTGCGGTCAGGCGGGCGGCCAGCGCCTCACCTTCGGCATCCTGGATATCGACGAAGACGACTTGCGCGCCTTGCGCAACGAAGCCTTCGACAAGGCCGGCGCCGATGCCGGTGGCGCCGCCGGTGATGATCACGCGGCGGTCCTGAAGTTCGGGATAGATGGCGGTCAGGCCGCCCGAAGAAGTCTGTGTGAGCATGGTTTTGTTATTGCCCGTCATGCCGCCAGCAGGCCGCGGCGCGCCAGATTGGAGAAGAGTTGGCCGATCCCGAAAGTCCACGCCGGCGCAGCGGCCGAAGTGGTGACGGGGTTGACCAGCGTGCCGAGGCGCGCGCTGGAAATGGTGACCGTGTCGCCCACTTTGTGGGTGAAGCCGCGGCCGGGCTCGTCACGGTCCTGCGTGGGCGCGAAAAGCGTGCCGCAGAACAGCGCGAAACCGTCCGGATACTGGTGCTCGCTCATGGTCTGGCGCAGCAGGTCCTCGGGATCGCGGCTGATTTCGCGCATCGTGCTGTGGCCTTCGAGGACGTAGCCGTCCTCACCCACGATGGTCATGGCCACGTCCGCCGTGCGTACGTCTTCCATGGTGAAACCGTCGTCGAACAGGCGGATGAACGGGCCGAGCGAGCAGGAGGCGTTGTTGTCCTTCGCCTTGCCCAGCAGCAGCGCCGAACGGCCTTCGAAATCGCGCAAGTTGACGTCGTTGCCCAGCGTGGCGCCCACGGCCTTGCCGTCCGGGCCGGCGATCAGCACCACTTCGGGTTCGGGGTTGTTCCAGCCCGAATCCGATCGCACGCCCACCGGCGCCTCATGGCCGACGGTGGCGAGCACGGGGCACTTGGTGAAGACTTCGGCATCGGGGCCGATGGCCACTTCAAGGTACTGCGACCACATGCCTTCGTCGATCAGCGTCTGCTTCAGGGCGTCCGCCTCGGGCGAACCGGGCACGGTGGAGCGGACCGAACCGCCCAGGACGGCCTCGATCTTGCTGCGGATTTCGGCCGCGACGGTGTGATCGCCGCGCGCCCGTTCCTCGATCACGCGTTCCAGCGCGGAGACGGCGAAGGTCACGCCGCAGGCCTTCACGCACTGGAGGTCGACCGGGCTGAGCAGCTGCGCGGATTCCAGCACCTCGATACCGCCCAGCAGTTCCCCGCCGCTGCGCACGTCGGCGGCGATCAGCCCTGCGGTGGTGGGGGCGATGCGGGCCATATCGAAAACCTGACCGCCGCGAATCAGAATGGGAGTAGGACCTTCCGCGGTCTCGATGCGCCCCAGGAAAATACCCTCACGCCAGTCATGGGGCAGGCCGCGATCCGCGACCGAACTATTTTTTGTCACCGCTATTCCTCTCCAGGTGTGTTAGCGTTATCTACGAGCCGCAGCGCAACGTCAAGACGGGTCACGGAACCCGTGATCCGCTGGTTTGGAAGCGAGAGGAAAGAGGGGAGGCCGTGGGCATCAGCGGGGCAAGAAGAGCGCCATTAGTTGCGCTCACAGCGATCGCGACGGGAGCGATTGCGGCAGGTTTTGCTGCAGGCGCTGCGCCGGTGTTTGCGGATGCCGTTTCGCCCGCTGGAATCGATTCTTCGCGAGCGGGTGATGTGGCTTACGACTGGCGCGGCGTGCGCGTGGGTGGAGGCGGTTTCACCCCCGGCGTGGTTTTCAGCCCGGTCGAGCGCGGTCTGGTCTGGCTGCGCAGCGACATGGGCGGGGCCTATCGCTGGGATGCCGCCGCGAAGCAGTGGGTGCCGCTGCAGGATCGTGTATCCGAAGGCAGCTTCATGGGGATCGAGAGCATTGCCGCCGATCCGGTCGATGCCGGTACGGTCTACCTTGCCGCCGGCATGAGCTGGTCCGCCCCGGCCGCGATCTTCCGTTCTGCAGACTACGGCAAGACCTGGCGCGAGACGCGCGTGCCTTTCGCGATGGGCGGCAACGAGAACGGACGCGGGCTGGGCGAGCGGCTGGCCATCGATCCTTTCGCGCATGACCGGCTGCTGTTCGGATCGCGCCATCAGGGCCTCTGGGCCAGCGACGATGCGGGCGCGAACTGGCGCAAGCTGGATGCCTTCCCGCTCGCCGGTTTGGGCCTGCCGACCAACCGGCGCGAGACGCATGGCGGGCTGTCGTTCGTGGTCTTCGACGCCAAACTGCGCGGCCGCGTCTTCGTGGGCAGCGCCGATCCGGGCGAGCGGCACCTGTTCCGCTCCGACGACGGCGGCAAGACATGGAACGCGGTTGCTGGCGGCCCCGCGGCCGACATGCTGCCGGTCAAGGCCGTGATCGGCGGCGACGGCGTGCTGACGATCACTTACTGCGACGGCATCGGCCCCAACGGCATCACGCGCGGCGCCGTCTGGCGCTTCGATCCGGCGGGCGGGGCATGGCGCGATGTCACGCCGATCAAGGGCGCGCAGGCGCCCATCGGCGGCTACATGGGCGTTGCCGTGGCCGCGAGCGATCCGCAGACCATCGCGGTCAGCACGGTGGACCGGGGCAAGCCGGTCGATACGGTGTGGCTCAGCCATGACGGCGGCGCGCATTGGGACGAGCTGTGGCAGCGTTCGGTGCGCGACGTTTCGGCAACGCCCTTCCTCGATTTCGGCGGCAAGGCGAATTTCGGCCACTGGATCGCCGGTCTTGCCATCGATCCCTTCGACGCGAACCACGCGGCCTATGTAACCGGCGCGACGGTCTATGCGACCGAGGAACTGCAGAAGCCGGGCACCATGCAGTGGGCGCCGTGGACGCAGGGGATCGAGCAGACCGCCATCATTACGCTCGTCAGCCCCACCGGCGGCGCGCATCTGGTTTCGGGCTTCGGCGACATCGGCGGCTTCCGCCATGACGACTTCACCGTCTCGCCCGCGCACCAGCATATCAACCCGTTCCTGTCGAACACCAACACGCTCGATTACGGCGGCCGCGCCCCGCTGGTGATGGTGCGCAGCGGCAATACTCATGCCCGCGTGGTGCCCGATACCTCGCTGGCGTGGTCGGCCGATGGCGGCGCGACGTGGAGCCCTCTGCACGTGCCCAAGGGCACGCCGCATGCCGATGGCACGCCGCTGCCCGAAGAAACGGGCAATGCGGCGATCACCGTCTCGGCCGATGGCGCGACGTTCCTTGTCGAGACCGACCAGCCCCGCATGTCTCGGAATCGCGGCGCGACATGGCAGGCGGTGAGCGGCCTGCCCAGCCGCACCCGCGTCACGTCCGACAAGCAGGACGCTAAGCGCTTCTACGCCATCGACTTCGCGAACAACCGCGTGGTGCGCAGCGACGATGGCGGCGCCCGGTTCCACGCGCTCGCGGGCAAGGGCCTGCCGGCAGACCTTTCCGCCGCACAGAGCGCCAATCGAGAAGCACCCGCGCCGATCCTGGCCGATCCGAACCGCGCCGGGGCCTTGTGGCTCAATCTGGGCGGTGCGCTCTATCGTTCGACCGACTTCGGGAACAGCTGGCAGCGCACCGGACAGGCCATCGCCATCGAGCGCTACGGGCTTGGCAAGGCCGCGCCCGGCCGCGATAGCGCCGCGCTCTATGCGCTGGGCACCGTGGGCGGATTGCGCGCGGTGTGGCGCTCCATCGACGGCGGCGCGACATGGCAGCGGATCAATGACGAGGGCCACCAGTGGGGCCTGCGCATCCGCGTGATTTCCGGCGACCCGCGCCAGTTCGGGCGCATCTACATCGGTACCGACGGCCGGGGCATCGTCTATGGCGATCCGCAGGCACGGCAGGCCCAGAAGCCCGGGAAGGGGACAGAATGAAAAGCAAAGACTTCATCGCATCGCTCATGCTCGCGGCCGCCATCGGCGTGGCCGCGCCGGTTCAGGCGCAGGATGCCGCAACGCAAGTGCCGCGCCTTGAAAGCCGGAACGGCCGCCACGCGCTGATCGTCGATGGCAAGCCGTTCCTGATGCTGGGCGCGCAGGCGAACAATTCCAGCAACTATCCCGCGATGCTCGATGCGGTCTGGCCGGTGCTCGATGCGATGCACGCCAATACGCTGGAAATCCCGATCGCCTGGGAACAGGTGGAGCCGGTCGAAGGCAAGTTCGATTTCACCTACCTGCAGAACCTGCTCGACGCCGCCCGCGCGCATGACAAGCGGGTGGTGCTGCTGTGGTTCGGCACCTGGAAGAACACCAGCCCCAGTTACACGCCGTCGTGGGTGAAGCTGGACAACAAGCGCTTTCCCCGGATGAAGGCGCCCGATGGCTCGGACCACTACGTGCTGACGCCGCTGTCGCAGAACACGATGGCGGCGGACCGCCGCGCCTTCGTGAAGGTGATGGAATACCTGCGCGATCATGACCGGCAGAACACCGTGATCATGGTCCAGCCGGAGAACGAGACCGGATCCTACCGCGTGCCGCGCGATTTCTCGGCAGAGGCGAACGCGCTCTTCGCCAAGCCGATCCCGGCCGCGCTGGCGAAGAAGACCGGCAAGTCCGGTTCGTGGGACGCCGCGTTCGGCAAGCAGGCCCCGCGCGCGTTCAACACCTGGTACGTCGCCCAGTTCGTCAATGCTCTGGCAGAGGCGGGCAAGGCGGTGAAGCCGTTGCCGATGTACGTCAACGCCTCGCTCGCTGGGCCGTCCAACGTGCCCGATCCCACCGGCGTCGCCAGCGGCGGCCCGCAGTGGGACGTGCTGGACATCTGGAAGGCGGGCGCCCCGGCGATCGACTTCGCCGCGCCCGATATCTACGACCGCAACAGCGCCAACGCCGTCCAGTACCTTGATAAGTACGCCCGCCCGGACAATGCGCTGATGGTGCCGGAAATCGGCAATGCGAAGGAATTCGCGCGCTTCTTCTGGGCCACCATCGGGCGCGGGGGCATCGGTTTTGCGCCCTTCGGCATGGATGACACCGGCTACTTCAACTACCCGCTCGGCGCGACCGCGCTGGACAAGGAGACGCTGGCCGCTTTCGCATTGCCCTATGGCACCTTGGCGCCGATCGCCAGCGACTGGGCGAAGATCGCCTATGACCGTCCCACCTGGGGCGCCGCCAAGCCGGACGACGGCGCGGTGCGCGAAACCGTGATGGGCAAGTGGAAGATTTCGGCCGACTGGGGCCAGTGGCAGTTCGGCCAGAAGGACTGGACCTGGATCCCCACCAAGCCCGCGCCCTGGGCCGATCAGCCGGTGGGCGGCGTGGCCGTGGCCCAGCTTTCGGACACCGAATACCTCGTCATGGGCGATCACGTCCGCGTCAATTTCTCGCCCGCGAAGGGGGAGAGCAATGGCGTGATCGTCGCCGTGGAGGAAGGCACTTTCAAGGACGGCAAGTGGGTGACCACGCGCTTCTGGAACGGCGACCAGACCGACTACGGCATCAACCTGATCGACCGGCCGCAGGTGCTGAAGATCACCACCGGTTTCTATTCTTCCAAGTAATTGCCTGAAGCGGCAGAGGATCACGACATGAAGCAATTCACGATAGCAACCCTGCTGGCGGGCTCCGCCATTGC
This sequence comes from Novosphingobium sp. BL-S-19, assembly GCF_055521675.1. Lineage (NCBI taxonomy): Bacteria > Pseudomonadati > Pseudomonadota > Alphaproteobacteria > Sphingomonadales > Sphingomonadaceae > Novosphingobium > Novosphingobium sp. BL-S-19. The sequence goes on from NZ_CM145497.1 coordinate 427,623, forward strand.
GCTGATGCCGGCCGTGGCGCTGGCCGCTGACGGCGGCGTGGAGAACGTGCCCGGCGGCGTGGCGGTTACGCCGCAGAGCGGCCCTTCGGACCGCGTCGAAGTGACGCTGCACGGCGACGGCATCTTCCACGTCGTCGCCCATCCGCGCGGCCTTCAGGCCCCGGCTGCCAGCGCCAGCTTGATGGCGCCCAACCCGCCGTCGGCAGGCAAGTACACGGTCAGCCAGACCGCCGGCCACGTGCAGGTCAAGGCGGCCAAGGCGACCGCCGACATCGACCTTGCCAGCGGGCAGGTGCGTTTCCTGGACGCGGCGGGCAAGGAACTGCTGGGCGAGGCGGCCTCCACCGTCTTCACCCAGACTAAGGCGGACGGCACCCCCTACGTCACCGTTTCGCAGCAGTTCAACCGCGGCACCAGCGAAGGGCTCTACGGCCTTGGCCAGCACCAGCAGGCGGTGATGGACTACAATGGCGAGGACGTGCAGCTCGCCCAGCACAACATGGACATCGGCATTCCTTTCGTCGTCTCCAGCAAGGGCTACGGCCTGCTCTGGGATAACGAGAGCATCACCCGCTTCGGCAACCCGGCGCCCTACACGCTGGTTGGTGACAAGACGGGCATGAAGGTGACGAGCGGCGGCAAGCCGGGCTTCACCGCGCGCTATTACCTTGACGACAAGCTGGCGGTGGAACGCCAGGAAACGACGATCGACTACCAGTACCTCGACGATCAGGCGAAGTGGCCGGAAGCGGCCAAGGCCAAGACCGTCGCGTCGGAGCAGGGCCAGAACACTGCCGGCAATGCCGTGCAGACGCAGAAGGTGGTGTGGGAAGGCGATCTCCAGCCCGACAAGACCGGCACGCACAAGTTCGAACTCTACGGCTCCAGCTATTACAAGGTCTATGTCGACGGTGAGCTGAAGCTGGATCGCTGGCGTCAGAACTGGAACCCCTGGTACGCCAATTTCGAAGTGCCGATGACGGCGGGCAAGCCCGCGCACATCCGCATCGAATGGGATCCGAACGCCGGCTACATGGCGCTGCTCCACAACGATCCGCTGCCTGAGGCGGACCGCCATTCGGTGTGGTTCACCAGCGAAGTCGCGCGCAACAAGGATTACTGGTTCATCGCCGGAGGCGACAACAAAGGCGCCGGTGGCGACATGGACGGCGCGGTGGCGGGCTATCGCCAGCTGACCGGCAAGTCGGAAATGATGCCCAAGTGGGTCTACGGCTTCTGGCAGTCCCGCCAGCGCTATGACACCGCGAAGGAACTGACCGGCGTTGTGCAGGAATACCGCAAGCGCCAGTACCCGCTGGACAATATCGTGCTCGACTGGCGCTACTGGACCGACGATTCCTGGGGCAGCCACAAGTTCGATCCCAGCCGCTTCCCCGATCCGGAAGCGATGGTCAGCACGGTTCACGGCGATCATGCCAACATCATGATCTCCGTCTGGCCGAAGTTCTATCCGACCACCGACACGTTCAAGGAACTGGATGCGGCCGGCGCGATCTATCACGGCAATCTGCGCCAGGGGAACAAGGACTGGGTCGGCCCGGGCTTTGCCAACACCTTCTATGACCCCTATTCAGCCAAGGGCCGCCAGATCTTCTGGCGCCAGGTGGAAGACCGCATCGCCAAGTTCGGCTTCGACGCCTGGTGGGCGGACGCCAGCGAGCCCGACATGCATTCGAACCTGTCGATCGAAAAGCGCATCGACACCATGGGCCCGACGGCGATGGGGCCGGCCACGGAGTTCTTCAACTCCTACCCGCTGATGAATGCGCGGTCGTTCTTCGACGGCTGGCGCGCCTTCAAGCCGGACGTGCGCCCGTTCCTGCTGACCCGTTCGGGCTTCGGCGGCCTCCAGCGCTATGGCGCGGCGGTGTGGTCGGGCGACGTGGCGACGCGCTGGTACGATCTGCACGCGCAGATCTCTGCCGGCGTGAACACCGCGCTGTCGGGCTTGCCCAACTGGACGCATGACATCGGCGGTTTCTCGGTCGAACCGCGCTTTGCCGCTGAAAAGCCCAAGGCGGAGGACCTCGACGAGTGGCGCGAACTGAACTTGCGCTGGTTCCAGTTCGGCGCGTTCAGCCCGCTGTTCCGCAGCCATGGCGAGCAGCCCTGGCGCGAGATCTACGAAATCTCGCCCGAAGGTTCGCCCATGCGCGCCTCGATGGTGTGGTATGACGAACTGCGTTACCGCCTGATGCCCTACATCTACACGCTGGGCGCGGACACGTACCAGAACGACGGTTCGATCATGCGCGGCCTCGTCATGGACTTCCCGAACGATGCGAAGGCGCGCAAGGCGAACGACCAGTTCCTGTTCGGCAAGGCCTTCCTGGTCGCCCCGGTCACGACCTACAAGGCGCGCGAGCGGGAGGTCTATTTCCCCGGCGATGCGGGCTTGACCTGGTACGACTTCGCCAGCGGCAAGGCCTATCAGGGCGGCACCAGCGCCACGGTTTCGGCCCCGGCTGAACGTATGCCGCTGTTCGTGCGGGCCGGCTCGATCGTGCCGATGGGCCCGGTCATGCAGTACACCGACGAGAAGCCGGATGCCCCGATCACGCTGGTCGTCTACACTGGCGCGGACGGTTCCTTCTCGGTCTACAACGACGATGGCCGCTCGGAACAATACCGCACCGGCGCGTGGGAACGCATGCCCGTGCGTTATGACGATGCCACCGGCACCGTCTCCATCGGCGCGCGTGAGGGCAAGGGCTATGCCGGCATGCCGCAGGCCCGCACCGTGCGGATCAAGTGGATCGTGCCCGGCACTGCCGTCACCGACCAGAACAGCTTCGACAGCGAAGTGCGCTGGACCGGCAAGGCGCTGCAAGTGAAGCGCCCCAAGCGCTGAGGGTTTGTTTGAAAATTCGCTGAAGGCGAATTTTGCGGCACCGGCCCACGCCCCCACCCGACCACCCACGAGCGTACCCTGATGGGTGGTCGGGCGGGGGAGTGGGCCGGTACCGCGCCGAAAATGCCCATCCGGGCATTTTCCAAACAACGGCCAGGCAAGATTTCAACGGGATCAGGAGAGGGTTTTACACGATGGTCGGCGCAATCCTTCGCAGCAGGTGCAACCCGTGAAGGGGCTGAGGCCGGATCGTCGCCGCTTTCTGGCGGGCGCGCTTGCCGCAGGGGCCTCGGCGCGGCCGCTTGCCGCCGCTGCCGCCTCGACCGGCGCGGCTGCGGGCCCGGTGCAGGCCAGCTGGGCCTCGCTGGTCGAGCACTATCGCTATCCCGACTGGTTCCGCGATGCCAAGTTCGGCATCTGGTCGCACTGGGGCCCGCAGGCGGTGCCCGAGCAGGGCGATTGGTACGGACGCTTCCTCTACATGCAGGGGCATCCGATGTACGAACATCACCTGAAGACTTACGGCCACCCGGCCGATACCGGCATGATGGAGATCCAGAACCGCTGGAAGGCGGAAGCCTGGGATCCGGAAGCGCTGATGCAGCGCTATGTGAAGGCGGGCGCGAAGTACTTCGTCTCGCTCGCCTGCCATCATGACAATCTCGATTGCTTCGACAGTTCGCACCACGCCTGGAACTCGCAGCGCGTGGGGCCGGGCCGCGATATCGTCGGCACTTGGGAGAAAGCCGCGCGCGCGGCGGGGCTGAAGTTCGGCGTTTCCAACCATATCTCGCACGCCTGGCACTGGTATCAGCCGGCCTATGCCTACGATCCCGAAGGCCCGCGCAAGGGCGAGCGCTACGACGCCTACCGCCTCACCAAGGCCGATGGCGCGGGCAAGTGGTGGGATGGGCTGGACCCGCAGGAACTCTATACCGGCCCGCACATGGTCGCCCCTGACGGCATCGATTCCATCGAGGCGATGAACGAATGGCACGACAAGAACGACGGCCAGTGGATCGAAACCGCGCCGCCGGGGGACGAGACGTTCGCGCGCCAGTGGCTGCTGCGCCAGATGGACCTCGTGGCCAAGTATCGCCCGGATTTCTGCTATTTCGACAACTACGAGCTGCCGTTCGGGCAGTACGGCCTGGCGGCGGCGGCGGACTACTACAACCGCTCGATCGAATGGCATGGCAAGATCGACGTGGTGCTCACCGCCAAGCAGCTGAAATCCTACGCCCGCTTCGGGCTGGTGCAGGACGTGGAGCGCGGCTTTACCGACCATCTCTGGGACGAGCCCTGGCAGACCGACACCTGCATCGGCGACTGGTTCTACAACCGCGATCGTTTCACGCAGAAGAGCTATGTCGGCGCGCAGGGCGTGCTGCAGCGGCTGGCCGATGTGATCTCGAAGAACGGCAACCTGCTGCTCTCGATCCCTCAGCGCGGTGACGGCACCATCGATAGCGAGGAGGAGAAGATCCTCGACGACCTCGCCCGCTGGATGGCGGTGAACGGGCAGGCCGTGTTCGGATCGCGCCCCTGGCATACCTATGGCGAGGGGCCGACAGTGCTCTCGGTCGGGATGCAGAACGAGGGCGGATTCAAGGGCTTCGTCGAGGGCGACGTGCGCTTCACCGTCAAGGACGGTGCGCTCTACCTGTTCGCGCTGGCAGCGCCGCAGAAGCCGCTCTCCGTGAAGGCGCTGGGCCGACGCGCGATGGCGCAGGCGGGCAAGGGACATGTGGCAAAAGCCACGCTGCTCGGCAGCGGCGCGCTGCCGTTCCGGCAGGGGGCGGAGGCGATGGAAATCGACCTGCCTCAAGGACTGGGCACGGTGCCGGTGGTGAAGATCGAAGGTCGCGGTGTGGCCTGAACCTAGACGTACCCTAAAGGAACCTAACGCGACATGAGAGGCACCTGGAAGACCGCCACGACCTTTGGCGCGGCCCTCTGCGCCGCGCTTGCCGTTGCCCCGTTTTCGGCATGGGCCGCATCCGACGAGGTGCCCCATATCGTCACCCGCGATGGCCGTCATGCGCTGATCGTTGATAGCGCTCCCTTCCTGATGCTGGGTGCTCAGATCAACAACTCCAGCGCATGGCCGGCGACGCTGCCCAAAGTCTGGCCGATGATGGCGGCGATGCACGTCAACACCGTGGAAGTGCCGATCGGCTGGGAGCAGATCGAGCCCGAGGAAGGCCGCTTCGATTTCACGTTCGTCGACCAGCTTCTCGAACAGGCCCGCGCGCAAAATGTGCGGCTGGTGCTGCTGTGGTTCGGCACCTGGAAGAACACCAACCCGCAATATGCCCCGCGCTGGGTGAAGCTGGACAACGCCCGCTTCCCGCGCATGCGCCGTGCGGACGGCACCCTGCATTACGCCCTCTCCCCCTTCGGCAAGGCGACGCTGGCGGCGGACAGCAAGGCCTTTGCCGCGCTGATGACGCATCTGGCAGAGGTGGACCGGCAGAACACCGTCATCATGATGCAGGTGGAGAACGAGGCCGGCTCCTACGGCCTCGCCCGCGATCATTCGCCCGAAGCCAATGCCGCCTTCGCCGCGCCCGTGCCCGAAGCCTTGCGCAAGCGCCTTGGCAAACCCGCCGGCAACTGGACCGCGCTGTTCGGCCGCGATGCCGAACTCTATTTCCACGCCTGGCAGGTCGCCAGCTACATCGACAAGGTGGCGGCGACGGGCAAGGCGGTGAAGCCGCTGCCGATGTACGTCAACGCCGCACTGCCGAACGACCCGTTCACCTGGCAGGATCCGAACACGTACGCCAGCGGCGGCCCGGCCAATACCGTGATCGACGTCTACAAGGCCGCCGCCCCGCACCTCGATCTGGTGGCGCCGGACATCTACAACCCGAAGCACAAGGCCTATCTCGGCTTCCTCGACGCCTATCGCCGCACCGACAATCCGCTGTTCGTGCCCGAGACCGGCCACGCCCCCGAATATGCGCGCCACTTCTTCGCGGCGCTGGGCGGCGGCGCGATCGGCTGGTCGCCCTTCGGTATCGACCCGCTGCGCTATCGCCCCAGCCTGCCGCTGGCGTCGAAGCTGGATGACGAGGCGATTGCGCCTTTCGCGGCCAACTACGCCCTGTTCGCACCGATGGCGCGCCTCTGGGCAAAGCTGGCCTTCGAAGGCAAAGTCTGGGGCGCGTCCGAACCCGAAGACCCCGCCGATGGCCACAAGCAGGTGATCCCGCTGGGCAAGTACGTCGCCACCGCCAATTTCGGCAACGGAGACTTCGGCCCCACCGACCCCAAGGGCAATGCCAAACCCACGGGCGGCGTCGCCATCGCCGAGATCGGCCCGGACGAATACCTCGTTACCGGCTACTTCGCCCGCGTGGAATTCGCGCTCGCGGACCCCAAAGCCGCCAACCTGATCCTGGACCGTGTGGAGGAGGGCACTTACGACGCCGCAGGCAAGTGGCAGTTCCAGCGCGTATGGAACGGCGATCAGGTGGACTGGGGCCTCAACTTCACCGCCGCCCCGCAAGTGCTGCACGTGAAGCTGGCGACTTATCCGATCCGGTAGCGGGCCGTTCGACGCGCTGCCTATCGGGCGCATATCTTTCGGAGGCAACATTCGCATCGCAGACCGTGTCGTTTCGCCATAATGATGGGTGCTCGCCGATCGCTGGTGACACGGACAGGACTGAAAACTGCCTATGATGCGCTTCCCCCGCAGCGGAACAGTGGCCATCGCGGCGGCATTCCTGATCGCCGGTATTGCGATCGGGTTAGCAATTCCCCGCCCGGCTCAAGTGTCTCCGCCCGGCCCTGCAGGCAGCGACCGTCTGCGTCCGCCCCATTCCCAATCGCCGGCAAGAAACATGTGGTCTCCGGATATCCGGCACGATGCCTATGTTCTGCAAGAGCAACAGAAGATCGTGGACGCGCTTGAGCAGCAATGCCGGATGACCGGGAAGGACTGCAAACTGGCTGAGGCTGCCCGGCAGACGCTGGACAGGAACTCGAAATAGAGCCGGCAACGCCGCTCTCCCCTTTGACCTTGCGACTTCCGCCAGGTTGAAGGGGGCAAATGACCTGCGGTGCTACGCAACACCTTTGCGCCTCCACGTCTCTGCGTGTGTCAGTCCCTCGTCATCCCAGCGAAAGCTGGGATCGCCATCGGCCTCACGCGATTGCGAGACCGATCCCAGCTTACGCCGGTTGAAAGTGTCCGCTCTCTTGGCTTTACAGCGAATTGCGGCCGTGCCGGATACGCCGACATTGCGGACGAATGTTCAAACTATTTCCTAAAACGGCCCGCGAAAACCGATGGTGCAAATAACGCAGCCCGCTGTGACGAACGCGATGTACGGCAAGGTTAAAATGGCGCGAACCAATGCCGAGATTGGTAATAGCCAGATGCCGGAAAGCCCCATCGCAATGAAGAGTAGAAGCGCCATAAAGTCCGTATGCGGCCAGATTTTAGGGGCCCCATCGACCAAGTGTAGATATGGGATAGTGAGTGCAACAGGGCTTGTCACAAGGAGCAAGCCCATCGCCCAAGGGCCGCGAAATAGATCCAGCGATCGCACGAAACGAATTCTCATAGAGAAGGAATTGCCCTCTCTTTTCTATTCGCGCAATGGATGCATTCCTCGGCAAAGGGGAGCGGCAGATTTTCAGGATTTTAATCTGAAACCTGCCTTTCCGGACACGCCAACGTTGCTGACTTTTGAATTCGGTTTGACCAGGCCCATGAAGTTGCTCAGGACACTGGAATTGAGCTTCTGATCGGCTCTTTCCGTGGCTGAGCCAAAACACATGCCGAAAATTTAGGGAGGAAATATTGTTATTTTTTGGGCTCATAGGCGCCATTTTCCTCTCCTTGAGTTTGCATGCAGTGAAGAGCGGGAAAATTTTCGTCAGAAATAGATTTATATCTAAATACGAAGATGGAGTGAGTTTTGTTGTGTATTTGGCGACATACATAACGTGCTCTATTTTCATTGCTCTATTAATCATTAATCATTATGCAAGCGCATAATCTCGGTATAAATCTCCGTGCCTTGCAATTTTTCCGCCGGGACAACAATTCTCAACAAGGAAGCCCAGTTTGTCGCCGCCCCCCTTGGGCCTGACCTGCTCCTTGGGGCCGCTGTCCCCGACAAAGCGGAATGGCAGATTTTCAGGTTTTTAATCTGAAACTTGCCTTTCCGGACACGCCGACATTGCGGACATATTCGAAGCTGGAATACAGACCGAGGGCAACGGCAAAATATGAGGCGAATATTGAAAATCCCCGGGAAGCCCTCACGAACCATTGAACAGGTTTGGTTTTTCCTTGCCGGATCGATGCCCATAGCTGGTCTTGTCCTCGGTGTCTGGGCGCTAGCTCGGGGCATGTTGGATTGGACTGGTGTCGCAATAACAACAGGCATGACGTTGCCGCAGACTCTGATCTTCCTAGGCATCGGTCTTTTCTACCGCTCACTTCGTAAGCGTAAGCAATCAGTGTTTGACGATTATCAGAATACGCTGCGCGCGCTTGTGTCGGCCGACTGACGTCCGCTTCCCCCGACATTCCGGTCATAAAGACGGCGCTTCCGGCGCACCAAAACCTGCCCTTCCGGACGCGCTGCCATTGCGGAGAGTGCTACAATCCATCCCCAACCTCTCCCGCTGCGGGAGGGGCGTTCCAGCGCCCGCGACCAAGTTCAGCCACGCCCGCGTGTCGGTCCGAAATCAAAGGGCAATTCGGTATATCCGGAAAAACGACACGGCAGTTTTAGAAATGACGTTGGCGAACCGCCTGCCGGTATAGTTCGCGGGAGCCAGTGGCTCGCAGCCGCCGCGAACGTGAGTGATGCCGTCCATGGGCCAAGCCGTCTGTCCCGAGGTTTCCAGTACCGCTCCCGGATCCGTGTGGCGTGCGGCGCGTCCGGGCAGGGACGGCGCGGCGGCGAGCGGGCGGCATCTTGCCTATCGCCGGGAAATCGACGGGATGCGCGCGATCGCCGTGCTGGCCGTGGTGCTTTTCCACTTTTCCGTGCCGGGCCTTCGGGGCGGGTTCGTCGGCGTCGATGTGTTCTTCGTGATCTCCGGCTATCTGATCGGCGGCCTGCTGGTGGACGAACTGGCGCAGAGCGGCAGGATCGACCTGGTCGCCTTCTACATGCGCCGCATTCGCCGGTTGGCGCCCGCCTTCTTCGCAATGGCCTTCTGCTGCTGGATCGTCGGCTGGTTCGTGCTGTTGCCTTTCGAATACCGCAATTTCGGAAAGGAACTGATCGCGTCGAGCGTCTGGGCCTCCAACGTGCTGTTCTATCGCGAGGCGGGGTACTTCGACATCGGCGCGGAGAACCGCGTGCTGCTGCACACATGGTCGCTCTCCGTGGAGGAGCAGTTCTATGTGTTTCTGCCGCTGTGTCTGATGCTGGTGGCCTCGCTGCGCCGGAACGGCAGTGCGATCACCGTCTGCGTCGGCCTGCTGTGGGCCCTGTCGCTGGCCGCTTGCGTGCTGCTGACGCCGGCGCATCCCACGGCCACGTTCTATCTCTTTCCCTACCGCGCGTGGGAGCTTTTGTCGGGCGTGCTGGTGGCCTTGGCGCTGCGGCATCCGGGGCTGAAGCTGCGCGCGCGCCTCACCCCGGCGCTGGCTCTTTCGCTGTCCGGGGCGGGGCTGGCATTGGTGCTGGTTTCGATCGCAGTGGTTCGCAGCGCCGGTTTTCCGGGGTGGCAGGCCCTGCTTCCAGTGGTGGGAACTTGCGCTCTGCTTGTCGGAACGGCGGGTGAGAGCCGCAACCGGGTCGCCGCAGTGCTGGCCAACCCGGCGATGGCGTTCATCGGGGTGATTTCCTATTCGCTCTATCTCTGGCACTGGCCGGTGCTGATCCTGTCCCGCTATTGGCGCGACGGCTATCGATCGCCCGGCGAAAGCGCGGCGTGGCTGGCGCTGGTCTTCGCCCTCTCGGTGCTCAGCTGGCGTTTCGTCGAGCAACCGTTCCGGCGCGGGCCGCATCCCCGCCCGGTGAAGCTGCTGGGCGGAATGGCGCTGGCGGGCGGGTTGGCCGTGGCGCTTGGCTTCGTGATCTGGAGCGGCAACGGCCTGACCGACCGGTTCAACCCCGATACGCGGGTGCACATCACGGCGTCGAGCGGGTTCCTGCAGGATACCAGCCGCTGCAGCCAGGCGGCCGAGGGGCCGCTGGCGGGCATCACCACGTGCGCCATCGGGCCCGAGGGGCCGCCGCAAGTGCTGATCTGGGGAGACAGCCACTTGCGCGCGCAGATGGATGGGCTGGCGCTGGCCGCGCGCGAGGCGAAAAGCCCCGGCGTGATCATCTGGCATGCGGGATGTCCGCCGCTGTTCGGCATCGCCAAGCAGGAAAGCGCCGCAACGCCCGACGAAGACCGCGCCTGCCTGACCGACAATCTGCGCATTCGCGATGCCTTGCGGCATTTCCCTTCGGTAAAGCGGCTGCTGCTGGTGGGCCGCTGGAGCTATTACGCCGACGGGATCGGCGTGGGGCGCGATGCCAACAACGTGATCCGGCTCTCGCCCGTCGACGGTTCCGGCCTGCCTCAGGGCCGGGGCGGGGGTGAGGGGCAGGGGGCGCTGTTCGGGGCGGCGCTGCGCATGACCATCGGCGAACTGGCGCGCGACGGCTATCAGGTTTTCCTGCTGCGGCAGGTTCCCGAGCTGCCGTTCTACAGCAGCCCCATCGTCGCGCGGGAGATGGCGCATGGGCGGCTCACCGCCGAACAGGCGCGCCGGCTTGCCACGGTGTCGCTGCCCGATGCGCTGGCCCGCCAGCGTCTGGCCGAAGATGCCATCGATCCACTGGTGGCGGCGGGCAGCGTGCGCCTGATCGATCCCTGGCCGCGCCTCTGCGCCGCGCAGTGCAGCGGGATGCAGCGGGGCGTCTCGCTCTATTTCGACAACAACCACATGACGTACGCCGGCGCGGTGGCATTGCGGGACCTGTTCCTGCCGTTCCTTTCGGGCGATCGGGCGGGGAAGCGCACATGATCGACGATCTTGTCCAGCGGCACTGGGACGTCATCGTCATCGGCACCGGCGTGGGCGGCGGCACGGTGGGCAGGCGGCTGGCGGAGCGCGGGCTCTCGGTCCTGTTCCTGGAAAAGGGGCGCGCCGGCCATCGGCGCGAGGAGAACGCGCTGTCCGGCGCGGAAATTTCCGATCCGGTGGCGCGGCTGACCCGCGGCGCCTGGCCCGATCCGATCCGCGTGCGGATGGGCGACACGCCGGGCGGCGCGGAACACTCCTTCCATCCGCCGATCGGCGCCGGGGTGGGCGGGTCTTCGGTGTTCTATGCGGCGACGCTGGAACGGCCCGAACCGCATGATCTGGACCACAGTGCGGAACGGCCGCACCCGACGCAGGGCTGGCCGGTCAGCTTTGCAGAGATGCTGCCGTGGTACGATCAGGCGCAGACGCTTTTCTCGGTCTCGGGGGAGGCCGATCCGCTGGCCAGCCATCCCAGCCCGGCGCTGCGGGCCGGGCCCGCCATCGCGGCAGGCGATGTGCGGATCATGGACCGGATGCGCCATGCGGGCCTGCATCCCTACCAGCTTCACAGCGCCGTGCGCGGGGGGGAGGGCTGCGGCAACTGCCTTGGCCGGAAATGCCCGCGCGTGTGCAAGATGGACGGGCGCTCCGCCGGGGTCGAACCCGCGCTGGCCACGGGACGCGCCGCCCTTGTCGATCGCTGCGACGTGACCGCCCTTAATACCGACGACGACGCGGTGCGGATCGTCGAGGCAAGGCGCGAAGGCGCGGTCCTGCGCTTTTCCGCAGACCGCGTGGTTCTGGCGGCTGGGGCGCTTTCTTCCCCCCGCCTGCTGCTCAATTCGCGCGCCGAGCGATGGCCGGACGGGCTTGGCAACCGGGCCGGGCAGGTGGGGCGCAACCTGATGTTCCACCTGAACGAGATGTTCGCGCTCTGGCCCCGGCGCGCGGAGCGATATGCCGAAGCGGCCAAGTCGGTCGGCTATCGCGATCTCTATTTCGTGGCGGGGGAGCGTTTCGGCATGGTCCAGGCCATGGGCCTCAACGCCGGAGAGGGGGAGATCCTGCATTATCTGCGCCAGCGGCTCGCCCGGTCCGCCTTGCGCCGGGTGCCCGGCGCCGACCAGCTCGTCCGCATTCCCGCCGCGATCACGGCGCGCGCGCTGGGGCAGGCGAAAGTCTTCGTCGGGCTGATGGAGGACATGCCCTATGCGGAAAACCGCGTGCACCGCGATCCCGAACGCCCCGACGACATCGTCATCGACTATCGCTTCACGCCCGAACTGCACCGCCGCCGCCAGCAGTTCCGGCGCCTGATCCGCACCAGCCACAAGGGGCAGCGCATGGCGTTTCTGACGCACCAGCCGGAGCTCAATTTCGGGCACCCCTGCGGCACCTTGCGCATGGGGCGCGATCCCGCGACCAGCGTTGTGGACCGGGACTGCCGGGTCCACGGCATGCGCAATCTGTGGGTGGCGGATGCCTCTTTCATGCCCACTTCGATGGGGGTGAACCCCAGCCTGACAATCGCCGCCAACGCGCTGCGCGTGGCCGACGGCATGGTGGCATGAGTGGGGGTGGCAGCATGAGCACGCCGGAATTGGCCGTCGTCACCGGTGCGGGACGCGGGCTTGGCCGCGCGCTGACGCTCAGGCTGCTGGCCGGGGGGCACGATGTCGTCGGCCTTGGCCCCTGCGCGCAGAGCCTGGGCGAAACCGGCGCGCTTGCGGCCGGGCCGGGCCGCTATTATCCGATCGCCTGCGACGTTGCCGATATCGACGCGCTGCGGCGGACTTTCGCCGCGATCCGCGATCTGGGCGCGATCACGATCCTGATCAACAATGCCGCCGTCTATCCGCGCCGCGACTTTCTGGACGAGAGCATCGAGAGCTTCCAGCACACGCTCGCCGTCAATTTCGGCGGCATGGCGGCCTGCTGCCGCCTTGCGCTGGATGACATGGTGACGCGCGGCAGCGGCAGGATCATCAACGTCACCTCTTTCGCCGATATCGCGCCGCTGCCCGCCAGCAGCGCCTATTCGGTGTCCAAAGGCGCATCGCGGCTGCTGACGCGCGCACTGGTGGCCGATCTGGCCGATCGCTTCCCCGGCATCGTGATCAGCGACTGGGCCCCCGGCGCCCTGCGGACGCGCATGGGCATCGTCGACGGCCTCCTGCCCGAAGTGGCGGCGCAGTGGGGGGTGGAACTGGCCCTTTCGCGCGATGCCTCTTTCAACGGCACTTTGTGGGAGCGCGACATGGAAATGCTGCCGCCGCAGTCGCTCAAGCGCCGCCTGTTCAATCGCCTGACCCTGCGGCCTCCTGCGCGGCCGAGGCGGCTGGCCAGCGCGGCCTGATCGGGAGAGCAGGACAGGGCCAGCGTTCTGACCTTGGCCGATCCCGTTGTCGTGGTAAGAAGGCTTGTGCAGTCATCATCACGGGGCCGGCATGACCGAACGCTTTGACGCCATCATCGTGGGGGCCGGTCAGGCGGGGCCGGCGCTCGCGGGCCGCCTGACCCAGGCCGGCATGACCGTGGCCCTTGTCGAGCGGCGGGATGTCGGCGGCACGTGCGTGAACACGGGTTGCAAGCCCACCAAGACGATGGTCGCCAGCGCCTATGCAGCGCACCTTGCCCGCCGGGGCGCCGAGCTTGGCGTCAACACCGGGGCTATATCCGTAGACATGGCAAGGGTGGCAGAGCGGGCGCGCAAGGTGATCCTGGATTCGCGCCATGGCAACGAGCGCTGGATTGCGGGGATGCCGGGCCTCACCCTCATTCGCGGACACGCACGGTTCGAAGGGCCGGGCGTGATCGGGGTAGAGGGCCGTTTGCTTTCGGCCCCCCGGATATTTCTCAACGTCGGCGGGCGCCCGGCGATCCCTGACCTTCCCGGCGTCCACGACGTGCCGTTCCTGACGAACGCGGACCTTATCGGCATGGACAGCCTGCCCGCGCATCTTGTGGTCGTCGGCGGCAGCTACATCGGTCTTGAATTCGCGCAGATGTTCCGGCGGTTCGGCAGCGAAGTGACGATCGTGGAAATGGGCCCCCGCCTGATCGCCCGCGAGGACGAGGATGTCTCGGAGGAAATCCGCAGGATCCTTGAGGCCGAAGGCATTGCGGTGCGCACATCGGCAACCTGCATCAGCCTCGCCCCGGATGCCGGCGGCGTTTCGGTGGCCGTGGACTGCAGTCAGGGGGCGCCCACCGTCCTTGGCAGCCATGTCCTGCTGGCGACCGGAAGGCGGCCCAATACCGACGATCTGGGCCTGGACAAGGCAGGCATCGCCACCGACGGGCGCGGCTATATCGTGGTGGACGATGGGCTCGCCACCAGCGCGGAGGGCGTCTGGGCGCTGGGGGATTGCAATGGGAAAGGGGCATTTACCCACACGGCCTGGAATGATTACGAGATCGTCGCGGCCAACCTGCTGGACGGCGGAAGCCGGCGCGTGAGCGACCGCATTTTGGGCTATGCGCTCTATATCGATCCGCCGCTTGGGCGGGTGGGGATGACGGAGACGCAGGCCCGCGCCAGCGGCAGGCCTCTGCTCGTTTCCCGGCGCGCGATGGCGAATGTCGGCCGCGCGGTGGAGAAAGCCGAGACTCTCGGCTTCATGAAAATGGTGGCCGACGCCGATACCCGCGAAATTCTGGGAGCGGCCATTCTCGGAACCAGCGGGGACGAGGCGATCAGCGGCGTGCTGGACATGATGAACGCCGGCGCCACGATCGACGCGCTGCAATGGGCGGTGCCGATCCATCCGACGGTTTCCGAACTTCTTCCGACATTGGCGGGCGATCTGGAGCCGGCGAAGAGCGGCTGAATGGTGGGAGTTGAGGAACGGGCGAGTTGGCCTGAAGAGGTGATGCGGCTGGAAACGCAATTGACGGAGACAATTTTTGTGAGTGAAGATCCAGATTGGTGGTGGATCAAGGGTAGGCGTTACATAACGGCAGCAGTATTAATAATATACACTACTGTTTGGATGACCAGATTTATTATTGAGAACTGGTGTTAGTTATTAGAAGATACATTTAAAATTGAAGGTCGCGAGAGGGTGAATCGATATTGTCGACACTATTTATAATGCCATATGTTAATTAAAAATTATTTTATGTCACATGTTTTTAATTTTTCTTGCGAGATACGTTGCTGTCGCGTGTCTACAGCCTGCCATTGTGATTTGACAGCCAAATACAGCCGTAAACATCAACAATGCAAATAGAGACCAAAATTTCATATGGTAAAACTTATTGTTTAGGCTGACGCGAATTAGAAAGAATATCGCGGCGCTAAACATTGAGCCGCCAATTAGAAGAGAAGTGACATAATCGCGATTTAATATCGATCTGGTGTGCTTGACGAAGATTGCATAGATGATGAATTTCTGACTTGGATTTAGCTGACCGAATGCAATGACGTCGTCTCCTTCACGCAGATCAGGAAGGTTTGGCGCGTCATTCCAATCGTGTAATCCTGCGGCGAATTCCGATGGAGTTCCTTTCAGTTTGAATGAAGCCACAGATGTCGGACGCCCTCGCTTTGCAGGCCTGCTAAATGCTTCCAGGCCGCAAACAAAACCCCGCTTACTTACAATCATGACCGTTCCTTTTGGCACAGCCTGGTTCAACTTTGACCAGCCGTATCATTTTGCAGAGGTGTGACAAGTCGCCACCGTCTTTCCGATGCGCGACCCGCCCGAACGATACTTTTTCTAGGCAGAAGAATTCTAAGTGTGTCCGGAGTGGCAACATGGGGCGTATGCGGAATGGCCGCAATTCGCTGAAAAGTCGTGAGAACGGACGCTTTCAATCGGCGTCATCCCAGCGGAAGCTGGGATCGCTCTCGAAATTGCGCAAGGCCGATAGCGATCCCAGCTTTCGCTGGGATGACGGGGCGCGGGGATGACGACAGGATTTTCTCCTGCCTTGGCGCGACTGTCGCCCGGTTCGGAATTGCGATAGGGTGCCGCCATGCAATCCGGCAAGGCACCGATCGCGCACATCGCCTTTGTTGGTGCGGTCATCGAATGGCGCGGTCCGGCTCCGTTCTTTTTCGTTGCCGTGCCGGACGACCGCGTGGGCGAGATGCGCTATGCGGCCCGGATCGCGAGCTATGGCTGGGGCGTGGTGCCGGTTCGCGCGGTCGTGAACGGCAGCGCCTTCACGACATCGCTGTTTCCCCGGAATGACGGCTATCTGCTGCCGCTGAAGGCCGCCGTCAGAAAAGCCGGCGCGATCGGGTTGGGCGACAGAGTGACGGTCGAAATCCAGGTGATCGCAAAAGCCGGGTTCGAGGGGTAGAGGTCGCACAACGCCGGAAGAATGGCGGCCGAGGTTTGACGCATAAGCCCGGTCTGGCTACCGCCTGCGCCATGATCGTTCTGCTTTCTCCCGCCAAGACCCTGGACTTCGAACGTACGCTGCCGGAACTGGCCGCCACGACGCCGCATTTCACCACCGAAGCGCGCGATCTCGCCAAATCGGCCGCGAACCTTTCGCAAAAGCGATTGGCGGAACTGATGCGCATCTCGCCGCGTCTGGCAAAGCTCAATGCAGACCGCTTCCGCGATTTCGCCGACTTGCCCGAGCGGCAGGCGCTCTATGCCTTCGCGGGCGATGTCTACACGGGTTTCGAGGTGGATACGCTGGATGAGCCGGCGGTCGCCTTTGCGCAGGACCATGTGCGCATCCTGTCCGGCCTTTACGGATTGCTCCGCCCGATGGATGCGATCCGGCCCTATCGGCTGGAAATGGGCACCCGCTGGGCGCCGCGCCACAAGAAGCTGACCGACTGGTGGGGCGATCGCATTGCCGCGCTGCTGCGGAAGGAAGTTGCGGACGAGGGATCGGGCGTCGTGCTCAATCTGGCCAGCCAGGAATACTTTGCCGCGGTCGAGGACAGGCTGAAGGGGCTGCGCGTCATCCATGTCGATTTCCGCGAGCCCGGACCCAATGGCCCGCGCTTCGTGAGCTTCAATGCGAAGAAGGCGCGCGGCATGATGGCGCGGTGGATGTGTGAGCATCACATTGCCGATGCGGAGGCTATGCGCGGGTTCGACAGCGACGGCTATCGCTTCGATCCGGAAGAGAGCGACGCCGACAATTGGCGCTTTACGCGGGCCTGACCCGCGTTTCGCGCGCCCTGGCTTTTACCAGGCCGCCGGTAATCGGGTGCCGCCGCTATCTTCCCATTCCCGGTAGTGGGGCATGAGTTCGTCCGGGACCGATGCGGCGAAGCCCTCGTCCAGCGGATAGTGCGGCATCGCTTCCGCCACCGCGTCCAGCAGGGCCAGCCCCTGCACGCGGTCCTTCGGGCGCTTGAGCGGATTGCGCTTGGCCTGCGCGGCCATCCATAGCTTGTGCAGCGCGAACCAGCGGGGATCGGGGGCGACGATGCGCGCGGGCGAACCGTCGCGGCAGCCGATCACCTGATCGACCGGGCGGCCCAGCAGCAGCCATTCCTGTTCGGGCAGCGGCACCGGGCGCGGCTGGTCCCGCCCGCCCAGCGTCGCCGCGCGCGAGGGGGCCACCAGCAGTTCCACTTCGTAGGCGCGGGCGTTGCGGGCCTGAAAGTCACGCTCCGCATTCACGGTGAAAGTGGAATCGACGGCTTTCAGCATGTCCCACACGCGGCGTTCGTTCTCCTCGGCCGCTTGCGCGACCCAGGCGAGGTCGAAGTCCTCGGTCTCGTCCGGCAGGTCGATCCTGCCGTTCGCCTCTATCATGTAGGCGGCGATGGCATTCGTGCCGACCACCAGCAGGTGCGATCCCAGCAGGTCGCGCCGGTCGCATTCGCGCAGGATCGGCCCGGCATCGGAAGAGAGCAGCGGCAGGCGCAGCGCGCGGTAGAGCGCCGCCGCTTCCGCCAGCGCCGGGCGCAGCGTGCGCACACGCTCCTTCAGCGCGGTTTTTTCGGCGTGGTAGCTGTCGAACTGCGCTTCCAGTTCGGGCGTCATCGCGCCCAGGCTCTTGCCGTTTCCGCCCCGGTCGAAGATGCGGTAGAGGTATTCGCGCCCGTTCACCGTCTTGCGCCGCAAGTCGTAGGGCAGGGCGGCAAGATCGCGCTCCGCCGCGATCCATGTCTCGTAACGCTGGCGCAAGTTGACCAGCAGGCGGGATTGTTCGTCGGAAAAGGGGCGAACGCGCGGCATGGCGGTGTTTATCCCACGATTTTAGCAAATCGTCAATTTGTGGGATAAATGGGCCCGAGCCATTCGAAAATCCTCTGGCTGCCAGAATGCCTTTGCCCGTTCCGGCAGAGCCTTCGCCCGCATAGGCTTTCCGGCAAGAACACCGGGAAGAGGATTTGCCAATGTCGATCAGCCTGCTGCCGGACAATCCGGCATCCTGGACCTATCGCCGGTTCGAGGATCTTTTCGCGATCCCGCGTGAGGAGCGCGAGGCGCTGCAACTGGAAGCCGTCCGCATCACTTTCGCGCGGTTGCGGAACCGCATTCCGGCGCTGAAGAAGCTGGCGGACCGGCAGGGCGTGGAAGCGATCGACCGGATCGAGGATGTGCTGCCGGTGTGCTTCGACCACCGGGTGCTGAAGAACTATCCGATCCAGATCATCGAGAACCGCGATTTCGCGAAGCTGACCGGTTGGCTGGACAAGCTGACCGCGCACGATCTCACCCGCGTGGACCTGACCGGCGTGACCACCATCGAACAGTGGCTGGCGCGGCTGGAAGCCTATGGCATGCTGGTCACCTATTCCAGCGGGACGACCGGCAAGCTGTCCTTCGTGCCGCGTTCCTATGACGAGCTGGGGCCGTGGAAGTACCACTTCTTCAGCGTCAACCGCGCGTCCAGCGGCGTCGATGCCTGGACCACCAAGCTGCCGACGTTCTTCCCCGGCTATCGCGGCGGCTATCAGACGATGCTGAAGATGATGAGCCTGTTCAATGTGGAAATGGCCGGGGGCGAGGCGAACTATCACACGCTGTACGACACCCACATTCCCGCCGACCTGATGGCGCTTTCGGGGCGTTTGCAGGCGGCAGAGGACCGGGGCGAGGTGATGAGCCTGGGCCTCGACCCCGCGCTGCTGGACCAGCGCGAGGCGATGCTGCGGCAGGGCCGCACGCGCGAGGCGGATATGGAGGCGTGGTTCGGCAAGCTGATCCATGACTTCCGCGGCCAGCGCATCAAGATCGGCGGTACGTTTGCAGACCTCTACCGCGTGGCCAAGGCGGGGCTGGACAAGGGGCTGACCTGCCGGTTTGCGCCGGGCTCGATCGTCGAGGGTGGCGGGGGCATGAAGGGCTACAAGGATGCGCCCGCCGATTGGGAGGATCAGGTGAAGGCCTTCTTCGGCGTCGATCGACTGGGCAACCAGTACGGCTTTTCCGAATGCATCGGCAATGCGCCGATGTGTTCGCACGGCTATTTCCACTTCCTGCCTTATACCGTGCCGCTGCTGATGGATGGTGAGGGGCAGGCGCTGCCGCGCGAGGGGGTGCAGAAGGGGCGGCTGACGCTGGTCGATCCGATCCCGACATCCTACTGGGGCGGCTTCACTTCGGGAGACGAAGTGACGATGCATTGGGACGACGATTGCCCCTGCGGCTGGGGCGGCCCGCGCGCTGCCAAGACCATCCGCCGCTTTGCCGAGAACGAGGGCGGAGACGACAAGATCACCTGCGCCGGATCGCAGGCGGCCTACAACGAGTTCATGGAATTCGTGGCGGGAGAGGCGTGATGGTTCTCGATATCCCGATCATCGCGCGCGGCCGGGTCTTGATGCCGGGCGAGGATGCGGTGCTGTTCAAGGGGCGCGGCGGCGCCGATTTCCGGCAGGCCGATCCGCACCGGCACATCCACGATCTTGTCCTGGGCGATACCGCGCGGCTGCGCGATCTGCACGATACGCCGATGCGGGAGATCATCGACCTGCTGGCCGAACTGGGCACACGTCTGCGGCTGGACGACAACGAGCTGCTTCAGGAAAGCTTTGCGCTGGCGCTTTCGGCAGGCGGGCTGGCGGAGCCGATCCTGCGCGGTGTCTATGACGCGCTGCCGGCGATGTTCGATCCCGCGATGATGACGGGGCTGGTGGAAAAGACCATTGGCATCGACCATCTCGACGGGTGGGTCGCCGGGCAAGGCGCCTACGACAACACCAGCATCCGCGCCGTGGGCACGCGGCAGCTCCACATTACGGCGGGCAATGTGCCGGTGGTGGCGGCGATGACGGTGGCGCGCGCGGGGCTGACCAAGTCCGACATCCTGATCAAGTCCCCCTCCAACGATCCGCTTACCGCCAATGCCATCGCCCGGACGCTGATCGGCCTGGCGCCCGATCATCCGGTGACGAAGCACATCGCCGTCGCCTACTGGAAGGGCGGAGACGAATTCATGGACTCGCAGATCGTCCGCACCAGCCGCATCGACAAGATCATCGCCTGGGGCGGGATGAGTTCGGTGCGCCACATCCAGAAGTTCCTCCAGCCGGGCATCGACCTGACCGCGCTCAATCCCAAATATTCGATGTCGATGGTGGGGCGCGAGACGTTCGAGAGCGACGCGGCGATGGACGAGGCGGCGGTGGGGCTGGCGACTTTGGCCGGCTTCTACAACCAGACCGCCTGCGCCAACACCCGCATCGTCTATGTGGAAAGCGATTGCGACGATGCCTCGCTGGACAAGGTGATCGATCTTGGCCGCCGGATGCTGGCCGCCTACGACCGGCTGCCGCCGCTGCTCTCCGTGCCCTTCACTGCGCCCAACCGCGAACTGGAGGCGGAACTGGCCGCCGTCGCGCTGGAGGACGATTTCTACCATGTGGAGGGCGATACGCTGAAGGGCGGCTTCGTGGTCTCGAAGTTCAACGACCGCGTGGAATTCTACGACAAGCTGGCCAACCGCGTGGTCAACTTCGTGCCGGTGGACGATCTGACGGACGTGCTGAAATGGTGTGATGACACCACGCAGACCGTGGGCATCTATCCCGAGAGTATCCGCGCGCGTCTGCTCGATCTCTTCGCGCTGGCGGGGGTGCAGCGGCTGGTCTCGCTGTCCGGCGGCGATCCGATGACGGTCTATGCCAATGCCCATCACATGCCGCCCGGATCGCCGCATGACGGGATAGAGCCGATGCGCCGATCGGTGCGCTGGGTGGTGGACATGCGGCCCGCGCACGATGGTGTGGCGCTGGGGCTGGCGGCGGAATAGCATCGGTAAGGCATGGACACCGCATGGACACCGCCCACCTCAAGGCCTTCCTGAAGATTGCCGACAGTGCCTCGATCAGCCGCGCGGCGGAATCGCTGGGCATTGCGCAGCCATCGCTCAGCCAGCAATTGCTGCGGCTGGAGGACGAGATCGGCTTTTCGCTGTTCGAGCGCACCGCGCGCGGCGTGACTCTGACCGAGGCGGGCCATGTCTTCCGCGAACGCGCGCGGCAGATCCTGCTGGCGACCGAGCAGGCCGTGGCCGATGCCCGCCACTTGCGCAACGATGCGCGCGGGCAGGTGGTCTTCGCCATGCCGCACTCGTTGGCGCGCGTGATCGGCGCGCGGTTGATCGAGGAACTGGCGCAGCAGGCGCCTTCCGTCCGGCTGCGTCTGGTGGAGGCCTATTCGGGTGCGGTGCGCGGCTGGCTGGAAACCGAGAAGATCGACCTTGGCGTGCTCTACGAAGTGCATCCGCTGCGCCATCTGACCACCCGCACGCTGGCGAGCGAGGAACTGGTGCTGGTGGGGCCGGCGGGACGCTTTGGCGCGGATGCGGAGGTGGAAATTGCTGCGCTTGCGGATGAGCCGCTCGCCCTGCCCGGGGCGCAGCATGGCCTGCGCCAACTGCTTGAGCGCGAGGCGGCGCGGCTGGGTGTCTCGCTGCCGGTCGCGTACGAGATCGACTCGCTGGACACGACCGTGACGCTGGCCGGGCGCGGGGCGGCGCTGACGGTGCTGCCGCTGTCGGTTGCGGTGGCGGCAGGGGATCGGATTAGCACGGCACGTATCGGCGATCCGCCGCTGCGGCGGACGCTGGCGCTGGCCCGCAATCCCTCCCACGTGCTGACCCATGCCTCGATCATGGTGGAGAGCCTGCTGTGCCGCGTGATGGCGGCCTGCGCGGCGGAGGGGCTGTGGCGGGCCGAAGTCACCGCCGAACGCTAGGTCGAAGGTGAAGAGGGGAGAAAGCAATGAGTGACGGCGTTCTGGCCGGCAAAGTGGCGCTGGTGACGGGCGCGGGGCGCGGCATCGGCCGGGCCATCGCGCTGCGGCTGGCGCAAGACGGCGCCCGGCTGGCGGTCCACTACAGCGGCAGCGAGCAGGGCGCGGAAGAGACGGCGCAGGCGATCCGCGAAGCCGGGGGAGAGGCGATCGTCGCCCGTGCCGACATTGCCCGGCGCGATGAGGTGAAGGCGCTGTTCGCGGCCATCGATCGGGCGTTCGGCCGGCTGGACGTGGTGGTCAACAGCGCCGGCGTCAGCGGCGGCGGATCGCTGGCCGAACTGGACGAGGCGCAGCTGGAATGGATGCTGGGCGTCAACTTGCGCGGGCCGCTCTATGTCGCGTCCGAAGCGGCGGTGCGGCTGGGCGAGGGCGGGCGGATCGTCAATCTCGCCTCCAGTCTGGGCGAATTTCCGATGGCGGGATCGGGCATCTATTCGGCCACCAAGGTCGCGCTGAAGAGCATGACCGAAAGCTGGGCGAAGGAACTGGGGCGCAAGGGCGTGACGGTGAACACCGTGATCCCCGGCGCCACCGCGCCCGGCATGATGGACAAGGCGCCGGAAGCTACGCGTGCCTTTTTCGAGAATGCCTCTCCCTTCGGCCGGATCGGCACCGCGGGAGAGATCGCCGAAGTCGTCGCCTTTCTGGCCAGTCCGCAGGCCAGCTGGGTTTCCGGCGCGCATATTCTGGCGAACGGGGCGGCGAACACCTGAGACTAGGATTCTGACTTTGGGCCGCGACATTCGCGCGCCGCGAATTGTGAAACCGTTTCTCAAAAATCGCCGGTATTGCCGAAGAAGGCGTTGAGGAACGCCTTGCGCTCGGCCGACGGCGGGCCGGCGAAGCCCCGGATGTGTTCGGGCAGGTGGTCCGCCATCCGGTCCGCTTCCTCGTCGAAGACAAAGCGGTCGAACCAGTGCCGCCATGCCGCGCGGTGCTCCGGCGGAAGGTCGCGCAGCGCGGCGATCGTCTGGAACAGCGCCCGCATGCCCGATCGCGCGCCTTCGGGCGCCCACCAGTAGTTGACCATCACGTTGACGCTCTCCAGCGCGGTGATGCTGTGCCACCAGATCGCGGGGATATAGATCACGTCTCCCGGGCCGAGTTCGGCCACTTGCGCGTGTTCGAGCGCCTCGGCGAAGCGGGGGTATGCCTCCAGATCGGGATTGTTCAGGTCCACCATGCTCACCGGCGGGCCGGCAATGGTGAAGTGGAGCGGGCCGAGGTAGAGATTGTCCAGCTGCTCGGGCGGGAACAGCACGAACTTGCGCCGCCCGGCCACCACGGCGGCGACGTTGGATGTCTCGTCCATATGCGTCGTCACGTGGGTGCGGTTGCCGATCCACAGGCGCGGTTCGGCGTGGGCTACGTCGATCGGCGGGCGGTGCGTCTCGTTCCATTGCCGCAAGTAGTCCCCGGCGAGCACGCCGCCGACATAGGCGCTGTCCGCATCGGCATTGCCGCTCACGCGGATCAGATGGCGCAGGAAGCCGGTCAATTGGCCTTTCCGCACCTGGAAATTGTGCCCGGTGATCCCCTCGTTGTAGAAGAACCGGCCCTTTTCCTCACGCGGGCCGATCATCACGGCCAGTTCGCGGCCATTGTCCATGGCTTCCAGCAGGTCTGCCAGTGCGTCGGGCGACTGGCGCGCCTTCTGGACGATCGGCCAATCCTGCATCTGGCCCCGGATCACGACGGGTTGGTAGCTGGCTTCTATCCGGGCGCGGAATGCCTCGACCGGGATCGGCCCCTGAATTTCTGCCACCGCGCGCAACATCGCTCTCCCGAAACAGGCAGGCTGTCCGTCCGCCGGCCTTGGCGCGGGGGATCGGAATCACCTTTCGATTGCGCGATCTAGCCCAGCCGGGCGCCTGCGTCACGCAGCGAGCCGTTTATAATTAGACGCTGTTAAATTGGCACGGTATAGCGCGGCAATGGGCAGACGATCCGACCATAGCCGCGCCGAACTGGAAGCGCTGATTCTCGACGCCGGACAGCAGCTGATGGAGGAAGTGGGCTTTGCCCGCTTCTCCGCGCGCGAGGTGGCGAAGCGGATCGGCTATTCGGTGGGCACGGTGATGCACGTGTTCGGCAGCGTGGACGGGCTGGTGCTGGAGATCAACACGCGCACCTTCATCCTCTGGGCCGAATGGCTGGAAAGCCGGCTGGAGGGCGCCGAGGGTAGCGCCCGGATCCGGGCATTGGTCGAAGGTTATTTCGGCTTCGCCTCGCAGCGGCGCAACTTGTGGTCGGCGATCTATGAGCATCGCCTGCCCGAAGGCATGGCCATGCCCGAGGATTTCGCTCGGCGGCGCAGCGGGCTGATGGCGGTGGTGGAGCGCGAAGTGGCCGCGATCCTGCCGGAGGCGCACCGCGCCGAAGCGCCGCGCCTCTCCCGCTCGCTGGTGGCGACCGTCCACGGCCATTGCAGTTTCGCGCTGGGCGGCAGTTTCGCGCTGATGGGCGAGACGCAGCCGTTCGACCTTGCCATGGCGCGCGTGCTGGAAATCCTGCGTGCACATGGGGCTAAGCTGCCGGGGTGAGGACGCTGTTCGCGGAAAGCGAATGGCCCTTTCAATCGGACATCACGGCCCGAACGGATCGGGCATGGCTTCGGCTAGGATCAGCGAGAAATCGCCCGCCTCGTCGGTCCAGTGGCGCAGCTCGCCCCAGCCGGCCGATTGCAGCAGCAGGCGCATCTGGCCGGGATCGTACTTGTGGCAGTTTTCCGTGTGGATGGTCTCACGCTCCGCCATCCTGAATCGCTCGCCCGCCACGTCGAACGCGACGTCCCGCAGGGCCTCCAGATGCATTTCGATCCGCGTCCACGCGGGATTCCAGTGCGCACGATGGCGGAACGCGCCGACCGGGATGGTTCCTTCCAGCTCGCGGTTGATCCGGTGCAGCAGGTTCAGGTTGAACCTTGCGGTGATGCCCCGCCTGTCGTCATAGGCGGCCAGCAGGCGGTCCACCGGCTTTACTGCGTCGATGCCGATCAGCAGCAGGCTGCCGAAACCCAGGCTTTCGCGCATCGTCCGCAGCAGGTCGATGGCGGCCGATGGCACCAGATTGCCGATCGTGGAGCCGGGGAAAAAGCCCAGCACCGGCCCGGGCGCGCGGCGATCGGGCAGGTCGATCGGGTTCATGAAGTTCGCTTCCACCGGCATGATCGCGATGCCCGGATAGTCGCGCGCCAGCGCCTGCGAAGCCTCTATCAAGAACTCCCCGCAGATCTCCACCGGAACGTAAGTGGCGCGCGGCATGGCATCCAGCAGGATGCGCGTCTTGATCGAACTGCCCGATCCGAACTCCACGATCATCGGCTCCGCGCCCAGCAGGCCGGCCACTTGCCCGGCGCACGTGTGCAGCAGCGCGGTTTCGGTGCGGGTGGGATAGTATTCGGGAAGATGGGTAATCTCCTCGAACAGGCGGGACCCTTCCAGATCGTAGAACCAGCGTGCGGGGATCGTCTTGCGCGATTGGGAAAGTCCGGTCAGCACATCCGCCCGGAACGCCGGATCATAGGGCACGGCGGGGGTTTCGCATGGAGTCGGGGCCGGGGCCGAACTCGGGGCTGGAGGGGCCGCGATCGTATCTGCCATTTCCGTTTCGAAGGTTCCGCGGTGCATGTCAGAGGGTCCTCGCAAGGCGCAGGCCGGTGAACTGCCAGCGCTGGTGGGGATGGAAGAAATTGCGGTACGATGCGCGCAAATGCCCACGCGGCGTGGCGCAGCTGCCGCCTTTCAGCACGAACTGGCCGGACATGAACTTGCCGTTGTATTCGCCCACCGCCCCCGGTGCGGTCTGGTAGCCGGGCCAGGGACGATAGGCGGAGCCGGTCCATTCCCAAACGTCTCCGAACAGCGCGGCGAAACCGTCGCTTTCGCTTTCAACTGCGGCGCGCGGCATGGCCGGGACGGCGCGGTCCAGCTGGTTGCCGTGAAGCGGGTCGCGGCCCTGCGCGGCGGCTTCCCATTCCTGTTCGGTGGGCAGGCGGCACCCCGCCCAGGCAGCGAAGGCGTCCGCTTCATAGAACGAGATATGGCATACCGGATCGTCGGGCCGCACCGGCCGCCAGCCGGCCAGCGTGAACTGCTCCCACTCCCCGTCGCTTTCGCGCCAGTAGAGCGGCGCGGCCACGGCTTCGCGGCGGACCCAGTCCAGCCCGTCCGACAGCCAGAGCGAGGGCGCGGAATAGCCGCCGTCGCGCATGAATTCGATCCACTCGCCATTGGTGACCGTGCGGCTGGCCAAGGCGTGCGGCGCCAGCCATGTGGCATGGCGGGGCAATTCGTTGTCGAACGCGAAGCCGCGGCCTTCGTGGCCGGCATCGACCCTGCCCTCTCGCCCGACTATCCAGCGGAGCGGCGGGGCGACGTGGCCGGCTTCGGCCGCCTGCGTTCGATAGGCCGGCCCCAGCGGATTGGCCGCGAACAGATGCTTGATGTCCGTCAGCAGCAATTCCTGATGCTGCTGTTCGTGCTGGATGCCCAATTCCACCAGATCGCCGTGCTTCTGTTCCAGCGCGGGAAGGGCGGCCAGCAAAGCCGCATCCACATGGCGGCGATAGTCGATCACCTCTGCCAGCGTGGGGCGCGTCAGCAGGCCGCGATCGGCGCGGGCCACGCGCGCGCCTTCCGCCTCGTAATAACTGTTGAACAGGAACGGCCAGCGCGCGTCATGCAGGCGATAGCCGGGCACATGGTCGCGCAGCAGGAAGGTTTCGAAAAACCATGTCGTATGCGCGAGATGCCACTTGGCGGGGGAGGCATCGGGCATGGACTGCACCGCGGCGTCCGCCTCGTTCAGCGTTTCCACCAATTGCAGCGACAAGGCGCGAGTGGCGCGGAAGCGCGCGGCAATTGGGGCAATGACAGGAGGCTGGAGTTGGCCCGCTAGAGGGCCGGGAAAGGATGACGCTTCGGTAAATCGTTCAGGCTTGGACCGGTTGGGCAGGCTTTCCATGAATGGCTCCCCTTCGCTGGCGCGAGGAACGCTACGCGAGGAATATGGCGGGAAAGTGTGCCCTGTTCAGCTTTTGCCTGTTCAGCTCTTGGGCGCACCTTCAGAAAGCCAAACAGACCGGGGGCGGATGTGTTCCGCGCCCCTTCCGCATTTGCACGCAGGTTTATGCCGTGTCGTCTCAATTGGTGCCCGTTCGGGCCGATTCCGCCCATTCCGGGCCCATTCCAATGATCGTGTCCCAGGACGTGGTGTAGCTGAAGGCTGAGGTGGTCACCGTGATTTTCGGGTAGGTTTGGGTTGCGAAGCTCAAACTTGACGGAAGGAATCACGATGACCGATCCGATGATGCACTTGCGTTCGCTGGTAGAGAAGACCCCGGATGCAGATATTCTGCGCGAGATGATCTCGTTTGCCGCCGAGCGGCTGATGGAGATGGAAGTCGGCAACCTGACCGGTGCCGGCCATGGCGAGAAATCTGCGGCGAGGCTGGTCCAGCGCAACGGCTACCGCGAGCGCGACTGGCAGACGCGAGCAGGGACGGTCGAACTGCGCATCCCCAAGCTCAGGAAGGGAAGCTACTTCCCCGGCTTCCTCGAACCCCGTCGCATGGCCGAGCGGGCGCTGACCGCGGTGATCCAGGAAGCGTATATCCAGGGCATCTCCACCCGCTCGGTAGATGACCTGGTGAAGGCGCTGGGTATGGATGGGATCTCGAAAAGCCAGGTCAGCCGGCTTTGCGAGGAACTCGACGAGAAAGTCGGTGCCTTCCTCGAACGCCCAATCGAAGGCGACTGGCCGTACCTATGGATTGACGCCACCTACGTGAAAGTGCGGCAGAACGGGCGTATCGTCTCGGTGGCGGTGATCGTCGCGGTGGGCGTCAACAGCGATGGCCGCCGCGAGGTGCTAGGTATGGATATCGGTCCTTCCGAGGCCGAGCCGTTCTGGACCGCTTTCCTGCGCAAACTGACGCGCCGAGGACTGCGTGGCGTCAAGCTGGTCATCTCCGATGCGCACGAAGGCATTAAGGCGGCGGTCTCCAAGCTGCTGTGCGCGACCTGGCAGCGCTGCCGCGTCCACTTCATGCGCAATGCACTCGCCCATGCCGGCAAGAGCGGCAGGCGCGTGGTCTCCGCGTTCATCGCCACCGCCTTCGCCCAGGAAACCCCAGAAGCTGCGAGCCAGCAGTGGCGCTCGATCGCCGACCAAGTGCGGCCCAAACTGCCCAAGCTAGCCACGCTGATGGACGACGCTGAGCCCGATGTGTTGGCCTACATGACATTCCCGCGCGAGCATCGCGCCAAACTACACAGCACAAACCCCATCGAGCGCCTCAATGGCGAAATCAAACGGCGGACCGAGGTCGTTGGGATCTTCCCAAACGAAGCCGCCATCACCCGTCTCGTCGGAGCCATCCTCATGGAACAGTCCGACGAATGGGCCGTCCAGCGCGCACGTTACATGACGCTTGAAACGATGGCCCCGCTCAGCGACAATCCTATTGTCATGCTGTCGGCAGTACCTGGCTCATGATCGGCTCAGGCTGAAGCCGAAAAGCAAGGTGGTCCAGAAAAGCTACACCACCTCTGGGGACACGATCCATTCCAATAGGGCGTGGTGCCACTTATGTCACTTTACCAGAGGCGCTGGGTAAAGTGACATAGATGGAAAAAGCGCCGGAAAATCGTGCGTCGGTGCAGATTGTGGATTCCCTTGGATTCGCGTCTGTGCTTGATTCGTTCCATGTTGGAACTCCCGCTCAGCCGCCCGCCCGTTGAACGCGGGTTAGACATGCCGGGGATCATGCGTGCGATCGCCGATCACTCGGCCCGGCCCCGCTATACCTTCATGGTGCTGGATCTGATCGCCCGGGTCGCCGGCAGGGGCGGCGCGGCCGGGCCGCTGGTGCGCGATGGGGAGCAACTGGTGCCGATCCGCGAATGGCTGTCCGCCGCCATCGCCCCCAGCGCGGCACGCCACCACTACCGCAAGGCAACCATCGAGGCGGTGCGCAGCGACCTGGCGAAGCGCGGCCTGCTGCCGCAGGATCCCGAGGAAGCCGCGCATCTCGTCGACATGGAAGTGGCGGACCGGGTGCGGATTTCCGGGATGACGGCCGTGAGCCGCGCGGTATCCGAACTGGTGCGGGCCGGACTGGTGAGGCGCCATTACCAGGGCTACCGCGTCGACCACCACAACCGCGGCGCCCAGCGCCACGCGGTCTACACCGTCTCCGCCCCCGTATTGGCGGCGCTGGCGCGCGGGCAGATGGGCTGATCGGCCTTAGGGGGGAGAGGGGACACACTCTCCCACCGTCATCCCCCCGTCATCCCCCCCCGTCATCCCCCCCCGTCATCCCAGCGAAAGCTGGGATCGCTCTCACAGTCGCGCGAGGCCGAAAACGGTCCCAGCTTTCGCTGGGATGACGATAGGAATTTAACGTCCCCAATGACCGCTTCGCGCGGTCAGGCGGGGTTTTCAGCCTGCCAGAAAACCGGCGCAGGCGAGATCCTGCACGATGGAGCCGAGCGACTTGTAGACGGTGACTTGTTCGGGCGATTGCCGCCCTTCGTCCAGACCGGCGAGGATCCGGCCGATTTCCGGGCCGACATCGCCTTCGCCCGCGATGCCCAGCACCAGCGCGCGCAAGTATTCCGCGCCTTGTGCCAGCACCCCGTCGCGATGATCGGGGATGAAGCGGGCGCGGCGGACCAGCACGGGATCGATCTCCACGGGGCCCGCGC
Organism: Novosphingobium sp. BL-S-19; assembly: GCF_055521675.1. Classification (NCBI taxonomy): domain Bacteria; kingdom Pseudomonadati; phylum Pseudomonadota; class Alphaproteobacteria; order Sphingomonadales; family Sphingomonadaceae; genus Novosphingobium; species Novosphingobium sp. BL-S-19. The sequence goes on from NZ_CM145497.1 coordinate 457,392, forward strand.
GGCTCGATCCCACGGCGTTGACGTGGACGCCGTCGACCACTTGTTCGGACATCAGGATCGGCTCTTCCGCGGCGCTGACCGCGCAGATAACGTCCGCATCTTCCACCGCCTTGTCGACGCTGGGTGCGGCGCGCGTCGCGATGCCGAAATCGCGTTCGATGCGCTCGGCCATGGCCTGCGCCTTGGCTTCATTGCGACCCCAGACGGCGATTTGTGACAAGGGGCGGACATGGCGCAGCGCGGCGGCATGGTGCCACGCCTGTTCGCCGGTGCCGAGGATCGCCAGCCGCGTCGCATCGGGCCGGGCGAGGGCACCGGTGGCGACGGCGGTGGCGCAGCCGGTGCGGATCGCGGTGACTTCGCCCGCCTCGATCACGGCGGCCGGCGCGCCGGTCTCGGGATCGAACGTGACGATCACGCCTTGATGCGACCGACCCTGCGCGGCCATCGCGGGGAACACGCTGACGATCTTGGCGCCGAAACTCGCCCCCGCCAGCGATCCCGGCATGACGCCGAAGGCATTGCCCTGATCCAGGTCGATGATCCCGCGCAGCAATTGCTTGCTGCCCCCGGTGGAAAGCGCGATCATCGCCTGGCGCACCAGATCGATCCCGGTGCGATGGTCCAGCCGGCGGGCGACTTCCTCGGCGTCGATCAGCCGCATCTCAGGCTTCCTTTCGGTTCTCAGGCCCAGATCGTTTCCGCGTAGCGCAGGAAGTTCTGGCCCATGATCTTGTCGATCCGCGCCTGCGAATAACCCTTGGCCTTCAGCAGCCCGGCCAGTTTGCGGAACTGGTCCGGCCCGCGCAGGTCGACGACGAAAGGATAGGTGTCCGGCCGCTCGCCGGCGGCACTGATCCCGGCGGCACGGCGGGCTTCGATTTCCTTGGCCAAGGTCGCCTGATAGGCCTTCAGATCGTCGATCTGCGTCACCGTGCCGTCGGTGCCGATGCCCACGTGATCTTCTCCGCACAGGTTCACGGCATAGTCGATGTGGCGCACCACATCTTCGGCGCTGGCGTGGCCGGATGCGTTGAGGAACGGCATGAAATAGATGCCGATGAAGCCGCCCTTTTCCGCCACCAGCCGCAGTTCGGCGTCGGTCTTGTTGCGCGGCAGATCGGTGACGCCGCGGCAGCCGGTGTGGTTGATCGAGATCGGCGCCTTGGAAACGCGTGCCGCTTCAAGGCAGGTCTGCTCGCCGCTGTGCGATAGGTCCACCATGACCTTCGCGGCGTTCAACCGCTCCACCACTTCGCGGCCGAACGGCGTCAGGCCGCGGTTTTCCGGCGCCATCGATCCGTCGCCCAGCTGGTTCGCCGGGTTGTAGGTCAGCTGGATCACCTTCACGCCCATATTGGCGAAGATGTCCACGCGGGAGGCGTCGTTGCCCATCATCGCGGCGTTCTGGAAGCCGTAGATCACGCCCACTTTGCCTTCCGCCTTGGCCCGGCGGATGTCGGCGGCAGTGTGGATTTTCAGCAGGCGATCGGGATGGGCGCGCATCGCCGCGTCGGTCTCCGCCACCGAACGTACGCTGAATTCGAACGGGTCCTGCGGCCCTGAAACGTACCCCAGCGTGACATTGACGGCCGTAAGCCCCGATGCGCGCGCCTCTTCCAGCACGCGCGGGCTGAACAGCACGGCGTCGGCGCCTTCGGGGCCGTTGGGATCGCCCAGACCGCCGAGTGCGTTGATGACGATGCTCTTCGTCAGCGGATCGGCCCCGCCTACTGCTGCCGCCATTGCGCGCGGCGCCAAACCGGCACCGGCCATCACCGCGCTGCCCGCGATCAGTGCGCGCCGATCAATCTTCATCGCCTGCTCCCATTTCCTCTACCGTCACCGGCTTGTAGTCCGCGCGGGCGAATGGCTTGCCGCGCTTCACCGTCATCGCGATGCTGCGCACATTGTCGATGTCCTTCAACGGATCGGCCGCCAGCACCACGAAGTTTGCGAGCTTCCCCGCCTCGACCGATCCGGTGTCCTTCGCCTGCCCGGCCGCGCGCGCACCGACCAGCGTGGCGGAATGGATCACCTCCAGCGGCGGCATGCCCACGTCATGCGCCAGGAAATCGAGTTCGTCGTAAAGCGCGGGCCAGGGGCTGGTCACGTCCGCCTCGAAATCGGTGCCGGCGGAGACCGGAACCCCGGCCTTCCACGCCTGCCGCACCAGCCGCGCGGTGGTGGTGCCGGTGCAGCGCAGCGGCCGGGTTTCCGGCTTTTCCTGGCGCAGCTTGTCATAGCGCACGAACAGCCCGCCGGTGGCATCGACGATCGTGCCCTTGGCCAGCATCGCCGTGTAGAGCCCGGCGATCACCGGATCGTCGCCCTTCTTGGCCAGCAGGCTCTCGTTGACCGGGGTGTGATCCTCGTAAGAGGCGAGCATGACCGGCTCGACCTGATAGGCAAGGTAGCACGCGTGGCTGACCACATCGACGCCGGCGGCGATCACGTCGGCCGGGCGCGTGGGGAACACTGCGCTGTGGGCCCAGACCATCAGCCCCTGCCGGTGCGCCTCCGCCGTCAGCGCGGAGATCAGGTTGGCGGGCAGGTCCGCGTAGACCTTGATCGCGGTGGCCCCGGTGCCGCGCGCCAGGGTGATGGCGGTGGGAATGTCGGTCTTGTCGTCGATCGCCTGTGCCCAGGGCGCGGTGCCGGCCTTGTAGCCCATGCTGACGGCGTTGACGCGCGGATCGCCGAAGAACGGCGGCCCGGCCATCACCGCGGCGGAATAGATGTCCGGCCCCGGAATCTCGCCCATCAGCGATGCGCGGGCCAGTTCGCTGACCGATCGCAAGTCGTCCGCCATGTCGCGCACCGAGGTGACGCCGCCATAGACCATGCGGCGCAATTCGCCCTGCGCGCGGGCAGGATTGGGCGGGGTGGCCATGTGGACATGCGTGTCGATCAGGCCGGGGATCACCCAGCGCCCGGCAAGATCGACGCTGCGCGCCTGCCCGGCCGCAAGCGTGCCGTGCGGGCCGACGGCAACAATGCGCTCGCCCTCTACAAGGATGTCCTGATGCGCGCGCGCCGGCGCGCCGGTGCCGTCGATCACCGTGGCGTCGGCATAGAGCACGCGCTGCGGTTCGGCGGCATGGGCGCCGGCGGTGAACAGGGATGTGGCGAATCCGGCTAGGAGCGCGGCTTTACGGAATCTTGCGACCATGCGCGGTGGCTAAGACACAGGGCCCGCCTTGCGCAATCCACCCCCGCACGAAAATTACGACCCGGTGGCGGAAAACTTGCCGCAGGCGTGATCCGGAGGCAGCCTTGGCCGCCCCCGGATGCGCCGGGTCAGGGCCGGTAAGGCGCCTGATCGGGCAAGATCACATGGTTCGCCTTGGCATAGGCATCCCAGTCTGCGGACAATTCGCGCAGCTTGTCCGGATACTTGTCCGAGAGGTCCTGCGTTTCGCCGGGGTCCTTGGCAATCGCGAACAGGCGCCACTGGCCGTCACCGATATCGGTGATCTTCCAGTCCCCCTTGCGCAGCGCGCGGCTGCCGAACAGTTCGGTGCCCAGCGGTTCGTCGGCGGCGTGGACAAGGGCGGCCTTGCCGTCCAGCCAGGGTCTGGCGCTCTTGCCGGTGATCGGCAGCACGATGCGGCCCTGGAAGCTGGTGCCGCCGCTGGGGATGCCGGCATAGTCCAGCAGGGTGGGCGCGATATCGGCCACGCTGACATAGGCGCCGCCCACGCTCTTGGGATGGGCAAGGCCTTTCCAGCTGATGAAGGCGGTGGTGCGTGTGCCGCCTTCGGAGGCATAGGCCTTGGTCAACCACGAAGGTGCCGTGCCCGCCTGCGCCCATTCGGGGCCATAAGTGGCGTAGCTGGTGCCCTTGCCCAGATTGTCGAAGGCGTTGTTGGCCGTCGTCGTGTAGCGTGCGAGCATCTTGGCGCCGGTGGTCTTGGCGTCCAGCGCCTCGGCGCCGTTGTCGGCCAGGAACACGATGACGGTGTTGTCCAGTTCGCCGCTGGCACGCAGTTCGTCGATCACTTTGCCGACATTGGCGTCCATGCGCGCGACCATCGCGGCGTAGATTTCCATGTCGCGCGCGGCCTCACGCTTGTCGGCCACCGAAAGCCCGTCCCAGCCGCCGCGCGGCGCGCGGGGCGTGTGGGCGACGGTGCCCTTGGCGACAAGGCCAAGCTGCTCCTGCCGGGCCAGCCGCGCGGCGCGGATCGCCTCGAAACCGGCGTCGTAACGGCCGCGCTGGCGCGCCACGTCCTCGTCCGGCGCCTGGATCGGCCAGTGCGGCGCGGTGAAGGTGAGATAAGCGAAGAACGGCTTGCCCGGCGTATCCTTGCGGCTGCGTTGCAGCTCGTCGATCAGGTTGCTGGCATAGGCGTCTGACGAATAGAAACCGGCGGGCAGCCAAGGCAGCACCGCGCCGTCCCGCGTATAGGTCGCGCCCTTGGTGGGATCGGCTGACTGGTCCAGCCCGAAGTGATTGGCGCCGCCCTGCAGCAGCGCGAAACTGTACTGGAAGCCGCGCGCGTGCGGGTCCTGCTCCGGCTTCAGGCCCAGATGCCACTTGCCGGACATCAGCGTGCGATAGCCGCCGGCGGCGAAACGCTCTGCCAGCGAGGCGACTTCGGGGCGCAGATAGCCCTCGTAGCCTTCCTTGTCCTTCTGGTTGGCGGCCATCAGTTCGGCCATGCTGCCAAGCCCGGCAAGGTGGTTGTCGGTGCCCGAGAGCAGCATCGAGCGCGTGGGCGAGCAGGTGGGCGCGGTGTGGAATCCGGTGAGGCGCAGCCCGTTCAGCGCCAGCCGGTCAAGGTTGGGCGTGGCGATCTCTCCGCCGAAGGCGCCAAGGTCCGACCAGCCGAGATCGTCGGCGACGATGACGAGGAAGTTGGGGCCTTTTGCCGCCGGTACGGGAGCCGATGCCGGTGCGCTTTGGGCGGCGGCGGGGGTGACGGTGGAGACAAGCAGCGCCGCACTGAGAGCGGTGGCGCCAAGGAAAAGGCGTGAGAGACGTTTAGCGGGCATCGAGTGGTCCTTGGAAACCGGAGGAAACTGACCGGAAACTGGCAAAAAAGTCCCGCGCCGCGGCTGGGTAGCGCGGCGCGGGAAAGTGAACGGCCCTACAGGGTTGAGGGATCAGGCCGGTTCGTAAGAGGTCGCCTTTTCCTTGCGCGTGGTGCGGCTGTTGCGGCCGTCGATGGCGACGGGCACTTCGCCCGCGATCGTTGCGCGGCGCAGGGTGCGGCGCTGCAGGCCGAAATCGGCGACGGCGCGGTGCTGGGTGGCCTGGTTGTCCCAGAACGCCACGTCTCCGGCCTGCCAGCGCCAGCGCACGACGTTTTCGGGGCGGGTGATGTGATCCTGCAGGATCGCGAACAGCCGCGCGGAATCCGCCTGGTTCAGCCCGACGATGCGCTTCACGAAATGGCCCAGCAGCAGGCTGCGCTGGCCGGAGACGGGGTGGACGCGGACGAGCGGATGCTCGGTTTCGTACACGGTCGAGGCGAAGATGTTCTTGTGGTACTTCACGCGTTCCTGCGCGACTTCGTCCGCCTTGGGCGCGTTGGCGAGGACTTGCGCATAGTCGTAGTCGTTCGAGTGGACCGCCCAGAGATTGTTGACCAGTTGGCGCAGGCTTTCCGGCAGGCCCTCGTAGGCGGTTTCGGTGTTGGCCCAGACGGTATCGCCGCCCGCTTCGGGAATGGTGATCGCGCGCAGGATCGATCCGGCGGGATAGGCATCGGTGAAGGTCACGTCGGTATGCCAGCTGGAGGCGGCGTAGCCTTCCTTGCTGTCGAGTTCGAGCAGGTAGCGCGATCCTTCGGCCACCGGCACCGTCGGGTGGGCGACCGGCGCGCCGAACAGCGAGGCGAAGCCTTCGTGGCGATCGTCGGTCAGTTCATGCTGGCCGCGGAAGAACACGACCTTGTGGCGGACGAGGGCGTCCTTGATGTGCTGCACGGTCTCGCCATCGAGATCGCCCGAGAGCGTGACGCCGCGGATTTCGGCGCCGATGGTGCCGGTGATCGGCGCGATGTCGAGCGGGGAGTTCGGGTCCTTGGCATTGGCGTAAGTGGCAATCGAGGTCATGGCATTTACTCCTTCGTCGTGGATTTGGGGCATTCAGGAATTCATTCGGCGGGCACGAGCACCGCGGCGTAGACATCCTCGCGCGCCTGGATCTGGCGGCGGATTTCGGCGTGGTGCGATGCGTCCAGCGGGAAGCGGGCGACCAGTGCGGCGGCCAGCGTGTGGGCCAGAGCCGGGCCCAGCGCGAAGACCAGCAGCAGGGCGTTCAGCGCCGCCGGCGTATTGGTCGCCGCCTTGGGATCGAAGCCGAAGGCGGAGACCAGCGGCAGGGCGATGCCCAGTGCCAGCGCGCTGCCCACTTTCATCGATACGCTGAACACCGAGTAGTAGAGGCCAACGCGATCCTCGCCGGTTTCGGCGCGGTGCAGGTCGGCCACGTCGGCCACCATCGAACGCAGCATCAGGTTGCCGGAACCCTGCGACAGGCCCTGCGCGATGGCGAGCACCATCATCAGGCCGAACCGGTCCGGCGTCAGGAAGATCAGGCTGAAGTTGATCGCGGCCTGCGTCAGTTCGGCCAGCACGGCGGCGCGGCCCTTGCCCAGCTTCAGGCCGATGCGCCGCCAGATCGGGCCGGCCAGCACGCCGAACGAATATTGCAGCAGGAAGAAGCTGGCGGCCCATTCCGGCCGACCGAAATAGATGGTGACGATGAACAGCAGCAGCGCGGTGCGCACGCCCTGCCCGGCAGTGACGGCGGCATCGGCGGCCAGCACGCGCAGCAGCAGGGCATTGCCGAAGACCGCCTTCAGCGTCTTGCCCAGCGCAAAGCGTTCGGGCGCTTCCGGGGCGGGGTTTTCGGGCACGGCGGTCAGCGTCAGCAGCAGGCCGGGCACCGCCGTCACCAGCACCAGCACGCCGAACAGCGTCAGGCGCAGCGGGCCGTCATCGGGGCGGACCTGATCGGCGAGGGCCGGCAGCAGCAGCGCCAGCACCAACGCGCTGGAGGACAGCAGCGTGAATTGCGAGGCGATGCGCGTCCGCTCGTTGTAATTGCCGCTGATCTCTCCGGACCATGCCAGCAGCGCGGTCTGCGCGGCGGAAGCGCCGCTGTAATAGAGCAACACGCCCACGCTCACCCAGCCAAGGCCGATGCCGGCCGGCGGGAAGAACAGCATGGCGGCGCCGGCGATGAACAGCAGGCCGCCGCCCGCGATCCACGGCCGCCGCCGGCCGAAGCGGCTGCGCGTGCGATCGCTGAGCGCGCCGATCACCGGATCGAGCAGCGAATTGACGATCTGCCCGATCAGGTAGACCAGCCCCAGCCCCGCCAGCGGGATGCCGTAGTCCCGCGCCATGATGGCGGGAACGAAGGCGATCACCGGCTGTGCGGCGGCATAGATGGGAACGGCCAGCGCGGTGAAGCGGAACAGCCGCCATGCATCCATCTTGCCCGAGGACAGGGATCGAGTTCGGCGCCGGGCGAAGGACTGGTAATACATGGCGGGGGCTTCCTCTCTCTGGCTTCAGAGCTTGGTGCGCAGGGTGGCGCCAAAGGTGCGCGGTTCACCCAGCTGCGCGGTGACGACGCCGGTGTTCGCGGCGCCCAGCGCGACGAAATAGTTCTTGTCGAACAGGTTCTTGGCCCAGATCGAGAAGTCCCAGATGCCATCGTCGGTGCGGAAACCGATGCGCCCGTTGGCCAGGCCGTAGCCGGGCACTTGCGCCCAGGCCGAGTTCGAGGCCGAGGTGTTGTAGTTGGAGCGGTAGGCGTAGTCCGCGTGGGCGTAGATCGAGACGTCCTTGCCGCCGAGGTTGGTCAGCCCATGGTTGAAGTCCGCGCCCAGCGTCCATGCCCATTTCGGCACGCCGGGCAGGCGTTCGCCGGAAAGGTCCTGAATGGCACCAAGGTCCAGCCGCTCGAAGGCCTGCGGGGCGTTCTTGTAGCTGACGTAGCTGGCATCGGTGTAGGTGGCGGAGGCGTTGAACGAGAGGTAGTCGGTGGCCGCAACCGTCAGATCGCCCTCGAACCCGCGCGAGCGGACCTTGGGGATATTGGCGATGTACTGGCGGCTGACCAGCGGGTTCGACGGGTCCAGATCGGTGATCGCGGTCTGGTAATCGCTGATCTCGGTCCAGAACCCGGCGGCGTTGAAGGTGGCGCGGCGGTCGAGGAACTGGGACTTCACACCCACTTCGAAGGCATCGACCTTCTCCGGCTTCACCGTTGCGTCGGTCACGCTGGAGGGAAGCTGCGTCAGGTTGAGCCCGCCCGACTTGTTGCCGCGCGAATAGCTGCCATAGACCATGACGTCCTGCGCCACTTTCCAGTTCAGCGAGATCAGGCCGGAAAGGCTGTTGTCGGTGAAGCTGGTTTCGTAGAGCGGCACCACTTTGTTGAAGCTGGCGCGGATTGCCTGGATCTGGGCCTGCTGGGCGGTGGTGAAGCCGGAAATATCCGCCGCCTGCGCCACCCACTGCTGGTAGACGCCCTTCTTCTCCTCATGCGTGAAGCGCAGGCCGCCGGTCAGCGTCAGCGAAGGCGTGATGTGCCAGTCCGCCTGGCCGAAGCCGGCCACGGTCTTGGTCTGCGGCTCCGAATAGGAATTGACCTCGTATCCGCTGAGCGCGGCGGCGTTCACCGCACTGTTCGCGCCCAGGAACCACAGCGGTGCGGCCGATCCATAGCCGGTGGCGCCATATCCGCGCACGGTCTGCCAGAAGTAATAGGCGCCCACCACATAGTCGAACACGCCGTTGTCCTTGGACGCGAGACGCAGTTCCTGGCTGAACTGGCGCTGGCGGTTGGCCTGCTGGGCCTTGACGACCACGGGCAGCGAGGTGCTGTCGCCGTCGTTGGCCGGATCCCAGTCCCACCAGCGATAGGCGGTGATCGAGGTCAGCGTCGCGCCGCCCAGCTTCCAGTCGACCTGACCGGAAACACCGTAGCCGGCCATGTTCGACTGGTAGTGGCTGTCCGCCTCGCCCACTCGGTCGAACGCGTTGAAGCTGGGCAAGGTGTAATTGGCGAACCGTGCGGCGCGCTGGGCGAAGTTGCCGGCGATCGTCGTCCCGTCCGCATAGGTGGTATGCAGGTCGGCGAAGACGTTGAGGACGTAATCCTGCTTCTGCTTGGCATAATCGCCGATGATGCGGACTTCGAAATCCGGATCGGGCGTGAACAGCAGCTGGCCGCGGATGCTCTTGTTGGAATAGTTCTGGGCGCGCGAATTGGTGGTCTTGTTCCAGAGGAACCCGTCGTTCTCGCTGATCGCGCCGGACAGGCGCACCGCCAGCAGGTCTTTCACCAGCCCGCCAGAGGCGGAGGCGCGAACCTGATAATAGCCGTAATTGCCGATGCTGGCCTCGGCCGAGAGTTCCGGATCGAACGTCGGCTTGCGCGAGGTGACGTTGATCACGCCGGACGTGGTGTTCTTGCCGAACAGCGTGCCCTGCGGGCCGCGCAGCACTTCGATGCCCTGCAGGTCGACAAGATCGAACTGCGCCAGGCCGACGCGGCCGTAGTAGACGTTGTCGATATAGAAACCGACGCCGTTCTCCAGCCCGTCATTGGTCAGCGAGACGTTGGAGCCAAGGCCGCGGATGTTGATGTTGGTGTTGCGCGGGTTGAAGGTGATGACCTGCAGGCTGGGAATCTGCTGCTGGATCGATCCGATCGTGTAGTCGCCCCGGCGCTCCAGCGCCTCTGCAGTGACGACGGAGATCGCGACAGGCACGTCCTGCACGTTCTCGTCGCGGCGGCGCGATGCGGTGACGATGATCGGGGTGCCGCCGTCTGCGCCGGCATCTGCGGCTGGATCAGCGGCCGGTTCAGCGGGGGCCTCTGCGGTATCCGCTGCAAGGGCGGCGGCAGGTGCGGCGAAGAGCGCGGGCCCGACAAGTGCGGCAGCAAGGGCCAGCGTGCTCGTGCGGGGGCTGGCGGCGATTGCAAGACTGCGAAACATCGAATTCTTTTCCCTGATGATCCGTCCCGCAGGCGTGACGACAAACTGCGGACGGCGATTTGGTTTGTTCGGTCGGTTCGGGACGCGCGCCGTCCTTGCCGGACACGCGAAAAGTGCCCGGATCGGCCCTGACGGGCGCGGCGGCCCCTTCGCCGCGCACAAAGTGCCGGCGGTGGGGTGGCTGATTGCGGGCGACGGCGCTTTTCGGGCGCAGCTATCCGGTGCGCGAAGCTATCCGCGCGGGATCATGGCCAGTGGCGTGTCGCTCTGCCCCTTCGGGCGTCAGCTTGTGGGTGTGGGGGTCTTCGGCATCGTATCACCTCATCGTTTCGAGAGGGGAACACGAGGCTTGGCGTGGTCGCCCGAGCATCGCGCGCTTTAGCCGTTGGTATCGCGGAGCAAGCTGCATCCCTGTCAAAAGCCGCGGACCGAAACCCCTGGAACAGCAGGAATCGGTCGGTCTCCGATATCCTGCGGGATAAACTCAACCTATTAAGTTGAGAAAGGGAGGTCAAGCACAAGCTTTCCTTTATCGGCCAATCGAACAGCTTGCACGGCCAAGCGTGGGGGGAGGGTGTCTTTGCGAAAATGCCGGAAGAGGCATTTTCGATGCGGCACCAGCCCACTCCCCCACCCGACCTCCCATCAAGGATACACTAGTGGGAGGTCGGGTGGGGGAGTGGGCTGGTGCCGCAAAATCCGCCTCCGGCGGATTTTCAGCCATCAATGCAGCGCCTCTTCCAAGTGGCGCAGCTTGTCGGGATTGCGGGTGACGTAAATGGCGCGGATCAGCCCGTCCTCGATCAGCAGCGCGGTGGTCTGCAGGATGCCGTCCGGCTCGCGCGTGACGAAGCCGGGCAAGCCGTTGACGAAGCCATAGCGCACCAGCGTGGAGGGCGCGCGGCGCAGTTTCTCCAGCGCCAGATGGGCGCGGACGACTTCGCCCGCGCCTTCCAGCACGCGCGCGACGGCGGGGCGCTTGCCGCCGCCGTCGGAATGGAAGCGCACGTCCTGCGCCAGCAGAGTGCCCAGATTGGCCAGACCCTCACCGCGGGATGCCTGAAAGAAGGCATCGGCAATCGCCATGCCGTGCGCACGATCCACGGTGTAGCGCGGGCGTTCCATCCGCACATTGGCGCGGGCGCGGCTGGCAAGTTGGCGGCAGGCGGCGGCGTCGCGGCCGATAGAGGCGGCGATATCGTCGAAGCTCTCGCCGAACACGTCGTGGAGCAGAAAGGCCGCGCGTTCGAGGGGGGAAAGCCGCTCCAGCGCCAGCAGCAGCGGCAGGGTAACGTCCTCCACCGGATCCTCTTCCACCACCGGCTCCGGCAGCCAGGGGCCGGTATAGGTTTCTCGCCGGACGCGGGCGGATTTCAACTGATCGAGGCAAAGCCGCGTGACCACGCGGCGCAAATAGGCGGCGGGCACTTCCACCGCCGCCCGGTCCGCCGCCGCCCAGCGGATATAGGCTTCCTGCAGGATGTCCTCTGCGTCGGCCATCGATCCCAGCATCCGGTAGGCGACGCGCAGCAGGCCGGGCCGCTGCGCGTCGAAAATTGCGGCCGGCTGGGGGGCGGCGTTCCCGGTCACTTCCAGCCCAGTTCCGGGGCATAGAGGTTGAAGCCCACGGCCAGCCGGTTCCAGCCGTTGATCACGTTGATCATCAGGGTCAGCTTCAACTGCTCCTCCTTGTCGAACTGGGCATCCAGCGCCTCGTAGACGGCGTCGGGCGCGCGCTTGGTGGCAACTTCGGTCAGATGATCGGTCCAGGCAAGCGCGGCGCGCTCCCGGTCGGTATAGCACGGTGCTTCGTGCCATGCGGCAAGCAGGTGGATGCGCTGTTCGCTCTCACCGGCGGCGCGTGCTTCGGCGGTGTGCATGTTCAGGCAGTTGGCGCAGCCGTTGATCTGCGAGGCGCGGATCTTCACGAGTTCTAGCAGCGGCTTTTCCAGCCCGCATTCGCCCACCTGCATGGAGAACGCATACCAGGCTTTGAACAGCGCGGGGGAGACGGAGTAGATATCGGCACGGGGAGTCATCGCATCGTCCTTTCTTGGGTTCGATGCGGTCATGACGAGTGGGGCCCGGCCAGTGTGACATGGCCCGGCAAATTTTTTCAGGTTTTCGCGTTTGGTGCCGCTGGGAGTCCGTTTGAAAAATGCCCGCAGGGGCATTTTTGAGGCGGCACCGGCCCTCTCCCGTTCCGAAGAACACGAAAAGGTCCGGGGGACCTTTTCGCTGAGGGGGCCTACCACCCATCGGTAGTATCCTGCGGGTGGTAGGGTGGGGGAGAGGGCCGGTGCCGCAAAATTCGCATTTCGCGAATTTTCAAACGGCCGCTCAGCGCGGCATGCGAATGGCGGGTTCGTCCACCGCCAGCCGGCGCGCGGTGCGCAAGGTCTGCAGCACGAAGAACACGATCAGCAGTAGGCCGATGGAGCCGACGAACACGTCGAACCAGGTGAGCACGCCGAACAGCACCGGCTGCGATCCCGCCGCGATCATCGCCAGGGTCAGGCCGATCAGCATGAAGCGCAGCTCCGTCGGCCCGGCATAGGCGTAGGACAGCTTCATCTCGCCCAGCACGCGCACGGCGAGGAAGGCGTGGATCGACAGCAGCAGGTATCCCACCAGTGCGATCAGCGCGACTTCCAGCAGGACATAGCGGCTGAGCCCGATGCCGACGACCACCAGCGTCGTCGCCAGCCCATCGCAACTGTGATCGAGGAAATAGCCATAGCGCGGGCGCTCCGTGCGGCGGAAGCGGGCAAGGCTGCCGTCCATCGAATCCCCGAACCACTGAACGAAATAGCCGGCGATGGAAATCCACAGCCAGTTGTCGCCCAGATTGCTGGCGATATAGCCGGCGAAGACCATCAGCGCGCCCACCATGCCCACGGCGGTGAGCATATCCGGCATGACCCAGTTCGGCATCCGCGCGCAGAGCCAGTTGAGCAGGCGGCGTTCGCCGCGCGCCAGCAGGTTCACCTGGATGCGATCGATCGCGCCGGTTTTCACGCCGCTTTCCGCGCCGCCTCCCGCGCCGGTTGCCGCATCGGTTTCCGGGCCGGTTTCCGCACCGTCTCTTGCCATTGTATTCCTCGTCGAAATTCGGTGCCCGTTTCGGCTGCGCCGGTGTATCGGGCTTGCCGGCACGTGCGCCGGTCGCTGTCGCGTGCTGCTGTGGGCGTTTCCGTCCCGCACGGCAACCGGCAATCGTCCGCGGTCGTCAGCCGGCGCCGCAATCGCGCACCAGCACGACGATTTCGCGCGCCGGATCGCGGCCCTGGGGCACGAAACGATCCATTTCGCGATAGCCCAGCCGTTCCGCCAGCCGCAGCGAGGGGAGATTGGCGGGGGCGATCAGGCAGGCGGTCGTCAGGCCATGCGCCGCATCGAACCATGCCTGCGCCGCACGGCCGGCCTCGGAGGCATAGCCCCGGCCGTGGAAGCCCGATGCCAAAGTCCATGACATTTCGACGGCGGCTTGAGAAAGCGGCCCCAGATCGCGCTGGAAATGGGCATAGCCGATCTTGCCGACATAGGCGCCGGAGGCTTTCTCGACGATCGTGAACAGGCCGAAGGGATAGAGGCTCCAGTGCCCGGCATCGCGCAGGAAGCGGGTCCAGGCCACTTCTCGCTCCAGCGGCACGCCGCCGATATGCGCGGTGACCGCCGCATCGGCAAACATCGCTGCGGAGGCTTCGAAATCGGCAAGGACGGGCGGGCGCAGCAACAGGCGGTCGGTTTCGATCATCGGCCGAACCGTGGCGGCGCGCTCCGCGTCTGGCAAGCGTTCAGGGCGTTTCCTTCAGCGGCGGGCGTGATGCGGCGATGACTTGTAGCAGCGCATCGGCGGCGCGGCTGCGATAGCGTTCGCGGTGGCGCAACCCGTGAAACGCGCGCGGGCCGAACTCCAGCGGCGCGGCGTGCAGCGTGCCGGCAGCGATGGCCGGCGCCACCACCAGAGAAGAGAGCACGGCCACACCGGCACCGGCCTCCACCGCCGTGCGTACGCTTTCGTTCGACGGCAGCACCAGCGCCACGTCGAGCGCGGCGGGATCCACGCCGCGCTCGCGTAGATAGGCATCGAGGCTGGACCGCGTGCCCGATCCGGGCTCCCGCATGATCCAGCGGGCGCGGCGCAGCCATCGGGCGTCGATCTCGTCCGCTGCCTCGCCCGCTGCGAATGGCGTCGCGGAGACCAGCACCAGCCGGTCTTCGCCCACCGGCCATTGGGCCAGCACGGCATCGTCGATCCGCCCTTCGACGATGCCAAGGTCCGCCTCGCCCTCGCGCACGCGGGTCGCGGCCTGATCGGTGTTGCCGATGGAGAGTTCGACGCGCAGCGCCGGATGACGTGCCTGAAATTCCGCCAGGATTGGCGGCAGCCAGTAAGCGGCGATGGTCTGGCTGGCGACAAGGCGCAGGCGGCCCCGGCGGAGCCCGCTCAGTTCGTCCAGCACGGTTTCTGCGGCGGCGGCGCGGGCCAGAACGCCGCGTGCCTCGATCAGGAACAGCCGCCCCGCCTCGGTCAGTACGACGCCCCGGCCGACACGGTCGAACAGCTTGACCGCGTGGCGCTCTTCCAGCGCGGCGATGGCGGCGGAGGCGGCCGACTGGGTGACGTGCAGCGCGCGCGCAGCGGCGGTCACATGCTCGCGCTCGGCCACGGCCACGAAGATGCGCAACTGCTCAAGGGTCATGGTAGGGCCTGTAGCACGATTGATCTGAATTGTTGATCGAAATGATAAAAATGATGCATTGGAGTGATTGAATATTGAGGCGTAGGCCGGTTGGGAGAAAGGAATTTCCCCATGAACTCCGCAGGAATCCTTCATTCAGACCATGCCGCGTTTCCCCGGGAAAACCTGCGATCGGTCATGCCGGGCGTGCTCTTATGCTGTGCCGTGGCTGCCGTTGGCTATGCGTTGGAAGCGGGGGAGCGGGCCTTGGCGGGTCGGGCGTGGTTGGAAAGTCTGGTGCTGGCGATCCTGATCGGCACGGCGCTGCGCAGCCTGTGGGTGCCAAATGCGCGGTTCAATCATGGAATATCATTTAGTTCCAAATATTTGCTTGAAATAGCCGTCGTGCTTCTGGGCGCCTCGGTCAGCGGGGCGACATTGTTGGCGGCGGGGCCGGGAATGCTTGTGGGCATCGCCGGCGTCGTCGCGGCGGCACTCGTGCTGGGGTTCGTGGTGGGCCGATTGCTGGGCCTGCCGCTGCGCATGGCGCTGCTGGTGGCCTCCGGCAATGCGATCTGCGGCAATTCCGCGATTGCCGCCGTCGCCCCGGTGATCGGCGCGGAGAGTGACGACGTGGCTGCCTCCATCGCCTTCACGGCCGTGCTGGGCGTGGTGGTGGTGCTGGGCCTGCCGCTGGCGGGTGTGGCATTGGGCTTGGGCGGCCATGCCTACGGCGCTTTTGCCGGGCTGACCGTCTACGCCGTGCCGCAAGTGATCGCCGCCGCCGCGCCGATGGGGCCGGCCGCCGTGCAAACGGGAACGCTGGTCAAGCTGGTGCGTGTGCTGATGTTGGGCCCCGTGTGCCTCGTGCTGTCGCTGACGGCGCCGCGGCCCGATGCAGCCGACGGGGAAACGCTTTGCCGTTCGGGGATGGGCCGTTCGGAGATGGGGCGCCCGGGGCTGGGCCATCTGGTGCCGTGGTTCATCCTCGGCTTCCTGGCCCTGATGCTGTGTCGTACGCTCGGCCTTGTGCCGCAGGCAGCACTTGCCCCCATCGGTCAGGTTGCCACCGTTCTCACGGTCGTATCGATGGCCGCGCTGGGGCTTGGTGTGGATGTGCGCACCGTGGCGCAAGCGGGTGGGCGCGTGACGGCCGCAGTGGTGCTTTCGCTGGCCGGATTGGGCGCGATCAGTCTTGGCCTACTGCACCTGCTGCGCATGGTTTAACGCCCCGTTCTTTTCTTACGCAGGCAAGACTTGTTCTTTCACAGGCAAGTCTTCCTTCGCCCCGGCGATGGAAAAGCCCGACGGATCGCTATGGCAGGGCCCGATTACATGGTATCTTCGCTGCAACCACCAAAGAGTGGATTTAGAGGAGAGCGGGCATGGAAAGAATGGAATCCGTGTTTTGCGTATGCGAATTCCGCACATTGTGCGCTGCGGTAGCATGCAGCGGCACTTTTGCGCTGATGACGATACTATTGCTGACCTGAATCATCCCCCGGCGCGGCGGGTTCGCCAAGGCTGCGCGGGGCGCCCATTTCGACCAATCGGTCGTTAAGCACTTCGAGAGTCCGCAGGAATGCGGACTGTTGCTCATCGCCCAATACCTCAAAGAACTGCGCGATGAAGGCTTCCTTGTGAGGTTCGACCTCACGGATCACCGCCTCGCCCGCTTCCGTCAGGCTGATCCGCTTGGCCCGTCGATCGTTCGGATCCGGGCTACGCACGGCCAGGCCGTCGCGCTCCAGCGCGTCGATCGCCTCCGTCACGGTACGCGGCGCCTGCCCCAGCACCTCGCAAATGTCCGTGGAACGCACCGATCCGCCGCGCTTTATGGCCAGCAGCAATTTCAATTGCGCCAGCGATGCACCCTGCGCGCGCATCCGGTCATTGAACAGCCGGTGCATACGCAGATGCAGATCGCGCAACTGCTCCATGGATTGGAGGCGAATACTCACGGCAAGAAATATTGTGGGACCATATGAAATGCCATTGCCATATGCTGCGGAGCAGTGCAAGGGCGCATCCATCACTGCTGCGATGCAGCAGGACCTATGAGCTGCAACGCAGCAAGACCTCGGGGCTGCAATGCAGCAACAAGCGCATGAGAAGCGGAAGCGATTGATGGCAAACGACGGAATCGATTCGGATGGCCAGCCGGTGGGTGGTGAAGCGGCAGAGCGTCCTTCCGCGCTCAAGCGTCCCGGCGTGCGCCGCGCGCTGTTCGTTGGCGCCGCCGTGGTGGCCATCGGCCTGGGCGCCTGGGTACTGCATTACGTAACGCGCGGGCAGTATCTGGAAGACACCAACGACGCCTTCATCCAGGCCGATGCCGTCACCGTTTCGCCCCGAATTTCCGGCTATGTCGACGCCGTGCTGGTGGGTGACAACCAGGACGTGAAGGCCGGCCAGCCGCTCGTGAAGATCGACCCGCGCGACTATAACGCGCAGGCCGCCCAGTATCAGGCGCAGATCGACGTGGCGAAGGCCAATGCCGAGAACGTGCGCGCCGGTATCGGCGAGCAGGAAGCGGCCATCGCACAGGCGCAGGCACAGCTTGCCTCGGCCGAGGAAGACGCCCGCTATGCCGAGCGTGAGGCCGCGCGTTACGCCCCGTTGGCCGCCAGCGGCGCCGAAACCAAGGAACATCTGGCCACCTTGCGCAATCAGGCCGCCAAGGCCCGCGCCACCGCCGATGCCCAGCGCGCCGCGCTGACTTCCGCCCAGCGCCGCATCGCCGCGCTGAATGCGCAAGTCCAGCAGGCGCAGGCGCAGGGCGAGGCTGCCCGCGCGCAGCTTGCCTCCGCCCACGTCAATGTCGGTTCGACGGTGCTGACTGCCAGCGTCGACGGCCGCATCGGCGATCGCACCGTGCGCGCCGGCCAGTTCGTGCAGGCCGGCACCCGCCTGATGTCGGTGGTGCCGCTGTCCAAGCTCTACGTCACCGCCAACTTCAAGGAAACGCAGATCGGCCTGATGCGCCCCGGCCAGCCCGCGACCATCGAGGTTGACGCGCTGAACGGCACCAAGATCCGCGGGCACGTGGAAAGCGTGTCGCCGGGCACCGGTTCGCA
This sequence comes from Novosphingobium sp. BL-S-19, assembly GCF_055521675.1. Taxonomy (NCBI): domain Bacteria; kingdom Pseudomonadati; phylum Pseudomonadota; class Alphaproteobacteria; order Sphingomonadales; family Sphingomonadaceae; genus Novosphingobium; species Novosphingobium sp. BL-S-19. Next base: position 475,122 of record NZ_CM145497.1, read on the forward strand.
GTTCTCGCTGCTGCCGCCGCAGAACGCCACCGGCAACTTCACCAAGATCGTCCAGCGCGTTCCCGTGCGCATCGCCATCGATGCCGGTGCCGAAGCGCGCCGCGTGCTGGTGCCGGGCCTTTCGGTGACCGTCACGGTCGACACCATCGGCGAAAAGGGTTCGCAGCAGGCCATCGCCAAGCAAGAGAAGGCCCGCCGGACGGACGGCAAGTGAGCCAGACCGTGAGCGGATCCACCGCCACTGTCGGGGCTCCCCCGGCACCGCCACCGGCAGCCGAAAAGCCCGCCGACGCGGCGGCATGGCTGGCCGTGGCCGCCGGCACGCTGGGCGCGCTGATGGCCACGCTGGACGTCTCCATCGTCAACAGTTCGCTGCCCACGATTCAGGGTGAAATCGGCGCCAGCGGCACTGAAGGCACCTGGATCGCGACCGCCTATCTGGTGGCGGAAATCGTCATCATCCCGCTGTCCGGCTGGCTGGAACGGTTGCTGGGCCTGCGCACGCTGCTGCTGGTGGCATCGGCGCTGTTCACGCTGTTTTCGATCATGTGCGGCCTTTCCACGACGCTGCCGATGATGATCGTCGGCCGCATCGGGCAGGGCTTTACCGGCGGCGCGCTGATCCCGACGGCGATGACCATCGTGGCGACGCGATTGCCCCGCGCGCAGCAGCCGATCGGCAATGCGCTGTTCGGCGCGACCGCGCTGCTGGGCCCTGTCGTGGGCCCGGTGCTGGGCGGCTGGCTGACCGAGAATGTCAGCTGGCACTATGCTTTCTTCCTGAACCTGCCGGTGGGCATCGCACTTGCAACGCTGCTGCTGGTGGCGATCCCGCACCAGAAGGCGAACCTTGGCCTGATCCGTGAGGCGGACTGGCTGGGCATTCTGGGCCTTGCACTCGGCCTTGGCGGGCTGACCGTGGTGCTGGAAGAGGGGGAGCGCGAACAGTGGTTCTCCTCCCACCTCATCATCATGCTGACGGCGGTTTCGGTTCTGGGGCTGGTTCTGCTCGGGCTGGGGCAGGTCGTCTCGAAGAAGCCGGTGATCAAGCTGAAGCTGCTGCTGGACCGGCAGTTCGGCAGCGTGGTCGCCATGGTCACCGTGGTGGGCATGGTGATCTACGGCACGTCTTACGTGATCCCGCAGTTCCTCTCCCAGATCGCCGGCTACAACTCGCTGCAATCGGGGCAGGTGGTGATGCTGTCGGGCATCCCGGTCATGCTGATGATGCCGATCACGCCCTGGCTGATCCGCAATGTCGACATTCGCCTGTCGGTCTGCTTCGGGCTTTCCGTTCTGGCGCTCAGCGCCTGGCTGGAAACCGACATTACCCCGCTTTCGGACGGCAAGGACTTCGTGGACAGCCAGCTTCTGCGCGGCATGGGCACGGTGTTCTGCATGATGTTCCTGAATCAGGCGGCGATCCGTTCGGTGCCGAAGGAGGAGGCGGGCGACGCTTCCGGCCTCTACAACGCGGCGCGCAACCTGGGCGGATCGTTCGCGCTGGCAGGGATCGCGGTCATTCAGGATCAGCGCCTGTGGCTGCACGCGCGCCGGCTGGAAGAAACGCTGAATGCCAATTCCGTCGCGGTGCAGGACTACGTATCCGCCCAAGGCGCCGGGGTGCTGCGCTCGCTTGAGGGCACGATCCAGATTCAGGCGCTGACGATGACTTATGCGGACATGTTCTGGATGATGTCGGTGGGCATCCTCTTCGTCATCCCGCTTACGCTGTTCCTGCGCCCGCTGCCGAAGAATGCGCCGCTGGCGGCCGCACATTGAGGATAACCATGCGTTCCTATCTTCTCCTTCCGCTGCTGGCCGGCGCTGCTCTTGCCGGTTGCACCGTCGGCCCGAACTACGCGGGCCCGCCCAAGCTGGCCTCTGACGCCAACCCCGCCTTCGTGCGCGCCGACGCGGGCAGCGTCACCACGGCGCCGCCGGTCGCCGACTGGTGGAAGCCGCTGGGCGATCCGCTGCTGGATGACCTGATCGCCAAGGCCCTGGCCGAGAATACCGACGTGAAGGCCGGCGAGGCCCGGCTGCGGCAGGCGCAGGCTTCTCTGGGTGAGGAGCGCGCCAATCTGGCCCCCAAGGCCAGCGCATCGGCGCTCTATGCCCACGCCCATGTGCCCGGCGTCGCTTTCGGCCAGAGCGACAGCAGTTCGGATAGCTCCGGCGGGTCCGACAGCGAGAGCAGCGGCGGCAGCAGCGGTACCGACCTCAACCTCTACAACGTGGGCGTCAACGCCAGTTGGGAAATCGACCTGTTCGGCGGCCAGCGCCGCGCGGTAGAGGCGGCGCGCGCGACGATGGAAGGCGCGCAGGCCAGCCTTTCGGACGTGCAGGTCAGCCTTTCCGCCAGCGTAGCCCAGAACTACCTGAACCTCCGTGACCGCCAGCAGCGGATCGTGCTGGGCGAACAGTCGATCGCGCTGCAGGAAGACGTGCTGGCGCTGACCCGCCAGCGCTTCCAGAGCGGCACGGCCACGGCGATGGACGTGGCGCAGATCGAGGGCAAACTGGCCTCCACCCGCGCACAGATCGCGCCGCTGGCGGCCGAGCGCGATGCCTATATGAATGCGCTGGCGGTGCTGACCGGGCAGGCGCCGGGCGCGCTCGATGCAAGCCTTGCCCCGGCGGGCGAGCTTCCCTTGCCGCCCGCTGCGGTGCCGGTGGGCGATCCCGCGCAGCTGATCGCGCATCGCCCCGATATCCGGCAGGCCGAGCGCACACTGGCGGCCGATACCGCGAAGATCGGCCAGTCGGAGGCGGCGCGCTTCCCCCGCCTCTCGTTCATGGGCCTGATCGGCATCGGCGGCACCAAGATCAGCGATCTGGGCAAGTTGGACGATTTCACCTCGATCGCGGCGCCGCAGCTCAGCTGGAACTTCCTCGACTTCGGGCGCACCAAGGCCAAGGTCCACCAGGCCGAAGCCGTGCGGGACGAGGCGGAGGCGAAGTATCGCGGCACCGTGCTTTCGGCGCTGCGCGATGCCGAGGATTCGCTGGCCCGCTTCCGCGAACGCCGCGTCACCGTGGCGGCGCTGGCCCGCACGCGGGAGAAGGCGGCGCTGGCGGAAAGCCTGACGGCGCAGCGCTATCAGTCCGGCACCGTGACGAAGATCGCGCTGCTGAATGCGCGGAACGATCTGAACACGGCGGACCAGAACCTGGTCCAGGCCCGCGCGGCGCTGACCGGCGACTACGTTTCCATCCAGAAGTCGCTCGGTTTGGCTTGGAAGTAACGTAATCAGGCAGGAGTGGGGCAGGGCTGCGAACGCGCCCTGCCGTACCCGCCCAGGAACACGAAGGCGGCGATGACGCCGAAGGCCCCGGCGATCATGAACGCGGGGGTGTAAGTCCCCAAGGTTTCCCGGATCACACCGGCACCGAAAGCGGCGATGGATGCGCCGATCTGGTGCGCCACGAAGATCCAGCCGAACACGATCGGCCCATCGCGCTCTCCGAAGGTGGAATTGGCGAGCTTTACCGTCGGCGGCACCGTGGCGATCCAGTCCAGCCCGTAGAACACCGCGAAGACAGTCAGGCTCACCGCGCCGAAATCGATGAACGGCAGCGCCACCAGCGAAAGTCCGCGAAAGCCGTAGTAGACCGCTAGCAGGCGGCGCGGGTCGTAGCGGTCGCTCAGCCAGCCCGATGCGGTCGTGCCGAACAGGTCGAAGAAGCCCATCATCGACAGCAGACCGGCGGCCGCGACCGGGGCGATGCCATGGTCCCCGCAGAACGCGATCATGTGCGTGCCGACAAGGCCGTTGGTGGTGAGGCCGCAGACCATGAAGCTGCCGGCCAGCAGCCAGAACATCGGCTGGCGTGCGGCGCGCATCAGCGCCTCTATGGCGAGCCACGGGGTCGCGGCCTGCTTCATCGGCGGGGCTGGGGCCGTATCCGCGCTTTCGCCGAAGCGGCGGGTGCCGCGCTGTTCGGGACGCTCGGGCACGAAGAAGAACACCAGCGGGATCAGCGCGGCGCAGAGCAGGCTGACCGCCAGCGCCACCGGCTGCCACGCGCCGCCTTGCGACAGCCACGCCAGCACCGGCAGGAAGATCAGCGATCCGGTAGCGGTGCTGGCGCTCAGCAGACCCATCACCAGCCCCTGCCGCGTCGCGAACCAGCGGTTGACCACTGCCGCGCCCAATACCGAGGCTACCGCGCCGGAACCGATGCCGGACAGCACGCCCCAGCTCAGCACATAGTGCCAGGGGGCGGTCATCCAGCGGCTGGCGAAAGTCGCCGCCGCCATCAGCGCCAGTCCGGCGAGCATCGTGCGCTTGATCCCCACGCTCATCATCAGCGCCGCCGCGAAGGGGCCGACCAGCCCGTAGAGCAGGATACCCAGCGCCGCGCCGGCGGAGATCGTCGCGCGGTCCCAGCCGAAATGCAGTTCCAGCGGCATCATCATCACGCCGGGGGCGGACCGCAGCCCGGCCGAAGCCAGCAGCGCGAAGAAGGTGACGGCAACCACGATCCATGCGGGATGAAGGCGGCGGGTACTCTGCGGCATTGGCGGGTCCTTTGCGAAATGGCCGCGAACTTAGCGCTTTGCGCAAGCCGATCCGAACGAGAAAGTCTGGCGGCGGATGTGAACAGAAGTAACGGTGCTTCGCCCGGCCGGGAAGGGCGTCGCAAGGCATGGAGGATTGGTCCGAAGGCTCATTGTCTCCCACGCGGCAACAATCTGTGGCGCTGCGCGGGGCTTATTGCGGATCGCAATCGCCGGTACATGCCGCGCCAGCAGCGACAATGGAAAAGTGCAGAAACACGCGATGGAGAAGCAGTTCACAGCCTCGTTCAGAGCCGATGCCCGCGACGTGACCGATCTGTTCACCGATCTTTTCAGTGGGCAGGAACGCAGCATCCTGGCGCTGGCGGCGCGCGATCCGGTGGGATCGATCGCGTTCGACAAGAAGCGCACGCGCGGCTGGCGCGCCTTTGTCTTTGGAAAGCCTTACAATTACTGCCTTGCCAACGATAAGTTGGAAGTGCTGCGGGTGACGGCGGTGCTGCTGCGCGGAAGCGATTTCCCGGCCGAGCAGTTCTACCGCTTCCGCCTTGCCGGCTATTCGCGGGACCAGTTCGATGCCATCGCCGCGCTGTTCGCGCCGCATAAAGCCTATCCGGCATCCTCCGCCTTCGATCTGGCGAACTGCGCGCAGGCGGCCTGAGCGCCGGTCGCCGGTGGCCCCGCCAAGGCTGTCGAAGACCCGCGCAAAGCCTGCAAACGTTTGAAAATCTGCCGTTTCCGACTATGATCTGACGCTGCCCGCAACGACGCGGGCGGCGCCATTTCGGCTGCACACATTCCGTACGCGTTCAGCAAAACTTCGAAAAAAACGCGCCCCGGCATCCGTATCGGCCGGTATTCCTCTAGAATCTGGATAGGCCATCCCCCCGCGCCGACCCCGTCGCACTCACGGCCACAATCCAGAGGAAGCGATGCGTCAAGTCATAGCTGTTCCAAATTCCATAACCGTGCGCTCTGCACACGTATTCAAGCAGGCAATTCTTGCCGGGTACGATGCGCAGCAAGACACTGATCTTGATTTGTCTGCACTAAGTGAAGTCGATCTTGCATTTGTGGAGATCGTTTACGCTGCGCGCGACCAATGGGCGCGTGCGGGGCGGGATTTGCGCCTGACGCAGCCCGCCGGCGGTGCCGTTGCCGCCCTGTTGGAACGCGCGGGCTTCCTGACGGACCTTACCCCCTCGGACATCGAATTCTGGTTCCACGGAGAACTGCCGCAATGACTGCCTCTATCCTCACCGTCGACGATTCCCCCAGCCTGCGCATGGCGATCCGCATCGCGCTGACCGGCGCGGGTTACGACGTTACCGAAGCCGGAGACGGCGTGGAGGGCCTTGCCGCAGCGGGCGCGAAGCGGTTCGATCTGATCATCACCGACCTCAACATGCCCAATATGGACGGGCTGACGATGATCCGCGAACTGCGCAAGGCGCCGGAACAGGCGGGCGTGCCGATCATCTTCCTCACCACCGAAAGCGATGATGCGATGAAGCAGCAGGCCAAGGCGGCCGGCGCCACCGGCTGGCTGGTGAAGCCCTTCGTGCCCGAACAGCTGATCAAGGTTTCGCGCAAGGTGCTGGGCCGGTGAGCACGCAGGATCCGGTCGCGGCGTTCCGCGTCGAGGCGGGCGAACTGCTGGACCAGATCGAGCACGGGCTGCTCGACCTTGGCCACCGGCTGGACGACCGCGGCTTGATCGACGAGGTTTTCCGGGGGCTGCACACGCTCAAGGGATCCGGCGCGATGTTCGGCTTCGACGCGCTGGCGAATTTCACCCACCACTGCGAAACCGCGTTCGACCGCGTGCGCAAGGGGCTGGCCCCGGCGACGCAGGAACTGGTGGCGGTGATCCTTTCCGCGCGGGACCATATGCGCGCGCTGATCGAGGGCGGCGGCACCGGGCTCGAAGCCACTGGCGCAGAAATCCTCGAACAGCTTCAGGCGGCGATCGATGCAGCAGGGGGCAGCGCGCCCGATACCGTCGCTACGCCCGCTGCCGTCGCCGCTGCTCCGGCTGTCTCCGCGCAGGGCTGGCGGTTGTTCTTCCGTCTTCCCGCCGACGCCATGGCCAATGGCACCAACCCCTTGATGTTGCTCGACGAGCTGCGCGATCTGGGCGAATGCCGGATCGCCGCGCGCACCGATGCCATTCCGCAACTCGCCGATCTGGTGCCGACCGAATGCCACATCGGCTGGGACGTCGAACTGCGCGGCGATATCGCGCGCGACGATATCGACGATGTCTTCATCTTCGTGATGGACGACATGGAACTGACCATCGAGCCGCTTGAGGCAGAGGCGTCCGATGCGCCCGCCGAAGTGGTTGTAGAGGTCGCACCCGTCGCAGAAGTCCCTGCCGCCGCGCAGGACACGCCCGCTAGCCGGACGCCCGCCCCGTCGGGTGCGAAATCGGCCGCCAATGCCGGCGAAAGCGTCCGCGTTCCGGCCGAGCGGCTGGACGAGTTGATGGACCGCGTGGGCGAATTGGTGATCGTCCAGAGCCGGCTTTCGCAGCTCGCCAGCGGTCACGGCTCGGCCGTCGGCAGCGAACTGGCGCTGCGCTCCATCTCGGAAGAGATCGAGCGTTTGGCCGGCGAACTGCGCGATACCATGATGGTCTTGCGCATGGTGCCCGTCGCCAGCCTGTTCAGCCGCTTCCGCCGCCTCGTCCACGATCTCGCCCGCGAAACCGGCAAGACCATCGAACTTTCGACCGAGGGGGAGACCACCGAAGTCGACAAGACCATGATCGAGCGTCTGGCCGATCCGATGGTCCACCTGATCCGCAATGCCTGCGATCACGGGCTGGAAACGCCCGAAGACCGCCTTGCCGCCGGCAAGCCGGCCGCCGGGCAGGTTCACCTTTCCGCGCATCAGGCCGGCGGCGAAGTGCTCATCACCATCCGCGACGACGGCCGGGGGATCGACCGCGCCCGCGTGCGCGCCAAGGCGGAATCGCAGGGGCTGATCCAGCCCGGCCAGCAGGTTTCCGATCACGATCTGCTGCAGATGATCTTCCACCCTGGCTTCTCCACGGCGGCGCAAGTCACCAACTTGTCCGGCCGCGGCGTCGGCATGGATGTGGTGAAGCGCACGATCGAAAGCCTGCGCGGCCAGATCGACATCACTTCGGCGCCCGGAGAGGGCTCCACCGTGGTGCTGCGCATCCCGCTGACCCTGGCGATCATCGACGGGCTGCTCGTGCGCGTGGGTGAGGGGCGCTATGTGATCCCGCTGGGCGCGGTGGAGGAATGCCTCGAACTCAGCCTTGAGGAAGACCTGCGTTCGCGCGGCCGCAGCTTCATCACGCTGCGCGACCGGCTGGTGCCGTTCCTGCGCCTGCGCGAGATTTTCGACACCGGCACGCGGCCCGATCCGCACCAGAAGATCGTCGTCATCGCCACCGGCAATGAACGCGTGGGGCTGGTGGTGGACCAGATCATCGGCAGCCACCAGACGGTCATCAAGTCGATGTCCCCGCTCCACCGCGACGTGGCGACCTTTGCCGGCGCCACGATCCTGGGCGACGGCGGCGTCGCGCTGATCCTCGATGTCGCCCAGCTCGTCATGCTCGGCCAGAACCAGGAGGAGCGGCTTCGCGCCGCCGGATAAGCCCATGAGCGAACAACCGACCGCCACGCAGTGGGATGCCGCCGGCAATCTCGAAGTGCTGACCTTCAATCTGGGCGAGGAGACTTTCGCGCTGGAGGCCACCTTGGTCCGCGAGATTCTGGACCTGTTGCCCGAAACCCGCGTGCCTGGCGCGGCCCCGCTGCTGGGCAGCGTGGTCAACTTTCGCGGCAAGATCATCCCGATTGCCGATCTGCGGCTGGCCTTCGCCATGCCCGCAGCCGAAGCGACCGTCGACAGCCGCATCGTGGTGATCGAGACGGATGCTGACGGCGAAACATTCCAGATCGGCATCCGCACCGACAAGGTTCACGAAGTGGCGACGCTGCAGCGCACCGCCAGCGAGGAACCGCCCGCCGTCGGCATGCGCTGGCGCCGCGATTTCGTTCGCGAACTGGTTCGCCGGCAGGACGGCGTCGTCGTCCTGCCCGATCTGGCCGCGATATTCCGTTCCCTGGTCGGCAGCGCGGAAAGCGCCGCCGCCCAGCCATCCACACTCCACTGAGCCGGGGGGCATCATGCGCGCGACCATCAAGCTGAAGCTGGGGGGCACTTTCGTCCTCCTCCTGATCATCATGACCGCCACGATCGTGGTGGGTATTTCCCGCCTGACCACGCTGAACGACGCCATCGGCAATCTCGTCACCGGCCCGGCCAAGCAGCTGGACCGCGCCCGCGCGATCGACGGCGGCGTCAGCATGATGGTGCGGGCGGAAAAGAACCTGACGCTCAGCAACGATCCCGGGCAGCGCCGCGACCTGGAAACCCAGATCGCAACCTGGCGCGACCGGGTGGAACAGACGGTGGAGCAGGGCAATGCCAATGCTTCGGATGCTTCCAAGGCATCGTGGTCGCAATTGCGCGAACAGTGGACCGCCTTCAAGCCGGTGAACGCCCGTGTTGCCGATCTCAGCGAGACCGACAAGTCCGCCGCAGTTGCCCTGACGCTGGGCGAATCCCGCGATCGCGCGCAGGCGGTTACCAAGACCGTGGAAGCACTGGTGCAGGTCGAACAGCAGACCATGGCCAAGGCCGACGACGATACCGAAGTCACTTACGATTCCGCCCGCTCGCTGATGATCGCCATGGGCGTGGCGGCCTTCCTGATCACTGCCGCCGCTGCCGCCTATCTGGCGCTGCTGATCGCGCGCGGGTTGAAGACCGCCGGTGATGCGATGCGGCAAGTGGCCGATGGCGACCTGACGCGCACGGTAGAAATCCGCTCGAATGACGAGATCGGCGATCTGCTGGGCCATGTGAATACGATGATCGAACGCCTGCGCGGCGTGGTGGGCGATGCCGGTGTTGCGGCGGAGAACGTGTCCACCGGTAGCCAGGAGCTTTCGGCCAATTCCGAACAGGTCTCGCAAGGCGCGACCGAGCAGGCAGCGGCGGCGGAGCAGGCCTCCGCCTCGATGGAAGAGATGGCTGCCAACATCAAACAGAACGCCGACAATGCGGCGCAGACCGAAAAGATCGCGCGCCAGTCTTCCAAGGACGCGGAATCGAGCGGCGTTGCCGTGGAGCGCGCGGTGGTGGCGATGCGCACGATTGCCGAGAAGATCGGCATCGTGCAGGAAATCGCCCGCCAGACCGACCTCCTCGCCCTGAACGCGGCGGTGGAAGCCGCGCGCGCTGGCGAGCATGGGCGCGGTTTCGCGGTGGTCGCCTCCGAAGTGCGCAAGCTTGCCGAGCGCAGCCAGCAGGCCTCTGCCGAGATCAGCGCCGTCTCCACCGAAACCGTGCATGCCGCTGCCGAAGCGGGCGAGATGCTCTCCAAACTGGTGCCGGATATTCGCCGCACCGCCGAACTGGTCTCCGAAATCAGCGTCGCCTGCCGTGAACAGGACATCGGCGCATCGCAGATCAATGAGGCGATCCAGCAGCTCGATCAGGTGACGCAGCAGAACGCCGGCGCGTCCGAGCAGATTTCGACGACGTCCGAAGAACTCGCCGCGCAGGCGGAGGAGCTTCAGGCCTCCATCGCCTACTTCCGCGTTACCGACACGCCGGTCCGCCGCAAGGCGCCGCCGATGGCCGCCCGCCCGGCAGTCACGCCGGCTCGCAAGGCTGCAGTGCCAGCACGTTCCACCCGTTCCCTGACCGTTGCCGATCAGCAGGCCCGTGCCCGTGGTTTCGCGCTCGATCTCTCTACCGGCGGCCCGGATAGCGAGGACGAGGCCTTCAGCGCCCACGTCGCCTGATCCGAACGGTTTCCTGTCTTTCCCCCCAATCTGGGTTTCCAAGGCTACTTTTTTCCATGCGTGCAACCATCAAAATGAAGCTGGCCGTCACGTTCGGCATAATCCTGCTGCTGCTGGCCGTGCTTGTCGGCGTCAGCCTTACCCGCCTCAGCACTTTGAACACGGCGATCACCGACCTGATTTCCGGCCCGGCCGCGCGGCTTGACCGTGCAGAGCGGGTGCAGGTCGTGTTCGGCACGATGTCGCGCAACGAGCGCAGCATGACGATGACGAACGACCCGGCGCAGCTGAAGGAATTCGACGACAAGGTGACGCGCGCGCTGACCGAATTCGACGGTCTGGTCGAAGAGGGTGAGGCAGCGGCAACGCCAGATACGCGGCAGACCTGGCGCGACATGCGCGCGGCGCTCGACAACTACAAGCCGCTGGACACGCGCATCCGCGATCTGGCCCGCGCGAACCAGAACGACGAGGCTGCCCGGCTGGCGCTTGGCCCGGCACGCGCCGTGCTGGACCGCGTGAACAAGCAGGCCGATACCCTTGTCGATCGCGCGCGTGACGACATGAAGCAGGTCGATACCGATACCGACGCGCTCTACGCCTCGGCCCGCTATACCCTGCTGACCGTGGCCGCCATCGCCATCCTGGGCGCGCTGGCTGGCGGTGTCTGGATCTCGCTGATCGTTTCGCGTGGTCTGGGCCGTATCAGCACCGTGATCAACGCGGTGGCCATCGGCGATCTCGATCAGGACGTGGAAGTCACCTCGAACGACGAGATCAAGGATCTGGTCGATACCGTGAACAAGATGACCGCCAACTTGCGCATCAGCGCCGGTCTGGCCGACAAGATTGCCGACGGCGACCTGACCGTGTCGCACAAGCCGCTGTCGGATGAAGACAAGCTGGGCCACGCGCTCGTCCGCATGATCGAGCGTCTGCGCGGCGTCGTGGGCGATGCCACCGTGGCGGCCAACAATGTGGCCAGCGGTAGTCAGGAACTGTCCTCGACCTCCGAACAGGTCTCGCAAGGCGCGACCGAGCAGGCCGCCGCGGCCGAGCAGGCATCGGCTTCGATGGAAGAGATGTCCGCCAACATCAAGCAGAACGCCGAGAATGCGGCGCAGACCGAGAAGATCGCCCGCCAGTCGGCACAGGATGCCGAAGCCAGCGGCGTCGCGGTCGACCGTGCGGTCGGTGCGATGCGCACGATTGCCGAGAAGATCGGCATCGTGCAGGAAATCGCCCGCCAGACCGACCTGCTGGCGCTGAACGCGGCAGTGGAAGCGGCGCGCGCGGGCGAGCATGGTCGCGGCTTCGCGGTTGTCGCTTCCGAAGTGCGCAAGCTGGCCGAACGCAGCCAGGGTGCGGCCGCAGAGATCAGCGCGGTTTCGTCCAACACCGTCGATGCCGCCACCGAAGCGGGCGAGATGCTCTCGCGCCTCGTGCCCGACATTCGCCGTACCGCCGAACTGATCTCCGAAATCAGCGCCGCCTGCCGCGAACAGGACATCGGTGCCGGCCAGATCAATCAGGCGATCCAGCAGCTGGATCAGGTGACCCAGCAGAACGCCGGCGCGTCCGAGGAAATCTCGGCCACGTCGGAAGAGCTGGCGGCGCAGGCCGAGGAGCTGCAGGCAAGCATGGCCTATTTCACGGTCGAGGATGCCGGCAAGCCGGGCCGCTCGGCCGGGATGGCCCGCAGCGCGGCCCCCGCGCGCAAGCCGGTCCCTGCGAAAGTGGCGGTAAAGGCCCCGATCAAGACCGCCGCCAAGCGCCCGGCGACCAACGGCCACGCCCGTCCGAACGGCTTCGCGCTCGATCTCGCCATGGGCGGTGCGGACGACCATGACGACGCCTTCGGGATGCAGACCGCATGACCCATACGCAGGAAATCCAGGCCGTAACGTTCGGCCTCGGTGCAGAGATCTTCGCGGTGCCGGTGGCACTGGTCCGCGAGATTCTGGACTATCGGGACACTTTCCGCATTCCGGGCGGCCCGGATTACCTGCTGGGCCTGACCGACATGCGCGGCGAAGGCGTGACCACGATCGATTTCCGCCTGCGGCTTGGCCTGCCGCCGGTGGAGCCGACGCCGGCAACGCGCATCCTGGTGATCGATATCCCGCTGGACGACCGGGTGCTGACCTTGGGGCTGGTGGTCGACCGCGTGATCGAGGTCACCAGCTTCCGCGCCGACCAGATGAGCGCCGCGCCCGATGTGGGCGTGCGCTGGCCGTCCGACTACATCGGCGGCGTGGTGAAGCGCGACGAAGGCTTCACCGTGCTGGTGAACATGGCGCGCGTCTTCTCTGCCGAGGATGTCGCCCAGCTTTCCGCACCCGTCGCGCTGCCTGTCTGAATCCGTCCCTCTACCGTTGAAAGCCGCGCAGATGACCGCATCCGCTCTTGCCAGTCGCCCCGCCACCCCGCAGACTTCGGGGGCGCCCCTTGGCGGCGACCGCATGAGCAAGCGCAACTTTGCGCGGCTGGCGGCCTACATCTATGAGGAATCGGGCATCAAGATGCCCGACAGCAAGCAGACCATGCTGGAAGGCCGGCTGCGCCGCCGCCAGCGTGCCACCGGCTCGCCCACGCTGGATGCCTATTGCGATCTGCTGTTCACGGCGGACAACCTGCCGCAGGAAGGGCCGGCGCTGATCAACGCGGTCACCACCAACAAGACCGATTTCTTCCGCGAACCCGGCCATTTCGATTACCTGAGCAATGTGATCCTGCCGGAAATGACCGCGCGCGGCGTGCGCAGCATCCGCGCCTGGAGCGCCGCCTGCTCCACCGGGCCGGAGCCCTACACGCTGGCCATGGTGCTGGACGATCACGCCGAATCCCGCGGCGGCCCGGCCTATGGCATTCTGGCCACCGATCTCGATACCGATGTGCTGGAAACCGCGCGCAGCGGCATCTACCCGTCCGAACTGGTGGAGCCGGTGCCTGCGGCGCTTCAGCGCAAATACGTGATGGCCTCCCGCGATCCGAAGCGGCGCGATGTGCGCATGGTGCCCGAACTGCGCAGCGCGATCGGCTTCGCCCGGCTGAACCTGATGGACGACCACTATCCGGTGGGTGAGCCCATGCACCTGATCTTCTGCCGCAACGTGCTGATCTATTTCGACAAGCCGACGCAGCGCAAGGTCGTCTCCCGCCTCGTCGATTGCCTGAAGCCGGGGGGATACCTGTTCCTGGGCCATTCGGAATCGATCACCGGGCACGATCTGCCGCTGACGCAAGTGGCCAATACCGTGTTCCGGAAGGGCTGAGGCGATGCTGACGGGCAAGAAGATCCGCGTCCTCGTCATCGACGATTCCGCCAGCGTGCGCCAGACGATGACCGCGATCCTTCAGGAGGATCCGGAGATCGAGGTGATCGGCGCCGCCCCCGATCCGTTCAGCGCCGCGCGGCGGATTCAGGAGGAAGTGCCCGACGTCATCACGCTGGACGTGGAAATGCCGCGCATGGACGGCATCACGTTCCTGCGCAAGCTGATGGCGCAGTGCCCGGTGCCGGTGGTCATGTGCTCGTCGCTGACGGAAGAAGGCTCCGAAACGCTGCTGCAAGCGATGGAAGCCGGCGCGGTGGACGTGATCCTGAAGCCGCGCATCGGCGTGGCCGATCATCTGGCCGAGCACAATCTACAGATCCGCGATGTAGTGAAGGGCGCCTCCCGCGCGCGCGTTCGCGGCCGCCCCGCCGTGCGTGAGGCGAAGTCGGACGGGCCGCCCAAGAAGCTGACCGCCGATGCCGTGCTGCCCCCGCCCAGCGGCCGCGCGATGAGCCGCACGACCGAGATGGTGGTCTGCCTTGGCGCCTCCACCGGCGGGACCGAGGCCCTGCGCGAAGTGCTGGAAACGCTGCCCGCCAATGCGCCGGGCGTCGTCGTCGTCCAGCACATGCCGGAGAATTTCACCCGCGCTTTCGCCAAGCGTCTGAACGGCCTGTGCGAAGTGGACGTGAAGGAAGCGGCGGACGGCGATCCGGTGCTGCGCGGCCATGTGCTGATCGCGCCGGGCGGCAAGCACCTGATGCTGGAACGGCAGGGCGCGCGCTATTGCGTCGCGGTGAAGGACGGTCCTTTGGTGTCGCGCCATCGTCCCTCGGTGGACGTGCTGTTCCGCTCCGCCGCGCGCTCGGCCGGATCGAATGCGGTGGGCGTGATCATGACCGGCATGGGCGATGACGGTGCGCGCGGCTTGCTGGAAATGAAGCAGGCCGGCGCGCGCACGTTCGCGCAGGATGAGGCGACCTCGATCGTCTTCGGCATGCCCAAGGAAGCCATCGCGCGCGGCGCGGCGGACCGGGTGATCCCGCTGTGCTCCATCGCCCGCGAAGTGCTGGCGGCCACCGCGCGATGACCGTGCTCTGTTTTCCCGATCCCGTCTTGGAGGAACCGGCAAAGGCCGGTCTGGAGGGTGCCCTGATTCTTGAAGCCCTGGTTCTCGAACCGACCGATCTTGACCGCGAAGCCGTGTTTTCGGCCGATCCCGCGATGGCCCGCATGGAGCTTCGCGATGCGCTGGTGGCGGTATCCAGCGGGCTGGACGCGCGCTTCGTGGCGGCGGGCACGGCGCTGGCGCGTGCCTACGAGATCGTCGAAACGCTGATCGGCGCGCTGGAAAGCGTGACCAATGCCTTCGAACGCGACGCGGCCGAAGCGGCGGTGGACAACATGCATCGCACGGCGGACCGGCTCATGCGCCTGCCGGCCATTCAGGCGACCCGGCATCAGGCGCTGGGCGCCATCGAGCAATCGAGCGCGGCGCTGGCCGGGCAGATCGATCAGGTGAACCGCACGCTCAGTTTCCTGCGGATCTGCGGGCTCAACATCAAGGTGGCGGCGGCTGGATCGGGCGACTTTTCGGGCTTTGCAGACATGATGTTCGCCAAGATCGATCTGGGCGAGCAGGAGATGGAAAGCATCGCGCGCGAGATCGCATGGCTGGCCGAAGCCGTGCCGGACATGTTCGAGGTGGAGCGCCAGCTCGCCGCCGAATGCACGGTGGTGATCCCGCACGTGCCGCGCAAGCTGGCGGAGGACGCGCGCGCCTTGCAGCAGCACCAGCAGGACCTTGCCGACCGCGCGGTGCGCATCGCCGAAGTGGCGCGCCATATCCGCAACCAGGTCGGCACCGCGCTGGGCGCGCTGCAGGTGGGTGACATCACCCGCCAGCGGCTGGAGCATGTGGCCGACGGGTTGGGCGATATCGATGCCTTCCTGATCGATGCGCTCTATGTCGAAGACAGCGACCGCGCGGCGATCGGCGGCCATATCATGGCGCTGCTGGCGGCGCAGGCGGCGGACACGCTGGAGACGTTCCAGGCAGAGGCGCGGCTGCTGGCAAGCAGCCTGCGCGCGATCGGCCCCAGCGCCGCCAGCCTGCTGGACCTGCAGGACGGCGATGCCGGGAATGAGGGCGAGAGCGGGGGCGAAAACGAAGGCGTGTTCCTGCAGCGGCTGGAACGCAGCGTGGGCGATGTGGCCAGCGTCACCGCCAGCTTGCGAGAGGCCGATGACCGGTCGAACCGCCTGAGCAGCGTGGCCTCCACCACGGCCGAAAATCTCGCGCAGCGGCTGGCCACTGTCCACCGCATTACCAGCGATGTGCAGCAGATGGCGTGGAACACCGATCTGCGCTGCTATCGCATGGGCACCGAAGGACGCGGGCTGGCGGTGGTCGCGGCGGAAATTCGCGGGTTCGCCGCGACGCTGGCGACCATCGCATCGGGCATCGCGCAGTCGTTCGACGGTTTGACCGAGGCGGCGGCGGTCATCAAGGGCTCCGATCACGATGAGCCTGCCGATGCGGGGCAGGCGCTGACGGAATCGCTGGATTGCATCCGCGACGGCGGCCAGCGCATGCGTCAGGGCCTGTCCGAACTGGATCAGAACGCTGCGGCAGTGACCGGGATTCTCGCCGATACGATGGATCAGGTCGATTGCGAAGCCGAAGTGGGCGAGCCGCTTGCCCGGATCGCCGATCATCTGGCGCAGTTCGGTCGGGCCTGTGAAGACATGCCGGAATCGGGGCAGGAAGCGCTGGCCGCGCTATTGGGCACTATCGCCGCGCGCTACACCATGGCCCGCGAGCGCGAAGTACACCGCGCGTTTCTACCCGCCTCGGAACAGGCAGTCGCCGCCGACGATGGGCTGGGCGACCTGTTCCTGGACGACGACGACGATTTCGACGACGGCCTGTTCTAGGCCGCCAGCAAATGCCCCGCCGCCAGCAGCACGCCAACCAGCGCGACCGTGCTGCCGAGGCCCAGTTGCAAGGGGTTGATATTGCGCCGAAGCGGCAGGGCGAGGGTTTGTTCGATTGTGCTCATGACGGGAATGTAACCCGTCATGAGCGGATTGGCTGTCAGGCTTGTCCGTTTACTCTGATCGGCCCTTCCATCTGAAGTTCCGTTTGACTTGAAGAGAGCGGTTGATCGCGACGGGTTAGCGAGCCATTGCATGCCTATGCGCTTTCAAATCATGAGCTTGCCCGCCGCTGCCGCTGCAATCCTGCTGGCGTGCAGTGCCACTTCGGCCTCTGCCGAGGATGCCGAGCCTGACTTTTTCGCCGCCGCGCTGTGCCAGCCGGCCTATTCCATGGACACGGCGACGCAGCTTTACGAAGCGGCCGAAAAGCTGGCCAAGCCGGACACCTCCACGCTGGGCGCCGCGATCTACCACCTTCCCGCGCCGATCAAGCGGGACGGCTTCGTGACGCAGGACGTGGTCTTCGCCGGAACGTCCGTGGGCGTGCTGCTGGAAGGCGGTGTCGCGGCGCAGGCGGCGGCGAAGTACCAGTTGGCACCCGAAAAATCGCACCTTTTCGGAGCCTCCTCGCTTGGCTTTTCCCGTCCGCTGCCGGACGATCAGCAGGTCGATCCGGAAATGGGGCTGGTCTCGGTGATCGCCCGCGAGGGGCCGGCCTTGGGCGGCAAGACGCTGCTCGCCTGCGAATATGTCTCCAGCGAAGATCGCCGCGCGCTCGAATCGTTCAATTGACGGCGTCAGGCCGCTTCGGTCTCTGACGGGAAGCGCGCCTCCGCCACGAAGGCCGCAACGGTGGCGGCGCGCTCGTCCGCGCGCGTGGCCAGGGCAAGCGTGACCGTGGGGGAATCGCCCTTGAGGTCGTGATAGGTCACGCCCTTGAAAGAGGCGTCGCGCATCGATTCCGGCACCAGCGCCACGCCCAGCTCGGCCGCGACCAGCGCAAGGACGGAGGCGACCTGCGGGGCGGACTGGCCCAGCACCGGCTCGAACCCGGCGCGGCGGCATCCCTCCAGTGTCGCATCGAACAGCGTCGGCCCCAGCACGCGCGGGGTGAGGATGAAGGGATCGCCGGCAAGCTGCTCCAGCCGGATCGGCTCGCCATGCGGCATTCGGCTTGAGGCGAGCGCGGCGATCAGCGGCTCGTCGGCCAGATGGAACAGCCGCAAGTCGTGCTTGTCTACCGCTTCCGGCCGGAGGAAGGCGGCATCCAGCGTGCCATTGCGCAGCCCTTCGACAAGGCCGTTCGAATTGTGCTCGGCCAGGCTGAGTTCCACGTCGGGGAAGCGCCGGCGATAGACGCGGATGGCCTGCGGCACGCGCGGATTGAACGCGGCCGATCCGGTGAAGCCCACGCGGATCCGCCCGGTTTCGCCCGCAGCGGCACGCTGTGCGGCATTGACCGCCGCCGCCACCAGTCCGGGGATTTGCCGCACCCCTTCCTCGAACGCGCGGCCCGCCTCGGTCAGTTCGGCACCCTGCGGGATGCGGTGGAACAGCGGCGTGCCGACTTCGGCTTCCAGATCCTTGATCTGATGGCTCAGCGGCGGCTGGTTGATGCCCAGCCGATGCGCGGCGCGGGTGAAGTGGCGTTCCTCCGCCACGGCGAGAAAATAGCGGATGTGGCGCAGTTCCATGTCATACCCAAAACATATCAAGATCGCCTTCATCATGAATTGGACAGATGGAGTGTGCAAGCGCATCTCGCCCGCAGGAGATTTGATATGGCAAGTTTGGCGATTCAGGAGACGGGCAACACGGTGCAGGCGCGCAGCCTGTGGCCGCGCGAGGTTCCGCAGCGCGCCGCCGCGCTGGAGCCCGTGGTGTTCCTGCCCGGCCTGCTGTGCGATCAGGCGCTGTGGCGCCGGCAGATCAGCGCGCTGGCGGATGTTGCCGCGCCGATGGTGGCCGATCTGACGCTGGACGATACCGTTTCCGCCATGGCCGAACGGACGCTGGCCGCCGCGCCTGCACGCTTCTCGCTCGTCGGTCTGTCGATGGGCGGCTACGTGGCGCTGGAAATCATGCGCCGCGCGCCGGAGCGGATCTCTCGCCTTGCGCTGATCAACTCCAGCGCGCGCAGTGACACGGCGGAACGCCGCCAGCAGCGCATGGCGGGCATCGAATCGCTGCGCCGGGGCAAGTTCCTGGGCGTGACGCACAAGCTGCTGGGTCAGCTTGTCCATCCGGACCACACGACCGGCCCGGTGGCGGACGAAATGCGCGCCATGGCATCACGCGTGGGCGGCGATGCCTTCATCCGCCAGCAGCACGCGATCATGACGCGCCCCGATGCTTTGGAGGATCTGTCGCAGATCGCCGTGCCGACGATGATCGTCGTGGGCGACGGCGACCGCATCACCCCGCCCGACCACGCGCGGGAGATCCACGCGCGGGTGGCCGGTTCCAGCTATCACGAGATCGGATCGTGCGGACACATGGCCGCGCTGGAGCATCCCGAGCAGACCAACTTCCTGCTGCGCAATTGGCTGTCTCAGGCTTGACCACCCGGGGTCTGACCCCGGGGCTCAAACAGAGTGGCGGGCCGACACGCTGACAGTGCCGGCCCGCGGCGCAGGATGGAACCCGCGCGGAGAGTTATTAAAACGTGACGCCTACCGTCACGCCATACGTGCGCGGATCGGCGTAATAGCCGCCGCCATAACCCAGCTGCCCGAAATCGATGGCGCGCACGAAGTCCTTGGCATTGGTCAGGTTCTTCACCCAGAAGCGGACGAAGCCGTGGCCGCCGGCAAGTGCCATGTTCTCCACGCCGATCTGCGCGTCGATCACGTCGCGGTCGTCCCCCTTCAACACGTCGTTGAACGGGGAGGTGGTGATGCTGGTGAAGCTGTATTTGCCGTCCTCATGCGTATAGCCCACGCGCGCCTTCAGCGTGGCGTCGTTCCAGCCTAGCGGGAACTGCGCATTGATCGCGGCATTGGCGGTGAGCGGCGAGGTGTATCCCGGCGTCACGATGGAGGCGATATTGACCGGCGGCGCCCCCGGCGTGGTCGATTGGCCGGCCAGGAACTCCTTGTACTTGATGTCGACATAGCCAAGGTTGCCGTCCAGCGAGAGGTACTCGTTCAGCACCGCCTGCGCTTCCACTTCGAAGCCGGTATAGGTCACCTTGCCGGCATTGCCGATGCGCGTGGCGAAAGTGCCCACCGGCGCGTCGGTCAGCGGCACGTTGATCGCCAGATCCTTGTAGATGTTGTGATAGGCGGCAAGGTTCAGGCGCAAGTGGCGGTTGAACAGCTCGCTCTTCAGGCCGATCTCGTAGGAGGTGACGCTCTCCGGGTTGTAGTGTGGCAGCGTGGTCGTGCCGCTGATCGCGGGGTCCTGAGAGTTGAAGCCGCCCGATCGATAGCCGGTGGCCGCGCGGGCGTAGAGGTTGATGTCGTGCGCGATGTCATACCCGGCCATCAGATTCCAGGTGAACTTGCTGAAGCTGGCATGCCCGGTTTCGGCCACCGGCAGCGGCGCGGCGCCGTTCTGCTGGCGGATCATGCTCTTGTCGTCCCAGGTGTAGCGCCCGCCCGCCGTCAGGCGGATGCCGCTGTCCCGCCCGCCGGGGTAGAACGTGAACTGGCCGTAGAGCGCCTTGCTCTCGCTGGAGGCGGTGTAGGTCAGCCGCGCCAGCGTCTGCACAAGGCGATAGCGCGCCGGATTGGCGGCGGCGAAGGACGGGCCCAGCGCGCCGAAATTGGCCAGGAAGATCGCGTTGGTGTCGAGGACGTAGCCGCTGTTCTGATAGCCGTCTTCCGATCCCTTTTCCCAGAAGTAGAAACCGCCCACGACCCAGTCCAACGTGTCGGTATCGCCGGAAACCTCGATCTCCTGGCTCAGCTGCTTGTGGTGGCGGTGGTTGTTGATGTCATAGAGGTTCTGCGACGTCGTCGGCACCGGCGCGGCGGCGATGAACGGGCGCGCGGCGGCGGGGATGGAGGGGATGTACTGCAGCAGCGAGACGGGCATCCCGTTGAACAGCGTGGCGTTGGAAAAGGCCGGCCCGGTGAACGCGCCGATGCCGTCCAGATCGGCGACGGAATCGCTGTTCCAGAAACGATAGCCGGTGGTGGACTTCACCTTGAAGGCGCCGAAATCGTTCTGGACCTGCAGGTTGTGGCCCCAGCTCTTGTCCATCGCCTTGCCCAGAATGTCGTTGCAGACTTTGCTGCGGTACTTGCGCCGGGGCTCCGCCAGTGCCGCGCATTCGGGATCGGCGAACGTCACGCCGGCCAGATATTGCGCCACCGGGGCCTGTTGGGTGACCGCCACCGATTGGCCGTCCACCACGATCGGCGGGCGATAGGTGCCGTCCGCCACGTTGGTCAGCTGGAAGGCGGGCGGGCTGCCGTCGATCCGGTTCCAGTCGAAGATGTACTGGATGCTGCCGGTGCCGCCCAGTTCGGCGCGGGCGGCGATGCGGAAGGCATCGCTGTTGCGCGCACCGGGGTCTTTCGAATCCTTGGGCTGCAGGATGTTGTCCACCACGCCATTGCGCTGCGAATGGCTGTAGGACAGGCTGGTGGCCACGCCGGCGATTTCACCGGGATCGAGGATGATCTTGCCGTTCCACGCATCGAAGTTGCCGTATCCGGCCTCTGCCTTCAGGCGGAAGGTCTTCGACGGTTCGCGGGAGATGAAGGCCATGGCGCCGCCGGTAGTGTTGCGGCCGAACAGCGTGCCCTGCGGCCCGCGCAGCACTTCCACGCGCTGGATGTCCATCACGTCCAGCCCCATCGCGCCCGAACGGGCGATGTAGACGCCGTCGACATAGAGGCCGTTCGCGGCATCGACGCCGAAGCTTTCGCTGCCCCCGTTGGAGATGCCGCGCATGGAGAAGACCGCCGCGCTGTTGCTCACCGTGCCCGGCAGGATCGTGACGTTGGGCGCCAGGCCGCTGAGATCGCGCGAATCCTGGATGCCCAGCTGCTCGATCTTCTCGCTGCCGATGGCGCTGATCGCGATGGGCACGTCCTGCAGGTTTTCCGAACGCTTCTGCGCGGTCACCACGATCTCGTTCAGGCCGGACTGGGCTGGCTCTGCCGGCTTTTCCTGCGCCATGGCGGGCAGGGCAAGCGCAAGCCCGCTGGCGCCCGCCAGCAAGCGCACGATGAGGGTGGGGCCGCTGAATCTCTGATGGCATTTCGGCATCGATTGTCTCCCGTGATTGTCTTTTTGTTCGCGGCAGGTCCGGCCCTATCCGGCCCGCTATCGCTGGTGCCCGGATCGGAACCGGTGTGGTGCACACCCTCCGGACGGAGGCGCGCCGGTGAGATTGGCCGTCAGGACGGCATGTAGAGTTGCGCGGCCTTGCCCCCGTCCACCGGCAGCGCGGTGCCGGTGACGTAGCTGGCATCGTCGGAGAGCAGGAAGGCGATGGCGCGGGCCAGTTCGTCCGGATGGCCGCCGCGGCCCATGGGAATGGCCTCCGTCGTGCGCGCGGCGATCTGCGGCGCGCGGGCGGCGAATTCCGCCGTCCCCACGGTCTGTACCTGGCCGGGGACCACGGCGTTCACGCGGATGCCCAGCGGCGCGCCTTCCATCGCGGCCACTGCGGTGAAATGGACCAGCGCCGCCTTGGAGGCCGAATAGCTGGCCATGTTGGGCGCCGCGCGGATCCCGCACGTGGACGCGACATTGACGATGGCACCGCCGTTTCCGGCATCGGTCATGGCCTTCATCGCCGCCTGCGTAGCGACGAAGGCGGCATCGGCGTTGACCGCGAAATCCTTTCGCCAGTGCTCTATCGTCAGCCGCGCGATCGGCGCGTAGTGGGTGGACATCGCGTTGTTCACCAGCATGTCCAGCCGGCCGTGGCGGCGGGCGACATCCTCGATCATCGCGGTGAG
The DNA here is from genome assembly GCF_055521675.1 of Novosphingobium sp. BL-S-19. Taxonomy (NCBI): domain Bacteria; kingdom Pseudomonadati; phylum Pseudomonadota; class Alphaproteobacteria; order Sphingomonadales; family Sphingomonadaceae; genus Novosphingobium; species Novosphingobium sp. BL-S-19. Next base: position 497,638 of record NZ_CM145497.1, read on the forward strand.
GGCGGGGAAGTCCGCCACGTCCAGCCGGACCGCCGTGATGCGGCTGCCTTCGGCCTCTATCGTGGCCAGGGCGTGGTCCAGCTTTTCCTGCCGGCGCCCGCAGATCGTCACCAGCGCGCCGCGCCGGGCGAGCAGGGCGGCGGTTGCCAGCCCGATGCCGTCGCTGCCGCCGGTGACCACGGCCACGCGCCCTTCGAAATCCCGAATCATCGCTTTCCCAGCTTCCTCTTGTCCCGTGGTGCGCAGCTCGCGAGCGGCTGCGTTACGCAATTGAATTCTTCAAAATGCGTAGAATGTAAACATAAAAAATACGAATCTACGCCAAAAGGACGAAATGGAGCGATTGCGCGGAACGCATGAAATGGCGCGAAAGTGTCGCCTGAATATGCGAAAAATGGGCATCTTGGTGGAGCGAATGGCGGGATCTTCGGAAAATCGCACAGCGCCGCAGTTGTCGATATAGCGCGTAAAAATAATTGCCTTGAAATACGCGAACAAGGGAATATTCTGGCCGCAGAACACAAACGATGCGAGTCGACGGGAACGGGATGTCTGGCGCGAAGCCGGGGCTGCGAAAGCGGGCCTTGCGGGCTTGGCCGGACCCATGTGCGCCCACGGCTACCGGGTAGGGGAAGGCAGTGCTCAATCAGTGTGACGGTGCGGGGGTGGCCACGGTCGACCCGGTCTTTGCGGAAGTCACCGCAGCCGGTGCCCCGTTCGAAATCGGTGAGCGGGACGGCCTGCGCATCTTCGTCAACGCGCCGTCGGACCTTGGCCAGTTGCTGGAAACGGCGCGCCGGTTCGGCGATCAGACGATGATCGTCGATTTCGAAGGCCCCGAAGGCGAGCGTCGGCTGAGCTATGCCGAGGTTTTCGCATGGCGTGACCGGCTAGTCCGTCACCTCGGCATCCGCCGAGGAGACAGGGTGGCGATCGCCATGCGCAACCGGGCGGAATGGATGGTGGCCTTCCTTGCCGTCATCAAGGCCGGCGGCGTGGCGGCGGTGCTCAACAGCCGGGGATCGGCGGCCGAGATTGCGGATACCATCGACTATGTCGATCCGGCGCTGGTTCTTGCCGATGGCGAGCGTGCCACGGCGATCCGCGATGGCGGCTATCGGGGCCGTGTTCTGGACCTGACCGATCCGCTGGAGGGGGAGGGTGCGGAGCCCGAACCCGTCGCACCCGCCGGGCCCGACGATGCCTGCGCGATCCTCTTCACATCCGGCACCACCGGCCGCTGCAAGGGGGCGGTGCTTTCGCATCGCGGCCTGATTACCGGACTGCTGGGCACGCAGTTGACCGGATCGATGGTGCTGCACAACATGGCGCGCCAGTACGGGATTTCGGTCGAGACCATGATGGAGCAGGCGCCGCCGCAGGCGATCCTGCTGGTCTATCCGCTGTTCCACATTTCCGGGCTGGGTTCGGGCTTCCTGGCGCCGATGCTTTCGGGCGGGAAGATCGTGACGATGCGGCGCTGGGATGCGGCGGAAGCAGTGCGGCTGATCGCCAAGGAGCATGTCACCCAGCTCTCCACCGTGCCGACGATGCTGTGGGACATGGTGCACAAGGCGCGGCTGGCCGATGCCGATCTGGCATCGCTGCGCAACATCGGCTCCGGCGGGCAGGCGCTGCCGCTGAATCTGCTGGAAGAAGTACACCGCCTCTGCCCGCACGCGCTGCTGGGCACCGGCTACGGTATGACGGAAACCTCCGGCGCGATCGCGCAGGCTGTGGGCGACGATTTCCTGCAGGCGCGCGCCTCTGCCGGCCGCGTGCTGCCGCTGGTGGACATGCGCATCGTGCGGCCCGACGGCGGCCTTTGCACAGCCGGCGAGAGCGGCGAGATCACGGTGCGCAGTGCCATGGTCATGTCAGGGTACTGGAACCGGCCGGAAGAGACCGCCGCCGCGCTCACGCCCGATGGCTGGCTACGTACCGGCGACATCGGCTTTCAGGACGAGCGTGGCTACATCACCATCGTCGACCGGTCGAAGGACATGGTCATCTCCGGCGGTGAGAACATCTACTGCGCCGAAGTGGAGCGAGTGCTGAGCGAACTGCCGCAAGTGCGCGAATGCGCGACTTTCGGGGTGGCGGACGACCGGCTGGGCGAACTGCTGGTGGCGGTGATCGATGCCGACGGGCTGGACGCGGATACCGTGCGCGAATGGGTGGGCGGGCGGCTGGCCCGCTACAAGGTGCCGGCGCACGTCGCCTTCTCGGCCGGGCCGCTGCCGCGCAACTATTCCCAGAAAATAGACAAGATCGCGCTGCGTGCGCTGTGGCCGCAACTGGCCGCGCAAGGCTGACTGCGCAACCGACAACGCGACAACGGACAGGAGAACATCGCATGGGCATGCCCCGTGACATCGGCATTATCGACTGCATGCTCGGCATTCCGGAGGCGGAGGACCGTTCCGAATGGTTCGCCCCGTTCCGTCCGCTGATCAAGGATCAGCAGACGATCCAGCAGTTCGCGATGCCCGCGCAGTACATGTTCAAGGATATTCCGCAGACCGGCGATGTGGACGATTTCGTGAGTTGGACCGTCGCGCAGATGGACCGCCACAACGTGGACAAGGCTATGGTCGGCTGGAACGACAATGCCACGTCCTACCGCGCGAAGGAGATGTTCGGAAACCGCTTCTTCTTCGACCTGCCGGTCGATCCCAATCGCGGGATGGAGGAAGTGCGGCGCATCCGGCGGATCCATGCCGAAGTCGGCCTGTCGGCGATCAGCTGCTTTCCGGCGGGAACGCTGCCGCAGGTGGCGATCAACCACAAGTACATGTTCCCGATCTACGCCTGCGCAGAGGAACTGGGCCTGCCGGTGCTGCTGAATGTGGGCATTCCCGGCCCGCGCATCCCGATGGAAACGCAGAAGGTTGAGCATCTGGACGAAGTCTGCTGGTTCTTCCCGGACCTGAAGATCGTCATGCGCCACGGGGCAGAGCCGTGGGAGGCGCTGGCGGTGAAGCTGATGCTGAAGTGGCCGAACCTCTATTATTCCACCAGCGCCTTCGCGCCCAAGCATTACCCCAAGGCGATAATCGATTACGCCAATACGCGCGGCGCGGAGAAGATCCTCTACGCCGGCTATTTCCCGATGGGCCTCAGCCTGGAACGCATCTTTTCCGACATGGAGAACGTGCCGTTCAAGGACCATGTCTGGCCCAAGTTCCTGCGCGAAAACGCGATCAGGGTTTTCGATCTCAAGTCATGACCGGAGAGGTACCCATGTCCGAAGCCGATCCGCGCGCCGCCAGCGATGCGCGCACCCCGCCCGTTGCCGTGTGGCAGATCCTCGAAAAGCTGCGCGGCCAGGATCTGGTCGACTGGCGCCTTGCCGAAGTGAAAGGCCGCGCTTCCGTGGAAGCGCGCAACCTGAATAACGGCATCCCGTTCGGCTGGTATCCGATCGACTTGTCCGCCGACCTTGCCGTGGGCGAGGTGAAGCCGCTGCACTACTTCGCCAAGGATCTGGCGATGTGGCGGGGCGAGGATGGGCAGGTGCGCGTGGTCGATGCCTATTGCCGCCACCTTGGCGCGCACATGGGTCACGGCGGCAAGGTCAACGGCAACCTGCTGGAATGCCCGTTCCACGCCTGGCGCTATGACGGGAACGAGGGCGTGGTGAAGGACATCCCCTATGCCCGCGCGATCCCGCCGCAGGTGAAGCGCAAGTGCGTGCGCACCTGGCACGTGGTGGAAGTGAACCGCTGGATCTGGGTCTGGTATCACCCTGAGGACGCCGATCCGCTATGGGAAGTGGCGGTGCTGCCGGAGGCGACCGATCCCGACTGGACCGATTACGAGGTCCACGAATGGAACGTCTGGGGTTCGCTGCAGAACATGGCCGAAAACGGCGTGGACTTTGCGCACTTCAAGTACATCCACGGCACCGCCGATGTGCCGCAGGGCGATCTGCGCTGGGGCGAATGGGGCCGCGGTGCGGATGTTAAGGCGAAGATGGGCACGCCGATGGGTGAAGTGGACGGCCTTATCAGCTATGACACGATGGGCCCGGGCCAGAGCTGGACGCGCTTCACCGGCATTTCCGAAACGCTGATGATCGCCTGCCTTACGCCGGTGAGCGAGGATCACGTCCATGCCCGCTTCTGCTTCACCCAGCCCAAGGCGCAGGCCGAAGGCCCGATGGGGCGGCTGGCCAAGGGCCTGATCCGCGACATCTGCAAGCAGTTCGATCAGGACAAGGTGGTGTGGGACCGCCAGAAATTTGAGCCCTCTCCGATCATCTGCGACGGTGACGGTCCGATCCCGCAGTTCCGCAAGTTCTATTCCCGCTTCTACGCCCAGCAGGATTGAACATGGCGGACATGTCGGGAGAAGGAACGTCGATGACCCGTCGCACGATGATCGCAGGTGCGGCGGCGGCCGGGGGGCTTGCCGCCGCACCTGCCCTTGCGGCCACGAAGGCCGCGACCGGGGCTGGCCATCCGCTCGATACGCACGATGCGCTGGGGCTGGCGGAGCTTGTCCGTACGCGTCAGGTATCGCCACTCGAACTGCTGGATACAGCGATCGGCCGGGCCGAGGCGCTAGACCCGCGCCTGCATTTCATGGCGCAGCGGCATTACGACTATGGCCGCGCAGCGATTGCCAACGGGCTTCCCCAAGGGCCGTTCCGGGGCGTGCCCTGGCTGCTGAAGGACCTGAACACCTATATCGCCGGGCTGCCGACCGGCAACGGCAGCCGATTCTTCAAGGATTACCGGCCCGACGTGACCTCCGAACTGGTGCGCCGGATCGAGAAGGCGGGCTTCGTCGTCTTCGGCAAGACCGCGGTGCCCGAACTGGGTCTGACCGGCACGACCGAGAACCAGGTGACCGGTGCTACCCGCAATCCGTGGAACCCGGCGCATATTGCCGGCGGTTCGTCGGGCGGGGCGGCGGTGGCGGTGGCATCGGGCGTGATCCCGGCTGCCCATGCGACTGACGGCGGCGGATCGATCCGCATTCCGGCATCGTGCTGCGGCCTGTTCGGCCTCAAGCCCAGTCGCGGCCGCGTGCCGATGGGGCCGCCGCGCACGGAAGGGTGGGGCGGGCTTTCGGTGCACCACGCGGTAACGCGCAGCGTCCGCGATTCCGCCGCGATCTTGGACGTTACGCACGGCGTAGAGCCCGGCAGCCGCTATTCCGCGCCCACCCCGTATGAGACGTTCCTGGCGCAAGTGACCAAGGCGCCGGGCAAGCTGCGCATCGCGCTGATGCTGGAGGCGCCGTCCCGCGCGCCGATCGATCCCGAGTGTCGCGATGCCGCGCTGGCCGCCGCGCGGCTGTGCGAAAGCCTTGGTCACACGGTCGTCGAGGCTGCGCCGAAGCTGGACGTGGCTGCCCTTGGCGCGGCCGGTTTCGCGTTGATCGCCTCTTCCGTGGCGGCGGACATGCTGGACCGGGCCAAGGCCACCAGCATTCCCGTGGGCCCCGATGTGCTGGAACCGATCACGCTGGCTTTCGTGGAGATGGGCCAGCACGTCACCGGCATGGACTATGTGCGGGCCAACAATGCGCTGCAGGCGGCGGCGCTGACGATGGCGCAGTTCATGGCCGATTACGACATGATCCTCTCCCCCACGCTGGCCGCGCCGCCGTTGGAACTGGGCAAGATCAACCTGACGCCGGGTGTCGATTTCGCCGCATGGGGCGCGCGCGCGGCGGCGTTCTCACCCTTTACGCAAGTGGAGAACATGACCGGCCAGCCCGCCATGTCGGTGCCGCTGGGCATGTCGAAGGCCGGCCTGCCGATCGGCGTGATGTTCGTCGGCCGTTACGGCGACGAGGCGGGACTGCTGCGCCTTGCCGGTCAGCTGGAACAGGCCGCGCCGTGGAAGGACCGGCGCCCGCAAGTGTGATCGGCCTCGGCCGGCCAATGACAATTCAGGAGTACGGGTAATGCGCGGATTGAGCGGCAAAGTCGGCATCGTAGCCGGCGGCGGGCGAGGCATCGGTGCGGCAACGGCGCGCCGCCTTGCAGCCGAGGGTGCTTCGGTGGTGATCGGCGATATCGTCGAGGAATGGGCGCTGGATACCGCGCAGACCCTGCGCGTGGCGGGCGGCAACGTCATCGGCATGCGGCTGGACGGCACCAGCGCTGCCTCTCAGGCCGCGATCGTGGCAGCGGCACTGGCGGAATTCGGCGGGCTGGACTTCTACCACTCCAACCTCGCGGGAGGGACGGAAGGCGATATCGACGTGCTGAACTGCACGGAGGAAGTGCTGGATCGTTCCTTCGCGATCAATGCCAAGAGCCATTTCCTCGCCACGCAGGCGGCGCTGCCGGTGCTGCTGGAGCGGGGCGGCGGGGCGATGATCTATACCTCGTCCGGCGCGGCGATTTCGGGCAATCCGCTGCAGGTCGCCTATCCGATGACCAAGAACGCGCTGCACGCGCTGGTCCGCCATGTCGCGCGCAAGTTCGGCAAGCAGGGCGTGCGCGCCAACGGCATCTGCCCCGGCGTGGTGATGACCGAGGCGGTGGCCCAGCACCTGACCGACGACTATGTGGCCGGTATGCTGGAGGCGATCCCGCATCGCAGGCTTGGCCAGCCGGACGATATTGCCGGCGCCGTGGCCTTCCTCGCCTCCGACGACGGCGAATGGGTCAACGGCCAGCTCTGGCACGTCAACGGCGGCTCGCTGCTACGCGATTGAGCATCGATCAAGCCCGGGGATTTCCCAATGCGGAGAAGCGCTTTCGATTCGACGTGCCGTTTCGATACTGGCAAGACCCTTCGCTTATCGGCAACGATGGGAAAGAAACGGGCGAGGGCATGGACGATCTGGCGGACTTCGATGAAACGGACCTGAAGATCGTGGAGCAGTTGCGGCGCAATGGCCGCGCCACGCACCAGCAGATCGCCAAGGCGCTGGACATCGCACCCACCACCGTTTCCGCCCGGATGCGGCGCATGGAAGAGTCCGGCACCTTGCGCGTGGTCGCCGTTTCGGACTTCGCGGTGCATGGCTATCACGTGCTGATCTACATCGGCATCGAGGTCAGCGGACGCGCGCCGGGCGACGTTGCAGAAGAACTGGCGCAGTTCGAGGAAGTCTTCGCCGCCTATCTGGTGACGGGCCGCTACGAAGTGAGCGTGCTGCTGGCCCTGCCCAACGTGGACGATCTTTCGCAGTTCGTGACCAGGAAGTTCTCGAAAGTGGCGGGCATCCGCTCGATCACCCAGTCGATCGGACTCGACATCATCAAGTTCGGTCTGGATTCGGTGGAGGACGCGGAATGAGCTGGCCCGATCTCGACGATCTCGATCACCGCATCATCGCGATCCTTTCGAAGGATGCGCGCGTGTCCAACCGCAGCATCGCCGCCGATCTGGGGGTCAATGAAGGCACTATCCGCCTGCGGCTGAAGCGGCTGCAGCAGGATGGCCTGATCGCCTTCACCGCGCTGATCAGCCCTAAACTGGACCGCAGTACCAAAACCGCTTTCGTCTCGATCCAGGCGGACATGACGCGGTTCAAGCAGATCGCCCGCGAATTGCGGCAGATCCCGACGATCCATTCTATCATGACGATGCTGGGTCCATTCAACATCATGACCACCTGCCTCTATCGAGAGATCGAGGATCTGCATGAGGTCACGGTGCGCCAGATCTTGGCAGTCGAAGGGGTGCAGCACGTGGAAACGTCGATTGCGGTGAAGACGGTGAAGTTCACCAATGGCGTGGTCGGCGTCAGCGCCGTCGCCAAAGGGTGACTATCGGCCGGCTGTTACGCCGGCCGATAGTGTCTATCCGTCCTATCCGAACTGGGCGGCGATATCGTTCACGGCCGCGCGGACATCTTGCCGGCGATAGCCGAGCAGAGCGGTTTCCACGGGATCGGGTTGGTAATCGATGAAGTTGCCGCGCCCTTGCGGGATCGCCACGTCGGGCAGCAGGGGCATTTCCGCGTCCCGTTCCTCCAGTTGCACATCGGATCGGCCCGCCGCGTCGAAGAACATCTGGAAGTATTCCCGGAACGACAGATTTTCGTCACCGACGAGATAGGCTTTGCCGGGGGCGCCCCGTTCCAGCGCGCCCTCGATCGCTTCGGAAAGCGACGTGAATGACATGAAATTTGTGCCGCCGGTCGGTGCGTAAGGCGGGATCGGCAGGTGTCCCTTGGCCCACTGGGCGTAAGGTTCGAAGATCGCGCTGGGCAGGCCGGGGACAGTGCCGACCATGAAGGGGGCATTCACGCTGCAGACGTCGAAGCCAGCGCGACCCTCGGCACGCGCTCCTTCGCAGGCGGCAAGGCGCGATTGAATGTAGACATTGCCGTCCAGCAGGTACGGAGCGGCCTGGGGGTAAAAGCTGCCGAGTTGCACCGCACGGGATACGCCCGCCTCGCGCGCGGCGGCGAAGAATGCGGGAATGGCCACGTCATTGGCCTGCCGCAGCCACGCCCCGAAGTCCGCCCCCGCAGGCACATGGCGCGGATCGTTGCCGGCGGCAAAGACGACCCAGTCGAACCCCGCCAGTCGATCCGGGGTGAAATCGCCGGTTACATAGTCGCCTTGTAGATAGGCGAGCTTGGCCATGGGCGTGGCGGCATTGGCGCCTGTGCCGCGCCCGGTGATGGTGACCTGATGGCCTTTTGCCGCAAGATGAAGCGCGGCATGGCCCCCAAGGGCGCCGGTGCCCCCGACGACGAGAACTTTCATGGACAATCTCTCCGTACAATTGTGGTTCTATCGGTTGACATTCGGCGGGGGCGGCGGGCCTGGATCGCCGACCGGCCGGTTCTCTTCCCAGTCGACGATCAGGTGCCTGCGGGTGAAGCGCCAGTTGGCACCGTCCCGCCGCCATTCGTCCTGATAACGGATCGCCCAGCACATCAGGGTGTCCGGACCCTCTGCATTCGCAATGCGATGTTCCGCCGTGCACAGGGTCTCTCCACTGGCGTGATCGCCCGCTATTTCCACGATCTGATCGTGGACGAGGTGACGAGTGGCCTTGAACGCGTGCGCCAGAAAATCGATGGACTTCAGGCAGGCCTCGATACCGTTCGCCACGAAACCGGGGCCGGTGATTTCCACCTCCTCTGCAAGAACCGCACGCCAGTCGTCCTTTGAGCGGCGATCCGCGCCCCGCGCATAGAGTGCGGCGGTGCGGCGCAGGGCGGCGCGATCCTCGTGCCGCGCCGTCATGACGGGACTTTGAGGCCGTTGGCGCTGATCATCGGGACAACCGTCCATTCGCCTTGCGGGGTCTGCATCCAGCCCGAGGCCGCGAGTGCGCCGCCGTCCACATGGATGGCCGTTCCGGTCACCCAGGAGGCAAGCGGGCTGGCCAGATAGAGCGCGGCCCCGGCGCAATCGGATGGATGGCCGAAGCGGCCGAGCGGGATCCACTTGTCCATATGGTCGCGGTTTTCGGGCGGGATCATGAAGTCCAGCGCGACTTGCGGGGTATCGGTGGTTTCCGGGGCGATATCGTTGACGCGGATGCCTTCGGGGGCAAGTTCGAGTGCAAGGCTCTTGGTGAAGCCCATCAGCCCCGCCTTGCCGGCCGCGTAGACCGAGCAATAGGGGATGCCGCGATAGGCCTCGATCGATGTGATGTTGATGATCGACGCGCCGCGCCCGGCCGCGCGCAGCAGGGGAATCATCGCGCGGTCCATCCGCAGGATATGGCCGAGATTGGTATCGAGAATTTCGTCGATCTCGTCTTCGCCCAGCATTTCGAAGGGGCGTGCGTGCACGAAATGGCCGACGTTGTTGACGAGCACGTCCAGTTTGCCGAATTCCGACGCGATCCGCTCTGCAAGAACCTTCGGGGTTTCACGCTTGAGCACATCGCATCGAATGACACGTGCGCCGGGCAGATCGGCTTCCACGGCCTTCGCGCGTTCGGCATCGATCTCGGCAATGATCACCTGGGCGCCGGCGTCGTTGAAGCTTTCCGCCACGGCTCTCCCGATACCGACGCCACCGCCCGTGACGAGAACTGTCTTTCCGGTGAAATCGAGCGCCTGACGCGGATGGAATGGGGTGCCTGTCTGGCCCATCGCTTGCAATCCTCTCGTCATGTTTTTCAAATCGCAATATGCGTTGTAAAAACATTAATTCAATACGCAAATATGGATCTTAATCCGATTGTTGTCCGTCGATTGTGTGTGAAATCGATTTCTTGTTGCGAGATGGTCCACCTCTCGATTCAGCTATCATCCAGGGGGACAGTGCGGATCGTTCAGTGGCAAGGGGCGTCCTCGCAGGATTCATTGCGGATATTTTTGAGATAAAAAATACGCAAAGTGCATCTTGAAAAGGTGATTTGCGTAATATAGCGTGATTGCAAGCGCGCAATTTACCGCAGGGGTGAGGGCGCGGCGGGAGGATGCAGGTGCCGTGGTGGCGGCGGCTACGCAAGGGCGGCGTGATGCGAACACGGCCGCTCTCTGCGCGGGTCGACCGTCGGGTGCCTGAGATCGTGAAAGCGGGTTGAAATGGAATTCACGTTTACCGACGAACAGCGGATGATTGCGGAGACGGCGCGTGCCTTCTTCTCCGAAAATGCGACCAGTGCGCGCACGCGCGCGGCAATGGAAGGTGAAGGCATCGACCGGGCACTGTGGCGTGACTACTGCCAGGAACTGAGCTTTTCCGGTATCTCCATCGCGGAAGATGCGGGCGGGGCGGGCCTTGGACTGGTCGAACTGGCGATCCTTGCAGAGACGGCAGGCGCACACGTGGCTGCGCTGCCGATGCTGGGCAGCCTGATGCTGGCCGCGCAGGCGATTGCGTCGGGCGGCAGTGAGGCGCAGCGCGATGCGTGGCTGCCGGGCTTGCTTTCGGGGGAGGCGATTGCCGCCTTCGTCGAGGATGCCGCGCTGGAGGCGCGCGACGGGAAGCTCACCGGCGGTTCCGGCTTCGTCGCGCATGGTGCGCTGGCCGAGGTTTTCGTGGTCACCGATGGCAGCGGCGCATGGCTGGTGCGGCGCGATGCGGCGGGGGTTTCCGTCTCTGCGCAGACGACGATGGATCAGACGCGCCCGCTGGCAGAAGTGCGGTTTGACGGCACTTCGGCGGAGGCTCTGCACGATCCGGCGGAAGGACTCGCAGCGGCCAACCGCGCCGCGCTGGTCGGCCTTGCTGCAGAGGCATTGGGCGGCGCGCAGGCCAGCCTTGACCGCACGGTGGACTATGCGCGGGAGCGTGTGCAGTTCGGCCGGCCGATCGGCTCGTTTCAGGCCTACAAGCACCGCCTTGCCGACATGATGGTGGAGATCGAGCAGGCCCGCTCTGCCGTCTATTGGGCGGCCTGCGCGGTGGATGAGGGGAGCGAGGAAGCCCCGCTGGCGCTCCACGCGGCCAAGTCCTTCGCCGCCGATACCGCATTTCGCTGCGCGGCGGACATGATCCAGCTTCACGGCGGCATCGGTTTCACATGGGAGCATGACGCACACTTGTTCTTCAAGCGCGCGCGTTCGCTCCAGACCTTGCTGGGCAAGGGGGACTGGCACCGCGAACAGGTGGCCGCGATGATTTTGGGAGAAGCGGCATGAAGCTGGGATTTTCGCAAGCGGACGAGCATTTTCGCCAGGAATGCGCCGATTGGCTCAACGGCCAGATGGCGGGCGAATTCCGCGACATCAAGGGCATCACCAAGCTGACCGGCAGCCCGGAACGCCGCAAGGAATGGGAAAAGCAACTCGCCGCGCATCGCTGGTCGTGCATTGGCTGGCCGGAGCAATGGGGCGGGCGCGATGCCACGCTGGCCCAGCAGGTGATCTTTGCCGAGGAATATGCCCGCGCCGGCGTGCCGGGCCGCGTCAACCACATCGGCATCGAACTTGCCGGGCCGACGATCCTGACGTTCGGCACCGAAGAGCAGAAGCAGCGCTTCCTGCCCGGCATCGCGGCGGGCGAGACGATCTTCTGTCAGGGCTTTTCGGAGCCCAATGCCGGGTCCGACCTTGCCGGCGTGCGCACCAAGGGGCGGCTGGAAGGTGAGGAATGGGTGGTCAATGGCCAGAAGATTTGGACCAGCCTTGCCCATATCTCGGACTGGATCTTCGTGGTCACGCGCACGGAAGAGGCCAGCCAGGGCCCGCGCGGGCTGACCTTCCTGATGATGCCGATCGACCAGCCCGGCATCGAGATTCGCGGCATCCGCCAGATCAACGGCGATGCCGAATTCAACGAGACGTTCTTCACCGACGCCCGCTGCCCGGCGGACAGCTATATCGGCGGCGTGGGCGAAGGCTGGAAGATCGCGATGGGCCTGCTGGCGTTCGAGCGCGGGGTGTCCACGCTGGGCCAGCAGATGGGCTTCCGCAACGAGTTGGATGAGATCATCGCCGCCGCCAAGGCCAATGGCGCGGCGAACGATCCGCTGATCCGCCAGCGCATCGCAAAGGCAGAGATCGGCCTGCGTCTGATGCGTTACGGCGCACTGCGGATGCTTTCCCAGACCGACAATTCGCGCATGGATGGCGCCGCGCTGACTTACAAGATCCAGTGGGCGACATGGCGCCGCAACCTTGGCGAACTGGGCATGGACGTGCTGGGGCAGGCGGGCGAAGTGACGCCGCATCAGGATTACGAGTGGGATACGCTGCCCAACCTGTTCCTGTTCAGCCGCGCGGACACGATCTACGGCGGCACCAACCAGATCCAGCGCAACCTGATCGCCGAGCGCGGCCTTGGCCTGCCGCGCGAACCGCGCTGGACGGCCTGACGCCGCGATGGAGCCGGAGGACCCGTTCGAGCGACTGAAGTCCATGCCCCCGCGCGGGCATCATGCCCTGCTGGGCATCTATCACGTCGCGGCCGGAGCGGATTGGGCCGAACTGGCCTGTCCGTTCTCGGCAGCGTTCCTGATGGATGCGGGCTCGGGCCCCGGCTCCTCCGGTCTCGTTTCCTCCGGCCCGGTCATCTCGCTGATCGATGCGGCGGCGGGGGCGGCGATCATTGCGCGCACGCGGCGGTGGGAGCCGATGGCGACGCTGGACCTCAGGGTCGATTACTTGCGCGCGGCGCGTCCCGAATGCACGCTCCACGCCCGCGCCACCTGCCACCGGGTGACGCGCCGCGTGGCCTTCACCCGCTGCGAGGTGCATGACGGCGATCCCGCCAATCCGGTCGCCTTCGCGGCCGCCAGCTTCTTTTTCACGAGCGAACCATGATCGAGCGAGCCCCCTATGCGCAATTGCTGGGCGTGCGCGAATGGACCGACGCGCAGGGCAATGCCGGCCTCGTCATGCCGGCTTCACCCGCGCTGGAGGGGAGGCAAGGTTTTCTCTACGGCGGCGTGATCGGCAGCCTGCTCGAACTCGCCTGCCTCGCCGCGCTGGCGGGTGAGGGCGAAGTGGCGGCAGAGCGCCCCCGACCGATCAACATCACCATCGACTTCCTGCGCGGCGGGTTGATGGTCGAAAGCTATGCCCAGGCGCGCATCGTGCGCCTGGGCAAACGGGTGGTGAATGTGGACGCGACCTGTTGGCAAGCGGATCGGGAAAGCCCCATCGCCACCGGCCGAATGCATATTTTGCGGTCTGTTTGAAAATCCGCCGCAGGCGGATTTTGGCGGCACCGGCCCACTCCCCCACCCGACCACCCATCAGGATACACTCGTGGATGGTCGGGTGGGGGAGTGGGCCGGTGCCGCTCTGAAAATGCCCTCTAGGGCATTTTCCAAACAGATACCTACAGCTTAACCGAAAGATCGATGCCGTAAGTCACCGGATCGTCGAACAGTGCGGCAGCCGTCACGCCGGTGTTGGAGATGATGTTGATCTGCTGCTTGTTGGTGAGATTCCGGCCCCAGACCGAGACGGTCGCGGTCGTCGGCCCCAGCGGCAGGTCCATCAGCGAGAGCCGCGCATTCAGCGTCAGCAGCGCCTTCTGGGTATTCTCCGCATTCATGTAGTCGTTGGTGTAGGGCAGGCCCGCCGCCGCGAAGCCGGCGCTGCTGAACACGCTGGTGCCGACCACGATCTTGGAGCGCAGCGCCCCATCCACGCGCAGGGCAAGGCGCATCCCGTTATCCAGCGGCTGCACGTATTCGGCCGAGAGGTTCGACATGAAAGTGGGGCGCATCGTTTCGGGATAGTCGGAGACTTTGCTGACGCCGCCGCTCGCCAGCACTTCGGGCGAGATTTCCAGATACTTGAAATCGGTCACGCTGCCGCTGGCGCTCAGCGTCAGGTTCTCGATGGGGATCGCGGTCACTTCGAACTCCAGCCCGAAGGCGCGGGCCTTGCCGAAGTTGGCGGTGTATTGAGAGGAGACGATGGGTTCGCAAATGCCGCTGGGCGAAGTCACGCAGCCGGATGAGGCGAAGATCGGCGTCTGCAAGTTGGAATAGCGCACATGGAACAGCGCCAGATTGGTGCGCAGGCGGTGGCCCAGCCAGTCGGCCTTCAGCCCGCCTTCCCACGAATAGGCGCGCTCCTCCTTGTAGGGGATCGCCGGGCCCTGGAACACTTTGCCGGTTACGCTGTCCACCGCGAGCGGGCCCGCCGCCGTGCCGCCGGCAATGAAGCTGGTGACGGTCAAGAAATGGTGCACTCTACAAATCGCCAGATTGCGACGGAGTGCGACAAGCCATTGTTTAGATTGCTTTATATATGTTGTATGCTTCGATCAAGCATTCCCGGCTTCGCTAAAGGTTATGTCCGATCCGCTCCTATTTGGCTCCTGGATTTCGATAGGAATGTAGAACTATGCCGAAGATGAAGTTGACGAAACGCGTTGTCGAAATTGCCCGGCCCGCGCTGTCTGATTACGAGCTGCGAGATACTGAAGTGCCGGGCTTCCTATGTAAGGTGACGCCTTCCGGACGGAAGGTTTTCATGGTTCAGTATCGCAACGTATCAGGGCGTCGGCGAAAGCCCGCCATTGGCCAGTTCGGGCAACTGACGGTCGAACAGGCCAGGGCTGTCGCGCAACGATGGATCAGCGAGGCAGCAGGTGGCCTTGATCCTTCCGTCGAACGTCAAAAGAGACGGGGTTCCCCCACTGTCCAGCAGTTCTCCGAAATGTTTTTTCGCCGGCATGTGGAGGTTAACAATAAGAAATCTACCCAAAAAGGGCGCGTTTACCGATTTAGGAGAGTGATCTTGCCTACCTTCGGTAATTGCAAAATTGACGAGTTCTCCCGTCAGGACATTGTCCTTTTTATGGATGCGTGGCGTCGCAAGCCGGGGCTGGCAAACTCAATGCTTAATGACATGCAATCAATGTTCACCTGCGCTGAGCAATGGGGTTTTTGTGAGAAAGGCAGTAATCCGTGTAACGGAGTTAAACGGTATGCTCAGGGCAAGACCACGCGATTGTTGACAATTACTGAGATGCAGCGGGTAATCGAGTATCTCGGCAAATCTGAATTGGAAAACTTTTTATACCCTGATTGCGTCATGGCGATCAGGCTTCAACTTGCCTTTGCAGCGCGAGCATCGGAAATCATTGCTCTTGAATGGGCCTGGATAAATTTTGAATTAAATTGTGTAATTTGGCCGGATAGCAAAACTGGAGCAATGTGGAAGCCATTTTCGTCTGACGTTGCACGTCTTCTGGCAAGTATACCGCGTAAAGAAGGTTCTCCATTTGTCTTTCCGGGAAGGAGATGTGGCGCCAAGCATCTTCATTTCGCTACCTATTATCGCGTCTGGAAGCGCATACTACGAGCATGTGATGTGCCTGGGGTAGGAACACACGGACTCCGCCACCGGGCGGCGACTGACATTGCAAACTCCGGCGTACCGTTGAAAGTCGGTATGGCATTAACAGGTCATCGGCGGCTGGCGACATTCATGCGCTACGTCCACGTGGAAGATCATCAAGTTCGTCAGGCGGTAAACGTCATGGCTGAGCAGCGTTTACGCGAATATCACGGTGAATGATAACACGCGGTAGTTGGATGTGGCCACGCCAGCGGCAGTTGAGCGCCGGCGCAATAGCCTTCCCCCTTTGTTGATCCGGCTATCGCGAGAAAAGCCGGCTTTTCATAACCCTGTGCCAGTTCTGCCACCGGCCAGAACGAGAGATCCGGCGCTTCATCGGGCGGGGGTAACCCCGGCCGATGAAGCAAATTCGGCCGGCGTCATGAACCCCAGCGATGTGTGAGGTCGGGTCTCGTTGAAGTCCGTCCGCACGCCTCGATCTTGCTTCTGGCGTCGTCCAAAGACAAGAACCAGTGCGTGTTGAGGCATTCATCGCGCAGCCGTCCGTTGAAGCTCTCCACGGAGGCATTGTCGGTAGGCTTTCCGGGCCTGCTGAAGTCCAGCTTGAGACGGTTCATCTAGGTCCAATGGTCGAGCGCCCGAGAGATGAGTTCGGGGCCATGGCACATCGGGAAGCGGCCCCTCGAAGGGCGCACCTCGGCGACTTGCGTGCCGACCTCCCCCTGGCGCAGCGCAAACGCAATCTGCCCGCCAGTGAACTTCGACTTCTTCATGCAAAAGCTCCAGCTCAAATCGCTTCGTTTTTGCCAGCTCCCTCTCATTCCCGCTGAAGGCATTTTTCGTGATAGGGTCAGTGCCGCAGAATCCCTGGGTTCACGAACCACTCCATCTCGACTCGAACGATCGTCATAGCCGTGCGGCCGGTCATCAATTCATGAATTCGCGCTTGTCTCGCAAAGCGAAAAGCGTACAGTCCAGTGCACAAATGAAAGAAGACCCGTGCGTGTGAAGACAGACAGCCGCCGGCAGACAATCCTCGATACGGCAATCGAGTTGTTTCTTGAGGTGGGATACGAGCGGGCAAGCATGGCGGCCATCGCCGCACGCGTTGGCGGTTCGAAGGGCACACTCTACAATTACTTCAAGAACAAGGATGATCTCTTCGCCGCGGCCATGATCGGGGCGATGGAAGAGCGGGGCATGGAGATCATGGAGCGGCTAAAGGCCTCTGCCGATGACCCTCGCACCGCACTGCTCCGCTTCGGGATCGAGTACCTCGGTTTCGTCACGTCCAAATACAATCTTGCAATCATGCGGACGGCGGTGGCGGAAGGTGCGAATACCACGCTGGGGGACAGGCTTTATAAACTCGGCCCTCTACGCGGGACGGAGGAAATCGCTGCGTTCATTGCCCCACTTCAGATGCAGGGCAAGCTCAGGGCCGGGTCGCCGGTGATCATCGCCGCGCATTTGCGCGGACTGCTGGAAGCGGGGGTTCTCGAACCCCAACTATTCGGGGCTGAGCCTGATTATCAAGTCGAGGAAGCCGTTGGGGGCGCCGTAGACGCATTCTTGCGGGCTTACGGATGTGATTAAATGCCCCGTATCTGGTGCTGTTGACGCGTGCCTCTCCAACTCGTGGGTGCCGAATCCAAGTAGGAACGTCCGGAGCTGACGAGCGCCAAGGTGATCGTTTCGGGCGGCTGCGCGCTGAAGGATTCGGAAACGTTCGAGCAGGTCATTGCCGCTCGGCGCTGCCGTCGCCGCCTCGCGCGCTGCGGCCGACGCGGGTTACGTGTACGACTATCACGTCGGCCAGACCTGCACGATCGTGGCTCCGGAAGTCTACATCGCGGTCGGCATCTCGGGCGCGATCCAGCACCTTGCCGGCATGAAGCACTCCAAGATCATCATCGCCATCAACAAGGACGAGGACGTTCCGATCTTCCAGGTCGCCGACGTCGGCCTCGTGGCGGATCTGTTCATCGCCGCGCTGGAACTGACCAAGTCCATTTGAAATGATCTGCTATCAGGGTGATCAGGCGCCCTATCCGAAGGAAGGTTGCGATATACGGTGGTTCGCCGCAAAGTGGCCAACAATAGAGTTATAGCGTTTCGAGGCCCCTTGCTTTGAAACGTACGCGCCGGGCGGGTCGGAGGAGGGCCTGCTCGGCGCATGACATCGAAGACCGGATTGGCTCCATCTACGAGCGAAACAATTCGGCTGACGAGGAGGCCGAACATGGGCATTGCGGTTCGAGGCGATTTGCCGATGTGCGCACCTCACACGGCGTCTCATTTCCGCATCGAACGCGAAATCGAAATCAATGGCATTTTTGCGGACATCCGCCATTTCGGTTGGAATGAGGGCAGTCGCGCTCTGTACGAGCCGAATTCATACTACCTTGATTTTTCGCTCGGCCCGCGGTGTCCAAACTCGCGATTTTTCAGGTCCGCCAACGAATTGGCCGATCCTCCGGGAGACGTCGTGTTTCTGCCAAAGGGCGGCGAATTTGCGACGTGGAGTGAGCCTGGTGAGCATAGCCTTCTTTGCCTGACGTTCGCCAACGAGCGCGCCGAGGAACTGTTCGAAGATGAACGGATTGCTGATCTGGCTCCTTGTCTCGATGTTCAGAGCGTGTCGATAAGGAAGGGCCTTGCCCGATTGGCCAATGAACTGCGGCATCCGGGATTCGGTCAGGCAATTCTGCTGGAGAGCATGGCGCTCCTCCTTGTGGTCGAGCTGTGCCGCCATTTCCAGAAATCGGGATCTCCTCAGGATGCCGGATCCGGACAAATGCCGGTTTGGCGATTGCAGCGAGTGAGAGACAGGATCGAAGCGGACTTGGGCACCGACCTCTCGGTATCCTGCCTCGCTGCCGAAATTCGCACCAGTCCCAGACATCTCATCCGCACCTTTCGCGCGACCACGGGAGAGACGTTGACGGGCTACATCGCCAAGCGCCGTATCGCCCGGGCTCAGGAGCAACTTCGCGACGATGCAATGATGATCAAGGTTATCGCCGGTAATTGCGGTTTTCAGAGCCCGGCCGCTTTTTCGGCGGCTTTCCGGCGGGCAACCGGCCTGACTCCGCGCGAATATCGGGACCGTTCTTCGTTGTAGTGACCCCCCATGGAAAGCCAGAATTCGTCATCGAGACAAGACGGATATCGTGCGACGATGGTAAGCGGCGTCATCACTCGTCGGGATGGCGTCGATTCCGGCAAAGCCCCCGGACGGCTAATCCGGGCAACCTGAGCCAGCACTCCATCGGCTTGCTCGGGCTCGCACTTTGGTGCCGGCGGTCAATCCGTGGCGAATGAAGTCCGATGCCAGGAAGTCGTGCGGGAAGCCTTTCGGAGTGAAACTGGCCGCTTCCAATCGCTCGAGATGGAGCAGATCCAGCGAAACGGCGAGAGCGGCTACATTGTCCTCATATTGCCGCATCGTTCGTGCACCCAGCAGCGGCGAGACCACGGTCGGGTTCGCCAAAGTCCAAGCGATGGCTGTTTGTGCCGAAGTAGCGCCGACATCGTCGGCAACTGCCTGAACGGCGTCTGCAATGGCCAACGTACGAGCATCCAGCTTGCCCGCAGCCGCCAGCATGGTGCCGCGACCTCCGGTGTCTTGACCCTCTCCGCTGCGCCGAACCGCGTATTTGCCGGACAGCAAGCCGCTGGCAAGAGGAGACCACGGCATCACGCCAATGCCGAGTGCTTCCGCGGCAGGCATGAGATCCCGCTCGGCGGTACGCTCCACAAGATTGTATTCGGCTTGCAACGCTGCGAACTGAGTCCAGCCGCGCAGGTCGGCCATCGTCTGCAATCGCGCCATCTGCCAGGCGGGCGTATCCGACAGACCCAGATAAAGAACCTTGCCCTGGGTCACCAAGTCATCAAAGGCGCGCATGATTTCGTCTGCGGGGGTGCTATCGTCCCAGACATGGAGAAATAACAGATCGATGCGATCGGTGCGAAGTCGGCGCAGGCTCGTCTCAACGGTCTGCATCATGTTGCGCCGGCTGTTTCCGGCAGCATTGGGGTCTCCAACCGATCTCGTCAGGGAGTATTTGGTGGAGAGAACAAGTCTGTTGCGCTTTGCCTCGGCGAATTTACCCGTCAAATCTTCCGAAACGCCGTCAGCGTAATATCCCGCGGTGTCGATGAAATTGCCGCCCTGATCGACGTAGGCATCGAAAATCCGTCGGGATTCCTCTTCGCCAGCGCCCCATTCCTCGCCGAACGTCATTGTACCCAGAGCCAAAGGCGAGACCCGCAATCCCGAGCGGCCAAGCAGCCGGTAGGTGTCGAGGGAAAGCGTTCCTGTATGCATGCGGTTCATGGCTGTGCTGGCTCTCTCTCTGCTTCAGTCACGACCCAATGCATCATACGATGGACGGGCCATCCCCCATCGTGCGGCAGGCCGCCGAACTTTCCGCTATTGATGTTACCAAGGCCGACGATGCGTTGCGCGCCGGCCGACGACAGCCCGTCGCGCAACTGCGTGATGCGGCCGGGCGGATAGACACCGACCGACTGAGTGGCCACGGAGACATGCGAAATAGCCTCTGCCAGGCTGGAGACGGCAACCACGTTGACAAGCTTTCCACCGGGATTGAATGCGACCGGATCGTTTGAACGAACCACCATTCCGGTGCCGTCGGGTTGTCCGAATACACGGTAGATCGGCTCGAGATTGCCGAGCATGTCGAGTTCGTCCAACAATGCCTCGGGAGGACGGGGTCCGCCATTTCCATTCCCATACCGAACATCCTTGGCCATCTCGGCCACGAGTGCCTCACAATAGGAATCGACTTGCGGTAAGGATCCCTCGACAAACTGGAAGCGAGCGCAGCTGCAAGCGTCCTGATTGAAGGCTATGATATCGGCCGCGCTGCGCCGGGCGATCTCGGCTATAGGCATTCCTGCGAAAGCCTCCTTGCCGATCAGCGAAATCGAAATCTTAGGGTCGAAGGATATGATCTCGAAACCGGGAGCTGCATATTTCATTGCATGGCGAACGGCCGCTTCGCCACCCCACACCGCCAGCTTGTCGAAATACTGGGATCTGAAGATGTGCTCCTCGATCGCGGTATCGCCGCCGCGCCAATAGGCCGCCGAGAACGAGCGTGTCACCGGGTGATTGGGCCCGACATCAGCCATCGTGCGCAGAAGTGCCGTGGCAGTGAACATGTCGTTCGAGGGCATCTTCAGCAAATGAACGCCCTTGCTGATAGCCCCGCGCACGATCGTCACTGGCGGCACGATGGGGGCATTCCCGGCAAGGATATGGACCATGCGTGGCGGAAACGCCCGGATGTCGAAGGCTTGGCCCTGGATATCACGTCTAACCCAGCCGTCATTAGCGCCGAGCCAACCGAGAGATTGCTCCGCCTCGGCTTCGACAGCCTCGCGCGCGAAAAACCATCCGATGTCCCTGTAGCAGTTTTCCAGAATCCGCGCGCCAAGACTATTGCAGTGGAGATTGAGGGCTGCCGCTTCCTGTAGATAGGCATTTTTATCGAAATCGAGTGCCTTGCCGACCTCGACGAGGAAATCGACGATTTCCGCCAGCGGCGTTTCGAATGCAGGTCCGGGGTCGCGTCTGGGCCAAATTAGCGCGTCGAGATCCAGTGCAGGGGTCATCACCGGGCTCGCGCTCGCTCGGGAGCGATGCTCGATTGCAGCGTCGAGCTGTACTTCTCCCTTTATGACGTGCGCTATCAGCAGGCTCGGCTCGTTGGACATGCTTTCCGGTCGCATGACTGTATCCTCGTTCAAGCCGCGACAGTCGGGGAAGACGAGATCGACCCGCGGACGTAGGAGTCGATGGATCCCGCGCAGCTGAGTTTGTCCTCGCCCTCTTCGAGATCGGCATAACGAGCTACCGCGTGGATCACCGGTGTCTTAACCCCTTCAAGGCCCGATCCGAACTCCACCTGGACCTTGTCGCCGGAAATCACGCCGCCCCAACGCGCATCGGCGAGGATGTCGAAAAATGCCATACGCCCCTCGACGAGGCCCATGTCACCGGTCGTGCCGAGCAGATGTTCGCCGGACTTGTCGAGAACCAAGGGGACGATCCACGGGGGTACCGCATAAGACTCGGTCGGCTGGATCTTGGCGCATAAGCCGCTCATCTCCACCATTGCATAAGAACTGGTAATCCGGTCGGGCGTGACGCCGAAGAATTGCTGGATTTCTTCCCGGTAGTCTGCTGGGATCGCAGCGCCCTTCGTGCCTCCCCCGAAGCTCATCAGAGTGTCGGGGTGGAAATCTCCGTTCTTTACCCCGCGCTTTCGCAGCGTTTCTACGATCTGCCAGGCAACGCCGTACATTACGCCGATGTAAAGGGGACTGTGCCGGCGGTCTTCCAACAGGTCGATCCAGGTCTCGAACTCGGCTGCACGCTTGATGCGGCGGACCTCGAGTTCGGCTTCGTAGGCTGCGATCTCGCCTGGGCCGATCTTGCCTGCTGCCAACAAACGCCTCAATTGCGCAGGCCTCATGGCATCGAACGCACGGATCGGATCCTCGCTCAATCGGTGCAGTTCGCCGGGCGCTGCCCAGCGAGGAAAGTGGCGGTTGCAGAAATCGATCATCTTATGGGTGCCGCGCTCCGGCATCATTGTGAAGACCGAGCGCGAGTGATCGGCGACGTAGCCGGGCGTGGACAGGTCAGCGGCGTGCAGACAGGCGGTGACGCTGACGTCCCGGTCCTGGTCCGACTGATCCAGAAATGAGGATTTTCCAGACGTTCCGCTCGAGGCAAATACGTGGTGGCCGGCCAAACGTGCGCGGTCCAACCACTCATCGATGTCGCGCACGTCCGACACGTCGATGTTGTCTGTGGGATAGGTTGCGAGCGTGCCAAGCCATAGGTTCATGTGAGCCCATTGCCCGTTGTCGACAAAGGCTTCCGGATAGCTTTTGTAGTTTGTGTGAGCGAAGAGAAGGGGCACAAGATCGGACAGCCCGTCTATGCTGTCGATCCCTGCCTCTCTGGCGCGCTTGTTCAGCACACCGATCTGTCCGCGCCGCTCGGAAAAACGTTCTCGTGCGGCTTCGAGCTGCAGTTCGGCCAACTGTTCCGGGGCGTTGCGGAATGGGTCTGCTGATCGTGCAAGTGCGATCAGTTCGTCGACGGCGCTCATGGTTGCGGCACTCCCGTTCGCTTGTGCCGCAGCACTATAGGAAGAGCTGTGCAGCATGCTGCAACTATGACTTTCAACACGAGGACATAGTGTCGCCGAAGCGACGTCATGTTGCGGCAAATGATTGTGGGGGCAACGAACGGCCAATGCCAGGCACGAGGGATTCCGATCTTCCCAAGGTGATGAAGGCCAGGGCGCCGGCCCTGACGCGGGCTGGCTATCTTTCGGCAGGGGCATTGCCTGCCATCAGTCCCCATGGTGCCCCGATTGCAGATCGGGGAGGCGAATATGGCGGGGCCGTTGCAGGAAGTGCTGGCATTTTTCGATGAAAGCGGCGGCACCGCGCAAGACATGATCTCGGCAATGAGGAAGCGATTCACGTCCGTCACGCGCTGGGAAAATGTTGGCGTGGCGACGACAGTCGGAATCGAGGAAGCGATGGCCTTCGTTGAGCGTTTCCTGGCCCGCATTCCCTTCGAGCGCTGCGAAGTCGTTGTTCACCACGCAGCAGCGCATGGCAACGTCGTCCTCTCGGAGCGCAGCGATATTTTTTACGGAGCAGACGGCGCGGAACTCGTTTCGCTGCGGCTGATGGGCGCACTGGAGATGGACGGGCCGTACATTACGGCGTGGCGCGACTATTTCGACACCAAGGGCTTCTGAAAGGCGATAGCATGGCAAAAGGAAAAGCTGTTTGGGCGCAAATCGCGCCTATGCCCGGTGAGGAGCTGGTCGCATCGGTGCGAAGCTACGAAGCCGCCGGAGTCGAGGGAGTTTGGGCACCCCAAATGTTTGGGGCGCCATTTTCGACCCTCGCGGCCGCCGCGCCTGCGACGCAGAAAATCAAACTCGGGACGGGCATCGCCCTGGCATTCGTGCGCAGCCCGCTTGAGACCGCTTGCAGCGCGGTTGATCTCGATCTGATCAGTGGCGGCCGTGTCGTGCTGGGACTTGGTTCCAGCGCGCAAAGCCAGACAGAAGGATCGTTCGGTTCGACCTATGGAAAGCCGCTTGCACACATGCGCGAAGTTGTTGGCATGATCCGCAAGATCGTGGCGTTCGGTCACACCGGAGAACTGTCACACCTCAAGGGTGATTACCACAGTCTTGACCTTTCGCACTTTCGCCTTCTGCATCCGCCCGTGCGAAGTGAAATTCCGGTCTATCTTCCTGCCGTATTCCAGAAGGCTTGCCTTCAGGCTGCCGAGATTGCCGATGGACTTTTGGGCCACCCTCTGTGGAACGAGGCCTGGATCGAACGCGAGGTCATTCCGAGTATCCGGGCAGGGCTCGACAAATCCGGACGAGAGCGCGGAGATTTTTCACTCAACCTTTCGATCTTCACCGCGATCGATCCGGATCGCAAAGAGGCCATACAGGATTGCCGGGCGACCGTTGCCTATTACAGCCAGTCCCCGCAATATCTGCGCTATTTCGAGGAGATCGGCTTCGGCAAGGAAGCCTCCGCTATCCAGGCGGCATTTGCGCGAGGCGATCTAGCGGCGATGACTGCCGCATGCCCGGACGAGATGGTGGAGAGCATCGCGGTCGTAGGCGACGTAGACGAGGTACGCGCCGGCGTAGCCAGGCGCGCACTGGCGGCAGACGCGATTACGCCCGTAATTCCGCACTATGGCCTCTCGCCGGAAAAGAGCCGGACATACAGCGCGCGGCTGGCGGAGGCTTTCTATGGCTGATCCCGTGCGCCAAGCGATTGCCCCGATGGCAGGAGCAGGTGCTTACAACCGGCATTCCGGTTTGCAGCACGCCAATCTTCATTCGGCGCTTCCTCTCTGGGAGGAGGCAGTGGGAACTGTCACTGCGAATTCCCAGGGCTTGGTTCGGATTGTGGATTACGGCGCCTCGCAAGGGCGCAATTCGCAGCTTCCCATGGGCACAGCCATCGACCTTTTGAGGGCTCACGACGTCCAACGACCACTGGAGATTATTCATACCGATCTCCCATCCAACGATTACTCGTCGTTGTTTGGGCTCCTGGCGACCGAATCGGAGAGCTACCTTGCGGACCGGAGAGATGTATTCCCGATGGCGGTGGGTCGATCTTATTTCGAGCAGATTCTACCCTCCGACAGCGTGGACTTGGGTTGGTCGTCCAACGCCTTGCATTGGCTCAGCCACAACCCCGTGAATGTCGCCGATCACGGCTGGGCCGTATACAGCAGCAGCGTCCGCGCGCGCGAAGTGGTCGATGACGTGCTTGCCCAGGATTTGCTCAATTTCCTGCGGGCCCGGTCGCGGGAATTGCGGGCTGGAGGGCGTCTAGTGTGCCAGTTCATGGGGCGTGGCGGCGACCGACATGGCTTCGAATGGATGGCAGGCCACTTCTGGGCAGCGCTCCTCGAGTTGAGGAGCGAGGGCCTGCTCGATGACAACGATACATTCATGGCGACCTCTCCATCGGCGGGACGTTCCCTGGAGCAATTGAAGGCGCCGTTCGAGCAGGGGCTCCTTCCTGACCTCTCGATAGTGCACGTGTCTTGCGTCCGTTCTCCCGATCCATTCTGGGATTCCTACCGCGAGACCGGGGACGCGGAGGCGTTCGGCTTTCAGTGGTCGTCGATGATGTGCGCGGCGAACGGGCCCAATTTCCTGGCCCAGATAGGCTGCAACAGAGATCCGGAGCGCCTGATGATAGAATTAAGAACAAGGCTTGCCACGCGCCTGGCGGCGGATCCGCAGCAGAGTGTTTCCTATCTCGCACTCCTGTCGATCCGAAAAGGGAGCTAGCCAGGGGGAATGGACGATCAACGAAAGTCGTATCGGAACGTGTAGATTTGCGAACGGCACTTTGATGAAGGCAGCGGAGAAAAGCGGTGAGCGATATCGAGAAAAACAAGGCAATTGCACGGCGCTATATGCGGGCCGTGGAGGAAGGGGATCTCGAGACAATCGAGGCTTTGCAGCACCCCGATTGCCGATGGTGGATATTGGGCCATGGTGACATGACGCGTGCGGATTTCATCGCCAGCGTGAAGGGCGGATTGCTGTCGGCTGAGCGGCGCACGGCGAACGTTGTCGGAATCACCGCCGAAGGTGAGCGGGTTGCCGTGGAAGTGAGCGGCGAGATGGTCTTTCCGGACCGGGTCTATCGCAACGAGTACCATAACCTTTTGATCATCCGAGACGGTCAGATCGTTTCGGGCAAGGAGTACATGGATACACGCGCGGTGGCTGAGGCTTTTTCGGCCGGCGCTTGAACGCGTCAATAATTTGCTGCTCGAGCCAGAGTGCATTTGGGATGGCCTGATGCCCACAAGCAGCCCCATCAACTGCATCGGACGGCAAATCGAGATCGCCTGCTTGAGTTGTTTTTTTGGGAAAGAAAATGGGCATTTTTACCCACGCGTGCCTCGGCACAAACGACTTGCAGCCGGCTGCCTGCTTCTATGATGCTGCGCTGCTGCCGCTCAGTATTGCCAATTTGGGTCCGTTTCAGGAACAAGGTCTCGGCTACGGGCGCACTGTTCCGGAATTGCTCATTCTGCACCCCCTGAAAGGCTGCGCGACTTCGTCAAATGGCGCGACCTTGGGATTTAAGGCGCCCAGCAGGCTTGCAGTCGACCAGTTTCATGCGGCCGGATTGGCGGCAGGTGGAACCGATGCAGGGGAGCCGGGACGGCGGCATGCGGTCCCCCACGCCTATGGCGCCTATTTGCTCGATCCCGACGGTAACAAGATCTGTGCCTATTGCTTCGATCCGTACTGATCGGATTTCCGCCACTGAACCCTATCGGATTGCAGGTTCGCTTTCGCACCACCCCGTCATCCTGCCCGCATCGGGAGACGAGAAGACCAAGGAGGACAGCCCATGCATGAAGCTGCATTGCAATTGCTCAAGCGGACGATGGACGATCAGTTGACCCGGACCGAACACCCGAGCGACTTTCCTGCCTTGCCGCCCATTCCGGTTGGACGCTACACCGATCCCCGGTTTGCGGCCCTCGAGAAAGAAGGGCTGTGGGATCGGGCGTGGTTGCTCGCCGGCATAGCTTCGGAGCTGCCAGAGCCAGGATCTTACCGACTCTTTCGCCACCTCGATCGATCCGTGATCCTTTCCCGAGGAAAGGACGATCGGATTCGCGCATTCCACAACACCTGTAGGCACCGAGGTTCGCCCCTCTTGCTTGAGGAGGAAGGACGAGCCTCGCGGTTCGTCTGTCCGTACCACTCCTGGAGTTACGCGCTGGACGGCGCCTTGAAGGCGGTGCCCAGTCAACACGATTTTGCCTGTTTCGAAAAGTCGGACCACGGCTTGGCAGAGGTGCGCTGCGAAACCTATCGCGGCTTCGTCTTCATCAATTTTGATGACGCGGCGGGCCCTTTGCGCGAGTTTCTAGGGGAATTTGTTGCCTTGACCGAAGGCTATCCTCTCGAGCGCATGGTTGTGAAAGACCGGTTCACGGTCGAAATGGAGTGCAACTGGAAAATCGCCTATCACAACTTCCTCGAAATCTATCACGTCAATACTGTTCATCCAAAGACGCTTGCGCCGCACCTCGACTCCCGCAGTTTCGTGATAGCGCTTTACGATGGTGGCCATATGCGTTTTGGCACGCGCAAAAAAGGCGGCGTTTCGCTCTTCGAAAAACCCCCCGTCCAACCTGACGATATTGCAGACGTCTTTCTCGAGAACACGGTCGCATTGCCGACGTTTCCGAACACGTTTTTCTCGCTCGATCCCGTGGGCTTCAATCTGCAATGCTTCTGGCCGGCCGGCCAGAACAAGTCGGTCATGGAAGTGCGCCAGATGGGATGGGCAACGGATGACGATGCCGACAGGGAATACTGGAGCGGAATGCGAACGGCGACCGAACACATCCTGTCAGAGGACCTCTGCCTATTCTCCAATATACAGCAATCGCTGCGCAACGGTGCGTTGACGTCGATCGTCACCGGTTATCAGGAGCGGGCGCTCTATTGGTTCGAGGAGGAGATCGACCGCCGGATAGGCCCCGATCGCGTGCCGCAAGACCTTCAGGTGAAGCCGAGGTTGGCCTCCTACTCCGCGCCCCATAGCGAATGAATAGGCCGACTGCGGGCTATGAGATCGTTGAGGTGCTCGCACAAATCATACCGCCAATGCGCGGCGTGACGATATGATGGTGTGCATGATGCGAGTCTAGTTGGTCACCGGTGGCGAAGTTACCTGCGATTGCTCGGGGTGACCCCGTTGGTACAGGAGCTACTTTGTTTTTTTCACAGCTCGCAGTGCGCGGTTGGCAGCGATCCTTCCTGCAATGCCGGACACACCGCCGCCGGGATGAGCGCCGGCACCTCCGATAAGAAAGCCGGGAAATGGCGGCCGGGGGCCGCCAAAACCGGAAGCCGGACGGTGCACCCCCGATCGCAGGGCACCGAAATCTATGTGGGTGACGCACCCATTGCTGACGTTGAGCCGCTTTTCTCGTTCGCGCGCCGTTTCCACGAAGCGCCCGACCTCTGTGTCGAGCCCGTCGTAGAACTCGCCAAGATGGCTTATGATCGAGGCCATCGTTCGGTCCTTCAACTCCGCGCTCCAGCCCTCGCGCGCATCCACAGCAACACCGGGCAAGTAGATGTAGGCCAGCGAACCGCCCGCCGGAGCCTGCGAAGGATCGGTATTGGACAGCGGGCTGAGGGACATCGCGTGACGATCGGGTATGTCGCCCCGCCGCGCCATGGCAAATGACCGCCGCACTTCTTCGGGCGTTCCGATGAGTCCCACCGCCTTGTCGAGGTCGGCGTCGTCATGCCGCATGTCCTGATGCCGCTTGAGCCGCAGCGGCCCGGACATAGCGATATTGGCCAGAAACGGCGCGGCATTGGAGCGGTTCGACGGGGCATGCTCGATGCGTTGAAACAATGTGCGCGAAACGCCACCTGGGGTCGTCAGGCGCATTGCCGTTCTGGGGTCGCACGTCGCGATCACCATCTTGGCGCGTATGATTCGGCCATTTTCCAGTCGCACGCCCTTGGCCGCCCCGTCGTCGACGATAATTTCCGCAACCGGCGCATTGAGCTCGATTGTGGCGCCCGATGCTTCGATACTGCGAGCAAGCGCGTCCGAAAAGGACTGGAGGCTGCCGATGGGTTTACCGGTGCCATATTTGTGCGTGACGGCGAAGATCATGTATGCAGCAGCATTTCCGTCGTCATCGATGGGACCGGCGCCCGCGGCGATTCCCAGCAACAGCGCGATTGTTGCGGGGTCTTCGAACCTTTCGCAGGCGATCTGGTCGGCGGTCGCCTTGGACATCGCCACCAGTTCGTCTTTCAGCCGGACGTTGCGGACCGCGCTTTTGATCACCTTCGACATATTCCGCACGTCGGGCCGTCCGGGCTCGGCCATCATCATGGGAAATCCAATATCCATCATGACGTTCAACGTCTTCATGAAATCCAGATAGGCCTTGCCGTCGTTGCGGTTGATACGGGCGATGTCTTCCGCCGTGCGGCGATAGTCATAGAAGAGGGCGATAGAGCTGCCATCGGGATGGAGGTAGGCGTAAGTGGGGTCGGGATCGACAGTCCGTAAGCCGTACTTATGGAGATCGAAGTCCTCGATGATGCCAGATTTGCGCGCAAACAGTAGTTCCACGGCGCAGGGCGTTACCAAGTGCTCAGGCGCTTCCGGAATCATGTAGCCCGAGCTCGTCATCCCGCCCACTTTCGCAAGGCGCTCGACGACGACGACTTTCTTGCCCGCCCGCGCCAGATAGCCTGCGGCCGCCATGCCGTTGTGGCCGGCTCCTATAACGACGACGTCGACCTCCTCCATCATCTCCTGCTATCCCCCTAACAAATCAGCCATTCGCCGCAGCCGTGTACGCCTTGCCCCATTCGGCGAGGGCAAGAAGGCGCGTCTTTCGGTCTGCCTGAATGCGCGGGATCTGCGCCTCATCCGGACCATCGGGTACGATCACAAGGGGTTCCTTGCCCAGACTTGCGAGAGCCAGTGCACAGACGTTTGCGGGATCGTAGGCGGTCGAATAGTCCATCCCAAGCCCTTCGGTCGCCCGGCGAAGGGTCGGAGTGTCCATGATCGGAGCGGCTATTGCGAGGATATCTACGCCTTGTCCGTCGAGCTCTGCCCAAAGCGATTCCACAAAATTCAACTCGAAAGCCTTCGTCGCTGAGTACATGGTCAGCCAGGGCTGGCCGCCAAGACCGGCTCCCGAAGACATGACTATGATCCCCCCGCTGCGCCGCTTGACGAGTCTGTTGCCGAAGCCATGGACGGCTTCGACGACATTGGCGGCGTTCATGGTCAGAAGGCTGAGCGCTCGATCGACAGGTTCTCCAAGGAAACTGTTGCCAGCCCCGTCGGCTCCGGCGTTCGAAACGAAGAGTCCGATATCGAGATCACGTGTCTCTTCGACGAGCCGGGAGCCCGTTCCCGATTGCGTGAGATCGGCAACCACCGAGCGAAACGCAATCCCGTACAAACCGGCGAGCCGTTCGCCCAGTTGATCCAGGGCCTCCTTGCGGCGGGAAACGAGGACCAAGTTGATGCCCATCGCCGCAAGTTGTTCTGCATAGCTTGCGCCTGTTCCTTCCGAGGCCCCGGCGATCACCGCCCAAGGGCCGTAACGGCGTGCAAATTCGGCGTGATCAAGCGGAGGAAGCTCTACTGTTCGCATGCTGGAATGATCCTTGCCCGGGTAACGCGCGTCGGTTTGTTTAATTGCGCGGATGGCGCCTGTTACAAGCTGACGGGGAATCTCCGTCCTATCCGGAGGCAGGGAGCATCCTTGTTGATGCAAAGGATTAGGATAATTCAAGCGGGTTGATGTTCCAAAACATCGGAAAACTACCATTCCATCCACGTTGATATGGATTCTTGCGGCAAAGGTGTTAATCCTTTCCCGGTGGAAACAGCCTCGCCTCAACGACGTGTACGAATACTCCGGCGAGCAACTGAAATTTTCCTCGACCGCGGTTATGCCGGTGCGACGATCGACGACATCGCGCACGCTGCCGGCGTAGGGAAAGTTGCGATCTATCAGCTATTTGGTGACAAGGTAGAATTGTTCGCCGAGTGCATGATCGACGCTGCCAAAAACGCATCGGAAGGCGCCCGATCTGTGCTGCGCTGTGATGAACCGGTTCGTGACGTACTTGTCGCGTTCGCCGAGCAGCACATTCGCCAGATGCTCCGGCCGGTCTTCGGCGCCAGGCCGTTCTACGAATTTATTCGGGTGCTCCTGAGCGCTTCGATCACACATCCCGATATCAGTGGAAGATGCCTCGCTATCCTTCGGACCGAGGAGGCCGCCCGGCTGAACGACTACTTCCAAGCGATGATTGATCGGGAGACGTTGGCAGGGGGCGATGCAGATTTTCTCGCGCGCCAATTCATGCAAACGATCTTCTTCACCAATGTGGTCATTCTGGAGCCCGCAAGCGTAGAGTGTTACAGCAATCCGCGCGCTTCCGCGGAAAATGCGGTTGACCTGTTTTTGAACGGATGTGCGCGAGGCGCTCTGCGATGTCTGGCGGTTGCTTCAGATTGACGTGATCGATTCTGAATTCTCGTCGTGGCATCATCTCCCGCCAAGCCCTGATCTGCTTGCATCATGACGATGCCAAGCTGGCCGCTTGACACCAATCCATGAGAGGCACCCTATCCTTGGAAAGGCGCGAAGATGCAGGGGCACCGCAATTCTATAGAATATGGAATTGGATCGCCGCCTCCCTTCGTCAGACGTGCCTTCCGGCCCGAGCCTGTTCGGCACGGAGCCGGTCAGTACGCCGCTGACCCGCCGCCAAGCCGTTCTTGAGCGCCTTCGCAGCAACATCGTCTCAGGAGCATTGCCCCCCGGTACGCTGCTGCGCGAAACGAGTTTGGCGGCGCATCTGGAGGTCAGCGCCACGCCGGTTCGCGAGGCACTTGGCACGCTAGAGGCCGAAGGGCTGGTCGAGATTGAAGTGCACCGCCTGAAACGGGTTGCGCGCATTGACTTTCGCGGCATGCGGGACCTGCTTCGCGTTCAGTCCGAGCTTTGGCGGCTTGGCTACATATGGGGCATGCCACATGTTGGGGCAGGGCAGGTAGCTCAACTCGAGCACGCACTTGCGCGCTACCGCACGTGTTTGGCGAGCGATGATTCCGCAGGCGCCCTCACTGCTGGGCTGGATTTCCATACGATCTTCATAGCGGCGTCGAGGAATCGGGAGCTGCTGCGCTCAACGCTCGACCGTAGAGCCCTGATTGCAAGGTTTGTCCTGCTGCACGGTCTTCAAACGATTTGCCCGCTCGGGCTTTCCCAGCATGAAGCGATCCTTGCAGCCTTCCTGGCGAACGACCGCTCCGCAGTGCTCGCCGGAGTCGACCGCATCGCCACTCGCCTGATCGCGCTGGCCGTCCAGGGGTGCGAGCCGTCAGACGACGTTGCTGAAAATCAGAAAATATAACTTACGAAAGAGATACCTGAGATGGATTTCGAACTCGAGGACGAATACCGTTCCTTCCGCGACACTGTGCATCGCTGGGTCGAAAACGAGGTGCCCAAGGAGTGGTCGCGAGCGCTCGAGAAGGACGAGCATGCCTACCCCTATGCCCTTTGGGACAAGCTGACTGAGGCGGGCTTTCACGGCGTCGGCATTCCCGAGGAATACGGCGGGCAGGGCGGCGACGTGGTAATGCAGATGCTGCTGGCCCGCGAACTGGCGCGTTCCCTGGGTGGACTGGCATGGATCTGGGGGATCACCAGTTTTGCTGGGGGGAAGTCGATCGGTCTCTACGGATCTGCCGAGCAGAAGGAGAAGTATCTGCCGCTGATCGCTTCCGGTCAGCTCAAGGCCGCCATCGCATTCACGGAACCGGGGGGCGGTACCGACCTGCTTGGCGCGATGACGACAACGGCCGAACGCGTCGATGGCGGCTGGAAGCTCAACGGCGAGAAAACCTGGTCCTCATCTGCGCATGTTGCCGACTATCTTCTGGTGATTGGCCGAAGTGACAGGAATCCGGAGAAAAAGCATCAGGGACTGACTCTTTTCTGGGTTCCCGCCAAGACTGCCGGAGTGACGATAACCCCGCTCGCCAAGCTCGGCATGCGATCGATGGGGAGCTGCTCGATCCATTTCGAAGATGCTTTCGTCGCAGACGAACAAGTGCTCGGCGAGCCGGACAAGGCCTGGTACATGTTGCTGCCCACGCTCAACAACGAGCGGATCATGGTCGGCGCGTTCTGCCTGGGCGTCATCGACGGCGTTCTGGAAGACGCTGTCGCCTACATGCAGCAGCGCAAGGCATTCGGCGGGATCATCGGTCGTTTCCAGAGCCTGCAGCACTATGTGGCGGATATCGCCACGATGCAGAAGACCACCGAACTCATGCTGCATTTCTGCGCCGACAAGCAGAGCCGAGGCGAAGACGTGGGCGTTGAAGCGAACATGCTGAAACTCATCGCGTCGGAAAATGCCAACGCGGCTGCAGATCTCGGCATCCAGATCCTGGGCGGCATGGGCTACTCCGCAGAGACCGACATGCAGCGTTACTGGCGGGACAGCCGTCTCTGGCGGATCGGCCCGATCACCAACGAGATGGTGCGAAACGGCATCGCGGAGAGCCTCGGGTTGCCCCGATCCTTCTAAGCGACAGGTGCAGGAATGACAGGCCCCGGAAAATGGGGCGGGACCAACCACAGGGAGTGTGGGAATGATGATGTTTCCGGAGCAGCCGATCCCCGATCACGTGCCGCCAGCCTTGGTGAGCCGGGACTTTCCATTTATTTTCGGAACGACGACGGACAAAGATCCGTTCGACGATCTGGCCATGCGGATCCATGACGGACCCGAAATCATTTACGCGGCCCATGCATATCCCGGAGGAACGGGAGCATGGGTGCCACGCCGCATGACGCATCTTCGCGAAATCTATCTCGATACAGAGCACTTTTCTTCCACCGACTTTTCGCCTTTCTCGAAGCTGGTCGGTGGAGCGTGGATCAATTCGCCGGCGGAACTCGACCCTCCGGCGCATGGGCCATTTCGTCAGATGGTGAACCCGGCCTTCACGCCCAAGGCCATGGCGGCGCTGGAAGACAGGATTCGGCACTATGCGGTGGAGTACATCGAGACCTTCGCCAAGCGCGGGCAGTGCGAATTCATGGGCGAGTTCGCATTCGAATTCCCGATAAAGGTCTTCATGGAACTGATGGGTTTGCCGCTCGACCGGGTCAGCGAATTCATGGAATGGGAAATGAACCTCTTGCATAACCACGATTTGTCCAAGATCGCGGATGCCACGCGCAGTGTGCTTGACTATCTGGCCGGCGAGATTGCCGACAGGCGCGCAAATCCGCGCGACGATCTCATTTCATTCGGCGTGCGGGGCGAGATAGAGGGACGTCCTCTGACGCAGGACGAACTGCTCGGCTTCATGTTCAACCTATTTATCGGCGGGCTCGACACTGTCTCCACGAACATGGGCCTACAATTTCGCCACCTCGGCACACACGTTGAAGACCAGGCAATTTTGAGAGCCGACCCTTCACAGATCCCGCATGCCATCGACGAATTGATGCGGGCATACGGGGCGGTCACCACGTTTCGTACCTGCAAGAAGGAAGCGGTGATAGGCGGTGTGCAGTTCAGGCCGGGAGATAAGGTCGCTATGTCGACAACGCTCGCCGGGCGGGACCCCGACGAGTTCGAAAATCCCTGCGAGGTAAAGCTGGACCGGCGGCCGAGGCACGTCGGCTTCGGCTTCGGCATACATACCTGCGTCGGCATGCACCTGGCTCGCCGCGAATTGCGGATCGCGATGGAAGAGTTCCTGGCGCGGATTCCGGAATTCCGCCTTGCGCCCGGTCATCGGGTGCGTTGTCATCTGGGCATGATCCAGCCAGTGGAATTGCCGCTGGTCTGGTGAGAGTGCGACGGAGCCGTTTCCAGGACAGTCGCTGCTTTCTGACAGGAGAGCGCCTTGGAAACGGCTTTCGAGCCTAAAGGTCGACGCAGGCTTCGTCGAAGTCCAGCCGGGGATTGCGTGGATGGAGTCCTGCCGGATCGCCGTGACCGATGTTGCACAGGAAATTGCTTTTCCAGCGGCCATCCGGGAAGAATTCGGAATCGAGGCTGGCCGCATCGAAGCCCGACATAGGACCGCAATCGAGACCCAGGGCGCGGGCGGCCATGATGAGATAGGCGCCTTGCAATGTCGAGGAACGGGCGACAGTCTGCGCGACGAGTGCGTCATTGCCTTCAAACGTCGCCCGCATGTCCCTTGCGGGAAACAGCTTGCCGTAGAATTCATAGAACCGTGTGTCACCCGCTACGATCACAGTGCAGGGAGCCTGCATGACCTTGTCTCGGTTGCCGGCGTTGACGTGAGGCAAGAGCCGGACCTTGGCATCGGCCGAGCGGATGAAGACAAATCGGGCCGGATTGCTGTTCGCGGTCGTCGGGCCCCACTTCGCGAGTTCGTAGAGGTTCCGAATGGTCTCCGTGCTGAGCGGACGATCTTGCCAGGTGTTATGCGTGCGGGCTTCCCGAAACAGGAGGTTCAGCATCGTGTCGTGTTCGAGCGTGGTTGCGCCAGTCATCCTCATTCCTCGTCAGTGGAGTAGGAACCGGGAATTCCACGCTCGATCCATTGGCGATGTTCGCGTGCGAGGATAGCTTCGGCCTCTTCGGCCAGAAGCGCCATCTCCGCGATCTCCCAGACGCGGTGGTTTCCGGTCGCATAGGCGCGGGCGTTCTCGCGATAGAGGAGCGCATCGATGATGTTGCCGTGCAGCTTGTCAAGAACGCGCGTCACTCGGCCGGGCGTGCCCATTACCAGGGAATTTGGCGGAATAATGGTGCCGGCGGGCAAGAAGCTGTGAGCAGCAACAATCGAGCCGTGGCCTATGACGCAGCGCTCCATGATCGTGGCACCGATGCCGATGAGGCAGCCGGGCTCCAACGTGCATCCGTGCAGGACTGCACGATGTCCAACTGTACAGTAGTCGCCGATGATGGTCGGGTCATTCCAGCCGATGTGGATCATGGCGTGATCTTGCACACTTGCGCATTTTCCGATGCGCACATGACCTCTCTCGCTCCGAACGACCGCGTAAGGCCACAGACTGCAATCCTGTTCCAGCATGACGTCGCCGAAGATCCGGGCTGTGGGATCGACGTAAGCTGGTAGAGAGCCGATGCTCGCCTCGGTCACGATATCGCCGTTCGTTGTCTCTGTTGCTACCCCTGCGCAGCATCCACGGGCCGTCCCTCTCTAAATGGGCGGTGGATGCTGCCACTGGGGCGATCGCCTGCCTAACACGCGATCGCCCCGGCATTTTGGATCAATAGGCACCCGGCGGAGAGATCGGATCGGCTCCGGCAAGGTTCCGGCCATAGATTTCGTAGCCGATGGTCGGGATATTCTGGATGTGGCGGAGAGCCATCGAAATATCGCGCCAGTAGCGGTTGATCGGCTTGTCCAGCGCAAAACCGGAAGAACCCGCCTGGAACATCAGCGATTCACTCGCACTGTGAACGAGTTCGACCATCTGGGCACCGCCGGAGCGCTGCTTTGCCTTCTCGGCGAGGGTGAACTCCTCACCCTGCGCAACTCGGTCGAGCTTGGCTGTGAGGTTGAACAGGATCAACTTGGCCGTGTCGATCATGGCGGCCGCTTCACCAAGGTCGCGCATGTAGGCACCGGAATTGGTGCGCGGCGAAATCGTCGTCGTCAGTACGGGCTTCTTCGGCGATTCCGCCGTAACGATCTCCAGCATGCCCTCGACTGCGCCAATGAGCTGGGCAATGCCGGTCGTGCGAACCACAGGAACGGCAGGAAGGAGGTCTGAAGGCGCGCCGAAATGACGCTTGGTCCGATCGATCTGGCCCGCGCGTTCGTCCATCAATACCATCTGGTCATCGGGAATGAACACGTCCTTTGCTATCGCCGTGTCCGACCCGGTTCCCTGCATGCCCGAAACGAACCAGGTGTCCTCAATAGTCATGCTGTCCATCGGCAGATAACACATGCTGATGCCCGGAACGACCGGCCCGTCGTAGCCTTCAAGCACCACGCCCTGTTGCGCCCACTTCGACTGGCGGGAGCCGGACATGTAGGGCCATTTACCGTTGATGATCCAGCCGCCGTCCACCTTGCGCGCCTTGCCCGGCGGGTTGTAGGCGCCGCACACGGTCTGCGGGCCCTCGCCAAAAATTGTGTCCTGGACACCGTCGGGCGCGAGACTGGTGATCCAGCTGGTGCCGTTGATGATCTGCATCACCCAGCTGACCGCGGGGTCGCCCTTGGCGATTTCCATCTGGACGCGGCAAAAGTCGGTGGTCGAGAGTCCGAAGCCGCCCAGGCGTTGAGGCAGCAGAAGCCGCAGGAAACCTTCCGTCTTGAGCATTTGATCGACGGCCGGGGTTGGGCTGCGCCGCTTTTCCCCTTCAGGCGCTTCCTTTTGCAGGAATTCGCGCAGGCTGCGCGCCTTTTCCACCAGGCCGTCGGCCACCGCCTTGTCGGCGAAACCGGATTGCGTGTCTGATTCGAGCTTTGCTACTGTTGCCATGAAATCATCCTCTCGTATTTTCGGCTTGGTGGCCGGCGATTTGCATTGCGATTTCGTGCAGCCGATCGGGAGAACCGTTCCAGAGTTCCAGCCATTCACCAGTGGCCGGAATGATCAGCGTGCTAAGCTGCAGGCGAACGAGCGTGTCGCAGAATGTGTCCCGGTCTATGGTATTTCCGGTCAGTCCTTCGAAATAGTCGAGCACGGGTTCGAGAGCGCGTTGCACGGCGGCCTTGTGACGGCCGAAATGGCTGCGCAGGAAACTCAGGTGAAAGGCAGGTTCGACTTCGAAGATCCGTTCCGGCGACCGCTCGATCGTAAAACGGCCGAAGAATTTCATGACGGCACGGAACCGCTCGATCGGATCGGGAATGCCTTCGCCAGCCTCGACAATGCCCTTTTCGAAACTGCTGCAGATGTATTCGCTGACTGCCGCGAGCACTTCTTCCTTGGACGCGAAATGACGATAGAGGGTCCCGCGCGACACGCCGCTGCTTTCGCTGATGTCACTCATCGACAGTCGCCGCGTTCCGATTGTCGCGATCGCGCGCAGTGTACCATCCATGATCTTCTGGACGCTGCCCGTGCTGTCGGTGGCGACGACTTCGCTCCAGTCGGTGTGCGGCGTCAGTTTCATGTTTGGGCTTCCATCTCGGCAAGGTTGTGCGGAACGCTTACATAGCCGGGCAGATGCTGACCGCCATCGACATTGATCAGCTCTCCATTGACGAAACGCGACATTTCCGAGGCGAGGAAGAGCACGACCGGTCCGATGTCCTTCTCGGGATCGCCCGCGCGCTTGAGCGGATTACTGGCCGTTGCCATTTCAAGGAAGCCGGGCACGTCCTCTGCCAGCTGCGCGAACACCTGGCCCATCCCTGTCGGTGCGATCGCATTGGTCCTGATGTTGAACCGGCCCCATTCAACCGCAGCGGTGCGGGTCAGGCCCAGGATCGCCCCCTTGTTCATGTTGTAGTCGGCATGAAGCCATGCACCCGTCTGGGCGTCGATCGAGTAGAAATTGACGATCGAGCCGCCGCCGCGTGCCTTCATGTGCGGGAAGGCGGCACGCATGGCCCACCAGGTTCCCCAGGTACCGATCTCGAGAGTGCGCTGGAGCATCTCATCGGTCTTCTGTTCCAGCAACACGTTGGCAGACAGCTGCGAGGCATTGTTGATCAGGATGTCGAGGCCTCCGAACTCGGACACGACCCGCTCGATCATGCCTTCGACGTCGTCCTTGATACCCATGTCCGCCGAAAGGCCCATGGCGCGGGTTCCGAACTCCTGGCTTATCTCGGCCGCAACCGCTTCCGCCGCCGCGCCGTCGCGCCCGGTAATGAGGATATCGGCGCCCTCACGCGCCAGGCAGCGGCTGATGCCGTAGCCCAGCCCTTTTGCCCCGCCCGTGACGATGGCGATCTTGCCCTGAACCAACCCAGTCAAGCAGCTTCTCCTGCAAATTGTTCGCCCAGCGCGCGGTCCATTTCCATGCGTTCCTGGCAATAGTCCTGTGTGAAAACGTAGCCCCGCACGTTCTTGTCGTTGTCGCGGAACAGATACTTGAGCCCCCGCTCGTCGTTGGCCGCTTCCTCCCACCGCCCGGCGACGCCGATCGGAGCCGGAAGCAGCACCACCGGGTAGGCTGTGGTCTTGACCTGCACCGAGAGCGGCGGAAAGTGGATATTCGTAGGTGTTCCGAGCGCACTGGGAGCGATGGCGCGCGCTGCCGACATGATCGGTGTTACATAGGCTGCGAGGCCTTGCGGATATTCCGCGCAGTCGCCGATCGCGTAGATGTCGGGATCGGAGGTCCGCCCGGTCTGGTCGACTGTAATGCCCCGGCCGGTCTCCAGCCCCGCCTCACATGCCAGCGCGACATGAGGGCGAAGGCCCACCGCCGAAAGCACGGCAACGGCTTCAATCACCATGCCGCTGTCGAGCTGCGCGCGAACCCCGTTTGGAGACTTGTGGATGGCCGTGATCTTGCTGCCCAGGTGCCATTCGACGCCCTTGGTAGCCAGCGCATCACGGATTCGATCACCGACCCCGCCGGGTACCAGCTGAGCCAAAGGATGGAGCAGCATATCCACGACTACCGGAAAATAGCCTGCGGCAGAAAGATCGTTCGCAAACTCAGTTCCGACAAGTCCGCCGCCCATGACCAGCACTCGCCCGCCAGCGGGCAGCCGCTCGCGAAACTCGCGGTAATTGTCGAGATTGTTGACCGCAAGAGCCCGGTGGGCCGCGTCGCCATCGATCGGCGGCCGCACAGGATCTGCTCCAAGCGCGAGGATCAGTTTGTCGTAGAAGATCGGCCCGCCAGTTGTCAGTACAGCCTTGTCCTGCCGATCTATGGACTCGACGAGGCGTCCTGCGCGCAGATCAATTCGGAGCTGAGCCGCCATTTTCTCACCCGGCGTGGTAATCAGGGCGTCGGGCATTTTGCCCTTGGCCAGTGCGGTGGACAGCGCCGGTTTGGAATAGAAGTGGCCATCGTCCTGCGTCACCAGGGTCAACCGAGCGTCCGGCGCGAGCTTGC
Source organism: Novosphingobium sp. BL-S-19 (assembly GCF_055521675.1). Lineage (NCBI taxonomy): Bacteria > Pseudomonadati > Pseudomonadota > Alphaproteobacteria > Sphingomonadales > Sphingomonadaceae > Novosphingobium > Novosphingobium sp. BL-S-19. The sequence continues at coordinate 537,507 of NZ_CM145497.1, forward strand.
GTAGCTCCCGCAGGACGCCGTAGCCGGCGAGGCCGCTCCCGATGACGACGATGTGCGGGGATGACGTCACCGTGCCCGTCCGATCAGAGGAAGATCGCAAGATTGGACATTCCCAGCGTGGACTGGTCGACAATGATCTCCCTTACGGACAGCTTGTAGTTGCCATCCACAAGACGCCAGACGTCCCGGCGCTCGGCGGTAAGCGTCTCGTTCTCCGGATTGTCGAAGCGGCTGCGCTCGACGAAGAGGTAGCTGACCACTTCATATTCGCCGCTCTTCTCGCTCTCGGCGATCCGCACATTAGTGACGAACCGCCGCGTGCGCGAGGGCGGGTCTTCTGCCCAGGCGCTCTTCGAGAGACGACCGGTGCGCATGAGGATCGACCCGTAATTCTCGTCGAAATGCTTCATCGTCCGTACGACGTCACGGTCCTTGTTGGGGCCATTTCGCGTGAGACGCAGCGGTGCCGTATAGATCAAATCCTCCGCAAGGAAGGCGACCCAGTCGTCGAAGCGCCGCTCGTCGAGCGCAGCCGCTTCGTCATAGAGCGTTTCCAGAATGCGGTTGTAGACCTCCGAACCGAGCGGTACCCGCTTGGTGGAAACAAGACCGCGCATCACTCCAGTCTTGTCGATTGCGGCCGTGGCGTAGTTCACCATGTCGTGATCCTCCCAGTCTCAGGCTTCGGCCATCAGATTGTAGTAAGCCATCCACCAGGCCCACTGCGTGTCATCCTTGGTGAAGCCGGGATAGAGATCGCCGCCTCCCACCCAGCCTTCCGGCCGCTCGTGGCCGTGAAGCGCCTGGTACTTGAGCGTGATGGTCTTGCTCATGTGGCCGCGTGCATTGCGCATGATCTGCGGCCAGGTATCGGCGTCGTCCTGCTCGATCGTTCCGGAGGTGCCGGTCGACCAGATGGCGTTCTGCAACATATCGCGCTTCACGTCCTCAGGTGCGTCCTTCTCCGCGAAAATGAAGTTCACGAATTCGACCCTGTCCGGCCCCTTGGGAACATAGGTGTGCAGCGACAGCGCGCCTGACGCGCCGCCATCGGTGCGAGGCGCAAAGATGAATGCGATCAGCACGTTGGGGAACATGCCGCCGACTTGCGGGGGGATCGTCGCTAACTGGTTGACCTGATCTTCCGTCAGATTCTTGAAGAGCTGAGGGATCAGGTCCTTGGTGATGCCGGGCGGCGAAAGTAGATGAAGGCGCTCTTCGGTCGACTTCCCTTCAAAACTGACATCCGCAAACATCTTGAAGGTTTGGGCCGCTTCCAGACAGCGCAGGGTATGGCCTTGCGGAACCGAGATATCGACACCGTACATGCCGGGCGCCGTATCGTAGATCGATTCGGCAGTACCGCCCATGATCCCGCCTTCCATAAGCGAGCGGTGCAGCGTCAGAGTATGGAAGCCGTCGGATCCCGACTGTTCGCCAGGGATCTTCCAATTGCAGGGCAGCACGAAGCGCTGCGGCGGGCCGAGCATTTCTAGGCCGTTATCGGTACGGCAGAACAGCTGATCGAGATAGAACTTCGCGTCGCCGAGGTAATCGTCGAACGAAAGATCCTCGTTCCACGTTGCGAAGATGAGGCCGCCGTACAGATGGACGCGGGCCTTCTTGAGCCCGAGTTCTTCCTTCTGGCGCTTGTTGCCGTGCATCTGTTCCTTTTCGATCGGGGCGCCGATAAAGCTGCCATCGGGTCGGAAGGCCCAGCCATGGTAGATGCAGCGGTGGGCATGGGCATTGCCCGCCTCGGCTGTGCAGACCTTCATGCCGCGATGCGGACACACGTTGAGCATGACGTGAATTTCGCCGCTACGGTCGCGCGAGACGATGACATTGTCCTCGGCCATATCGCGCATGACGTAATCGCCGGCCTTGGGAATCTCGGACTCATGGCCCAGCAGGAGCCAGGTTCGCGCGAAGATGCGCTCCATTTCCAGCTCGTACAATTCCTTGTCGTTCATCACACGCAGCGACACTTCGTTCATCTCGCGGTCGATGAGATTGTCGAGCGTCGTCCCGTCGCTGAGTGTCAACCCAGGGTGGTGCAGCATCTTCCTCTCCTTGGAAAATCCGTGTTTGATCGAGTTATACATATTGAACGAAATCTGTTCAAGCTGTAATAATCCGAAAAAAGGAGAGGACTATGAGTCAGAAGCTGAAAGTGGTGATCGATAAGGCCGCATGCTGCGGATACGGCGTCTGCGCCGAAATCTGCCCCGCGGTGTACAAACTCGACGCCAACGGCATCGTATACGTGGACGACGAAATCGTGCCGGACGGCCTGGAAGAGCTGGCACGCGAAGGCGCCGAAGCATGTCCGCAGGCCGCGCTCGCAGTGGTCGACGCCTGATAAGGGCTCGGTCGGTGGTAAAAGAATCCTGATTCGCCCTCGGAGCGAACCTGTCGCCGGGAAGGTCTCAGGACGGACCGACTTGAGGCAGCAGTGTTTGAAATCAGGCAGGGCGGGAATCCACGGCACTATGGCAAGCGGCACCGAAATTCTTTTCAGGCCATGTGAAGTCGGGGCGCTAGCGCTGCCCAACCGCTTCGTAATGGCGCCGATGACGCGAAATTTCTCGCCTGATGGGATTCCGTCAGCGGGTGTGGCGGACTACTACCGCCGCCGTGCCGAAGCGGAAGTAGGTCTTATCGTCACGGAAGGCATCGGGGTGGATCATCCTGCTGCCGTCGGCAGGGAGACAATGGGGGGCGGAGCCTCGCCGGTCATGCACGGCGAGGCCGCGCTTGCGCGGTGGCGCGCGGTCGTGGACGGGGTCCATGAGGCCGGGGGAAAGATCATTCCCCAGCTATGGCACCAAGGCGTCATTCGAGTCCCGGGAACCGGCTATCATCCCGACACGCCGTCGGCGCGCCCCTCAGGCATCTGGGGCCCCCTCGACAAGGCGATGGTACCGCCGGACTATCTCGAACAGGTTCGCGAGCCTACCGCGCCGCTGACAGAGAACGAAATCGCCGACATCATCGCCGGGTTCGCACGAAGCGCGGCAAATGCGAGAGCCGCAGGCTTCGATGGCATCGCCCTCCACGGTGCACATGGCTACCTGATCGACAGCTTTCTCTGGGGACAGACAAACCTGCGAACGGACCGGTGGGGAGGCGCACTCCCAGACCGCGCCAGGCTTGCGGCAGAGTTGGTCCGGGCAGTGAGGGCCGCGACGGCGCCCGATTTTCCGATCATGTTCCGGTACTCGCAGTGGAAATTGCAGGATTACGATGCGCGAAATGCGCAAACCCCGGATGAGCTCGAATCCTTGCTGACACCGATTGTCGAGGCGGGCGTGGACCTGTTTGACGTCAGCACCCGGCTGTTCTCGGCGCCCGCATTCGACGGCTCCGATCTCAGCTTGGCGGGATGGGTAAAACGGCTTACGGGCCGGCCGACGATAGCGGTGGGCGGCGTCGGCCTCTCGCGCGATTTGCAATCGTCGTTCGCCCAGCCGACCGTGATGACCAACAATCTTTCGCTTGTGGCGGAGCGCTTGGCGAAGGGTGAGTTTGATCTGGTGGGGGTGGGAAGGGCGCTACTGATGGACCCGCAGTGGGTTTGCAAGATGCGGAAGGGAGAGAGCGTCAATCCCTTCCGGCTGGAAGCTTACGGGTCGCTGGATTAACGCTTAATGCGTGTCACAGGCGGCAAACACTTGAATCCGGGCGAGGTTGGTGCGCTCGGGCTGAGCCGCCATGTACCGCACGGCATCCGCAACATCCTCAGGTTGCATCGGCGGTATGAAACTGTCCCAGGCTGGCTGTCCGCGTGACTTCATGTCCTCGAATATTTCCGTGCTCGTCGTGCCCGGCGAAACGATACCGACTTTCACTCCAGTGCCGGCCAATTCGACCCGCAAACAATCGGTGAACCCCTCCAGTGCTCGCTTCAGGCCGCCGTAGACACCGACACCAGGTGCAACGATGTTGGCGCCGATGCTCGAAATATTGATGATTTGGCCTCTGGCTGCCGATTTCATTGTCCGTGCAAACAGAGTACTGGTGCGAACGACCGCTTCGTAATTGAGCGCCATCATCGGTCGCAACTGGTCGAGATCGAAATCGTCGATCGGTGCCGCATGAAGAATGCCCGCATTATTGACCAGAATGTCGGCTCGCCCGAACTTAGCCAGAACGAAGTCGTGCAAAGCCCGAGCGGCGTCGGGATCCGCCATGTCGGCTGAATGGACACAGGCATGCTCGCCAAGTTCGCCCGCCAGTGAGGCAAGGCGTTCGGCGCGGCGGGCGACCAGCACTGTCCTCGCGCCCGCCTCGGCTAGAGCTCGCGCAGTGGCCGCGCCTATCCCCGACGATGCCCCGGTTATAATGGCGACCTTACCGTCAAGGGCGTTCATTACCGTCACTCGTGCGCTCCTGTCTCGTTCAGCCGGATCAACCGCTTGCCGTGGTTTTCCCCACGGTAAAGGCCCGCAAGGGCATCCGGACAGCTCTCAATCCCGTCGAGTATTTCCTCGCGCCACGTCAGGCGGCCCTGCTCGGTCCACTCGCGCAGCTGCGCAACAGCGTCGGCGTAACGGGCCATGTGATCGAAGACGACGAAGCCTTCCATTCGTGCCCGCTTGACCAGAAGGTGGCGTTCCACGCGCGGACCATCGGGCCAGGGAGCCCAGCGGTCCTGCGACGCTGTTCCGCAGACGATGACACGGCCGCCGAGCGCGAGGTGGGGCATTACCGCGTCGCTGATCGGGCCGGCGACGTTGTCGAAATAGACGTGGATCCCCTGGGGCGCGACGCGGCTCAAAGTGGCGGCCACGTCCTGGCCGCGGTAGTCGATTGCAGCCTCGAATCCAAACTCCTCGACACAGCGCCGCACTTTGTCTGCTCCCCCGGCAATACCCACCGTGCGGCATCCAAGGATATTGGCAATCTGGCCCGCGGCGGACCCAACCGCGCCTGCGGCCGTGGATACCAACACGGTTTCACCGGCGCGCGGCTGCCCGACAAGCGTGAGGGCCAGATAGGCCGTGACGCCGTTTATTCCCAAAATGCCAAGCGATGCGCGCAGTTCTTTTTCGCTGGTCTTCTGAAGGATTTGATCGGCCGCTACGCAAGCGAAATCCTGCCACCCGAACCATCCTGCGACGTATTCGCCAACTTGGAAATGTTCGTGGTTCGATTCGATGATACGGCCTGAGGCGAGGCTGCGCATGACCGAGCCCAGGGCCACCTGGTCTCCGTAGTTACCGACGTCGGCGATCCAGCCGCGCATGGCGGGCTCGACCGAGAGATAGTGATTTTGTACAAGTATCTGGCCCGGACCGGGACGGTCCACCGGAGCGCTGCGGATTTCGAAATGCTCGGCCTGGGCAATGCCTGCCGGACGAGAGCGCAACCTGACCTGCCGGTTCGTCGCCATCAAAAACCCGCTCTGACCATCGTGAATTTCCGGCGGGATATCCGCCAGCCTTCTGCCGTGCGGATCAGGCAGTCGTCATAGAATCCGGCCGCTCTGGTCGCGCTGCCTCCCGGTGCCGGGTCGGTCAGCACAGCGTCCACATAACTGCGGGCCAGAATCTCGCTATTGCGGCTCTCGACCACGATATTGGTTATGCGGTGAAGCGTCGCGCCTAGATTGCGATGCGCGGATTCCATGTACTCGGTGATCTCGCGCGGTCCGCGCCATTGACCGAAGCTGCCGTAATCCACTTCGCAGTCATTCGCGAAGCAGGAGCGAAACAAGGGCCAGTCCCGGGTATCGATGCCGGTCGCGTAGCGCAGCAGCAGATTGCGTATTGCGCGCTCGTCATCGGCCGCGACAGGCGATGTTCTCGTCAGGCTGCCTGATGTCGGCATGCTCCATCCTCCCGTTTTGATACTTGCGACGATAGTGCGTAATCGGGACGACTTGCCCGTCCAAGGATAGGAGCTTGCGGGGACACGCCCCTATTTTTCCGATTTTTCTGGCCCATCATTTCGTCGGCAGAGCATAGGCGATCAGTTCGTCACTCGTTCCAGACAGCATGGCTGCATGGCCGCCGGCCGCGATGACGACAAATTGGCGTCCGCTGGGCCGGGACCAATACGTGGTCGGCGATGCATTGCCGCCGGCTGGCAACCGTGCTTTCCACAACACCTGCCCACTTTCCGTCGCAAGGGCGCGAAATACGTGCTCCTGAGTTGCGCCGATGAAGGTGAGGCCGCTCGAAGTCGTTAGTGACCCGCCAATGTTCGGCACCCCCATAGGTATCGGTACGAGCGAAGGCAGAGCCAGCGGCCCGCTGTCGCGCGATGAGCCCAAGGTACGAGACCATACCAGCTTGCCGGTTCTGAGATCGACGGCGTTGATCCTGCCATAGGGCGGCTGCTGACACGGGATCGCGAGCGGCGAAAGAAAGGGTGCGATTTGCGCGGCGTAAGGCACGCCCTGTTGAGCCGCTGGACCTCCCACATTGCTCATGTGCGCTGCATTCATCGGCTTGATGCCGCGCCGATCCGCCTCCGCTCGGGAAATGAGGCGGTTGTAGTTGGCGACCTGGTTGTTGTTGACGATCATGAGGCCGCGTCTCACATCGACGGAGACACCGCCCCAGTCGATCCCCCCAAGGTAGCCAGGCCACGTAATCGTGAAGCGGTCCGTCGAGAGGGGGGTCATTTCGCCTTCGAAACGGGCTTGCCGAAAGCGGATGCGGCACAATGCCTGATCGATCGGCGTGAGCCCCCACATGCTCTTTTCCGTGGGAGCCGGGCCGCCGAAACTTGGCATCGCGGCGGAAAAGGGCTGGGTGGGAGATAGTCGCTCACCGGCGACCGCTCCGCGGGGAACAGCGCGTTCCATTACCGGCAGTAGGGGTTTACCCGTCATGCGGTCCAGGACGAAGATCTGCCCCCGCTTTGTGGGTTGTACAAGTCCATGGATGCCGCCGGGCAGGTCGAAGAGAGTAGGCTGCGCCGCAACATCGTAATCCCAAAGATCGTGATGTGTCGTCTGGAACGACCAGCGGACTGCTCCTGTCTGGGCGTCAAGTGCGACAACAGCGCTGGAGTAGCGATCGTCCAGCGCCGTGCGGTGGCCGCCGAAGTAGTCAGGCGTTGCGTTTCCGGTTGGCACATAGACGAGCCCCAGAGCTTCATCGGAACTCATCGGAGCCCAGCTATTCGGCGTGCCTCTTGTGAACGTCGCGCCTGGTTCCGGTGAACCGTGATCGTCCGGGCGGCCAATATCGAATGCCCACGAAAACTCGCCCGAAACAGCATCGAACGCGCGGATGACGCCCGAAGGCTCCTGCGTTCGCTGACCGTCGATGATCCAGCCGCCGACGACCAGCCGTCCGCGAACCAGCGCCGGGGGCGAAGTGACGAAGTAATAGCCCTTTTCGACGGACCCAAGGCCCTTGGTGAGATCGACCTCGCCGTTCTGTCCGAAGGCGCGGCAGGACTGTCCCGTGGCAGCATCGAGCGCCAAAAGCCGAGCATCAAGCGTAGCGGTATAGATACGTTCCGAGCAGGTGCCCGTCGCGCCAGGGACGCGGTAATATGTCACGCCGCGGCATACGAGGCCGTAAACGCCTTCGAGGTCTGTCCTTGGCGAATGACGCCAGATCTGGCTGCCGGTTTCAGGGTCGAGTGCGATTACATCATTATTACCCGCGCAAATGAACAAGCGATCGCCGATCTTGAGGGGATTGGTTTGAAAGGCCGTGCCCTGCTTGCCGCTTGTCATTTTGCCCGTGTGGTAAGTCCAGACGGGTTTCAGATTACCGACGTTTGCTGGTGTGATCTGACCAAGCGGGGAATAGCGCGAGCCTCCGCGGTCGTTGCCATATGCAATCCAGTCACCTTCTTCCGATGCTGCTGGTGCCGGTCCCCAAGCTGTGCTTGTGGCTGCAGGTGTGCGGTCGGCCCAGAACGCCGCCCCGATCCCGGCTATCCCGATTACCGCAAGGCCAGGCCAAAGCAGGCCGCCGCCGGGCAGGGCCGCTTGCTGGCCGAGATGCCGGCGGTACCAACCTGTCAGCATGTAGAGACCCATGACAGTCGGCATTGCGATCCGCGGCGCCAGTGCCCAGCCATCGAGGCCGCACTCCCACAGCGCCCAGCATAAGTTCACACCGAGAAATACCCAATAGAGCAGCGCAGACTTTGCTTCCCTAAGCCATCCCAGAACTGCGCAGACAAGCATGACAAGGCCGCTCAGCAGATACCAGGGCGATCCACCCAGCAAGGCGAGCTGGGCGCCAAGGACAGTCAGGGTACCGCCTGTTGCGCCCAGCAGCACCAGGAAAGCGTGATTGAATAGGCGTCGCATGTCACCGCCTTGGGTCTCAGGATGGAGCGTGAGCGCGGGCTCAGGACGGAAGTTGTTGAGCCAGCCAGTCCGGAACATTGATCCGGTAGCATTTCTGTTCGTAAAGGCGGCTGATCTTCCAGCCCTGCTCGGTCCGGATAAAGTCGTGAACATACCAGAGCCCAAATACGAGCGTGTCGCTCGATTGCCCCTGCGAGACGGTCATCGGATTGTAGCATACCGTCTTGGTCTGCGCGGTATCGCCATCGATGGCGTATTTTGTCGTCGACACTGCATGCTGGTAGGCGAGAATGGGAGATAGCCCCTCCACGAGGAATTGCTTGATCTCGCTCAGTCCGCCGCGCACGCCCACCATTTCTGAATAGTCTATCAGCGCGTCTTGCGTGAAGAAGTCGTCAAGCGCGTCCCAATCGCGATTGTCCACGGCATAACAATATCCCACGATCAGGTCCTGCAGTTCAAACCTGTCGGACATTTCCTGCATGCTCAGGGTCATGGCCTCTCCTCCGTTCGATATGGTGCGATCGCACGGGCGTTCGTCTTGGCCGCCTTTCGTTGGGTAGGTGGCAGCAGGTGCGGGGACCGGAATGACGGGTTACGGCCTGCGCGATGAGCGGGCCAGATATCAAGCAAGGAGACTACTGATGGGCCTGGCCCCGTTCACTGAAGCCGATTTCGTCCTGTCCAAGGAGAAGCGGGCCGAAATCACAGCCGGACTGACTGAGCGGCAGGCTTTCATGGTCACGCAATGGATGGACCTGCACGAAGTCATCAATCGGGGCGATTGGGACGGCATGGATGCCTTCTTCAACACCGACACCATGACGTATGACAATCCGAACCGGCCGGATCTTGGCACCTACCACATCTGGAAGACCTCGCCGCAGGGCCTCTACAAGACGTTCCCGCCCAGCACTTACCGGACTTTGAAGGCATGGGGACGCGGCGACGATGAGGTCTGCGTGCTCTGCCATCACTACGGCAAGCACACTGGTGGTCCCTACATGGGTGTTCAGCCGACCGGAAACGAGCTCAACGTCCTGTGGTTCTCCTGGCTGCGTTTCCGCGGCGACAAGATCGACCACATCTATTCGATCTCCGACGTGCTCTCGATGCTGAAGGACCTCGAAGTGATCGATGTGCCTCAGCCGGTCGATCCCTACAAGTGATCGAGCACGCCCCGACCGCCTGCGTTGTCGGGCGGTCGGGGTGTGAAAAGGCCCAATCTTAGAGCGGGACTTGCGGCGTAACGCGCCAAGGGTTTGACGTGAGTCTCTCGGGTGCCTCGGGGTATCGGCGTCCTTAACGCTGCGAGTTTCGCAGTAGCGGCTGACGCCTCATTCGCCCGGCTTGGCCATCTCATCGATCCAGTTGTTGAGTTTCGCCCAGCTGTTGCTGCGCGTTGAGGCGAAGTTATGGCAATGCGCAGAACCAGCGAGCGGCATCAGGCTGATACGGCGCGACTTGCCGTAGAACGACGGCTCAAGAAGCGGATCCGGACTGACGTCAATGTCCGCGAAATGCAGATAGACGGGAACATCGATCGCTGCTGCCTCATCCGCCACGCCGCCGGGTACGATCGCCAGGCGGCCGTAGCTGTTGGGCGTGACCGAGGCGCGGGCATCGTCGGCGGCAATGACGGCCTCCGGCACGTCAGGGGCGTGGAAACTCGCGCGCATCGAACCCCGATCCGCTTGACTGTAGCCACTGCCTTCGACCCGCTTTTCGAGATCTGCACGCACTTCGTCCGGCAGATCGAGGCTGATATTGGTGAACCCAAGGATCGCAACCTGATCGAAGCTGCGAAACGAGGCCTGCTGAATGATCGTGAGCATTCCGCCCATGGAATGACCGATGCCGCTGATCCGTCTGCGCTTCGCAGCCAGTTCCCCGCCGAAATCTCCAGCGTCGATCCGGCACAGGATGTTTGCAAGCGCCTGATGGTGCGCCCGCGCGCCGAGCAGGGGATTTAGTAGCCCTTCGTCGTGTGGCTTGGAACTATCCCCCATGCCCAGCGCGTCGAGGGTAAGGACGGCCTTTCCCTGGGCGAGGAAGTAATCGATGAAGCTGTAGCCGGGGTAGCCGTCAATCTGTGCATCCCAGTACCAGCGACTGTACGAACCGCCATGAAGGCAGACCAGTAGGTCGAGAGCATCTGAAGGCACGGTTTCGGGGAGGGCCAGCGTAGCGGCAACCGTGAGTGGCTGCGCGAATTCGATCGCGGGTCCAACGGGTATCGACAGCGTTAATTTGGACACGTTTGCTATCCTGTTTCAGAGGCTGAAGCCGCCGTCGACGATCAGGGTCTGACCCGTCACGTAACCTGCACGCGCCGACGCGAGGTAGGCCACGGCGTTGGCGATATCGCCTGCATTGCCAAAGCTCTGGAGCGCGATCCGCTTGCGCTGGGATTCCCAGATGTCCGGTGTGTAGAGAGTTGAAAGAAATTCGGCGCCAAGCCCTGCGTCAATGATGCCTGGTGCAACCGTGTTCGCCCTGATGCCGTACCGCCCTTCTTCTTTCGCAACAGCCCGGCAAAGAGCCTCGATACCGGCTTTGGGAACCGATGAAAGCGCATCGCCAGGGGGGAAGCAGTAATTGGCAACCGATACGACCGCGACGAAATTGCCGAAGCCCTGCGTTCGGAAGTGCGGCAGGGCATGGGCAACCACGCGGGTGAAACCCATCAGTTCGATCTCGATGACTTCGCGCCATTGCTGTTCGACGATCTGACTGACGAATGGCTGCGGAATTTCGACGCCGCTGGCGTAAACGACGGTTCCGATTGCTCCGAACCGCTCCACGGTGCTGCGCATGGCCTCCTGGATCGAAGCATTGTCGGAAAGGTCGCAGCGGACCGCCAGGGTGCCGCCGTTTCCGCCGATTGTTTCGGCGACTGCGAGGGCTCGCTCGTGGCTGGAACGATATCCGATGGCGACGCCGTTCCAGTCAGAGGCAAGCTGCCTGCATATCTCGCTTCCAAGGCCGCCGGTTCCGCCAATGACGATTGCGGCTCCCCGGTTCATAAAGGCAGATGCTCGGCCAGATGGCGTAGCAGTCGAACTGCGAAGGCATCGTTCTGGTCGCCGGTGAACATGTGACCGACACCCTCGGCGATTTCGACCTCCAATTGCGGAGTGAGGCTTTTGAAATGGCGAACGCTCTCGTCCGAGACAAGTTCGCTGAGCTGCGCCTTCACCAGCACGACGGGTGATTTCACCCTGCCGGCCGCTGCGAACAGGGATGCGCGTTCGGAAGGCGGATGCAGGAATTCGGGTGCGGTTGTGCGCGGATCCCAATGCCAGAACAGCCGGCCGTCTTGCTTCCGCATCGACTTGGCCAAGCCGGATACGTTGGCAACGCGCGGTTGGCCCAAATGGCGATGCAGAGCATCGGCTGCGTCATCCAGCGTGGCAAAGCCGGCGTCGCTGCTGCGAAAGAAATCGCGAATGCCATCCACGCCGTCATCGACGATTAGCGGCGCCACGTCCGCCAGCATGATCAGCCTGACGAGGTCGGGATGACGCGAACCGCCGACCAGTGCCGATTGCCCGCCTCGCGATGCGCCGACCAGCGCAACGGGCCTGGCGAGACGGGCGACGATGGATTCCACATCCCGCCCGTAGGCTTCCAGCTCATAGTCGCCATCGGCCGCCCAGCCGCTCTCGCCATGTCCGCGCAAATCGAACGTGAGTGCATAGTAACCGGTCTCCGCCGTCCGCCGCGCCGACTGCGTCCATGAGCGGCGGCTTTGGCCGCCGCCATGGAAGAAGCACACTGCAGGCGCAGCAGGGTCGCCGAAGGCATCGGCTACCATGTCGAGATGGTCACCGGGCCACGTGGTTCGGGAAGCGGTGATCATGCGCAAGTCTGCCGGTCAGGCCGCGGCGACCGGGGGTACCAGTTCTGCAAAGGAAGGATGTTCGCCTGGCCCGCTGTACGCGAACTTGCCCGGTGCATGGTGCCACTTGCCGTCGTTCCTGCTTTCATACGGCGAGGCGACCTCGATCAAACAGCCATGGGTGCTTTTCGGGCCCACCCAGCTCCATTTCTGCCAGGTCATGTCCGGGTCGTTGTAGGTCTTGCCGTCGCCAAGCACCTGAATGCCTTCCGCGGCCAATTTCTCCATTGCTCCCGGTACGTCGTCGGTAGCAAAGCAGAAATGATGCACGTGCTCGCCGACCTTTTCGAGGCGGTCGCCCATCGGCGTTCCCGGGGAGGGCTGGATGAACTGGATTTCTGTTCCACCATTGTTGACGAAAGTGGCCCACCGCATTCCTGCATCCGCGCCGCTCGAGAATTCGTCGTACTTGACGATACGCTCTTCCAGCGATGCAGGGTCGAGAACGCGCAGTATCTTGGTCCAGTTCTCGATGGCGGTGTCGAGGTCGCGTACGACCATGCAAACGTGGGCAAAAGGTCCGCTAGGCATAATCTCTCTCCTGGAGAATTTTCAGATTTCTATTGTTGCTGTGCCGGAATTGACGGTGCCACGCCCGTCCACGTCGAGCTTGAATTCGCACGTGACCGTGCCTCCATCGATCGCGGTAACCTTGCCGGTGACGACAGCGTGATCCTCGCCATAGACATTGTCCAGAAAGCGCGAATCCATCTTCGAAATCCGGCCTTTGGGGAAGGCACGCATGAGCATGTTCATCATGTAGGCCACATTGATTGGCCCCTGGTTGATCACGCGGTTGCCCAGGCCCTTTGCCTTCACGGCTTCGACGTCGAGATGGATCGGATTGGGATCTGCGAGAAAGACCGCCCACTGCTTCATTGCATCGGAGCTGACGCGCTCGATGGTGAAGGAAGGCAGTTCGTCTCCAACGTCATATGTCATGCGGCAAACTCCTTGCGGGGCAGTACCCAGACGTTGTCGGTCTCAAGCACTTTGGTGCCGTCCAGCAGGTGCAAGCGGAGCCGGTAGGTCAGTACGTCCATGACGCCGAGCTTGCGGCTGCGCTTGCGGACGAGATCGAGGATTTCACCGGTGACCCTGTAGCTTTCGCCCACCTTCAGGGGGGCGTCGAACGTTACGCCGCTCGAGCCCATCATCGGACCGTCCTCGACGTCGAATTCGCAGGCCTCGCATACGCCGGCCACCGTCTTGCCCATCGCGACCTGGGTCGCGATGTAGTAGTAGATCGGATGCGCAGTGCCGTCAGGCGCCGGCTCGATGCCGGTTGAACGGCACAGCGCAGCGTTTTCCTCGGCACTGATCTTGAAGACCGCGCTGCCGTCCAGAGACGTGCCGGCAGCGTGTGGGGCAGGGGGCAGATCGTCGAGATCGCTCATGGCCATTTCCTTCAGAAAGAGCGGGGCAGCCCGAGGCTTTCGGCAATCGAGTTACGAACCATCTCGTTGCTGATTGGCGTCATTCTCAGGATCCGGTGATCCCGCCAGTAGCGTTGCATGTCGGTCTCTGCGGAATAGCCCATGCCGCCTAGGATCTGGATGCCGAGATCGGCCGCTTTTACTGCATTTTCAGTCGCGACCATCTTGAGCATGTTCGCCTCGACACCGCAGGGCATGCCGTTGGCCTGCATCCATGCGACGTTGTTGAGCAGCAATTCGGTCGTTTTTTGCCAGGTGGCGATATCCGCGACGTAGTGCTGAAGGATCTGAAAGCGACCGATGATGCCCCCGAACGCCTTGCGCTGCTTCATGTAGTCGAGCGCGTCTTCAAGTACGCCGTCTATCGCACCGAGGCACTGCGCGCCGACCATTATCCGCTCGTTGTTGAGCGTCGGCAGCATTGCGTACCACGCCTGCCCCGGTTCCCCGAGCACGTCCTCATCCGGGACGAAGACATCGTCGTAATGGACTTCGCAAGAACCCATCGCCCGCATGCCAAGCTTGGGCAGCAGCGAGCAGGTAATGCCGGGAGATTTGGCATCGACGAAGAACATCGTGAGGCCGTGATGCTTCTTTTCGACATTGCGATCCGTCCGCGCGAGGACAAGAAGCCGGTCAGCCGCCTTGGCGGCCGTCGTCCACATCTTGGCCCCCTTCAGCTTCCAGCCACCCTCGACCTTGTCCGCGTAAGTCTTCATCGCGCCCAGGACATCGGTTCCGCCATCGGGTTCGGTCATCGACAGCGAGACGCGAAGCTTGCCCTGGGCCATCGGCCTCAGCCAGCGATTCTTCTGCTCTTCGGTTCCCACCGCACCGATCGTCTTGGCGCCTCCGAACGAGGTAAGGCCCCACACCCAGAGCAATCCCCCTGCCGTGCGGGCAAACTCGCGGGCGAAGATCATCTGCATCATGACGTCGCCGCCCAGCCCGTCATATTCTTCCGGGATGCCGATGCCGAAAAAGCCTTGCTCTGCCAGCTTGTCCCAAAGCGCGTAAGGGTAGTTTTCCTCGTCGGCTTCGAGCGTGCGCATCCAGTCCTTCGGGGCTTCTGCGTCGACCCAGCGGCGCACAACGTCACGGAAGGCCTGCTGCTCGTCGGTGAGCGAAAAATCCATTGTACTTCCTGTTCTCTTGCGCCCCCAATTGGCACCCATCCGGTGCGCTCAGAACCTATCGTCCTATAGGGTCGGCCCTTCGTGGAAGCGAAACATCTGGTCTATCATCATGGTAAGCTGGCTGGTGACGGGCGCCTGTTCGATGGGATCGCCCTCGGTTCCGACCGTGTTGATCGCAACCCCCAGAGGTGTCGGCCAACCGCGCAGGGCATGGGTTATGCTGCGAAGCTGCTGGAGCGTTCCAACCGCAGCCTGCCAGCCAGCAGCCGTGGCGATTGCGCCGACCGGCAGGCCGTCGAAGTAGCAGCGACTGTCCCGGTTCGTATCCTCGACATAATCGAGCGCGTTCTTGACGAAGCCCGATATCGCACCGTGATAGCCCGGCGAACCGATGATGATGCCATCGGCGGTCCGAAGCAGTTCAATGTAACGCCGTGCTGCGTCGGAACGCTCCTGATTTTCCGGTGCATACGGGGGGAAATTGATGTCTTCGCCCGAAAGGATGGTAGTGCGTGCGCCGCGCTCCTGCGCGATTGCTAGCGCTTTACGCAGGGCGCGTTCGGTCGATGACATGGCGCGCATGGTGCCGCCGATGGCGATGAAATGGGGCTGGGTCATATCAGATCGACAATCCACCTTCGACCGGAATGACCGATCCTGTCACGTAGGCTCCGGCACGAGAGGCCAGATAGATGGCAGCGCCCGCCAGGTCTTCCGCAGTACCGGTGCGCCCGCGCGGCACCATGCCTTCGACCATTTTTCTCATCTCGTCGGACGTGATGACGGTCATCTCCGTCTCGAAGAAGCCGGGCGCGATGACATTGGCCGTGATGTGGTCGCGGCCCAGTCGTTTCGCGAGACCCTTTGCCAGCCAGTGGATCGCACCTTTGGATGCCTGGTAGGCGTAGTTCTCCTTGGGACCGACCTTGAGAGCGCCTACCGAGCCGATGTTGATGAGGGATGCCGGCCGTTCCTTTGTCCCGCCGGCGCGCAGAAGAGGGAGAAATTTCTGAAGCAGGAAGAACGGTGCCTTCAGGTTGAGATCTATGACCTGGTCCCAATCCTGCTCGCTGTAATCGTCGATAGGAGCCTCGGCCATCGCACCGGCATTGTTGACCAGGATATGAAGCGCATTCTCGGCTTCACTCACGCGGGCGACGAGAGCGTCCACTCCCTCCAGGGATGAGACATCAGCGGTTAGCCCGATGCACTGACCCCCGGTCGAGGTGCTGATTTCCCGGGCGGTATCGAGCACTTTGGCCTCGGTCCGCGCGCAGATATAAACTTTGGCGCCGGCGGCGGCGAAGCCAGTCGCTATATGGCGCCCGATGCCGCCGGAGCCGCCCGTCACGACGGCGATGCGGTCCTTCACCGAGAACAGTTCTGCGGGGTTCATGCGTCCACCTTCAATCCGGCGATTTTGAGGATCAGGCCGGTGGTACCTTCGGGATCGCCCACCAGCAGAGCATGGTCGCCTGGATGTTCGTGAATGTTCCAACCGAGCGCGCGCGCGCGCTCGTGCATCGCTGTCATCACGGTGACGGCGGCGGCGATATAGTCCACCGGTCTTGCGATGGTTTCGCTGCCCTTGGCGATGGCGCCCGCTGTCGCCTTCATCGGCTGGTCAGAAAGGTTGTCGAGCAGCCACTTTTCCCGTGCGGGATCCATGAGGTGCGGATGCTCCTTGGCGGCCGCACGCTGCATCTCGTCGACGCCCGAGCCGATCGGTCCCTCGCCGGCTTCAAGCAATGCATCGAGCTGTGCGACTTGTTCTTCGGGTACATAACCCATCAGCGAGGCGATGCGCTCGCCCGAATGGGCGATGATGGCGTCGAGGTAGATGATGCTGGCGATGCGGTCGCCCACCTCTGCTATGATACCCGGCGCCACGGTGCCGGCATAGCTGTGCGCTACCAGCACGACGTCATTCAGATCCTCGAATTTGAACACGTTGACGATGTCGCGCACGTGGGTCTCGTTGCCCACATCGCGGCCGATGAGATGGCTGCGCTCGCCAAAGCCGGTGAAGGTCGGTGTGTAGACCGTGTGCCCTTGCGCTTCGAGAATTTCCCGGACGTATTTCCAGGTCCAGCCGCCCATGCCGCCGCCGTGAAGAAGAACGAATGTGGTCATGGCAATCAGGCCTCCGCTGGTTCGGTGTTCTGGATAAATTCGGGGAACGGGTCGGGTCCCCATAGGAACATGCTGTCGTCAGGGGCGTGGTTGGCCGAGGGCCAGTCCACATCCGCAGGAATGAAATCGATGTCCGCGGAATACTCGCTGAAGCTGCCCCAGGGATCGCGCACGTAGTAGAAGTAGTTCGCGCCCAGCACATGCTGGCCGAGGCCCCAGTTGGGTCCATAGCCGGCGCGCGCCATGCTTGCGCCGCCGAGACCCACTTCCATGACGGAACCCACGTCCCAGCTGTTGTGATGCATACCGCGGCGGTCGGAGAGCACGAGTGCGAGCAAGTGGTGATCGCTCCCATGGACACCATGGAGAAAGGCAACAGCGGGCTCGCTCTTGTCGGAGAGCCGCAGGCCAAGCGTCCGCTCATAAAAGTCGATCGCGGCGTTCACGTCGGTGGTGAAGATCGCAAAGTGCGAAAGACGGCGGGGGTGGACCTTGGGTGCCTTGCTGTTGGGAATTGCGCCGGACTTGCCGGGTTCTGAACTTGTGAAGCTGAAGCGGCTTTTTTCGGCAGGCGTCGCCTTCTCCGCAACGCGGACGTTGACAGGAAGGCCGTCGAACCCTCTGAACCAGATACCCTTGGCTTCTGCGTTGTCAGGAGCCGCGATGAATTCGACACCGGCGCGCTCGAGGTGGCCGCGAAACGTCTCCTCCTCATCCGCGAATATCCCGAAGCTGAGATAACGCAGTCGCTTGGCATCGCCTGCCTGGCTGAGCACTGCCCACCTGTGCGGATGACCCTGTGCATAGAGTTCGAGCCCGCCATCCGCCTCGCGCACGTCCAGACCGAAGAGCGTGTAGAAGCGTCGTGCCTCGTCGAGGTCGGGCACTTCCACCGCAAAGTGATCGATCGAATGTACACCAAGCACATTGGCGCGGCGACTGGCGATGCTTTTCTCGTTCATCCTGTCCTCCATGGCGGCCGAGCGATGTTCTGGCGCATCGCTCGGCCCGAAATCACGCTGCCTTGATGGGATTGACCAGCAAGCCGATTTTTTCGATCTCCACTTCGCATACGTCCCCGTCCTTCATGAAGAGCGGGGGATTGCGGGCAAGTCCGATGCCCGACGGCGTGCCCATGACCAGCACGTCGCCTGCTTCCAGCGTGAAGCATGTGGAAAGCAAGGACACCGTATCGACAACATCGAAGACCATGTCGGAGGTATTGGCGCTCTGAACGACCTGCCCGTTCAGCCTGGTCTCGATCTTGAGCCCAGCGCCGCCCGCAGGCAGTTCATCGGCCGTGACCAGCCATGGGCCGAAGGCACCGGTATCGTCGAAATTCTTGCCCACGGTCCATTGCGGCGTCTTGAGCTGATAGTCGCGCACGGAGCCGTCATTGAACACCGAGTAAGCGACGATGTGGGACAGCGCGTCTTCCTTTCCGATGTTCTTTCCGCCCTTGCCGACGATTGCGACCATTTCAGCCTCGTAATCGAGCTGGTCCGATGTGGCCGGCTTGATGATTGGCGCGCCGTGGCCGATCAGGCTCGAATTGAACCGTCCGAAAACTGTCGGGAATTCCGGAACCTGAAAGCCGCCTTCGGCAGCGTGATCCTTGTAGTTGAGACCAAGGCACAGGATTTTCGGCGCCTTGATAAGCGGAGGCAGGAATTCAAGGTCGTCTTGCGCGACGCTCTCTCCCTGGGCCAGGACTTTGCCGCCCGCCTTTGCGAGCGCTTCGCCGCCCTGAGCGACAAGGTCGTCCAGATCGTAGAGTGCCGCGTCGCCGAAAATCGCCTTGATGCCGGAGCCAGTGTCCACCGCAACGCCGATGCGACCGTCCTTCGAAACTTTTGCCAAGCGCATGATTCGATCCTTTTCCAAACTCGGGCACCGTGGGGTGGCTCGGTCGGCTCGTCAATCTGAAATATATTCTAAGTGCTAAAATATACCTCTAGCGTTTACCTTGCATTTCGTTGCTGCTATGGGGACTGGGATGACAAAAAAGCTCAGCCTCACCGAGCAGGCCTATCGCCGGCTGCGGGACAATCTCCTGACCTGCCGCCTTGTGCCGGGGGAGCGGATCAACATCAAAGACGTGTCGGACAACCTGGGGTTCAGTCTCGGTGCAGTCCGAGAGGCCTTGTCGCGCCTGACGTCTGAAGGGTTCGTCGTGCTTGACGATGCGCGAGGCTTTCGGGCAGCGCCGATTTCCATCGCCGATCTGACCGACCTCGTCATGGTGAGGAGTGACATCGAGGGACAGTGCCTTCGCCGCGCCATCGAACGCGGCGGCCTCGATTGGGAATCGACGATCGTGAGTGCTGCCCACCGTCTCAGCAAGACGCCGACACGCGATCCCGCCATGCCGGAGCGGCTCAATGAGGACTACGCCGAGGCCCATGGCGACTTCCATCATGCCCTCGTCGATGCTTGCGACAGCCCATGGTTGCTGCGCATGCGCGAATGGCTCTACGCTCAATCCGAACGATATCGCTACCTCACCGTTCCGCTCGCAACCGGCGAGCGGGATCTGGTGCATGAGCATGCCGAGATCGTCGAAGCCACGCTTGCCAGGGACGCGGATCGGGCCGTCGCTCTCCTCAGGAGCCATCTCGAGGCAACAGCCAGGCTTCTGATCGATGGGCAGGGCGACCCGGCGGGTGAGGCGAGCCTGCGTTTCCTGGATGACAAGGCCGCCTGACACCATTTCAGCGTTGCCTTTGCTGGCCCGTGCCGCCCCCGCTGGCCGGCATCAGCATGTTGCTCATGCCCCCGTCGACAAGCACATCGATACCGCTGATGTGGCTGGCCTGCGGACTGGCGAGGAACAGGATGGCGTTGGCGACATCCTCGGCCACGCCGAGTTTACGCAAAGGTATACTGGCTTCCCGCTCTTCCCGGCGCGTCTTGTCACCGTAGCCGGCGGCCGTCATCGGCGTGTAGGTAGGGCCGGGAGAGACGGTATTGCAACGGATGCCATCGGGACCCCATTCAATGCAGAGTTGCCGGATCAGCATCAAAAGCGCCGCCTTGCTGCATGAATAAAATCCGAGCCCCGGCGTAGGCTGGGTGCCCGACATCGAGCCCGTTGCAATGAAGGCACCTTTGCTGGCTCGCAGGTGAGGATGCGCGGCCTTTGCTAGCAGCCAGGTAGAGCGAGTGTTTATCGCGAAGATCCGGTCGAAGTCGGCAAGCGGCTGGTCGACAAGAGCGCCGCCCATGATGATGCCCGCATTGCTGATGACTGCATCGATACCGCCCATGTGGGCGAGTGCAGCCTCGACGATGCGATCGCCGCTGTCGGGCTCGGCAAGGTCAACGACGAAGCCCCCTGTCGCCCCCCCAATTTTGCCCGTCACCGCTCCAAGATTGGCCTCGTCCCTGTCGGCGAGGAGCATTGAGTGCACGCCGGGCAAAACTTGTCCTGCCGCCAGTAGTTCAGCGCAGGCGCGGCCGATGCCGCTGGCTGCACCAGTAATGACCACACGCATTCCATTCTCCCTTTGCGCGCAGCGCCTGATCAGTCCTTGAGACCAAGCTCGTCCATCAACGCGCTGCGCAGCTTGAACTTCTGTATCTTCGATGCCGACATCGGCCATTCGTCGATGAAACGGATGTGCCGGGGCACCTTGAACGAGGCAAGGCGCGCCTTGGTAAAGGCGATCAATTCCTCCGGCTCGACGATCACGTCGCCGTCTCGCTCGATGTAGGCTGCCGGGATTTCGGCCAGCCGCTCGTCCGGCAGGCCAACGACCTGGGCAAGACGAACAGCCGGATGCGCGGCCAGGACCGCTTCGACTTCTGCCGCCGCGACGTTCTCGCCGCCCACCTTGAGCATGTCCTTGAACCGGCCGTGGAACATCACATGGCCGTGCGCATCGATCGAGCCGATGTCGGCGCTGTGATACCAGCCCTCGCTGTCCAGCGCCTGGGCCGTCTTCTCAGGATCTTTGTAGTATCCGTCGAACAGATTGTAACCGCGGATCAATATCTCGCCCCGTTCGTCGACGGCTTTCTCCAAGCCTGTCTCAGGGTCGATGATTTTCATTTCGATGCCGGCGAGCGGATAACCGAGCTTTCTGAAGCCCATTTCCGGCTCCATCCCGTAGCCGCCGGTGGTCACGATTCCTGTAGCCTCCGTCATGCCCATGGTCCCCACCTGCAACATACCGGGAGCCTTCTCCCGGTACGCCTGACCGACCCGGTCGGGCATGAAGGCAAAGCAGCTGTTCTGGAGCCTGACCGAGGAAAGATCTGACGTTTCCCAATCGGGGTGCGCGATCATTGCCTGATGGAATGTGACGAAGGGCAGGAACATCATCGTCACGCGCTCCTGCTCGATCTGGCGCAGGCTTTCTCCGGCGTCGAAATGCGGCTGTCCGATGAAGGTACCCCCAACCTCCATCGCGCCGAGCATGCAGAGCATTGCGGCGATATGGAAAAGCGGCAGCGGCGACCATGCTCGCTCGCCGGGCTGGAAGGCCCAGCGATAGTGCGCCAGGTTGTTCGCCTCGCGCGTCACGGCTTCATGGCTTAGCAGACAGCCCTTGGGATTGGCCGAAGTGCCGGAGGTGTACAGAATCATCGCGGTATCACGCACGCGAACAGTGAGGCGCGCCGCATGGATCTCGTCTTCGCTGACCTGTTCGGCGGCTTCATCGAACATCGCCTGGTCGATGAAGCCGGGAACCGAACGACCGCCAAGCATGATGATGCGGGAAAGCTTCGGTGCCGCGGCAAGTGACAGGCGAGCAGGATTGTCGGCACTCGCCAGGTCTGCAAATGCCTCGTAAAGCCGCGCACCGAAGTCGACGTGTTCAGAGACAAGATCGTTTGTGACGATGGCTGCAAGGTCGGCGTTCTCCGACACGTACGCCATCTCTGGTGCCTTGTAGCGGGCATTCATGAGAACCGAGACGGCACCGCACATCGCATTTGCGAAAAGCGTTTCGACGAATTCGATGCTGGACGGCAGCAAGATGCCGACATGGTCGCCCCGTCGAATCCCGAGCGCCCTTAGCCCCCTCGCGCGGCGCAGAACACTGGCCACGACTTCGTCATAACTCTTGCGTTCGCCCGGGAAAACCAGCGCCTCCCTGTCCTTGCCCTTGTCCCACCCCGCCAAGAGGTGATCACCCAACGTCGTCGCGGTGATGCGAATTGCGGCGTCGTCTTCACCCGTCATGCTCACAAAAGCTCGTCCTCAAAGTTCGTCCCTGCGCGATGAGTGCGAGATTGCAGCGAACCCGCGATCCTGCGCCTTTCGTTGGATAGGTGCGGACAGGCTGGCCAGACCCAAGAGCAGGATCACGAAAACACCGATCACTGGCCGGGAAATGACGATGGAAGCCTATATCTACGATCATGTTCGCACGCCGCGCGGCAAGGGCCGGCCCGATGGCGCGCTGCATGAGATCACTTCGGTCGAAATGGCGACACAGCTGCTCAAGGCCTTGCAGGAGCGCAACGCACTCGACACCGCCTTGCTCGATGACGTTATCATTGGCATGGCGCAGCCGGTCGGCGAGCAGGGCGGTGTCCTGGCGCGCGCGGCGGTTCTTCAAGCCGGCTATGCGCAATCGGTGGCTGGCCAGCAGATTCACCGATTTTGCGCGACTGGCCTCGATGCTGTCAGTCTCATCGCGGCCCAGGTCCATTCCGGCATGATCCAGGCCGGCATCGGGGGCGGCGTTGAATCCATGAGCCGAACGGTCATGGGCTATGATTCCGGTGCCTGGACGTCGGACCCGGCAGTTGCATTCGGCAACTATTATGCGCCGCAGGGCATCGGCGCGGACATCATCGCGACGCTCGACGGCTACACCCGCGAGGATGTCGACCGTTTCGCGGTCGAGAGCCAGCGCAAGGCGGCCCGAGCCTGGGAAAACGGCTATTTTCGAAATTCCATCGTGTCGGTGAAGGACGTGCTGGGCGAGGTCGTGCTCGATCATGACGAGCACATGCGTCCGGGCACCACGCTGGAGAGCCTGGCAAAGCTCAAGCCCGCATTCGAAGGCTTCGGGAAAGCCGGTTTCGAAGCTGTCGCGAAAGCCCGGTACCCCGAGATCGAGGACCTCGACTATGTCCATCACGGCGGCAACAGCTCCGGTATTGTCGACGGTTCCGGGCTCGTCCTGGTCGGCTCACGGGCGTTCGGTGAGAAAGCGGGCCTCAAACCCCGCGGGCGCGTCCGTTCCTATGCCAATATCGGTTCTGAACCGACGATCATGCTGACGGCCCCTGCGGAGGTCTCGCGCAAGGCTTTGCGGGCCGGAGGAATGATGCCCAAGGACATCGACCTCTGGGAGCTCAACGAGGCCTTCGCCAGCGTAGTTATGCGCTTTCAGCGCGACATGGACATTCCCGACGACCGGATCAACGTGAACGGCGGCGCGATCGCCATGGGACATCCGCTCGGCGCCACCGGCGCGATGATCCTCGGCACCGTGCTCGACGAATTGGAACGCCGCGACGCCGAAACAGGCCTCATCACGCTGTGCGCGGCCAATGGTCTTGGGACCGCCGCTATCATCGAGCGCGTCTGAACGCTGCTCCATTCCTAGAAAAAGATCGGGACACACCCATGAAGACAATGCGACTGGAGAAGGCCGAAGACGGCTTCGCGATCCTGACTCTCGATGCCGAAGGTCCGATGAACGTCGTCAACGACGGCTTCATTGCGGACATGACGCAGGCCACCAGGCAGATCGCGCAGGACAACGCCATCAAGGGCGTTATCCTGACCTCGGGCAAGAAGTCGTTCATGGCCGGCGCGGATCTCAAGCAGCTGGTCAGTGGCTTCGATACGCTCACACCGCTCGAGGCCTATGCGTTCTCGAAGCGGGCGACCGACATGCACCGCGCGATCGAGCAGTCGGGTAAGCCGTGGGTTGCAGTGATCAACGGTTTGGCGCTGGGCGGAGGTTTCGAACTTGCGCTGGCCTGCCATCATCGCATCCTCGTCGATGATGCAAAGGCCACTGTCGGCCTGCCCGAAGTTACTGTCGGTCTCCTTCCCGGATCTGGAGGCACGGTTCGGCTCGGTATCATCGCCGGCATGAAAACGGCGCTCGACCTGCTTCTGACCGGCCGCGCCGTCGCGCCTGCCGAAGCGCTCAAACTGGGCATCGTGGATCAGGTGGTTCCCGAAGCGGATCTTCTCGATACCGCCCGGGCGTGGCTGGCGAGCGGGCCCGACCCTGTCAAGCCGTGGGACGTCAAGGGCTGGGTTCCGCCTCAGAAGAAAGGGCTTACGGTACCGGAAGATTCCGCCGCGTACATGATGGCGACGGGAGGCCTGGCAAAGAGCGGCTATAATCAGCCGGCTCCGCTCGCAATTCTCAATTCGCTGTTTCAGGCATTGCAGTTGCCGTTCGACAAGGCGCTCGCAGTAGAGGGCAAATACTTTGCTAAGCTGCTCACCGATCCGGTCGCCCGCAACATCATTCGCACGACCTTCATCTCGAAGCTGGCAGCAGAAAAGGGCGCTCGCCGCCCCGCAGGCTATCCCAGGTTCGAAGCGCGAAAGGTCGGCGTGCTGGGCGCGGGGATGATGGGTGCAGGAATTGCCTACGTTGCGGCCAATGCCGGCATCGACGTCGTCTTGATCGACCGCGATGTGCCGACGGCGCAAAAGGGCAAGGACTATTCAGCCAAGGTACTCGGTAAGCTGGTCGAAAAAGGCAAGGTGACGCGGGACAAGGCCGATGCGGTTCTTGCCCGCATTGTCCCGACCGACGATTTCGGCATGCTCCAGGGCTGCGATCTGGTCGTCGAAGCCGTGTTCGAGGATACCGCGATCAAGGCGGAGACCACGAAGAAGGCAGAGGCTGTGCTGCCGCCCGAAGCTATTTTTGCTTCTAACACGTCGACCCTTCCGATTTCGCAGTTGGCGCTGGCTTCGAGAAGCCCGGATCAGTTCATCGGTCTGCATTTCTTCTCGCCGGTCGATCGAATGGGCCTGGTCGAGGTCATCATGGGCAAGCAGACCAGCAAGGAAACGCTGGCCAAGGGTCTCGATTTCATCGCGCAGCTCCGCAAGACGCCGATTGTCGTCAATGACAGCCGCGGCTTTTATACCAGCCGCGTGTTCCAGATGCTGATCCACGAAGGTGCGGCCATGCTGGCGGAAGGCGTGCCACCGGCAGTGATCGAGAATGCCGCCAAGGCAGTTGGCATGCCGGTCGGTCCGCTCGCGCTGCTGGACGAACTCACGCTGGATCTGCCGCTCAAGATCGTCGACCAGGCGATCGCGGAAGAGGGCGAGGGCTATACTCCGCCGGCCGGAGTTGCCGTCATGCGCAAGATGAAGGACGAGATCGGACGCTCCAGCCGCAAGACCGGAGGAGCCTTCTACGACTACCCTGAAGGCGGCAAGAAGCACTTGTGGAAGGGGCTCGCCGAGCACTTCCCTGTCAATGACAGTTGGGACATCGAGGAACTCAAGAAGCGCTTTCTATTTGCCCAGGCGATGGAGACTGCGCGCTGCCTGGAAGAGGGCGTGTTGGAAACACCGCAGGACGCCGATCTCGGCGCGATCTATGGGTGGGGTTTCCCGACGTGGACCGGCGGAACGATCAGCTACATCGATACGATCGGCATCGGCTCGTTCGTCGGGGAAGCGGATATCCTTGCCCAGCGATATGGGCCCCGTTTCCTGCCTTCCGCGTGGCTGCGTGAGAAGGCATCGCGCGGCGAGAC
This sequence comes from Novosphingobium sp. BL-S-19, assembly GCF_055521675.1. Classification (NCBI taxonomy): domain Bacteria; kingdom Pseudomonadati; phylum Pseudomonadota; class Alphaproteobacteria; order Sphingomonadales; family Sphingomonadaceae; genus Novosphingobium; species Novosphingobium sp. BL-S-19. The sequence goes on from NZ_CM145497.1 coordinate 563,100, forward strand.
CTTCTACACTGCCGAAAGCGCCGACGAGGCCAAGGAGCCCATGCCAGCATGAAGCGCCTGATCTTCGAGCCGGAGCACGAGCAGTTTCGCGACAGCGTCGTCAAGTTCATGAGCGCCAACGTCGGCGCCCATGCCGAACGCTTTCGCGAACAGGGCATGGTCGATCGCGATCTTTACCTCAAGGCAGGCGAGCAGGGATTGCTTTGCACCTGGGCCGAGGAACGGTACGGGGGTGCGGGAATCGACGATTTTCGTTTCGAGCAGATCATCATTGAGGAGAATATGCGCCACGGCGACGTAGGCTTCTACATCAATCTCCATAACGATTTGGTCGCGCCCTACATCGCCAAGCTCGGCACGCAGGAGCAAAAGGAGCGATGGATGCCCGGCATCGTCAGCGGCGAGACTATTCTTGCCGTGGCGATGACCGAACCATCTACGGGCAGCGACCTTGCAGGAATGCGTACGAGCGCGGTCGAGCGTGACGATCACTGGGTGCTCAACGGCGCCAAGACATACATTTCCAACGGGATTTTGGGCGATCTGGTTGTTGTCGCGGCACGGACCGATCCGGCCAGCCGCCATGGGCTTGGCCTGTTTGTGGTGGAGCGCGGCTTCGAAGGCTTCGAGCGCGGGCGCAAGCTCGCCAAGATGGGCATGAAGGCGCAGGATACCGCTGAGCTGTTCTTCAGCGATGTCAAAGTGCCCAAGCAAAACGTGCTGGGCGATCCGACGCAGGGCTTCAAGTATCTTGCGCGCTTCCTGGCACAGGAGCGCCTCGTGGCAGCGATCGGTTTCATGGCCACTGCCCAGACTGCCTTCGACCTTACGCTGGACTACGTGAAAGAGCGCAAGGCCTTCGGAAAGCCGATCGGCGCGTTTCAGAATACGCGCTTCAAGATGGCTTCCATGCGCGCGGAGCTCGATGCGATCCAGACGTACGTGGATCAATGCGTGATCCTGCTCAACGCAGGCGAACTCACTGCCGAAGATGCCTCCGCTGCCAAGTTGCTCACGAGCGAACTGGAGGGCCGGGTGATGGACGAATGCGTCCAGCTCCACGGCGGGGCAGGGTACATGGACGAGTACCGGATCAGCCGGATGTACACCGATGCACGCGTCAGCCGCATATTCGCCGGCACCAGCGAGATCATGCGCGAGATAATCGGGCGCGGGCTCGGGCTCGACGAGCGCAAGCTGACCTGACCTAAGGGAAACTCGCTATGCTGAACCTTGAGCGCATGCGCGGTTACCAGGTCCCGACCGCGCAGGACGTTTGCGATCCGCGTTCCGCCATCCTCTACGCCCTGGGCGTGGGAGCGGGGCTCGCCGCCATCGATGAGAGCCGCTTCCTCTTTGAGCGTGACCTAACCGTTTTGCCGACCATGGCGCTTGTGCTTGGCACGCCGGGGTTCTGGCCGATGGCTGCGGAACTCGGGTGGGACTGGCCGCGAATTCTGCACGGCGAGCAGAGCTTGCGTCTGCATCGACCGTTGCAACTGGGCCAGGTCATTCATGGCCGGATCGAGATCGGAGAGGTCGCCGACAAGGGACCGGGCAAGCCCGCTCTCGTTCGGGCGAAGCGGATACTGACGACGCCGACAGACCAGCTGATTGCGGAGGCAGAGGAAATCTGGGTCCTACGGGGCGAAGGTGGTTTCGGGGGAGACCGTTCTCTCGTTCCGCTTGCGAATGGGCAATGTCCCGATTTCCCGCCGGATGCAGTGCTTGACCTGCCTACGGCTGCTAACCAGGCAATGCTCTACCGGCTGACCGGCGATCGCAATCCGTTGCACATCGATGCCGGAACGGCGGCGGCGGCGGGTTTCGAGCGCCCGATCCTCCACGGACTGGCGACCATGGGCCTCGTTGGCCGCGCATTGATCCATTTGTGCTGCGACGGCGACGCGTCGTTGCTGACACGCATGCATGTCCGTTTCACCGCGCCTGTGTTCCCCGGTGAAACCATTCGGACCGAGATCTGGCGCGATGGAGATGAGATTCGCTTTCGCGCGTCTGTGAGAGAACGCGGCGTGGTGGTGCTCGATGCAGGCAGTGCCTGCGTTCGGGGATTTGTAACAGAACGGGAAGAGGTCACGTGAAAATACTGGATGGTAAGGTCGCTCTGGTTTCGGGATCAGGGCGGGGCATCGGCAAGGCAATCGCGCTCAAATTGGCTAGCGCGGGCGCAAATGTCGTGGTCAATGACCTTGATGAAGACGTGGCCCGCGCCACCGCGGCCGAGATCGAGGAACTTGGGGTTCGCGCCGTCATTTGCGTTGGCGATGTGACCGATCCGACCTTTGGCGATACCTTCGTGGCTGCGGCAGTGGCGGCTTTCGGAACGATCGATATCATCATCAACAATGCCGGCTATGCCTGGGATTCGGTGCTTCAGAAGACCAGCGACGAGCAATGGATCGCGATGCTCGATGTCCACTTGAGCGCACCTTTCCGGATTCTTCGAGCCGCCCAGCCGATCATATCGTCAGCAGCCAAGGCAGAGATCGAACAGTACGGGCGCGCCAAACGAAGGACGGTCGTAAACATTTCCTCAGTTTCGGGTCTCGGCGGAAACCCGGGCCAGGCCGGTTATGCTGCCGGCAAGGCTGGAATTGTCGGCCTCACGAAGACTGTGATGAAGGAGTGGGGGAGATACAACACCACGGTCAATGCCGTCGCCTTCGGCGCGATCATGACGCGTATGACAGCCGGCGAGGCTGGCAGTTCGACCATCGATATCAAGGGCAAGAAGATCAAGGCCGGGGTCAGCGACGAGATCCTTGAGGCCATGGAGAAAGGAATTCCCCTCGGGCGCGCAGGCACTCCGGAAGAAGCAGCAGGAGCCGTCTATCTCCTGTGCATGCCGGAGGCCGACTACATCACAGGTCAGGTCATAGTCGCGGGGGGCGGCTGGCAGCTCTGACCTGTGGAGCGAGGGAGGACCTATATCCTCCCTCGCTCAAGTTTTGCCGCTGCCAGAGGAATGAGGTCCTCGGAGGATACAGCATCAGGGATGAGCCTGGCTGGACGCTCGTCCCTCTGCCGACACCAAGATCACCCGCAGCCGACTACGCCGCCATCGACCGGGATTTGCGCGCCAGTAACATAGGCTCCTGCCCGCGAGCAAAGGAACACTACGATTCCGGCGATGTCGTCGGCGCGGCCCAGCCTGCGCAGCGGGATATGGCTGAGCAGTTTCGGGTCGACTGCATCTTCGTCGCGCATGTGAGCGGTCATTTTGGTTGGGAAGAAGCCCGGTATCACGGCATTGACCGTGATGTTCCGGTCGGCAAGGTCGCAGGCGAGATCCCGCGTCATCATGTGGACCGCCGCCTTACTGGCAGCGTAACTGTAGGCATTGAGCCGTTCGGCCTTCATGCCTGCCACCGAACCGATGTTGATGACCCGCGATGGATCATCGGCCGTGCCCGCCGCGACCAGTTCGGGAAGGAGTTCGCGCACAAGAGTGAAAGGCGTCTGCACATTGACTGCCATCACGCTTGGCCAGGCCTGGTCGGGAAAGGTATCTATAGGGCCGCCCCAGGTCTTGCCGGCGTTGTTGACCAGAATGTCGCATCGGCCCAGCGCGCTGCGATACCCTGCTGCAAGCTCCACCGCAGCTTCCGGCGTAGACAGGTCTGCGGCAAGCGGCAGGCATGACCCGAGGCGCGACATTTGCGCGGCGGCGTTCTCGCACACATCGGCCTTGCGCGAGGTGATTGCCACGCTGGCGCCTGCGCGCAGAAGGCCTTCAGCGATCATTCGCCCCAACCCCTGTGCGCCGCCGGTGACGAGGGCTCTCTTGCCGTGGAGGCTGAACAGGTCGCTCACATCGTCACCACGACTTTGCCGAACTTGTGCTGGTCGCGAAGGTGGAGAAGAGCCTCCTTCGCCTGTGCCAGAGGGTACGCAGCCTCTATGACCGGCTTGATCCGATGCTCGCCGGCGAACGCTAGCATTTCCCGGAAGTCTTGCGGATCGCCGACCTGGCTGCCGACGATGCTGGCGCTCTTGAGGAAGATATCCGTCGCATTGAACTTGACCTCGTTCCCGGCGGTCGATCCGTAGATGACTATGCGCGCGCCCGGGTTGATGGCGCGGACATAGTTGGCAAAGCTGGGGGACGGCGCACCGTCGAGAACTACGTCAACCCCGCCGGTCAGTTTGCCGACCTGCTTTCGCCAATCCGGATCGGTATAGAGCAGGCCGCCCTTGGCACCCATCTCGATCGCCCGGTCGAGGACTTCCTGGTTCTCACCGGTCACATAGACGTTCGCTCCCTTGGCGACGGCGAATGCGAGGCCGAACGTGGCGACTCCGCCGCCGACCCCGCTGATCAGCACAGTTTCTCCGGCCTGAAGCCGGCCCTTGAACATCAACGCCCGCCACGATGTCAGCGCGGTGAGCGGCATCGCGCCGGCTTCCTCAAAGCTCATGAACGAAGGTTTGGGAGCCAGGTTCTCGGCTGGGATACAGATGTATTCGGCGATCGTCCCGGCAAATGGCATGCCCAGCAAACCGAAGTCCGCAGCGGGCGCATGGCGATTGGGGCCCCAATTGCGGGCCGGATAGAGAACGACTTCTGAGCCCACATCCACTCCGCTAACGTCGGCGCCGACCTTGTCGACAATGCCTGCGCCGTCGCAGCCCAGCGTTACCGGCATCACCATGCCGGGATATTGTCCGTGAGAAATGAACAGTTCTCGGTGGTTGATCGAGGCGGCTTTGAGTGCGACTCGAACTTCACCGGGACCGGGTTCCGGCGTTTCGACGTCGGTAACGCGGGTAGATTCAGGTCCCTCGGCTTTTTCGAGATACAGGGCCTTCATGGTCAACCTTTCCTAGATTTTGGCCCCGGCAGCTTCGGGTGGCCTGCTTGTTTCGGGTGTAAAGACGGCAATTTACGAAAATTTCCGGCCATCCGGAGCAGGACAATATCTTCGGCTCGCGAGGACCTATCTGCGGATAGGAAAAAGGATTGCGTTTAGGATTTCACACGTCAGAATATATTTCGGATCAAAAAACAAATTGCCACAAGGCATGTCCAGGAGAGAGCCATGAAAGTCATTCCGACGAGCGCTTTGCCGCATCGGATAACGCCGACATTGATTGAGCGCGCTGCCATGAGAGACCTGACGGCCAAGGTCCGCGATTCCCGATTGACGATGGTGTCGGCGCCCGCTGGAAGCGGAAAGACCACCTCGATGCTCTACTGGGCGGACCTGCTACGCGCGCAAGGCCACCCGCTCCTTTGGGTGGCGACACGTGCGGGAATCTTCAACAAGGCTTCTTTCCTCGCAGCCCTCAAGGCAGCAGGCGTTGCGGCCGGCCTTCCTTGGGAGCGACTTACCCTGGATGGCGACGATACGCACTGGCTCGATGCGTTATCGGTGACGGTCGACCCGCGGCCCGTCCTTGTCATTGACGATGCCCATCTGCTCGATCAAGCCGCTCTCGATTTTATCGCGCAGCTATCGGCGTCAGCTCGGGATGCCCTGTGCATCATCGTTTCTGCCCGCGGCGCGATCGGGCTTCCGCTGGCGCGTATGCGCGCATTGGGCTTCCTCAATGAAGTGGGAAATGCCGATCTCTCACTCACAATCGCGGAAGCGGCTCAGCTGGTAACCCAGAGCATCGGAACGCCGATCGACTCCAAGGATCTTCAGGATATCGTGCGGGACACGCAAGGCTGGGTATCCGGCGTTGTGATCGCCTGCGACTTGTATCGCCGCGGCAAACAGGGGGCCGGCAGTCCCAGGTTGACGGGCTTGCGCCCGGAATTTGCGGAATACTTCCATGAAGAGGTGCTCAGCCGTCAGCCAGAGGACGTTCGCCGCTTCCTTGTCGATACGTCGATCCTGGATGAACTGACCCCTTCAGCCTGCGCCGCGGTCACCGGCGACGAAGATTCGCGCGCGATGCTTGACCATGTGTTTCGCCAGGGGCTCTTCCTGAACGCTATCGATCAGGAACACAGTCGATACGCCTATCACCGCCTGTTTCGTGAGATGGTCCTTGGACGCCTGATGGACAGGGCGCCCGCACGGGCGGCCCTGATGCATTGCCGTGCCAGCGACTACTTCGCCGCCAACGGTCAGGCCGTCCTGGCCATCGAGCATGCGCGACTGAGCGGCGATCAGGCATTTCTGGCCCGCCAGCTCGACCAATTGGCGGAACAGCTGACTTATACCGGCTATCTCTACCGCATCGACGAGTTGGGCTCCGCCTTGCCATGGGCGGAACTGGCCCGGCACCCTTATCTGTTGTTGGCTCTGGCATGGCGGCGCATTCGGCAATTGTCTTTCGCCGCCGCCCAGCGGTTTATCGACGCAGCGCGCGCTATACTCGAGACCCAGGTGGCCGAGGGAAGGGTCTCTGCGCACGATGCGGATCAGATCGATCTGATGATCCGTCATCGCCTGGTCATGCTGGCTTCCGCGCGCGACGACATGATCAAGGTTGAAGCGGACGCGGAGCCCCTTTTGGTCGAGATGGCCGAAAGCCATGCCTATCTCAGCTGTACGTTGCTTGCCCAGCTCATGTCGGCGCGGCGCGAACTCTATCACTTTCAGGACATGCTTAAGCTGGAAGCGGAAACGCGGCGAGCGCTTTCCCGACCAGGTTCGGATTTTGCCTCGATCGCGCTCAAGGCCTCCGTTGCCCCGACATTGATGGCACAAGGCAAGACGCCTCTTGCCCAGCGCTTCCTCGAAGAAGCCTTTACGCTTGCGAAAGGGTTACATGGCGAGGGCTCGGGGCTGGCTGCCTTGCCAGCACTCCCGCTTGCGGAGCTTCTTTACGACGCCGGCGATCTGGATCGTGCGGCTGACCTGGTTGAACGGCACTTGCCCGTCGTGCGACAGTGGGGATTTGCCGACCAGATGGCCTCCGGTTACCTCGTCGATGCTCGCCTTCGCGCCGCGCGCGGCGACCTGTCCGGCGCGCTTGCCACTCTCAATGACGCGCATCTCGTTGCGATAGAATGCGGTCTTGATCGCATGCGCGCCTTCATTGTTGCCGAAGAGGTCCGTCTGCTCGTCAAGGCGGGCCAAATCGAGGAGGCCGAGCGGCACTTCCTGGCCGGCGATCCGCAGATCGACGGCGAGCCCATACCGACGCTGCGGCCGACGCGTCGTAACGAGTGCAATGCGATCGCCTGGTTGCGCATCGAAATGCAGCATCACCGATTGACCCGGGCGCGCAAGGTGGCCCATCGCTGGCTGGAGTTCGTAAAGCGCGCCGGGGCCGTTCGCTCGGCCGTAACCTTCGAATTGCTCCTTGCCGAAATCGCGGTGCTACAGGGCAATCGCTCCGAGGCTCGCCGCGCTGTGCGCGCGGCGGTGGAAATGGCGGAACCTGCCGGTTGGGTGCGCACGTTTATCGACGAGGGCGAAGTCATTTCGGCTCTTCTTACGGAGGCCTATTCCCACGGCCCCGAACTCGAAACACCTGCCGACCGGTTTGCGGTCCACCTGGTTTCCCTGATGCGGAATGGCCCGCAGATCGAGACCGACGAGGACGAGGACGAGGATTTCGGGCTGACCGGACGCCTTGCCAACCGGGAGGTGGACATTCTCACCATGGTGAGCGGCGGTCTCCGCAACCGGGAAATCGGCGATCGGCTGGGACTGACCGAGGGTACGGTCAAGTGGTACATGCAGCAGATCTACGACAAGCTCGGTGTTCGCCGGCGCCCGCAGGCGGTTCTGCGCGCCCGCCAACTTGGAATCCTTCCCTGACGCCCCCCTCGCTGCCTATCGAAGGATAGATTGCGGGCGGCGAGGCGGCTGTCATCGAGCGGCTGCGGGAAAGGAATCATCATGGCCAAACGTAAAGTCATCATCAGTTGCGCAATTACCGGAGCGATCCACACACCATCGATGTCTCCCTATCTTCCAGTGACAGCTGACGAGATTGCGGAATCAGCGATTGGCGCGGCCGAAGCAGGTGCGGCAATCATCCACCTTCACGCCCGCAATCCTACCGACGGTCGCCCTGATCAGGATCCGACGCTCTTCGAACCGTTCCTCAAGATCATCCGACAGCGCAGCGATGCGGTGCTGAACCTGACTACCGGGGGACATCCGTCGATGACGGTGAAGGAACGCATCCGTCCCGCCCAGACTTTCGCGCCGGAAGTGGCCAGTCTCAATATGGGCACGATGGGTTTTGGACTGTTCCCGATGCTGGACCGCTTCAAGGAATTCAAGCACGCTTGGGAGCCGGCGGCGCTGGAAGCATCGCGGGACCTGGTCTTCAAGAACACATACGCGGACATCGAGCATCTGCTCGGCACGCTCTCCCCTCTCGGCACGCGTTTCGAGTTCGAGTGCTACGACACCAGTCATCTCTATAACCTGAAGTATTTCCTGGATCAGGGGCTGGTGAAGGCGCCGCTCTTCATACAGACATGCTTTGGCATTCTGGGCGGGATCGGCAGTCATCCCGAGGATATCATGCACATGAAACGTACCGCCGATCGGCTGTTCGGCGATCAGTACGAGTGGTCTGTGCTCGGCGCGGGTGCCCGCCAGATGAGTGTCGTCGCGATGGCAGCGTCGATGGGAGGAAACGTGCGCGTCGGATTGGAAGATTCTTTGTGGGGTGGCCCCGGGCGTCTGGCAGAGACCAATGCCGAGCAGGTGCGCACCGCGCGCCAGATCATCGAGGGCATGGGGCTGGAGGTGGCAAGTCCGGACGAAGCCCGTGCCATTCTTGACCTGAAGGGCGCGGACCGGACGAATATCTGATGCAGGCGCGCTCGGGGCCGCTGGTCGGCGTACGTATCGTCGAGATCGATGCGATCGGCCCGGTGCCGCTGGCAGCGATGCTGCTGGCCGACATGGGGGCGGACATCGTGCGGGTTGCGCGGCCTCCCTCCGCTGGCCCCGGTGACTGGGAGGACGTGGGCGGTGATATCCTTCATCGTAGCCGAACCGTCACCTATCTCGATCTTAAAAACGAAAGGGATCGCAGCAGTCTCCTCGACCTCATCGAGCATGCAGACGGTCTGATCGAAGGCTATCGGCCAGGAGTGATGGAGCGGCTGGGCGTCGGACCGGATGTCTGTCTTGCCCGTAACCCGAGCCTGGTGTTCGGGAGGATGACCGGCTGGGGGCAGAGCGGGCCCATGGCCATGCGCGCGGGACATGACATCAACTATCTCGCCATCACAGGAGCGCTGCACGCCATGGGCAAGACCGGCGAGCCTCCCCCCGTCCCTCTCAATCTCGTCGGTGATTACGGCGGCGGCGCGATGTTCCTCATCTTCGGAATGTTGAGCGCCTTGATCTCGGCTCGGCAGACAGGAGCGGGACAAGTGGTTGACGCTTGCATCACGGACGGCGTCGCGTCGCTCATGAGCCTGTTCTACGCTTGGGAGCCGAAGGGCCTTTGGCATGATGCACCCGCATCCAATCTTCTTGACGGCGGTGCGCCATTCTATCGATGCTACGCTTGTGCCGACGGCAAATTCGTGGCCGTGGGCTGTCTGGAACCCAAGTTCTTTGCCCAGATGCTCGAAGGTTTGGGCCTTGCCGGACGCGGATACGATCAAGATGATCGGGCGGGGTGGCCTCGTATGGAGGCCGATTTCGAAGCGGCCTTCCGGACGCGGACGCGCGACGAGTGGGGGGAGACCTTCGCGTTGACCGATGCCTGCGTGACACCGGTCCTGAGCATGGCCGAGGCTCCGACGAGCCCTCACAACGACGCCCGAAATACTTTCGTCACCCTGGGCGGTGTAACGCAGCCAGCGCCATCGCCCCGTCTGGCGGGAACCGTCCCTGCCATCACCACAAGGCATTCGGCCGCTATCTCGGATCTCGTCCGGGCTTGGGCACCGCGATCTGAAAACGGGTAATGAACATGTCCCTCATCGTTAGCAGGGCCGCCTATCGGCGGAGTCGGAGCTGCCTGGCAGTCAAAACTGAACAGTTTTCCCCTCTTTTGTATCGTTCCCTCTCCGAAGATAGGTGGTGAAAGGCCGTAAATAGCGGCCTTTCAGAATACTTTGAAAGGCCTGCGAAGAGACAGGCGGCGGGAGAGAGTTGATGAAATCGCGTTTGCCGAGAATGGCGCTATCGTCGGCAGGTACGACGTTTGCCGTCCCGGCGTGGGCGCAGGATGACAACGCTTCCGCGCATCAATTGGAATGTGCGGCGATGGGTGACATCATTGTCGGCGCACGCCGCCGCGAAGATTGCCTGCACGATGTATCTGCCTCCAATTCAGCGTTTTACGCTAAAGCGCGGGAGCGAAGCATTGTCCTGACAATGGGCGATGTGCAGACGATCACGTCAAGGTTCGCCTACTCGGCGGCGAGCGTGTCGATCCCCTCCGTCCCGAGCCGGTCTGTTTGTGCCGGCGGCTCCGGACCTTGGGGTGCATCGGCAAGATACACGTTCCAGAGCGGCCTGAGCGACCGGTAGAAATCGGCCTCGAACTATCACGGAGACTATTGTGATGCTCGACCAAATGCACCTCAGTCACGATGACGCAAATCGGGTTTACACCGCTCTCAGTTCGGCTTCCCTCGACGAATTAATGGCCACGGCGGAGGCGATGACGCTCGCCGCTCATGGTCCGCGCGTGACATATTCGCGCAAAGTCTTCATCCCTCTGACCAAGCTGTGCCGCGATGTTTGCCACTATTGTACTTTCGCTACTACGCCGGGCCGGATCGACAAAGCCTATCTGGCTGCGGAGGACGTCCTCGAGATAGCGCGGGCCGGTGTGGCCGCAGGATGCCGCGAGGCGCTTTTCACGCTCGGGGACAGACCAGAATTGCGCTATGGTGCAGCACGTGATGCCTTGACCCGTTTGGGGCACGAGACGACCCTTTCCTACCTTGGCGAAATGGCAGCCCTCGTCCTCAAGGAAACGGGGCTGCTTCCGCACCTCAATCCCGGCCTGATGGAGGCTGCCGACTACGTCTCGTTGCGTCCGCACTCAGCCTCGATGGGCTTGATGCTTGAGAGCAGTGCGCAGCGCCTGTGCGAGAAGGGCGGGCCGCATTTCGGATCGCCCGATAAAGAGCCGATGCGACGCCTTGAGTCGATCGCTCAGGCAGGACTTGCCAAGGTCCCATTCACGACCGGTTTGTTGATTGGCATCGGCGAAACGCGCAGCGAGCAGGTCGATGCACTCGTCGCCATCCGCGACTTGCATCGCCAATATGGGCACATACAGGAAGTCATAATCCAGAACTTCCGCGCCAAGCCAGGCACCCGGATGGTAGATTTTCCCGAGCCGACACTGGATGACCATCTATGGGCTATTGTGGCTGCTCGTATCATCCTTGGCCCGGAGATGACGATCCAGGTTCCCCCGAACCTTCAGGAGAGCGATAATCTTGCCGCGCTGGTTCGCGCCGGCGTCAATGATTGGGGAGGGGTCTCCCCGGTAACCCCGGACCATGTCAATCCGGAGGCGCCCTGGCCGCACCTCGAGGTTCTCGAACGCGCTACCATTGCCGCCGGACGGACATTGCACCAGCGTCTTGCCATCGCGCCCCGGTACGCGGCAACTGCCAGACAATGGGCGGCGCCCGTTGTCGCGGCACATGTCCTGCGGGCAATCGATGCTCGCGGATTGCCTAAAGTAGACGATTGGGCCGCGGGCAGGGGCGATGCTGCGCCGGAGCAGACAACGGTTCGCTCGCACGAGATGTCCTCGCACATGTCGCTCTTGCTTGACAGCGTGCAAGCCGGGCACGTGCCGAACGAGGCGGAAATCGTGTCGATGTTCGATGCTGAAGGAGCCGACTTTACAGCAGTGGTGAACTTCGCCGATCGCCTTCGTAGGGATGTGGTGGGTGAAACGCTGACTTATGCGGTCAATCGCAACATCAACTACACTAATATCTGCCTTTACAAATGCGGCTTCTGCGCGTTTTCCAAGGGCAGTACCAAAGCCATGCGCGGGCCGGCTTATCGGCTCGATTTCGCCGAGATTGGCCGGCGATCAGTGGAAGCATGGGATCGCGGGGCCACCGAAGTCTGCCTGCAAGGCGGTATCCACCCGGATTACGACGGCAATACCTATCTCGATGTCCTTCGTGCCGTTCGGGAGGCGGCGCCCGATATTCATATCCATGCCTTCTCCCCGCTTGAGGTGACCCACGGCGCAAGAACGCTGGGACTGCCGCTCGAAGACTTTCTGGCACGGTTGAAAGCGGCAGGGTTGTCCACGCTGCCCGGCACCGCCGCCGAAATCCTCGATCCGGAAATCCGCGACATCATCTGCCCGGACAAGGTTACCGCGGACGAGTGGATCGAGGTCATGCGTGTCGCCCACAGCGTTGGACTGCGCAGCACGGCCACGATCATGTTCGGTCATGTCGAGGGATATAGTCACTGGGCCCGCCACCTCCTGTCGATTCGATCGCTTCAGGGCGAAACAGGCGGGTTTACCGAATTCGTCCCGCTGCCCTTCGTCCATATGGAAGCGCCGATCTGGCGAAAAGGGCTGGCCCGTTCGGGGCCGAGCTACCGCGAGGCTGTGCTGATGCATGCCGTTGCCCGGATCGTCCTCCATCCGGTAATTGCCAATATTCAGGTCTCGTGGGTCAAGATGGGGCCTGAGGGCGCAGCTGCTATCCTGCAGGCAGGTGCCAACGATATGGGTGGCACACTGATGGACGAGTCCATCACCCGCGCTGCCGGCGGCGTCAACGGACAGGAATTCGGGCCCATGCAAATGCGGGCGCTTGCCGCTTCCGTCAACCGGCCCGTGCGCCAGCGAACCACCCTGTATGAAGATCCGCCGCTCCGTTACGGCCATTGCATGGAGACGTTATGATCGATCTTTCCTTTCCGCTGCGCGATAAGGTGGCGCTCGTCACCGGCGGCGGAAGCGGCATCGGGCGCGCTACCGCCCGCATGTTCGCCCAGCGCGGCGCCATGGTCGCCGTCGCTGGCCTCGACGAGCCGCCGTTGCTTCAGGTTGCCGGGGAAATTGCCGCCGCCGGTGGGCAGGCATTGCCGATTGTCATGGACGTGACGAGCGAAGACGCGATCGCAGGGGGCGTTGCGCGCCTCGCGGATCGGTTCGGCAGGCTGGATATTCTTCACAGCAATGCGGCGCAGACCGGCGAACTGCGGGAGGATGGCCTCATTGCTGCGATGGACGCAGATTTCTGGGACCGCACGTTCTCGATAAACCTGCGCGGATCGATGCTTTGCGCCAAGCATACCATTCCGCTTCTGCTAGCCAGCGGGGGCGGCTCCATCATTTTCACAGGTTCGGGCAAGGGGCTTGCCGGCGATCTCGATTATCCGGCCTACGGTACGACAAAGGCGGCCTTGCTGGGACTATCGCGCTACATTGCGACTCAATACGGTAAGCAGGGCATTCGTTCCAATGTCGTTGTCGTAGGCCTCGCCATGACTGAGGCACTTGATAGGAACATGCCCGAGGCGGCGCAGAAGCTGATGACCGAACATAACTTGGTGGACCACCTGGGTAGGCCTGAGGACATCGCTGAAGTGGTTGCATTTCTCGCCTCCGAGCAATCCCGCTACATCACGGGTGCAGCGATCGTCGCCGACGGCGGCTTCACATCCCACTCGGCCGTTTATGCGGACATGCTGCGTTTTGCGGCGACGGATACCGGAGTACAGGCATGATGCAGCCCTCTATTGCCGTCGTTGGCGGAACGGGAAACCTTGGCGCGGCTATCGCCTGGCGGCTGGCCCGGGCGGGCTATGAGGTCGTGATCGGATCGCGAAGTGCTCAAAGTGCGCAAGACGTCGCATCGGGGTTGGGCCATGGACTTCGCGGCGCGAACAATGTCGAAGCCGCGGCTGGAGCCGATATCGTGATCGTCACGGTTCCCTTCAACGCGCAGCAGTCGACGCTTGCCGACATTGCGCCTCATGTCGCAGGAAAGCTGGTTGTCGATACCACGGTTCCGCTTGTTCCGCCCAAGGTCATGCGCGTGCAGTTGCCCGAGGAAGGATCGGCAGCATTGAGAGCGCAGGCCGCACTCGGTGCCAGTGCTGTTGTGGTCTCGGCATTCCATAACGTCGCAGCCCACAAGCTCGCCCAGGACGTCGATGTCGGCTGCGACGTCCTTGTGTTCAGCGATGACAAGGAAGCGCGCGGGCGGATTGTGGACCTTGCCGATGCCATGGGGCTTCGCGGCCTTCATGGCGGTGCGCTTGTCAATTCCGCCGCAGCCGAGGCGCTGACATCAATCCTCATTTTCATGAACAAGACATACCATGTCGACGGGGCCGGTATTCGAATTACGGGTGAACTGATCCCGCCAGATCAGCAATAGGCTGCGATAATGATCGAAATAGTGGAACTAGGCGGTATTGGCGAAATCGGGGTTGGCGACGACCTAGCTGCGATACTTGGGGACGCCATCGAACGATGCGCATCGCCGCTGCGCGATGGGGACGTACTCGTGGTAACGCAGAAGATTGTCTCGAAGGCTGAGGGACGGCAGGTCAATCTGGAGGAAGTCGAACCGGGCGAGCCGGCCCGCGAATTGTCCCAATTGACGCGCAAGGATCCGCGCATGGTTCAACTCGTGCTCGACGAATCGAGTGAGATTGTGCGAGCGGTTCCCGAAGTGCTGATCACGCGGCACAAATTGGGTCACGTCATGGCCAATGCGGGGATCGATCGTTCCAACATCGGGCCTTCGCAGGGAGCTCGAGCGTTGTTGCTTCCCCTGGACCCTGACGCAACAGCGGCGAATTTGCACAGCGCGCTCGGTGTTCCCGTAGTGATCTCGGATAGCTTCGGAAGGCCTTGGCGCCTTGGCGTGGTCTGTGTCGCCATCGGCGCAGCGGGCCTGCCGGCCCTCCACGACCGTCGCGGCGAACTCGATCGCGACGACCGTCCTTTGGAAGTCACTCAGGTGGCTCTGGCGGACATGATAGCCAGTGCCGCTGGCCTGGTGTCGGGTGAAGGGGCGGAAGGCATACCAGCTGTTCTCGTCCGTGGATGCCGTCTTGACGGGACGCCGCGCAAAGCCGCCGAACTGGTACGCCCTAGGCGGGAAGACCTGTTTGCATGAGCGGGACAACTCCGCGCTCCTTGGTGATTGAAATCGGCTCCGCCGCAGGACGTGTTCGATGAGAAACTGGATCGCTGTGGTTCCCTGGAAACAAGGTGCGGAGACGAAGTCGCGACTGGCAGACAGCTTGAGTTCGACAAAGCGGCAGGCGTTGGCCTGTACAATGGCGGCGCACGTCGTCGGCTGCCTGTCCGGGATAGAGGCAATCGGATCCACTTTCGTGCTGGCTCCTGTCGGCCTGGATGATTGGCCTGTGCAATGGCTGCGTGATGGCGGTCTTGGCCTTAATGGCGAACTCAACAGGATCCGCGAACATTTTGATCGCCGGCCGCTTCTCGTTATCCACGCCGATCTGCCTGCCTTGGTCGCCGCAGATGTGGAGGCTTTGGTTGCCGCGGCGCAAGAGTCGGGACGCGCATTCGCCCCCGATAGGCATGGCAGAGGCACCAATGCAATCGCCCTTGCGGACCGCGGTTCTTTCACTTTCGCCTTTGGTCCTGGCAGTCTCGCACGCCACCGGGCACAATTTCCCGGGGCCGCGATCGTCGAAACCGGCGGGCTGGGATTCGATCTCGATACGACGGCCGATCTCCAAGACGCAGTGTCCCGAAGGCTCATAGCGTTAGCCGCGTGAACATTCGTCGCGCGCTCTCCTTCCTAAGGAAAGGTGCGAGCACGCTGCCGCGCTTCACTATCCGCCCGACATCGTGAGAGGACAGCAGATGAAACTGAACGTCAGTGTGCCCAACAGCATGCACGTGGCTGCGATGACCCAGCCCTGGGAGCATGCCCTGACCGGTGACGATATAGGGCATGCGCTGAAAATTGCGGACGATCTCGGCTTCAACAAGTGCATGCTGGGCGAGCATTTCATAATTCCCCGTGAGCACATAGAACTGTCCGGCGACCATTACGTTCATGGGACAGTGGCTCTCGCATTCCTTGCCGGCCGAACCTCACGGATGAAAGTCAGCTCTTCAGTCACAATCCTGCCCCTCCAAAACCCGATCGTCCAGGCCAAGGCATGGTCTACGCTCGACTGGTTGAGCGGTGGGCGGGCGACCGCGCTCTTCGGCGTGGGATGGCTAAAGGAAGAGTTCGACATGCTGGGAGTGGATTTCCATAACCGGGGACGAATGGCCGACGAGTACGTGGCTGCGATCATCGAGCTGTGGACCGCTGACAATCCGGAATTCGACGGCGAGTTCGTGAAATTCAGCAATGTCGGGTTCGCGCCGAAACCGGTCCAAAAGCCGGGCCTGCCGATCTGGTTTGGCGGCGACGCAGAAGCTGTTCTCAAGCGCGTGGCCAAGTTTGGCGACGGTTGGTCTCCATTCAGGACGCCGCCCGAAAAATTCCCGGAGTGCCTGGATTTCATCCGGTCCCAGCCTGAATATGACGGACGGCCTATCGATTTGTTCTTCGCGCTCGAAATGCTCAATGTCGGTGCACATCACGAAATCATGGATGATCCGCGCGCGCCCGGAACCCGCGACGCGCAGAAGATCATCGACCAGATCGGATGGCTCCACGACCTGGGCGTCAATGAAACGATCGTTCCCCTGCCGCCAGGGATCGGTGGGATGGATGAATACATCGAGCGGCTGCAATGGGTCGCGCAGGAAATCATGCCGAAAATCTGAACTGCGCCGTGGGAACGACGAGTATTGTGAACCGCCGTTCCATCCAAATTGAAAAGCGGGAGGTAGCAATGACCCAGTACGATGTGGTCGTAGTCGGATCGGGCGCCGCGGGCTTGACAGCCGCGCTGCGTGCGGCCGCGGCCGGAAAGTCGGTGATTGTTCTCGAGAAGGCATCGCATTTTGGGGGCACGACCTCGATCTCGGGCGGCGGTATCTGGGTTCCGGCAAGCCCGCAGGCGCGGGCTGCGGGCGTCGACGACAGCAAGGACAGGGCGCGGCAATATGTCCTGAATGTTATAGGTCCCTCGGCCGAGCCGGCACTCATCGATGCCTACCTCGATGCAGGGCCGCGGATGGTGGAGTGGCTGGAAAAAAACAGCAGGGTGGAATTTCTGCTGTCGCCGCCCAGCAGCGATTGGTATCCCGAAGTGCGCGGCGCAGCCGATCACGGTCGTTTGCTCGCTCCAAAGGAATATGACGGCAAGAAACTGGGCGAACACTTCGCGCAGCTGAGGCCCGCGCGGGAAGAGTTCAACGCGCCGGGAGGATTCATGATCGACCTGTTCGATCTGCCCTATCTTGCGCAAATGCCTTCGGCGAAATCGCTTGTGCACTTCGGCAAGCTGGCTGCCAAATTCGGGTTGGACAAGCTTCGCCGCTATCCTCGCGGAACACGTCTCACGATGGGCAATGCACTGGCAGCCCGCCTTCTTCGCTCGGCGCTCGACGCAGGGATTACGCTGCGAAAAGATGCAGCGGTCGATCAATTGTTGGTCCAATCCGGCCGGGTGACCGGTGTTCGTGTAGGAGAGGAAGAGATCGAGGCAAGGTTGGGAGTTCTGCTGGCATCGGGCGGATTTTCCGCCAGCGAGCAGCTTCGTAAGGCCTATATCCCCTTTGCCGAACACCATGTCTCGATCCTCCCTTACGAAAACACGGGCGACGGCATGAACATGGGATTGGAGGCAGGCGCCGCGCTCGCCGGGGAAAATCTGGTCAATGCGGTATGGGCCGTGGTCTCGATGCTCACGCGGCCCGACGGATATGTGGCACGCTATGCCCACCTCATCGACATGTCGAAGCCGGGATGCATCGCGGTCAATGCCAAGGGCGAGCGCTTCGGTAATGAAGCATCGGTGCATTTCGTCGAAGCGATGCACCGTGACGGAGCGGTTCCGGCCCACATCATCTGTGATGCCGATTTCATCAAGAAGTACGGTATGGGCATGGTCTATCCCGGTGGCGGCGGTCTCAAGAGGCTTATCGCGGCGGGCTATGTCACCGAGGGGCGCAGTCTCCGCGAACTCGCGGAGAAAATCGGCGTAAACCCTGATGGCCTTGTCGCCAGTGTGGCCAAGATCAACCGCTATGCGGAAACTGGTCATGACACCGACTTCGGAAAGGGAGAGACGCAGATCGACATCGAGATCGGCGATCCCCGGAACAAGCCCAATCCTTGCCTGGGGCGCGTCGAGCGGGCTCCGTTCTATGCGATCAAGATCTACCCCGGTGATGGCTCCACGACCGTAGGTCTCAAGGTCGACGACCAGTTTCGCGTGGTGGGGGCAGATGGGGAACCTGTTCCCGGTCTTTATGCAGCCGGGTTGGATGCAAATTCGATCTGGCGCGGCAAGTCGCCTGCACATGGGTGCAATGTCGGTCCTGCCATGGTGACCGGCTTTATAGCCGGCAATGCGATGGCGCAGGAGCTGGCGCTCGCATCGTAGGTGTCAAGTCTGGTACGCGGCATATCCCGTTCGGGCGGGGACCGCGTCCTTTGCGTTGCCGGGGGTAAATCGGTAGAGCAGGCTGCTCCTCCGCGCCGTATCGGCTGGCTGACGGTATTCACGGCTATCCTGGGTGAGTGCGCAGCAACGCGATGACGTGCGTCCGCTGAACACCCTAACGGGCAAGACCGGAAAGTTCGGCGCACAGGTTCTGCGGCATCGACGCACCGTGCATGCCCAACCGGGTCCTACAGTTGAGAATGTCCCGATATTCACGCCAGAACCAGATCCGCCCCTTGTCGTCCAGATCGAACACCGCCACCACATGCGTTGTCGTGCGCTGTCCATCCGCAATAATGCGGGCTGTATCGATACTTTCCATGAAGACGGTGGTCCCGTTCGTGGCGACTTCGCGGATATCACTGTCGCACTCGTCGTAGAGCGCGTTTCGATCTACCAGTTCCGCGCATATCGCATCCACACCCCGGCGCAGCGGCATAGCCGGTAAGACCGATTGAAAGGTAGCGCCGGCGGCGAGAGCTGCGCGCAAAGCGGACAAGTCGAGATTGGTCGCATGGAGGAGCGCCTGAAAAGCGCGAACCCTGGTCTCTGAATCCATTGTCTTGCTCCGTGCCGGCCGGGAGCGCCCATGCATCGCGATCGAGGGGCGTTCTTCCTCTGAACCGAAACTGCGGAAAGTGCTGCCAAAAAGCCCTTTCCAAAGTGTCCGTCGAAGGCTGGTGTCGCCCCTCTCTTCGGGCAGGTTGCGTTGCAGGTGTGCCTGCGATGCTGGGTATCCCCAGTGCAACGCAATATCGATCCGCAATGCCGGCACACCCCCTCGAGGATTTTCGCCGGATTGCGCGACGCTGTAACACCAAAACACACCAGGAGAGTTCGATGGACCCACAAGCCCAACCGCAATATCGCAGTGCGACCGTCGATCCTGATTGCGTCCCTCGTCCCTATCCCTCGCGAACCGGTCATCTGCCGATCTCTATGGAGGGGATCGATGCCGCGTGGCTGGGATCGATCATGGCCAACAAGTATCCCGGCGTCGCGGCACGCAGTATGGAAACGGTCCAACTGCTGAACAGTCACACGACCAAGTGGCGCGTGAAAGTAGATTGGAACGAGGCGGGGCTGGCAGCTGGGCTTCCCGCGAACCTGTGCCTGAAGGCCAACTGGTCGGGCAGCTTCGACAATGTCGATATCCATGCCGTCGAAGCCCGTTTCTATCATTTCCTCGCAAAGGAAATGAAGGTTCCCACCGCGGAATGCTATTACGCCGATTGGGACGATGACGGGAGCGCCCACGGCCTGCTCGTTCTGGAAGATCTCAACGATCGCGGCGGTCACTTCGGTCACAGCACGCAGCACTCTGGCGTCGACATGATCGCCTCCAATCTCGAGGGCCTTGCTCGCCTTCATGCCAGTCTCTGGGGAAGCGAGAAGATCTCCAAGGCCGAGGCGCCCTGGTTGCAGACCCAGATGGATACTCCGGTCGACAGCGACCAGGTCCGCATCATGTGGCAGTGGATCGACGACAACCTGAAAGATCCGAATTTCCGCGCGATCGCGCCAAAGCATTACCTTGATGATCCGCGCCGCGTCGAGCGCGCCTTCGACCGTCTGGGCGAGCTTGAGCGCGCCTACGACGCGCCCTATTGCATCGCGCTGGGGGACTGCCACCAGGGTAACACCTATATTCTTCCCGGCGGGGAAAGGCTGTGGTTGGATTGGCAACTTGTCAGGCGTGGACGTCCCTGGCGCGATCTAACCTATTTCCTTGTCGGATCGTTGACCATCGATGAGCGGCGCGTCCATCACAAGGATCTGCTAAAGCAATATCTATCATATCTGACCGCGACCGGCGTCTCCGGGATTCCCCGCTTCGAGGAGGTCTGGGAGCAGACACGCCTGTGGGTGATGTATGGAATTCAGGCGTGGGTCGCCAACCACGACTCCTGGGGACAGAACGGATTGCCCATGAACGAACGGTTCTTCGTTGCGGGCGAGGAACTTGGGACCTGGAAGATCCTGCTGGGAGAGTGAGGATGGGACTGGTTCAGGGAAAAATCGCTGTCGTTACCGGTTCGGGATCCAATATCGGGGAAGCATGCGCTCGCAAGCTCGCCTCCGAAGGCGCCAAAGTGATTCTGGCAGACATTAATCTGGCGGGAGCAGAGCGCGTGGCGAAGAGCATCCGCGCCGCCGGTGGGGAGGCAATGGCATGTCCACTCGATCTTGCAGAAGAGGCGAGTATCGCTGCATTGGTCTACGCAGTGATCACTGCTCATGGACGGATCGATGTCCTGCACAACAATGCCGCCAACACCGCCGTCAACCAGATGGCGGCCGACGGCGCTTTGGTTGATATGGACGCAGCGGTTTGGGACGCAGCGTTTCGTGTCAACACGCGCGGCACGATGCTGATGATCAAGCACGTCGCACCTCACATGATCGCCGCGGGCGGTGGGTCGATCATCAATACAAGCACAGGCGTTTCCATCCTGGGGGATGTCTTCAACCCGGCCTATTCTTCTTCGAAAGGAGCGGTGAACAGTCTTACGCGTAACACTGCCGTCCAGTTGGGCCGCCAGAACATTCGCTGCAACGCAGTGATGCCCGGTTTGGTTCTTACACCGCAGGCGCGCGAGATGATGCCTGCAGAACAACTGCGCATGATCCAGCGGCATGTGCTGCTGCCGCGAGAAAGCGTGCCCGACGATGTCGCCGGGGCCGTGCTGTTCCTTGCCTCGGATCTTTCGGCATTCGTCACGGGCCAAGTCTTCTCGGTCGATGGCGGAATCTGCCACCACACTCCATATTTCGGCGATGTGATGGATATGCAAGCGACCGCACACCAATGAAAACGGAGCGGCCAGTCGCAGACTGACCGCTCCGTACTAGAATGCCCGATCGGCTCCGCGGTTAACGCGGAGCCGGTTTGAATTCAGAACTGGACCTTGGCAACGACCCCGTAAGTGCGCGGATCGCCTACAGCTACCGAATTGACCGGGAAGCTCTTGAGCAGGACATCCGCAGCCGCGAAATATCGCTCCTTGGTCAGATTGCGGACGAAGAAGCTGAGATCGACGCCAGTGTGAGCGATGTTCTCCCAGTCCAGGCGCATGTTGACGAGATTGTAGCCTGGCAGCTTTTCGCCGTATTGACCACCGAAGTCCGCAGTCATGAACAGGTCGCCGCTCAACACCATATCGCCGTCCGCCGGACGGACAGGTAAAGTCCAGTTCGCGCTGAAAGTTCCCGAAAAGGTGGGGGCATACTTGTTTACGTCCGAGGAGCTGAAGGAAATTCCCTCCACGTCGGGCAGCGTGAGCTTGTCGACCCTCATATGCGTGTAGGTGCCGTTGAAGGCTACCGTCAGATTTCTGCTGGGGCTGACGGCAGCATCCAGTTCCACGCCATAAATCGACAGGTCTGCCGCATTCACGCCGAACGAGCCGTTAGTCGGACTGTCCGGGGCGGAAGCGGGAATCAGTGTTTGTGCATTCAGAAATTGCAACGCGTTCTTGTACTTGCTGTAATAGGCAGCCGTATTGATATGGCCGTGGGCACCGGCGATGTTGAAAGTCCATTTCTCGCCGATCTCGATATCGGTAAGTGTTTCTTTTCCGGTTTTCTGGAATGGCCGCAAATCGACGCACTGACCCGAGCCGGACCCGCAAGCAGGGTCGGTTCCCCCTGTCGTGAAGCGCGTTTCGAATAGAGGCGTGTTGACATTGACACCGCGGTAGCCGCGACGGCTCACCACATACAGCAGAAGATCAGGCGAGGCCTTCCAATCCGCGCCAATGGTCCAGCTTGGGGCGGAGCCGCGATTGGAGACCACGCCAATGCCGTCCGGAAGATTGAGCTCTGCAAGCGACCGGCAGGTTGAATCCTCCGCATAAGAAGTTCCGATGGCGCCCCCGCAAGCCGACACCCGGTCCCAGCTGTAGCGCAGGCCGGCGTTGAGCGTAACGGTGTTCGTCAGTTTGTAGGAGATTTGCCCGAACGCTGCATAGTTCGTGTTCCTGACGTTGGCGGTGACCACGGCAGCCGGTGTTCCTGGCGTGGTGAATGCGGCGAATGTCGATCCCGAGGGACCATCGGGCGTGTCATGGCTGTAGAAGCCGCCGACAATGAAATTGAACCTGTCGAAGTTGCCTAGGAACTGCACCTCGTCGGTCAGATACTGGCGCTGAATCAACGCAGCCGCATGGAATACCGTGAACGGGACGTCATTCGGACTGCCCAGTGCCGCGCCCGGCAGATACATCGGTCCGAGTGCAGCCGTGTTGATCAACTGGTCGCTGCGATTCTTGCGATAACCGAAAATGTTTCGCAGCGTGAATTGGCCGAAAATTGCGGACGTGTCGTTTGAAATGCCCCAGTTGCGACGATTGGCACGGCCGGATCCCGAATCGTCGGCGAAAGCGCCGTAGAAGTTCTGCTTCTGCAGTGCGAGATACTGCGCTGTCTGGGCATCGAGAGAACCGCCGATCAGTGCCCCTGCTGCTGGGCCGACGGACGGGGCGAACAGGTCTGTAAAGCTGAAGTTCTGGCGGAGCAAATAATACCCCGAAGCTGATTCCCTGGCTTTGAAGTAGTCGAAAATCGTTGTGCTCTTCAGCCAGTCAGCGGGGGTAAACAGAACCGAAGCGCGCGCACTGTCCTGGTGAACGTCGTTGAACCCGTCGCCGCTGTTGATTGAATAAATCATCGGATCGCGTCTTCTGAGCTGTCCTGCAACGCGGATGGCAAGGACATTCTCGATGACCGGGACATTCAGGGCGCCCTGAATCTCGCGATAATCGTAGTTGCCGTAAGTCCCCTGCAGATACCCACCAAAGTCCTGGCCAGGAGATTGCGGGGAAATCAGTACCGCGCCGCCAAGGGTGTTGCGGCCGAACAAGGTGCCCTGCGGTCCCTTGAGGACCTGGATGTTGCCGATATCAAAGGTCGGCACGTTCGAGCCGAGAGAGGCAAGGGGCACATTCGCGAAATAGGTCACCACACCGGGCGTGACTTCGCCGGTCGGAATCTGCCCGATCCCGCGCAGTGACACCGAAGTGTTGTCCTTACCGCCTTCCGAACTGAACGTAAGACCTGGCGAGATAGTTCGAATATCGGCAATCGTTTGGACGCTGCTGCGTTCTAGGGCAGTGTTGGAGAAGGCTACGACCGACACAGGCACGTCCTGGAGCCGTTCGTCACGCCGCCGCGCCGTCACGACGATTTCGCCGGTTAGCGACGGGGCGATAGAAGGCTGCGCCTCGGCGGACTGTTCGGGCGAGGGCGGGGTATCGGCGGCCCAAGCGTGAACAGGAACAACGTTCATCGCACATAGGCCGGTCCCCGCAACGATGCGGACTAGTGTACTCTGCATGTATCGCCTCCCACTTGCGTCCGGCATACTTGCGCGGCGCGTAGATATTTCCCGCTGCGAAGAGCGGGCAGACTGCGGGAGCTATAGAGATCAATCCTGTTTCGATCCCTATCTTCGGAGGGGGCGAAGCCCATAATGGTCTCGGTTTCAGTTCGCACCATCTTATTCCGAAACAAGCAGATTGTAATCAGTGACCAACACCCGGCAGAGCTTCGCTTTGCCCCGCTTTCGACCGGTTGCGGCACTGGTCCTTCGCGTTTGATCGAATGTCTTTCTTCTCCTCGTCATAGTCATGCAGGTGATAATTTTGAGCCCCCTCATGAGAAGGCAGTTTGCAAATCGTCCGCCAATCAAATAATGACGAAAATGTCATTATAGGAGGCGAAGATGAGGATCGGCACATTTGGTGAGGGCAAATCGAGTGTTGCCCGCGTCGAGAATCCTGTAATCGCTGCTCGCGCATTACGCCCATTGCTCGCAGCGCATGCCGCCCAATGCGAAAAGGAACGCCGGATCGTCGCACCCGTAATGGAGGCTTTGCGCGCCTCCGGCTTGTTTCACATTACTGCACCCCGGCGAGCCGGAGGGCCGGGGCATAAACTGATCACCCATATTGAAACGGTGGCGGAGCTCGCTCGCGCCTGCCCGGGCACCGGCTGGGCCTACGGTTTGCTGAGCGGCATAACCGGTACTGCTCTTGGATTGGGGCCGTCGATGACAGAGCTGCTCTTTCGTCATGGGGGTGAACTGTTCTGCAGCGCATCGGCGCCCAGTGGCAAGGCGACGGCGGTCCCCGGGGGATATCGCGTCTCGGGGCAGTGGGGATACGGTTCCGGATGCCTTCACGCCGATTGGGCGCTGAACGGCGTCATGCTTGATACGCCGGGTGGCGCGCAGCCAGCCATGGCCTTCCTGGACCTTAATGATCCGGCATGTTCCATCGAGGACAATTGGCATGTTGCAGGTATGGCCGGCTCGGGGAGCAACATGATCGTTGCAGAAAACCTGTTCGTGCCGGAAGAGTTGATGCTGAATCCCAGGGATTCGCCTCCAGCAGAAGTGTTGCTCGCGATGGAAGGTCTCGAAGCGCGGGACCGTTGGCCGATGGAGCCATTGTTCCCGTTGGGCGTGTTGGCGCCGATGCTCGGCGCAGCAATGGCGATGCTGGAGCATGTGGTTGAGGAGATGGACCGGCGGCCGGTCGTAGGCTGGACGTTTACCACTCAGACTGCCTCCGAAGCCCTGATCGGAATGACAGGACGGGCGGCAATGGAAATAGACTCGGCGTGGCTGCATGTCCGTCAAGCTGCCGCGATGCTTGACGAGGCGGCACAGCAACGGGTCCTGACAGGATACGACAAGGCGCGGATCCAGGCGGACTGTGGTTATGCCATGGAACTGCTGCGTGGCGCAGGCGAGCGGCTGATGGACGTCGCCGGACCGGGTGCCTTCGCGTTGTCCAATCCGTTGCAGCGCTTCTGGCGCGACCTCAGCGTGGGCACACGTCACAACGCGCTCAATAGCCATTTGTCCCTCGAGCTTTACGGGCGGGCAATCACGGGCCGTGCGTCGAACATCCGCCTCATTCCCGACATCGGGCCGGTGCCTGTCCTTTCAAACGACCGATAATTCCGCTTACTACAGGAGAGAAAACGATGCCCATTCCAACACCGCAGGCAATCGCGAACTTCCTCAAAGAGCAGGCTGAAATGTTCAACGCCGGGCGGCTTGATGACTTTTTGTCGGCCTTCAGGGCTATCGCGCCCGGAGGATTCAAGGTGCAGGATCCCGCCACAGGTCCAATCCAGGAAGGATGGGACAAGCTGGAAGCGCTATGCCGTGAATATGCGGGTTGGAAATTGTTCGTGGAGGATGTGAAGGTCAGCGGAAACGAAGCCGTAATCTACGTCCGCAACGAAGGGGAATATCAGGGGCACGCCGTCACCGCATACAGCATCGAGCAGTATGTGTTCGGTGATGATGGCAGCCTGCTTGCGCGCTATTTCCACCCCATGCAATAGGACGGCATGTCCTCCGTTGTCACCCACCTTCAAGAGCCGGATCCGCGCAGCAAGGCAGCAGCGCTGCGGCGCGAGCGGATGCGGCAGAGGCTGCTTGAAGCGGTACTTGAACTCTACCAGCCAGGCCAGGCCGCGCAGCATGTCCTCATCGATGACGTGATCAAGCTGGCGGATGTCTCGCGGGGGAGTTTCTACAAGTATTTCGATTCCGTCGATGCGGTGGTCGCGGAATTGGCAGAGGCGATGACGGTGGGCATGATCGCCGATTATCGCCGCCTGTTCTGGGATGTTACTGATCCACTGGTGCGGGCGGTGGGCGGTGCAATGATGGTGCTGCTCCGGGCGCTCCACGATCCGCGGTGGGGGGGCTTTACCTGCCGCATCGACTTTGTGGATTATTTTGCGCGCGAGCGGGCCTTTGACCTCATGGTTCGCGATGCGCTTGAGGCTGCGAGGGATGGCGGGCAGATTATGTTCACGTCGGCGGATGCCGCTGTAGACCTCATCGTCGGTATGACTGTCGAAGCCCGGCGGCGCCTCGTTCGCGGAATAAGCGATCCGCATGCCTATATGGACGAGATGATCCGATGCACATTCGGCGGGTTGTCAGCAGCCCACGACGAGGTGACCCTCGCATGCAAGCAGGTACGATTTCGCCTGTCCGAGGAGGCGACCAAGCTGGACTGGTGGTCGAGTTCGATCGAACGGGGGTGATCTGTCTTAATCTGGTCGCTGTCGGTCATGTTTGAAAGAGGCATTGGCAGGCGGGATACCCATTCCGATTGTTAGCATCGAAAGTACGCTTTGCGTCCCTAAAATCCCCCGGTTCGCCGCGGCCGGAAAACGGCAATCCGCGCTCGATCTTGACGAAACGGGCCGATCTGACGCTCTGGATTGAGAAGAAGGTGATGGCAGGGAGGCAGCGCCGCATCCTTACGTACTACGAGTGGTTTTATCACTGCCTGCACGGGCGTGCGTGGATGCTGTCCTTCCTCCCCACGCGAACCCTTGGCATTCTTTATTGGAAAATGGTGCAATTCGCTGACCCGATCAGGCTGGCGCGGGAATGGCCGTGCCAGCACGTGCCTTCGCGGCTGCGACCAATTGAAAGAGACCCGAATTATACTCGGTCAACTGCTCCAATGTGAGATCCCGATAAGGCGTCATCGGGCAAAGCGAGTCGACCACCTCCCAGAAAGGCTCAATCTTTTCAAGAACCTCGTCGATCGGCCCGCAGCTGACGAAAGCTTCGACCATCTCGTCTGACACATTGCCGACTACTTTTGCAATGTCTCCATGTTCGCCGAGGCTGAGTTGGCAGGCCCGTGCCTGATCTCCAAAGCCGATTGCCTCGAAGAACGGCTCATATTCCTTGTAGCCGGAATAAGCGGCAACAGTAGCCCGGCTGTCGTCGATCGCCTGCTGTTTGTTTGCGTTGACCGCGATCCATGGCCACGCGTTAATCTCGACATCCAGGCGGCTGCGCCCGTGCTTTGCCAGTATTTCATTTATGAAGGGCAGCTTGCTCTTGGTGTAGGCCGCAGACCAAAGGGCGTGCACCATGAGCCCGTCGCCGACTTCGAGAGCCAGCGCGGTCATCTTGTCCTGGAGCGCGGCTATCCAGATCGGAATTCGCTCGCGGACAGGCGGGGGGGTTAGCATCATTTCTTCGAAATCTGCGGTGAAGTATTCGCCATTGATCGGATCTAGGCCTTTATGCGCATTGGCGATCACGTAGCGGATGACGCCGACGCTCTCGCGCAGGTGCGTCAACAACTTACGTTCCGGCTCTCCGTACATGCCGGTCACGCAGCTCTTGATGCTGGAGCCAAGGCCCAGCACGAAGCGCCCTTCGGAGATTCGGTCAACGTCCATCGCCGCATAGGCCGTTTCGAGCGGACTGCGCGTGCCAACGATAGCCACGCCAGTGCCGACCTTGAGGCTACTGGTTAGTGCGGCAGTCGCCGTCATCGGAATGAACGGTGGGCCGTAGATCTGCAGAGAGAAGCAGCCTTCGAAGCCGACCTGCTCCATTTGCTGACCAATGCCAGCCATGATCGGGGCGGAAAGAGTGGGCATGACACCCCACCAGCGGCGCTCCGCGCCGACGGCATTGACAAGCTCGGGCATGATTACTCCGAAGATAAAAAAAGGGCGGACATTGCTGTCCGCCCAAGGGGAGAGGTCAGGTCAGAACCGGAATAGTTCTTTGCGAAGTCCGATGATCTCGCTGCAATCCGCGCTGACGTTGTCGCGATAGGCGAAATCGCCGTTGGCTTGCCGATCGGCCAACTCCATCATCGCCATGCGGTAGCGCTGGCCAGCCTGATCGAACTTGCTGTGGAGGTCCTTGCGGTCCGTATGACGCATGTAGCGCGGACTTTGGGGAGAGGTCATGTAGCTGTCTTGGCGCGAAACCTTGTAGCCGGCTTTCGGCATGACATGCCGGAACATGAGCCCGGCATTGGTCGTGTTCATCACCATTTCCATGCGCGTGCGATCCCGCGTTTCGGGCGTACAGGGATGGAACAAAGGCACATCGTCGCCTGGGCTGAACCGGCCATAGGCGATCGCACAGTGCGAACGCAGGTAGATGCGGATGACCTGACGTACGTTTTGCGTCGGTTGCCTGATGCCGCTGAAAAACTTCATGACCGGTGCGACCGATTTATTCACGCAGGTGCGAACCATGGTGACCGTTTCGCTGTCGTAGAAGGTTTCCACCGTCTCGCTGTCCGAACGCTCATCCCCCACGACGTCGGCATGCAGGAAATCGGCGTGCGTCAGATCGATCAGGTTTTCGAGGCTGATCGGTGCAGCGCTTTCAAAGCGTACCGTCGCGGTCATGTGCCGGGGAAGTCCGCCGTCCGGCGGCAGGAACGGCAGGCTTGGAAGGTGTACCGGATCGGCTGCGAGCGGATTGCCGAACCAGACCCAAACGACGCCATAGTGCTCCATCACCGGATAGCACCCGCGGGCGTCGGTATATTCGCTCTTGTCGCGCGCTATCCGCTCGTTCGGATGGAATTCACTGGCGATGACAGAGCCATTTTCGCGCCAGAGAAACACCGGATGCGAGTAGACCGCGCGTCGGACGGGCTTTGCCGTCACGGAATAATTGTGCGCGACTGGAAACCACGTGTCGCGCATGACAATATTGTGCGGCACCCAGCGGTTGATCGCATTCAGCGCGATCTGGCCGTTACCGGCGCCGGGGGCGGAAGGGGGACTTCCGTCGTGTTCGGCGGAACGATCAGCGACTTCAAGCATCTCCAGTTTCTCCTTCAGGCCGCTTCCGTCTTGTCGCGTACGAGCGGTGTCGGTTCGAGCATTGCGCTACGCAGGTCCTCGCCGTGCAGCGAGGCAGTGGGTTTCGTCGCGCGCAGCCTGGATCCGTCGACCGACGACAGCACCGAAAGCGGATTGATTCCGCGCAGAATTGCACCGTGAAGGCCAGGTTGCCGCACACCCAGTGCAGATCTCCAGCGTATAGCCGTAACGCCCCGTGCCGAGGGAACGGGACAAAGCACCGCGCGCATTAGCTCGTTGAATTGATCGTCGCGCAGGATGAGTGTGGTTTGGCCGGTCTGCGGATGAGTCCGCGTGAGCAGTGTCAACGGAAACTCTGCCACAAAGTGGGATGGCCAGTGCGGCGTGCTCCACTGACAATTGCGCTCCATCACCAGCATGCCGTCCTCTTCATGGAGTTCCGACATGAGATAGGGGGTGAAGCGGACGCCCCTGATCTTGAGGATCAGGCTGGGATCGTCATAGAGGGCGTTGAGATATTCCTGATGGCTGCAGCTCACGTTTGCAGTGCCGCAGTAGTTATACTTGTCCTCGGCTAT
This sequence comes from Novosphingobium sp. BL-S-19, assembly GCF_055521675.1. NCBI lineage: Bacteria > Pseudomonadati > Pseudomonadota > Alphaproteobacteria > Sphingomonadales > Sphingomonadaceae > Novosphingobium > Novosphingobium sp. BL-S-19. The sequence goes on from NZ_CM145497.1 coordinate 592,768, forward strand.
CAGTGGAACCGTCGCCTTCGGGTTCAGGCACACGCGCACAAAGCCGCCCTGTTCATACACGCCGAACGCGTTGGCCTTGTAGACCGGCGGAAACTTCTGCTGGTCCTTCATGTTCGGGATTTCCTTCAGGCGCCCGGTCTCGCCATCATAGCTCCATCCGTGATAGCCGCATTGAATCCAGCCATTGTCGCGGATGCACCCGAGCGAGAGGGGAGCCCTGCGGTGCGGGCAGCGATCCTCGAGCGCGCGCGCAATGCCCTGATTATCCCGCCACAGTACGAGCGGCTGATCGCCAATATCGACCGACAGCGGCTTCTGGGAGTTCACTTCCTCGGACCGGGCCACCGCCCACCAGAGATCATTCTCGAGACTCATAGTGTCTATCCACTCTCCCTTTTGATTAAATTGACGCGTGACAATTTATAAGTCAATGACTTTTGAATATGGCCTTTCAGATGCTCGATAGACCTCAGCGCGCCCGCGGCCGTCCCGCCCAGAATGCCGACCAGGCTCTGGACGAGGACAAGCTTCTGGGGCTTGCGTTTGCCACCTTTGCAGAGCGCGGATACGAGGCAACGACGTTGCGCGACCTCTCGAAGCGACTCGGCGTCAGCCACAATCTCTTGAATGTCCGTTTCGGCCGAAAGGAGGATCTGTGGGTTCGTGCGGTTGATTGGCGGATGGCTCAGGCCTCTCCTTTCGTTGAAATTGCTTTCGACGAACAGGCCGACGCCGAAGTGCGTCTGCGGCATCTTGTGGAGCGGTTCTGCTTGTGGGCGGCGCGAAACGGGGACATCGTCGCCCTTACCAATGTCGAAGGTTGCCGCTCAACCTGGCGACTGGACCACATCGTCGAGCACTTCGTGAGACCCTTCCAGCGCAGGCTGGACGATCTTCTCGATGCTGTGCGCCGCCAACGGCCCGTTCACGGACTTTCGACGGCTGCCCTTATGGCTCTGCTTGTGCAGGGGGTGGGATACTATTTCTGCGCGGTGCCGATGCAGCAACGACTGGGCGCCGGGCAGGAGGTTGATGCAGACCACGCAGATCAGCAGGCAGCCCATTTGGCGACGTTTCTGCTGGCGGCCTTGCTCCCGCCGGTCGCCTGAACGACACGCCGGGAGCAAGCGCAAATCACTTGTAAGGGTCTACTGGCTGCGGCACGTCGATCACGCCAATGTCCTTGAGCATCGAAAGGACGTCTGAAATACTAAAGATGCTGACAATCTTTTCGTCCTTGAACTTGACGATCGAGAACCAGTTCACCTGAAACTCGTTGCCGGTCGGTTGCACGCCCATGTACGGACCGCCAACGTGCTTGCAGTAGTGGGTAGCATAGATCCAGATCTCGTCATCGCCTTTGCCCACCGCGTCGATGGTCTTGTAGGCGGCGGGGAAGAAGGTCTTGTACAATGCAACCGGCGAGGTCTTCCACTGATCGTAAGTGCCAAGATCCGGCCGGTTGGGGTTTCCATACCGAAAGTCGGCATGGAAAAAGCGATCCATGCCATCGAAATCGCCCGCGTTCAGGGTTTCCTGAAGGTCGGTCCAATGCTTGACCATCTTCTTCTGGGCATCGGTGAGCAACGGGGATGCGGACACGTCCAGTTGTTCGCGAATTGATTCTTTCCAGGCCACGTCTTTCCTCTCTCTATTCGGTCTAAGGATTTTATCAGTCCTCGGGTGCGATTGTCACGGTAAGACCGGACAATGCATCCGTCATCATGAGTTGACACGACAGTCGTGAACTGTCGTTGCGATGCGGAGAGCCATCCAGCAAGTCGCTTTCGTCCTCGGTCACCGGCGGCAGCGTCGCTGCAAACGACGGATCGACATAGACATGGCATGTTGCGCAGGAACAGCAGCCGCCGCACAGGGCCAGAAGTTCGTCGAGGCCGGAATCGCGAATGGCTTCCATTACCGATGCATTTGCGGAAGCCGCGATCGTCTGCTGCGCGCCGTCACGGGTAATGACATTCAATTCAGGCATGTGGTTCCTCTGCGGAAGTCTGGTCGATGTATGACTGTTAGCGAGCCAGCCCCGTCTCTCGACCTGCCGAAAGACAGGTCGCGGAGGAAGTCATGCCACTTCAGCGGTGACATCGAAGCGGTCGAAATAGAACCCGAACGGCCGGCGCAGTTCTTCGGCTGTGACAAGGAAATCTCGTTCCAGATCGTAGACGATCTTTCCTTTGGATTGTTCCCCGTGCTCGGCGTGATAGCGATGGAGCTCAGCCAGCGCTTCATCCGTCAGCTCAACGCCTGCGATGCGATAAATCTCCTTGAGTATCCGATCCGGTGCTTTCGTCCATTCATCGAAATAGACATCGATTGTCTGGTCCGCTGGCAGGACATCGCGGTCCCTGACGCAGGCCTGTAGCAACCTCTGGTATCGATCTGGCCAATAGCTGAGCGGTTCCGCGATATCGACGGTCTTGCGCAGCATGCGGGCAGCGTAAGTGTACATCGTGAGCTGCGAACGGATCGAGCCGACGGGATCGCGGTGGGTGAGCACAAAGGTCGCGTCCGGGAATGTCTTGTAGAGGGCCGGCAACTGCTCCATGTGCTGCGGACACTTGATGACCCACCGATCGGGCCCCTTGAGGAACGTCAAGACTTGGAGGCATTTGCGCAAATAGGCGTATGTTCCGGATTGATCGTGACTGAGATAGTAGTCGCGCCAGCGTGGCACGAGGGCAAGCCATTCTATGAGGTAGGAGGAGAAATCGACAGCCTGCAGCTCGATGTCCTCGCTGATGTGATCGGGCGAGAACTCGTGCATGATAGCCATGTAAGGCAGGATGGATTCCATCGTTCGCCAGCCTTCTTCGGCCTTTGTCCAGCGCGGGTTGGAATCGTGGGGCGTGGGCGTTTCATCGGGCGCTGCTACGGGCGCGATTGCTTCCCACCAGGGCAGGGAACGGAACCGGCGATCTGCCGCAAGCAGCCCCAGCAAGTGCGTCGTACCGGACCTTGGAAGGCCGGCAACAATGATCGGCCTCTCGATCGGTATTTCGAGAATCTCGGGGTGTCGCTTCACGATATCCTCGACGCGCAGACGTGTTGCTGCATAGCGGATCATCATCTGGAACAGATTTGCCCGTGTCACGGCAGAGGCGTTTTCGTCCTCGTCGATGGACTGGCACCAGACCGCCAGACGTTCCTGAAAGTCCTGGGCGCCGAAATCCGAAAGGCCCGTCTGCGCCATGGCGGCTGCCAGAATGACCTGCGGCTCGAACACAATATGCGCAGCGGCAGCTTCGGCGCCGGCGAGCACCTGCTTCTGGATTTCGTCGAGCACGGGGTGATGAAGGTCGGCGATATCTATAAAGTTGGGGTGCGTTGCCCTCTTCTGAGCGGAATCGACCATGTCACTCTCCCTTGGCCTTTGCCGCATTTAAGGAGATGGACCCTGTCCTAGGCAAGGTGATCGGGCATCGCAGCTCTGCCAAATCCTGCTTCATAACGCCAATCGCCGTGCGCGGCGGATTTCGGGAAAGGGCGCCTGGGAGAGTTTGATGGACACTGTTTCACAAATCTACGACCTGCCAGCCACTCCGGAGATGGAGTGCAGGATCGAAGGACGCATCGAACTTCCTGGCGTGGTGATGGAACTCCATCGCTACCGTTTTTTCGGGCGGCAGGAAGGCATCTTCACTTCGCATCGCGGGTTTCTGGATCTTGCCTTGTCGCCGCGGCCAGGCCGTCCGCGTGGCGGCTTTGAAAGCGGCGGGGAGGGAGCGCTGGGCGAAATTATCTTCGTTCCTGAGGGAAGCAGGTTGCATACGCGCTGGGGTGACGGTGAACAGAAATCCATCTGTTGCGGATTTGACGGAGCCGGTTTCGATCTCGCGGACGCGCGCCGTCCAACAGCCGATGTGGGTTTGGCATTGCTCGATGTTCGCAGCGCGGCGGTGCGCGCAGCTCTGAGGCGTATTGCGGGCGAAATTGCACAGCCCGGGTTTTGCAGCGAATTGCTGGTGCAGGCAATGTGGCTCGAGGCGGCTATAGAGTTGCAGCGGTATTTGCGGCTGAATTCGGGGGATCGAAGCGCGCGCAGCGCACTCTCGCGCCGTCAAATGGAGCGAATTAACGAGCGGATCGAAATGCCCGGAAAGCCGCCCTCAATTGCCGAAATGGCAAAAGATTGCGGTCTTTCCACGCGTCACTTCTTCCGATCGTTCCGAGCTGCCACGGGCGAAACGCTCACCAGCTACGTCACCGAGCGCAAAATCTTCAGAGCCAAGGAGCGGCTCAGCCAGACCGAGTTGGCTATCAAGGTCATCGCGTGGGAATGCGGTTTCGATAGTCCCGCGGCGTTCTCCGCCGCATTTCGCAAGGCGACCGGAGTGACCCCGCGGCAGTTCCGGGATGGTCTGATGCACTAAGGCCGTTTGGCGATGGCTTTGGCAGGGCTACGAAAGTTCCGATTGTTGATGTGAAGGCCGCAACGGGCAATCTTTCGCCGAGCGGGCCAGACTTCAAAGCGGTCACTGGGAGATAGAGCGTGCCGGAGAACCTGTTCGACCTCAGCGGCAAAGTGGCACTGGTCACAGGGGCAAATTCCGGCCTTGGCTTCGGCTTCGCGCGGGGGCTTGCCCGTGCAGGCAGCGACATCGTGATCTGGGGACGCCGGCAAGACAAGAACGAGGAGGCGGCTGCGGCCCTGCGCGCCTACGGTGTCCGGGTCTTTGCGGACAGTGTGGATGTTGCCAGCGAGCCGGCCATCGTTTCCGGATTCTCACGCGCCCTCGAAGCCATGGGGCGGATCGACACGCTCGTCGCCAATGCAGGTGTCGCAACCCAGGTGCCTTTCACCCAGATGGACGTCACACGGTATCGCCAGCTCATCGACATCAATCTCGACGGCGCTGTCTTCACGCTGCGCGAAGGCGCACGCCACATGCAGGCTCGCGCCGAGGCCGGTGACCCCGGGGGCTCCCTGATCATTTGCGGAAGCGGCTCGATCTTCCAGGGTGTGCCGACAATGGCGCACTACGGCATTGCGAAGGGGGCGCTCAACGCGCTTGCCAAGGCGCTGGCAGCGGAACTGGGCCACTTCGGTGTGCGCTGCAATGTCATAGCGCCCGGCTTCATCGAAACGGAAATGACGTTCGCGGACCCGGAGATCGGCCGAAGGATCGCCGATATCGTCGCATCCAAAGCGCCGATCGGAAGGGCTGGAACCCCGGCCGACCTGGAAGGCGCCGTGGTCTATCTGGCGAGCGACATGGCAGCATACCACACCGGTGACACGCTCGTCGTCGATGGCGGGAAGATGTCGGCTAACTGACCGGACGGCAGGTGCGAGAGGGCATTTCGCCGCCAGTCTGGAGCCTAACATCAGGAGGATTGCATGTTCGCCCGGCCAAACAGCCTGCACAGTCAGGTCGCCTACGTCACCAATGACCTGCCCGCCGCCATGGCGAGGCTCAAGCAGGAATACGGTACGCCCGGCTTCTTCGAGATGTGCAACATCCAGCCAGGGGAAGATCCCACAGGCAAGCCGGTGCTCAAGATCGCCATTGCGGTCGTGGGGGGCGTCGAAATCGAACTGATCGAGCCAGTGGGCGACACTGCGCCGCTGTTCAGGGATTTCCTGCCGCAAGGGGATGAGCTTGCTATCCGCTTCCATCATATCGCGACCCGGATCGGCGGGCCAATGGCGAATTGGGAAGCGCATCTGGGCTCGATCGATCAGGATCGCCACCCGGTGGTGTTCGAAGGCGCGGTCGGAGACATGCTGCGCTATATCTATACCGACGAGCGCCCAACGCTCGGGCATTTCGTTGAACATGTCTGGATGTCTCCAGAATTGCTTGCACAAATGCGAACGCTGATCCCGAGCTTCCCTCCGGTGGAGGGCTGAGACGATGACCCTCGCGCTATCCCGCCTGAACTTTCGCGATATCGGCGGAACGCCTACCTCAGACGGCCGAAGGGTTCGGCACGGCATTCTTTTCCGGTCCGAGGGGCCGGCCAGTTTCTTGGAAGATCACCGCGAAGAACTGGTGAGGCTTGGTTTTCGCAGCGTTGCGGATCTGCGCTCGGACATTGAACGCCAATCGGCACCCCACGATTGGTGCGGACCGGATTGCAGGCTTCTCAATCTCGACATGAATACCGACCTGCGCGCGCACGGGGAGGATATGTGGGCATCGCTCGGGCAGGAGCCGAGTGCCTCGCGCGCGTCGGAAGTAATGGCGCATAACTATGGCCTGATGCCTCAGGCTTTCCTGCGTCATTTGCCGACAATGGTTGAGGCACTTCTTTCCCGCGAAACACCGATGCTGGTTCATTGTACGGCCGGCAAGGACCGGACCGGGGTCGTCGTGGGACTACTCTTGGAACTGCTGGGCGTTCCGCGAGCGGTGATTGCCGAAGATTACCGCAAGTCCGATGTCTTCGGGGAAAATCTGCGCATGTCGGATCATCTCAAGCGTGACCTTGAAAAGACGTTCGGCTTCGTGCCGCCCGCCGAAATGGTCGCAGTGCTCATCGGAGTTCAGGACAGTTTCCTCGCGCGCGCCTTTGACGAGATGGAGAGCCGGTGGGGCGGCGTCGACGGTTATTTTGCCGCTGCCGGAATCGATGACGAACAGCGCGCGGCGCTGCGCGCGCTGCTCGTCACCGACTAGGCGCGAGGTTCGTGCGGGCATGACGACAATCGCGGCCTTGACGATGATGCCGGGAAGCGGAGCGACCCAAGGTGCAGCATGGATCGGTCGCAGAAAGGTGGAGAGCGATATGAGCGATAACGGCGTATTCGAATGGGAAGACCTTGTCGACCAGCTTCGTCCGCTGGGTCAGCAGATGCGCGATCGCATTCCCGAGCGTCTCCGCAGCGATCCGCATGTCATGCAGGAATCGATGCGGCTCTTGCTCTCCGGAGTGCTCAGGACCGCGAACGATGCGATCATGCACGATCGTAGTCATCCGATCTTCGTCCCCGAACTCAATATCTGTCAGAACATCTTCCAGCCCAACGCAGACACCATTTACAAGGCAGCGCTGATCGAGAAAGGTGGTTCCTACCGCATTCGGGGTGATCGCGGCACCACGCGAATGATGATCCTGGCTCAGCTCGGCCCCGACACGCTCCGCACGGGGAAGCATCATCCCGCACAGGACGCGAATGACTTCGATGAGCTGAAGATTGCGTCTGACGGCGGCTTCGACGTCATTCTCTCGCCGCAGCGTCCCGCCGATTACGACGGCGATTGGTGGGAGCTCAAGCCCGAGACCGAAAAGCTGATGGTGAGGATCGTGGCTTGCGACTGGGGTTGTGAGCGCGAGCCTCGCTTCGGCATCGTCCGCCTGGATGCCGAACATGCCGCCAAGGGAAGACCAAGCCTCGCCCAGCTCGCGCACCGGTTCGCCGAGATTCCCGTGACGGCGGCGGTATGTGCGATGGCATTTCCCGATAAGGTCCAGAAGCTGCGGGACGAAGGGCTGATCAACACTCTGAAAGTGGCTGATTTCTCGCAGATGACGGGTCTTGCTCGGCAGTCGTACTACGAAGGCGCTTACGAACTCGCCGAGGACGAGGCCCTCATAACCGAAGTGCGGATCCCGAAGGAGGTCGGGTACTGGTCCTTGATCCTGACCAACGAGCTCTACGAAACGACTGACTGGTATCACAATCAGTCCAGCCTCAATGCTGCGCAGGCCGTGGTCGACGTCGACGGCGTCTTTCGGGCCGTTATCTCCGCGCGAGACCCGGGCGTGCACAACTGGCTCGATACCTCGGGCTATTCCAGCGGAGCGGTGCAGGGACGGTGGTTCAACACTGACGAGCGTCCAACCCCCAGCATGAAGAAGGTGAAGTTGAACGAGGTCCGCCAGTATTTGCCGGCAGGCACCGTTTTGGTGGCACCGCACGAACGCGCCGAGGCAATCCGCGAGCGGGCGCTGCGAGCGCATACCCGCATCATCTGGTGAAGGACGGACGCGATGAACGATGCACTCTCGATGCTGCTCGATTACGAAGCGATCCGCAACGTCAAGGCGCGCTACTGCCGCATGCTCGATACCAAGGACTGGGAGGGGTTCATCGACCTTTTCACCAGTGACGCGGTGATGGACGTACAGGAGGATACCGGACACGCGCCGATCACCGGCCATGAGGCGATACTCGACCAGGTGCGGTTTGCAGTGGCGGATGCCCGGTCGGCCCATCAGGTTCATTCCTCGGAGATCGATCTCAAAGGGGATGAGGCGAGCGTCGTGACTGCTATGCAGGACCGCGTCGTCTGGGCGCCGGGCAAGAGCCCAATTCCCGGCGCGCAATCCATCACCGGGTTTGGTCATTACACCGAGCGTTATGTCCGCCAGGCCGGGTCATGGAAGATCGCCTCGCTCAAGCTGACACGTCTTTATGTCGAGGTTCATCCCGAGCCTGTCTTTTGACAGGTTGCCAATGGACGTCGCGGACGCAAACCTGCGGCGCATAACGAACTGAGAGGATTTCAATGACGCTGGCGGTGGAACCGGGAGCACAGGCGCTTTTCGACAGGTTCGGCACGTATATTCTGCCGGGGCGTGTCAACGACCCACGGCGCGGCATCGAAGAAGCCCGGGAAGCCGAGCGGATCGGCCTGGGGTGCGTGTGGATCTCCGAACGCTATGCGCTCAAGGAACCGGCTGTGCTCGCAGGCGCTGTGGCTGAGGCCACATCGAAGATCCGCATAACGGGAACCATGTATGCGACGATGCGCCATCCGCTGGTGACTGCAAGCGTGGCGGACATGATGCAGGCGATGAGCGGGGAACGGTTCCGCCTCATGTTCGCCCGCGCTGTACCGGCCTATATGAAGATGCTCGGATCCCCTCCCATCACTATGGAGCGGCTTGCCGATCTGATCACGATCTGTCGCCGGCTCTGGGCCGGCGAAAAGGTCGATTACGACGGCATACTTGGCAAGTTTCCGGCCATCAACCTGACCGATCGCCACGGAGGAACGCCCCCGCCGATCATTTTCACGGCGATCGGGCCTAAAAGCCTCGAATTTGCAGGTGAGCACTGCGACGGCGTGCTGCTTCATCCCTTCGTTTCGGCGCAGGGCGTGAAGAACAGCACCAGGATCGTCCGCGAGGCCGCGGAAAAGGCAGGGCGCGACCCGATGTCGGTGCGCATCTACCATAATATCATTGTCGCTCCCGACCTGCCTAAGGACGAGGAAGAGGCCGTGGTCGGCGGGCGCGCGATCACCTATTTCGAACTCCCCGGTTTTGGAGACCTGATCGTCGATATCAATGGTTGGGACAAGCAGGTGCTCGGCGACATTCGCGCCCACCCCAAGATTGCAGGGCTTAATGGAAAGCCCGCCGACCAGGCCTATACCCGTCAGGAGCTCGTCGATGTTAGCCGCCTCATTCCCCAGCAGTGGCTGGACGAGGGGGCTGCTGTGGGAACGGCAGCGCAGTGCGCCGATCAGCTGATGTCGTTCCTTGATGCTGGCGCCGACGAAATCCTACTGCACGGCTCCTCCCCCAAGGACATGGGTCCTCTCACGAGCGAACTGAAGCGCGCATTGGCTGCAAAGGGACTGTGATCATGGATGTGCTGACCCCCGATCGCATTACCGTCCAGTTGCAGGATTGGCTGGCCGGGCAGAAACCGCAATGGCGCCAGATCCATGTTCGCCCCCTCGATGTGACATTGGGGGCGGGCTTCTCTGCCGACATCTTCTTCGTGGAGGTCGACTATGTCGACGAGGCAGGCCCCCAGGCGCAGACACTTGTGGTGCGCCGCCAACCGATGGACCTGGAAGTCGTCTTCGGCAGCAGTCTGGCCCTTCAGGGGAAGATGATGGCCGCGCTCGATGCACGCGGAGATGTCCCCGTCCCGCCATGGATCGGGATGCACCTCGATCCCGAGATTCTCGGCCTGCCTTTCCTTGTGATGGGCAAAGTCGCCGGTGAATGCGCCAAGCAGACGCCGAACTACAATCTTGAAGGCTGGCTGGTCGAGATGGCTCCGGAGCAAAGGCGCACGGCCTTCACCAATGCCATTTCGGCCTTCGCCAGTCTGGCGAGTATCAACTGGCGCGACGGGTTCGAGTTCCTGGCTCAACCTGAAAACGGTGAGCCGGGCCTCGATCAATACGTTGGTGCATTGGAAGCGTGGCACAAGGCTGCAGGACGCGGGCGGCCAATGCCCATTGTCGATACGGCGATGGCTTATGTGCGCGGCAACATGCCGCAAGATGCGGCCGTCAATGTTCTATGGGGCGATCCCACACCGTCCAACGTCATGTTTGCGCCCGATGGCCGCGTCAACGCGCTGATCGATTGGGAACTGGCGGCGTTGGGACCGGCCGAGCTCGACCTCGCTTGGTGGCTTTACTTCGACGATCTGTTCGGTCGCCGGTTCGGCATTACCCGGCTTGAAGGGCTGCCCAGCAAGCAAGAAACGATCGCGATCTGGGAGGAGACTACCGGGCAGACGGCGAGAAACCTTGGATACTACGATATCGTCGTCGCACTGCGCATGGCGCTGGTGGCGATCGGCGCGTTCGACCGCCAGGTTGGAATCGGCAATATCCCTGAGACCAACAAGTCGCTGAACGACAACTTCATGACGCTCTACCTCGCGGAACGTCTGGGTTTGCCAATCCCGGAATTGGGTCCGGATTTCGTTGCTTTCATGAAGAACCTGACACCGGTCGAAGACAAGGCCTGAGCGGCCGGATTCCATACCGGCTCGCGGCACCTGGGAGAAGTACGGCAATGGCGCAGCACCGTGAAAAGCGGCCTGCATGAACGCGGGCTCTTGTGAACCGGCGGTTTTGGAACCGCAAACCCTGATCGCGCGCGCCCGCGGTCTTACGGGCCTTACGGATTTCGGAAGCGACCTTTCGTTCATGGCCGGCTTTCACCGTCTGGTCGAAGCGGTCGAGACGATGGATCCGCCAGCGCAACTGCGCCAGACAGCAAGCGAGAAGATTGTCGGCCTGCTGGCGACCCGGCTGCGCTACATCGAGGATGAGAAACGCCACCCGGAGATTACGCAGCAGAATCTCGGCGACCCTCTCATAGTCTGCGGTCTGCCGCGCACGGGGACAACGATCACCTACGATCTGCTCTGTCTCGATCCGTCCGCGAGGGCGCCGCGCGAGTGGGAATGGTATATTCCCTGGCCCGCTCCCGAAGAAGCAAGTTTCGAGAGTGATCCGCGTATCGGCCAGGTCCAGGCGATCTACGAGAATTGGCTTAAGCATGCCCCGCAACTGGCCGATATCCAACGCATGGATTGTACCCAGCCCGGTGAATGCAATCACGGGATGATGCTGCATTTCGCCAGCACCAATTTTCCGGCCGAACTCGGTGTTCCCGATTTTGCGCGCTGGCTGCAGGAAACCGTGCCCGAGGGGCAATATCGCACGCACCGGAGAATGCTGCAGCAATTCCAGTGGAAAGGTCCGAAGGGACGGTGGACGCTGAAGTCGCCGCAGCATCTGATGGACCTGCCGGGCCTGCTGCAGGCCTATCCCGGCGCGATGCTGGTCTGGACCCACCGCGATCCGGTTCTCACCTTCTCCTCGCTCTCGAGCATGATTGCAGGTTTCCTTGCTGCTGTGGGCGGCGCGAACGACCTGGCGGCAATCGGGCGATCGGTCGTCGACACCTGGTGTGCGGCGATGGCGCGCGCGACAGAGGCGCGGACGGGCGATCCGGCGTTGGAAGGGCGCATCCTTGACCTTGCTCACCGCGATGTCGTCAGCGATCCAATGGCTGCAATCGAACACATCTACAGCCGGTTCGATCTGCCATTTTCGGTGCAGCACCGCGATCGCATCGCCCGCTTTCTTGCCGAGAATCCTGCAGCGAACCGGTTGGGGAGGCATCGGCACAGTCCGGAGCAGTTCGGGATTGATCCGGCCGAGGTACACGCGCGCCTTGCCGGATACTACACGCGCTACGGCCATCTTTTCGACCATTCATAGGCCTGACCTGGGGAACGAGACCATGGGCATTCTCGACCGTTTCCGCCTTGACGGGCGCACTGCAATCCTGACCGGCGTTGGTCCGGGAGTGGGGGAACATGTTGCGCGGGCTTACGCCGAACTGGGGGCGAATGTGGTGATCTCCGCCCGTTCGGGGGATCGTCTCGAACGGCTGGCAGGAGAGATCAATGCGGCCGGCGGCGGCCGCGCTGCCGCCATTGTAGCGGACGCCGGGAAAAGGAGTGATCTTGAGCGGCTCGTGGCCTGCGCACGCGAAGCCTTCGGTCCGATCCACATCATCTTCAACAATGCTGCAGCCGGGGTCGTATATGCCACCGATGGCGGGCTTTGGGCGAACACCGACGAAGTGTGGCGCACCGCATTCGACGTCAACGTCATGGCGACCTGGTGGCTGGCTGAACTGACCGAAGCCGACATGAAGGCACATGGGAAGGGTAGTATTATCTCGGTGCAAAGCTGCGGCGGTTTCACGCCCATCCCGCCGGCTGTCGCCTATGGAGTATCGAAAGCAGCGCTCCACTTTCTGGTGCGGGAACTCGCCAAGTCGCAGGCCCCGCACACGCGCGTGAACTGTCTGTGCGTCGGTTCCATGAGCCCCGATGGGCAGGAAGCGGAAATCCACAAGGGTCTGGGGCTGGCAGAGCGGAACGCCATCAAGCGCTTCGGTGCCGCGGACGAAGCTGTCGGGGCGGCCATCCTGCTTGCTAGCGATGCCTCCAGCTACACTACGGGAAGCACGATCTTCGCTGAAGGCGGTAGGGTGGGAACGATATCATGACGGTCAATCCGCTATGGACGGAAGATCAGGCTTCAGCCGAGCGGCTGGCCCTGCGCCTCATCGAACGGCCTGACGTTCGCGCTGCGCGCGAAAGCGCACGGCAGATTCTGCTTGGCGATCCGCTATCAAAGACGCTCGATGGACGAATTGGCCTCGATCGTGCGCTGGATCAATGGGTCCTCGGCCTTGCTATGCGGGAAGCCAACGGCGATCCCGCCGATCCCAAGGTCGTGTGGAATATCAGCAATGCCCCTCGGGATTGGTTCGGTCACATATTTCCCGGCGCCGCCGTCGCGATCGATAATCCGGATAATATCAATCGCGAGATTCCGATCGACGGCGATGGCGGGTACGCGGTTCAAATCCGCTTCTCCGCCGATCCGCCCCAATTCAGCATCGTTGCGGAGGTCGAGCCCGAACACCATGCCGGCCTCGGTCGAAATCTCGGTGCGCTCACTCTTCAAGACCTGTTGCCGCTCTGCGATTCAAGTCGGCGCGTGACGGTCACGGTGGGCCCTGGGGACGGCGGGCCGGCCCATCTGAAAACCGAGAGTGGTGCGCGCATCCAGGTCTACACGCGCGACAGTCAATGCGGCTGGGAACAGGTACCCGCCGAAGTCAGGGTCAGTCGTCTCGACCAATTGCATGCATCGATGCCACGCAGCGAGGAGGATATCGCCCGCGCCATCGTTGCCGACATGCCAGCCTGGGTGACATTCTGGTCGCGCTTCAAGGACGACTTTCTCGGGTATCCGCAGCCCAATCGGCTAGTCGGACCTCAGGGGCGGGATGGTGGCTGGGGTTATCTTGCAGGGGGTCGTTTCGCGCTCGGGGACGGCGAGGGGCTGCTCATCACCATTGATCCGGCAGGAAGCCGTTACACGGGTATCCAGGTTGCCGACCCCTGGACAATATCGCCCGATCCAATGCTGCGCACGGTAAGTCTTGCTGGCTCACAGGTTGCGCCCTCCGCCGACGGCACGATCACTTATGTCCTCGCCGGCGTGGATGCCGGTATCGCCAACTGGATCGACACCGCAGGGCTTGGGGAAGGCTGGGTATTGCTGCGCTGGCAAGGCGTGCCGGAGGGAAGCGATCCTGCGGCATTCATCCGCGACGTGCGCGTCGTCGATCTTGCGACGCTTGGGGATGGTGAAGGACGGCTGCCGCCCTCGGATATCGCGCTGCGGCGCAGGCAATTGGTTGACCGGGCCCGCAGTCACGGGCTGCGGACCGCCGCAGCGAAGTGGAGTAAGGGCTGATGCAACCCAATGGCTCGATTCTCGAACTATGCCAGGTCGTACGCGACATGGACCGTGCGCTCGACCACTGGACGAGGGGCATCAAGGCAGGACCTTTTTTTGTCTTCGACGTGCCGGTGTTACCGGGCCAGATCTATCGAGGCGAGCCAACGCAAGTTGCACTGAAGGTCGCCTTCGGATTTTCCGGCGGCCTGCTGATCGAACTTCTTCAGCAGACGAACGAGAGACCATCCGTCTTCACCGAGATGCTGGATCGCAGCGGAGAGGGCTACCATCACGTCATGCTGCGGATTCCCTACGAGGAGGGCGTTCAGCGGCTCTCGGCCGAAGGTCATGAAATCGCTTTCAGCGGCACGATGCCTTCGGGTGAGCGCTTTGCATTGTTCGATACCCTGGCCGCCAACGGGGGGTTCATCGAATTGATGGAACTGTCGGGAGCCATGGAAGCATCGCTTCAGAGGATGCATGCAGCCCATCTCGAATGGGACGGCATCAGCCGGCCCATTCGCGCCATCGCCGATCTTGCGTGAACCTGCTGGCAAGAGCCTCGGCCCGTTCGCCTCAAAAAGTCATGGCTCGCGGCGAGACCGACCGGTAAATCCGCCTAGAGCTTCTTGATGTCGTCGGTCGACATGCTCGTTGTGACGCCCTTTTCACCGGCGGTCAGCGTGGCGACAGGGATCGTGATGAACTTGCCGCGGAAGATGATGCGCACAGCGGTCGCGGTGCCGTCGCTATCCGTCAGGACCCGCTCAACTTTGCCGATCCGTGTGCCGTTCGCGGAATAGACCGCGTCGTTCCGTTTTACCGCTGCTCCGTCGGCAAGCGCAGGAACGGACAGTCCAAGTGCCATGAGTGCGATGATTATCTTCTTCATGCAATAAGATCCCCCCAATCAAGGTTGGCGGCGTGGTGGCGCAGGTCTTGCCGTCGATCAAGTGAAAAATGATACACTTGAGAGAAAAAGTGTTCTACTTGTCTCATGCGAGGCAAAAAGTCCGCCTAGGGAGAGCTGCCAAACCTATGCCCAGTTTCACGATGCGTGACCGTTGGTTTCTGCTGCTTCTGGGCGGAATCTACATGCTCAATTTCATCGATCGCACCATTATCGCGGTGGTTGGCGAGGCGATCCGCCGCGATCTCAAGCTCACCGATCTCCAGCTTGGAATGCTTGGAGGATTGGCGTTCTCGCTCTTCTACGCAGTCCTCGGAATTCCACTTGCCCGTCTTGCCGAGCGGTATAGCAGAGTGAAGATCATCGCGGCCGTCACTGTCATCTGGTCGCTGATGACGGCTCTTTCCGGCATGGCGGGGAGCTACGTTCAGCTCCTGATCTGCCGCATGGGAGTAGGGGTAGGAGAGGCAGGATTCACGCCGGCCCTCGTTTCCATGATTTCCGACAGGTTTGAGGCCAGCCGCAGGGCGGTCGTGTTCTCGCTCATTGCGCTGGGGGTCCCTATCGGCGGCGCGGTTGCCGCAATTGCGGGAGGGGCGGTCGCCCAGACATTTGGCTGGCGCCTTGCCCTGGTCTGCGTTGGATTGCCCGGGATTCTTCTGGCGGGCATGCTGATAACGACGATCCCTGAGCCCGCTCGGATTGATGCCGGCAAGAGCGCCGATACGCCAAAATTCGGCGCTGTACTGCGCAGGCTGGGCCGTTCGCCCGCTTTCCTCTTCCTTACCGCCGGGAGCGGATTTGTAGGAATGGTCGGCTTCGGTACCAATCTCTTCCTGATTCCGCTGCTTGTAAGGCGATATGAATTGTCCTTGTCGCAAGCCGGGCTCGTCTTTGCATTGTCGTTCAGCCTTGCCACGATGGTGGGACAGGCAAGCGGCGGATATGTCATCGCGAGCCTTCTTCGCCGCGACCTGCGTTGGGGAGGCTGGGCACCGGCGGCGGCCGTTGCTCTAGCCTTTCCACTCTATCTGCTCGCTATCTACCAGGACGACTGGCGCTGGCTCGTGGGCTTCCTGTTTGGTGCGACGGCCCTGCTTTATGCCTTCACGCCCGCAATCATGACAATAACCCAATCCCTCGTCGAACCCAGGATGCGCGCTTCGGCAGCGGCACTTCATTCCTTCGGCCAGACCGTGGCGGGGCTTGGACTGGGGTCGGTGCTCCTGGGCTATCTCAGCGATCACCTTGCCGCCTGGCGCTATGGGGCCGGTTACGCGAGCGATTGCGTGGGCGCCGCGGGAGGTTCGATGACTCGAGCCTGCCTTCAGGCTGCGGCCGGCGGGTTGCAGTTCAGCATGGCGGCAACAGCATTTGTGCTGGTTTTGGCGGTCTTTCTATATTTGCGCGCCGCAACAAATCTCCCCGCCGAAGCAAATGCATCGTGAGAAGCTGTAAATTTGTCGCGTTTCGGCCAACGGGCAGCTGTCAGGATGACGTCGACGGCCCAGCTATGCCACGATTTGAAACATGTCGATCAAGTGGCCAAGGCGCCGCGCATGAGAGGTAGAAAATGGGACAAGCAGGAGTCATCGGGTTGGGTCAGATCGGTGCCGGCGTTGCCGTATGCCTGGCACGATCTAACCAACTCGCGGCAGTCTACGACATCCGGCGGGATGCATCCGATACGCTGGACGGCGTGCCCGCGGTAGAGAGCTCCCCTGCCGCTGTTGCCGAGCAGGCCGACGTGATCGTCATCGCTGTCGTCGATGCAAAGCAGACGATCAGCGTGCTCACCGGCCCCGATGGAGTGCTTGCGCGGGCGCGTCCGGGCATGACCGTCGTTCTCGTGGCGACCGTCTCGATCGAGGACTTGAACGCCATCCGCAGGCTTACGGAGCAAGCCGGAGTGGAGTTGGTGGATTGCGGCGTGACCGGCGGCCCGAAATCGCGCGAACACGGGCTCGTCTGTCTGGTGGGCGGCAGCGATCAAGTGATTGACCGGGTTCGGCCGGTGCTTGACGGCTTTGCCAAGCACGTTGCCCATATGGGCGGTCCAGGTTCCGGCATGGCTGCAAAGATTGCACGAAACGTCATTGTCTTTGGGGGACTTCGCGCAGGATACGAAGCGTCGATATTGTGCCGCAACGCCGGCGTCGACATCCGCCAGCTCAACGAGGTGATCGAGGCCAGTTCCGACAGTGTAGGGGGGCCGCTGATGCTGGCCATTCGCGACGACCCGTCGTCGAGCAAGAGCGAAGCGGCGGTGCGCGAATATACCCGCTCACTGATGGTGAAGGATCTCGACGCCGCGATCGACCTTGCGCAGAGCTACGGGATTTCGCTTCCGCTTATCGAACTGACCCGCCGCACCGACTTGGCGGTTGTCGGCCTTGAAGCAGTATTGGGAGAAAAGGCATGAGTATCGACGAAACACAGTGGCAAAAGGGTCTCGAAACCTTTGATCAGGTTTATGGGCCGGGTTCCTCGGACATGGTACTGCCATTCCGGAACTCATCGTTCAACCAGGAGATCGTCGGTAATCAGTTCGCCAACCTTTGGGCAAGCGATGTCCTGTCGATGCGCGAGAAGCGTCTGCTCGTGCTCGGTGCAACAGCCATGCTCGGCCGCACTGATCTCGTGGAAATTCAGATGAACGGCGCCTTGATCAACGGGGAGTTCACTGACGAAGAGCTCGATTTCATTCCCCTTTTCACGCTGTTCTATGCTGGCGCAGGCAATACCACGGCGCTCTTTAGGGGGATCGAGGCCGCCAAGGCTCGGCGCCGCGATCGCGTCGAAGCGGCCCAATAGGGAACAGAGATTTCAAGTTTTCGGGAATGGCCCGGCTCGCACGAGCCGGGCCATAATTCTTTAGGCGATCTGTTTCTTCTGCGTGCGGCGAATGGACCGCGATGCCAGCAACAGCACCAGTCCACCGGCAAACGTGAACAGCATAGCCGTCCCTATGCCCCATGCGACTCCCTCGGTCCCGCCCACGAAGTCGCTGACAGCCCCGATCAGATAGGTCCCGGCGCCAACACCGATCAGATTTGCGCCAAGTTGCACAAGCGATACGGCAAGACCGCGCAGGCGCGGGCCGGCTATCGTGACGATCACCGCATAGATCGGGCCGTTGTAGGAGGCGCTCAGGAAGCCGCAGGCCATGAGGAGCGCTTGCATGGGACCAGTTTGTGAAACGACCACCGTGCCGATCCCGGTCAGGGCAGTAAGAATGGGGATCACCGCGCCGAAGAGGGCGGTTCTTGCCGGATCGAAGCCGCCGCGCCGGCGATTTATCTGATCGATTGCCCACCCGGCAAGGAAACCGCCCACCGAGCCGAGGCCGCCGTAGGCAATGGCGATGGTGATGCCCGCGCGCGAGATCGGCATGCCATGAACGCGAATGAGGAACGTCGTAAGCCAGGTGCTCATCCCGTAGATGCCGGCCGCGATCAGAATGATGGCGGCTATGCACAAGAACAGTCCCGGCCGCGCGGCGAGTTGAAGGATGCGTTCGGCAAGACCGGGCTGGCCCTCGGCTGGCCGTGCAGGCACCGGATCGTCGTAGGCGCCTCGCTGCGGCTCACGAACGGTCAGGAACAGGATCGGCGCCAAAACAAGGCCGGGCAGTCCAGCTGCGGCAAAAGCCCATCGCCACCCACCGACCTGAACGATGGCCCCTCCAATCAGGAAGGCGAGGGCAAGACCGATGCCCGAACTCAGGTACCATATGCCGATAGCCGTCGCCCGCCGTTCCTCGCCGAAATAGTCGCTAAGGAGTGACATTCCGGTGGGAGAGCCGGCAGCTTCTGCGGTGCCGACCGCGGCCCTGCCGAGAAGGAGCGTCCAGAAACCGGATGCCAGACCGCATAGCGCTGTTGCGCCGCTCCAAAGCGCCAGTGCGATCGCCATCAGGTTGCGCCGGTTCAGGCTGTCCACCGCGATGCCGAAAGGCAGCGCGGCCAATGCGAAGAATATCCCGTATGCAAACCCGGCCAGAATGCCAAGCTGACCGTCGGTGAGTGAGAATTCCTTGCCTACCGGTGCGAGCACTAGACCGATGATCGCGCGATCGATCCCATGGCAAGTCTGCGATAGTGTCAAGATGCCAAGCACATACCAAGGGTAGCGATCGGCGGATTTGACTGGGTCCGGAGCTCTCATCGCACGGACCCGCTTTTGACCGAAAGGTTATGCATAGGTCTCCCCGTTGTGACGAGAACAGCCTAGCCCCCGGAAAACGTTCCGCCATCCACGGCCAATGCCGTCACTCGGCCAGATCGTGTCGCGCATGGGCCAACGGGATAAATTGCCGACAGCACTTTCGGGCATCTTGACGACCTACCCGAAGATAGAGGAACTGGAGGCGGCACAGGTATCTGATGCCCTCATAAAAAAAGAGAAGAGGCAGAGGTAACGATGTTTCGTCCGGAGAGCGATTGGACCGGCCAGGACAGGTTCGGCGTCGATGATTTCTACATCGAAGCGTTGGCATCGGTGAACGATGCCCGCGTCGATATCCGGCACTTCAATTGGGTGCGGCCCTGCAGCGGCGTGTTCAGCCCTGAAAAGCATTACCTCGACTATTCCCTCAATACCCAGCCTCGTCGCAGCATGCTTTCGATGGGGCGTTCGGACGGGTTCGTGGCGAGTGGCGACATGCTCTACATGCCGCCTCACCGTCAGTACGTGGGTGAGCCGGCCCTGCAGGAACGTCATCTCGTTTGCGTCGCGCTCGGCGAGGCATTCCTCGAAGAACTTTTCGATGGCGAACGCCCCTTCCACGGGCTGGAACCTTGTGCCGATGTTCAAAATATCGCGATGCGGCGCTTTTTCGAGGGGCTGGCGGCAGAGCTTCGTGTACCCGGATTCGCAAGCCAGGCATTGATCGAATCCATGCTCATGGGACTTGCCGTGGAACTGGTTCGGCATGTGAGTACACAGGAATTCGGCGCCGGCAGCCCACGTAGTACACGGCAAGTGCGCCATATCGTCGACTATGTGATGGATAATCTGGCGGCGCCGCTCGGAGTTGCTGACATCGCTCGCGGTTGCAATATGAGCGTGCGGCACGTGGCGCGCGTGTTCAAGGACGGTACCGGCGTAAGTCTGGGGGAATTCGTTGCGCGCAGTCGGATTGCTCTCGCCAAGGAACTGCTGCGCGGCGACGGCACGCGGATCAAGGAGATCAGCTGGCGCTGCGGCTTCAGCAGCACCTCGGCTTTTTCGGCCGCGTTCCGTGTGGCGACCGGCCAAACGCCCAAGGACTTTCGCTGCCAGCCGCGGCAGGTTCACTGACAGACGCCTGAACATATCGAGCGACGGCCAAAACATGTCGCGCCGCAGTCATTAACTCCGCAACCACTATGGAGGAAAATCTCCCGCGCTTAGGCTCCTCCCCGCGTCAACGTGCCGAAACAGGCACGGAGCAAAACAAAAACGACGTGGGAGGAACGGATGACCAAGGCTGTCATACTGGCGACTATAGCGACAGGCGCGTTGATTGCTGCGTGGGGGCAACCCGCACACGCGCAGCAAACACAATCAAACGAAACTACCGGGATCCAGGACATCATCGTTACGGCTCGCCGGATCGAGGAGAGTCTTCAGACCACGCCGATTGCCGTAACGGCGCTCAGTTCCCAGGCACTGACGACTGCCAAAGTCGAAAACGTCGTGGATCTTCAACGTACGGCGCCCGGCCTGGTGATCGGCCGCGGTTCGGCGGGCGGCGATGGCATCGTGTTCGTGGCCATTCGCGGACAAGGAAACCTTCAACCGATCCTCGCCAACGATCCGGCAGTGGCGACATACGTCGACGGTGTCTACATTCCGCGCCCTTCGACCGGCATGACCGACATCCAGGATGTCGAGCGCCTTGAGGTGCTGCGTGGACCTCAGGGCACGCTCTTCGGGCGGAACACGACCGGCGGGGCTATCAACATCATCACCAAGGATCCAACCGACCAACGCGAAGGCAGATTCAAGGCGGAGTTCGGAAACTACAATAACCTCGGTGTTCAGTCCACGATCAACCTCCCCTTGGCCGAAGGGCTGGCGATCCGCGTCAGCGGCGCGATCAACGATCGCGATGGCTACGGGAACAATCCACTTACAGGTCGGGATTTTGCTGACAACAACAGCAAATTCCTGCGCGGTAAACTCAAGTACATTGGCAATGGCTGGGACGTCACTCTCTCCGGCGACTGGAACCGCCAGAGAAACAGCGGGCAGCAGATTGCTCTTTGGACCTTCAATCCCGCAATTGTCCCAGCTCCCTTTCAGGCGGGTCTAACTGCAGGTCTGCTGACCAAGGACAACTGGTGGGACAATACCGCTACCGGTACCTCGGTGCCGGCAGGGATTGGCAGGCTCACCCCGCAGGCACAGGCTCTCTATGGGGTACAGCCATTCAACACTCTGGAAGTATACGGTTTTTCCGGCACTGTTAATGTCGAACTGGGCCAACTCAATCTGAAATCCATTACCGGCTATCGTCATTCGATGAACTACGGCCTGAGCGATACCGATGGTACGGCGGTTCCCTTGCTTGGGACGTTCGCCGGATCGGGGTCCTATTACGTTTCCCAGGAACTTCAGGTTTCGGGTAACGTGACGGATGGGCTCAGCTTCATCGCCGGTGCCTACGCCGGGAAAGAAAGCGGCTACGAGTTCAGTCGATCGCAGATCTTCGGCGGCCTCATTCGCGATTCCAATGCGGACGTTAACAACAAGACGTTCGGCTTGTTTGCGCAAGCCTACCTGGAGCTGGCCTCGAGCCTGCGCGCCGTCGGTGGCTTCCGCTATACGTGGGACACCAGGGACAGTGTTTTGCACAATGCCCAGGTTTACGGCCTGCCCTATGACGTGCCGGTCGCAGGCACGCCCACCGGCATCAATTGCACGGTCACTCCCACTGAACCGGTCACGGCCACGACCTGTAATCAGGATCAGAATGCCAAGTTCCACTATCCTGCATGGAACCTCGGTCTGGACTGGCAGGCAACGGACGATCTCTTCCTGTATGTCGCGACACGCGGCGCGGCGAAGGCCGGCGGCTGGAACCTGCGGGCAGGCGGGCTACCGGCATTCTCGCCGGAAAAAGTGAAGGATGTCGAAGGAGGTCTGAAGGTGGATCTCTTCGATCGGCATCTGCGCTTCAATACGGCGGTCTTCCATACTTGGAAGAGCGACAACCAGGCGATCGTCAACAGCTTCGTTCCCGGGATTGGCGTTACGCAGTATATCCAGAACAACGGCAAGGTGCGGATCTGGGGTGTCGAGGCCGAAGCAACTGCGGTTCCCTGGAAGGGTATGACCGTCAGCCTCAACGGGTCGCTTCAGGACGGCAAGTACGTCAAGGGCACATTTAACGAAATTCAGGTTGTCCCGGGCAGTGGCTGTACCAACGGATCGGGCGTGACAAACGGCTGTGTTGTCGACCTGAGCGGATTGCCGCTGCTGCAGCTGCCCAAGGAGCAGCTCAACGTCAGCGCGACCCAGAAAGTTCCGCTGGGTGCGGGCAGCTTCGCTGTTACGGGCGCCTATTCCTATATTGGGGCTCAGCATTTCGACGCGGTGAGGGCGGCCGATCAGGCATCCGCTGCGACCAAGGCCGCCTACGACACTGAGAACAGCCTCGGACGCGTGCCGGGATATGGTGTCTTCAACGGCCGGATCGCCTACCAGTTCGACAACCCCGACATCGAAATAGCCGTCTACGGACGGAACATCACCAACAACAAGTATCTGCTGCGAAGATTCCCGGATCTCTATCGAACCCTTGGAATTGTCGCAGCCTATGTCGGGCAACCGGCGACCTATGGGGTGGAATTGACGCTTAACTACTGATCGGCCGCGTCGAGGCGAACTATTGAGTAAGCGAGGGGACAACTTGGTCCCCTCGTACACGTCCGGGAGAATTGTGAGAGATGAAACGGCTAGAAAACAAGGTCGCAATTGTGACTGGCGGCGGCGGCGGCATCGGTACGGGTGTTGCGCGGCGGTTCGTTGAGGAAGGCGCGCTGGTCGTCGTCGCAGATGTTTCCGAAGAGGCCGCGGCGCGCACTGCTGCATCTTTGGGAGAAAGGGCACTCGCCCTGCAGTTCGATGCGGCCGCGCCGAAGTCGGTCAAGGCCATGGTCGACAAGACAGTCGCGCACTTTGGCAAGTTGGACATACTTCACAATAATGCGGCCATGACGGATCCGGTCAAAAGCCCGCAGGATACGACCGCAGTCGATATCCCGATCGAGATATGGCGCGAGATCCTCGACATCAATCTCACTGGCTACCTGCTCGGATGCAAATACGCGATTCCGCACATGGTGGCTGGTGGCGGCGGCTCGATCATCAATACCGCCTCGAATTCAGGCTCGGCAGGAGATCTGGCCCGTATCGCCTACGGTTCATCCAAAGCCGGTATCATTGGGCTGACGCGGTACATCGCGACGCAGCACGGACGCGACAACATTCGCTGCAACAGCGTGGCCCCCGGTGTCGTACTGACCGAAGCGCTGGAAAAGACGGTGCCGGGTCTCAAGGAGATCATCCAGCGGCATATATTGACGCCCAATTTCGGAACACCGGAAGACATCGCTGCGCTTGTGGCGTTCCTGGCGTCCGACGAGGCTCGGTACATTACCGGTGAGAACATCTCCATTTCTGGCGGCGGCCTTGTCCATCAGCCGCATTATGCGGATCTGCTTGCCTTCATGCAGGCAGCGGACTGATCGATGCCAAAAACCCGCATTCGGACCAGGAAGCTTCTACAGGGCAGTCCGATGGAAGTATCTGATAGCCAACCGGCCGCCGGCAACTTTGTAGGTCTCGAGGCTGGTCAATCTGACCGTGCCGCTATCGGTCTGAAGGTGATTGGCGACATAGGCGGCGCCTTCCGTTCCATTGACTATCACATCAAGAAGTTCGGTGGTGCATTTGCCCCCGTATTCCTTCCACATGGCGGCCATCGCGGTGGGGCCGTCGACTGCGGAGGATCCGACATATTCGATCGTGAAACCTTGGGGCCCGAGCGAGCGAAAAAGCGCATCGAGCTCTTCGCGCTTGCCTTCGTTCCACAACCGGTAGTTGTCCCTGATCGCCTGCTCAAGATCCGGAGTGATTGCGTCGCCCATTTTCGTGGCCTCCATTGGCTGCGGATATTCCGCCCCGCCGCATTCGCATCCGTGCAGCGGGCGACGCACCCATCTTTGGCAAGGGTTGCCACTTTCCGTTGAGCTCTGGAGAATACCATGACTTCACTCGCCAAATCCTCGCTCCCCGCCCATGTTCCGGCCGAATTGGCGTTCACGCTGCCTCTCTTTGCGCGCAAGGTCGTCTATGAAAATCCGCAGGAAGTTCTGATCCCGGCAATGCACGCCGAGCTTCCGCCCGTCTCTTACGTCACTAACATTTTTCCGGGGGATCAACCCGGCTGGCTGCTGAAAAACGCCGAAGATGTTCAGGCGATGCTCCGCGATCCGGACAACTTCACCAAAAACGGCATGGGAAAATGGGCTCAGAATATTGGTGAAGACTGGCTCGTGATCCCAACGGAAGCCGATCCGCCGATCCATACCCAGTACCGCAAGGCGCTGAACGGCCATTTCGCGCCGCAGAAGATGTTTGCAATGAAGGAACAGGTCCGTGAACGCGCGCGGTCTCTCATCGGCGCCTTGCGAGAGCGGGGACAATGCGACTTCATTGCCGACTTCTCGGAGAAGTTTCCCATCTACATCGTCCTCGACCTTTTGGGCCTGCCGCAGGGACGAATGACCGAGTTCCTGAAATGGGAAAAGGAACTGCTCCATTCCAACGACTGGGAAGTGCGCGGAAATGCCGTGCGAAAGGTAAAGGCCTACCTGCTCGAGGAAATCGCAGCGAGGCGCGAGCAGCCACGCGACGATTACATCACCAAGGTGCTCGACTTCGAAGTAGACGGGCGGCCCTGGAATGATGACGAGGTCTTGGGGCACTGCTTCAATCTCTACATCGGCGGCCTCGATACGGTCACGTCCCTGCTGGGCAACATCTTCAACTATCTGGCATCGCATCCGGAAAAGCAGAACGAACTCCGAACCGATCCTTCGCTCATCGTTTTGGCTGTTGAGGAGTTCCTGCGCGCCTTCGCACCTGTCACCGTGTTTCGCATCGCGACCAAGGAGATCGAAATTCACGGCCAAAAGATCATGCCTGGAGACTATGTGGCCTTCAGTTCGCCGGTCGTGGGTCGCGATCCGGTATTTTACGATGAACCGCAGGAAATCCGGTTCGACCGCAAGGCGGCGCACATGTCATTGGGAAGCGGCATCCACAAATGCCTGGGCATGCATCTCGCCCGGCTGGAGTTGCAGATAGCAGTGGAGGAGTTTGTGACGACGCTGCCCGAATTCAGAATCAAGGACGGCTTCAAAGTCCCCTATTACGTCGGCAACATCTTGCACGTGCCCGATCTTCATCTTCAATGGGATAGCGCATCGGCATGACAGCTGAGCGTCCGGGAAGCCTTGTTGGGCCACCCGGATGCTCAGGAGTATCAGCCATAAAGCCTAATACTCTGCGCGTTCCGATAGCGAATTTTCCAGCCTAGAGCGGTTGATCCGACTGCATCGGATCAACCGCTCTAAACTTCTGGTTTGGCGCGTTTTCCGAGTCATCAGGTGGTTCCACCGGATTAGAAAACGCTCTAGCGACCGATTGGGTAGAACACGGATTTCTGGTTCTGGTATTCGTGAAGCCAATCCGGACCATACTCACGGCCGATACCTGACCTTTTGTAACCCCCGATCGGCGCATAAGTCATCCGCCCGGTCCCGCCATTCAGCATGACGCTGCCTGCGCGAAACTGCATTGCCATCTCATACCCTTTGGCAGCGTCAGCCGTCTCGATGCCGCCGTTGAGACCGTATCTGGAATCGTTGGCGATGCGGATGGCCTCGTCATCACTGTCGAAACCGATCACGCAGCCGACGGGCCCGAAGACTTCCTCCTGCGCGATGTTCATCTGGTTGTCGACATCGTCGAAGATCGTGATCTCCGTAAAATAGCCCTTGTCGAGCCCCGCCGGCCGTCCGCCGCCGTGAACGAGCCTTGCGCCTTGATCGCGGGCCTGGGCGATCATGCGTTCGACCTTGCTACGCTGGCTCTCGCGGATCAGCGGGCCCATCGTCACCGTTGGATCGCTGGGGTCGCCGATCCTGAACTGGCGCACGACAGCGCAGACGGCCTCGACGAATTTGGCCCGCACACTGTTGTGCACCAGAAGCCGCGTGAGCAGAGCGCATCCTTGTCCAGCATTGACCGACAAGACAGCGGCGGCCATTGCCGCGGTTCGGGCAATATCGGCATCATGTCTGACGATCAGCGCCGACTTGCCGCCGAGTTCCAGATGAACGCGCTTCAAGGTCGGGGCCGCCTGCGCCATGATCGCAGCGCCCACGGTTTCTGATCCCGTGAAACTGACAAGATCGACGCGCGGGTCGGTAGTCAACAGCGATCCCACATCCGGTCCACCGGTAACGATATTCAGCACGCCCTTTGGCAACCCGATTTCTTGCGCGATCTCACCGAACAGGAGAGCGGAAAAGGGCGTAAATGGGGACGGCTTGAGCACCAGCGTGTTGCCCGCCAGCAAGGCAGGTACGATTTTCGCCAGGTTGAGCAGGAAAGGGAAATTGTAGCCGGTAATACCTGCAACGACGCCAACCGGTTCGCGGACTACCGTCGTGCCGCCGATTTTCTTTGGGCCCTGGGGATCAAATGGATCGGCGGTCACGTCGATCGGCAACCGGACACTATCGTCCCGTGTAGAGTGGTTCAGGGCGGCAAGCAAATGGTCGAGTGGATTGCCGACCTGCATCGTATGGGTGACGCCTTGCGAACAGCCGACCTCTGCCACGATTAGCGTCGCGATCTGGGCTCGACGACCATCCAGTGCGGCATGCATCTTGCGAAGGTATTCCGCCCGCTCGGCCATCGCCATGCGGGGCCATACACCGTTATCGAATGCATCTCGCGCCGCGGCGATGGCTGCGTGTGCCGCGATGCTATCGCCCACGGGTGCACGGCCGATTACCGCCTCGGTTGCCGGATTGAGGATGTCGTCCCGATCGCCGGCGGCTTCGGCCCAGGCGCCGTCGATGTAGAGACCATCGAAACTGGTGAAGGGAATAGTCAAAGTCCATCATCCTGCTGGGGCCGCAAAATCATTTCCGCGGCGTTGAGAGCGATCGCCATGGCCGGCGCGTTGGTATTGCCCGACACAATGGTTGGCATGATCGATGTGTCCACGACCCGTAGACCGGTGACGCCGCGAACGCGCAGCTGCGGGTCGAGCACTGCACCCGTATCGCTTCCCATCCGGCAGGTCCCGCAGATGTGGAACGATGTGCCACCAAGCCCGATTGCATTCGCGAGGATGTCCTCGTCGGTTTCGAGGCCCGCCGTGGCGCCGGTTTCCTCGATAATCCAGTCCCGCAAGGCCGGCTGCCGGGCAAGGTTGCGCAGCCACCTGAACAGAGCCAGGAACCGCTCACGATCATTGGCGCTCGCAAGGTGATTGGCATCGATGGCAGGCGCAGCATCGGGATCTGCCGAGGTAATTCTCACTTCGCCCAGACTGTCGGGCCTCATGTAGTATGCGATCACCGTCAGGCCGGGAAATGGGTCAAGAACGACCGCGCCTTTTTCATCGGTATGAAACGAATAGAGCCCCATGCCCACTTGTGCGTCGGGTCGCTCGAGCTGCGCTTCTGTCTTGATGAAGCCGCCAACTTCGTGCGCTGAATGGGTGAGGGGACCGCTCGAGGCAAACAGGTAGCGAAGGAACGATGCGACCAGACCAGCGCCCGACAGTCGCTGATTCAGACTTTGGCCGCGAACCCGGAAAGTGAAACCCAGATATCGGTGCTCCTGCAGATTGGCGCCCACCCCCGGTGCATCGACCAGGACCGGAATACCCAGCCCCTCCAGCAGGCGGCGTGGGCCGATGCCCGAGAGCTGCAGAAGTTTCGGACTCTGGATCGCACCCGCACATACGATTACTTCGCGCCGTGCTTGCACCTCGAAAGTCTGGCCGGCCTTGCGCGCGACAATGCCGCAGGCCCGTTTGCCTTCGAACAGGATGCGCAGGACATCGGTGCCGGGCGTAACGTCGAGATTGGCTCTCCCACGCACGGGTTTCAGAAATGCGCGCGCAGCTGAAAAGCGTTTGCCATTATGCGTCGTGGTCGGCTGGTAGCCCATACCGCCTTCGGTGACCGAAGGGATGTCGTTCATGTCTGCGACCCGAGGAATTCCGGCTTGCTCACCGGCCTTCAGAAACGCTTCGCAAAGCGGATCGCCGGCGGGATGAACACTGACCTTCAGTGGACCGCCGGCGCCGCGCCATTCATTGGCACCAAGCGTGTGGTCTTCGAGTTCGACGAAATGCCGGCCCATTTCCGTCCAACCCCAGCCATGACAGCCCGCCCGTTCCCACGCATCGTAGTCGGCCGGAGCGCCCCGGACATAGACCATACCGTTGACGGAACTTGAACCGCCAACCGCTCGGCCCTTGAGCCACACTTCGTGTGACGCGTTCCCGCCCGGGGATACCTGATAGTCCCAGACATGCGGGTTTCCCGGGGCAAGCAGTTTGCCGATGCCGCGCGGCATCTTGATCAGAGGACTCTTGTCGTCAGGGCCCGCCTCGACCAGCAGCACCGAAACGTCGGGATCGGCAGACAGCCGGTTTGCCAGAACGCAGCCGGAGGATCCGGCGCCGACAATGATGTAATCATAGATTTTTTGCTGCATGGCGCGGAGTGAACATGCTGGCACGCTATGCCCACCTGTCTGAAGGAAGGTCGGCGTACCTTCTGTCCAAGAAGCGGAAGATTTGCGGGCCAATTTTTTGGCAGTCGCCATATCGAGGCGGCAGCATTGGCGTAAGCCGCCTCCCGCCGCGAAAGAGGAGAGGGCTGGGCCGGGCAACATGTTCCAGGCCACAATCCTGCGTTGGTATTCGCGGAAAATCTGACGAAATGGGGTGCGCACCGATTCCTTGCGCCGGTGCGCAGGTCACGGTGTGAATGATCCAAGTGGCTGGTGTAAACCGGCTGTCAAACACTGACCGGAATGGCACAATAGGCCATTCCGGTTTGCTGCAGTTCGCGTGAGTTGCGTCAGCTTGAGGTGGGCTGCTCAATTGGAACGGCTTCCACGCCCCGGCAGTGCGTCAAGGACGCACAGCGTCTCTTAGTCCCACTGAAGTTCGAGGCGGGGCACGAAAGTGATATTGCCCACGAAATATTTCGGTTCGAAACCGTCTTTGAACCGAAATTGCGGAATTTCTTTCAGAAACAGTTCCAGGGCAGTCTGGAGTTCGAGCCGGGCGAGATGCATGCCGAGGCACTTGTGGATACCCCCGCCGAGCGCCACATGCGCGGCCTTGCGATTGAAACGGACCTCCGCCGGGTCTTCATGGATCTTCGGATCTTGGTTCACGACGGGTGTGCTGACCGACACATATTCGCCCGGCAGGATCTTCTGTCCGTGAATCTCGATTTCGCGCGAAGCGATACGGAATGCCGTAACCGGCCCGTAGACCCGAAGAAACTCCTCTACCGCCAGGACCATCCGGTCAGGATTGTCGCGCAGTTCCTGCTGCTGATCGGGATGCCGTGCGAGATGTGCGAAGATATTGCCCAGCATGGTCGTGACCGTGTCGAGACCGCCGAGAAAAAGATTGAAGCAATGGCCGAGGACCTCTTCGTTATTCCACTTGCGACCGTCTTCGGCTTCGAAATCGAATATCTTGGTGATGTAGTCGTCCTGAGGATTACGGCGGCGAGCATCGATCTCGGACTGCAGATATGCCACGACCTGGCGCACCGCGTTGCTGCGCACCTGCCAGTCATTGGTGTGCAACATCTCCTTTTCCCAGATCAGGAACTCTGCCATCCGTTCCTGCGGAAGTCCCAGGAGGTCGAGAACGATGAAGATTGGGTAGCGTTCGGAAAATTCGTTCACGAAATCGCAGTGGCCGCGGTCTTTGAATGCCCCGATGAGATCGCTAGCGCGTCGCCGCAGCTCGTCTTTCATCGCGGCCATCTTCTGCGGCGAGAATTGGGGGTTCAGGGCCTTGCGGTAGAAACTGTGCATGGGAGGGTCAACCTCCGTGGGCACGACCAACCAGTCTGCGCCGATGCTCTGGGACCACTGGCCCATGCCGTTCTTGGTGAAATTGTCGGGATCGCGCAGCATGGCCATGGTGTCATCATAGCCGGTGAGCAGCCAGCCGGGCTTGTCTCCGGGGAAGATGTTGGTGACATACGTAATGGGTCCCAGGGTGCGGTGCATCTCGGGAATGAGCGTTTCCTGAGGGCACTCCTTCACTTCCTCACGAGCGAAATAGGGCAACCACTTTGCCATCTCGGCCGGTACGTGGGGCGGAATTTCTTGTGTGGGTGCGCTCGCCATCAAATCTTCTCCGAAATCGTCTTTGCCCCGTCGGCCAGACCGCTCATCTGAGCGCGGCCATTCTGGTTTACCGAAGCGCCTAGTCCTGTGTCGCGCCGCGATCAGATGACGGGAAATGCGTCAATGCTTGGTGCGCGCAACCTTCCATAAGATAGGCGAAGGACCCCTGTTCGCTGCAAACCGGAGCTTGGCGCGTTGCAGCTAGGTCAGTAGGCGTTTGCCAGTTCTTGAGTAAAATCAGCAGCGTGCATAAACGAGCACAGAGTTTGAATGGCTCTCATTCGCCCTGCTGCTGGGCGCTGGATATTCCTGCACGGCGGAGCCGGCGATGGGGACGGAATTTTGATAGGTTTCCCCGCGTCGCTTCCTGGCGCCTTGTATTTCAGCGCTTCGGCTGCTCCGGTCAGACCGCGTGACGAATATGGCGAATGCGCAATGCTACATCCGCCAGGTTGCCCGCGGCCTGGTTAGGGGCGTATATCAGGCGTCGATTGGTTGGCCGAGTGGATATTCCAGTCCCGATGTGGAAGCAGCGTTCTCCCGGATCAGTTCTACCATGGGAAGACGGACGCCGAAGCGAGCAGCCTCTGCAATTGCGACCTCCAGATCCTTTATCATGAGCATCTGGAAATATTCGCGCAGCTTTGTCTCGTCGGCATTGCCGGCTGCTTCAGGACGTTTTGCCATGGAAAGGGCGCCCTCGAGCCCGCCGCCAGCGGTCGGGTCGCCTGACAGGGCGAGAGTGAGCTGATCGAGGCTGACGCCGTAGTTGCGCGCGATAACCGCCCCTTCGTAACCCGCCCTCATGCAGCCGAAATAGGTGGTGTTGCGAGCGATCTTGGCAGCCATACCGGCTCCCGGCCCGCCCATGTGAAGGACTTGTTGCGCGAATCCGTCAAATACGGGTTTGGCCGCCGCAAGATGGTCGTCTTCGCCGCCGGCCATGCAAATGAGGCCGTTTTCGGCAGACTTTGGTCCGTTCGTGACCCCGCAGTCGATGAGTACAACGCCGGCATCCTTGCACATCGCCTGCGCGCTGGCGAGATCTGCCATGTTGATCGTTGACAGAAGAATGACAGTCTGGCCGGGTTTGTTCGCCGCAAGGACGCCGTCCGGTCCGGACAGGACTGCAAGGGTCTGCTCGCCGTTGAGGACTGCAATCAGTACGCAATCGCAAGCCTCGGCCAAGATGCGGGGGCTCGGAGAAATTGCGGGCG
This sequence comes from Novosphingobium sp. BL-S-19, assembly GCF_055521675.1. Classification (NCBI taxonomy): domain Bacteria; kingdom Pseudomonadati; phylum Pseudomonadota; class Alphaproteobacteria; order Sphingomonadales; family Sphingomonadaceae; genus Novosphingobium; species Novosphingobium sp. BL-S-19. Next base: position 624,351 of record NZ_CM145497.1, read on the forward strand.
CCCCCTTTACGCGATCCGCGGCTGCCGCCTGAACGTCATAGATCGCTGCAAGCTGCCCGGATCGCTGAAGGCATATGGCAACTCCTCCGCCTATCGATCCCAACCCGATTACGCCACCGGTCTTCATCGCCACTCTCCTGTATCGGAATAATACTTTTGCTGCCGAGAAGGTCCCGGCGCCTGCAGGTCAATTCAAAGGCAAAAGGGGCGGATCGCATCCGCCCCTTCGTAGTCGTTCTGGCTATCAGAACCTGTAGCTCGCTTCGACGCCCCAGGTGCGCGGCGGCCCGAGGTAGAGGCTGTTGTAAGGAGCATTCGGCAGAATGACCGAAACGCCTGCCTGGTACTGAACGTCAAACAGGTTCTTGACATAAAAGCCCAGATCGAGCCCTGTGCCGGCAATTCCCTTGACGTCGATACGACCATTGGCGAGGGAGTAGCCCTTCAGCTGATAGCCTTGTTGGCCGCCGTAATCAGCAGTCATATACAGATCACCGCTGACGACGACATCGGCGCTTGCCGGATGGATCGGCGTTATCCAGCTTGCCGTGACCGTTCCGGAGAAAGTCGGCGTCAGCTTGTTGATTTGATCTGCGCCGAATGATCCGACGTTTGGCCCGAGTTCGCCATTCGTATTGATCGGCAGCAGCTTCGCCACGTCCGTCTTCGTTATGGCTCCGTTGAAGCCCAGAGTCAGGTTGCGGTCCGGGGACACGCTGGCGTCGATCTCCACACCATAGATGTTGAGATCGGCCGCATTGATGATGATCGAGGAAGGCGGCGCGTCCAGGGTTCCGCGAGGAAACAGGAAGTTGCCGGAATTCGACAGGAACTGCGTGGCGTTGTCGTAACGCGAATAGAAAGCTGCGACATTGAGCCGCCCTTGTGCGCCGGCCACATTGAAGCTCAGCTTCTCACCGATTTCGACGTCCGTGACCCGTTCCTGCTTGATTGTCTGGTAGCCACGCAGATCCACGCAGGACATCGAGTAGGCCTTGGATGGGCAGGTGACCGGAGCAGATTCGAACAGGGGGAAATTGAGATTCTTGGGGCGAACGCCGCGGCGGCTGGTGATATAGACCATGAAATCAGGGCTGATCTTGTAGTCAAATCCGACAGTCCATGTAGGATAGTTGTCCTTGACCGCTGCCCGACCAAAGCCGTCGCTGAATTCTGTCGGCGTACCCACGCGATCGGCTATATTCTGCTTGCACTGCGAGAAATCGACCGAGGCGAACGTCGCTGTATTGCCCGGATTGTAGCAGAATTGCGACTTGTCCCAACTGTAGCGGCCGCCAACGTTGAAATTCAGCTTATCGGTCAGCGGGATGCCAAACTGGCCGTACACCGCGAGACTTTGATTCTTCACGTGAGTAGTCGTTGGCGGAACGCGGCCAAGGGAAGAGAATACGGTGAATTGGTCGCCCGATGGTCCCGCAGGGCCGTCCACACTATAGTAGACGCCGAGAATCCCGTTCAGTCCGCCGGTGCCCTTATAGATAAGTTGGAAATCGTTGTCGATATAGTCACGAACATACCGTTGTTCTGCATAATAGGTAATAAACGGCTGTGTGACCAGTCCGCCTAGGAACGGGTTTGCAAATCCGCCCTGATCCAGAACCGGGACAGCGGCGGTATTGATCGACTGATTGTTGGTATTCTTGCGATAACCGAAGATGTTTCGAAGAGAGAAGCTGTCGCTCAGCTCAACGTCGGTTGTGTTGACGACCGCGATCGACTTTCGGTAAGCGCGACCTCCGTCGATCCCTCCGTCGAATGCGCCTCGAGGGTGCGCCTGTGCGTAAGTTTCGGCGAGGCTGGCAAGCTGAACTGCCGTGGCAGCCCGACTGGCGCTGCCCATGAGCGGCAGGAAAGCGGAGGACTGGAGAGGCGCGAAATCTGCTTTGTATAAGTAGAGACCCGATGCCAGTTCGTCGGCCTTGAAATATTCTGCAACCGTCGTGTTCGTGATCCCCTCGGTGGGGGCAATCGTAAGCGATACGCGAACGCTGTCGTTCTTGATGTTCTCGAAGCCTGGATAGCTGTTAGCTTTCGGATCTGTTGCGCCCAGAGCCTTCACTTCAGGCAGAGCGAAGAAGTCTGCGTCCAGCGAGCGGATCCTGGGGTCCTGACGCCGGATCTGGCCGGCAACCCGCAATGCGATCTTTTCCGACACGATCGGGATGTTGACCGCTCCCTCGATCGCCCAGTAATTCCAGCGGCCATACGTGCCTTTCACGTAGCCCCCGAAATCATACAGGTCCGGCTGAACGGTATTGACGAGGATCGCGCCACCGAGCGTCGATTTGCCGAACAGTGTGCCTTGCGGACCCTTGAGAACCTGCACGTTTGCGATGTCGTACGTGGGGATGCTCGACCCGAGGCTGGGAATCGCGATGTTATTGAAATAGGTCACTACGCCCGGCGTGGTAAGCCCAACTGGAAGCTGCCCTACACCGCGCAAACTCACGTTGGTGGTGCTTTTCCCACCTTCCGAATTGAAGTTCAGGCCCGAGGCGATTGTCCGGACATCCGATAGTTCCTGCACGGTCGAGCGTTGGAGGGCGGTGCTGTCAAACGCCGCGACTGCAACCGGAACGTCCTGCAATCGCTCGGAGGTCCGTCGAGCCGTGACGATAATCTCCCCCGAGCCGAGTGCGCCAGGGGTATTCGCCGGAGCATTATCCTCTTCCGCCCAGGCCTGTCCCGAACAGATCATCAAGGCGCTCGAACCGAGCAATACCCTGCAAATCGCCTTTTTCATTTCCATCTCCCTGCCGACTCCAATTTTCTTGCAGTCTACTGACGGTCTGCCGCAGGGCTACCTATCGAAGGGTGGGGCAGTCTCGTTTCCATTGGGTTGGGCAAGGTTTCCGCTGCGAGAAATGCGAACTGGGTGAGAGGTCGCAAGATTGCAGCGATGCGTTTAGGGGCGCGTTACATGGTGCACATTTTCGCTGTTACAGCGGGCTAGCCGTCCGATTTTCAGTCGCTTCTACGACCCCGTGCGGACTTGCAGGATGTAAGTGTCCAAGGGGCCGCTCGTGCGAACGGTTGAAAGGAGGGCGGATGCGATAGAGCGGATCGTGGCGCGGATGCATCAAATAGATGGCCATTTGAAGGACTTCTTAGGAGAAGCCCTTCCCCGAGGGTAAGTTTCCTGAGCCGACACACCCTATCCTCGGGCGGGTGATTTTCGCACCGGTACTTCCCATGATCAACTGCAAGAAATCCGGGGAGGCGTGATGGGCAGCCAGGGCACCACAATGAAACTGTGCACTTACATGGGGGCGATTGCCGGGACAATGATGTTCCTGGGTATCTGGCCGGTTGCACACTTGTTCCCTCCACTGGCGCCAGCCATGCCTTACGCACAAGTTGCGCAATACTATCGTGATCATCAGACAGGGATATTGGTCGGCGGCATACTCATAACCTCGTCTTCGGTCCTGTTCTTCCCATTTCTCGGCGCGGTGGCGACATTCATGAAAAGGATAGAGGGGCCGGTGTCTCCGCTAACCTGGTCGTTCGTGATGATCGTTGCCTATGGTTTTGTAACCCTGTTCTTTGCAGGGCTTTTCTTCACAGTAGCCGCTTACCGGCCGGATCGGCCCGACGCCGAAATCGCCTTGTTGAGCGACATCGCCTTCTTTTTGTTCGTTATGCCCGCCGTCCCGGCGTTCGTGCAGAACATTGTCACTGGTGTCGTGATCTTGCAGGATCGGAAGTCGCAGCCGACCCTTCCGCGATGGCTGGGCTACGTGAATCTCTGGACTGGTGTTTTGTTGCTGCCAGGTCTTGCGGTCGGTTTGTTCAAATCGGGCCCCTTTGCTTGGAATGGCGTTCTTGCCTTTTGGCTTCCGGCGGTCGTTTTCGGCATTTGGTTCAACGTCATGATCTTAGCCATGCTGGCGGCGATCAAACGCGGCGCATTGGACGGCGAATGACGGACAAACGAAAGACAATACCAGAGACAGGGTTTTCTGGTGGCCGTATACCGGGCGAAGAAGGAGTTTGGGTATTTATTGCTGGTGACCTCATAGTTTTTGCAGTGTTTTTTTTAACCTATGCCGTCGCCCACCGGCAGGAACCTGCTCTCTTCGAAGCATCCCAGCGATTGCTCAATCGCCAACTCGGCTTGCTCAACACGCTACTCCTCTTGACCAGCAGCCTTTGCGTGGTTCGGGCCGTTGCGGCTGTTCGCAAAGGCGATCGGCGCGCACGCCGCTTTCTGCTTGGCGCGATTGCGCTGGGAACAGGTTTTGTCGTGGTGAAGGCCGTCGAGTACTCGTCTAAAATAGCGGAGGGCTTCACTCTCAATACCAACGCATTCTCGATATATTACTATATGTTTACCGGTATTCATTTGGTTCATGTCTTGATCGGCATCGGTGTTCTGTGTTTTGCGGCATCGCAGATCGACTCGTCCGGTCAGTTACGCGGCAGCATAGCGCTCATCGAAGGCGGCGGCGTTTTCTGGCATATGGTCGATCTTTTGTGGATCGTTCTCTTTGCGTTGCTGTACTTGCTGTGAGGTGAGTCTTGATGGCTTCAATTCTGTACAATCGCGCAATCCTTGTATGGACGATTTTGGTCGCAGCCACCTTCTTGTCGTTTGAAACGATGATCGTTGGCCGTGATGGCACCGCTCGCTGTGTGATCCTAATTGTCGCGTTTGCTAAGGTGACTGTGGTCGGGCGTGAGTTCATGGAGTTGCGGCACGCACCGAAGTATCTCCTTTGGCCGTTTCAAGCATGGGTTGTCGCTCTCGCCACTGCGCTTACCGTGTTGACCTTTGCGTAACCTAAATTGCCGGAATTTTGAAATTAAGTGAAGTGTATGAAATTTATGATTGAAGGGGCATTTTACTGACGTCGAATATTGCATATTTGGAATTATGTGTTTGATAGAAAAATATTAGATAAATAATCTTAAGAATGACATTGTATGTTGAAAGGGTAAAATATAAACTGGAGGGCGAATTATGTTCATGGCGCGATTTGCCATAATTATGTCGTTAACAAGTGCAATTCCGGCTTCGACGTCGGTCGAACGTTTCGACCTTGCCCAGTCCTCGCTTACGCCGCAGTCATTGCAGCCAGCTTACGCGGCGTACGCGCCCAATTGCACGGGGCAATGCGGTTGGGCGGCATTGCCATTCACTCGCTAGGCGGCGTTGACAAATTAAGGGTGCGAGGCTCGGCGTTTATCTGGGTTGATCGCCCGTCGCAAATTGCACGACGAAGAACAGCACTGCGCACCCGCACCAAAAGATCGCCCATGCCGTGAAGGCCCTGCGGAACGTCGATGGGTATTCCGGTTTTTGGATGAACCAGACAAAGATATAGGGGCACCAGAGCGTCAGAAAGCCCATGACCGCCAGCTTCAATGTCGATGCCTTGGGCACAGCTTCGTCTATTGGCGTGGCTATCATAGGCACCTTATCTCGGAAAGCAGCGGCTTTCGCAATCGAACCGCTGGAAAGGCGCGCAGCGATTGACGTAAGGCGATGAAGTTGATTCAAGGCTGCTTTTTGGAGGCAGGCTTGAGCAGGGGCGATCTTACCGAGGCGGAATGGCGCATCCTAAAGGACTTGCTGCCGATCGAGTCCGAGAACCGTGGCAGAGGCAGGCCGCCCGAGCAGAACCGATCGATCATCAACGGTATTCTTTGGCGGCTTCGCTGCGGTGCTCCGTGGCGCGACGTGCCGCCCAAATACGGCAGTTGGAACACGATCTATCGCCGGTTCCGGCGCTGGAGCGAAGCCGGGGTTTGGGAAATCGTGGCGGTGACGCTGGCCGAGATTATGGCGGACAGCGGCCACTACAGCATCGACAGCACAACAGTCCGCGCCCACGTCTCGGCAGCGGGCGGAAAAGGGGGACTCATCGACGCGCTCTTGGCCGCTCGCGGGGCGGGTTCACCAGTAAGCTTCACTGCCTGGCTGATGCCCTCGGGCGACCGCTTGCCTTCCACCTGACGGTCGGGGAAGCGGCAGACTGCAAGGCGTATGATGCGCTCATAGCTTTGCCCGAGCGCACGCCCGACGCCCTGCTCGCCGACAAGGGCTACGACGCCGATTCCATCCGTGCCGATCTCGCCAAGCGGAAAATCGAGGCCGTCATTCCTGGCCGGTCAAACCGCCGCGTGAAAATCGAACATGACCGGGCGCTCTACGTGCAGCGCAACCGCATTGAGCGCATGTTCGGCCACCTCAAGATCAATCGCGCCATCGCCACCCGCTACGACCAGCTTGCCAACAGCTTCCTCGGCATGGTTCATATCGCTACCGCCAGATACTGGCTCAAATTTGTCCACGCCGCCTAGGCTGCATTCAGCATTCACTGTTATGAAAATGAAGAGGCGCCCGAAAAACCAAGCGCTACTCAATTCAGCAGTGCAAATGCATGACGGCGTTTCCTGCGAGGGGCTTCAAAAATTTAATTCTGTGTTCTCCGTCTTGAGTGGCATGGTATTGTTGGTCGGGGCGGCGATCCAAGCTCAAAAATGTTGACGGCGTTTTGTGTCGCACAAGGTGGCAACGGAAGCTGACATCAGAATTGATAGCGTCGCCGAACGGTCTGGAATTGTCCGGGTGGCCGGGACGTATGTTCAGGTCTTGCTGTGACTAAAGGTCTTGGCCCATTGTCTCAAGACAGTGGTAATCCCTCACGCCCGGCATTTTTCATCAAAACTGCGGCTTGCCTTGGTGCGTGCCATACGTATGATTGCAAATGCGCCTTCAGAGGGCGTGAAGGCGAACCAACAGCCTTGTAGGAAAAATCGCTCGGTGCGTGCATCCGGGCCGCTGGCGCGAATGTCCAGGCCTCAGGCTAAAGGCGCCGGTAATCGATTCCAAATGTTGGCCCCGCCCGGCGTTCGCCGTGCGGTCTCCGGCTGGAGAGCTGCCCGTGGATTTGGGCAAGATGAGCGCGCCCTTGATGCGCGCGGTCGAAACCTGTTTCGTGACAGGTGGGGCGATCATATGCGCCTGAATATCGATGAGGATTGCCCGCCAAGGATCGCGGACGGTGACCCTCTGCCACCTGAAGATCGGGTTCAATTCCCGAAAGGAAACTGGATCGACCGGCTCTACCGTTCCCATTGCGCTAAGCTTGTGCGCTTTGCCATGCGTCACACCCAGCCTGATCGTGCTCCGGACATCGTCCAGCAGCTCTTCGCACGGCTCGCGGCCAGGGGGCAGGCAAATCCGTTGGAAGTAGAGGCGCCCGACGCATATTTGCGTCAGGCGACGATCAATCTGATCCGGAGCGAGGCGCGTTACGACCGGCGTCGCTGTGCAAACCTCCGTGTGTGTTCGGATGACATCCCGATCGCCGACGTTGATGGCGTCGCCTCATCCGAGGCTCGTGACATGCTTGCCCGGCTGGAGGCGATCATGGCGGAACTGGCGCCGCGTACGCGCGAAATCTTCCTCGCTCACCGCTTCGACGGCTTTACCTACGGAGAGATTGCGGCGCGGACGGGGCTGAGCGTAAAGACCGTCGAGAAGCACATGAGCCGGGCGATCGGGCATGTCACTCGAAGGCTCGAGCCATGATGCCGGGCAGGAAAACAATGGGGGTGGAATGAGCCTCGAGCAGGAAGCCGACGACTGGTTCATTCGGATGCGGCGATCGGACGCAGAAAGCTTCCGTGCCGAGTTCGATGAATGGCGTGCTTTTCCCGCGCATGCTGAAGCGTATGAGCGCAGGGTGCGGTCATTCGACACGACCATGTTTCTTGCCAGCACAGGGACTGTCAGGAACAGGGATCTCGGTATCGCAAAGCCATGGCTGCTGCGAACTTCGCTCCGCAAATATGCAGCTGCTGCGGCCGGCCTCATACTGCTGGGGGTGCTCGTTCCCATTCTCATGCATCGCAGTTGGGACGTGCCGGACGCGGTCTCCCGGATGGAAGTGGCATCGCTGGAGGAGCCCCCACGGCATGTATCTCTTCCGGACGGGTCGACGATAATCCTGGATCGGGGCGCGCGGATGCAGATTTCCTTCGATGGGCAGCAGCGGCGGTTGCGGTTGCTTGCCGGGAGGGCGCGCTTCTCCGTGGCACACGAAAAGGCGCGGCCGTTCGTGGTCGAGGCAGGGGCGGCGAGGGTGATTGCGCACGGAACCCTCTTTGACGTCGAACTGGCGCAGACGTTTGTGAGGGTCGCTCTGTTACAGGGCGCTGTCGAAGTGAGAGATGCCAGCGGAGGGCATGGTCGCAAGCGACAAGAACTGACCGCGGGCCGGAAAATCGCGATCGAACGTGGTTCTGTCGGAGATCCCACGCCGATCGTTGCTGCCGACAGCCAGTGGCCCAACGACATGCTTGTTCTCGACGGCGTGGAAATCGGTCAGGCCGTTGCTGTCTTCAACCGGACTGCTCCCACTCCTGTCCTCTACGAGGCATCATCGACGCGTCCCATGAAAGTCACCGGCGCCTTCAGGCGATCGGATCCGGAAAGCTTCGCTCGGCAGGTAGCAGGCACCTTCGGTCTTGGCTTCGAAACGCGCGCGGACGGCAGTTTTGCGATTGTGTATCGCTGAGGCTGCAGCTTTCGAAAAATATTTCCGCTGAGCGTAGGGTGTTTTTTCAAGGACGGCGCTTCGCCTTCCGAAGGGTTCTGCTGAGAGCAGGCCTCGGGGACGGAGGTACACAAGTGCGTTATCACCTACTGGCGTGCTGCAGCATGACTGCGGCCGCAACGATGATCTGTGCGCCGGCTGCTGCGAAAGCCGATACGAGGGTCGAGGTCCATCTTCCTGCGCAGTCGCTTTCCGCATCACTGCGGGACATGGGGCGCATTTTCGGCCGCAATGTCAGCGTCGATGATGCGGTGGTCAACGATCGGCTTGCAGGCGCCGTTGATGGCAAGCTGACCTTTGAGGAAGCGATTGCCTCTGTCCTTGCCGGCACCGGGCTGAAGTTCAGTCCATCTGGCGGCGGAGTAATCGTCAGCACGCGCGCCGAAAGCGACGCCGATGATAGCGGCATCGTCGTCACGGGATCGCGCATCCGCGGCGCCCCAGTGGCATCGGTGCAGCTGACTTACGGTCGCGAGCAAATGCGCAATGCCGGGCAGTCGAGCGCGGACGACGTGATCCGCGCCATTCCGCAAAACTTCTCGGGTGGTCAAAATCCTGGGGTCGGCGCGAACCTCCCTGGCGGAAAGAATATTGACGTTGGGGGTGGGGCCTCGATCAATCTGCGCGGGTTGGGAAGCGATGCAACGCTGACCTTGCTCGACGGTCGCCGGCTCAGCTTCGATGCTGCGCTACAGAGTGTCGACGTCTCAGCCATCCCTTTCGGAGCAATCGAACGCATCGACATCGTGCCAGACGGTTCCTCAGCCCTATTCGGCTCCGATGCCGTCGCAGGCGTTGCCAATATCATCCTGCGGCGAAACTTCGACGGGCTGGAAACGACGGCGCGCGTCGGCGGCTCGACCGATGGGGGCAATTTTCAGCAGCAATATGGCGCAACGCTCGGCAAAGTCTGGTCTTCCGGCAGCGCCATGGTTTCGGCCGAATATGGGAGCAACTCGGCAATCAAGTCGAGCCAGCGCTCCTACCTGAGGAATACCTCTCCGGGGCTCGAAGTCTATCCTGCCATGCATCACTACAATGCAGCGTTGACGCTTCGGCAGGATCTTGCCTCCAACCTGACGTTCGATCTCGATGGTATCTACAACAAGCGGCGGCGCGAGCAGGTAATGCCGCTCGATGCGACCGGCGACCTGTCAGTGAGCCGATACGATACGCTGCAGAAAGCGGAATCCTGGGCACTGGCCCCTAGCGTGACGCTGTCACTTCCCGCGCAGTGGGAAGTCACCCTCGCTGGCAGTTACGGATGGAACAAGGTCTACTATGAGGGGACGGTTACTTACGGTGCGACCTCGGCAAGCGTGGGCAATGGCTACTATCGCAACGCCACCGCCAATGTCGAAGTGAGCGGGAACGGCAAGCTTTTCGATCTGCCTGTCGGCGCGATCAAGGCGGCTTTCGGGACTGGCTACCGGCGCGACGAATTCCACCGCCAGACGACCCTTGGGCCCAGCCAATTCGTCGATAAATCCCGCGACAGTTATTATGCTTTCGGGGAGCTGAGCATTCCGCTCATCGCACCCGACCAGAACTCGGCCTTGGGGAGAAGCCTCAATCTGAGTGCTGCCGCGCGCTACGAGAAGTATCCCGGTATCGCATCGGTCGCGACCCCGAAACTGGGGCTGATATACGATCCGACCAAGGATTTCACGATTCTGAGCAGCTGGGGCAAATCCTTCCGGGCCGCGACCTTCTACGAGCAATATACCGCCAATCCCGGCTACCTCGAGGACTCCTACTACTTCGGGGGTACGAACGGGACCGTGATCGATTTCCAGGGTGGGAATCCCGATCTCAAACCCGAGCGATCCACCAACTGGTCGGCTACCCTGGCGCTTCATCCGACAGCGCTTGACGGCGCCGAACTGGAGGTGAGCTACTTCGACATTCGCTACCGCAACCGGATCGTCACGCCGATTACCTATACCAGAGAGGCGCTGACCAATCCGCTCTACGCTCCCTATGTCACGCTCGATCCCACGGTCGACCAACAGAACGACGTCATTTCGCGGCTCATCACTTTCACGAACCTCACCAGTGGTGCCTATGACCCCGCAAGCGTGGTTGCGATCGTCGACAACTCCAACGTCAATGCCGGGCGCCAGAACATCCATGGTGTCGACATCCTCGGCCGCTACAGTTTCGATCTTGGCGAAGGACGGCTGAGTGCCTCGCTCAATGCAAGCTATCTCGACAGCAAGCAGCAGCTCGGAGCCGGCCAGGATTGGACGCAGCTGGCCGGTACGCTGTTCAATCCGCCGCACGTTCGCGGACGAGGGGAACTGAGCTGGGCCGGTGCCGACCTGACGCTTACAGCGGCGGTCAATTACATCGGTCCGGTTCGCGACATCCGTTCGACGCCGTCAATCAAGGTTTCCGGCATGGTACCGGTCGATTTCACGTTGCGGTTCCATCCCAAGGGCCTGCATGGGCCGCTCGGTGGAATCGACGTCACTGCTTCAATCCAGAATGTTTTCAATGACAAGCCGGATACGATCGCGACCAGTTCGTTTCTGGATACGCCCTACGACAGCACGAATTACTCGCCGTTCGGGCGCGTGGTCAGCCTGACGGTGACCAAGAAATGGTAAATCGTTTTCCGGTCATGCTCGCGGCCCTCGCCGCGGGCATGGTCTCGCCTCGCGCGTACGCCACTTGCGATGACCTTATGCCGCTGGTGACTGCAGTGCATGGGAAAAGGGAGATTACCACCCTCGATGTCGCGCGCTTGCGCGACATCGGGTTTCCGGAAGTCATGGGTGGGGCCGCCAGTCCACTCGCTCTCTCTCCTGATGGTAGGACCCTTGCCTTCGTCATTACTCGCGGCGATCCGCAAACCAATTCAATCTGCTCGGCGCTGGTGACGGTCGCGGCCGATGGCCGCTCGCCTGCCAAAGTGCTCGACAGAGGAGGTCAGCTTCCCAAGCTGGCAGGCGTCTTCAGGGGTGTGTTCATCACCACTGGCCTGCCCGACCTCATTACGCCGGTCTGGGCGCCTGACGGCAAGTCGCTTGCATACCGGAAGTTGGTCGGAGGTGTTGTCCAGATCGTGCGAGTTGGAGCCGATGGCAACGGCACGCAGGCCGTGACGCAGTCTCCCGTAGATATCGAAGATTTCTCCTGGTCGCCCGACGGGTCGCACATAACTTACCTCGCCAGACCAGGGCAGCTCGGGTCGAAGCGCAAGACGGAGGCAGATGGGCTTTCCGGCTGGCGCTACGACTCGAGCATACTTCCCCAGCAATCGTGGGAGCCGCAACCCTGGGCGCGCGATATCCCGCAGCGCGCGTTCATTGTGGATCTCGAGAGCGGATCGGTTCGCGTGGCGGCCGAAGAGGAGCGGATCAGGTCTTGGCCGTCGCCCGGGCCGGATACTCACGGCGGTTCGGCTGTGTGGGCGAGGAATGGTGCGATTGCCTGGACCGCCGGGACAACCGGTCATCCCGAAGCGCCGTTGCGGCTCTGGGCGCAAATGCCCGGCGGCAAGGAACAGCCGTGCGGTCTGGAGCAATGCGTGGGGCGGATATTGCGTGTGTTCTGGGAAAGTGGAGGGCGTTCGATAGTCTTCCTCCGTCGCGAAGGCTGGAACGGCGAAGACTGGACGCTCTATCGCTGGATGCCCGTATCCGGACGCATCTCGCTCGTCTTGCGCACGCGCGATGCGTTTACCGGTTGCATCCAGGCTGCCAGCGAACTCATCTGTGGCCGTGAAAATGCGACCACGCCTCGGCGCATTGCTGCCCTGGATCTGCAATCGGGACGGTTCAGGACCATCTTTGATCCAAATCCGGAATTTGCCGGTTTGAGGCTAGGGACGGTCCGCAGGTTGCGCTGGGCCAACGACCGGGGCCTTCCTGCCTGGGGCGATCTTGTCTTGCCGCCGGGATATGACGGCCATTCGAAACTCCCCATGGTGATCGTTCAGTACCACAGCACAGGCTTCTTGCGCGGCGGTATCGGCGATGATTACCCAATCTATCCCATGGCGGCTCACGGGCTGGCCGTGTTGAGCTTCGAGCGCCCGCCATCTTCGTCCTCGATCATTCCCGGCTTGAAGAGCTGGGAAGAGACGCTGGCCGCGGACCACAACGGCTGGAACGAGCGCAGGAGCCTGATGTCTTCTCTCGATCGCGGGATCGACACGGCAGTCGCGACAGGCTTCATCGACCCCGACCGGATTGGCATCACCGGGCTCAGTGATGGCGCCTCCAGCGTCCAGTTTGCGATGGTAAATTCGCGCCGGTTCGCTGCAGCAGCCATGAGCTCTTGCTGCGACGATGTGCTGAGTTCGCTCGCATTGGGAGGCTTCGCCTGGGCTGATGAGAACCGGAAAACCGGCTTGCCACCTTTTGTCGACGATGATCGGGAGTTCTGGAAGCCGCTGTCCCTGACCGTCAATGCGCGCCGGATCGACACGCCGATACTCATGCAGCTTGCTGACCGCGAGACGCTGCTGGCGCTGCCTTCATTTACGGCGCTTCGCGAAGCTGAAAAGCCCGTCGAGCTGTTTGTTTATCCTGATGAGTTTCACGACAAGTGGCAGCCAGCTCATCGGCTGGCAACTTACGATCGGTCTATCGACTGGTTCGAATTCTGGCTCGGGGGACGCGAGGACGAGGCCCCGTCGAAGCGTCTGCAATACGAGAGGTGGGAGGCGATGCGATCGGCTGGGGTGAAAGTGCATTGAACTGCGCTGCGGGGGGGACTGTCACAGGCAACTGAACGATCAGGTTCTGCCGCGCATGATCTTCGGCTCCGGCGACGTCAATGCCTCCGATATCGGGTGTTTAACAGTTCTTCAGGCGGAAGCGACCAGAGCCTAGGAGCGTTCAAGGATTCCTCTTGCCCAGCACTGTGCATCGAAGATTTGCAGGATGCGGTTGTAGTCGGTTCCCGTGATCGGGCGCGGGTCGTCTATGGTCTTGAGTACGGCACGCATGTCGAGGATGCCGGACTGGGAAAGCACGCCCGACGTAAGTTCGTCGCGGATGACTTGGCGGTTTCTTGCGAACATGGCGATTGCGGCGCTGTCCGGCGCGCCCTTTGACCGGCGCCATGCGACATCGTGCGGTAAGTGGCTTTCGAAAGCGCGCCGGGCTGCGGCACGGTTGCAGCCGTTCTCGAACCAGTACCAGCTCGGAATGGCGAGGCAGTGTTCGACGAGCGGCTGCGCGAGCAGGGGGGATACTGCATTGATGCGGGCGCCGTAGGGACCATCTTCGGCCACGCATTGGGCCGCCACGATCATGGCGATGTGCGCCGCCCGGCCGGGAAGGGCAACGCTGTGGGCATCGATCCAGGGATGGCGCGCTGCCTCGTCGGCGAGCGCGGCGGCATCCTTGCTCAGGAACAGGGTTTCGATCGGCCAGCGGAACGGCCTCGTCGCCGAGTAGGCGCGTCGCCGCGCTTTCCATGCGATTTTCCAACGCGGCGCCTGTACGATGCTGGCGATATCGCTGCAAACCCTTCTGAAATCGCCGGCGCCGGCAGGATCCAGCAGACAATCGGCGGCTGGCGACGCGGACATCAAGGCTCCAAACACATTGTCGCCGGCGCCCCCGTCTATCACGCCGTCGCAGCCGGCAGTTTGGGCGAAGCGTCCGGCCTGACGGAAAAGAAGCTGCTCGAAACCGCGTGCCGCCGGCTGCGGTAGCCTGTTCCTTGCGAACTCCCTGATGTCTTCCGGATCCTCACCCATTGTGCGTTCGGCAAGTTCCAGCCCGAGATGAGTGGCAACCATTCGCGCATACTCGGTCTCGTTGCCGGCATTATCGTGCGCGGTTGCGAGGTTGAGGCAAATAAAGGGGCGTTCCGTGGCGGCGAGGCAGGCCGCTGTAACCGAGGAATCCAGGCCGCCCGAAAGCATGAGCAAGGGACGCTCCAAATGCTCGGTCAGTCTGGCGACGCAGGCCATGGCAGTATGCCTGAGGCGCCTTGATCCGTCGTCGCGATCGAAGATGGTCCGCCTGCTCTGCACGAACTTCCAAGGCGTCCATACCTGATCGTGGCGGACAGCTGCCCGATGGTCGAAGGAAATCCGGTCCCCGCCGCGCAGATCCTCAATCCCTTCAAGGCACGTCCAGGAATGCCGCATGCTGCCGGCGATCAGCTGCCTGGCAATGGCCGCGTAGTCGATCGTTGGCGCCTTGCCTGCCAGGGTAAGGAGATCGTCGAGATGCGATCCCGCGAATAGGCCATGCTCTGTTCTGACGTAGTGGCATGCGAGACGTCCGAACGGACTGCGAACGAGCGCGGTCTCCCCGTCTCCTCGCACAATCGCGACATAGTCCCCCCAGAACGCCTCGACGAGACGCTGTCCCCTTGAGGATCGGACCGTTACGATGGTGTCGGTGTCGATCGCTTCCAGCCGGTGCCGGATGCCCGAGGCATAGACGGCACCGATTACCGCACCGGCATCCCCAAGTTCAATGATGCGTGCCTCTGCACTCACGGCGAGAAGAATGCCGGGCTCGTCTATCACGGGGGCGAGACCGAGTTCGGAAATGCGGGATCGTGCGCATTCCCTGGCGTTCTCGTGGGCGTCCAGGACAAGGACGAAGCGATCCTCGATCATACGACGAGGATCGGAGTGAACGCGCGCGTTGCATCGATGCGTTCATTGACGAGAAGATCGTTCCACTGCACCCAGGCATGGGCATGAAACGGGTTCAGCCGCACCCCCACGACAAGGTGGGCCGGAAGGCCGAGATCCAACATGCGATGCGCGGCGGCCAGCGAACGGGGCAAGCATTTGTCCCTGCTGCCGACGAGTTTGTCGCAGGCATCGAAAGCAGCGGCGACGCGGAGCGCGACGAGACTGTCTCCATCAGAACTGTTCGCGAGCGGCGATGCGCCGCGCTTGCTATCCTTGCGTATGGCGAGACCCGCGACAGCGGCAAGGAACCCTCGCCATTTGAGCGAAGCGGAAGCGAGTGCCAACCGCGTGATCGCGGGCAGAATGGCTCTTGTTTCCGGCAACGCAGCATCGAGCAGGCTGGAGGTAGGCGGCGCAAGCGCAGGGCACGCACCGAGGTCCGGGGAGTTGGCCCGCTCGATAAGGCGGGTCTCGCGCAGGTAGGCCATTATCGCGCCATCCGCGTTTTCGCCTTTGCTGAGCGCAATGAAACAGGCCTCAATCGCGGGAGGCAGGCAGAGGTAACGATCCGAGGCCAGATCGAGGAACAGCAATCTCTCACCGATCCGGCAATACGAGACCCCGCGGCACAGGGCATAGGGCATGGCAGGAACTCCGCAAGGGAACGCAAGATGCGCGACCCCTTGCGGGGCCGCGCATCCAGATGGTCAGTCGTCGGTGAGCATGGTCTGGGGCTGAAGCAGCACCCCGTCCTGCTTGGCACCGATACTGCCGCGGGTCTCGATGCTGGCAGTGCCCAGCTCGATGACGGTCAGTTCTCGATTCATGGTATACTCCTCATTGAAACCGCACCATTGCGGCGCCAACAAGTGTATTGCGATTGAAGTCTGATCTGAAATCTATATCTAAAATATAGATCGATTGTTATTTGGGCTGCGGGGCGCGTTGATTTATTGCCTTTATTATCTCAGGTAAATGTAACAATCTTCGTTTGTGGTAGTTCTGAATTGATGTTTTTGTCTCACTGGAAGACTGTGTGAACTGGCGCCAAATCTCCGAAACCTCTGCTGCGACGCCTGCAAGAATGGTCGATTCGGCGTGTCGCGCAGTCGCCAGCATGGCATTGGCGGAAGCGACGTGCATGGTGATCGGACTGCTTCGCGTTGCCTCGCCGATCGCCGCAAAGACACTTGCCGCATCGCCGGATTGGACTTCGCCGCCACTGCCGGGCGGGGATCGCCTTCGGTGTCGTAGGGCAATCCTCAAGAGTTCGTTGTTCCAGCGATAGAGGTCACCAAGTAAGACTTCGTTGAGCGGCGGCAGGTGAAAGCCGTCGCTGGTACGCATATCGACGAGATTTTCGCCGGCAAGGCGGTGGAGTGCATCGCGGACAGGGGTCGCGCTGCTGGTA
Organism: Novosphingobium sp. BL-S-19; assembly: GCF_055521675.1. NCBI lineage: Bacteria > Pseudomonadati > Pseudomonadota > Alphaproteobacteria > Sphingomonadales > Sphingomonadaceae > Novosphingobium > Novosphingobium sp. BL-S-19. The sequence goes on from NZ_CM145497.1 coordinate 640,963, forward strand.
AGGCGAGCCGCGAGACGGGCAGGCTCCAGCCGAGCGCCGGGCCGGATGGACCCGGACAGAATGATGTCCTTGAGTTCCTGGTAGACCCGCTCGGCCGTCATGCCCGCGTTCATGCGTGCGGTTCCTGGTGGGCCGAGAAGGCCGCCAGAGCTGCGCACTCCCAAGAGGGCAGGGTGTCGGTGGCCCCTGTCGGTTCGCTGGGGTGAGGCGCGAGCAGCAGGGATGGGCATTGCCCTTCGTGCCAACCGAGATTGGGCCTGTGGCGCCGATAGCCAACGAGGTCTGCAAGTTCAGAAGAGAAGCGCCGGGCAATCGCCGGTGGATAGGCAAGCCACTGGTTCTCCTCGGGTTTGAGCCAGCCGAGGCAATATCCGATCTTGACTGCGCGGCGGATTCCATCGGATCGATTGGCCGCGCTTCCATGCAACGTGGACCCCAGGACCATGAGCGCATCGCCTGGAACCATCTCGATCGCAACTCCGGGGTCCTTGGGTGGCGGGAAAGTGACGCCCCGCTTGTGATTGCCCGGCCAGACGAGGGTTGAACCCGTTTCGGCCATGTGCGCCGTCAGGGGCCAGATTACGTTGACCAGCAGTTCATAGCGCTCGCTGCCCGCCATCCAGACATGTTCGGCCCGGTGAGGCAACTGGTCGGCTTCGCCCGGGTGCACGGCAATCCCCTGCGTGACACTGAGCTGCATGCTATCGCATCCCAGCGCCAGGACGTTCTCCGTCATGGCCTTGATTGTTTCGTGAAAGACAAAGCGTTCCGTTCGCGTGGAGCGCAGCAGCAGGCGCCCGAAACGTTGCGTTTTCTCGCCGGAGAACTTGCCTCTGCACAGAGGCGTCGTCTCGAAAGCGGGAGCAAGATCGCGGTCCAGCGCTTCGACCTCGTCAGCCGGAACGGCACCTTTGATCAGGCAGTAGCCCGTGTCCATGAGGGCGGCCCAGTCGCGCCGCGCGCGACCGGCCAGGTCGTTAATGCGCATGGCAGACCTCCCGCTGGTCGTCCGCAGCCAGAAGGCCGGCGCGTTCCAGCAGCGCCGGTGTGTCTTCGTCGATCTCAATCGACAGGGCGCCAAGGCGACGGCCGCCGATCGTCTTGGGCGCCCCAAGCGGTCTGCAGCGCCAGCCGAAGGCGAATATCTGGCGCAGCCAGGGCAGGTCGGCCACGCCCGTATAGCGTTCGATGCCGTTCTCGAGGGCATGGCGCACGAGCGCATGAACCAGTTCGTCACGGGACTTTCGGCGCTGCGCGGCGCTGGAACGGCGCTCGAGGCAGAAGCGTGTGATTTCCATGGTGGTGGGCCCGCGCGGAATGGCTTCCTCGCACAGCTCGGGAAACAGGCTGTCGAGAATGTGCGGCTGCGTCGTCGGGAGCAGCCGGGCCGAAGCGCGATGGGCTCCGTTGTTGTCCGAGAGCACAATGTAGATGGCCCGCTCGTTGTCGAACTGGTCGAGTTCGAAACGACCGCCAAGGACCGGCAGGTCCCAATTCAGCAGGTCGATGAAGACGCGCTTGCGCGCCTCGAACATGGCGCGAAGGACGGCGTGCTCCCCGTTGGCCGGTGGACGCGAAAGGCAGTGGATCATGGCGAACCTCCATTGAAAAGGTTCGTATTTCTGCCTGCGGAAATTCAGTCAGCGTTATCCCCGGAAAGGGGGATATCAGCGAAACGGCACCTCTGAAATGCTGATCGCTCCGTTCCGCAACGCGAGGAACAGCAACAATGTGCGCTTCTTTATTCCCATGCGGTTGCAGGCGTCGCTGATATGCTGCTTCACCGTCTCTTCGCTGATCCCCAGGATGATCGCGGTTTCCCAGTCGGACTTGCCGGCTGCGATCCAGAGCAGGCAATCACGCTGGCGCTGCGTCAGTTGGGCCGTCTTCATGTGTCCGATAAGCTGCGCCATTCCAATCAGCTTGCGGGCCGCATGAAAGATGTCTGGTGCGATCAATCTCGCCAGATAGACGCCGTCTTCGTTGAGATGCCGGCCCGGCGCGACCGCGAAAGTGCAAGGCCCCTGGAACTCGCCGGGAATATTGGAGGGCACCGTGATGCCGTCGCCAAGCCCGTTACGCTGGGCAAGCGCCATGAACCGCTCGTCGTTCCCCGTTACCTCGATGAAATCAGAAGTCTCGCGCCACAGAAACGGCTTTTGAGTGCGGCCCGACGCCCGTTGAACGGGATCCCGCCCCCAGCAATTGTTGCTGTCGTAAAAGTCTACCCAGTGAGAAGGGTAGTTCTGAAGCCGAAAGGCGTGGGGCTTGGCTGGGCCCCAATCGACGTGGTGGCCGATCGCGTAGAAGTCGCAGCCCATCGCCTGGGTAATGCTTGCCATGGCGAGGTTGAGCTGCTGCAGATTCTCTGCCGCCGAAATGAGTTTCTCGAATTTCTTGTGTGCGCTGATTACGCCCATGCGTCGTACCGGCTCTCCGCGGCGTCTCAAGCCGCCAGGACGCGTCGAGCCGTCCTTTCCGCTTACGGGCGAAAACGCATCGGGCCCTCATTCCCTCAGCGATCCGCGATTGTACGTAGCGTGCAACTTATCGTCTTGGTGGCAGGTCGCAATGTGATTTGCGTCACACAACTGTCATACGCGCGGGAAGCGGGCGTGCCGGCCCCATGACCGGGGGCTGCGGCAATGCGCCGGCTTCGGAATCGAATTGGCGCGATGGCACGCAATATCGCCATCTCATCAGGCTTGATCGCGCTGCAATGATGTGGGAATGGCTTCGGCGCGATCCCCGGTATATCGAGTGGTACGTCCGCGCGAGCGAAGCGACCCGTGGCGGAGGCGATGGGGAGGTGACCCGAAAATGGGGACTTCACTTTCGCCGAGAACCCCGCAGTCGGCGCCTGCGGGGCAAAGCTCATCTGGAGTGCGGCGTTCGACCCCGGAGCAATCCCGGTTGAGGCGCAGCTTGCACGCCCCAGCGATCCTGACGCCATCGACCCTCTCTGGTTCCGTTGCTGGTTCAGTTCCGTTGTGGGGCCAGGAGGCTGCGAGCACGTTGCGCTGACGGACGGCAGGTGCCGGATAAGGCTGGATGTGCTTGCCGGGACCCTCCAGGATGGGCCAGTCGTTTTACAGTACAGGTTGGCGGGCTTGGCTTCCCTGCGGCCCCGGATCCAGCCTCTCAGGCGTCTGCTGGCCCTGTGCGCTCATAGGCGCTTCGTGACTTCGCTGTTCCCGCCGGATCCCAGGATGGAGCGCTTCGCAGCGGCCCTGCGCGTTGCCGACGCGCTCGCCGACGGGGCAAGCATCGCGCAGATGGCGGAAGCCCTTTACGGAACGCAGTGGGCCGGTCCGAACGGCGGATCGGATTCCCTCAAGTCGCGGATCCGCCGCCTCGTCCGCGATGCGCGGTCGATGGCGGCGGGGGAGTACCGTTCATTGATGGGCATGGAAATCGCTTGAACGGCCAGGACCGCCGGCTCGCTCTCCGATCGCCTTCAACCGGCCTTGATGCCAAGCTTGCGTTTGGTCTTGGCCGCAGTCGGCGCGTGTATTTCGGCATTCTCGACGGGTGCCTTGGGCGCCTCGACCTTCTTTTTCCGGCCGCCCTTGCTGCCAAGCCCAATGCTGTGCGCCATCTGGGAGCGCGTGGCCGCGTAGTCGGACGCTACCAGCGGATAGTCGGAAGCTAGCTTCCAGCGCGCGCGGTATTCATCGGGCGAAAGGCCGTGCTGCGCCATCAGGTGACGCTTCAGCGTCTTTTGCTTCGCGCCGCATTCCAGGCAAGCTATGGCATCGGCCTTGACGGAAGACCTGATCGGGACCGCAGGAACGCGTTCTTCCTCGATTGGCTCCGCCGGCTGCCCGAGCCTGTCGAGCGACCCGTAGACTGCTGCGATGATCTGCGGCAGCTGGTCGGCGGAAACGGTATTGTTCGTGACATGCGCAGCGACAATGTCGCTCGTCAGCTCCAGTAGGACGTCCTTCATCATTTTAATTTGCCACCCGCGTGAAAATGTGAATCGCACCGGTCCCGTGGCAACCATCAATGCGTTCGAAACGCAAGTTGGAATCGATAATTGAGGTCATTTTCAAAAGTATAATGCCGCCCTCTCTATCCGCCCTTGCAGTTCCTTTGTCGGTCTCGCGGTTCTATTGATGGCCGAAACCGCATTTCTCATCTGTCTTGATCGGCTGCATCAAGGTTGCCATGCGGCACCGGTGCGTGCCCATCCGAGCAGCGACAGTCAGGCGCCTGCCAGTGGTTGAACTGTTTGGTTAGTCCGCGAATGCACTGGCAGGGACCGGCACGCCGCTTTGCTCGGTCCAGATCAGTTTGGACAAGTCGAAGCCCATGGCGGTGGCTGTCTTGAGCATGCCTTCAACGGTTTCCGGGAGCGGATGCGGTGTACGCGACAGAACCCAGAGATGATCACGGTCGGGCGTGCCGACGAGCGCCGTCTCGTAATCGGGCGTGATTGCGAGCACCCAGTAATCGCCCTTGGTGAAGGGAATCCAGCGCAGATAGTCGGGCAGGAAACTGACCTTGAGCTTTGCGTTGCTAGCGTCCGTCGCCTCGGCTTTTCCGATCGCCCGGTCGGGTTTTCCAGTCTCGTCGAGGAGCCGGTTCTCGACGCGGACTGAGCCGTCCTCGTTGAGGGCGTAATTGGCGGTAATATCGGTTGCCTTGGCATCCTCGTATTTGAGGGGAAGGCGGCAGATTTCGAACCAGGTCCCGAGATATCGCTCGAGGTCGAGTTCGGAAACGGCGCGGACTTCGGCATTTTGCTCGGACATGAAAAAAGACCTCCTGTGCCGCAACCGGCGAATGCGGGGAAGGGTTCCATGTGCGCAGTCGCGCTGATGTCGGGACGGATTGGACCGCGAAGCGGCGGGGTAAGGGGCGGCGGCGGTTCGGGGGGCGAATGAACTGCCGCCGTTGCTGGGGTCGGGTCGCACCTTCCAGCCCCCTTCTCCCTTTTGGGGAGGAGAGCACTATGACCGGTCGCGGCCCGCGTGCAACCATCAAAAGTGATTATTGGTCAGTATTTTATGGGTTTCTTTTTGCGGATCTGCACGTATTGGGCGGACCGGGATTCCTCATGCATGCATGCTGGCTGGAGCCAGACCGGCGCTTTCTCCCTCTCGCGGGGGCTGGTCTCAATAGACGCAAATTTTCCGGTCGCTGCCCTGGACCCAGCAGGCCGGATCGCGCTTGCTGCGCGTGAACGAGCCTTGCGGAACCATCCGGGCGCCGTTGTCGTAATCGACGATGACCTCGCTCGGCGAGACCTTGTCCGCATAATAGGCCATCCCCTCCACATCGATGGCGAAGCTGCCATCGCGATTGCGAGGGTAGAACGTACAGACCTGCGGCGCATCTCTGTCCAGCACGCATTTGGCCGGGCGGCCGGCGCTGATCGTGCCGCCATCGTAATCCGGGGCCGGTTTGGCGGGCAGACCGACGCGCAGCGCATTGCCGTGGCTGTCCTTCACCTGCGCCGAGGCCGGCGAAATCACGAGGCCAAGCGAGGCGAGGGCGGCAATATGAACGGGGCGCATGGGACGATTTCTCGCAGTTCTGGAGGTTTTTGAGGAGCGCGGGGGAGTGGGCAGGCGTGCCAGATCTTACGCGGGCACGCTGTCAGGTGTGAGATCGCCGGCCAGCCAGCGGCTGATTTCCTGGGCGCGCGCCAGCGATGCCTCGAATTGGCTGAATTTTTCCAGCACGTCCTCGTCGAGGATCGCATCGAGATTGCGGATGATGACGGCCGTTCCCTGCATGTTGACCGTGGCTGCATTGTTGGCGGTCGTGCCGTAGTCGACGTCGACGCCGATGATGCAGTTGGCGCCCATCGCCACCGCCTTGGTGACCAGTATCGAGCGGGCTGTGGCTTCGCCGCTGTTGACCTTCAGCGCCATGCCCGAATTCACATTGGTCGCGCCGAACATGTCGGAAAAGCCCTGGCTGAGCTCGCTGAACATGCCCGTGCCGACGGTCACGTTCGCGGTCACCATGGATTTGATCTTGCAATCGGCGCCGGGCGGGATTTGCGAGATCGTCATCATCGGAAAATCGACGACGTTCGCTTTCATGTAATCCTGGCATGCCTGCCGCTCGGTCTTGAGGCTCAGGATTGCGTTCTCGTATTCCTGCTTGCCGCACTTCTCGCAGATTTCTGCGTACTGCGTACCCGTCACGAAATTGAGGATCTCGGCCTGCTTGGCGCTGTACCGGCGGTTGGGGCCCTTGATGATCCCGCCGCTGGTGATTTCCGCGCCGCAATTCCCGCATGTGTCGCTCATGTAACCCCCTGATTTTGCCAGAAGTGCACATGTCGCCTGGAGTGATGGCGCGCAAGGGGACTTGTGCTTTGTTCTTTATTTGTTCCAACCTCGTGTCATGGAGAGACTCGATCCACAGCAGCTATCGGAGGCCATCCTCACCGCGCCGGCATGGGCGCGGGTCGGGATCACCATGCGCGATGAGCGCATGCGACTCAAAGCTGCCGACGAACTTGCCCAGTCGATCGTCGAACGGCTTTCCGACTATCCTGCAATTCCGGATCCCGATCAGCTCAAGCTGTTCCCTTGATGAATGATGGGGCTGGGCGTGCGTGCGGTCGTGGGCCTGACGCATGACTGGCTTTTAGCCGGGCACCCGGTGCCTGGGCTGTGCGGAAAGCACCGAAAGCGCAAGGTCTGCCTGGGCGATCTGGGTTAGCAGCGACCACGAGAGGACAGGCGGCTCGAGCAGAAAACTGCACGTCGCGGTAGAGCTGTCTGGTCGATGCCATCGATAGGCGGCGGTATTTGCCGGGCGCTTCCGGCGAGGCGACGATCCTTGCTCTTCCGATGAGTTCCATCAGGTAGTCGCGGACTGCCGGTTCTATCCCGGCCATGGCGACGGCCCCGGCAATTGCCTCGATTGTCCTGCACTGGCGATCCAGTGCTTCCCGCCTGCCCATCATGCATCCCCCGCCAGTCCTGGGAAATTTATAGAAAGGAGGCGGCCAGGACTGACCGACTATAAGGGCGATCAGACCATTGGATGAGACGCTGTCGATTGGTTGAGGGGTCGGGAGTGGTGGATATGCCGACGTCCGGGCGGCGGGGGCCCTTGATGGGTGGAAGCTGCCAATCAGGGGGCGGTTTCTACTATGCGAATGCGCTTCTTGGTGCAGATGGCGGCGTCCTGCTAGTCATTCTGCGCGATCATGATCGGCCGCCAGTCGCCCGTCTCTTCATAGGCCTCGCCGGCCCATCCTTCCGTGAGAAAGCCGTCACTGAAATGGGGCAGATCGTGATCGGCGCACTCGTCTACCTCGTGAAGCGCCACCGTGCCTCCGAAAATGAAGCCGCCCGCCGGCAGAGGCTTGAACTCGCAGGCACCCGGGTCGCAGGCTTCATCCACCAGGAGCGGCAATTCGTAGAGCGAACATGCGAAGATGCCGACCGAAACCTTGTTGTGCTTCACGCGAACCATCCATGTTCCGTTAGCCAATCGCCTGCTCCATCTGCATCCGGTTATCTCGGCTTGAATGTCAGATGCCTTTCTGGAAGGCGATTGCAAAGTTGCGGCCTGGCCATGTGGCGCGGGCGGGCCGAGGCCGGCTTCGATGCGCTCAGTCCTCGATATCGCGGTACCCTCCTGCTACGAAACCAGCGTCGTCGGGGAGTGTCTGTTTGAACTACACGCCCTTCGTCAGAATTTGGCGCAGGCGATGCGTCATCCCCGCCAGCTTTCCGTGTAAGGCTTTGCGGCTGTCTAGCGCTACGTAACCATCATCGGCACCGATCTCGGCAGACAGGCTGGCGTGCCTGCGGTTAAGTCGTTTCAGGCGCAAAATCTGGAATCCCATCACCAGCAAGCCAAAACCGATGATTTTGCCCATCCTCCAGAGTTCGTCCTGGCTAGCCGGGGTGAAGCCCAGCGTGTTGAGGTGGAGAAAGGTGACGACCTCTCGATAAAACAGTGTCGCGGCGGAAAGCAGACAGGTGCCGGTAATGGTCCAGTAGCTGCCTTCGACCGCGCCCAGCGCTTGTGCGCGATGGAGGTCGGCTTGGGTGAATTGCTTTGCCTGCAGCATGATTGTTCCGGTCACAGTGTCTCCGTTTTCACTTTGTCTTTCCGTTATATGATAAGAATTTTGCCACATCCTTTTGTTTTAACGACATTTTTCGGCGCCTCGCGCCTGAAGCGCGACCGCGCTCCATGCCGCGCGCGGGCTGGCAGCGTGCCCGCGTGCAGGGCACCGAGCCCTTTCGGTCTCGGCCATTCGGTGAGGATCGCTGGCGCAGGGCTCGGTCCATCAAGATGGACCGGTGACGCAGACGCGCGCTTTCGCGCGCGGCGTTTTTTTGTGGGCCTCCCTCTCGGAGCGCGGGTGGGCTCGGCGCCCGTCTAGGCCCGCCGGCACCGCCTGCAAGCCGCATGAATGCGGCTCCTCCGACTTCGCTCCGGCCCTTGCCACCCCGATCCTGTTGGATCGGGGCCCCGGCTGCGCGTGCAGGCGCTGCCCTGCAGCGGGCCTTGCGGTCGCCCGTGCCGCCCACCCCCGCTCCGTCGGGGGAGGCCATGGTGGTTTTGGGGCGGGGTATGGAGGTGAGGCATGCGCCGCAATCGCAAGGTTCCGTCATGCGCGGGGTCGCAATCGGGAAATACCCTGAGGGTGGCCGGGGGTAATCCCGAGATCGGCAACACGGGGGCCGCAATTCGTGCCACTGCCCCTAGGGGTTCCGACAGGGCCTCGCTCTACGACGAGGTTACGGCCCGGATCATCGCAGAACTCGAACAGGGGCGGGTGCCGTGGGTGCAACCGTGGAGCAGTGAGACCGCCGGTGGGAATGGTGGGGGACCGGTAGCAGGGCTTCCGCTCAATGCCCTGACCCGTCGCGGGTACTCGGGAATAAACGTGCTGATCCTGTGGGGCGCGGTCATTGCGGGCGGTTGGGCCTCGCAGGGCTGGCTGACTTTCCGGCAGGCTCTCAGTGCAGGCGGCAATGTCCGCAAGGGCGAGCGCGGAACGCAAGTCGTCTATGCCGACCGCTTCACGCCTGAGGCCGAAAAGGCCAAGGCGCGCGAAACTGGCGGGGATGCCCGTTCGGTTGCTTTCCTGAAAAGGTTCACGGTCTTCAATGTCGCGCAGTGCGAGGGATTGCCGGACGATTTCTTGGCCGGACCAGTGGCACTGCCCGAACGCGAGATCGTGCCGGTGGCCGAGGCCGTCATTGCCGCGAGCGGGATCGATTTCCGGATCGGCGGGGACAAGGCGTTCTATTCTCCGGGGCAGGATTTCGTACAAGTGCCGCCGCAGCAGGCATTTCACGATCAGGTGAACTTCTACCGGACGGCGCTGCACGAATTGACCCATGGAGTCGGCCATAGTTCACGGCTGAATCGCAATCTGACAGGTGCGTTCGGCTCCAAGGACTACGCGCGTGAGGAAATGGTGGCCGAAATGGGCTCGGCATTCCTGTGCGCCTCGCTCGGAATCGTTCCTACTGTCCGGCATGCCGATTACATCGGGGCATGGCTCGAAGTCCTGCGCGAGGACAACCGGGCAATCTTCCGCGCGGCCAGCATGGCGAGCAAGGCGGCGGACTGGGTGCTTTCCCGCTACGAGGCAAGCCTGCCCGAAAGCGAGAAACCCGGCCACACGGACGCCCCCGATGACGGCCACGATGATGGCCACGATGACGAGGGGAGGGCGCTGGCATGACCCTCCTTTGCCGCTCCATCCGCTCGATCCTCTCAGCCAATTTCGAGCATTGCATGCAAAACCCCAAGTTCGATCCGCTGCCGCTGGTCCGCCTGTTCAATCCGATGGGGCGTGCGGTCTGGCTGGTGACCGAAATCTATGCCGACGACGACACCTTGTTCGGGCTGGCGGACCTTGGCTTCGGATGCCCCGAACTCGGCATTTCATCGCTTCGCGAGATCGAGGCGATCCGCCTGCCGATGGGGCTCACCATCGAACGCGACATGGGCTTTTGCACCCGGCACCGGCTCTCCGTCTGGACGGAGGCCGCGCGTCTCGCTGGATCAATCCCCGATGCCGCTTTGCTTCTGGACCGGCTCACGCGCGAGGACCCGTCCGCCATCAGGCTTTCGCCCCGCTGAGGGGAGAAGACGCAGACGGTCGTCCACCGTCAAAACTAAGCCGGTCCGCCCGACTATTCCACCTGAAGGACGGACCGGCACTCTCAATCCGGAGTACACCCATGAAACTCGAATTCATCGCTCTGAGCAACCTTTCCGTTAGCAAGGCGAACATGCGCTATGCACGCAAGGCTCCCGATGTGTCGGATATCCTGCCGACCGTCCGGGCGCGCGGCGTGATCCAGCCGGTGATCGTTCGGCCCAATTGTGAAGGCGTTGAGGGGGCCGGGCACTACGAGATCATTGCGGGATGCCGCCGCTTCCATGCCGCGCAGATCGTCGCCGCCGAGCGGCTCGCTGTCTGCACCGAGGCGGGCGAGCCGGACCCCGAAGCGGCGATGCTGCCTTGCGCGGTGCTGGACGATGCCGACGATGCCAGCGCCGTCGAGGCCTCGCTGATCGAGAACATTGCGCGGCTCGATCCAGACGAAGTTTCGCGCTGGACCTGCTTCACCCGGCTTATCAAGCAAGGGCGAAGCGTCGAGGATATCGGCCTGACCTTCGGTCTGCCAAACCTTTCGGTGAAGCGCATTCTTGCGCTCGGCAATCTTCTGCCCCGCATCCGCGAGATGTACCGGGCCGAAGAGATCGACGCGGCGACCATCCGCTATCTCACCATGGCGTCGAAATCGCAGCAGAAGGCATGGCTGGCCCTTGCCGAGGACCCCGAAAGCTACGCGCCGCGCGGCTTTCAGCTGAAGTCGTTCCTGTTCGGCGGAACCTCCGTTCCGACCGGCCATGCGCTGTTCGATGTCGAGGCGAGCGGGCTTGCCACGGTTTCGGACCTCTTCGGAGAAGACGCGTATTTTGCCGAGACGGACGCATTCTGGGACCTCCAGAATGCCGCCATCGAGGCCAAGCGCGCGGGCTTCATCGAGGCGGGCTGGACCGATGCCGTCATCCTCCCTCCCGAAACCCATTTCCATTCGTGGGAGTATGACAAGACCCCGAAGCGCAAGGGCGGGCGCGTCTATCTGGACGTTCGCGGCAATGGCGAAGTGGTCATCCACGAAGGCTATCTTTCGGGCAAGGGAGCGGCGCGGCTCGCCAAGGCGGGGCTGTCGGAAGAGGGTGGAGCAAGCCCCAAGGCCGTTCGCCCCGAACTGACCTCGATCACCCAGACCTATATCGATCTTCACCGCCATGCCGCCGTGCGCACCGAACTGCTGGGACGGCCGAGCATTGCCCTGCGGCTCATGGTTGCCCACGCCATCGCCGGGTCTGCCCTATGGCGGATCGTGGTCGAACCGCAGGCTTCCAAGAACGACGCGGTGAAGGAAAGCGTCGAGAATTGCCGGGCCGAGGCTGTGTTCGATGCGCGGCGGCGCGAAGTTCTGGCGCTTCTGGGCTTGCCGGATGACGAACCGACGGTGATCGGCGGGACCGGTTACGGTATGCGGGGCGGGCTGCGCGCGCTTTGCGGCCTGTTCGCTCGATTGACCGAACTTGCCGATGCGCAGGTCTTGGACGTGCTGGCGCTCGTCATGGGCGAGGCGCTGGAGGCCGGGAGCCCTTCGGTGGAAGCGGTGGGGCTCGCCATCGGTGTTCCCATGGCGGATTGGTGGGAGGCCGACGAAGCCTTTCTCGAAACGCTGCGTGACCGCGAGATTCTGCTCGCCATGGTCGGAGAGGTGGCCGGAAAGCTGGTGGCCGAGGCCAATGCCAAGGAGAAGGCCAAGACCTTGCGCGCCATAATCCGCGACCATCTGGCGGGCAGCGGCGGGCGCGAGAAGCGGGAGGGCTGGGTGCCCCGCTGGATGGTTTTCCCGCCATCCGCCTATACCGAGCGGGGCGGAGTCGGCACGGTCGAGGCGCACGACCGCGCGGCCATGCAAGCCGACAGACAACCGGCGGAAGAGGAGGGCGGCGAGGCTTGGGGCGAAACCTATGATTCGCGCTCAACCGAAGGGGCGGGGCCCGAGGACCTCACGGAGGATGCCGGACCGCAAGGCGACCGGCTGGCGGCCTGAAAAATGATCGGAGGCGGAACAATCCGCCTCCGATCCAACTTGTTGCGGCGAGAGAAAATTCCGGCCGCGGACCCGCGCCCTGATAGGCGCGGGTCCGCGGCTGACACCAAAACTTCGTTGCCGTGGTCCTATCCCGGTGGCACGCAATCGGTGACAGGAAAAAGACCATGACTGCAATTCAGACCGACGCGCTTCACGCCATCGAAAAGCTTGTTTCCCGGCTCTCTCCCGATCCGATCTGCGATGAATGCATCAACCAGACGCTCGGACTCTCGCCGCTTGATCACGCCGATCAGCTTGTGCGCGAACTGGCAGGGACTAACGGATTCGAACGCAACAAGGATGCCTGCAGCCTTTGCGGCGAAACCCGCCTCGTGACGCGCCGTCGCTGAACTGATCCCGGGCACCATCGAACCGACGGACGCACCAAAGGGCGGCCGTCGACAGTGACCGCTTGCGAAGGTTCAGGCCATCTGGCGGCGCTGCGAAAAGACAGGGACTTCATTCTCGTTCGCTTCGCGCCGAATGGTGCAGAGCTTGGTTGCTCCTTCCCAAAGTTCAGCCGTCCTTCGATTCGCCTCGCGATGGGCAATGATAAGCGCGGCGGTGAGGTCCTCGGCCTTGAATTCGATGCGCCTGGCGAGACCCTCGCCATCGTCCGAAAAGCGCAGCGTGTAGATTTTCATGTCTCTCCTCCATCGTTCTTCCGGACGCTTGCGGACTGACAAACTGCAACAGCCGCTGAAGAGTTCCCGGCCGGCCAAGGCCGTTCGGCGCCGGGGCGCGACGACCGGCGGATCACGCCTTGAGTTCCCACACACCGCTACCGCTCTGCGTGAGCGTGCAGATCTTTCGCGAACCGTTCCACAATTCGGCGGGGCGCTCGGGTGCTTCTTTCTGGGCAAACAGGAGGGCGGCGCCTGGGTCGGTCGCTTCGAACCGGATATCCTTGGCAGGGCCGTGGCGGTCTTCATGGAACTTGAGCGTGTAGATCGTCATAGCGTTCTCCATGCGCGGGCAATGCCCCGCTTCACTAAACGACCTGCGAATTCTCCAATCGACGGGCGCCGCGATCCATATGGGCTGCGATAAATCGACGCGCTTCTGCGGCAAGCTGCGAGCTCGAGTGGGGGGCATAACGTTCAACCCGCGCTTCGGGAGTGTCGACGGATGGACACAGAGTCGCCCTTCGGATCGGCTCGGTTTCAGACAGAGCAAGGCAGGTTCCATCGAGGCGAGATCGGTGCCTTTTGCGTTTCCAACTGCGGCTTTGACAGCGTTCCCGTATCGGTCGTCAGGTCCATTCCGGGTGCGAGGCAGTGACCTGGAACAGTCGCGGTCCCGCGCAAACCATCGCCGAACGGCTTCTTTCCCCGCCCGCCAAAGGCGGGCTCCTCGCGGTCGCGGACGCTCCAAACAAGCCGCCGGCTCCGGTCCTTCGCTGACGCTGCGGCCTCACGGTTCGCGGGCGCCGCTGTGACTGTCCCTTCGGTCTGCCCATCGCCCGGGAATGGTTCTCGCGGCGACAGATCAAGGAGAATTATCATGCCCGCAATCGGATACGTCACGCGCGATGGTCGCAGCTTCAAGGGTCAGCTTCGCACACTCTCTATCCGCGCCGAGATCGAGATCGCGCCCAATACCCGCAAGACCGCCGACACCCAGCCGGATTTCCGGGTCACGTCTTCCGGCGTCGAGGTGGGTGCCGGATGGCTGCGCCGCAGCGAGGCCTCGGGCAATGACTACATCTCGCTGACGCTGGCGGCGCCGGAATTCGGGCCGCGCCGCATCTACGCGAACCTGGGTCGCGCTGCCGGCAAGGACGATGAAGACAGCTACGCGATCATCTGGAATCCCGCCGACTGACAGCCGGTCCCCGCGCCGAAAACGGCGCGGGGATTTCCTGTGCGTGCAGCAAAACGTGTGTTGTCCTTCCCCCGAACTCGTCTAGAATCAGGCGATTATGAAGACGGATCTCGATCACCTTCCCGAAGAAAAGCGCCGTGACCTGAAGCGCGTGGTGGAGATCGTCTTTGCCGAATTCGAGGACGTTCTCGGGCTCGCGACGCAGGGCTGGAAGAAGCAAGGGCGGATCATGAAAGTGATCCTCTACGGCTCGCATGCGCGCGGCGATTGGGTCGCCGATCCCGTCGGCCGGTACTATTCCGACTACGACATCCTTGTCGTGGTGAATGACGAGCGTCTGGCCGACGAGGCCGAGTATTGGGGCAAGGCCAAAGATCACCTCAACCGGGCCTACGACATCATGAACTTGATCTCGGCGCCGGTCGGTCTGACCGTCCATTCAATGGCGGACGCGAACTTCCAGCTATCGCGCAGCAGACCGTTTTTCATCGACGTCGTGCGCGAGGGCATCGTGCTTTACGAGCTCGAAGCGCAGCAGTTCGAACTGCCCAAGCCGCTCGACAGTGCGGTGGCGCACATCGAGGCCGAGAACCATTATCGGCAGTGGTTCGATAGCGCGAGCGCGTTCCTGCGCGCCGGGAAATTTCTTATCTCAGACGGCTCTGGCAACCAAGCCGCATTCCTGCTCCACCAGGCTACAGAGAACTTCTACCACACCGTTTTGCTGGTCCTGAAACTCTACAGCCCCAAGTCGCACAACCTGAAGTATCTGCGCGGCCGGGCGGAAGACATCGCGCGCGATCTTATCCCGGTCTGGCCGCGTGATACCAAGTTCGGCAATCGCTGCTGGGAGCTGCTCTATCAGGCCTACGTGAAGGGCCGGTATTCGCCGCACTACGTCATCCGCGATGTCGAGCTCGAGTGGCTGGTCGAGCGCATCAAACTGCTCGAGGCGGAAGTGAAAACGATCTGCGAGAAGCATCTGGGCAAGCCGCTGGATTAAAGAGAAGTCCCGCTGAGGGTGTTTTCGATAATCGGCGTCTCTGGACCGGACTTTTCCAATTCCGGGGGACTATGAAGACCGATCTCGACCACTTGCCCGAACAGCATCAGCGCGACCTCGAGCGGGTTGTGCAGATCATATTTTCCGAGTTCGAAGACGCCATTGCGCGCGCAACACAGCCGTGGAAACGACGGGGCCGGATCCTGAGTGTCATTCTCTACGGCGCCTATGCGCGCGCCGACTGGGAGGCTCATCACCTGGACGGCCACGCGTGGGATTACGATATCCTGGTCATCGTCAACCACGAGCGTCTGGCGAACGAAGTCGAAAATTGGAACAAGGCGAAGGACGCGCTGGCGCGCGAATATTCGATGGCGAGGCGCATATCGGCGCTGCCAAATCTGGTTGTCCATTCTCTGGATGACTTCACCAGGCAACTTGGTCACGGACGCCCGTTTTTCGTGGACCTCCTGCGCAAGGGGATAGCGCTCTATCAATGCGGCTCGACACAGTTCGAGATGCCGAAGAGGCTCCCCCGAGAGGAACTTCGCCAGCAGACACATCAGCTTTTCCATCAATGGTTCGATAACGCCAGGATCTTCCTCGATACGGCGGATTTTGCGCTGTCGCGGGGAGCGAATAGTCATGCCGCGTTCCAGCTTCATCAGGCCGCCGAGCAATCCTATCAGGCAGTTTTAGCGGTAAAGACCCTCCATTGCCCGGGGACGCATCACCTCAAGTTCCTGCGCAGCCGGGCCGAGGAGGTCGCGCGCGAACTGATCCCGATCTGGCCGCGCGAGGACAAGTTTTCCCGGCGATGTTTTGAACTTCTCCATCAGGCATATATCAAGGGGCGATATTCTCCCGAATACTCTATCGGCGATGCCGAATTGGACTGGGCTTTCGAGCGGGTGCAGGAACTCCAGACTGCTGTTCAAAGCATCGCCGAGAAGCGGCTTTCCAGCATCTGACGCCCGAAATCCGTCCCGGTTTGTAACACCCTTTCGATACGCAGCCGATGTGTTCACTTGTGCAATTTCTGGTCTCGCCCGCACAGTGCACAACGCCCGTATCGTGGGGGGCAGGGGCGAATGCCGAGCGGGCGGATCAAGTTTTTCGATGCGAAGAGGGCTATGGCTTCATAGCGCCCGATGACGGGGGACCCGATCTGTTCGTCCACGTGTCCGTGGTTATCGCCGCCGGAATTTGGAATCTCGAGGTCGGCCACGCCATCAAGTATGACGTCCTGGTGGCCCGGAACGGCAAGGTCTCGGCGATCAACTTGCGCGGCATTTCACGCGGTTGAGCGTGTAGCTGGCAAACGCTTCTTCGCCCTTTTTCGGATCCTGGGAGACAATCTGCCAGGTGAGCTTGTCGCCATTGAAACGCCAGCGATTGAGGAAGGCGCCGTCCTCATATTGATAGCTCATGTCGAAGCCGTCGGGCCTGGTCGATCCGGATCCCGAAGCGGTCATCGCGCCGCCGAAGCTGTCCGCCCAATAGCCGACCAGATCCGGCGCGCTTCCCGGCAGGACCATTGCTCCGCCGAGCACCAGATGCGCTGAATACCGGTCGGCGGGATCGGCAACGGTATGGCTCTCCGCATCCACCGTCAGGATCGCGCCAAGAGCGACCGATTTGCCGACGAGCACGATCGTCACCGGCTTTTTCATCACTTCGCCGGTGCCTTCCCAGCATCCTTGGAGAGGCGAAATTGCAGTCGGAATTGCCGGCGGCGCAGGTTCGGCGGCATGGGCTGCCCCCGTGCTTGCCAACACCGCCAAGCCCGCAAAAACCGATAGTCCGCGCATAGATAACCCCCGTAGACAAGCCTGCGTGGCGGTGTGGCAAGTCCGGTGCTTCGGCGCAATTGCAAAGAGCGATCTGTGCGCCGTCCCGGCAAGGGAGTCGAATTTGCCTATAGCCGAATCCGACTCTGCCCGGGCCATGGATTGTCCCTCATTTGAGTGTCCCCGAGGGCGACTGGGTGTCGCCCGATGCACGGAAGGGACACCATGGAAAACTCCGACGAGATCGACCGCGCCCGGGCTGCCAAGCGCGGCTCGCCGTTTCTCAACACGCCCCAGGCGGCAGCCTATCTCGGCATCTCGATCCGCCTGCTCCTGAAGTTTCGGCGCAATGGCGGCGGCCCCATCTTCCGCCGCCATTGCCGCTTCATCCAGTACCACATTGATGACCTCAATGCCTGGAGCGAAGCCAACTCCGGCCGGGCGTTCCGTCGATGAGCGCGCCCGATATTCCGGGCGGCGAGGCCTCGCCCATGCCCTTTGTCGAGGCCCGGCAGACCAGATCGGACCGTTATCGCAGAGTGAAGTCTTTGGCGTTTGGCGTCGCTGTCGCGGCGAGCCTGCTGGGGACAACCTTGGCCTTTCCGCCTGCGCCGCGCCTTCTCTGGAATGCCAGTCCCAGCGCGCCGATGGGCCTCTACCTGGTATCGCCGGGAAGCGATCCCCTGCCGGGCGATATGGTGATTGCCCGCATGCCGCGCCCGTGGCGCGACCTTGCCGCCTCGCGCCGCTATATTCCCTCGAACGTACCTCTGGTGAAACGCGTCGTCGGCTATCCGGGGCGTGAAGTCTGTGCGCTCGGAAATGAGATATTTCTCGACGGCGTGCCGCTGGTCGTGCGCAAGGCACACGATGGAAAAGGTCGGCCCATGCCGTGGTGGGAAGGGTGCCGCGTGCTTGCTCGCGGCGAGTATTTCCTGCTCATGACGGCCAGCCCGGATTCCTTCGACGGGCGGTATTTCGGGATAAGCCGCAGTTCCGACATCATCGGTCAAGCGTACCTGCTATGGGAGCGCTGAAAGCGATGATCGTCGCCGCGACGATCATCGCGGCAAGCCCTGTCCGCGCCCAGGATCTGGAGCGCTGGCAGCCCCATATCGAAGAGGCCTCGTCGCGTTTCGGCGTGCCGTCCGCCTGGATCAGGAAGGTGATCTGGGCCGAGAGCCGGGGCCGTACGCAAATCGGCGATGCACCGATCCGCAGTCCCAAAGGCGCCATCGGGCTCATGCAGCTCATGCCCGGTACCTGGGCGGATATGCGCTCCCGTCTGTCGCTTGGTTCCGATCCGGACAACCCGCGCGACAACATCCTTGCTGGGACGTTTTACCTCAGACTGCTTTACGACCGCTTCGGATATCCTGGGCTGTTTGCGGCCTACAATGCAGGTCCGGCGCGCTACGAAAAGTACCTGTCCGGCATACCGCTTCCCTCTGAAACCGTGGCCTATCTTGCGGGAATAGCCGGCAGCGACACCTCCGTTCTGCCGCAGGCGCCGCCGCTGTTTGTCGGGAGAACGCAGGCTGTCCAAAGCTCTGTGGAGAACCCGGAGGACAAGTCGGGGCAAACAAGTGGGGAAGTGGTGGATCGGGGAGGCAAAACGCCCGTTCGGCCGCCTGTACGGGACCCGTTGTTCGCAGTCCGTAACGATGCCCACTGAGAGGCCCTGCCCAGACGAGAGGTAAGAATGCTCGTCTGAGATGATGCAGTGTGACTGGCGCCGAACAGTCTATCAAGGCCCGTGGGTACCCCCCAATTTGCTGCGCAAATCGGTTCCCCCCACGTCCGCTTCGCGGCGCAGGGCTAAAGCCCTGCGGCCCTGACAGACCGCCCGGCACCCGTCTTCGAATGGTCGTTCTCAGTCACGGGAACGGTCACGCGAGGAGCTTCATCATGCAGATCGATCGCACCATTTCAGCTAGCCACACCGACGTATTCGCAAGTCTGGTTCACGGGCTCGAAATCGAGTTCGGAGAAGGCGCAGGACGCGCCCTGGCACAGCGTTTCCTTGAAGCGGAGGAAAGCGATTTCCTCTGGGAAGCACGTATCTCGGAGCGTTGGCTTGGGCGCTATGAAGGCCTTGGCGAGGACGATGGGGTCGATCTCGATCGGGTCGCGGTCCTGGGCCGCCTGGGGCGCCGGTGGTTCGCTGCCACGCTCATCATCGATGGCGATGGTGATCCGGTCGGCCTCATTGCGCGGCGCGATTTTGCGAAGCGTGCGGCCGCCGAGAAGGCGAGTGCGCAGGCCCACTAGAGGTTCGCTCAATCGATGGGGCAGAGCCGGACGGTGCTGCCCCGTCGATTTGCCTGTGACCGACCTGCGCCCGGCAACCGGATTGCACCGGTGGGAGGCTGATTTGAGAGGTCTGGTCTGGGGGAGGGGCGTATGCGTCCGGTAGAAGCACATCAGGCGGCAGCGGGATGATTGGCCGCCCAGTTCCACGGCAGAAGTTCGTCGAGTCGGCTGGCCGGATGGCCTTCGACCATGCGGGTGAGCACGTCGCTCAGCCATGCATATGGCTCGACGCCGTTGAGCTTGGCCGTCTCGATCATCGAGCAGATCACCGCCCAGCGATGGCCACCGCCATCACTGCCGGCGAACAGATGGTTCTTCCGTCCGATGGCCACGGGTCGGATTGCCCGCTCGACCGGATTGGTGTCGAGTTCGATGCGGCCATCATCCAGGAACCGGCTAAGTCCCTGCCAACGGGCGAGTGCGTAGCGGATGGCTTCAGCGAGCGTGCTGCGCGCTGGAATGAGGGCAAGCTGAGCTTCCAGCCAGAGCTTCAGGGACTGGAGATGTGGGCGCGAGAACGACTCGCGCCACGCCATTCGCTGGATCGTGTCCCCAGAGGTGGTGTAGCTTTTCTGGACCACCTTGCTTTTCGGCTTCAGCCTGAGCCGATCATGAGCCAGGTACTGCCGACAGCATGACAATAGGATTGTCGCTGAGCGGGGCCATCGTTTCAAGCGTCATGTAACGTGCGCGCTGGACGGCCCATTCGTCGGACTGTTCCATGAGGATGGCTCCGACGAGACGGGTGATGGCGGCTTCGTTTGGGAAGATCCCAACGACCTCGGTCCGCCGTTTGATTTCGCCATTGAGGCGCTCGATGGGGTTTGTGCTGTGTAGTTTGGCGCGATGCTCGCGCGGGAATGTCATGTAGGCCAACACATCGGGCTCAGCGTCGTCCATCAGCGTGGCTAGCTTGGGCAGTTTGGGCCGCACTTGGTCGGCGATCGAGCGCCACTGCTGGCTCGCAGCTTCTGGGGTTTCCTGGGCGAAGGCGGTGGCGATGAACGCGGAGACCACGCGCCTGCCGCTCTTGCCGGCATGGGCGAGTGCATTGCGCATGAAGTGGACGCGGCAGCGCTGCCAGGTCGCGCACAGCAGCTTGGAGACCGCCGCCTTAATGCCTTCGTGCGCATCGGAGATGACCAGCTTGACGCCACGCAGTCCTCGGCGCGTCAGTTTGCGCAGGAAAGCGGTCCAGAACGGCTCGGCCTCGGAAGGACCGATATCCATACCTAGCACCTCGCGGCGGCCATCGCTGTTGACGCCCACCGCGACGATCACCGCCACCGAGACGATACGCCCGTTCTGCCGCACTTTCACGTAGGTGGCGTCAATCCATAGGTACGGCCAGTCGCCTTCGATTGGGCGTTCGAGGAAGGCACCGACTTTCTCGTCGAGTTCCTCGCAAAGCCGGCTGACCTGGCTTTTCGAGATCCCATCCATACCCAGCGCCTTCACCAGGTCATCTACCGAGCGGGTGGAGATGCCCTGGATATACGCTTCCTGGATCACCGCGGTCAGCGCCCGCTCGGCCATGCGACGGGGTTCGAGGAAGCCGGGGAAGTAGCTTCCCTTCCTGAGCTTGGGGATGCGCAGTTCGACCGTCCCTGCTCGCGTCTGCCAGTCGCGCTCGCGGTAGCCGTTGCGCTGGACCAGCCTCGCCGCAGATTTCTCGCCATGGCCGGCACCGGTCAGGTTGCCGACTTCCATCTCCATCAGCCGCTCGGCGGCAAACGAGATCATCTCGCGCAGAATATCTGCATCCGGGGTCTTCTCTACCAGCGAACGCAAGTGCATCATCGGATCGGTCATCGTGATTCCTTCCGTCAAGTTTGAGCTTCGCAACCCAAACCTACCCGAAAATCACGGTGACCACCTCAGCCTTCAGCTACACCACGTCCTGGGACACGATCCTTCGCTGTGCCGGCGATTGTCCTCGAGCCTTCTTTTCGACCTCATAAAGCGTCGCGATGCGCTGCAACGCTTCGGCCGCGATCGGGGAACCGGTTTGTTGTTCGACGTCGTAGAACTTGCGCCGGGTATGCGCCCAGCAAGCGGCCAGCCTCACGCCATCGCGTGCTGCCACACGCTCGAACCCGGCATAGCCATCGACGTGCAGCACGCCTTTGAAGTGCTGGAGATGCGCCACCGGGCGCTCGGCTTTTCGGTCCGGCGCAAACAGGTAGACGGCAGCTGGAGGTGCCGGCCCGTTCCAGCCCCTTTGTTCGCGGGCATAGACCCACAATCGGCCTGTTTTTGTCTTTCCCCGGCCCGGATCAAGTACTGGAACGGGGGTGTCGTCGGCGAA
This sequence comes from Novosphingobium sp. BL-S-19, assembly GCF_055521675.1. NCBI lineage: Bacteria > Pseudomonadati > Pseudomonadota > Alphaproteobacteria > Sphingomonadales > Sphingomonadaceae > Novosphingobium > Novosphingobium sp. BL-S-19. The sequence goes on from NZ_CM145497.1 coordinate 662,335, forward strand.
GAGATGGTTGCTGGCGAACACGTCGGCGCACAGCCTTTCGTGCAGGGCCTCGAGCCACCAGCACGCTCCGCCGACCCAACCCGCGAGCGTGGAACGGGCCAGATCTACGCCATGCCGCGCGAAGATCTGCGATTGCCGATAGAGGGGAGTGTGGTCGCAATACTTGCTGACGAGCACTTGCGCGAGCAGCGCCGGCGTCGCCAGACCACCTGCGATCGGACGCTCCGGTGCGGGCGCCTGAGCTACTGTGCCGCATGTCCGGCAGGCGTATTTGGGACGAGTGATCCGTACCACGCGAAGCTGTGCAGGAACCCAGTCCAGCATCTCGCTGACGCTCTCGCCGATACCGTGCAGTGCGCCGCCGCAGCCCGCACAGGCATCGTGCGCAGTGTCGATCAGCACATCCTCACGCGGCAGGTGATCGGGCAGCGGTTTGCGGTGCGGTCGTGGTTCGGCAGTCGCGCCGATGATGACCGGACGGCTTGCCTCGATACGCCCAATGTCGGCGTCGAGGTCTTCCAGACCAAGTGCGAGTTGGTCGGGATCAAGCCGTTCGGATCTACGACCGAACTGCATCCGCTGGAGCTTCTTGATGATGGCCTGAAGCCGCTCGATCTCGCCTTCGCGGTGTTCGACGACGGCCGCCATATCGCGCACCAGCTGGTGCAGCAGGGCCGTGTCGGACGGCAGATTATCGAGATCGAGCCGCATGCCCGATACTACCAGAATCTACGTGCCGGACCAACTATTATTGGCGGATTTCTGCCGATTCTAGCCCGCCTTTTTAGGCTGCCAGACCCGTTCGGGATGTCGCCAATCGATGCCTTCGAGCAACATCGCAAGCTGGGCCGGAGACAAAGGGATCGTCTCGCCCGGTACGGTCATTCTCGGCCAGACGAAGCGCCCTTGGTCTATCCTTTTGGTGAACAGGCACAGGCCCGTGCCGTCCCAGAACAGCAGCTTCACCATGTTCGATCGTCCGCCTCGGAAGGCGAAGATGTGCCCGCAGAACGGATCCTTCTTCAGGGTCTCCTGTACCAGTGTCGACAGACCATCGAGGCCTTTGCGCATGTCGGTCACGCCAAGCGCCATGTGCACTTTCACGTTCGAAGGTACGATCATCATGAGCGTTTCTCCTGCTCCAGAACTATGCGGCGCACATCATCGGGATCGGCCTCGATGGGCGCGAACACACGTCGTCCATCGGCCAGTTCGACCTCTTTCATGTCTTCGGGGCAGGGAAGGAGCCCGGCCAACAGCGAAGCTTCACGTCGCCCGGGTTTGGTTCTGTCCTCGACCACCTGCACCGTTGCCAGCGTCATGGGCTTCTCGCGTCCCAGCCCGAACTGGTCGCGCCACCGGAACAGCACGCTGGTCGATATTCCATGGCGTCGACTGACAGAGGAGATCGTCTCGTTATGACGTTCGGCCTCCAGCAACAGCGCGATCTTTTCTTCGGTCGAGAAGTGTCTGCGCCGCGCTTTTTTGAGCGGCTCAGCGGCGGCTTCAATCTCGGCTGTCAAGGCCTGAACGCGCTCGGTTTCCTTAGTCCTAGTGCTTCGTTTGGTGCTTATGAGGGGCCTCGACGACGGATGCAAAAGTGCTCGCCAGTCGATCGTGACCTGCTCGGCCTCGATCAGATTGCGCCATCGTCTAAGGCTGTGGGACGACAGCCGCAGCGTCGAGCAATAGTCGCGCAATGGCAGACCCGACCATTGCCAGGCTTCCACATGCATCGCCCAAAACGCCTGCGTCGCTCGTTGTCTGCTGTCCTGCGATACTCGTGCATATCGCAGCTTAAAGCGCCGTCTAGCCTCGGCTTTCTGCGCTTCCCACTCTTCTATCTCGACGTGCCAAGCCTTGAATTCGCTGCGGGTCAGATCCTGCTGACGACAATAGGCGGCAACCGAAAGTCCGCTCTCGCGCCATGCCTTGATGTGCACAGACCACCAGGCCCGCTTCCCCCTGTTCCTGAATATTCGGCGCGACATCGAGCCACCTCCCCTTCGGAAAGCAAATCAAATGGGACATCGATATGGCTCGGAACAATGTGCGAACTTCGGACGGTTACGGAGGGGCTGAGGGGGAAAAGTGGCGGACGACAAGATTGAAGGCGTGTCTCGTGACACGCTTAAGTTTCTGTCTGCACATCGTTTTTCTGCGAGACTGGAGGGTTGGTGACGAGACTGTAGCGAGACGTGCCTTTTCGGGAGGCTTTGCATGGATTTCGACGACGATTTCGAGCCGCGCCTTGGCCGGCAGCGCGATGCGGCCGCAAGAAAAGGCGGCAGGAAAGCGATCAAATACGCGACCCGCGTTGCTGTCGCAGCGGGGCTGATCGGCACCGGGAAGAAGGGCGGCAAGTTCGTTGGTAGCCGCATCGGTCGGGGCGCGGCGCTCGGGCGCGCGCTTGCGGGGCGAGACCGACTGGCGGGATATCGGGCCCGCCGTGTTGTCGTGAAGACGAGGCTGGTGAAGGTTCGCAGCGCCAGCGCCAGCGCCCTCAAAGCCCACCTCCATTACATCCAGCGCGATGGCGTGACGAAGGAGGGCGAGCGGGGCCTGCTTTACGGCCCTGATAACGACCGCATGGACGGCGCCGAATTCCTCGAACGCTCGAAGGATGACCGGCACCAATTCCGCTTCATCGTCTCGGCCGAAGATGGCGACCAATATGGGGACCTGAAGCCCTACATCCGCCGGCTCATGAACCAGGTCGAGGAGGACATTGGAACCAGGCTGGAATGGGTTGGCGTCGATCACCACAACACCGGCCACCCCCACACGCATATCGTGCTTCGCGGGATCGACGATCAGGGCAAGGATCTCGTCATTGCCCGCGATTATATTACCCATGGTTTCCGCGAGCGGGCCGTTGAACTCATGTCGCTCGATCTCGGGCCGCGCGCAGACCACGAAATCGAGGCGCGGCTGCGTCAGGAAATGGGGCAGGAGCGCCTCACCGGCCTGGACCGCCGCCTCATCGGACGGACGGATCCCGATCGATGCGTCTCGCCGCACGATCGCGATCCGTTTTTCCAGGCACTGGAGACGGGACGCCTGCAGGCTTTGAAGCGGATGGATCTTGCCACCGAATTGGGGGACGGGCGCTGGCAGCTTGCCGACAGGCTCGATGAAACCCTCAGCGCCATGGGTGAGCGCGGCGACATCATCCGCCTGATGCAGCGTGAGGTCACGCGCGCCAGACTGGAGCGACAGGACCAGCGCATCTATTCGCTGGACGTCGGTCCGCTTGTCGGCAAGGTCATCTGCCGCGGGCTCGCGGACGAGCATCGCGATCGTCATTTCCTGCTGGTCGACGGCATCGATGGACGTTCGCATTACATCGACATTGGATATTCGACAGCCGTCGAGCCGCTGCCGCGCGATGCGGTGGTACGGGTCAGCCCTCGAATAGCTGCGGTTCGGGATATCGATCGCAATATTCTGGAAGTGTCGCAGGCGAATGAGGGGCGGTATTCGATCGCGCGGCATTTACGCTACGATCGCTCCGTCACCCAGGCTTTCGCCGAGACCCATGTGCGCAGGCTTGAAGCGATGCGACGAGCACGGTCCGATGTCACGCGTGAGGCCGATGGAAGCTGGCGTATTTCGTCCGAACATCTCGAAGTCGCAGAACGCTTCGTGCAGCGAGATGTCGCTTCCCGGCCCGTCGCTATCGAGGTCCTGGGGGCGGGGTCAATGGAGCGGATGGCCGGGATGGAAGGGGCGACCTGGCTCGATCGCGAACTTGCCTCACCCTCTGGACTGGCCATGCGTGATACGGGTTTCGGACGGGAAGTTCGTGCGGGTCTGGATCAGCGGCGTCAATGGTTGGTAGAGCAGGAGCTGGCCGATGTCTCGCCAAGCGGTGTCAGGCTCCGGCAGAACGCCCTCGCATTGCTGCAGAGACGCGAGTTGCTCCGGATCGCCGAGCGTCTTTCAGGAGAGCTTGGGAAGGACTTTTCCGAGGCGAAGACCGGAGATTGGATCGAAGGCAAGGTGAGCCGCAGGATCGATGGTATTTCGGGGCGTTTCGCGCTTATCGAGCGAAGCCACGAATTCACGCTGGTTCCATGGCGACCGGTGCTCGAAAGGCAACTTGGACAGCAGGCCGGCGGGATCATGCGCGAAGCTGGCATCAACTGGCAGTTTGGACGAGGTCGTGCCGGGCCGGAAATTTCTTGATCCGTCGGACGATGAGCGTGCAGGGGCCCAGATGCAAACCGGGCGACCATCTCGTTCAGGATGGCCGCCCGTCTAAGCTCTCAAGTTTGCAATCGGAACCGGATAGCGAGGCCTTCAGGCCTTGGCTTCTACAGTGCTCTGCTCCGCCGGTACGTCGAGAGCGGGGTTCGTCGGCGACGACACTGCGGCCGTCGAAGCCGCATTCTCCACAGCGGGCACCGCGATTCCAAGCTTTGCTCGGCTCTTCTTCGGCGCCGGCGACTTGGCGGTCGCTGCAGTCTTGGCCTTCGGCTTCACTGCTACGGGCTTTGCCGTCTTTGCGGCAGGCACTGCGGTTTTCGGTTCGGGACTGGCAACCGCGGCAGTCGCAGGCTTCGTGACCGTGGGTGCCGGAGCGGCAGCCTTCTTCCCTGTCTTCACAACCTTCTTGGGCGCCGCTGCTGGCTTCGCGGAGCCTGTCGCACTTGCTTCGACGGCAGCCTTACCTGGCGTCCGGGCCATCCGGCGGGCCGGCTTGCTGGCAGATGCGGTAACGGCCGCCGGCACACTCTTCACTGCGGCAGCCTTCTTGGCTTCCGGCTTCGCTTCCGTGGCTACGGCTGCGTTGCCAGAAGCCTTGGGCACAGGCTTGCTGACTGATTTCGCCGCTGCCTTTGTGGCATTCTTCGGCTTCGCATTGGCAGCCTTGGGTGCTGGCGTCGTTGCGGAAGAGGGTGCTGCAGGAACCTGCGACGCCTTGCTAGACAGCTTGGCGGCCACTGCGATCTTCGGAGTTGCCTTCTTCGCAGCTGCCTTGGTAGCTTTCGCGGCTACCGGAGAAGCAGCTTTGGCGGGCACAGCTGCGGCGGTGCTGGCACCCGCTCTGCTGCCGCCAAGTCCTGCCGCTTTAGCGAAGGCCCGGCGCTGCTCGGAATAGGTCGCTGAAACCATCGGGTAAGTGGTCGGAAGATTGTACCGCGCGCGGTACTCCTCGGGAGTCAGGCCATTATTAGCCAGGTGCCGCTTCAGTGCCTTGTAAGGCTTCCCATCGATCAGGCTGAGAATGTGATCGTGAGAGGCAAGGCTTTCTTCAACCGACACAGCCGGCTTGAACTCCGGTTCTTCGATCTGCCCCTTCCCGGTGTCTCCTGCGAGCGCGCTGCGCGTCGCCTCGATCAGGGCGGGAAGCGCATCGCTGGAGATGGTGTTGTTGGAGACAAAGGCGCTGAGCAGTTCAACTGTCAGGCGGGCGAGCTCTGGTTGCTCGGTGTCGGGCATGGAAGATCCCTCTTGGGAGGTTTATTGGAGGAGGCCTTTGTCTTCCCAATTGCTATCCAAGTAAAGGCGATTTTCTGGGGCCACAAGGCGCACCTAATCGGGCGTCGACGTCATCGTTACAATACAGTGGTCCATTCGGCCCGGAATGGATCAGATGATCGCCTGCTCCTCAAGCTGTCCTTCATGGTTTCGATCTCGGGCGAGACGCTGGCTCCCCGATACGCGAGCGAGGTCTCGCGCCGAACGAATGCACCTTCGCGCGCCGCGCTCAGCCAATTGAACGACCGACACCATAGACATTGTTGTCGGCCATCACGATCTTGCTGTGCACGTCCTTGACTTCGACGACAATGGCACCTGCGCCTTCAAGGTCTGCTTTGCCGTCGCAAAGCTCTCGACGGGGCTCTTGTTCTGTTTTTGACGTCATTCGTTGAGAGCACGGCCGGTATAGACTGTGACCGAACCGCCGGAGTTCGCAGCCGTCTCGTTGAGCGGAAAGATTCTGGCACCCTGCGGTCCACGATCCGTCAGCCACGGTGTGACGATGTGAATGTCGCTTCGGCGTTCTGAAGTGCACTCGAAAGACACCTGGGCGCACCAGACAGGCACTGTGATCTCTCGTGGATTTCCGGGAGTCTTGCCCCCACGCCAACGGATACGATCCGCGGCGTGCGGAGGCTTTCATGACACCGACGAAACTCCTCATCGGACAGATGATGGTCGTGTTCGCGATCGTCCTTGCCGGTGTCTGGCTGGCGACCCAGTGGGCCGCGACGCAGCTTGCATACCAGCCCGAACTGGGGAGCCCCTGGTTCGTGCTGCTAGGACGTCGGATTTATGCGCCCTGGGCGATCTTCATGTGGTGGTTCGAATTCGATGCCTATGCGCCGGTCGTGTTCGACGAGGCTGGCGGCATTGCGGCATCGAGCGGGCTCGTCGGCTGCGCAGCGGCTATCGCCGGTTCGGTATGGCGCGCACGGCAGCGTAGCAATGTCACCACCTACGGATCAGCGCGCTGGGCCAATCGCAAGGATATCCGCAAGGCCGGGCTCCTGGCGGACGAGGGCGTGTTCCTCGGTCGGGTCGGTGCCGACTATCTGCGCCACGATGGCCCCGAACATGTCATGGCCTTTGCGCCCACGCGGTCGGGCAAAGGCATCGGCCTTGTCATTCCGACCCTGCTGGGTTGGTCGGGTTCCGCCGTCATCCACGACATCAAGGGCGAGAACTGGCAACTGACCGCTGGCTGGCGCGCACGCTTTTCGCATTGCCTGCTGTTCAACCCCACCGATGCGCGTTCGGCGCGCTACAACCCATTGCTGGAAGTGCGCCGCGGCATCCACGAAGTGCGCGATGTCCAGAACATCGCCGATATCCTCGTCGATCCCGAAGGTGCCCTCGAACGCCGCAGCCACTGGGAGAAAACCAGCCATTCTCTCCTGGTCGGCGCAATCCTCCACGTGCTCTATGCCGAGGAAGAGAAGACGCTCGCGCGCGTCGCCACCTTTCTCTCCGACCCCGCACGAAGCTTTGCCAACACGCTCCACGCGATGATGTCGACGAACCACCTTGGTACCGAGAAGGCGCCGCAGGTTCATCCGGTCGTGGCATCGGCAGCGCGTGAAGTGCTCAACAAGTCGGTCAACGAGCGCTCCGGCGTGCTCTCGACGGCCATGTCGTTTCTGGGTTTGTATCGTGACCCGACCGTCTCGGCGGTAACGGCAGCTTCCGACTGGCGCATCGCCGACCTCGTCGATGGGAAATACCCGGCCTCGCTCTATCTGGTCGTTCCGCCCTCGGACATTAGCCGTACCAAGCCGCTGATCCGTCTGATCCTCAACCAGATCGGTCGGCGGCTTACCGAGGAACTGCGCTTCGAGCATGGGGCGGACCACAAGGGCGGCCGCCGGCACCGGCTGCTCATGATGCTCGACGAGTTTCCCGCGCTCGGCCGCCTCGACTTCTTCGAAACCAGCCTCGCATTCCTTGCCGGCTATGGCGTTCGCGCCTTCCTGATCGCGCAGAGCCTCAACCAGATCGAGAAGGCCTACGGCGAGCACAACTCCATCTTGGACAACTGCCATGTGCGGGTCGCGTTCGCGACCAACGACGAGCGTACCGCCAAGCGTCTTTCCGATGCCCTCGGGACCGCGACCGAGCAGCGCGCCATGCGCAACTACGCTGGCCACCGCCTCGCGCCCTGGCTCTCGCATGTCATGGTCAGTCGCCAGGAAACGGCACGCGCACTGCTGACGCCGGGCGAAGTCATGCAGCTCGATCCGCGCGAGGAACTCGTGCTTGCCTCCGGCACGCCGCCGATCCGGGCCAGCAAGCTGCGCTATTTCGAGGAACCCGCCTTTGCGCGGCGGGTCATTGCCCCACCGCAGCTCAGCACCAAGGGCTATGCCGATACCCCGCCTGCACGAAAGGACGACTGGTCCGGACAGGTTCGCGACATTGATGAGCGACTGTCGCCGCCTGCCAGCGAGTTTGCGGATCAAGAGCCGCAAGGCGAGAAGGCTGTCCATGGGACGATTGACCAGGCGCCCGCCGTTGAAGCCGGCCCGGAAATCGACGGTCCTTCTCAGGAATTGCAAGTCGTCACCGACCCGCTGGGCCTGACCGCCGATGACGATGATCCCGCTTCGGACAAGCGTGTCCTCGACCAGGCTGCCCAGCAGCGGCTCGTACGCGTCACTTATGCGCTTGGCTCCGCCGAACGCGCCGACCAGTTCGACCTGGAGCTCTGAACATGACGAACAAGGTCCGCTATCAACTGTTCCTGCCCGAGCCGCTCAGTGCCCGTCTCGTCGAGGAAGCAAACCGGCCGGGTGTCACCAAGTCGGCTATTCTGGTCCACGCTCTGACGGCGTGGTTCGACAAGCGGGGGACGAAAGAACTCGACGATCGTTTCGGCCGGCGTCTCGATCGCATCGCCGAACTGCTCGAGCGCCTCTTGCGCGACAGTCACATCGAACTTGAAACGCTGGCACTTTTCATCCGCTATGAGCTCGCGATCAATCCACCGCTCGCGGAAAACGATGCCGCCGGCCGCGCAGCGGCTTCGCTGCGATTTGACGCTTTCCTGTCCCAGGTTGCGCGGGAAGTAGGGCGGGGCAAGCGCACGCTTGACCAGGAGGGCGGGCGATGAGCGGCGAAGAAACCGTCGCGCGCCGCCGCGCGATGCTGCGCACGGCCATGGGTCCGGCGATCGAGGCGGCCCTCAGCGATCCGAAGGTCATCGAAATCATGGTCAATCCCGACGGCGCGCTGCGCGTCGATGTGCTCGGCGAGGGCAGGGTGGACACAGACGTGCGGATCGCGCCCGAACAGGTCGAGCGGATCATCCGCCTTGTCGCCAGCCATGCCCGCGCCGAAGTCCACGCCGACAGGCCGATCGTATCGGCGGAACTTCCGCCGCACGGTGAAGGCGCGGGCGAACGCTTCGAAGGTGTGCTGCCGCCGGTCTCGTTGGCACCATGCTTTTCCATCCGCAAGCCGGCCGCGCGCATCCATACGCTCGCCGACTACGTCGCGGATGGCATCATGCCGGTGGAAGCCGCAGAAATGCTGCGCGCCGCCGTCCTGGACCGCCGCAACGTGCTGGTCGTCGGCGGGACCAGCTCGGGCAAGACCACGCTCGCCAATGCCCTGCTTGCCGAGATGGCCGCGCTCGATGAGCGCGTAGTGCTGATCGAGGACACGCGCGAGCTGCAAAGCCCGGCACCTGATACGGTTGCACTGCGCACGCGGCAGGGCGTCGCCACCATCGCCGACCTCGTCCGTTCGACCCTGCGCTTGCGGCCTGACCGTATCATCGTCGGGGAAGTGCGCGGGCCAGAGGCGCTCGACATGCTCAAGGCCTGGAATACCGGCCATCCCGGCGGGATCGCCACGATCCATGCCAATGGAGCATCGGCTGCGCTGCACCGGCTCGAGGGGCTGGTGCAGGAGGCGGTCGTCACGGTGCCACGCCATCTCATTGCCGAGGCCATCGACCTCATCGTTGTGATTTCCGGGCGCGGCCTGGCTCGACGGATTTCGGCCATCGCCAGCCTGGAAGGCTTCGATCCCGTCCGCGGCGAATACCGCCTGCACGAGCTCTGCTTCCCGTCCGTCCGCTTCCCTTCCACCAAGCAAGGAGAATGACCCCATGAAGACGTCACCACTTCAGCGCTTCGGCATGCGCCCCGATCCACGGGCCGCCGTGCTCGCGGCCGCTGCGATGGCAGCGTCGCTCACCGTTACTGCGCAGACCTGGGCTGCTGGTTCCGGCATGCCCTGGGAGGAACCGCTCGAACAGATCCTCGAATCCGTACAGGGCCCGGTCGCCAAGATCGTAGCGGTCATCATCATCATCGTCACCGGCCTGACCTTGGCCTTTGGCGAGACTTCGGGCGGCTTTCGCCGGCTGATCCAGATCGTCTTCGGTCTCTCGATCGCCTTTGCCGCATCGAGCTTCTTCCTCTCGTTCTTCAGCTTCGGCGGCGGAGCGCTGATCGCATGAATGCGGCCGGCCAGCACATCGAGGGCTTCGAGGTCCCGATCCATGTGAGCCTTGGCGCTCCGATCCTCCTCGGCGGTGCGCCGCGCGGGATCGCGATCCTCAACGGCACGCTCGCCATGGCGGTCGGCCTGGGACTCCAACAGTGGCTGGCCGGCCTCTTCATCTGGGCAGCGGGACACAGCCTCGCCGTGCTTGCTGCCCGGCGCGATCCCGATTTCGCGCCCGTGCTGCTGCGCCACTTGCGCCAGAAAGGATTTCTCGCGTGCTGAATCTCGCCGAATATCGCAGCAAGGCAGGGCGCCTTGCCGACCATCTACCCTGGGCCGCGCTGGTCGCGCCGGGCGTGGTGCTCAACAAGGACGGCAGCTTCCTGCGCGTCCTCGAATTCCGCGGGCCCGATCTGGAATCGGCAACCGAGGCTGAGCTGGTCTCGATCGCGGCGCGGGCTAACAATGTTCTGCGCCGTTTCGGGTCAGGCTGGGCCCTGTTCTTCGAAGCCGAACGGCGCGATGCCGCCCGCTATCCAGACGACGCGTTCCCGGATGCAGCGAGCTGGCTTGTCGACCGCGAGCGCCGCGCTGCATTCGTTGCGGAGCGCAAGCATTACGAGAGCGCCTATTATCTCACGCTCACCTGGCTCCCACCTGCCGACAGCGAAGATGCCGCCGGCCGCCAACTGATCGAACGCGCCGACGACGAGAAGGGCCGCGACTGGCGTGCCTCGCTCGATGGCTTCATCGCAGAGACCGATCGGGCCCTCGATCTCTTCGACGGATTCATGCCTGAGATCCGTGCGCTGGCTAGCCAGGAATTGCTGACCTATCTGCACACGACGATTTCGGATCGTGGCCATCCGGTGCGTGTTCCTGAAACCCCGATGTATCTCGATGGCCTGCTCGTCGACACGCCGCTGGTAGGCGGTCTCGAACCGATGCTGGGCGACCGGCACATTCGCACGATCTCGGTCCTCGGCTTTCCGAACGTGAGCCGCCCCGGCATTCTCGATGCGCTCAACCACCAGGACTTCGCGTACCGCTGGGTCACGCGCTTCATTGCGCTCGACAAATCAGAGGCGACCAAGGTCCTGACCAGCCTGCGCCGGCAATGGTTCAACAAGCGCAAGTCGCTGACAGCTATGCTGCGCGAGGTGATGTACAATACGCCGACGCAGCTCCTCGACAGCGATGCCGACAACAAGGTCGCCGATGCCGATCTCGCGCTTCAGGCGCTCGGCGGCGATCATGTCGCATTCGGGTACCTCACCACCACGATCACCGTCAGCGACACCGACCGCAGCGCGGTTGATGCCAAGATGCGGCAGGTCGAACGCGTGCTGGGCGGGCTCGGCTTCACCACGATCCGCGAGCGCGTCAACGCGGTCGAAGCCTGGCTCTCGTCAATACCGGGACACGTCTACGCAAATGTCCGCCAGCCGCTGTTCCACACCCTGAACCTGGCTCACCTGATGCCGCTCTCGGCTGTCTGGGCGGGTCCGGCGCGCAATGATCATCTGGGGGGCTCGGTGCTCCTCCATGCCAAGACTTCGGGCTCCACGCCGTTTCGGCTGTCGACGCATGTCGGCGACGTGGGCCACATGTTCGTCGCCGGCCCGACCGGCGCGGGCAAGTCGGTGCTGTTGGCGTTGATGATCCTGCAGTTCCGCCGCTATCCGAGCGCGCAGGTCTATGTCTTCGACAAGGGGCTGTCTGCGCGGGCTGCGGTGCTGGCCTGCGGCGGCGCGCACCATGCGCTCGGGCTTGGCGGCGAGACCGGTTCGCTGGCCTTCCAGCCCCTGCGCGACATCGACGATCCCGCGCAGCGCGCCTGGGCAGCGGAATGGATTGGCGCGATCCTGGCGCAGGAAAACGTGACCGTCACTCCGGAGGTGAAGGATCAGGTCTGGCTGGCGCTTGGAAGCCTTGCGAGCGCGCCGCCGGCCGAACGGACGATCACAGGTCTTACTCTCTTGCTGCAATCGAAGGCGCTGCGCACCGCGCTGGGCCCTTACACGATCGACGGGCCCTATGGCGGCCTGCTCGATGCGTCGGAGAGCACGCTGCACCTCGCCGACCTTCAGTGTTTCGAGACCGAGGCGCTGATGGGACACGGCTCCGTTGTCGGTCCGGTGCTGACCTATCTGTTCCATCGGCTCGAGGAGCGCTTCGATGGTCGTCCGACCTTGCTGGTGCTCGACGAGGCCTGGATCTTCCTCGACCATCCGCTCTTCGCTGCGCGCATCCGCGAATGGCTGAAGGTTCTGCGAAAGCGCAATGTCTCGGTGCTGTTTGCGACGCAGAGCCTCGCCGACATTGCCGGCTCGCCGATCGCGCCCGCGCTGATCGAAAGCTGCCCGCAGCGCATTCTGCTACCCAACGACCGGGCGGTCGAGCCGCAGAGCCGTGAGATCTACGAGCGCTTCGGGCTCAGTGAGCGGCAGATCGAGCTCATCGCGCGTTCGACGCCCAAGCGCCACTACTACCTGCAATCGGCCCGCGGAAACCGGCTGTTCGAGCTCGGCCTCAGCGATGTGGCGTTGGCGCTGTGCGGCAGCTCTGATCCCATGACTCAGGCGCGGATTGATGCCGTGCTCGCCGAAAATGGCCAAGGCGAGTTCTTCGCGCGCTTTCTCGCCGGAACGCACGCTGCCTGGGCGGCCGATCTCATCGGCACCTACCCCGGTCCTCGCGCCGAGCACTTCTAACCTCAGACCCAAGGAGAAAGTTGATGAAGCTCTCGTCTCGCCCCCACGCTCCAAAGTCGGCCCCCAAGCTCGGTGCTGGCATCAGCGCGCTCGCGCTGGTCGCCGCCAGTGGCGTCCTTTTCGAAGCAATGATCGCCAGTCCGCCGGCTCATGCGCTGGTCGTCTATGATCCGACCAACTATGCGCAAAACGTGCTGACGGCAGCGCGCGCTCTGCAGCAGGTCAACAACCAGATCAAATCGCTGCAGAACGAGGCGCAGAGCCTGGCCAATCAGGCGAAGAACCTCTCGACCGTGAGCTTTCCCGAGCTTCAGGCGCTGACCCAGACGCTCCAGAAAATCGATACGCTGATGGGACAGGCCCAAAACATTCAGTTCAAGGTCGCGAGCGTCGACCAGCAGTTCAGCAAGCTCTATCCCGATGCGTTCAGTCAGTCGCTAAAGCTCGACGATCAGGTGACCGCCGCGCGTTCGCGGCTCGATACGCAGGTCGCCGCCTATCGCCAGAGCGTGACGATGCAGGCGCAGATCGCCGAGAACGTCGATGCCGACGCCACGACCATGAATGCGCTCGTGCAGCGCAGCCAAGGGGCCGAGGGCACTTTGCAGGCGCTGCAGGTAACCAACCAGCTTCTCGCGCTGACCGCCAAGCAGCAGTTCCAGGTCCAGCAGATGCTGGCCACCCAGTTTCGTGCGCAGGCCGTGAGCGACGCCAACCGCGCCCAGTCCGAGAGCGAAGCTGACGCGACGACCAGGAAGTTCCTGGGTACCGGCTCGGCCTACACGCCGAACTAGGCCGCCGCTTTCCCATTCCGACAGCGGCGCCGGACTGCCTCTCCCGTCGCCGCGTCGCGGGGCACGCGCTCCATCCCCGGCCGTGCCCCGCGACACCCTCGACCTCAGTGCAGAGCTGAGTGCGCTCCCGCGCGCCTGCCGGCCTCGTGGTTGGTCCTCCTCCCTTGGCAAGCGCCACCAGACAGGATGCCCGACGATGACTGACCTCAACATCATCGATCAGTTCATGACCGCCTTCATCCGCTACATCGACAGCGGCTTCGGCTTGCTCGGCGGCGATGTGCGGTTCCTGACCGCAACGCTGATCGCGATCGATGTGACGCTGGCCGGGCTGTTCTGGACGCTTGCCGGCGAGGATAACGTGCTCGCCCGCTTCATCCGCAAGGTCCTCTACGTCGGAGCGTTCGCGTTCATCATCAACAGCTTCTCTACGCTGGCCGACATCATCTTCCGCTCCTTCGCGCAAGCCGGGATCACCGCTGGCGGCGGATCACTGACGACTGATGATTTGCTGCGGCCTGGGCGTCTGGCCGGTACCGGGTTCACGGCAGCATGGCCGCTGCTGGAGCAAGCGGCGAAGCTTTTGGGCGTGACCAGCTTCTTCCAGAACTTCCTGACGATAGCTGTGCTGCTGATCGCCTGGCTGCTGGTGATCCTCGCCTTCTTCATTCTCGCGGTGCAGATGTTCGTCTGCATCATCGAGTTCAAATTGGTGGGACTTGCCGGCTTCATCCTGGTGCCGTTCGCCCTGTGGAATCGGACAAGCTTCCTCGCCGAACGCGTGCTGGGACATGTCGTGAGTTCGGGCATCAAGGTCATGGTGCTCGCGGTCATCGTTGGCATCGGCTCGAACTTTTTCGACCAGTTTACGCAGGCGCTGCAAGGGCAGGAACCCGACATCGGTCAGGCCATGAGCCTGGTGCTGGCAAGCCTGGCGCTCTTCGGCCTCGGCATCTTTGCACCATCGGTTGCCAGCGGCCTGGCATCGGGTGCGCCGCAGCTCGGAGCAGGTGCGGCGGCTGGTACGGTGCTCGGCGCCGGCGGCATTGCCATGCTGGCGGGAGGCGGGGCGGTCGCTGGCGCACGTCTTGCCGGAACTGCGCTGGGCGGCATTCGCGCAGGGACTTCGATGGGCAGCAGTGCGGCCGCCGCGAGTTCGGCCGGCCATGGTGGCGAAGCTCATACTGCGTCAGCGACAACCCATTCAGCAGCCTCTGGCGCGGCCGGCGGTCGCGCCGGCCCTTCGGCTCCTGGGCCGTCCGACTCCCCACCTACCTCCAGCAGCGCAGCACCGTCGGCCCAATCCGATAGTTCGACTGGTTCTTCGCCTGCCTCAACTACGACCACAGGCGCCGAAGGCGGGGAAGGGGCACCCGCTTGGGCCAAAGCCCTGCGCGCCGAGCAGGCCGCCCGTCATCGCCGCGATGTCGCCATCCACACTGTCCAGCAGGGCGATCGCGGCGGCGGCGCCACCACTCCCGACATCAGCGAAAGGAATGACTGACCCATGCGCTTCAAACGCAGCGTCCAGCTCTATGGGCGGACCCCGCTTCCCGAAACGCCCTTCCGGCGGGCCGCGCAGCTTTGGGACGAACGGATTGGCTCCGCCCGTGTCCAGGCCCGGAACTGGCGGATCATGGCCTTCGGTTGCTTCGGCCTTTCCTGTGGGATGGCGGCAGGCCTCATCTGGCAGTCGCTCCAGAGCAGGGTGGTGCCTTATGTCGTCGCGGTGGATAGGCTTGGTGAGCCCCACGCTGTCAGTAAAGCCGAGGCTGGTTATCAGCCGACCGATCCGCAGATAGCCTGGGCCTTGTCCAAGTTCATCGGACATGTGCGCGGGCTCTCGCTCGATCCGGTGATCATGCGCGATGGCTGGCTTGAAGCCTATGACTTCTCGACCCAGCGCGGCAGTCGGTTCCTCAGCGAATACGCGAGGGGCTCAGGCGCGCTAACGGGGCTCGGCGAGCGGACAGTCTCGGTCCAGGTCACCAGCGTGGTTCGGGCCTCGGACAAGAGCTTCCAGGTCAAATGGATCGAGAACGCGTTCGAGCGCGGCAGCGCGGCCGGCACCAGCCACTGGACCGCGATCCTGACCATCGTCCAGCAGGCACCGCGCGACAGCGAGACCCTGCGGAAGAACCCGCTCGGTATCTATGTCGATGCCATCGACTGGAGCCGGGAGCTCGATGTGCCTGGTCCTGGCGCCGCAGCGACACCGGCAAGCTCTGTCCGAGAGGAGGCTGCTGCCGCCCCATCCGTTCTTGCCGATCCCAATCCCAATCCGGAACAAGTCAAGGAGGTACTGCCATGAAGACTTCGCTACTGGCTGCGGCTGCCTTTGCCGTGGGCGTCCATCCGGCGGACTTGCCGGCGCGGGCGAAAGCGCCGACGAGTGCCATGAGCCGCTTCAGCGCCGAACCGTCGCCAACTGCCTGGGTCAATGCCCGCCAAGTCTACCTCTGGTCCGACGGCACCGTGTACCATGCCTATACGCAGCCCGGTATGATCACCGACATCGCGTTGCAGGCGGGCGAGGGGCTGATCGCGGTCGCCGCCGGCGACACTGCGCGCTGGGTGATCGGCGATACCTCCAGCGGAAGCGGCGAGGACAAGCGCACGCATGTCCTGGTGAAACCGTTCAGCACGGGCCTCGCGACCAACATCGTCATCACCACCGATCGGCGCACCTACCATTTGCTGCTGACTAGCCGCCCGAGCGCGGGCATGTCCGCGCTCTCGTGGAATTACCCGCTCGATGAACTGGTTGCCGTGAAGGCTGCGCAAGCCGCATCCGAGGCGGCGAAGCCGGTTGCCGCGGGGCTTGGCGTTGAGCAGCTCTACTTCGGCTACGTGATCACCGGCGATGCGCCGACCTGGGGGCCAATCAGGGCTTTCGATGATGGTCGGCAGACCTTCATTGAGTTTCCGTCGTCAATCGGTGTCGACGAAGCTCCGCCGCTGTTCCTGATTGCCGCCGACGGTACGGCCGAACTGGTCAACTACCGCATGAAGGGACGCTTTTATGTGGTGGATCGCATCTTCAACGTCGCCGAGCTTCGGCTTGGAACGAAGAAGCAACAGATAGTGCGCATCACTCGAGGCGGCGAAGGGAGGGCGAGGCGATGAGCGAGGAAATGGAAGCAGGCGATGCCGTACAGGTTCCGCGTTCCGTAGCGATCTCGCAGGAGGTGCAAGCCGAGCCGGGTGAAGTTCCGACGTCGGCGCCGAAAGTCGATCCCGAGACGCTGGCAGTACGCGCCCGCACGCCGCGTGTTACCCGCTTCCGCAAGGAAGTGATCATCGGCGGGAGCGTTCTGGCTGCGATCGCAATTGTCGGGGTGGCGTGGATTGCGTTGAAGCCCAGGATCATGGGGCAAGCCGTGGCGGACAACATGATGTCACAGCCGGATCGGAAGCCTCCGGACGACACGCTGGCCGGGCTCCCCAAAAGCTATGGGGATGTGCCGAAGCTTGGTCCGCCGCTTCCGGGCGATTTGGGGCGGCCGATCCTGAAGGCACAGCAACGCCAATTGGCGGGCGCTGGTATGGCGCCGATTGCCGCTTCACGCGTCGACGAAGCTCAGCAACGACAGGCTGCAGAGCTCAAGGCAGCGAGGCAATCATCGCTGCTCATTCAGGGCGCGCGCACAGCCACCGGCACACAAGGTTTGGCCGCTGCAACTGCGCCGGAGACGTCGATCGGTCCGGGGCTGGCAGCGAATGGCGATGCATCGGGTTCGGCGGCGGACCGCAAAACCCAATTCGCGGAGAAGCTCGACGAGCGTGGCGATGTGAACCCGCACAGTCTGGCGGTTCCAGCTTCGCCCTACATGCTGATGGCGGGCAGTGTTATCGCGGCCAGTCTCATCACGGGCGTGAATTCTGATGTGCCAGGCATGGTTGTTGCGCAAGTCACGCAGAACGTCTTCGACAGCGCGAGCGGTCAGACCTTGCTCATTCCGCAGGGTGCAAGGCTGATCGGCAAGTACGACAGTGTCGTGGCCTATGGGCAGAGCCGGGCACTTGTCATCTGGCAGCGCCTGGTAATGCCCGATGGCAAGTCAGTTCGGCTCGATAACATGCCGGCGGCTGATCCATCGGGCTACTCGGGCCTGTCGGACCGGGTGAACTACCATACGGGACGACTGCTCAAGGGCGTCGCGATCGCTACGCTTCTTGGCATTGGCACGGAACTTTCGATAACCGGCGAGAGCGATCTGGTTCAGGCGATCCGGGAGTCAGCACAGACCAGCGTTTCTCGCGCGGGGGATCAGATCACCCAGCGCAATCTCGATGTCCCGCCGACCATCGATATCCGGCCGGGCGCGCCGGTGCGACTTGTGGTGCGGCAGGATTTGGTGCTGGCGCCTGGGAATGGAGAGGGACCGCAATGAACACCGTCAAGCTGCCGAAACTGCCGGACACGACGCCGGTTAAACTGACGATCTACCTGGTTCCGGACCTTCTCGTGAGGCTCAATGAATATGCTGCGGCCTATGAGGAAAGCTACAAGCAAAAGGTTGTAACGTCAGAACTCATTCCAGCGATGCTGGATGCATACCTCCAGAGCGATCGCAACTTCTCAAAGCGAAAGAAATGATCATGATTGATCGGCGAACTCAATCGAAGATCGTGGCAACGCCCCATCCCGAGCTGGTCACCGTTCGAGAATTTGCTGACATCGCTCGATTGTCTCGGCGGCAAATTGACCGGTTGCGTGCACGGCGGCCGACCGGATTTCCTACAGAATATGAATTGGCAAGCACTCCAAGCAAGTATCGCCGGTCTCCACGTTTCAAGCGGTCAGATGTTCTCGCCTGGATCGAAACGCGAGCACTATGGTGACAATCTAAGCAACTCCGTATGGAGTTGTTACGATTTAGGCGACTGCTAGGCGCTTCCGGGGGGGGCAGTTGGCTGGAGCGGACGATCGTTCAGGCTTTAGCGCGCTTGCTTTGGGAGCAGGATGTCGAGGCGGCTGCGTTGGACGATCCGGTTATTCCGCTTCCGGGACGGCAGCTGGCAGGAGCGGACGTTCGTTCAGGCTTTAGCGCGCTCGCTTTGGAGCAGGGTGTCGCGTCGGCCATCATTTCGCGTGATCGGCAGTCGCCGTTGACTGTAAGGTCTGAAATCTCGGGCTGCGCCTATCACGTGGAGATCGCCCGAAGATGGCATTCGCCAAAATCGCCTCGGTGGCCGGAAGCGACTTTAATCCGAGGTGTCGCAGAGTGCTAAGTATTAAGATTTACCATGCAATTAAGATATTCGTGAGGCATCGGCTGGCGCTTTTTTAGATACTATTATTCCGTCACTTCCGTTGATCTCAATTGGGGTGGCAAACGTCCTCGGCGTCCGGCCGTCTTGGCTCCGGAGCCGTTAAGCTTTGGGTTATGTATTTGATGGCAATCGTTCCTGCGAGTTCCGCTGGCTAGCCTCCACAAGGCGCCGGAAGTTTCGGGTCATGGTAGCCTCCACCTCGGCAGAGCCGCAACCCCAGAGCTCAGCCACGGCCTGGTAAACTCGCCCTTGATCGCCAGGCTCGCGGACTATTCCGTTATGCATTGCAAAAGGGCCGTCCGTCTCCGGAAGGATGCGGTCCCGCGGCATGGCGGAAACTGCCTCGCGTCCAGATTTGCTCAAGAGCATAGACGACCCTACAGAAAACCAACACCCAAGGCGCGATGCTCTCTCAATTGTCATTTGTCCTGTAGAGAACCAGTGAAGCACAAATCGTCCGGCGCGCGGCTCAAACTCGAGCATATCTAGCAACATCTCGGAGGCGCCTCGGCTGTGAAGAGATATGGTGCGTCCCCCTGATGCAGCGCACAAGTCAAGTATCTCGTGGAGCACCTCCGCCTGAATATTTAGCGTGCTCTTATGCGGTTTAGAGCCATCCAGGCCGACTTCGCCGACGTAGTCCACTTTTGGAAGAAGCTCTTTGAAGAGAACCAGTTCGTGACGGCGGAGAGCTGCGAGCTCAGGATGAAGACCGAGAGCGGTTCGGATTCTGCTACCGGGTCTCGCAAGCGCGGCAGTCCCGACGAAGGCTGTGGGAGTTGTGGTAACAGAGAGTACGTAAACGCCTTCGTCGTCCGCCTTTTGCGCCGTCGCGGCTGGGTCGGGGTAGAGATCAAGGTGACAGTGGAAGTCGATCAGAGCCATTTGATCGTTTTGAACAGTTCTCCGAGTTCCGCCAACCCCCTACCTACGGCATCAATAGTCGCATCCCGAGTCTGCTTGTCCGCCGGCAACGGCCCCGCTTTTCGGATCCAACGCGCGAGATCGTCGCGTGAGGCACGGTTGAACTGGGCGACCGCCTGCCTCGCCGCGAGCACATCGTCGTTTCGCGAGGCGAGGGCGAGATCGTTCAGATAGTTGGTATCATCTTGGACACCTGCAAAAACGAACGAGGCTCTGCGAATTAGGCAGGGCACGCATCGACCACATTGGCCGTTCAGTCGCTTTCCCTTTCCGCATGAGTACGATGCACTTGCCAGTCGGGAGAGGTTTGTATGGTTCGCACTTGCTAGCATCTCGCCTTTAGTCAAGTGAAAGAATGGATTTTGGAGCGTTACTTCGACGCCAGCATCAGCCCAAATGCTATTCAACTCTGCAATCAAATGTGGGTGTGTTGTGCGCGTGCTAAGTGAACCCATTCGGCGCCGAGTGAACGGTGGATTAATCGCGATGAGGGCGTTTTCCGGTACCAAGAGCTCCCGCAAGTTAGCAGCGGTTGCAGCGACAACGCCGTAGCCAAAGAACAAGATAGAACGGGCTCGCGTGGACCCTTCATAAGGCTGGCGCCAACGTTCGGACACTCGCCCCTCAAATCGATGATGGGTAAGGCCTAGCTCCTGCGCAAGTGTAACCTGAGGATGGATTTCTTTTGGCGATCCCTGGCTGACAAGAAAGGGCTTACGCCTGCCGGTGTTTAGCCATAGCGCACCCAGAAAACTGTCCAATCCCCCCGAGAAAAGCGACACCACATGCCGATCGTGCTGCTTTGGCGTCACATTAGGAACAGGGCAGCCGCCGTCAGTGAACGACACATGCCAGATGTCGCCAGTTAGGAATCGCAGGACGGTGGATATGCGTAGCGCGAGCGGGTGCCACGGCGCCGGGTCCACTAAAGCGACCTTTAGACCAATTACGCGGGTCCAGCTGTTTGCTGAGCTCGCCCTAACGACGAAGCGATCGGCGGCGAATGCACTGAGAGCAATCGCGAGGAAATCCCAAGCAGCAGTGCTTGGCCGGCCAAGAAGCCCTCGCTCCATTAGGCGCGGGAGCTGCGCGCCCAAGCCGGGGAGCGCCGGCGTTCCCATGCCGAAAAGTGTGACGCCTATAGCGTCCGGTCCCAGATGTGCCGCGGCGGCTACTGCAGGGTCCGGCGTTGCGTGCACCGTCAGGTTTACCATTGTGCCATCTCCCCTTCCACGGCGGCGGTGATTTGTGAAATAATCCCGCTCAGGCGTTCTGTATTCAGCGCAGCGCCAGCATGTTGGATGATGGGAGTAGCGATCTGATCAGAAACTTCCCTCACAAGATCACGCAGCCCGTTCTCCCGTTGTATCGCGAGATCCGGCGACACGTTGTTTGCCGCCTGCCCTTGCTCTATGGCCATTGCGGCAAACACGATCTCCGCGACGAAGCAAGATGTTGCCACGACAACTACGCGGTCCGTAATCTTCGCGATCTCAAAGGTTTCGTCGCCACCGAGGGCCTCGAAGAGGGCATCTCCTACTGCCGCCCGGATCACGTCCTCATCTAATATCCCTGGCGGGCAAAACCGGTCGACTATCTCACCTATCGCTTCTTCCAAGGGCCGTCCGGTAAGTGTGCCAAGGTCAAAGCCGTGGATAACGACCGACTCGCCGCCGGCATTCGCTACGGCCGCCAGCGCCGCGATTGCTCCGGCGCCGGTTCGAGCCGCGCGGGCGTGACGAGTCGCACCGCGGCCGCTTCCGATAGCGCGCGCATACCGGCCGAGGGCCTGCCGGCCGCTCGCGCGGTCGCCGGTGCTGAGATAGTCGCGCATGGCGCGTTTCATCGGCCCAAACGGCGAAGGCGGCAGAACCGGCCCAATCGCACGCGGATACTCAGGCGGGCCTTCGTTGTCCTGTCCGTCCTGGTCGTCCTGACCATCAGGTTCATGGTTTGGTGGGACCGGATCTTGATCCGCCCAGCTGGGCACGAGAGGTGAGCCGCCGCGCGTTCCCGGCTTCGATTGCGAAGTACCCATTAGCCCTCTCCGAGATACTTTTTCTGCCGCAGTGCATAACGTAGCCCGGTGTGGATTTCGGTCGATGCGATGTCGGTTACGAGTGCCTGGAGCACGCGGCGCGCCTCTGCGGAAGCGTCACCAAGAAGAAGGGCGCCGTGAACGCCGCCAAGCTTCGTTGTCCAGTCGCCTTCTCTCAGGCGTGAGACAATGCCCTGCATGACAGCGACACGCTCGTCATTACCGAGGCTGCCTATTATCCTTGTAGCGGTTGGTGAGTTGAGGCTAGTGACACCAAGCAGGCCATTGACCGCTTGTGCAACTGCGTCTGTTTTGTTCCGGCGATGCGAAGGGGCCATTACGTCTCGACTAAGGAACAGCGCTGGATGTAGAAGGTCTGGATCCCTGAAGCGTGGTTCTAAGGAACGCCACTGTTCTATGAATGCCTCGTGCGCCTTCCAAGAGGTGGGGGACTGCGGGCGTTGGAACCCTTCGTCGAATTCCTCGCTGGCGGCGATGAGACGTTCGGCGTCCGTACCTCCGGCCATGACCATGGAGTACAGCGCCTGTGTGGCCTCCGCATCCGTGCCCCTCTCGAAGATTGCAAGTTTGGCAAGCGTAGCCAAATCAACATTCATTTTTCGGGACTGAGCGAGTGCCCTGCGCATCACTACAGCGTTTAGCAAGCGCTTGATGATGCGGGGATTACCCTCGATGCGAGGCGCGGTCGCAAGGATCCCTGCCAGGCGATCCGCAGTTCCGAGCATTTCAAGGAGACCAACGGGCTTGCCTGCAATCTCCTCGATTTCGTTGGCGGCGAAGGTTTCGCCCTTCCAGCCGCGTTGAAGCGCTGTCAGCAGGCGCTCTTGGACCCGCGACAGCGCATCCGGCGCAATCTGCTGGACGAAGAGCGAGTACATGTAGGCGCGCACATCTTCGACACCCACACGGGGCACGTGGAACGGGACCTGAATGACCTTATCCAGATAGTCTCGGACATGGGGGCCGTTTGGGTCGTGAAAGTGCTTGGCGACTGAATGCCGGATCATGTCTTCGTCAGCCGCGACGACGAACGCGGTCCGCGGCATGAACAGGAAGAGGCGGACTGCCTCTAGCGTGCCGATGGCCACATCCGGCAGGCATCGGTCGAGATTGTCGATAAAAAGGACGAGCGTCCGGTCGAGTTTTTCTAGAATTTCCGCGAACTCTTTGCGGAATGCTTCGATTTCTTTCGGGGGCGTCTTGGCCTTCTCCGGCTTGATGAGCTTGGACCAGCCCTCCGCAGCCTCTTTTCCGATCTCCTTCAACTCGTCCGCGTTGCCCGGCTTCGCATGACCGGACACGATTGACGATATGGCATTTCCGGCTTTGGTCAGGAGGCCTGGCGGGACGCCGAATGCCATGCCGACCCCGAAATCGGCGACCATGCCAATGGCACGGAAGTAGTTCACGCGAGCGGCAAAGGCCTTAACTTTATCCAGCAAGTCTTTGTCTTGCGCTGCGGCCGTGAGAAGTCGATCAGCAACGACCTCCATCAAGGCAGCCTTGGCATCGTCGAAGCCCTGATAAAGCCACGCGTCGAACTCTATGACCAGGGGCGGAGCGTCTTCTATTTCGAGCCTTGCCTTAACGAGCTTTAGGACAGTCGATTTGCCTGTGCCCCAGGTTCCAAATACGCCTATTGATACTGGAAGCATGTCACGACGTGAAGTTAACGTCGCGACCTGGTCAGCAATCTCTGTGAAATTCAGGAAATCCTCATTGCTTTCGCGGTCACTCCACATTGTTGCTTCTCAGATTCGACAGCATTCCGCCCCCTAAGTCTCAATTTCGGGTTGTTCATAGGGGGGGGGCGCCCCGGCAATGCGTGATAACGATCACACTCAGGAGGTTGGACAAAAAAGCCCATCGCGGAGGCGTTCGTCGTTGAATTCAAGACATTGTTGTCCATTCGGCTTCTGAATTTCCAGGCGGATTCCTTGACGCGATAATTGCGAAGTGATGTGTCCCGTATTCACGCTAACTATCAACAGCGCCGGATTTATCGGAAGCATGAAACTTGGAGAGCCTCCTTGACGGAGCCCTCGTTTTAAGAATACCGCTCTGTTCACTGAATGCCTGATGCTGGCGGTTCCGGCCCAGCTTGCCGCCGGCGAATGGCAGCATTTCAATATTTTAATGTGAAAGGGCCGTTCCGGAGCCGTCAACTTTACGGACATTTCAAATGAGACGCGCTTTCGATCTTCACTCAGTAGGTGTCATGCATAGCACAGCGCGGCTTTTTGATAGCAGACGTCGCACTTGCCGATTATGGGGCAGTGAGTTTCGTAGGAGAGCTTATGAATGACCGGGTTGCTGCGAGGGTTCTCGTCAAAGGTGGGGAGCTTTTGCTCGGTCCGAGTGACCGTGAGTGCACTCTTTCTGTTCAGGACTTGTCATTTGTGATCGCCTTTGCGCCAGCTGAAGGCGAACCAAAAATATCGTGGCAGCAGAGCGGTCCGACTGGGCTCAGCCTGCTTGTCCGCGGCGACACCACCTCGGCTCTCGGCACAATGTTCTGGCTCAATAACGTCGGAACCCTGAACGGACAAACCCTCAATCTAACGCTGCTAGTTCGCGGCATCGGTCAGGATCTGAACTTTCACGGCAAGTCCGTAGCTTTTAACTTCACCTTGGGGGCAAACGGATGATGGCCGCTAATACCGCTCACTCTCCTAGTGATATGGATGTTCAGATCATACAGGGTGAGGCTCCAACAATTTACATCTATCGAGTTGATGCGGGTGAGTTGGAGCGCCTGACAAATGCCTCGAACCCGATACCTCTGGCAATATGCGGTATAGGCATCGGCGCCTTCTTTAGCTTGCTGCCAACCGTCGTGGGCGGCCTTGGCAATTTGGGAACTACGTCTTTCGGAAAGTCAGACCTAGCTTATACAATTGCAATTGTTATTGCCCTCCTTGTTGGTGTGATTGCGGGGACAATTGCGCTCAAAAATGACAGCGTCGTTAAGGCAGTTCTAGCGGATATCAAGCGTCGCGCCACCTGACAAAATCCTAACTTTCACATCCGAGAAGACACATTCTCGGGGATTCGTTCGACGGGCGTAGTCCTTCGCATCTGCTTTCTGAGCCACGAGACACGCTCTGACTATCAGTTTGGAAACAGCGGGCCGAAAATCTCGCGCCATTTCTGATTGCGGGACCAAGTCATGTTCTTGTCATCGTAGTTGATGGCCTCCAAGGCCAGCCCGTGCGCTTTCCTCGCCTTTGCCTCGAATGGCCCTTTACGAAATACGGTGGAGCCACTGCCAGGCGCACGCCAAGTCAGTTGGGCGGTGTTCTGACCAGCCAGATACGCGAAGAAATCTCTCGCCATAAAGTCGTGATAGAGAAAGGATTTATCGCGATGCTGCCACGTTGCGATAAACTGATAGGCGAGCGTGTCGATGAGCATTCCGCTCATGGCCACAGAGTGTCTATCTCGCCATACGCGCATCATGCGACAGAGGTATTTCAGGTTCCGGTTGGTCTCCGCGCTGCGCTTCTCGACTGCCCCTATCTCGGCGCGCGGGTTGCAAACCTTCCAGCTTCCGCCTCCATTGGCGTTAGGGTACGTCCAACTGGTCGCATTTTTGTTCTCGAAGGCTGGCAATACCTCAAACGTTACGCCGTCGTCGAAGCGGATCACAACGACCTGTCCATCGCCGAAGCTATCGGTTGTCCGGTAGGTTTTCTGAATAGATTTCTTCACCGCTTGGAGAAGCGCGGATTGTCCGTTGCCGACATAGGCATTGTACTGGTGGTACACCGCGTTCGGCAGTACGAAACCGATGTCCAAATCGCTGAGGCCATGTGCTGCGGTGTCACGCCCATAGGATCCCACGTAGAGGCTGTGGGCGGTATCCGAGGTGGTGCTCCAGAAATCTGAGTTGAGCTGCTTCGTGATCCGCCTGTACCGGTACGAGATGCTTGTCATCTTCTCGAAGCTGATATTGTAACCGTCCTTGAATGTCGCGAAGGCGTCGCCGATTCCCATGTCGGTTCCTATCAGTCTATATTTACTACAAACGGGCCGCTGCTGGCGACGCAGTAGCCGTTCTTGACGACGAAGCATTCGATGCTGTGAGCACCGGGATATTTTGTGGTTTCCGTGCGGACGAGCCAGCCACGAGAGATCGTGGCCTCCTCGAAATTGCCCCTAAGGTCTTTGGCCTCGGCCGCGGCGGAGCCGGTGTTCACGATCTGCCAAAAGACGTTGTAGGGGGTGGGCACATCGGTCACCGCTTCGAACCGGATCGATCCACCTCGAGGTAATGCCTCGCCGTCGGATGCGATGTGAGCATCGCGGAACCCGTCGCGACTGAAGACGGCGGAGCGAACGGCGACCTGTCCGGTCTTGACGATTGGCCAGGAGGCGGGACGCTTATGAGGGGCGTCCAATATACGCCGAAGCGAGCGGCTCATGCGTGAAATGGTGCTCGCGCGATCTGTCATCTGCCGTCCGGACCGGTTTATAGCCGCATCCATGAGTTCGCGGCCGAGGCGTGGCGAGAGGAGTTCGACGATCGCCTGGGGGTCATTCTCCTCGGCCGCCCGCCGGAAATCGGTGCGAGCGGTCTCCAGCCAGTCGTCGAACGCCGCCTTTCGATCCGGTACGTCATTCCAGGAATCTGCGAAGTTCTCGCGCGGGTCGGATGGGTTGGCGATCCACCACAGGCCGTTGCGATTTTCGACGAATGCCTCCATCCGGCTCAGGATACTCAGTAGCGCTCCGGAGATGTCCGCTTCCTGCTGATAAGCGTGCGCAGCCAGTGTCGTGATGACGATTGACGATGGACGCTTTATCTTTTCCTCGGAGAAGCGCACGTCGCGATGCCGCTTGAGGATTTGGATGGCGCTCTGCAGCGGCGTCTTGACCATGAAATGCGGGATCTCGGCGACCTCGGCCCTCATGTCGGAAAGAGCGATCCCCTTGCGTAGCGTCTCGAACACAGCCTTCATGCGTTCGTAGAACCAGTCCGCGTAGCCATTTGGGTTGCTAGCCGGCCAGTCATCCGAGATCCGATCGAAGTTCCTGTGCTTGGAGTCGGTGATCGCCACGGCCTTCTCGACGAAGTCCATCGAGATGGTTTGGTCGAGCCGCAACTGGCGCTGCGTCTGTGAGTCCGGCAGGCATGGCAGAACGTCCATGTGAAAGCGTGCCTCATCCGCATAATTGAGTGTCCAGACCCGGTCCCATGGCGAGGGGGCATCCATGCCGTGCTCCCTGGCGTAATCGACGAGTTCATGACCTAGGTCGGCGTGCAGAGCTTTCTGAGTCTTGTGCGCCTTCGAAACGGCGAATTCACAGACCACGTCTAGATCATAATGTTCGTCGGCACCTATGGGACGGATCGCCGTGCCCAGGCGGAAGGAGCCTTGCACATAAACGTCGGTGTGGATTTCGCAGAACCGCGAATGCTCGCGCTCCAGCCAGCGGGCCAGAGACTTGTAACTACGGTCGGTGGATTCGTAACGGCTGATCGGAACTTCGAGGCTTTTAGCAAGATCCTCGATCAGTGCTTCCGCGATGCGTGTGGCCACGGGCGTCAACTACCCTTCTTCAGCCCAGCGGGAACGAATGCGTCGATCTCCGCGTCGGAGAAGGTATAGTCCTGATACTTCTTGAGGGCCGTCTGTGCGGCGGAATAGGCCTTTCCGTTCGTCTGCGGCGCGCCCTTATAGATTGCCGCGAGCTCTGCCTGAAGGTCGTCGCGCCGCTTCGCGCCCTCGTCGTCGGTGATCCGCTTCATACGCAAATCGGTGAGCAGAGAGAGATAGGATTCCCGGATTGGCCAGATGCTCGCCGCCGCGTCTCGGTGCTTCTGCGCCGTTCCGCCCGGATCGAAGCTCTTCATGTAGATCGATATCCAAGCGCTCGCGATCGCAGAGAGGGCAGCGACGACTTTCAGCGCGCAGCCGGGGAGAAAGACCGCCAACGAAGCTCCGGCTGCACTGATGACCGAGGTGGCGATCTGCGCCATTTTGTACCAGCGAAGCGTGTCGGCGCATCGGTCGGCCATTTTCTCATGAGTTTTGTGCGTGTAGACGCACCGACCGAAACATTCTCGAACCTGATCCTCGAGTACGGTGAAATCAACCATGGAACCCCCTCAATCCAGAGGTTTCTAGCTAACCGGATGCCGTTCGTCTCGCGAAATCTGTTCACTTTCTGATCACGGCAAAATTTGTCATCCGCCCTGGGCGGCAACTCCTTCCGTGCCTCTGTACGGCAGCTTGTCTCCGCTGGTTCCTCGAGAGCGGTCGGAGCACTAAGTCTAACATGACTGCCGTTCAAGCTTGCGTGCAACTCGCTGAACGGAGGGCAGCTTCCAAGGTGCCCTGATGGGGCACTGAACGGCGGCTCTGTCGGCGATTTTGGATGGGGAATACAGGGCAGGCGGCGGCAGCGACGCGCTGCATTCCGGACGCCCAAAGGCCGAATTGCCGATCCGGAATCCAGACAGTCATCTGTGGATGGCTCCCGCGTTGCAAGTGTAAAGTGATGATCTGGCCTTTGGTCGGGCGCAGTCGTCTGTCCGGCCGGTTGATGCAGTCGGTGTAGACTGCTGGCCCTGATGGTGTCCGCAAACAAGGTCCGATCGGCTTTGCAGGCTATGACGCCTATGACTGTCCTTGGGTTGTCCTTGCTTCCGGTCCGACCGGTTTTGCCATCACATCCTTCGCTCTCACAACCTCGTAAAGCTGATCTTCTCAGCCAAGCTCCTGATCTATGCTGCCGCCAGCATAGGCGCATGCCCGCGTTCGAAGACGCCGCTACGCGCCATGACCGCCCATGCAATCCGCGCCATCTTGTTAGCGATGGCGACTGAGGCGACGCGCGCAGGCTTTCTGGCGAGCAGAGCGACAAAGCGCGGATCGACCGTGCCGGGTTTCTCCTTGGCGTATCGGACCAGCGCGGTTGCGCCGACGACAAGGAGCTGCCGGAGATATCTGTCGCCCATCTTGGTAATGCGCCCTAAGCGGTCCTTGCCGCCACTCGAGCTCTGCCGCGGGGTCAGTCCTAGCCAAGCAGCGAACTGACGTCCTGACGAGAACTGGCTTGGATCGGTCACCGACGCGGAGAGCGCGGTCGTGCCGATCGGCCCGATACCAGGGATCGTGGCCAGACGCCGGGCCCGCTCGTCGCTCCGCTGCAGAGCGACGAGACGCAGGTCGAGCTTGCGCAACTGGGCGTGAAGCTGAAGAAGCTGCTCTGCCAGCATGGCGACGACGTTCGTCGCCTCGGCCGGCAGATCGAGTTCGGCCTCACCGTCAACGATCTCCCGCGCCATCTGCAGTGCCTTCACGATCCCGACCGGGATGGCGATACCCTGCTCGGCGAGCACGCTGCGCATCATGTTGACGAGCTGTGTGCGCTGTTTAATCAACAGGCTGCGCACACGGTGTAGCGACAACGCCGCCTGCTGTTCGCGTGACTTGATAGGCACGAAGCGCATCGTCTGACGTGTGACCGCTTCGCAGATCGCTTCGGCGTCGGCAGCATCGTTCTTACCGCGTTTCATATATGGCTTTACGTAAGCTGCCGGCATCAGCCGCACCTCATGCCCCAGCCTGGTCAATTCGCGCGCCCAATGATGCGATGTCCCACAGGCCTCGGCGCCCACCAGGCACGGCGGAAGCTTCTTAAAGAACGGCAGCATCTGCGATCGCCGCAGCGCCTTGCGAAGTAGAACCTCACCGGTCGCGCTGATACCGTGAACCTGAAAAACGTTCTTGGCCAAATCCAGGCCGATCGTGATAATCTCCATGGCGGGTGGCTCCTTGCTGGGGTTGCATTGACAGCAAACCCATCTTGGCACTCAGATGCCGTGAGCGGGAGCCATCCACCTCATCCGCTTGGAACGAAGCAGCCTAACGAAAGGTCGCAATGGCGAAATGGCTGGCTGGTCCTGAATGGCTTCGATGTCGGCGATCGAGGCCTGTGATCCACAGCCAGAATTGCGCAACAGAGGGGGTACGCGAGTTCGGCACTGTTATCGGCGGTGCGTAGTGAAGATGGCTACATATTGGGATAGTTCGGACCGCCGCCGCCTTCGGGCGTGACCCATTCGATATTCTGAGTCGGGTCCTTGATGTCGCAGGTCTTGCAGTGGACGCAGTTCTGCGCGTTGATCTGCAGTTTCATGCCTGAACCGTCCGGATCGACGAATTCGTAGACGCCCGCCGGGCAATAGCGCGCCTCTGGCCCGGCATAGACCGGCAGGTTGATCGCGGTCGGAACCGTGGGGTCTTTCAGCTTCAGGTGGACCGGCTGGTCTTCCTCGTGATTGGTGAACGAGTAGGACACGCTGGTCAGACGGTCGAAGCTGATCACGCCGTCCGGCTTGGGATAGGCGATCGGCTTATAGAGATCGGCGCGCTGCGTGCACGAGGCATCGGTGTGATGCTTCATCGGCTTGGCCAGGCCGAAGCCGAACAGCGTGCGCAGCCACATGTCGGCTCCCGCCAGGATCGTGCCCAGCTCGCCGCCCCACTTCGCCACCATCGGCTCGGCATTCTGGACGAGCTTCAGTTCCTTGGCGATCCAGCTTTCGCGCACGGCCGTGTCGTATTCGGTCAGCGCATCCTGCTCACGGCCAGCCTTGATCGCCGCGGCAATCGCCTCGGCCGCCAGCATGCCGCTCTTCATCGCGGTATGCGTGCCCTTGATGCGCGGCACGTTGACGAAACCGGCCGAGCAACCCGCCAGCACGCCGCCCGGGAAGGCCAACTGCGGCACCGACTGCCAGCCACCCTCGTTGATCGCGCGCGCACCGTAGGCGACGCGCTTGCCGCCTTCCAGAATCGCACGGATTTCCGGGTGCTGCTTCCAGCGCTGGAATTCTTCGAACGGATAGACGTAGGGATTCTTGTAATCGAGCGCGGTAACGAAGCCGAGCGCGACCTGATTGTTCGCCTGATGATAGAGGAAACCGCCACCCCAGGCATTGTTCTCGCTGAGCGGCCAGCCCTGCGTGTGGATCACGCGGCCGGGAACGTGCTTGGCGGGATCGATGTCCCACAGTTCCTTGATGCCCAGGCCGTAGATCTGCGGCTGGCAATTCGCCTCAAGGTCGTACTTTTCCTTGAGCCGCTTGGTCAGGTGGCCGCGCGCGCCTTCGCAGAACACGGTGTACTTGCCCAGCAGGTTCATGCCCGGCTGGAAGTCACCCTTCGGATTGCCTTCACGGTCGACCCCCATGTCGCCGGTCTGCACCCCGATGACGGCACCGTTGTCGTCGTAGAGGATCTCGGCCGCCGGGAAGCCCGGGAAAATCTCGATCTCCAGCGCCTCGGCCTGTTCGGCCAGCCAGCGGCAGAGGTTGCCCAGCGATCCGGTGTAGTTGCCGTCGTTCGACATGAAAGGCGGCTGGATGAAGTGCGGCAGCGCGAACTTCTTCTTCTTGGTCAGGTGCCAGTGCAGATTGTCCGTCACCGGCGTTTCGGCCAGCGGGCAACCGTCTTCGCGCCAGGTGGGCAGCAGTTCGTCGAGCGCCTTGGGATCGATAGTCGCACCCGAAAGGATGTGCGCGCCAATCTCCGAGCCCTTTTCCAGCACGCAAACAGCCAGTTCGGGATCGACCTGCTTGAGCCGGATCGCCGTGGACAGGCCGGCAGGCCCACCGCCGACGATCACCACGTCGTAAGGCATCTCTTCACGTTCAATCATGCTGCTGTGCCTCGAAAAGGGATCGGAGCAATATAGCTCAGAGCTTGCCGGTCAGTTCCGGCACGGCGCTGAACAGATCCGCCACGAGGCCGACATCGGCGACCTGGAAAATCGGCGCGTCCTCGTCCTTGTTGATGGCGATGATGGTCTTGGAGTCCTTCATGCCCGCAAGGTGCTGGATCGCGCCCGAGATGCCGACCGCGATGTAGACTTCGGGAGCCACGATCTTGCCGGTCTGGCCGACCTGGTAGTCGTTGGGCACGTAGCCCGCGTCGACAGCCGCGCGCGAGGCACCGACGGCGGCGCCGAGCTTGTCGGCAAGCGGCATGATGACCTGTTCGAAGGTTTCCGAATCCTTCAGCGCGCGGCCGCCCGAGACGATGACCTTGGCGCTGGTCAGTTCCGGACGTTCCGACTTGGCGAGTTCGGCGCCCACGAAGCTGGAGAGGCCCGCGTCACCGGCACCGGCGACGTCTTCGATCGCAGCCGAACCACCCTCGGCAGCGGCCTTTTCGAAGGCCGTGCCGCGCACGGTGATCACCAGCTTGGCATCGCTCGATTCGACGGTGGCGATGGCGTTGCCGGCGTAGATCGGACGGGTGAAGGTCTTCTCACCCTCAACCGAGAGGATGTCCGACAGCTGCATCACGTCGAGCAGCGCGGCCACGCGCGGGGCGACGTTCTTGCCGGTGGTGGTGGCGGGCGCCAGGAACGCGTCGTGGTGGCCCATCAGTTCCACGATCAGCGGCGCGACATTTTCGGCCAGCGCGTGTTCGTAGGCGGCGTTGTCGGCCACGTGGACCTTGGCGACACCGGCGATCTTCGCGGCGGCTTCGGCGGCGGCGCGGCAGCCTGACCCTGCGACCAGCAGGTGAACTTCACCCAGCTTGGCGGCAGCGGTGACGGTGTGGAGCGTTGCGTCCTTGACCGACGCGTTGTCGTGTTCGACCCAAACGAGCGTCTTCATCGTTCTAAATCCTTCCCGGGCTGTGCCCTCAGGCTACACCCAGTTCCTTGAGCTTGACGACGAGCGCATCGACGTCGGCAACCTTGACGCCTGCGACACGGACCGGCGGTTCAGAGACCTTGAGGGTCTTGAGGCGCGGGGCGATGTCGACGCCGTAATCGGCGGCGGTCTTCACATCGAGTTGCTTCTTCTTCGCCTTCATGATGTTCGGCAGCGAAGCGTAGCGCGGCTCGTTGAGGCGCAGGTCGGTGGTGACGATCGCGGGCAGGGCCAGCTTCACGGTCTCCAGACCGCCATCGACTTCGCGGGTCACGGCAACGTGGTCGCCCCCCACATCACCGCCCAACTCGACCTTGCTGGCGAAAGTGCCCTGCGGGCGGCCCAGCAGCGCGGCGAGCATCTGGCCGGTCTGGTTCGAATCGTCGTCGATCGCCTGCTTGCCCAAGATCACGAGGCCGGGATTCTCTTCGGCGACTACGCCCGCGAGGATCTTGGCGACGGCCAGCGGTTCAACCTCTGCGTCGGTCTCGATCAGGATCGCGCGGTCGGCGCCCATGGCGAGTGCGGTGCGCAGCGTGTCCTGCGCCTTGGCCGAGCCGACCGAGACGGCGACGATCTCTTCAGCCTTGCCCGCTTCCTTGATGCGGATAGCTTCTTCGACCGCGATCTCGTCGAACGGGTTCATGCTCATCTTGACGTTGGCCAGGTCAACACCCGTGCCATCCGCCTTCACGCGCGGCTTTACGTTATAGTCGATCACCCGCTTTACGGGCACGAGGATCTTCATCTCTCCACTCCTTGTATAATGGTTGGACCATTAATGTTTTGTATCTGTCTGTCAACCAAGTGGTCCGGGCATTGCGCAATTGGCGATGATCGGAGTACGCTTATTCATCGCCGAAGAGAGAAGAGCAGTGGCCACAGCAAGTACCGAAAAGCCTGCGTTCGCGCCGATCAAAACGCAGCGCGCGTTCGAAGTGATCTGCGAGCAGATACGTGGCCAGCTTGCGGCCGGAACGCTTAAGGCGGGAGACAAGCTCCCCTCCGAGCGTGAATTGGCAGCCCAATTCCAGGTCAGCCGAGGTGCCCTGCGTGAGGCTCTGCGCAGTTTGGAAGTTGCAGGGATTATTCGCAACCTCAAAGGCGTGAAGGGCGGGGCAGTTATCCAGTCGGCCGAACCTGACCGAATTGTCCAGGCCATGCAGGATTACGTCCACTTGGGCGATATCTCACTCGATGAGTTGACCGAGGCGCGCATCGCCATCCAGGATATCGTCGTGCGCCTTGCCTGCGAGCGGGGAACCGAGGAGCATTTTGCCGAACTGGAAGCGATCGCGGAGCGTACGCGAGAGGAAACCTCGGTGGAGGCGCGCTACGAATGTGCTGCTGCCTATTACGACGTGCTTGCCCGCGCGACGGGCAATCGCATGTTCGGAATCTTCGTCGATTCCCTTTCCGGCATCCTTCACGAATTCGTGCGCGGGCCCGGTTACGAAACCTTGCAGGAAACCCTGATCGAATCCCGCTTCAAGCTGATCCGCTTCCTGCGGGCTCGCGATGCCGAAGCTGCGGCGGAGGAAATGCGCAAGCATCTGGAGCGCGTCTATCGACACGTTCGCAAGAACATCAAGGCGCAGGGGAGCGCTCCGCGAAAGCGCGCCAAAGGCGCGTCATCCAGCGAATGATTGACCCCGTCTCGACTCCAGTGCAAAAGGTAGGACCATTAAATATTATGTCCTATTGGAGTGGCGAGGATGGATCGAAACCCGAAGCAGGAGGGTGGCGACGCGCTTGCGGGCGTGCGTGTACTGGATTTCACATCGGTTATGGCAGGGCCGTTCGCCACGCGGATGCTGGCTGATCTGGGCGCGGATGTGCTCAAGATCGAGTCGCTGGAAGGCGATCAGGTGCGCGCAAGGCCGCCGTTGCGCGAAGGTCGTTCTGCCTATTTTGGCCATCTCAATGCCGGCAAGCGCAGTCTGGCGTGTAATCTCAAATCGCCCGAAATCCGTGATCTCATCCACCGTCTGGCGGCAGATTACGACGTGGTGGTCGAGAATTTCCGGCCCGGCGTGATGAAGCGGTTCGGGCTCGATTACGAGACACTCGCGCAGATCAATCCACGCCTGATCTATTGCTCGATCTCCGGGTATGGCCAGCAGGGCCCCAAGGCGAACTTTCCGGCCTATGCGCCGGTGATTCACGCGGCCAGCGGCTTCGACATGGTCAATCTGCACTATCAGGACGATGCCAACCGGCCCGCCACATCGGGCATTTTCGTGGCTGACGTTTTGGGCGGAACGCATGCGTTCGGCGCGATACAGACAGCGCTCTATCAACGCGAACGCGCCGGTGTGGGCCAGTACATCGACCTTTCGATGCTGGAAGCAATGGTGGGCATGCTCGTATTCGAGACGCAGGAAGCGCAATTTCCGGGCGGTCCCAGACGACCGCTCTACACGCCGCTCAGAACGCAAGATGGTTTCGTTATGGTGGCGCCGACCAGCCCCAAGAACTTCGAGCAATTGACCGAGGCGGTGGGCCACCCGGAATGGCGCGAAGATCCGCGCTTCCTGACCAATGCCGATCGCAATGCGAACTGGACAACCATGCTTTCGCTCGTGGAGGAATGGACCACCGGGCGCTCGTCGGCGGAGGCCGAGGACGTTCTCTCGCGCCACGGAGTTCCTTGCGGGCGATATCGCGAGATGGACGAAGTTCTTGCCGATCCTCAACTTGCTGCGCGCGGTGCCATGTCGAGGGTTGAAGATGCGGCCGGTAGCTACCTCGTTCCCAATCCGCCCTTCACTATGAGTGCAAGCCGGGCGCAGGCGCGTTCACTGGTTTCCGGATTGGGGGAGCACGGCGAAGCGGTGCTATGTGGGGAGCTTGGGTTGGACCAACAGGCGATTGCCGCTTTGCGCGCCAACGGCCAGATCATTTAGGACGAGATGGAGGAAGGGCAGGGACCGGTTCCCTGCCCTTTGACTTGTCAGCGAAGCAGTTCCTTCGCGATGGTATTGCGCTGAATTTCCGAAGAACCCTCGTAGATCCGCGTAATGCGAATGTCGCGGTAGAGGCGCTCCACCGCGAAGCCGCGGCAGTAGCCGGTGCCGCCGAAGATCTGGACGGCCGTATCGACCGTGCGGCTGCCCGCCTCGGTCGCGAACAGCTTGGCCATCGAGGCGAGTTCACGGCGCTTGTCGCCCTGGTCATAGCGCCAAGCGGCATCGAGCAGGATCAGCCGCGCGGCGCGCATGTCGGTCGCCATGGTCGCGATGTAGTGGCGGATCGCCTGGAAGTCCGAGATCACGCCGCCAAAGGCAGGGCGCTGCTTCGATTCCTCGATGGCGAGTTGGAGCGCGAATTCGCCCATGCCCACCGCCGTCGCGCCGACGTTCATGCGGCCTTCGTTGAGACCTTCCAGCGCATAGCGGAAGCCCTGGCCCTCTTCGCCGAGCAAGGCATCGGCGGGGACCTGGCAATTGTCGAAGCTCAGTTCGAACACGCCCGGCGTGGCCGTGCCCATCAGTTCGATCGTGCCGGTTACCGAGAACCCCGGCGTATCGGCGGGCATGAGAAAGGCCGAGATACCGCCGCGCGAACCTGCCGACTTGTCGGTATAGGCATAGACGATGACGTACTTGGCCTTCTTCCCGTTTGAAATGAAAGTCTTGCTGCCGTTGATCACCCAACCGTCGGCGTTGCGGACGGCGGTCGTTCGCATGGAGCCCGGGTCGGAGCCGGAGTTCGGCTCGGTCAGCGCAAAGGCGATGCCGATTTCGCCGGTGGCCATGCCGGGCAGGAGGTGTTCGCGCTGGGCTTCACTGGCGTGATAGATGATGTTCTTGGCGCCTGGGCCCATCAGCGGGCGCAATTCGGTCCAGAACTGGGGAGGCAGGTGCGCCAACTCGATCTGCACTGCCGCTTGCGCCAGTGCGCCAAGGCCGAGACCGCCGTATTCTTCCGGCAGGGCCATGCCGAAATAGCCATTATCGATCAGCGTCTGGCGCACGATCGGCGGAACTTCGCCGGTCTCCACGAACTGCTGTTCCAGCGGCAACAGGTCGCGAACGATGTCGCGGGTAACGTCACAGATGTTCCGGACGTCTTCGGGAAGTTCGAAATCCACGGAAAGCCTCTCCTCTTGGCATGAACGGGCAATACCCATCGCGAGTCATTGACCTAATGGTCGTACCATTCAATATATAGGCCGTCCATGCGATTTTTCCTGGCTTGGAGCCGGGGCCCCCATGGCGTAGACCAAGGAAGTCCATGACGACCGATCCGTTCGACCTGAACCTGCGGCATCTGCGAGCCCTTCTCGCGATCCGCGAACACGGCAGCATCACCGCTGCGGCCGATGTCGTCAGCCTTTCACAACCGGCGTTGACTCAGGGCCTTGCCAAGTTGGAGCAGCAGTTCGGGTACACGCTGTTCGAGCGCCGCTCGGGAGGCATGGTCGTGACGCCGATGGGCGAGATCGTTATCGAGCGTGCCACTTTGGCGCTCGATCACCTTTCTACGGCGGCCAAGGGGCTTTCTGCGGTTTTCGCGCATCCCGAACGGCTGATGACGATGACTCAGCTGCGCGCTTTCATGGCCCTAGCCGAAGCGGGGAGTTTTTCCGCGGCCGCACAGACCACCGGCCTGTCGCAGACGGCCGTGCATCGCGCGGTCGGCGATCTGGAGCATATGATCGGCGGCAAGCTGCTTGAACGCAGGGGGCGGGTGGTCTGGCTCAATCCGGCGGGAAAGAAGCTGGCGCGCGGAGCCCGTCTTGCCAGTGCCGAAATTGCCGCCGCCATTGCCGACCTGGGGCTGGACAGCCGCAGCGGCAGCGAATTGATCGCATTCGGCGCGCTGCCGCTGGCGCGGCCCTATCTCGCCCCGGCCGCCATGGCCGGGCTCGCCCGCGAAGAACCGCGCGCGGCGTTCAAGGTGCTGGAAGGCAGTTGGCGCGAACTGGTGGAGCCGCTGCGCGACGGCGTGATCGACATGGTCGTGGGGGCGCTGCGGCCTTACGAGATTGCCGACCTTTACCAGATGCCGCTGGTGGAAGATCGCCTGGTGATTGCGGCCGGAAGCCAGCACCCGCTCGCGGGCGTGGAGCGGCCGACGATGGAGCAGCTTTCGGCGTTTCCGTGGATCGTGGCACCGGCCAATTCCCCGCTGCGTGAGCAGTGGCAGGAACTGTTCGAGGGAAGGGCGCTGCCGCCCACTCCCATCGAATGCGGTTCGGTGATGATCATCGGCCGCCTGCTGACCGACGGCGATTTCCTGACGCTGCTCTCTCCCGATCAGGTTGCGCTGCAGATCCGCAGCGGGCTTCTGACGCAGATCGGCGCACCGCTCGAACACAGTCGCCGCGTTGTCGGCATTACCACCCGGCGCAGTTGGCGGCCCACCGCGATTCAGCGGCGTTTCCTGGAATTGCTCAAGGAAAGCGCCGCACAGATCCGATCCGACTTCACCCAGCCCGACTTGCGCGCATCGGGCTGGGTCTGACCGGGATCAGTCGAGGTTGATCCACACCGCCTTGGTTTCGAGATATTCCTCGATGTGATGCGGGCCGGACTCGCGGCCAAAGCCGCTGACCCCGAACCCGCCGAAGGGCACGCCGGGGTCGAGCATCTGGTAGCAGTTCACCCAGACCGAACCGGCGCGGATGCCGCGTGCCATGCGGTGCGCGGTCGCAAGATCCCGCGTCCAGACGCCGCTGCCGAGGCCGAAGGGCGTGGCGTTGGCACGTTCCAGCACTTCGTCGACCGTGTCGAAGCTGAAGGCTGATAGCACCGGGCCGAAGATCTCCTCCTGCGCGATGGTCATGCTGTCCTGAACGTCGGTGAAGATGGTGGGCGCGATGAAGTAGCCATCGTCATAGCCGGGACCGGCGAGGCGCGCACCGCCGACCAGCGCTTGCGCGCCCTCGCTGCGTGCTCCGTCGATGTAGCCGAGAATCTTGTCCATCTGCGGCGCCGAGACGACCGGGCCGATCTGCGTCTGCGGATCGAGGGGATCGCCGACCCGGATCGTGCGGGTGAAGGCGGCGAGGCGTTCCATGAACTCCTCGCGGATGGATGATTGGACGAACAACCGGGTGCCTGCGCTGCAAATCTGGCCGGAGTTGGCGAAAACGGCCATGGCGGCGGCAGGAACTGCCTTGTCCAGATCGGCATCGGCGAAGACGATGTTGGGCGATTTACCGCCAAGTTCGACCGTCACGCGCTTCATCGTCGGCGCCGCGGCCCTGATGATCTTCTCGCCCACGCCGGTCGATCCGGTGAAGGCGATCTTGTCTACGCCCGGATGTGCCGAGAGCGCGGCGCCTGCATCTCCAAGCCCGGTAACGACGTTGACGACGCCTTCAGGCACGCCGGCTTCCAGGCACAGTTCGGCAAAGCGCAGCGCCGAAAGCGGGGTCTGCTCGGCGGGTTTCATCACCAGCGTACAGCCACTCGCCAGCACCGGGCCGGTCTTCCACACTGCCATGCCGACCGGGCCGTTCCATGGATTGATCGCAGCGACCACGCCGACTGGCTCCTTCAGGGTGTGCGACAGCACATCGCCTGGCGCGGAATTGTTGAGCGTATCGCCCGCGATCAGCGTCGCCTGCCCGGAGTAGTAACGCAGCAGCGCAGCGGCGCGCGTCTTGCCTAGCACGGTGCGCGATAGCGGCGCGCCTAAGTCGAGCGTATCGAGCATGGCCAGTTCGTCGTAATGGGCTTCGACGAGGTCGGCGAGGCGCAGCATGATCCGCTGGCGTTCGGCGGGCTTCATGCGCCGCCACGGGCCCTCCAGCGCCGCGCGCGCCGCCTTGACGGCGCGGTCGACATCCTCGGCATCTCCTTGCGCGACCATGGCGAGCAGGTCGCCGGTCGCGGGATTGCGGGTCTCGAACCGTTTGCCCGAGGCGGCGGCTACGCGCTGGCCACCGATCAGCATGTCCTGCTCCATCGTTTCGAGCAGGGCGGGGCGGGCTATTGAGGTCAGTTCCATGTCGAACTCCTTGGAAATGGGGGGCCTGTCAGGCGGCGATGTTCGAGGCGGCGGCGTCCTCAAGGATGAAGCGTGCGGCGCGTTCGGCGATCATCATGGTTGGGGCGCTGGTGTTGCCGCTGATGATCTCTGGCATGAC
The DNA here is from genome assembly GCF_055521675.1 of Novosphingobium sp. BL-S-19. Lineage (NCBI taxonomy): Bacteria > Pseudomonadati > Pseudomonadota > Alphaproteobacteria > Sphingomonadales > Sphingomonadaceae > Novosphingobium > Novosphingobium sp. BL-S-19. The sequence goes on from NZ_CM145497.1 coordinate 701,819, forward strand.
GGAGGCATCCACGACGCGCAGGCCGGAGACTCCGCGTACGCGCAGACGGCCGTCGACTACCGCCATCGGATCGGAGTCCGGGCCCATCTTGCAGGTGCCCGTTGGATGGTAGGCGGTATTGACGATCTTGCGCAGAGCCGCATCGATTTCCGCGTCGGTCTGATGCTGCACGCCGGGCTCGATCTCGGCGCCGGTGAGGGGGGCAAGTGCGGGTTGGGCGAAGATGTGCCGCGCTTCACGGAAACCCGCGATCAGCGTCTTCATGTCGTAGGGATCGGCGAAGAAGTTGGGATCGATTACCGGCTTGTCCTCGGCCCGATTGCTGGCAAGACGCACTGATCCGGCGCTGCGCGGGCGGAGCAATTGGACGAGCCCCATGTAGCCATGGCGGCGCGGAATGGCGCGGGCGTCGAGCTTCAGGCCGACGAGGAACGTGATCTGGATGTCCGGCCGGCCGCTGCTATCCGTACAAAGAAAACCCCCGCATTCCGCTACGTTGGACGCCAGCATGCCGGTGCGGCTGACAAGATATTGCAACGGGCTGGCAAGGAGGCGCGGCAACGACTTGGCCGAGACGGCGTAGGATTCCCCGCTTGGGTTCTCCATCGCGACATGGACCGTGGGATGGTCTTGAAGATGCGCGCCGACGCCCGGAAGGTCGTGGAGCGGCTCAATGCCCACTTCGCGCAGATGGTCCGCCGGGCCGATGCCGGAGAGCATCAGCAATTGCGGCGAATTGGTCGCGCCTGCGCAGAGCACGATCTCGCGCCGGGCATTGAGCAAGCTGCGAACGCCTTCGCGCTCGATCTCGATCCCGGTTGCGCGGCCCCGGTCGAACACGATGCGGCGGACGAGGGTCTCGTCGAGCACGGTCAGATTGGGGCGCCCAAGCGCAGGGTGCAAAAAGGCGCGCGCGCTGGAAAGGCGGGTGCCCTTGCGCTGGTTGAGGTCGTAGCGGCCGAAGCCGTCCTTGCGCTCTCCGGCGAAGTCGTCGTTACGATAGTGTCCGGCCTGTTCGGCGGCGTCGAGTATGGCGCCGGTGACCGGATTGTAAGAACGCGGCTTTTGCACATCGAGTTCGCCGCCCTTGCCGTGCCACGGCTTGTCCGGCCCGGCATAGTTCTCGACCGCTCTGAACGCAGGCAGCACGTCCTCGTAGGACCAGCCCTGGTTTCCGGCGGCCTCCCAGGCGTCGTAGTCTTCCTTCTGGCCGCGGATGTAGACGCCGCCGTTGATCGCGCTGCATCCGCCCAGGAGTTTGCCGCGCGGGAAGTTGATCGTCCGATTGCCGACGGCCGCATTGCCCTTCAGGGACTGCTTCCAGTTGGTCTGATCGCTTGGCAGCAGGAAGATGTTGCCGACCGGCATGACGGTCTTGAAGTTTACTGGCCATTTCCGGTCGGATGGTCCCGCCTCGATCAGGGCGACGCGATTGCCGGGATCGGCGGAGAGGCGATTGGCCATCAAGCTTCCGGCCGAGCCGGAGCCGATCACGATATAGTCGAAGCTGTCGTTCACGCGGTCATTTCCTTGCGGCCGAGTGCGGAGCGGCCGAGCGGCGGGACATGCCCGCGCACGGCGATGAAACCCAAGGCATTGACCAGCATGAGTGCGGCCAGAATGCCGAAGAACAGGAAATTGCCGCCGCCGATCAGGCTCGCACCGGCCACTGAACTGACGATGGCCCCGGCGCGACCGGCGGCGCCCATCAGGCCCAGGCCGCGTGCGCGCACCGCTGTCGGGAATGCATGGGCGCCCACCGCGAACATCGCCGACTGTGCGGCACTGGCGAAGAGGCCCAGCGCACCGAGGCCCGCCAGCATGGCGGTCTCGTTGCTGCCCCCGCTGGTCTTAAGGAAGGCGAGGAAGAGGCATGCCGTCACACCGACCAGCGCCATCAGGATGAGCGTTGGGCGTGAGCCGAAGCGCATGATCGCCACCGAAGCGCCGATCGCACCCAGCGTGCCGCCGAGGTTGAAGCTGGTGAGGCCCAGGCTGGCCGAGGCCAGGCTGAAGCCGGAGGAGAACAGCAACGTCGGTGACCAGTTGAACATGAGGTAGATCATGAACATGCCGGAGAACATCGCTAGCGAAAGGGCGAGGCTGTCGCGCAGCAGACGCCCTTGCAGGAGCTCGGTAAACGGCACGTTCTCTGCCATTTCCATGGTGGCGTGGCCACCCCGTAGGGGCGCGTGGCCGATCCGGCGCATCAGCTGCTCGTATTGAGCCCGCCGTTCGGGACGGCTTTCGAGAAAACGCGGCGATTCCGGTAGGATGAAGTGGAGCAACACGGTAAAGGCGATGGTCGCAATGCCGGCGAGGTAGAACAGCCAGCGCCAGCCCAGCACCGGCAGCACGGCTGCCGCGGCGATCCCGCCGAGGATGCCGCCGATCGAGACGCAGACGACCCCGAACGTCACCGCCACGCTGCGCCAGCGGGTCGGCGTGAATTCGGCGATCATCGCGCTGGCCGTCCCGGGCACGCCGCCGAGGCCGACGCCGGCCAGCGTCTTGAGGAGAGCGATGTGCCAGAGGCTGGTACTCGTGCCGGTCAGCAGCGTTGCCACGCCGAACAGGACGACGCCTGCTAAGAGGGCGCCGCGGCGGCCGAAGCGGTCGCCGATGTAGCCGGCCGCCAGGGTTCCAATCGCCATGCCCACGAAGCCCATCGCGAAGACCACGCCAAGCGCGTCACGCCCGATCGCCCACTCCTTGAGCAGCGACGGGGCGGCGAGCCCCAGCATCTGGTTGTCGAGACCGTCCAGTACGACGGTCGCCGCTATCATCAGGACCGTCCATACCTGGAAGGACGACATCGGTGCGTCGTCCAGCAAGCCCTTCGCGTCCCGGTCTGTCGCGATGATCGCCACAGCTTCTCCTCTTCATGGGGTCTTTGCCCCTTTTTGTTCTCGCCGGGATGGCCAATCCCGCTGTCGATGGCCGAGCTTTCAGATGTCGAGGACGAGGTTGGCCGTCTTCGCGCCCGAGCAGCAGACCATGATCGAGCGATTGGCGGCCTTTTCGTCTTCGCTCAGGAAGTGGTCGCGGTGGTCGGGAATGCCGCCCAGAACCTTGACCTCGCAAGTGCCGCAGACGCCTTCCGAGCAGGCGAAGCCAACGTCGACCCCGGCACCGAGCAGGGCATCCAGCATGGTCTCGCCTTCGCACACCATCAGCGTCTTGCCGCTGCGCGCGAGTTCGAGCGTGTAGCCGCCCTCGGTCGCCAGTTCGGTCTCGGCCGAGAAGTACTCGATATGGGCATGGCCCTTGGGCCGCGCGGCATTGGTCGCGACGAAAGCATCGAGCATGCCGTTCGGGCCGCAGCAATAAAGATGCGCGTCGGCCGGTGCGGCGGCGCAGATCGCGGCAAGGTCGAGCCGCTGCGCGCCGGGCAGTCCGTCATAGACGACGTTGACGCGGTCGTGGTCCTCGATCCGCTCGACATAGGCGGCGCGTTCGGGCGTGGCGGCGACGTAATGCAGTTCCCAGGTCCGGCCCAGCTTTTCGAGGCGGGCGATCATCGGCAGCATCGGGGTGATGCCGATGCCGCCCGCGATCAGCACGGTATGCGATGCATCCTCGACCATCGGGAAGTTGTTCTTTGGTTCCGAGATCTCCACGCGGTCGCCCACGCGCCATTCCTGGTGGATGTGCTTCGAGCCGCCGCGGCTGTCGATCGCGTGATGGACGGCGATCTCGTAGTAGCCGCGAATGGCGGGATCGTTGACCAGCGAGTAGCTGCGGGCAAGGCCCGGCTTCAGTTGAACGTCGATATGCGCGCCCGGTTCGAAAGCAGGCAGCAGGCCGCCGCCGACGGGTTCGAGCACGTAGGAATTGATGCCTTCCGCTTCCCAGCGGATGGTCCGAATGAATGCCTGCATCACACTCTCCTTGAGGCACGATGCGTCCGGTGGTCGCCCCGGTGCGCGATGGATCGGCGCCCGTGGGAGACCCTCATGCGTCTCGTCACCCTCTGTCCTTTTCTTTCTGGCGGGACGGTGCATGGATCGCACTATCCCGCCGGTTTCCATTACTCTGCCGCTTCAACGGTTTCGGGCCAGCGAACGGCCCTTGCAAGCGCGGACTCATACGCGTTCTGCAGGCTGTCCTGCGGATCGTGCAGGAACGATCCGGCGCGCGCGCGGTAGAAGATCGAAGGATCTTCGACACCCGGCGGCACCACGCCCTTGTTGACGAAGGCGCGAGCGGCGATCAGGGCGCGGCGGCGGACGCGGGCGATCATCTGGTCGGTCGGGGCCAGGTTCTCGAAGCTGTGATCGGTGATCGGGCCCATGCTCTCGGTCACGGCCTGGTCCTGCATCGTGATATTGGCGATGCCGGTGAACTGGGTGCCGTTGCGTTGGGATTCGCGGTCGATCGCCCAGTCGTTGGCCTCGCTGTCGGGTGAGCGCCAGCGGCCGAACCAGTCGGTGGTCTGGGGGGCATATTCCAGCGGGCCGAACAGCGGGGTGCCGTCCTTGAGCGTGGAGGTATAGGCCGGGTTGCCGGCGTCGACGCCGCAGGTGATGTCGAACAGCATCGAATGCTCGTCGTCCATCGGCACCCAGGCGCGGGCGATGGCGCGCGTAGTGAAGCGGTTATTGGGCGTCTGCGTCCAGAACGGGAACATGTAGTGCGCCACACGCCATGACATCTGGCCATCGTCGTTGGGGCGATAGCCGCCGTACATGACGCCCCAGTCCGACTGGAGCACTTCGTACTCCGGCGCGCGGTTCAGCACGGTCGGGCGCATCGGGTGATCTTCGTCGAGATCGTCCGCCTCGATCGAGCCGACGTGGAGGAAGCCGACGTGGCTGGTATCGATGTCGCCTTCCAGCGCCTGAAGCCAGTTGCAGTCGCGCTGGAGGCACCAGATCTCCGCATCGGGGTGCATGGTCGCCTCGATATCGGGAAGCGGCGGCGGGCTGGCCTGGTTCTCACCCATGTAGACCCAGATGAGGCCATTGGCCTCGTGGGTCTTGTAGGCCTTGGCGTGGACCTTTTCCTTGAAATCCATCCGGGCGGGCACCGAGGGCATGTCCACGCACTTGCCGTCCACGTCGAACTTCCAGCCATGATAGACGCAGCGGATGCCGTTCTGCTCGTTGCGGCCCACGAAGAGCGAGGCGCAGCGGTGCGGGCAGCGGTGGTCCATGATGCCGACGCGGCCGGAGCTGTCGCGGAAGGCGATCAGCTTTTCGCACAGGATCATCAGGCGCACGGGATCGCCATCTGCCTTCACTTCGGAGGAGAGGCAGGCAGGCATCCAGTACTGGCGCATGAACGATCCCATGACCGTTCCGGGGCCAACGCGGGTGAGGTCGGTGCTGTCTTGTGGCTGCATGGTTCAGGCTCTTCCTTGGTCGTCTTCGATCGCCTCGACCCTCCTCTTGAAGCCTGTCCTTCAGGTGCGGGGGTGGCGGTTCTCGTTTGCCCTTTCGAGCTACCCGCAGATTTCCGCCAACCCCAATCGGAATATGGTCTTACCATTCGAAAACCGGGATGAAACTATTGCCAGCGATATCGTTTGCGGCTTCTCCCTGGTCTCAAGGTGGCAGCTAAGCCGCAACAAAACCCTTGGGGAGAGCCTTCCATGACATTCAAGTATATGACTTCCGTTGCCGCCTGCGCGCTTTCCGTCGTGGCGTTTATGCCCGCGCATGCACAGACTTCCGCGGCTGCGGACTCCTCCGGAACGGCCGGGCCGGATGCTGCCGGCGCAGCCGAGGCTTCACCACCTACCGATTCTCCGTCCGAAGCGCGCTCGGGCGGCGGTAGCGGCGTGCAGGACATCATTGTTACTGCCCAGCGCCGCGCGTCCACCGTGCGCGAGGTGCCTTTCTCGATTGCGGCCTTCGGCGGCGAAGCATTGCGCACGGAACAGGTCTTCAGCCCCACGGCCCTGACGCAGCAGATGCCGGGCATCACGATCAATACAGCGGACAAGTCCCTGTCGATCGTGGCGATTCGCGGCAACGTGTCCACGTTCCGCACGGCAACGCTGGATACGCCGGTCGCCTATTTCATGGATGACATCTACTACGTCTTCAACAACGACCTGAACGCGAACTTCTACGATATCGACCGTGTGGAAGTGCTGCGCGGCCCGCAGGGCACGCTGTTCGGCCGCAACGTGGTGGGCGGCGCCATCGCCGTCATCAGCAAGAACCCCGAATTCAAGGACGACTACTTCTTCCAGGCGACCGGCGGGAACGCCGGCTACTTCCGTAGCGAGGGCATGCTGAACACCTCGCTGGTGGAGGACAAGATCGCCGCGCGCTTCGCGTTCAGCACCGAAACGTCGGACGGCCAGATCGATACGCCCAACCAGTCTGGCAGCTACGGCAAGACCGATGGTTACGCCGCACGCGGCAAGCTGCTGTTCCAGCCTACCGACACGCTGAAGATCGTGCTTTCGGGCGACTACAGCTACACCAAGGGCAATGGCGGCGCGATCGGCCTAGGGATCGGCGGCAATCAGGTAGTGCCGGACACGTTCGGAGACTTCACCAATGGCAAATGGGTGAACAACGACTTCGCCGCATCGCCCTATCGTCAGCGCCTGCGTGGTGGCTATCTGCGCGGGGACCTGGATCTCCTTGGCGGCACGCTTACCGCGATCACCGGTTATCGCATGAACGACAGCCGCGCGACCAATGACGACGTGCCGGTGGGAACCGAGGTTCCGGTGTTCGACCGCCGCCAGGTGGTGCGCAACCGCAGCTTTACGCAGGAAGTGCGCTTTGCCTCGGCACCGGGCGTATTTTCCTACGTCGTCGGCGCCTATTACCTCTCGGCCGACGTTTCGACGGAGAACATCTTCAATTACAGCCCGCTGCCGGGCTCTGCCGTTCCCGCGAGCATCCGCCGCAACCCGGATATCACCAATATCACGCGCGTTCAGGACGGCAACGTTCGCAGCATCGCGGTATTCGGGGAAGCGACGTTGAAACTGACCGATCAGCTGTCGGTCGTGGCGGGTGGTCGCTATACCTCTGATCGCAAGACGATCGATTACCACGCCTATTCGACCACCGACGCCGGCGCGATCCCGGGCTTCGGGTTCCCCGGCGAAGTGATCGCGTCGGGCGGCAAGACCTGGGGCGCCTTCACGCCGCGTTTCACGCTGAAGTACCAGCCCACCGACAAGATCAACCTCTATGCGACCTACGCCAAGGGCTTCAAATCGGGCGGCTTCGTAGACAACGCCTACCTCAATCCCACCATCCCGCTGGCGCCGGAACATGCCGAAAACTACGAAGTCGGCGCAAAGACGCGGTTGTTCGACAACATGCTCGATTTCAACGTCGCCCTGTTCCACCAGAAGACCAAGGATCTCCAGAACTTCTCAGGCGCGGGCGGCATTGCCCACACCTACAACGGCACGCTGAAGATGAAGGGCTGGGAAATCGAATCCGTCCTGCGTCCGATGGACGGCCTGCGCCTGACGGGCAACTATACGCACCTGATCGGCAAGTATACCTCGCTCGAAGATCCGCTGGTCGGCCTCGACTACTCGGGCAATCCCGCCAAGTTCGCGCCGCGCGATGCCTTTACCATTGGCGCCAGCTATGATGCGCAGCTGGGTAACGGTGCGACGCTGACGCCGCAGATGGACTTCAGCTATTCGTCCCGCATCTCGACCGACGATGCCAATACGCTGCGGCTTTACGAGAACCTCTACAACGACACGCGCGGCCGCACGCTGAACGCACGCTTGAACTACGAATCCTCGGACGGCCGCTGGACGGTCGGTATCTGGGGCAAGAACCTCACCAACAATTATCAGATCGTCAATGCCGACGACATCACCGCGTTCCTTGCGGTGCCCGGCAATGGCACCACCTATTGGAAGATCTTCACCAATACGCCGCGCACTTATGGCGTGACGATCTCCCTGCGCCGCTGACGGCCTGGTGGGGAGCGGGCGTGCCGTTCCCCGCCTTTTTTAACGGAAATTCAGGAACCAAGGAACTCGCGATGACCACGCCTACCCAGCTTCCCCAGAACGGCAGCTTTTCCTTCGCGGGGCGCACGGCCCTCGTTACCGGCGGTGGACGCGGGGTGGGTGAGGCCGTCGCGCGGGAGATTCACGCTGGCGGGGGCAAAGTAGCCGTCAGCGATCTGGATCTCACCGCCGCCGAAGCGGTGGCGTGCTCGCTCGACCCGTCGGGCACGACTGCCATGGCCATCGCGCTCGACGTTCGCAGCAAGGACGATTTCCTTGCCGCGCGTGACCGGATCGCCGGTGAATGGGGGCGGGTGGATATCGTGGTCAATAACGCAGGCCTGGCGCGGCGGACGCCGACCCAGGATATCAGCCCCGATGAATTCGACGAGATCGTCGCCATCAACATGCGCAGCGTATTCCTGAGCTGCCAGATATTCTCCGAGCATATGAAGGCGAACGGTTATGGCCGCATCGTCAACGTCACCTCGCTGGCGGGCCAGAACGGCGGCACGGTCGCCTCACCGCACTACGCCGCTTCGAAAGCGGGGGCGATCATGCTTTCCAAGTATTTCGCGCGTTATCTCGCTGGAACCGGTGTGACGGTGAATGCCATCGCACCCGGCCCGATCGACACCGCCAAGGGCCGCCTTTCGGAAGAGCAGATCGCGCGCGTGGAGGCGGAAGTGCCGGTCGGCCGGTTCATGGAAGTGGGTGAGATCGCCGCCGCTGTTGCGCTCGTCGCGTCGGATAGAGGCGGGTTCTTCGTGGGCGCCACGCTTGATATGAACGGCGGGCTCTACTTGCGCTGACACGCGTGGCTCGGTGGTCATCCCGCTTTTCCAATGGCTTTATTCAAATGCGATTGGAGGCGGGATTTCCGCGCGGATAGCGTATGCCCACAAAGCATTCTGACCGGCGACAAGACCGGAATGGACAAGGAGAGTTGCATGTTCGTCCACAACACCTGGTATGTCGCGGCCTTCGCTGCTGAGGTCGAGTCCGGCAAGACGCTGGCCCGGCGGTTTCTGAATGAGGCGGTCGTGTTGTTCCGCACCGCAGATGGCCAGATCGCTGCACTGGAGGATCGCTGCAGCCACCGCGCCATGCCGCTCAGCGCAGGGCATGTCGAAGGCGACATCATCCGCTGCTGCTATCACGGTGTGGAGTTCAACCGGCTGGGCGCCTGCACGCGCATTCCCAACCAGACCCGCATTCCGCCGTCGGCAAATGTGCGCCACTACCCGGTGGTCGAGAAGGATCACCTGATCTGGATCTGGATGGGCGATGCGGCGCTGGCCGATCCGTCGATCGTGATCGACAGCCCCGAGCATAACGATCCTGCCTGGACCTGGCGCCCTTACAACTTCCATGTGAAGGCCGACTGGCAGCTGATCATCGACAACATCATGGACCTGACGCACGTGCCGTACATCCATGCGCGCACGATAGGCGGCAACCCGGAACAACATTATGGGGCCGACACCAAGGTGGAGTTCGACGGGAACAAGGTCACCCTGCTGCGCAAGATGCCCAACTCGGTTCCGCCGCGCTCCTACGTCGATGCAGGTGGCTTCAAGGGCCGGGTCGATCGCTGGCAGGAGGTGCGTTTCGAACCCCGCCTGGGCATGACCTGCCGCGTGAACGCCGGCGGCTGCGATGCCGGAACCGGCGCTTACGAAGGCAAGCGTGACAACGGTTTCATGCTGGCCAACAACCACTTCATCACGCCGGAAACCGACAAGACCAGCCACTACCTCTGGACGATCTGCACCACCGCATCGAAGGAGAGCGGCGTGCCGGACGTGCTGTTCGACCAGTTCTTCGACACGATCACCGAGGACGAGGAAACGCTGCAAGCCCAGCAGCTTCGCATCGATGACAATCCCGGCCGTCCCTTCGTGGGCATTGCCAGCGATGGCGCGGTCAACCAGGCGCGACGCGTCCTCAGCAACATGTTCGAGGCGGAGCAGGGCGAACTCGTCGCTGCCGAGTAATGCCGGCCAGCGTTGGCGAGGCACGGATCGGCACCCGCGCAAGGGTGCCGGTCTGGCTTCTCGGCTCGATGACGCTGAGCGGGACGCTCGGCATTCATATTTTCGCGCCCGCGCTGATCGTTGCGGCGCACGCCTTAGGTGCCGGCACAGCCGAACTGCAAATCGGGATCAGCCTCTACATATGGGGTCTTGCCTTCGGGCAACTGATGCATGGACCGTTGGCGGACCGCTTCGGGCGGCGTCCGATCCTGATCTGCGGCAGTGCCGTCTTCACGCTGGCGAGTCTTGTCGCCGCGACGGCCTTTTCGGCGAGTTTCTTCAACTTGTGCCGTTTCGCCCAGGCATTGGGCGGCAGCGCGGGCATGGTCATCGCCCGGACTATCGTGCGCGACGTGTCCACGGAGGAAGGATCAACCGGCAGCCTGGCCAGGCTCAACCTGATGATCCTGGTGGGACCGGGACTGGGACCGATGATCGGCGGCTTTCTCGTGGCCCATGCCGGTTGGCAGGCCATCCTGATCCTGCTCGGGCTGATGGGGGCGCTCAACACTTTCGCGATCGTCTCGCACCTGCCGGAAACCGGCACACCGCGCGCCTCCACGACGCGCGGTGTGCTGGGCAATTATGCGCGGTTAATTACGTCAGGACACTTCGCGGCCTATGCGATCGGCGGCGGCTGCGTCACCACGGGTTGGTACGCCTTTCTCAGCGTCGCTCCACTCATCTATCAGCAGCGCTTCGGACTGCCCCCTGACGCCAGCGGCGTGCATCTGGGCGTGGTGGTAGCAGGAGCGTGGGTCGGCAGCTTCACCGCATCGCGGCGAAGCCACCGCTGGGCAGCACCTCGGATGTTGGCGTTGGGATGCCGGTTGTCGCTGGGCGCGGCCCTCGGACTGCTGGCAGCATTCCTTTCGGGCCTCGCCAGCCCGCTTCTGGTGACGGGCCTTATGTTCCTTTTCACATGCGGCGTGGGCCTTGCGGGACCGGCAGCGCTGGCGCTGGCCACTTCCGTCGATCCTGCGGCGTTCGGGTCGGCTTCGGGGCTCTATGGGGCGATCCAGATGGCCGTCGGCGCGCTGGCAGCGGCGGGCCCCAGCTTCGGACGCGAAGGAGCGATGACGGCCATCGGGATCCTGATCGGCTGCCAGATCTCCGCGCTGTGCCTTTTCGGAAGCCGGGCGCGCCGGATTGCGAAGGGGCCCGTCTCATGCTCTAGACGTCCCGATGAAGATGCGTGAGCTTGAACAGCGCACCGGGGTGCACCGTGAGGTTATCCGCCTCTATCTGCGCAGCGGCGTCATTCCGGAGCCCGATCGGCCCAAGCGCACGGTTGCGATCTACCGTGAGGATCACGTTCAGGCGATCGCCACGGTTCGCAAGCTCCAGCACGAAAGCCGCCTGACCCTGCCGCAGATCAAGGCGTTGATGGAGGGCGGCGGGGCGCAGCCACGCGTCGATACCAGCGCTCTGGATCAGCTTGAACAATTGGTGGCGCACCGGTCCGGACAGGATCAGGGGCCGGTCATGATCGCGTCGCTGCTAGAAACCTATCCCTCCGCCGCAGAGGACGCGCGGATCCTGGCCGGGATAGGCGTTCTCACGCTTATCGAGACGCCGGACGGCGATGCGCTGTCCATTTCAGACGCGCAGATGGTCCGCATCTGGGGGGACATGCGCAAGGCCGGTTTCGACGCGCATCTGGACTACACGCCCGAAGTGCTGGGCTTCTACGTCGAGGCGGCGGACTTCGTTGGCAAGTGGGAGGCCACGACTTTCCTCGAACGCGTGACCGGGCGTGTGGAAGTGGACGAGGCGGCCGATCTCGTCGAGCAAGCCTTGCCGCTTATGCTCGATTTCTTCGGCGTCCTGCGCCAGCGCGCATTCTTTCGCCACTTCGACGCGATCAGGGGTCGATCCGAGGGGTGAGGCCGGACAGTCGTTAGGCTGCCCGGCCAGAATGTTACATCGTCAGCACGGCCTTGACGCAGCGACCCGCGTGCTGGTCTGCGACCGCTTCGTTGATCCGGTCGAGCGGATACGTGCGGATCATGCGGTCAAACGGGAACCTTCCGGCGGCATGGAGTTCGATCAGTCTGGGCAGGAAATCCTGCGGATCCGCATTGCCTTCGGTCACGCCGCAGACCTTCATGCCGAGCGAGAGCATGTGCAGCAGGTTGAGCGAGATCGCGGCATCGGCGCTGCGCGGCACGCCGACCATGGCGAGGCGTCCGAGTACTGCCATGGCACCCAGGCCATCCTCGATCACCGCCGGTACGCCCGATGTATCGAGCATGGCGGCGATCCCGCCCGGAACTATGGTGCGCACTCGTTCCGCCAGCGGGCCATCGGCGGGATCGAGAGCATGGGTCGCACCGAGGTCGAGCGCCATCTCACGGCGCGAGGCAAGCGGGTCGGAGACAATGATCGTGCTCGCCCCGACTGATGCGGCGGCCATGACTCCGCTTAGGCCCACCGGTCCTGCGCCCGTCACCAGCAGGCTCTCCCCTGCTTTGACCTCAAGGGCGTTGAGCACTGCACCGGCGCCGGTCATGATCCCGCAGCCTAGCGGGCCGAGGAGGGCAAGCGGCGCTTCCTTCGGCACTTTCACCAGATTGCGGGCGGCGGCGATCGCGTGCGTTGCGAACGAGGATTGCCCGAAGAAGTGGCTGCTGACGTCGTGCTCGCCGTCATGCAGGCATGTGCTGCCGTCCATCCGATGGCCACCGAAGTTCAGCGCGGCGAAGTCGCGGCAATAGGCAGGTTCGCCAGCGTCGCACTGCGGGCATTGCCGGCATGCAGCGAAGCCCAGGATCACGCTGTCGCCAGGCTGGAGCGAGGTCACTTGCGATCCGACTTCTTCTACGATTCCGGCGCCTTCGTGGCCGAGAACAGCGGGTAAAGGAACCGGCAGGATCTGGTCGCGCACGACGAGATCGGTGTGGCACAGGCCGGTCGCTACGATCTTTACTCGTACCTCGTCCGGCTGCAGTTTCGAGAGAGTGAGGGTCTCGACGACAAATTCCTGTCCCGGCTGACGAACCACAGCAGCACGAATTTCCATAACGCATCTCTCCTATTCGATCTTTGCCTAGCCATTCGATTTGCGGGACGGTCACGCGTTCCATTCAGGTCGGGAATGGCGGAAATCTAACGTTTCATTGATCTGATCGCTCGAATGGTCGGACCTATGACTACGATTGACGTATCGGGCTGTCTATAGTTACGTGTGGCAAACACGCAATTTGCGGCGGATCCAACCGCCCGAGGGAGAGACCATGACCGTTTCGCTCGATACCGAGAGCTGCCCCGTCATTCCCGACGACATCGCACGCACCGTGATTTCGCCGAAATCCTATACCGACGATGAGTTGATCTACGGCACCTTCCGCTGGCTGCGTGAGAACATGCCGCTGGCCAAGGCCCATGTGCCGGGCTTCGATCCGATCTGGATCGTCACCAAGCATGCAGATATTCGGGAAGCCGAGCGTAATTCCAAACTGTTCCGCAACGCCGATTTCAACCCTGTGCTGAACGACCAGGCTTCGGACGAGTTCACTCGATCGATCAACGGCGGCTCGACCAAGATCATCTCGTCGCTGACCTACATGGACGGCAAGGAGCACGCTTCCTACCGCAACCTCACATCGAACTGGTTCCTGCCCGGCCGGGTCAGTCAGTTGGAGGAGCAGGTGCGGCGCCTTGCGCGGCAGTCGGTCGAGAACCTGCTGAGCTTCGACGGCGAATGCGATTTCGTGCGCGACTTCGCGCTGCACTATCCGCTGCGGGTCATTATGACGCTGTTCGGCGTTCCGGCCGAGGACGAGCCGCGCATGCTCAAGCTGACGCAGGAGTTCTTCGGAGTCCATGACCCGGAGGAACAGCGTCCGGAGATGGTCGCCGATCCCGTGGCAGGGGCGAAAATGTGGGCGGCCGCGCTGGAGGATTTCTACGAATACTTCGACGATCTCAGTGCCAAGCGCCGCGCCGAGCCGACCGACGACCTGCTTTCGCTGATTGCCAATTCCCGCATCAATGGTCTGCCGATCCCGCGCGCGGAGGCCAATGGATATTACGTCGCCATCGCGACCGCCGGACATGACACCACCTCGTCCTCGACGGCGGGGGGGCTGCACGGCATGATCGTGAACCCGGAGAACTTCGCCAAGGTGAAGGAAGATCCCGGCCTGATCCCCGGACTGGTGGACGAGGCGATCCGCTGGACCAGCCCGGTCAAGCACTTCATGCGCAATGCGGCGGAAGATACCGTGCTGCGCGGGCAGTCGATCAAGGCGATGGACCGCCTGATGATGTGTTACCCCTCGGGCAATCGCGATACTGATGTCTTCGTCGATCCCGACCGGTTCGACATTACCCGCTCGCCGAACCAGCACGTCGCCTTCGGGTTCGGACCGCACATGTGCCTCGGCCAACATCTCGCCAAGCTGGAGATGCGTGTGCTGTTCCAAGAGCTGCTGCCGCATCTGAAATCGATCGAACTCGCGGGCGAGCCGCGCATGGTCGAGACCAATTTCGTGGGCGGCTACAAGTCGCTGCCGATCCGCTTCACCAAAAATTGAGGAGTAAGGGCCCGGCATGCGACCGGGCCGAAGCAAGAACAGTCTGGCGCAAAAGCGCAGACATTAAGGGAGAGGCCAATACCATGAACCGCAATATCTTGCTGATGGCGGGAGCATCGTCGCTCGCCATGTCGACACAAGTCCATGCCCAGGAGACGACACCTGCGACGGGCATCCAGGAAATTGTCGTCACCGCACAGAAGCGGTCCGAGGCGATCAACGACGTGCCTCTGTCCATTACAGCGGCATCGGGCGACAAATTGCGGGATCAGGGCATCACCGATGTCGGCGATCTCGTGAAGATCGTGCCGGGCTTCAACTATACCGAAAGTGCCTATGCGACGCCCGTCTACACGCTGCGCGGAGTGGGCTTCTACGACACCAGCCTTGCCGCAAAGCCGACGGTGAGCGTCTATCAGGACCAGGTGCCGCTGCCTTTTTCGATTATGACGCGCGGAGCGACCCTCGATCTGGAGCGGGTCGAAGTGCTCAAAGGCCCGCAAGGCACCCTTTTCGGATCGAACGCGACCGGTGGCGCCATCAACTACATCGCCGCCAAGCCCACTTCGACCTTCCATGCGGGGCTCGATGCGGGAATCCAGAATTTCGGCGAAATCTCGGCCGGCGGGTATGTCAGCGGCCCGATCATGGACACTTTAAAGGCCCGTGTCGCGGTACGGACCGAGCAGGGCGGTGCGTGGCAACGCAGCTATACACGAGACGACAAGCTTGGCGATCGCAACTTCACAAGCGGCCGCCTGCTTATCGACTTCCAGCCGGCAGACTCAGTCCGCTTCGAGCTGAATCTCAATGGCTTCATCGACAAGAGCGACGGACAGGCGGCACAACTGATCGGTGTGGTGCCGCTTGGCAATCCCGCGCGTTTGGGCGACCTTGCCACATATCCGCTGGCGCCCGCCAACAATCGGGCTGCCGACTGGACCCCGGAGCAGGCACCCAAGCGCGACGACTGGTTCTACCAAGCTTCGCTGCGCGGCGATGTTGATCTAACCGACGATATCACGCTGACTTCGATCACGGCCTGGTCAAAGTACCACAACGATGCCGATATCGATCCGGATGGCGTGGCGCTGCGAGACTATTTCTACAACACCACAGGCAAGATTACCGCGCTCTCCGAAGAACTTCGGTTGCAGGGCAAGTCCGGTGGTCTGACCTGGATCATCGGCGCCAATTACGCGCGAGAGAAGACCTATCAGCAGGATGATGCGGGGCCATACGACCAGTCGACGTCGGCCTACAACTTTGTCGATGCGGGATTGGGCGTTCCGTTTTACGTCTACAGCCAGTATGCCCGGCAGAAGTTCGTCAACAAGGCGGTCTTCGCCAACCTCGATTACGACATCGGTGACAAGATCACCCTGCATGGCGGCATTCGCTACACGGATACCAAGATCGACTTCGCCGGTTGCACGGCCGATCGCGGTTTTGCGCTCGGACAGGGCATTCAGAACCTGCTCAACGCAATCCGCGGCGGCGCAGGGCTCGATCCGATCTCTATTGCGCCCGATGCATGCGTGACGATTGACGCCGCCACTTTGACGGCGGGTGAGGTGCAGGACAGTCTGGACGAAAACAATGTGTCGTGGCGCGCGGGCATCGACTTCAAGCCTTCGAGGGATGCGCTGCTCTATGCGTCGGTCAGTAAGGGCTACAAATCGGGCAGTTTCCCGCTGCTCTCAGCCAGCGACGCCAATCAGTTCGCCCCGGTCAAGCAGGAGTCCGTCCTGACGTACGAAATCGGCGCCAAGTTGACGTTGCTGGATAGAACAGCGCAGGTCAACGGCGCGGTGTTCTACTACGATTACAGCAACAAGCAGTTCAAGGGCCGGGTGGTCGCCGATCCCGATATCTTCGGGCCGCTGGAGGCGCTGGTGAACGTGCCCAAGTCTCGCGTGCAGGGTGCAGAGATCCAGCTCGATCTTGCACCAACCGATGGGCTGCGCGTTTCGATTGGTGCGACCTACCTTGATACGAAGATCAAGGGTAGTTTCGTCAACTACGATTCCTACGGCAATCAGGTCGACTTCGGTGGATCATCGTTCCCTTACACGCCCAAATACCAGATAGTCATCGACGGCCAGTACGATTGGACTCTCAGCCAAACCGTCGGTGCATTCGTTGGCGGCAATCTCAGCTTCCAGAGCGATACCAAGGCGGTGCTGGGCGATGCCCGCGATACGCCGTCTGAAGAACTGACCCGTATGGGCGGTTTGACGATTGCCGATTACACCCTGATCGACTTGCGTGCGGGTCTCAGTCTTCACGACAAGCGGTACAAGTTGACCGCCTTCGTTCGCAACCTAACCAACAAATATTACTGGTCCAACGCGACCCGCATTACCGACACGACCGTGCGCTTTGCCGGGCGACCCCGCACGTACGGCCTGACCTTATCGGCCAACTTCTGAAGCTCCTCCCCATGGACCGCGCCGGAATATTGGGCCGGCGCGGTCCCTTTTTCCCGTTTTTACCGGAGAAACAGAGATGAATGCACCCTCGACCTTCGTTTCGAACCGCCACGGCGAGCCCGGTCACGAGGTTAACCTGCCGGACACGCGGATGTTGGTCGGCGGCGAACGATTTGAAGCGGAAGGCGGTGGGCGGATAGATGTGGAAGACCCCGCTACCGGCAAAGTCTTCGCTAGCGTCCCCGCCGGCGGCGCAGCAGATGTCGACCGCGCAGTCACGCGGGCGCGCAAGGCGTTCGAGAGTGCGGAATGGTCCCGCATGCGCCCGCTCGATCGGGGGCGTATCATCGAGGCGATCGCGCGCAAGATCGAGGACCATGCTGACGAGCTGGCCCTGCTCGAGAGCTACGACAACGGAAAGACCGTCCACCACGCTCTGGCCGTGGATGTGCCCTCTGCCGTAGATATCTTCCGCTACATGGCCGGCTGGGCCTCGAAGATCGGCGGGCAGGTCAACCCGTTCTCCGGTGACGGGCGGCAGTACCATTCTTACACCGTGCGCGAACCGATAGGGGTCGTCGGCCAGATCGTGCCGTGGAACTATCCGCTGGCGATGGCGGCCTGGAAGATCGCCCCGGCACTCGCTGCCGGCTGCACCATCGTTCTGAAGCCATCTGAAGTGACCCCGCTCACTGCGTTGCGGCTTGCTGAACTGGCGTTGGAAGCTGGTCTGCCGGAAGGGGTGCTCAATGTTGTCACCGGCTATGGCCATGAAGCGGGGCAGGCGCTGGTCGAGCATCCCGGTATCGACAAGATCGCCTTCACCGGGTCGACGCGAGTGGGCAAGCAAATCGTCCGGACCGCCGCGCAAGACCTGAAGCGCGTGACTCTCGAACTGGGCGGCAAGTCTCCTTCACTGGTCTTTGCCGATGCCGATCTTGATGCCGCGGCGATGGGCGCTGCGCTGGCGATCTTCTTCAATTCCGGCCAAGTCTGCCTCGCCGCGTCTCGCCTCTATGTCGAGCGGTCGGTATTTGACCGGGTGGTCGAAGGCGTGGCGAAGGTGGCTGCGGGTTTCAAGCTCGGCCATGGCCGAGATCCCGATGCCATGCTCGGACCGCTCGTGTCTCGTGCCCAGCAGAGCCGCGTGCTGGGCTACATCGAACAGGGCAAGCAGGCTGGCGCGGAGCTGGTCAGCGGAGGCACCACAGGCGGACGCGACGGCTACTTTGTCGAGCCCACGATCTTTGCCAATCCTGATCCCGACGCCAGCATTGTGCGTGAGGAAATCTTCGGTCCGGTGCTGGTCGCGACGCCTTTCGATGACGTCGACGACGTGGTGCGGGCCGCAAACGATACTCGTTACGGGCTAGCGGCAAATATCTGGACGCGGGACATTTCACGTGCCCACCTGACGGCGCGTCAACTTCAGGCGGGCGTCGTTTGGGTCAACACTCACGGAATGAATGACCCTTCCGCGCCATTTGGTGGCGTGAAGGAGTCTGGATGGGGACGAGAGGTCGGTGAAGAGGGCGTTCTTCACTACACGGAGAGCAAGACAGTAACGGTCTTGCTGGATTCCTGAGCACTCACGATTTCGTCAAGGGAAATGCGGGCGTCCCAACATTTCCCTTGGTGGCCATTTAAGAACGACTTCGGCGTGATGTGGACGCTGTTTGGGGTGGAGACAATCCAGGAGACTCAAGGAGTGGGGAGGTCTTGCTTCTAGCCGCCTCGAGGCTTACCTTGCTCCACATAGGAGATTTGTGCCCAAAGTGGTAGTTCGCCTGTTCGCGCCTTGAGCGCCCGTCGGCGGTAGTTCCGCGACTTGCAGGTTTGCATACCCCGGATCGTTGAGGTCCATCCCATTGATGGGTGAACGTAGGACAGGTTTGAAAGCTCAGACTTGGCCCCGCGAATGACTGCTTAATCGGCGGATTTACGCTTTCCCGTAGTTTTCGAATTCGGCAATCAAATGATCAAATACCGTCCGAACGCGGGGAGTATCGCGCAAATCCTCATGGATAACCACCCATGTGTCGAGCGCACCGATAGCAACATCCGAAAGAACAGCGCTCAACGTTGGGTCGCTATCGCCGACGGCACGCTGTATGACGCCGATTCCGATACCGGCTCGTACCGCCGCAAGCTGCCCCGGATGGCTGTCCATCCTCAAAATGAACCGACTTTGATCAAGATCTGGAAGCAAGCGCGTAATCGCATCTAAATCCTGCGGGGATCTGTCCGGACCCACCAGATCGTGCTGGTTCAGATCCGCGAGTGTAACCGGCAGCCCGTGCGCGGCTAGGTAATCGACATGGGCGTAGAAGCCGAGTGCGATCGATGGCACTTTGCGCGCGACCAGTGAGGTCTGCCGGGGCGGCGTCATACGCACTGCTACATCGACCTCCTGTTCCAGCAGGTTGGCGGAAAGGTTGCTCGTTTCGACCTCGAGGATCAGCGCAGGATGGCGTCGGCGCAACCTGGCGAGCATCGGGGGCAAGACCGCGACACCGACGAAATCGGACACACTCAGGCGCACCACGCCAGCGATTGCGCCGGGAAGTGCACTGGCGCCTCGCTCAAAGGCCTGCGACGCGCGGGCCATGGCGCGGGCTGCCTCGCCTAACACCCTTGCTTGAGCAGTGGGCACGAGACCGCGCACCGAGCGAGTGAACAATCGGCTGCCGAGCGCACGTTCGAGCGCTTCGAGCCGTGCGCGGACGGTTGGCTGCGTAACCTTCAGCCGGCGTGCTGCCGCGGAAAGACTGCCCTCTTCAAGCACCGCGAGAAACGCGCGCTGATCTTCCCAGTTTAACGATTGGCTCATAGTTTATGCACTAGCAGATCGAAGTAATTATGTAATTATCTTTCATTTGCTGGCGGTCCAGATCTCTCCTGTCACGAGGAGAAGCATGATGAGCAAGACAAGGACGGTTCTGATTCTGGGCGCAACGGGCGGCATCGGCGGGGCAGTGGCGAGGGCGATGCTGGCACATGGCTGGTCGGTGAAGGCGATGCGCCGCGGGGCTAGCCCAATCGGGGGCGATCAGTCCGCAGGCATCCGCTGGATCGAAGGCGATGCGATGAATGCGGCAGACGTGCTCCGTGCGGCGCAAGGCGCTCAGGTCGTTTTCCACGGTGTGAACCCTCCGGGCTATCGCAATTGGGGGCACCTGGTCCTGCCGATGATCGACAATAGCATTGCGGCGGCGAGGGCCGCGGGCGCACGCCTTGTCCTGCCCGGCACGATCTACAATTACGGTCCCGACGCCTTTCCCGATCTCGATGAGCGCGCTCCCCAAAATCCCCTCACGAGCAAAGGCGCTATCCGTGTCGAGCTTGAACGACGGCTCGCGAAGGCAGCTGAGAATGGGGTGCCGGTGCTGATCCTTCGGTTTGGTGATTTCTTCGGCCCAGGGAGTGGAAACAACTGGTTCTCGCAAGGACTGGTCAAGCCGGGTACGCGGCTCAGGACCATAACCTATCCGGGTCGCGAGGGAATCGGTCACGCCTGGGCTTATTTGCCTGACGCTGGTGAGGCCGTCGCGCGGCTGCTCGATCGGACCGATGCGCTTGATCGTTTCGAGCGCTTTCATTTCGAAGGGCACTGGGATTTCGATGGCGCCCAGATGGTAAGGGCGATTATCTCTGCGCTGGGGCGTCCAAACATCGCGGTCAGGCGGTTTCCCTGGTTACTTCTTCGAGCGGCTGGTTGGTTTCAGGAGACGCCGCGCGAAATCGTCGACATGCGCTATCTCTGGCAGCAACCGATCCGTCTGGACAATAGCCGCTTGACGAGTTTCCTCGGAGCAGAGCCACATACTCCGCTTGGTGAGGCTGTTCGCGATACGCTCGCTTGGCTGAAGGTGTGTTGAAGCGCTGCCCATGAGTGCCAAGCATTGCAGGTGCAGGCTCAGCAGAAGTGATGTAAAAGTTGATCGCAACTCGCGATTTACGATCGTGCCCCACGGCGGGGTGTAGCTGAGGCCGAAGCGCGGCCCGATTTCGCTCGGCGAACTGAAGTTTCAGTGGACTTGGCTCGTATTGTCAAATGATCGATCATTCGCCCATGCTTCAAGGTCGGAAAATGCATAGACGACACGTCGCCCGAATTTCCGAAAGGGTGGGCCACCGCCGACAACCCGCAGCTTTTCGAGCGTACGCGGTGAAAGGCGCAAATATTCGGCGGCCTCGGAATTTGTCAGATGCACGCCAGTTGGCTTGGTCATAGTTTAAGACCCTTATTCCGCGAAACAGTTTTGGACCATTAAGCTGTCACCGGAAAAGCACTTGGGAAATATACGTTCGAGTGCACCATGCTGGCTTTCTGATGCACCCAGGCGGCAGGATCGGGATTTCTGCATGCTCAGGCGGGCAGTGAGTGAGGTGAGCCCAAAGCCCGCGCCGGCAGAATCGGCGGGTGGGAATAGGAGAAAAAGTTGTATTCATCGGGCCGGAGCCAAGGATGCGCGCCAAGTAGGTATCTTTATGCTTTGCGCGGGAGCACGCCTCAGCTTTCCTCCGCGTGGCTCCTATGTGGCTCCTAGTCGAACTGACGCCGAGATTATGTGCGTCGCGCGTTCTAAGAAAATGGCGGAAATGCGCCAGAAAATCGCCCTGCCGCATCTTGGGAACGCTTTGGCGCAATGACACTGGTGACGTATTTGGCATAGAGCAGCAGGTCGCGCGAAGGCTTGTAGGTCACGTTCGCGAGGTAGCTGAAATTGCCCTTCGAGTATGTGTAGGTCGATCCCGGCTCGCCCGCCGAAGTATCGAAGAAGGTCTTGTCGTCCTGCGTATAGCGGATGCCGCCCGTCACATCGATCTGGTCGGTGGCGTGCCAGGTCGCCTGTCCATAACCGGCGACTTGCCGGACCTTGAAATAGAAGCTGCGGTCAAAATCGGTGATCGGCGTGCCGGGATGGGCGTTGCCGGGGAAGACCTGGAAGGTATCGACAACCGGCAAGCCGAACGGATTCTCTCCCGGCGGTGTACGGCGGTTGTAGTAGAACAGGCCCGCGGTCGCCGCGACCGGCGTGGTGTCCACGTTGAACTGCAGCTCGTTGCTGAACTGACGCAGCTGGTTGCAGCAGCGCACCGACAGCGGAGAGAGCGGCGCGAAGGCGACGGGTGAACCGTCCGGCCCATAGGCGATCGGCACCGTCAGCGTGCCGGTTCCGTCCAGGTTCGAGGTGAAGGCATTGCGATCGAGCGAACGCCAGCTGGTGGTGTTCTTGATCGTCAGGTGCTCATTCGCGCGATAGGTGCCGACGATCAGGTGAGAGGTCGTCTTCGTCACGCTCTTGGTCGTCGTGTCGTTGAACACCACGTTGCCGCGCTTGGTCTGGATATAGTCGTCCAGCGTCGGCCCGCCGAAATAGACTTGCGAGGCCACCAGTTGATAGGCCGCGATCCCGCCCGGCGTATCGGGGAAGCCCAGCAGATAGACCGGCGGGGGAGAGAATTCCTGCCGTGACCAGTCGAACTTGTAGTCGATCGTCAGGTCGTCCAGCGGTTTCCAGCGCACCGCCGCGTGGACGGCATCGGTGGTGCTTTCTCCCAGCCGCTTCACCGACGTGAGCTTGCCCACTTCACCCGAAGTCTCGTTCGAATAGTCGAGCGTGATCTGGTCGTAATTGCGCACGTTGTTGCGCTTTTCATTGTGGAGGTAGCTGACCGCCGCACTGATCCCGTGCCATTCGGGCAGGTCGATCCGCGTCTTGCTGCGGAACGATCCGAAGCGGGCATAGCTGAAATCCTGCTTGGCCGCGAAGACGCCGCGCGGGCCGGACGTGATGTAGTTGATCGCGCCGCCGGTGGAATTGGTGCCGAACAGCGTTCCGGCCGGGCCGCGGATCACCTCGATCCGCTCGATATCGGCCACGTCGAAGATGATGCCGCTGAGCGAGCCGAGATAGACTCCGTCGATGTAGTAGGAGATGCCGTTGTCCACCGTCGGGTTGGACGCCGCGCCGGAAACCTGCCCGCGCATCATGGTGGAGGGGATCGCGTTGCCGCCCGGTTGGGTGACGACGTAGAGATTGGGGGCGACCGAGCGCAAGTCGGCGATGTTCTCGATCCGCGAATTCGCGATCTGGTCGGCGGTGATCGCCGTGACGGCGACCGGCACGCTTTGCAGGTTCTCGGATCGCTTCTGGGCGGTGACGATGATTTCCTGAATGGTGGTCACCGGCTGCGGGGCCCCGTCAGGCGCGGTCTGCGCCGACGCTGGCGTGGCCGTTACGGCCAGCCCCATGGCCAGCGCCGAGCAGCCCGCGAAACGCGCGAGGTTCAGGTTCTTCATGCAAGTGCCTCCCCAATTTTTTGTGGTTCTGTTCTGTCGTTCCGGTCGGTTTATCGCCTGTTGTTGGGATTTCGCTGCGGCTGCATCACGCTTTAGGCGTGCCGCAGCCGCTCCGGTCCGCGCGATGCCGCGCGCCACCGGGTCGGCCGGCCCCGCAGGACGCGGGACCGGCCTGGGAGGAGGCCGCCTTACTCGGCGGCCTGGAGAGCCGGTTGGTAGTCGGGATCATCCTCGTTGCAGAGGCGATTGGTATCGAGCCAGAGGCCTTCCTCTGCCGGCGTGATCCCCAGCTCGCGGCGGATGTCGACGATCTGCTGGTCCACCCGCGCGCGCCAGTCCACCAGCATCAGCGGCATGGTCCAGTTCCGCCCCTGCTCGGCACCGCGAAATTCGGCTTCCAGATTGACGACCATCGCCTCAGGATAGTGCAGCCCGTCCTTCAGGATCGTCTTGGCCTTCAGGTAGAAGGCGATGCGCGAGAAGAAGGCGGAAAGCTCCGGATGGAAATAGCGCGCCTTGGCATGCATGTTCGCGGTCAGCAGCGCGATCTCGCCGCCGTGGTTGGGGCCGAAGCCGGTCACCATATGCTCGATATCGTGCGTCAGCGCGGTTTGGCGCAAGTAATAGGTGAAGTCGTTCACCACCTGCACTTCCTGGAAGAACAGGTCCAGCTGATAGCCCGAGTTCACCATGAAATCGCGGATCGCCGCGCCCAGCGTGCCAGGGGTGCAGTGTTCCAGTTCGGCGATGGTGAAGTCCGCCAGTCGCCTTTCCTCCAGCCAACGGCTGAATTCGGGCAGGCGGGCCTTCTCCATCTCGAACAGCTGGATGATGCGGGGCATGTCCTCCAGCTCGTGGAAGATCTGCGCGACTTCGGGGATATAGGCGGTGTTGGGCAGGTCCGGCCCGTTCCGGCGGAGCATCTCCTGCGCGATCAGCGCGCGCAGCGGCGCGTGATTGAGGTAGCGGGAGGAGCTGACCAGCACAGAGCTTTGCGTGGTGATCGCCTTGATCGCGCCGTTGAAATAGGCGCGGTCGGCATCGCCGATCGTGGCTTCGTTCATCGGGACATCCTTTCCTTTTGGGGCGCGCTTCTCTTCTGCGAAAGCGCTGCCCCGGTTGGTGTCATCAGGTCATTTCATTCGGCAGCTTCCGCGAAATTGCCCAGTGGCTGGATTGCGGGGGAGAGGAACTGGCCCGGCTTGGCACCGGTATAGGCCCCGTTCTCGAACGTGGGCACGCCGTTCACCAGCGTCAGCCGCGTCGGCATCGCCTTGCGGGTGAAGCGCCAGGAATGGCCGCCGCGCCCGTCCGGCACGTCATGCGCCTTCTCCATCTCGCGCCGTTCCACTTCGGCAAGGTCGAACACGGCGATGTCCGCCCGCTTGCCTTGTGCGATCACGCCCCGGTCGTTGAGGTTGAAGTGGCCCGCGAGCTTGCCGGTCATGACGTGGACCGCCTCTTCGATGGAGAGCGAGCCTTCCTCACGCACGTACTGCGTCAGCAGCAGCGCATTCTCGCCGCCGCCGCAGAGCATCTGCAAGTGGGCCCCGGCGTCGGAGATGTTGCCCACCGTCTTGGGATCGCGCATCAGTTCGATCGTCAGGGCCTCATCCTTGGGGAACGGCGCCATGTGCACGGTGGAGCGGGTGCCGTTGGCGAGAATCCACTCCGCCATCGCGTCGGATCGATGCAGCCCGCGCTCGTCGGCATAGGCCTTGAGCGTCACGTTGACCGGGCCGGTGCCGTTCTCGCTGTCGATCAGGTTCAGCGCCTGCGGGTTCTTCAGCGGCGAATGGTCCCAGGCGTTCTCGTCCCAGCTCTTGCGCGCGCGTGCTCGCCAGTCCGGATCGGCCAGCAGCCGCGCCTTTTCGCCATGATCCTCGGCCATGACGACTTCGTGCCAGACATAGTCGTTGGACTGCGCGAAGATCAGCGACTTGACGATGGAAAGCACATTGGTGGGCGAAACGTGCGCGAAGCCGGGCCAGATATCGACATCCGCCTCGCGCATCGTGCGCAGGCTTTCCTGCATAGCGGGCAGGATCGCCTTCTGGAAATCCAGCGTCGGCACCGCCCCCGCAATCTGCACGCGGATCTTGCGCCCGCCCAGCAGCTTCGCCAGCCGCTCAAGGTCGGCCGGGCCGGTCATGCGCATGAAGGTATCGACGATCACCTGATAGCAGCAGTTGGGATAGCGCTCCATCACGTCGAACAGTGCGGCGAATTCCGCATCGTTGGCCTTCAGTGTGGGCACCGGGCGGTCCTGCCCGTCGTGATCGTGCAGATTGTCCGACATGCCGAGGGCCCCTGCCGCCAGCGCATCGTCCAGCAATTCGCACATCCGCGCGATTTCCTCGGGCGTCGCCTCGCGGTCCCACGCTTCCACGCCCATCGCGGCAAGGCGGATGGCGATATGGCCGACATAGGCGGCATAGTTCAGCGGCACCGTCACGTTCCGCTCCACCGATGCGCGGTATTCGGACCATGTGTTCCAGTCCCACGGCAAGTGCTGCAGGAACGGGCCTTCGGGAATATCCTCGAAGAACGAGAAGATGCCGATCATCTCCTTCTGCGCGGGCATGTAGCGATGGAGCGGCGCGGTGGAAAAGCCGCAGTTGCCCAGAATCATCGTCGTCGCGCCATAGCCGGGCAGGGGATCGAGATCGGGCTGCCACCACATGGTGCCGTCGTAATGCGTGTGGCTTTCGATGAAGCCGGGGGTGACGTAGCAGCCTGTGGCATCCACCACACGCTCGCCGCGCGGCTCAAGGCTGGGGCCGACTTCGGCGATGGTGCCGCCGGTCACGCGCACATCGGCCGCGTAGGCCGGGGCGCCGGTACCGTCGACCACGGTGCCGTTCCTGATCAGGATATCTTCCATTTTCGGGCATCTCCCACGCTGTTTTTGTCCCGGCCCTCCAAGTGGCCGCCGGGCGATCGTTGTCGCGAGGAAGATGATAGAATGAGGGGGCGTGGGGCCGAAGAAACGGCTTGAAAATCGTGTCATAATCTGCACCCATGCGTATCGAAATGCGATACGATTCCACAAGCGATGCGATGCTGGGCGTGCTGCGCCGCCACTTGCGGCAGGAGGGGTGGACGGCGCCCCGTCTGGCCGAAACGCTGGGCGTTTCGGAGGCGACGGCAAAGCGCTGGATCGTCGGCAAGGGACTCACGCTGGACCGGCTGGAACGCATGGCCGAACTGTGCGGAACCACCATCTCCGAACTCGCGCGGGAGGCGGAGCAGGCGCGCACAGGCCTCGCCCGCGAACTGACTTTGGCGCAGGAGCGGGCGCTCTCTGCCGATGTGTTTCTCTCCACCCTGTTCATGGCACTGCTGGCCGGGGCGAGCCCGCGCGAGATCGGGGAGGATTTCGGTCTTCCGCGTGCCACGCTGGATGCGGCTCTGTTGAAGCTGGAGCGGTTGGCGCTGATCGACCGCCTGCGCGGAGACCGCGTGCGCCCACGCGTCGACCGGGCGCTGATCTTCCGCAAGCTGCCGCTGCGCAAGCTGTTTGAAACGCACCTGAAACAGCAGTTCATGGCGATGGATTTCGGCGCACCCGATGCGGTCTACACATCCGAATTGATCAAGCTGTCCGAAGCAGGGGCGGGGCAATTGGCCGAACTGATCGAGCGATTGCGCCGCGACGTGCAGGCACTGGGCGACCGCGACCGGGAAACGAGCCTGCGACCGGGCCGCTGGCTCACCTTGCTCTGCGCGCTCCGGCCTTTCGACACCAGCGGCATTGCCGATGCCGCCGCTGGCCTGAGCTGACGACGATCAGGCCAGTTTCGGCCGGCGGCCCAGCCAGCGCGCTGCGAACCACAACGCCAGCACGGCGCCCGATGCCGACAGGATCGCCAGCGCGGCAGATGCTCCGGCGTGGAGGCGGACCGGATCGAGCGCGAACTGCACCAGGAACGGGCCGCCGAAAATCGCCCCTTTCATCAGGCCGATCACGCGCCCGCGATTGCTTTCGTCCGACAGGCCGATGGCATAGACCATCAGGCTGGGCATCAGCATGCCGATGCCCACGCCCTCTATCGCCATGCCCAGTGCGACCATCGGCGCGGTGGGGGCATAGGCCATGATCAGCAAGCCGAAGCCGCTGCACGCCGCGCCGAAAACGAACGCCAGATCCAGCGAGATCAGCCGCCGGATCCGGCCATAGGCGAAGCCGGTGAGCACCACCGTCGCCGCACCGGACAGCGCGACGATCGCCCGGCCCGAACTGGTGGCTACGCCCACATCGACCAGCCGGTGCGGCAGATAGGCCGACGTGCCGGTGGCGATGCTGCCGACGATCAGCCCGAAGCCGAGGATCGAGGGCAGCAGCCTTGCCGGAATGCCCGATGCCGCAGTCGCTCGCCCGCGCGCGGTGGCGGCCGGTTTTTCGGGAATGCCCGCCAGCGCCAGCGCCGCCGCGACGAAGCCCACGGCATAGATCAGGAACGAGGTGCGCCACGCCGTATCCGCCAGCGAGCCAGCGACGATCGACAGCGCCATGCCCGCCAGCGCACCGACCGAGGGGATCACGCCGGACCAGAAATTGCGCCCCGCCTCGTCCCAATAATCGCCGATGACCGAGAACGCCGCCGCGCCCATCGATCCCAGTGCGATGCCGACGATCAGGCGGCCGAGAACCGCCTGTTCCAGCGTCGCCGCGAACAGGATGCCGCAGCCGGCAAGGCCGTAGAGCAGACCGGAAACGAACATCACCCGCCGGTGCCCCAGCCGATCTCCCAGCCAGCCACCCAATGGCGATCCGATCAGGACACCCAGCCCCAATACGGTCAGCACCACGGTCACGGTGACATGGCCGCTGGCTGCGCCGAACTCACGCTCGATCTGCGGCAGGATGGGGGAGAGCGTGCTGTTGGCGACGCCGCTCATCGTCGCGAAAGCGACCAGCGCGGCGCGGCCGGTCAGGCCCAGCCGGGAGGGAGTGAGGGATGCGGGGGACATGCTCATGCCGCCACTTCCGGCCGCCAGGACACGCCGTTGATATGCCCGCCGCCGTCCACGAACAGCGTGTTGCCGGTCATGTAGCCGCCGCCCTCGCTGGCCAGAAACACGGCGACGGGGCCGACGTCCTTTGTGGCATCGCCGAAGCGGCCCACCGGCACTTGCGACAGGATTTCCTCCGCCATGGCGGGGTTGGCTTCGAAATAGTCGCGCGCCTGCGGGCTGGTGGCGGAGGGGCAGATCACGTTGCAAGTGATCCCGTGCGGGCCCCATTCGACCGCCGCCGTGCGGGTCAGCGCGCGCACGGCTTCCTTGCTGGCATTGTAGGCGGCGGTGAACATGTGCGCATTGACGCCGTTCAGCGAGCCGAGGTTGATCACCCGGCCATAGCCCTGCGCCTTCATCACCGGAAACGCAGCGCGCATGGCGCGGAATACGGCCCAATAATTGAGGTCGAAACTCGCCGCCATGTCCGCATCGCTGTGGCTTTCCAGTCGCTTGGGAAAGCTGGCCCCGGCATTGTTGACCAGCACGTCGAGCCGGCCGAGATGTTCGACGGTTTCCGCCACCATGCGCTCGATCTGTTCGGGGAGGGTCACGTCGATCTGCATCGCCAAGGCACGTACACCGTGGGTTCGGCGCAGCCATTCAGCCTCGATCTCGGCTTCGTCCAGACGGCGCTGGGCAATGACCACATCGGCCCCGGCTTCGGTCAAGGCCCGCGCGATGCCTTGGCCCACGCCCTGTCCACCACCGGTGATCAGCGCCGCGCGTCCTGCCAGCAGCCGGGTTCCCTGTGCCATCGCGGTCATCGTGTCGTCCTTCATCGGCCTTATCCCAGCCCTGCGCTTTCGGCGGAAATAACGGCGGGATCGCCCGCGTGGAGGAACCAGAGCGCATCGCGCCGCACGATGCGCCAGCCTTCGGCCTGCCTTTGCCAGCGATCGACATATTCGCCGGTGGAATCGAATATCCGGCCGAGCGGATCGTCCTGCCGCTGGTGCCGTGCCTGCACATAGGCGCGGCTTGTGGCGTGATCGCCCTCGATATCGACGATAATGCTGCCGATCAGATGTTGCGTGGGGCCGCACCGGTCGAGATAGCGGCGCATGTTGCGTTCCAGGGCATCGATGCCGATTTCCTCACCCAATCCGTAGTTGAAGGTCAGGTCGTGGGCGAAGACATCCGAAAGCTCGCTCCACTTCTTCCGGTCAAGCACGCGGGCGAAGCGGGAAAGTCCCCGCACGATCTGCCGCTCGTCGAGCAAAGTCTGGATTTCACTCATCGCTGCATCCCTGTCGTGCTTTAGTCGGCAAGCGCGGGGTAGTCGGTATAGCCGCGCCGGTCGTCGCCCATGCCGGTGTAGAAGGTCGTGCGGTCCGCCTTGGCGAGCGGCGCGCCCACGCGCAGCCGCTTTGCAAGATCGGGGTTGGCGATGTAGGCGAAGCCGAAAGAGACGGCATCGGCCTTGCCCTCGGCCAGCACGGCGCGCGCTTTTTCGGGCGTCAGCGCACAGTTTTCGATTACCGGGCCAGACCAGTGTGCGCGTACCAGTTCCAGCGCGTCGAACCCGGTATTGGGGATATGGATCAGATGGCAATAGGCCAGCCCCAGCGGGTCGATGGCATCCAGCAGCGCCGCGTAAGTCTCGGCCGGGTCGGCATCGGCCATGCCGTTGAAGGTGACGCCGGGGCAGATGCGCAGGCCCACGCGGTCCGCGCCGATGGCCTTCGCCAGCGATTCCAGCACTTCCACCACGAAGCGCACGCGGTTCTGTGCCGAGCCGCCGTAACGGTCCGTGCGCTGGTTGCTGTTGGAGGACAGGAACTGCATCGGCAGGTAGCCGCTGGCGCAGTGGAGTTCGACGCCGTCGATCCCCGCCGCGCGGGCATTGCGCGCCGCTGCCACGTATTCGGCGATGACGCCGTCGATCTCGGCGGTTTCCAGTGCGCGCGGCATTTCGGTGGGCACCGGCACGCCGTCCGGACCGGGGATCGGGTCCGGGCAGGGCAGCGCGGAAGGGGCGACGGTTTCGGCGTCGGCGGCCTTGTTCGCGCGCACCGATGCGCGACCGACATGCATCAGTTGCACGACGATGCGCCCGCCTTCGCCGTGAACCGCCTCCGCCACCTTGCGCCAGCCTTCGACTTGCGCAGGCGAATGGATGCCCGGCGTGCGCCAGTAGCCTTTGCCGGTGGGGGAGGGCTGCGTGCCTTCGGTAACGATCAGCCCGGCCGATGCGCGCTGGCGGTAGTATTCCACCATCAGGTCGGTCGGCTCGTCCTGCGGCCCGGCGCGGTCGCGCGTCATCGGGGCCATGACCACACGGTTGGCCAGCTCGATGGTGCCAAGACGGACGGGTGTGAAAAGCGGATCCATCGGACGCCTCAGCTACGCACACGCGGACGGGGCAGCGGGGCGCCGCGCCGCATCGTTTCGATGAATTTTTCCAGCGGCGCGGGCGCGTCTACCGGGCCGTCGTGTGCCATGCCATGGCGATCCCAGTAGGTTTTCCAGCTTGGGAACAGGTCGTGGAAGCTGCCTTCGTACGGCGGCTCACCCGGCCAGCGCATCTTGCGCTCGCCGATGGGCGGGCGGTTCAGGTCGCTGGCGTACCAGTAGAGCGGCAGGCGGCGACGGAAGAACCAGCGGCCGTCGATCCGCTCATACCGGTCGAAATACATCATCTGCATGACCACCCAGTCGCCGCCGGCCTCATGCTCGTTCTTGGAATAGACGACGCCCTGCGCATTGTCGGCATCGTCGAAGTCGATCACATGGCCGCCGATGTGGTGCGATGTGCCGGTGAACTGGCGCGAATGCGTCTCGTCGAACCAGTCGCGCAGCGCCTTGCGACCAGACTGGCCGCCGCCGACTTTAACGTCTGCGGGAAACAGGTTCACCCAGGCATCGCTGTCACGCATGTCGAGCGCGAGGGCGTACTTGGCGGGAAGCTGGCGGATGGCGTCCAGCGATTCAAGGCGGTCTATCCGCGCCAGCAAGGCGTCGTTTTCGGGCATTGCACTCTCTTGCAAAAGGGTGGGGTCAGGCGGCGAGCGGCGCCAGACGGCCAAGGCAGCCATTGGCCCAGCCCAGAATGTCCTCGCCCCCGGTGGAGACGAGTTCGTCGACTTCGCCGATCAGCAGATCATGCGTGCCGTAGGCCACGCGCTCACGGATGTGGCAGAAGATGTTGGCGGGCGCGCCCTCGATGAACCAGACGCGGCCCCGGCGCTGCCATTCGGGCTGGGTGAAGCGCAGCGCGCGCGCTTCCGGCCGGGCGAACGGCTCCATGTGGCCGTGGCGCGCGCTATCCAGAAGGTTAATGCAGAATTCGCCGCTGCGCACCAGCGCATCGTGGCTGGAACCCGAACGGTTGACCGCGATCGCCATCGAGCATGGCTCCAGCGAAACGGGCATGATCGCCGACATCGCAAGGCCCACCGGATCGCCCGTTTCCGGATCGAAGCTGGTGACCACGCCCACCGGCGCGGGAAGGTGGCGCAGCACGTGCTTCAGCCGCGCATCCAGCGCCGGTTGCTGCTGGGGGTGCTCCCCGGAATGCATGAGGGTGCGGTCCGGTGCCGCCCGGTTCTCGCTCATATGCCTGCTCCCGTTGGCCGTCGGGAGCTGCGCAAGCAAGGGCGACTCACCGATGACGCTTTAGATTTGCGTCATCGTATATCTATTGAATTACGCAAATGCAAACCGGAACGGGCTCCATTCGATCAATTCGCGAAATCTGGCGCTCAATCCTCGTCGGCAATGTGGTCCGGCGGGGTGATCTTGGCCATGCGCGCCTCGTACTTTACGGTGCTGACCGCGATCGAGGTTTCGACATGGTGCACACCGTCGATCATCAGCACGAGTTCGGAGGCGATGTGCTGCAGCGTCTCCAACTCGTCGAACAGGCAGAGCGCGGCGATGTTGAACTGGCCCATCGTCACCAGCACGGCGTTGATTTCGGGCAGCGCGCCGATGGCTTCCGCCACTTCGCGCACGCGGTGCACGTCGGCCTGTACGTTGATGAAGGCCAGGCGCGATTTCTTGCCCATTTCGAAGCCGGTGATCGCGGTAAAGGCGATCAGGCCGTCCTGCTGCAGCCGCTTGATGCGGCCGCGCACGGTGCCTTCGGTAACGCCCAGTTCCGCCGCGATCTTGCGGTTGGAAACGCGCGCGTCACGCGCAAGCAGGTCGATCAGCTGATGGTCGAGGGCGTCGAGCACGGGGGAGGACATTGTTCAGCGATCCCTTGCTTCGATCGGCGCGACGTCGAACTGGTACTTGATGATATCGACGACCACGGCGGGCGTCAGCGAGCGGATGCCGCATACGGTGGAAAGATCGTCGAGCAGGAAGCCGGACAGATCCTCGAACCCCTGCAGCGCCACCAGCATGTCGATATCGTACCGGCCGGTGACGAGATGCACGGCGAAGACTTCGGGCAGCGCGGCCAGATCGTGCGCCACGTCGTTCACCGGGCGGCCGTCCACTTCCACTGCGATCTTCAGCAGGACGTTGTAGCCGTGGGCGGAAAAGTCCGACACGGCAACGACGCGCAGCTGGTTGGCGTCTTCCAGCCGCTTGATGCGGGTGGAAACGGTGGTGGCGGTCAGCCCCAGCGTCTCGGCAATCTGCTGGTTGTTGGCGCGGCCGTTGAGGCGCAGCAACTCGACGATCTTGGCGTCGGTCGCATCGAACTGGAACGTCTGGGTCATGTCTTCCGGCAACCTGCTTCCCGAACGGAGCGTGGAACGAGCGGCCGGTTTGCGCATGGAGCGCTTGCTCGTCAACCTCATAGTGACCGCTGGAAACGCGCGGCAGGGCCGAAAACCGAAGCGCCAAAGCCGCTTACTTGTGGCGACGATGGTGTGTATGCGTAGAATTCAGATTGTGTATCTACGCGACGTAAATCGGCCGTTTCCATCGTTCGCCCCCTTTTTCCTTGATCGCGTTCGTCCGGCCTCAGGCCGGTTGCGGATGGCGCGCCGCAGCGATTTCCCGCACCGCTTCGGCCGCGCCACGCATCGCCCCCTCGATGTAGCCGACGCCGTTGGCATCGCCCACGACATGCACGGTGAAGCCCGCCGCCTCCATCGCCTGCGCCAGCGACAGGTCGCCTTCCGCCCCGCGCGCGACGATCACATTGTCCGCCGCCACGCTCTGCACGTGGCCCTCGTTGTCAGTGAAAGTCACCGCGTCCGCGCCGATGGCGATGCCGCTGGCACCGCCGTGCAGGCCGACGCCGTGCTCGGCGAGTTCGGCCAGGATGCGCATCCGGCGCACCAGCATCAATCCGCGGCCGAGCCGGGGGCCTTCCTCGATCACATGGACGGTGCGGCCGCGTTCGCTGAGGAATTCGGCCAGTTCCAACCCGACCAGTTCGCCGCCGACGATGACCACGCGGTCCCCCAGCGGCATCCAGGTATGCGTGGCCTTGCGCACCAGCGACAGGTTGGCAGTGGCGCCGGTGGCCGCGCCGACTTTGGTGGCGAGGCGGGTGAACAGCCCGGTCTTGCGCTTCAACTCATCCGAACTTTCGCCCAGCATCATCCGGCGCATGTCGTCGCCGGAGAACACGTGCGGCAGATCGCCGCCGGGGATCGGCGGCATCCCGCGCACCGCGCCGGTGGCGACGATCACGTCCTCCACGCCGAGGTCGCGGAGCAGTTCGGGCGTCGCCACGGTCGAGAGCCGCACATCCACACCCGCTTCGCGCACTTCGCGGCGCAGCCAGTCGAGAATGCGTTCGTTGGGCTCATAGGCCAGGCTGGCGAAGCGCAGCGTGCCGCCCAGCCGGTCCGACTTTTCGATCAGCGTCACCTTGTGGCCCAGTGCCGCCAGCCGGCGCGCCGATTCCATACCGCCGGGGCCGCCGCCGACTACCGCGATGGGGCGCGGCGACCCGGCTTCCGGCTCGCCCTGATATTCGCGGCCGAGCGCGGGATTGACCGCGCAGCGCACCGCTTCGCCCATGTAGATCGCGCTGATGCAGGTGTAGCAATAGATGCAGGGGCGCACGGTGTCCGGCGTGCCTTCGGTCAGCTTGCGGGGCAGGTGCGGATCGGCCAGCAGCTTGCGGCCCATGGCGACGACGTCCAGTTCGCCGCGCCCGATCGCCCGGTCCGCCACATCGGGCCCGACCCGGCCAGACCCGAGCACCGGAACCGACACCACCTCGCGAATGGCGGCCACGGATTCCAGGTTCCAGCCGGGCGTCTGCGGCGTGTGCGATTCCGAATGGAGCTTGCCCTGATCGGTATCGTGATAGGCGGTAACGGTGATCGCGTCCGCCCCGGCGGCCTCCACCAGCTTTGCCAGATCGCGCGCAAGGTCGATGGTGATCCCGCCCGGCTTGCCCACGTCGCGCGAATCGATTTTGATCCACACCGGGAAATCGGGCCCGACTTCGGCGCGCACGGCCTTCAGCACGTCCAGCGCCAGCCGCGCGCGGTTCTCCAGCGGCCCACCGTAAGCGTCCGTGCGCGTGTTGGTATAGGGCGAGATGAAGGAGGAGAGCAGATAGCCGTGCCCGGCGTGGATCTCCACGCCGTCAAAGCCGGCCTCCTTCGCGCGGCGGGCACCGGCGGCGAACTGGAAGACGGCAATGTCGATGTCCGCCTGTTCTAGCGGCTTGATCGCGGGCGGGGTCATACGGGCCAGCGGTGCCAGTTCCTCCATCAGGAAGTATTCGGTGAAATTGCCCTTCGGCGGCTTGGGATAGGCCGGCGCCCAGAGCGGATGGCCCCAGCGCGCGTGGCTGTAATTGGCGACGAGGCCGCCGTGGTGCAGCTGCGCGGCGATCTTCGCGCCGTGCGCGTGGACCCGGTCGGTCAACTGGCGCAGGCCGGGAATGAAGCGGTCTTCCGAAATCGCGGTCTGACCCATCGACACCGCGCCGACCGGCCAGGCGACGCCCGCCACGCCGGAGATGATGAGCCCGGCGCCGCCGCGCGCCTGTTCCTCATGATAGGCGATCAGCCGTTCGCCCACGGTGCCGTCGTCTTCGGACAGACTCACCCCCATCGCGGTGACGGCGATGCGGTTGCGAATCTCCATCGCGCCGATCCGAAGCGGGGAAAGCAGGTGCGGATAGGTATTGGATGTCATGCGGCTGGCTCTCTCATTCCCCGGGGCGCTGTTGGGCGGCGGAAAAGCGGCAGACCGGCGATTGGCAGGGCCGTAACCCCGTGCAATATCGCATTTTGCCTCTCCCATCGCCTTTTGGCTTGTCATTGCGCAAATTATTGGCGATGATTTTACGATAATCAAGGCAAACTTGGTTCATGGCTTGACGATATGCGTCGCAGCGATGGAACCGGGGACGATGAACCAGACGGAGAGATGATGGCGGATCGGCTCGCAGGCAAGAGGCTTGTGGTGATCGGCGCGGGCACCGGCATCGGTGCCGCGACCGTGGAGCGCCTCTGCGCCGAAGGCGCGCGCGTCGCCGTACTGGATATCAATCTTCCTGCGGCGCAGGCGGTCGCGACGCGCATGGCAGGCAATGGCCACGATGCCTTCGCGCTGGCGGTGGACATTGTGGACGAGGCATCCGTCAATGCCGCGATAGCCGCAGCGGCGGACCGGCTGGGCGGGCTGGACGGCGCGCATGTCAACGCCGCTGACTTGCGGACGATCTTTGCGGACAGCGATGCGCTGGCGCTGGATCTGGCCGTATTCGACCGGACGATCGCGGTGAACTTGCGCGGCCATCTGCTGTGCACGCGCGCGGTGCTGCCGCACCTGCTTGCGGCGGGCGGCGGAGCGATCGTCTATACCAGCTCCGGCGCGAGCGACAGCGGAGAGCCGGAACGGCCCAGCTACGCGGCGTCGAAAAGCGGCCTCAATGCGCTGATGCGGCATGTCGCGTCGCGCTGGGGGAAGGAGGGGGTTACGGCCAACTGCATCGCCCCCGGCTTCGTGATGACGCCGGAGATGATCGCGGGCGGGCAGGTGCCCCCCGAATGGGCCGACCTTTGCCTGGCGCAGACCCGATCGACGCGGCTGGGCAAGGCGGAGGATATTGCCGGGGTGGCGGCCATGCTGCTGTCCGAAGACGGGCGCTGGATCAACGGGCAAGTCGTCCATGTGAATGGCGGCGCGCTGCTGAATTGAAATCATAGAACAGAGAATTGGCCGGATCCCCGCATGCTGACCACTGGCGGGACCGGCCACCGGATGGAGAGAGGAAGACTATGGCACAGGACAAGCAGACGACGCGCAAGTTGCGGTACGCGATCGTCGGCGCAGGCATGGCGGGGCTGCTCGCCGGGGTGAAGCTGCGGCAGAACGGGGAGGAGTTCACGCTCTTCGAAAAGGCCGAGAAGCTGGGCGGTACTTGGCGTGAAAACCGCTATCCCGGCCTTACCTGCGACGTGCCGGCCCATGCCTATACATATGCGTTCGAACCCTATCCCGAGTGGAAGGCCTATTACGCCGCCGGCCCCGAGATTCAGGCCTATTTCGAAATGGTGGCGGACAAGTACGACGTGCGCCGCTCGATCCGCTTCGGCTGCGAAGTGGCGGGGCTGGTGTGGGACGAGGCCGCCGCCGAATGGACGGTGACGCTGGCCAATGGCGAAAGCCACCGCTTCGACGTGGTGATCGCCGCCTCCGGCGTGCTGCACCACCCCAAGACCCCGCCGATCGAGGGGCTGGAGAGCTTTGCCGGCCATGCCTTCCACACCGCCCGCTGGGATGACGATGCCCCGATTGACGGCGCCCGCATCGGCCTGATCGGCTGCGGATCGACCGGCGTGCAGATCCTGACCGCGATCAACAAGCGGGTGGAGAAGCTGGTGCATTTCCAGCGCTCTCCGCAGTGGATCATGCCCGTGCCGCAGTTCCCTTATACTGACGAAGACCGCGCCGCCTTCCGCGCCGATCCCGCGCTGATGGACGCGATCCGCTATCACGAGGACTATATCGGCGCGATCCGGCGCTTCACCGATGGCATCACCGATATCGACGGCCCGGAAATGGCGGAGATCGAGGAGATCTGCCGCGTCAATCTGGAGAACTCGGTCCGCGATCCGCAGCTGCGCGAGAAGCTGCGCCCCGATTACCGCGCGGCCTGCAAGCGGCTGATCTATTCGTGGTGCTTCTATGAGGAAGTGCAGAACCCCTCCGTCTACGTCGAAACCGGCCGCATCGCGCGGGTGGAGCCTGAAGGCGTGCGCATGCAGGACGGCACGTTCCACCCGCTCGACACGCTGATCCTCGCCACCGGTTTCCACGCGGATCGCTTCATCCGCCCGGCGACGGTGACGGGTGAGGGCGGCCGTTCGCTGGACGAGGCCTGGGCCAAGCGGCCGACCGCCTACTACGCGCTCAGCGTGCCGCACTTCCCCAACTTGTTCCTGCTCAACGGGCCGACCGGGCCGGTCGGCAACTTCTCGCTGATCGACATTGCCGAACGGCAGTGGGACTACGTGGAGCAATTGCTGGATCGGTTGCGCACCGGCGAAGTGCGGCAGATCGCGCCGACAGCCGCCGCGCATGCGGACTATGAAGAACGCCGGATCGATGCGGCGAAGAAGACGATCTTCGGTTCGGGCTGCACCAGCTGGTATCTGGATGCAGAAGGCGTTCCGGCCAGCTGGCCGTGGAGCTACGACGCCTTTGCCGACGCCATGCGCACGCCGATCTTCGCGGATTACGGCCTTTCCGATGGATCGTCGGTTCAGGGGCAACTGGAAGAAGAAGCTCCCGCCTGATCCAGGCGGGGCACTAGGGAGAAAGTGATGACGCCGACCATGTTCACCAAGCTGATCGTGAAGGATGAGGAAGCACAGGCCGCCTATTACGGCGCGGTCTATGGCCTCAACCCCGTCTACCGCGCGGAAGGCACCAGCGACGGCGAACCTTATCGCGAAGTCATCCTTTCTCCCGGTGACGGCATGGCGGCGGGGTCGCTGGTGATGTTCAACTTCACCCAGCGCACCGGCGCGCGCGACCAGCAGGTGATCCTGGGCTTCGTGACCGAGGACATCGACGCGCTGGTCGGCCGGATCGAGGCCAATGGCGGCAAGCTGGTCGGCCCGGTGCGTGACGAGCCCGAACACGGCGTGCGCGTGGTCTTCGCCACCGATCCCGAAGGCGCATTGACCGAAAACGTGCAGATGCTGGCGCAGACCTGACGGGTGCCGAACGAAAATGCCCGGCAGGGCATTTTCCGAACAGCCTCTCAGGCATGAGTGAGGCAGCGTTCGATGGCCGCGTCGCTCATGCCGATCCCCCGGCAGCAGAACCAGGTGGCGTGGCGGGCGAGGTCTTCGCCGGCCACACCATAGGGCCGCGCGGTTTCGGGCAGGACCGAGATCGCCCCCATCATCGTGCCGACATGCTCGATGAACATGGAGGTGGTGGCCACGTCCAGCAGCTCCCCGGCAATGTCGCCATCCGCGCGTGCGGCTTCGTGCTCCTTCGCGATGGCCTTGCCGTTGCGGCGCTGGGAGCGGCGGTAGATCAGGCTGGCGTAGGATCCGTCGCCCGAAAGGCTGGCGAGCGTCAGGCGATAGCGGTCCAGCGCCTCCGGCGTCAGGTCGCCCTGCACCGCCAGCAGGAAGAACGAATGGATCACCGCCACCAGCCCCTCGGCCCCGTTGCGGTGGAAACCGAGCTGCTGCCAAGTCTGGTCCTGCTCAAGGAACACCTGCCGCAGCACCGCGCGATAGAGCGAGAGCTTGGAGGGGAAATGCCGGTAGACCAGCGCTTCCGACACATGCGCCTCACGCGCGATCTGCAGCGTCTTCGCGCCTTCGTATCCGTGGCGCGAAAAGATCCGCCGCGCGGCAGAGACGATCTGCGCGCGGCGTTCGTTGGCCGACATCCTCTTTCTGTTCATGGGCGATCACTTACTTGGCGAGAAGGGCGCATGGCAAGCCGGATGACTGCAAAATGCGCAGAAACGTCATGTCGATGTTTCGCATGAAATGACAGGTGGCGAGATTGACTCGAATTTTGCGAACTCTATAAAAAGTAAGTAAGCACTCAATCGAATGCATGGCAATGCCGATCCGAAGTGCAGACAGGAAGAGGGGATGCAGACTTTGTCCATCGATCCGCAGATCGCCCAGATGCTGGCGGCCATGCCCGAATGGCGTGGCGTGCGGCACGTTCCGCTGGACGTGCTGCGCCAGTCGGTGCGGGAAAGTTCGATCGCCATTCCGGCCGCCGTCGATGCCCCGGTTGCGCGCACCGAGGATCGCGCCATTCCCGGCGCCGACGGTACGATTCCGGTGCGGGTCTACTGGCCCGAAGGTGCGGGGCCCTTGCCGGTCACGGTCTATATGCATGGCGGCGGCTACGTCGTCGGCGATCTCGACACGCAGGACATGATCGCCCGCGCGCTCTGCGCGTGGGGGCAGAGCATCGTCGTCTCGGCCGACTACCGGCTGGCGCCCGAACACCGCTTTCCCGCCGCGCCACTGGACGCCTTCGCCGTGCTGCGCTGGGCGGCGGACCATGCCGCAGAACTGGGCGGCGATCCCGCACGCCTTGCGCTGGCGGGAGACAGCGCGGGTGGAAACCTTGCCTGCGCGGCGGCGCTGATGGCGCGCGAGGCCGGCGGTCCGGCACTGCGCGCCGTGATCAACATCTACGGTTCCTGCAACTATCCCGATGCCGACACGCCCTCCTCGCGCGAATATGCGCAAGGGCCGCTGCTGACGCAGGACGATGTGCTGTGGTTCTGGGAACAATACCTGAGCCACCCTGCCGATGCCGACGACTACCGCGCCTCCCCGCTGCGCACGGCCAGCCACGCCGGCCTGCCACCGCATTTCGTGGCGACGGCGGAGTGCGACCCCTCGCGCGACGATGCCGAAGCCTTTGCCGCAAAGTTGGCGGCGGCAGGCGTCACGGTGGAGGCCAAGCGCTATCCCGGCATGGTCCACGGCTTCGCGTCCTGGGTCGGCTTCCTGCCCGGCGCCCGCGAGGTGATGCAGGATGCCGCCGCTTTCCTGAAGGCGCACTGCGCGGCCTGAACCCGACAACGATACCAAAAGGGAGAATTTGCCATGGCGCGTGACGCCGAAGTTTTCGCAGGCGGCGTGGCCGTCATCACCGGGGCCGGATCAGGCATCGGCGCGGGCCTTGCCCGCCGCGCGGGCGCATTGGGCATGACCGTGGTGGTTGCCGACATCAATCACGCCGCCGCGCAGGCGGTGGCGGACGCCATCCAATCCGCCGGCGGCAAGGCCGAGCCCGTGCGCGTGGACGTATCGAAGCCCGAGGAACTCGACCGGCTGGCCGACCATGTCTTCGCCAAACACGGCGACGTGCGCCTGCTGGTGAACAATGCCGGGATCGAGACGGTGGGCTTCACCTGGGAAATCCCCGTCGCCCGCTGGGAAGCCACGCTGGACATCAATATCCACGGCGTGATCCACGGCGTGCGCGCCTTCGTGCCGCGCATGCTGGAAAGCGGCAAGGAGGCATGGATCGCCAACTTGTCCTCGATCGGCGGCTTCTCGGTCATGCCGGCGCAGACCGCCTACATCGTCACCAAGCACGCGGTGCAGGCCTTCAGCGAGTGCCTCTATCTGGAAATGGAGCTGAAGCAGGCG
The DNA here is from genome assembly GCF_055521675.1 of Novosphingobium sp. BL-S-19. NCBI lineage: Bacteria > Pseudomonadati > Pseudomonadota > Alphaproteobacteria > Sphingomonadales > Sphingomonadaceae > Novosphingobium > Novosphingobium sp. BL-S-19. The sequence continues at coordinate 742,626 of NZ_CM145497.1, forward strand.
CCGATCCACGTCTCCTCGATCATTCCGGGCATGCTCAAGACCAATATCTTCAATGCCGAAGCTGGCGCGGGTGAGCCCGAAGCCGCCGCCAGCCATCGCCGCAAGATGGCCGAGATGATGAGCACCTATGGCATGGATCTGGACGAAGGCTGCCGCCTGTTCCTGGAACAGATCGCGGAGAACAAATTCTGGGTCCACAGCCAGCCCGAGATGAGCCGGCAAGTGCTGGAAGGGCGCATGGCCTTCTTCCAGAACGAAACCCCGCCTTTCATGCCGGACATCGCCCGCGAGATCGCCGCGGACTGACCCAGCTCCCTGAAAAAAGCCCCGGGAAGGCTGACCGCTTCCCGGGGCTCAGGTTTGGCCCTTTTTTGCGGAAAAGGGCCTGCGCACGGCTGACGGGGACGGAAATCCCCCCGGATTCCCGTCAGGCTTCCGTGCGCGGAGAGTCGATGGCGGCGTTGCGGCAGGCAAAGTCCAGCAGCGCCGAATAGTCTTGTCTGGCAAACTCGCCCGCCCGCGCCGCGCCGTAGACGGCGTGGGCGGCGGCCCCCACCGGCAGGCCCATACGCTGCTCGGCGGCGGCGGTCATCGCCAGGGTCATGTCCTTGAAGGCAAGGTCGATGGTGAAGCCGGGCGCGGTGTCGCCCTTCAGCACCTTGTTGACCATCAGCGTGTGAAGCTGCCCGTTCTGCGCAGTGGTGCCACCGGTCACCTTGAGGATCGTGTCGATATCGAGGCCAAGCTTGGTGCCCAGCGCCACCGCCTCTGCACAGACTTCGGCAATGGTCAGCAGCAGGAAGTTGTTCACCAGCTTCATGCGGCTGCCGGTGCCTGCCGGGCCGCAGCGGTAGATATCCTTGCCCATGGCGCGCAGCAGCGGCTCCACCCGCGCGAAGTCGGCATCGTCCGCGCCAACCATGAACAGCGATTCCCCGCGCTCGGCATGGAGGACGAGCCGGCCGATCGGGCTGTCCACGAAGGCCACGCCCTTTTGGGCACAGGCGCTGGCCACGCGGTCCGTGCCATTGGCGTCGATGGTCGACATTTCCAGCAACAGCGCACCCGGCGCGGCATGGGCCAGCACGCCATCGGGGCCGAGAACGACCGCCTCTACATGCGGCGTCGCCGGCAGGCAGGTGACGATCACGTCCGCGCCGCGCACCGCATCGGCCACCGTTTCGGCCCTGCCGCCACCCAGCGCGACGATGGCCTCGGCCCGGTTCGGGTCGATGTCGTAGGCCGTCACCGCATGGCCCGCATTCTGCAAGTGCCGTGCCAGCGGCAGGCCCATGGCGCCAAGGCCGATATAGCCGATTCTGGTCATGTCAGGCTCTCCCGATCGGCCGGCGTCATGCGGCGCCGTGGTGGATGTAGGACGTCTTGCTTTCGGTGAAGAATTCGGCGCTGGCCGATCCCGTCTCGCGCGCGCCGTAGCCGGAGGGCGCGCGGGCACCGAGCGGCACGTGGTATTCAAGGCCGGCGGTCGGCGCGTTGACCATCACCATCCCGGCCTGCGATGCCTTGCGGAAGCGTTCGGCGCTCTTGAGGCTGGTCGTCGCGATCCCGGCAGTCAGCTTGTAGTCGCAGGCATTGGCCGCCGCGATGGCGGCGTCGAGGTCGTCCACCTTGATGACCGAGGCGATCGGGCCGAAGGATTCGTGCTGGTTGCAGGCCCATTCGTTGCGCGTGCCGACCAGCAAGGTGGGCGCCATGTAATAACCACGCGTGCGCGCCTCCACGGCCGTGCCGCCCGCCGCTAGTTCGGCGCCTTCGCCCTGCGCCTGCTTCACGAAGTCCAGATTGGCCTCGAACTGCGACCGATTGGCGACCGGGCCGATCTGCGTTTCGGCATCGAGCGCGTGGCCGACGCGGTAGGCTTTGGCGGCCTTTTCCAGCCTTTCCACGAAAGCATCGTGGATGCCGCGCGTGACGATGAAGCGCTCGGTGCCGGTGCAGCGCTGCCCGGTCTGGATCCAGGCGCCATTGGCGGCGATTTCCACCGCCAGATCGAGATCGGCATCGTCCAGCACCACCAGCGGGTTCTTGCCGCCGAGTTCAAGCTGGCACTTGGTCATCGTTTCCGCCGCGCGGCGCAGCACCGTGCGGCCGGTTTCGGTGCCGCCGGTGAAAGTCAGCGCATCGGCGGCGTCGATCATCGCATTGCCGGCCGCGCGTCCGTCACCGATGACGAGGTTGAACACGCCTTTCGGCAGCCCCGCCTCGTGCAGCACTTCGGCCAGCATGACCGCGCAGCCCGGTACGAAGGTGGAGGGTTTCAGCACCACCGTGTTGCCATAGGCCAGCGCCGCCGCCACTTTCCACGAAGGCAGGGCGATGGGGAAGTTCCACGGCGTGATTGCCGCGACCACGCCCACCGGCTCGCGCGTCACCAGCACATTGTGCCCGTCGCGCATCGAATTGTACCACTGGCCCTGCGGCCTGACGACTTCGCCGGCGTAGAAGTGAAAGCACTGCGCGGCGCGCACGGTTTCGCCAATGCCTTCGGGCAACGTCTTGCCCTCTTCTCGCGCGAGCAGGGTGCCGATTTCCTGCTTGCGGGCCAGCAGCATGTCGCCGACGCGGTGGAGCAGATCGGCGCGGGCCTGCATGTTGAACCCGGCCCAGCCCGCCTGTGCGCGGCGGGCGGCGTCCATCGCTTCCGCGACCTCGCCGGGCTCCAGACGGCTATAGCGGCCGACCACTTCGTCTATATCGGACGGGTTGATCGTCTCGAACGTCGCCGCGCCTTCGCGCCATTGCCCATCGATGTAGCTACGCCCGATCATCCCAGCTTCTCCGCAATCACGCCGCCGGCTTCCAGCCGCTCAATCTCGTTATCAGTAAGTTCTAACTTATATTTCAGCGTTGCAAAGGTATCTTCGCCGGAACGTGGCGGCGCATGGCGGTAATCGGCCGGAGTTGCGCCGAATTTCGCAGGAAAACCGAGGAAGCGCACAGGTGTGCCGTCGCTGCGGGCGATCTGCCGCACCAGTCCGCGCGCGGCGATCTGCGGGTGTTCCAGCACTTCGGGAATGCTGTTCACTTTGCCGCCGGGCAGCTTGGCTTTCTCCATTGCCGCGATCAGATCGGCGGCTTGCCACTGCCCGATCGCGGGGCGCATTTCGCCCAGCAGCGCATCGCGATGGACACTGCGGCCGCCATTGCTGGCAAAGCGCGGGTCGTCGGGCAGGTCGGGCCGGCCTATCAACCCGCAGAAGGCGCGAAACTGCCGGTCGTTGCCCAGCGCCACCAGCACATCGCCATCGGCGCAGGCAAAGTCCTGATAGGGCACCGTATTGGGGTGCTGGTTGCCGAGCCGTCGCGGCGTGAGGCCGCCATTCATCCAGTTCGACGCCTGATTGGCTAGCAGCGCGACTTGCGTATCGAGCAGGGCCAGATCGATGTGCTGCCCTTCGCCCGTGCGCTGGCGGTGATGGAGTGCCGCAAGCACGGAGATCGCCGCATAGAGCCCGGTGGTCAGGTCGCTGATCGGGATGCCGACTTTCATAGGGCCCCCACCTGCTTTGCCGCTTTCTTCGGCATCGGGCAGGCCGGTCACGCTCATCAACCCACTCATGCCCTGCACAAGGAAGTCGTAGCCGCCATTATCCCTCAGCGGGCCGTCCTGCCCGAATCCGGTGATCGAGCAATAGACGATGTCCGGCCGGATTGCCTTGAGGCTCTGGTAGTCCAGCCCGTACTTCGCCAGCCCGCCGACGCGGAAATTCTCCAGCACGACATCGGCCTCGGCGGCGAGACGGCGGATCAGTGTTGCGCCTTCGGGATCGGCCATGTTGATCGCGACCGATCGCTTGTTGCGGTTGGCGCAGAGGTAATAGGCGGAATCGCCCGACCCATCTTCGAGGAACGGCGGCCCCCAGCGGCGGGTGTCGTCGCCATGGCCGGGCTGTTCGATCTTGGTCACTTCGGCGCCGAGATCGCCCAGGATCTGCGAGCACCACGGCCCTGCGAGCACGCGCGAAAGGTCCAGCACGCGGATGCCGGCCAGCGGCCCGGTGGAGATGGGTTCGCTCATTGCCCGGTGAACTCCGGCGCGCGCTTTTCCAGGAAGGCGGCCACCGCCTCGCGGTGGTCCTCGGTATGATGGGCCAGCGCCTGATAGGCGGCGGAAAGCTCCAGCAGCGGGGCCAGCTTCATGTCCTGCCCTTCGCGCAGCAGGCGTTTGGCCATGCGCGTGGCTTGCCCTGGATTGGCGGCGATCTGCCCCGCGATTTCCAGCGCGCGGGAGAGGAGGTTTTCGGGAGAGACCACTTCGGAAACTAGCCCGAATTCCAGCGCCCTTGCCGCGCCGATGGTCTCTCCGGTCAGCGTCAGCTGGCTGGCGCGCGCCATGCCGATCACGCGGGGCAGCAGCCATGCGCCGCCATCGCCCGGCACGATGCCCAGCTTCACGAAACTCTCCGCGAAGAGGGCGCCCTCCGCCGCGATCCGCACGTCGCACATGCAGGCAAGGTCCAGTCCGGCACCGATGGCCGGCCCGTTGATCGCGGCGACCACCGGCACTTCCAGCTCGTAAAGTGCCAGCGGGATCAACTGGATGCCGGTGCGATAAGCGTTGCGCAGGGGAAAAGGCGCGCCGGCGAACATGCCCTTGCGCTCATGCATGTGCTTGACGTTGCCGCCCGCGCAGAAGGCCTTGCCCGCCCCGGTCAGGACGATGGCGCGGACGGAGGCATCGCGGGTCATCGCCGCGCAGAAATCGGCGATTTCCTCGCTGTGTGCGGTTTCGGAGATGGCGTTGCGGCTGTCGGGGCGGTCGAGCGTGGCCATCACGATGGCGCCGTCGCGCTCCACGCGCAGAAAGGGCTGTTCGGCCATGTCTCGTCCTCTCCGCTCCGGGCTCTGGTGCCGGGTCCTTGAGGAGGGCTATGCCTTTGCGGCGATCTTGACTAATATTGATTTCTCACGAAACGATATTCGATCGGTATCATGGACCTTCGCCAGCTTCGCTACTTCACCGCGCTTGCCGATACGCTGAACTTCCACCGCGCGGCGGAGCGGCTGAACATGTCGCAGCCGCCGCTGACGGTGGCGATCCGCAAGCTGGAGGAGGACTTGGGCACGCCCCTGTTCGAGCGTGAGACGCGCGGCGTGCGGCTCACCGCGGCGGGGCAGGCCGCGCTGGGCCCCGCGCGCGCGGCGCTGGCGCAGGCGGAGCAGGTGCGCGAGGCGGTGCGGCAGGGCGCGGCGGGCCTGAGCGGCCGGCTGACCGTCGGCTTCATCGGCTCGGCCGTGGCGGGGCTGCTGCCGCGCATCGTATCGCCCTTTCGGCAGGCCTTTCCGCAAGTCGACCTCGTGCTGGAGGAGATGAACAGCGTGGAGATCGTGCGCGCCATTGCTGCGCGGCGCATCGATGCCGGATTGGTACGCCTGCCGGTGATGGACGCGGCGCCGGTGGCCATCGATGTGATCGAACGGGACGTGCTCCATGCGGCGCTGCCCACGGCGGATGTGCAAGGCCGCGATGCGGTCGCACTGGCCGAGTTCGCGAACCGTCCGCTGGTGATCTACAGCCCGGTCAGCGTGCTGCACGCGACGATCCGACTGGCCTGCCAACGCGCCGGAATCGCGCCGCGCATCGCGCAGGAGGCGATGCAGGTGCAGACGATCCTGGGGCTGGTGCAGGCGGGCCTCGGCTGGGCGCTGGTGCCCGCACGCACCGCCCGCTTCGTGCCGGAAGGCGTAACCTTGCTGCCGCTGACCGAACCCATCGCCATCGAGATGGGCATCGCCAGCGCGCAGGACGCCGGCCCGCTGGCGCGCAATTTCGTGAAGACTGCCATCGATATTCAATCGGTATCGATAGAGGGGCAATAAATATTTGAACGCAGTTGCGGGCAGGCGCATCGCGGACCGGCAAGGCGGGGCTCCACCGCCGGTCACGCAGGAGGATGCCCGACGTGTTCGATACGCTGACGCTGGCGTCGCTGCCGCCCGAGGATGAGGCGCTGCGGCCCCGCATTCGCGAATTCCTGCAAGGCCGTCTGGACCGCCTGCCGCTCGATCGCCGCGCGCGGTCGTGGCAGGGGTTCGACGCCGCTTTCAGCCGTGCGCTGGGCGAAGCAGGCTTTCTGGGCCTGACGCTGCCCAAGGCCTATGGCGGGCAGGAGCGCGGCCCCTTCGCCCGCTTCGTGGTGGTGGAGGAACTGCTGGCCGCCGGGGCCCCGGTCGCCGCACATTGGATCGCCGACCGCCAGAGCGCCCCGCTGATCCTCCACTATGGCACCGAGGCGCAGCGCCGACGCTACATCCCCGCGATCTGCCGGGGCGAGGCGCTGTTCTGCATCGGCATGAGCGAGCCCGGCTCCGGATCGGACCTTGCCAGCGTCCGCACCCGCGCCGAGCGGACGGCGAGCGGCTGGCGGCTCAGCGGCCAGAAGATCTGGACCACCAACGCCACGCATTCGCACTACATGATCGCGCTGGTCCGCACCTCCGGCGCGGCGGGAGACCGGCAGGCGGGGCTCTCGCAACTGATCGTCGACCTGTCGCTGCCCGGCGTGACCGTGCGGCCCATCGTCGACCTGACCGGCGACGCCCATTTCGCCGAAGTCTTCTTCGACAATGTCGAACTGGGTGACGACGCGCTGGTCGGGCAGGAGGGGGAGGGCTGGAAACAGGTCACCGCCGAACTCGCCTTCGAGCGCTCGGGGCCGGAACGTATCTATTCCAGCGTGGTGCTGCTGGACGCCTGGATCGCGCATATGCAGGCCGCCGGGCGCACCGATGCCGCGCCGCTGGTGGGGCAATTCATGGCCGAACTGGCCGCGCTGCGCGCCATGTCCATCGCCTGCACCGCCCGCCTTGCGCGGGGCGAAAGCCCGGTTGTCGAGGCCAGTCTGGTCAAGGACCGGGGCACCGGTTTCGAACAGGCGCTGCCGCTGGCCATCGGCGACGATCTGGCCGCGCATCCGGACGAAGCGGTGAGCGCGGAGCTGTATGGCACGCTGCTCTACGTCACGCATATCGCGCCCAGCTTTTCGCTGCGCGGCGGCACGCGGGAAATCCTGCGCGGCATCATCGCGCGCGGGATGGGCCTGCGATGAGGGAGGACGAGATGGACCTGCTGGAACCTTTTACCCGCATGCTGGCTTCCGCCTGCCCCCCTGCCGTGGTCCGCGCAGTAGAAGCGGGAAAGTCATGGCAGCCGCTCTGGGACGAGATCGCCGAATCCGGTTTTCTCGACGCGCTGGTCGCGGAAGAACAGGGCGGCGCGGGGCTGCCCTTGGCCGAAGTCGCGCCGCTGTTCGAAGCGCTGGGCGCCCATGCCGTGCCGCTGCCGGTGGGCGAGACGATGATCGCCCGCGCCCTGCTGTCGCGTGCCGGCATCGCGGTGCCGGATGGCCCTGTGGCCTTGGCGAATTCCGCCGTGCAGGCGCCGCCCTGCCTTTCGGTCGCCAGGCATGTGCTGATCGATGACGGCGAGCGGCTGCGACTGACCGATCCCGCGTCAATGATATCCGGCACGCCGCTTCCCCGTCCCGCGCACGGCCTGCGCCCGCTGGCGGCCGTGCTCCGCGCGGCGCAGATCGCCGGTGCGGCGGGGCGCCTGCTGGAAACGACCGTGGCCTATGCCAATGAGCGGGTGCAGTTCGGCAAGCCCATCGGCCGCCAGCAGGCGCTGCAGCAAAGTCTTGCGGTCATGGCCGAAGATGCCGTTGCCGCCCGCATCGCCGCCCGACTGGGGTGTGCAGGCGGGCTCGATCTCTCCGTGGAGGCGGCGGCGAGCGCCAAGTCGGTCGCCTCCACCGCCGCCGCACGCGTCGCCACTACCGCCCATGCGGTCCACGGCGCCATCGGCATCAGCGCGGAATGCGATCTGCAACTGCTGACCCGCCGCCTGCACGAATGGCGCCTGGCGGACGGATCGGAAGGATACTGGAACGCACGCCTTGGCCTTCTGCGGCTCGGCACGCGTGCGGGCTCGGTAGATTGGGTGCGCGGCGCGATCTTTCAGGCGGGGTAATTCATGCCAAGCTTAGCGAAGAAATCTCCGAACATCAGGCGCGTGTCGACGCTGCGATAGACGCGGATCGCTCGCCCGTCGCTGCGCGGCCCATAGCTTCCGTTGTCGTTCAGCAGCGGGGCGGGCCGCTCGTCGAAACGGCTGCCGCCGGTCGCTTCGCTGCGCGGCAGCGGGCGCATCGCGGTGGGCGGCCATGCCGTCAGCGCGGTCAGCAGCACCAGCGGACTATCGCCCAGAGTCCAGGTCTCCCCGGTGTTGAGGTGATAGCGCGAGCCGAAGTCCGCCGCCGCCGCCAGCATGCGCGCATAAAGCCATGCGCCGATCCGGCCATGCGGCGCCACCCGGGCCTGCAACTCGGTCAGAGAGATCTGGCAAGCGGCGTAGACATCGGATGGAACCTGCCAGATCGGCACGCCGGATGCGAAGACCTGCTGCGCGGCGATCCGGTCTATGGCGAAATTGTATTCGGCCCCGCCCTCCGGATAGGCGCCGCCGCCGATCCAGATCAGCGTCATGCGATTGGCGATGTCCGGTGCCAGTGCCAGCGCGCTGGCCAGTTCGGTAAGGCCGCCGCCCACCGCGACGTAAAGCGGCAGTTTGCTGTCGGTCCGCCGGGCTTCCGCGATCAAGGCCATGGTGCCTGCGGAACGGTCCGGCGCGCCCGAGGCTTGAAGCTTTTGCGCGGCGCCGGTCGCGACCGGAATCGTACCCTCCCGCCCCATCGCGGCGAGCATCTCATGCGCGAGTTCGGTGGCCCGCTGCGCTGTTTCGGTCTTTACGCCGGTGCCGGTGGTGACGATGGCGCGCAGGTCGATCGAGGGTGAGAGCACGGCATGGACGGCAGCGAACAGCCCGTCCACATCGCCGGCCAGATCGTTGACGAACATGACGCGCGCGCGGGGACCGACCGGCGGCGCGAACGGGGCTTTGTCCCCGGCCGCGCCGAACGCCAGCGCGGGCAGTATAGTTGCGCCCAGCGTCGCGGCAGACGCGGCGATCATGCTGCGGCGGTCGATCGGGAAACGCGGGCGATCCATCATAGGGTTCCGGAAAAGCGGGCGAGGCCCGAGGCTGCTTTCGCGGTGCGCCCGCCCGGCAGGCGCACTTCGCCCGCGACGCCGGGCGGCAGTTCTACATCAAGGCGGAAGCGGCCGTCCTTCGCGGTCCAGTCGGTGCGGATCGGCCCGCGCATGCTGCGATAAGTGGCGCCGCCCGAACCGAGGCGCGGGTCCATGATCGGGGCCACGGCCACTTTGGCGAAGCCCGGCTCCAGCGGGGCGATCCCGGCGATCCGGCGGAACAGGAAAGCGCCGATGGCCCCGAAGGCGTAGTGGTTGCGGCTGTTCATCCCCACGTCGCCCTCATCGCTGTTCCACCGCTCCCACATCGTCGTCGCGCCCTGCTCCACCATGTAGCCCCATGAGGGTTTCGAACGCTGCAGCAGCAATGTCACGGCCATGTCCTCCTGCCCGGACAGGGCCAGCGCGTCGAGAATGTGCGGCGTGCCGAGGAAGCCGGTGGAGAGGTGATTGCCGCGCCGAGCAATGTCTGCGGCAAGGCGCTTGCCCGCCTCTGCCGCGCCTTCGGGGGAGAGCAGGCCGAAGCGGATGGCAAGCACATGGCCGGTCTGGCTGCCATTGCCGACGCTGCCATCGGATTTGACATAGGCAGCGGCGAAAGCCTGCCGGATGGCATCGAACAGCGCGCGGTACTTCGCTGCGGCTGCGGCATGGCCCGTCGCCTCTGCCATGTCGGCCATCATCCGCGCATCTTCCGCCCAGAACGCGGTGCCGATCAGGTCCTTGGGCGTGGTGGCTTCGCCCGGATTGGCCGTGCTGGCATCGACCGCCAGCCAGTCGCCATAGTCCGCCCCGCGCCCCTTCACCCACAGGTGATCGGGATTGGTGGCGAGCAGCCAGTCCATGTAGCGTTCCATCGCCTGCCAGTTGGCCGCGATCACGCCGGTATCGCCATATTGCCGCCACGCCGTCCACGGCAGCACGATTCCCGCATCCGCCCAGCCGGGCGAGGACAGGCTGACCGTGGGCACGAAAGGCGGGATGCAATCGGGAAAGCCACCCTTGGCGGACTGGCTGTGGCGCACGTCCTCCATCACCCGCGCGGTATAGGCGGCGACATCCATGTTGAAGGCGGCGGCCGGCCAGAACACTTCGGCATCGCCCATCCAGCCAAGCCGCTCGTCGCGCTGGGGGCAGTCGGTGGGCAGGCCGAAGAAGTTCGACTTCTGGCTCCACACCGCGTTTTCCCAGAACTTCTGGACGACCGGATCGCCCACGCGCAGCTCTCCGGTAAGGTCCAGATCCTGATGGCCGACCAGCCCCTCGATCGACCAGCGCGCGGGATCGTCGGGCACGCCGCTCACTTCGATGTAGCGGAAACCGTGGTAGGTGAAGCGCGGCTCCCACACCTCACGTCCTTTCCCGGCCGCGATGTAGATGTCGCGCTGCCAGGCGGTGCGCAAGTTGGACTGGTCGGCGCTGCCGTCTGCAGCCACGAGTTCGGCAAAGCGCATCTCGATCTGCGTGCCGGCGGCGGCTTCGACGGAAAGGCGCGGCCAGCCGGCGAAGTTCTGCCCGAAATCGAGCACGTAGCGACCGGCGGAAAGGCGGCGCGTGGCGACCGGGCGGCGCACTTCGCCAACGCGGATCGGCGGGCAGCGCTGGGGTTCCACCGCCACGGACGGCGCTTCGATGATTTCGGCCGCCCGCCAGTCCGCGGGGTCGATACGGGCGTCGTGGACTTCGCCGTCGTAGATGCTGGCCGCGCGGACGGGGGCTTCGGCGATCTGCCAGCCGGGGCCGGTGGCGATCACTTCGCGGCGGCCGTCGGCATAGTCGATCTCAAGCTGCGCTTTCAGCCGGCACGGCGCGGGGCCGAAGCAGAAGCGGCCGTTCAGGCTGAACTTCGATCCGTACCAGCCGTCGGCCACGGTGAAGGCCAGCAGGTTGTCGCCATCGCGCAGCGCGGCCGTGACATCGTAAGTCTGGAATAACACGCGCTTGGAGGGATCGGTGAATTCCGGGGCCAGCTTGCGGTCGTCCACCGGCGCTCCGTTGATCCGGGCCTCATAGACCCCCAAGGCCGTGGCATGGAGGCGGGCGGCGCGGACTTTGCCGTTCAGCGCGAAGGATGTGCGCAGCAGGTTGGCGGGATAGATCGGCCAGGGGTCGCCGATCGGCAGCGAGCCGGTGGCAGGCTTGGCGTCGGTCCAGCCGCTGTCGTCGAACGCGGGCAAGTGCCAGCCTTCGGCGGCCTCGTTCGATACCTTCCAGCCGGGGGAGAGCGAGGTCAGCCGCTCGCCCATAGCGGGGCCATGGCGCAGCAGCGCGGCCAGCACCGGCGGGGCGACACCGAAGCCCAGTTCTCGCCGCACTTCAATGGCCACGACATTGCGGCCCTTGGCCAGCGTTATCGGATAGACCGCCATCTGCGCCCAGCGCACCGGCCCGTCCTGCGGCACGCCGCGCGGCGCGGGCAAGGGCTTGCCGTTCAGCCAGAGGCCGATGGTCTCATGCGCGGAAAGGCAGAGTTCGGCGGGGCCGCCGGAATGCTCCAGATTCCAGCGGAAATGGCGGCTGCCGCCAGCCTTGGGCATTTCGCTGCCGGCGATCCAGTGCAGCCCGGCCATTCGGTCGGCTCGGGCAACCGGCGTTTCGGAGGCAAGCCACTCGGCCTGCCAATCGCTGGGTGAGGCAAGGCCGGTTTCCCAGACGGCCGGTGCGCTTTTCAGCGAGCCATGGCCGGTCCACACCTCCACCTGCCAAACCGCGCGGGACCGTGAGGGCAAGGCAGGCCCGCCATAGGCGACATCGAGGCACTGGCCGGAAGACACCCGCCCGCTGTCCCACAACAGGTCGCGGCCGGCGGACAAGTCCTCGGCAGAGCGGGCGACGGTCACCCGCCAGGCGATTTGCCGCGCGCCCTTGGCGGGGTCGGCCAGCCGCCATGAGAAACGCGGGGGCAGGTCGCCAAGGGCGAGTGGATCGACCAGCCCGCACGTGCGCACGCCCTCGATCCGAGGTGTGGAATCGGGCTTGGCCCAGCTTTCCAGCGGGGCCAGTGCGATGCCGGCGCCGGCAAGGCCCGCGCCGATGGCTTCACGGCGGTTCAGGTGCATCTCGGGTGTCCTTAGGTGCCGTTCAGGGCTGCAGCGTCGAAGCGGTCAATTGGGCCGTTGCAGAGAGCGCCGGATCGGTGGCGGAGCGCGCAAGTTCGACCTTCACTTTGCTCGCCGAAACCGTCCAACCCGCGGCGGCAGTGTCGTAATCGGCCAGCAGGCGCGGATCGGCAGTCAGTGTGACGGTGCGCTTTTCGCCGGGCGCGAGGGTGATTTTCTCCCAGCCGATCAGCCGCTTCGCCTTGCCGGGCAAGGTGACGTAGACCTGCGGCACATCGGCCCCGGCGCGCTTGCCGGAATTGGCGACGGTGAAGCGCACCGTCAGCGTCTTGCCGCCTTTCACCGAGAGGCCGGAATAGGCGAAAGTCGTATAGGAAAGCCCGTAACCGAAGGCATAGGCGGGCTTCAGCGCCTTGCGGTCGAACCAGCGGTATCCGGCATCGGCGCCTTCCGGATAGTGGATGGTGAAGGCCGGCGAATTGGTGTTGAGGCCATACGTCAGACGGTCCTGCGCGGTCGGTGGCGGCAGGCCGGCGCCGGGCAGTGTGGGGTTGGGCAACTGGTCAAGCGCGGCCGGGAACGTCACCGGCAGGCGGCCCGATGGATTGACTTTGCCCGCAATCACGGCGGCAATCGCGTCGCCGCCGCGCTGCCCCGGGAACCACGCCGCCAGGATTGCGCCGGCCTTGTCGGCCCAGGGCATCAGCACGGCATTGCCCGTTTCCAGCACCACCACGCTGCGCGGATTGGCGGCGGTGACGGCATCGATCAGCGCATCCTGATCGCCGTCGAGCGCAAGGGTGTGCTGGTCCAGCGCCTCGGTCGCGAACTTTTCCCCGAAGACCACGGCGATGTCGGCCGCTTTGGCAGCGGCTGCCGCGGCTTGAGGATCGGCGCCGTCCACGAAAGTGACTTGCGCTTGCGGAAAAGCGGCGCGGATCGCGTCGAGCGGCGGCGTGCCTCCATAGCCCTTGCGCGCGAAGGCAGCGGCAGGGCCTTCGTTGATCGCCTCCAGCTTGCGGAAACCGCCCATCGGCGTGACCTGGCTCGATCCGCCGCCGGAAAGCACGCCCAGATCGGCATGGCCGCCGATTACCGCGATCGAGCGCGCCGATGCGGCCAGCGGCAGCAGTCCGTCGCGGTTGCGCAGCAGCACGATGCCTTCCTCCGCCGCGTGCTGGGCGACGCGGGCGTTCGCCTCCGCATCGATCGGCCCCCTGGCGGGAGGATGCGCGTCAAGGCCATGGGCATAGATCGACCGCAACACGCGGCGCGCGGCGGTATCGAGGGCGCTTGCCGGCATAGACCCATTCGCCAGCGCGGCAGTGAGTTCGGTGGAGAACCAGCGTTTGGCGTCGATCTGCTCGCCCTGTTGCTGGTCCAGCCCGGCCTGCAGCGATCCCAGCGAATGGACCGCGCCCCAGTCCGACATGACGAAGCCCTTGAAGCCCCATTCCTTGCGCAGCAATTGCGTCAGCAGGAAGGGATTTTCGCAGGCATAAGTACCGCCGACTTTGTTGTAGGCGCACATCACCGCGCCGGGCGCGCCATTCTCGATCCCGATTTCGAACGCCAGCAGGTCGCTTTCGCGCATGGCTTTCTCATCCATCTCCACCGATGCGCTGGAGCGGCCGGTCTCCTGATCGTTCAGCGCGAAATGCTTGATGGTGGAGATCATGTGGTTGGACTGGATGCCCTGGATCTGCGCCGCCACCAGCGTTCCCGCCAGCAGCGGATCCTCGCCCAGATATTCGAAATTACGCCCCCCGCGCGGATCGCGCACCAGATTGGCGCCGCCCGCCAGCATCACGTTGAAGCCCTTGGCCCGCGCTTCCGATCCGATCATGCGGCCGCCCTCGCGCACCAGCGCCGGGTTCCATGTCGCCGCCAGCGCCAGACCGGAAGGCAGCGCCGTGGCCGTATCGCCCTTGCGCATGTCCAGCAGGTTGGACACGCCAAGGCTGGCGTCCGTGGAGAGCTGGGGCGGCACGCCAAGCCGGGGCACCCCATCGACATAGCCGGCGCCCAGCGTCGCGCCGTCCGGGCGCTTGGCGGCCAGAACCATCATCAGCATGCGGCCGTGGATGAGGCTGATCTTCTCTTCCTGCGTCATCCGCGACAGCGTTTCTTCGGCCCGCCGATCGGCGTTTGTGGCAGCCTCATCCGTCTGGGCGGCGAGCGGCACCGCAAAGGCGATCGCAAGTGCGGAGCCTGCCAGCAGGCGCATGGCGATGGTGGGCATCGGTCCCTTTCTCCCAATATCCGTAACGGCGTCCGTCCGGGTTCTTCGCCATGGGTATGGGGCATCGCCGGGCCCTGTCAATAAAATGTTCGGTAGCGTTCGATTTAAGTTTGAAGAGGCGCTATGCTTGCCTGCACTCAGCCGCTGTGGAACAAGCCCGTGATGACCAGTAACTCCAAGAATTCCGCCGGATCGCGCCGTGGCCGTCCCAGCCTTGCGCGTGCATCGGCCATCGACCGGCTGGTCATCGACGTCGCGCGCGCGCGGTTTCTGGCGGACGGTTTCGACGCCGTGGCCATGGAGCAGATCGCGGCGGCGGCGGATATTTCGAAGGGCACGCTCTATGCGCGGCACCCCTCGAAGGAGGCACTGTTCATCGCCGTGATCGACGCTTCTGTGCGCGACTGGTCGGACGAGGCTTCGCGGCAGGACCATGAACTGACCGACGATATCGAGCAGCGCCTGCGCCATCACGCCCGCATGATCGCGAGGTTCCTGCAAACCCCTGAAGTGCTGGGACTACAGCGGTTGTTGCTGTCGGTACGCAGCCGGTTTCCCGAACTGGCCGCGACCATGCATGAGCGCGGCTATCGCTACATCGTCGACTTGCTGGTGCGCGATATCGAGGATGCGGGCCGGCGCGAGGGGCAGGCGCCGCGCGATGCGGAGGCGGTGGCCCGCATGCTGGTGGCCGGGCTTTCGGGTTTTCAGATCCAGGAAGACGGGCTGGCCGGAAGCGGCGAAAGCCTGCCTCTTTTCGCCGAAAGGCTGGTGGATGTGATCGTGGCCGGACGGGCCGCGTGGTGAGCGCTTGATATTCGAACGATGTCGTTCGATATATTCGATGCGAGGAATTGACCCTCGACTCGATGAGGATGACTGATGCGCAAGATTTCCATTGCTCTCGCTGCCGCAACGCTGGGCATGATCGGTTCGCCCGCCTTCGCGGCTGCACCGGCCAAGCCTGCGACTCCGGCTGCTCCTGCGACGCCCGCGCCGGCGGCTAAGGCCAAGTACACGACGACCGATACCGAGATCGGCACCCTGCTGGACGATCCGGCGGCCAAGGCCATCGTCGAGAAGCACATTCCCGGCTTCACCACCAACGATCAGGTGGAAATGGCGCGCGGCATGACGCTGAAGGTGGTGCAACAATATGCCTCGACCGACATCACCGATGCGCGGCTTGCGGCAATCGACGCCGATTTCGCCAAGCTGAAGTAGCCGATTACACCGGACGGACCCCCGCACGCTCCGGCGCGCGGGGGACCGTCCGGCTTAGTCCTGCTGCCACGGAAAGAACGGCGGCAGGGCGGATGCCGTGCCAGTGAAGTTCGGCGTGCGTTTCTCCAGAAAGGCGGCAACGCCTTCCTTCCCGTCCGCCATGCTGGTGTGGAACATCGCCAGCGATTCCACGTCATGCGCCGCGCGGGGATGGGGTGCGGCGCTGTTGCGCAGGACCATCTGACGGATCAGCGCCACGCTGACCGGCGACCGATCCCGCACCAGCGACCGCGCGAACGCGCAGGCCTCCTCAACCAGCACTTCCGGTGCGTGGATGGAGCGGACCAGCCCTTTGTCGAGCGCCTCCTGCGCGCCGAACGGTTCGGCGCGGTAGAACCATTCCAGCGCCTGCGTCATGCCGACGATGCGCGGCAGGAACCAGGTCGAGCAGGCTTCCGGCGTGATCCCCAGCCGGCCGAATACGAAGCCGATGCGGGCCTTTTCGGAGGCGAGGCGGAAGTCCATCGGCAGCGTCATCGTCGCGCCGATGCCCACGGCGGCGCCGTTGATGGCGCCGACGATCGGCTTGGTGCAGGCGAACATCGCCAGCGCCACGCGCCCGCCGGTGTCCCGCACGCCGCGCTCGATTTCCGGCGCGACAGGACGCATGGCCAGGCCGGCCAGCGTGGGGGACAGGTTTTCGTCCAGCCCGAAGACGTTTCCGCCCACCGAAAGGTCCATGCCCGCGCAGAACGCCCGGCCTTCCCCGGTGACGACGATGGCCCGCACGTCGTCGTCCCGGCTGGCGCGGGCATAGGCATCCACCAGTTCGTCGGCCATGGTGACGGTAAAGGCATTCAACGCCTCTGGCCGGTTCAGCGTCAGGCGCAGCAGGCCCTGGTCATGTTCGTATCGGATGGTGGAGTAACCGGCCATTCCTGATCCTCTTTCCCGATTCGCATCACTGCCGCCTACCGGTCAGTTTGATGTTGATTTGCGTAATTCAAAGTTCAATATAAAGCGCAATAAAGCAAATCAGACGATAAATTTCGGAGAGACGCGAATGCCCATCAGCCTGGAAGAGATCGCCGCGCGCCTTGCCGTGCTGGAGGATAAGGAGGCGATCCGTGCGCTCAAGGCCCGTTACCTGCGCGCCTGCGATCTCAAGGAGCCGGACGTGGTGCGAGACTGCTTCCTGCCAACCGGCGCGCGCATCGCTTACGAAGGATTCCCCGAATTTGCGGACCGCGATGCCTTCGTAGAGGTGTTCAGCCAGATGGCGTGCCAGCCCGGCGTGCATGACATTCACCACGCCACCAACTGGGAAATCGACCTTGTCGGGCCGGATGAGGCGCGCGGGCTCTGGTCGCTCAATTTCCGCACCATCCTGATGAGCGCCCAGCGCATCACCCGCCTCGCCGTGGAATATGACGATGTCTACCGCCGCCATCAGGGCCGCTGGTTCATTGCTGAAACGGTAAGCCGGGTGACGTCGATGATTACCGAGGAAATCGCCGAAGACGGTGCGCTGCGCGTCATCGCCTGCGGCGAAGTGCCAGTGGCTGCCTGAGCGGCTGCCTGAAAGAGATCTGAGAGAGGATATGGGAATGATCGATTACGGATTGGCCGGCAAGGTCGCGCTGGTCACCGGCGCAAGCGGCGGCATCGGCCGCGCCGCCGCGCTGGCCTTCGCCCGCTCCGGCGCCGGCGTGCTGGTCAGCGACGTCAACGAGGAAGGCGGCCGCGAAACCGTGTCGTTGATCGAGAAGGCCGGCGGCAAGGCCGTCTGGCAACGCTGCGACGTGAGCAAGGGGGATGAGGTGAAGTCGATGGTCGCCGCCGCAGTCTCCGCATTCGGCAGGCTCGACTATGCGTTCAATAATGCCGGGATCAACTCCATCGCTGCCAACGAATATGAGGATGAGGTCTGGGCGCGCAGCGTGGGCATCAACCTGACCGGCGTGATGCTGTGCATGCGCGAGGAAGCGGAAGTGATGCTGGCGCAAGGCGGCGGCGCCATCGTCAATACCGCCTCGATCAACGGCCTGGTCGGCAATCCCAGCCAGCCCGGCTACACTGCCACCAAGCACGGCGTCATCGGCCTTACCCGCCACGGCGCGCTGCGCTGGGCCAAGGCCGGCATTCGCGTCAATGCGGTGTGCCCCGGCGTGATCGAAACGCCGATGACCGCCCCGCTGGTCGCCGATCCGCAGATGAAGCAAGTGATCGAGGGGATGACCCCGATGGGCCGCATGGGCAAGGCTGAGGAGATTGCCGAGGCGGTCGTCTGGCTCTGCAGCGACGCGTCGGCTTTCGTCACCGGCCATCCCATGGTGATCGATGGCGGGGCGACCGCCATCTGATCGATAGGACGCTCGCCTGAACAGTCAGGCGAGCGCTTCGCGCAATCCCTTCCCGGCGCGCTCCATCCATGGCAGCGCGCCGGGCACCGCCTGGAACATCGACAGGAAGCCGTGGATCATCCCCGGCGCGACTGCGCTGTCGACTTTCACGCCCGCTTCGCCCAGCCGAGCGGCATAGGCCATGCCTTCATCGCGCAGCGGATCGTGCTCTGCCGTGATCACCGTGGCCGAAGGCAGCCCGGCAAGATCGGGCGTGCCCAGCACGCTGGCGAGTGGAACATGCCCGGTCGTGCCGCTGCCCAGATAGTGCTGCCAGAACCAGCGCATGGCATCGGTGGAGAGGAAATAGCTGCCGTCGCCATTCTCCGCGTAGGAGGCGTGGCCGAAGCTGTTGCAGGTCACCGGATAGGCCAGCGCCTGATGGCGCAGCGCCGGGCCGCCCTCGTCACGCGCGCGGATCGCGACTGCTGCGGCAAGATTGCCTCCGGCGCTGTCGCCCGCCACGGCCAGCCGCGTGGCATCGATACCCAACGTTTCGCCATGGGCCGCTGCCCAGACCAGCGCGTCGTAGCAATCGTCAAGCGGGGTGGGGAACGGATGCTCGGGCGCGAGGCGATAGCCCACCGAGAGCACTGCCGCGCCGCTTTCGCGCGCCAGTTGGCGGCAAGTGGCGTCATGCGTGTCCAGCGTGCCGATCACCCAGCCGCCGCCATGGTAGAAGACCACCAGCGGCGAGGTTTCATCTCCGGCTTCGCCCGCACTTTCGGGCAGGTAGAGCCGCGCCGGAATGTCGCGGCCGGGCAGGGGCAGGACCAGATCCTCCACCCGCGCCACTTCGGGCGGCGGGGCGAAGGCCATCGGCTGGTCGCTGGTCGCCCGCAGCGCTTCGGGCGTGATCGTGGCGTAATCGACTTTCGGGGCGGCGGAGAACATGTCCAGCAGCGCCTTGATATGGGGATCGAGCATCCTCAATGCGTTCCTCTCCTTGACCGGCGGGCGCGTTCGCCTCGCCGGTGCTTATCGTCAGTCTGGTCTGCGGGCGGTCTGCGTCAATAGACCGCCGCCGGGTTCTTCGGGCGCGGGCTGCCGAGCATCTCGCGGTGCGAGGGACGCTCCCGTCCGCGATCGGTAACGCCCAAGGTGCGGGCCACTTCGGCGGTGATCAGCGTCTGCCCGGAAAGCTCCTCGCGATCCGGTGCGTTCTGGATCGCTTCCAGCACATGCGCGGAAAATTCCGGGTTCTCCGCCATTTCCGCGAAAGCCTCATACTGTTCGGGATTGGTGCGGCGGGCGATCTCCGCCCGTTCGGTGACTTGCGGGCCGAGCCAGAGCGAGACGGCGATCACGCCGGTGCCCCGCAAGTCGTGCTCCATGTCGTGCGCCAGCTTGTCCAGGCCGGCTTTCTGCGCGCCATAGGCCGGGCCGTGCATGTAGCAGGAGGCGCCGAACGAAGAGGTCATGGCGATGCAGCCCGATCCCTGCGGCACCATCATCCGCGCCGCATGCCAGCTGGCGACATAGGCGGAGCGCAGACCGACATCGAGGATCTTCTGCGCGTCCAGCTCCTTCTCCCAGAACGGCATCTTGGCGATCAGCTGGTGATGCATATAGGCGGCATTGTTGACGAGCACGTCCAGCCGACCGGATTCCTGCCGGATCCGATCGAACAGCGCGGCGACTTGCGCATCGTCGGCATGGTCGCAGACCACCGGGATGCCGGTGCCGCCCAGTTCGTTCACGCGGGCGGCGGTTTCCGCCACCGTGCCCGGCAGCACCGATCCGTCCCACCCCTTGGCATCGCCCGGCACGGTCGTGCGGCCGGTGACGTAGACGGTGTAGCCCATTTCGCCGAAGCCGCGCGCAATGCCCGCGCCGGCGCCCCGGCTTGCGCCGGTGACGAGCGCGACCTTTCCGTTTCCTTGCGCCATTTTTCTCTCCCGTTGGTTCTATTGGTACGTCAGTCCGCGAACTGGAATTGGCTGGTCGGGATCACGTCGATCCGCGAAAAGTCGATGAAGCGCGTGCAACTGTCCATCATGATGCGGGCGTTCTCTTCGAACTTGGCGGGATCGCCGGCCGCGTCGAAGAACACTTCCGGTGCGGACATCGCCTCGGCCGGGAAGCATTCCTCCACGAAGGCATCGTATGCCGGCGCATCTGCCGTGAGCGGGCGCACCACGATGTTCTGCACGTATTCGAAGTTCGATTGCGTCTCGATGGCGACGCGGGTGTGTTCGCCCACCCAGTGCGCGAGCGCGGCATCGCGGCTCATGTCGCGGCGGAAGGCCAGGAAGGTGGACTGGCTCCAGCCCCAGGTCCGCGCATCGGGCCGTGGCGGATGCGCGTCGTTGGCGATGATGGTCGATTCGCAAACCAGCCATGCGGCAAAACGGTCCGAGTACTCCGCCAGCACGGCGTCTACCGCGCCGCGAAACCGGCTGTTGGCCGAATCCAGCCAGAACTGGACGATCGCATCCTGCTGCGGGGCCTGCCAGCGCTGGACCATCTGGTCGGCCGGCGAGACCGCTGCATCGCGCAAGTTCAGGCGCACGCGCCGCGCACCGGCCGCCTGCAGAGCGGCGGGCAAACCGGCCAGCAGCCGGTCCGCGTAGGCGGCTCGATTTTCGTCCTGGGGCGCCCAAAGGGCAGCGACGATCTTCTCCACTGTCTGCCGTCCCTCAGTCGAAATTGGCCTGCCCGCCGTCGAGCGGGATGGTGGCGCCGGTCAGATAGCCAAGGTCGGTGCCGCAAAGGGCCACCAACGCGCGGCCGATGTCTTCCTCCAGCCGGCCAATCCGGCCGAGCGGGATGGTGCGGAAGAACGCTTCGGCCTCGGCCGGATTGTGCTCGATCCAGCCCTTGAGGCCGGGCGATTCCCCATGCGGCGCGATGGTCAGCACGCGCACGCCGGCGCGGCCCCATTCGGCGGCAGCGGCGCGGGTCAGCGCGCGCGTGGCCTGCTTCACGGCGGCATAGGCGCCGTATCCGGTCATGTCCCAGCGGATCCCGGCCGAGGAGGCGAAGTTGAAGATCGTGCCGCCGCCGCGCGCCGCCATCACCGGATGCACGCGCTTCATCAGCCGGAAGGTGGCCAGCGGCCCGGATTCGAACCCGGCAATGAAAGCCTCGTCCGTCACGTTGTCCAGCTTTCCCAGCGGCACCTGCTGCGCGTTGTTGACCAGCACGTCGATCCCGCCGAACGCGGCGCAAGTGGCCTCTACCGCCGCGTCGATCTGCTCTGCATTGCAGACGTCGCAGGCCAGCGCCTGCGCCTCTCCGCCCTCCGCGACGATTGCCTGCGCCGCCTGCGCCACCTTGTCATAAGTGCGGCCTGCCAGCATGACTCGTGCCCCGGCCTGAGCCATCGCCCGCGCCACGCCAAGGCCGATCCCCTGTCCCGCGCCGGTAATCAGCGCCACTTTGCCGTCCATCTCCACCATTATGCTCTTTTACCCGAATGACTCGTAAAAAATGACGCATCATTTTACGCATGGAGTTGACAGGAGTGCAATATCAATCGCAACATGCGTCACAAGATCCTATAAAGAGGCCGGGCTACCGGCCGGGTGAGAGGCATGACCGGGAATTCGAGCGCGCAATGGGACAAGGTTGTCGATGTCGTCGTCGTCGGATCCGGGGCCGGGGGGATGCTGTCCGCGCTGGTCGCGGCGCATAACCGGGCCGATGTGCTGATCGTCGAAAAGGATCCGCTGTGGGGCGGCACTTCCGCCACATCGGGCGGCGGCATCTGGATTCCGGGCAGCGACCAGGCGCGCGAAGCCGGGTTTGTGGACGATCTGGACGATGCCTTCCGCTATGTGCGCGGGCTTTCGGCAGACAATGTGCCCGATGCCAACATCCGTGCCTACGTGGACAATGCCGCGCCCATGCTGCGCTGGGTCACCGCCAATACGCGCGTGCGCTATCAGGCGCAGCCCTATCCCGACTATCATGCGGAAAATCCGGGCGGTTCGCCCACCGGATTCCGCACCCATCTGCCATTGGAGTTCGACGGCAAGCTGCTGGGCGCCGCGATCCGCACGCAGCGCTTTCCTTCCCCGGCGGCCAGCCTGTTCGGCTATCTCCAGTGGACCTTCGCCGAGACCTACGAGCTGCTCTACCGGACCAAGGGCTGGTTCACGCACCTTGTCGCCAACATGGGCAAGTACTGGCTGGACCTGCCGTTCCGCTTCACCTCGCGCAAGGATCGCCGCCTGACTCTGGGCACGGCGCTGACCGGAGCGTTGCGGCTGGCGCTGGACGAGGCGGGCGTGCCGGTCTGGCTGGCGAGCCCGATGCGGGAGATCGTGCGCGAGGGTGAGCACGGGGACGGCCGCGTCACCGGCATCGTGGTGGAGCGCGAGGGCAAGCCCCTGCGGATCGGCGTGCGCAAGGGCGTGGTGCTGGCGGCGGGCGGGTTCGACAAGAACCAGCAGATGCGCGATGCCAATGCGCCGCTTTATCCGCAGGCGAAACTGTCCGGCGGCGTCACCAGCAATACCGGCGATTCCATCCGCGCGGGCGCGGCGATCGGGGCGGGCACGATGAACCTGCAATCGGCCTGGGCCGCGCCGGTCTTCTACGTTCCGGGTGAGGATCGCGGCAGGCTCTGCACGATCGAGCGGGCACTGCCGGGCTGCATCATGGTGAACCAGAAGGGCGAGCGCTATCTGAACGAGGCGGCGTCCTACCACGTGACCGGGCAGGAGATGGCGCGCCGCCAGCGCGACCATCGCGATGCCAGCCCCAGCTGGATGATCTTCGACAATCGCTACCGCCACCAGTTCCCGATGGGCCCGCTGCTGCCGCTGGTGCCCGACTGGCTGCAATCGCGCGGCGTGCGCCAGATCCTGCGCAAGGGGCAGAGCGTGGAGGACCTGGCGGCAAAGATCGGCATGGATCCGGCCGCGCTGGCCAGCACGGTGGCGGAGTTCAATCTCCATGCGGCGGAAGGTCGCGATCCCGCCTTCCATCGCGGGGAGGCGGCCTATGACAAGATGTACGGCGATTACCGCCACGGCCCGAACCCCTGCCTGCGTCCGCTGACCGAGGGACCGTTCTATGCCCTGCCGATCTATCCGGGCGACATCGGCACCAACGGCGGCCTGCGCACCAATGCGCGCGCGCAAGTGGTGGACGACAGCGGCGCGGCGATCCCTGGCCTCTACGCTGTGGGCAACAATGCCGCATCGGCCATGGGGGAGAGCTATCCGGGTGCCGGCGTCACCATCGGCCCGGCCATGACCTTCGGCTACATCGCTGCACGGGACCTGACCGGCGCGAACAGCTGATCGCGCCGATCTTTCCCGCTACCCTTACGACAGGTAGCGTGCGCGGTATCCGGCGAAGGCGTCGCGCACCGTTGCCATGTCTACCCCGAAGCGCTCCGGCGCGTAGTCGTGCGTTGGGCGTTGTTCGCGGCTGTTCCCGGCCATGAATTCGGCCAGCGCGGCTTCGTTCGGCGCCACGCCCATGCGCGCCAGCACCCGCTCCGCCTGCCCGATGGGATCGCGCGCCACGGCGCGGTAATCAATATCGACAAACCGATGCTCGCCGATGCGGGCGCGGGCCTGTTCGAACAGGGCCATCCATTCGGCCAGCCGGGCGGACCAGAACTGGCCGACCTCCCGGTCCTCCACCGTCGCCGCCAGCTTGTAGAGCGCGGCTTCCATGCTGACGTAGGAGGGCACGACTTCGGCCGGATCGCGGTGGGTCATGATCAGCAGGGCCTCCGGAAAGGCGCGCGCGGCCAGTTCGGCGTAAGGCAGGTTGGAGGGGCTTTTGAGGATCCACTTCGCCCCGCGCCGGGCCGGATCCTGCCATTGCAGGTACTTGAGGATGGTCTTCAGATCCTCATGCCCGCGTGACTGGTCGTACCCGTCCAGCCAGCGCGCGAAGGAGGGGACGAAGCTCATGCCCTCGATCATCGTCGAAACGAACATCTGGCCAAGGATCAGGATTTCCTCGTCCGGCGCCTCGGGATCGAGGGGGTGGATCGATACGAGTTCGGGCGATAGCTGCAGCCAGCCGTCGATCATGGCCTGCGCGTAGGCGCGCCGTTCGCGGGGATCGCCGGGCGTCTCATCCGGGAAAGGCGCGAAGTTCTGTGCTTCGTACCAGCGGATCGCGGTCATGCCCGGCGCGGCGGCCAGCAGGCGGTGGAAGATCGTGCTGCCGGTGCGCGGCAGACCCAGAATCACGCCGGCGACTTCGACCCGTTCTTCAAGGATTTTGGGCGCGCGGCGAATATGTTCGATCATCCGCAGCCGGCTGGTCAGCCCCTTCACCACGACTTCCCGCTGGGCGGCATAGCCGGCAGGCGTCAGCCGGGCTTCGCGGTGGACCGCCTCTACAAAGCGTTCCATCGGTTCCAGGAACCAGGTGTCTCCGAAATCGTTCAGCCCGGCGCGCTGCCTTGCAGCGTCCAGCAGAGCGTCGCACGTGAACGACGCCGCTTCGTCCGTGGGGGCGATCGTGGCCATAGGGGCAATTCCTCTCCTTCATGCCGTGCCGTCTTCGGCCTTGGCGTTATTTCTGCGTCACTCGCGACCAGGGGGAGGGCCAATATCGTCCGGCCCCCAATAGCCGCGCAGGTGGGTGATCCGGTTCTGCGCATCGAAGCTGCAGACATCGATCGAGCGAATGCGCAGGCGCGGGCTGCCCGGCGGGGTGAATTCCACATCGAAGGCTAGCGCCGCCTCCCGGCCATGCGATCCGCGCACGGGGCCGAGCGGATGGATGCGCGTTGCGAACGCCACCGTATCGGCAAACCACGCCCGGATTGCTGCACCCGTCTTCGGTTCGGCTCCCACCGGATCCTCGATCACCGCGTCCGGCGCGAAGAGCGCGAGAATGCCCTCAACGTCGCCCGCGTTGATGCGATCGACATAGGCATCTAGCGCCGCCTTCATCGCCGGCCGATTCGGCAATCCACCTGTCGAATTTGATTCGATCATGGATTTGCGTAATACATGAGGCGATAACATCTGAAAATCGAAAACAATGTGCCGGCATGGCGAAAGGATCAGGAGACGATGCCCGATTGGCAGGAGCAATGTGATCGCATGGCGATCATCGATCTGGTCGCGCGCTATTGCCGGGGGTGCGACCGGCGCGATTTCGCGCTGGTCCGCTCGCTCTATCATGACGATGCGGTGGACGATCACGGGTCGATGTTCCGCGGCGGGCCCGATGCTTTCGTCGCATGGTTGCCGCAGGCGATGGCGCCGTGGGAACTGACCATCCACGCGATCGCCAACAGCGTGGTGGTGATCGACGGCGACCGGGCGGAGGGCGAGCACCTCGTGCGGGCATGGCACCGCACGCATCCGCCTGAGCGGACCGAATATATCGTCCACGGCCGCTATCTCGACCGGTACGAGCGGCGGGACGGCGCATGGAAATTCCTCCACCGCCAACTCGTCTTCGATCACGGAGAGGTGCGCGCGGTGGACGAAGACGCGATGGCGAAACTGGGCGCGGAGGCCAGCCATGGCCGCGCCGACGGGGAGGACCCTTCGTGGGCGTTCAGCCTGCTGGCGGGCCTGTCACGCTCTCCCTGAGCGCGTCGGTCAGGAATGCGATCAAGGCGCTCAATCCCGCGCTGGGCGGCGCCTTGGCGCGATGGAGCAGCCATAGCGGGCAGTCGTGGCGCGGATCGGGCGGGGCCAGGCGTTCCAGATCGGGCTCGGCATCGGCCGCGAAGCACCACAGCGTCGCGCTGCCAAGCCCGGCCAGCACGGCCTGCTTCATCTGCGGCCAGGCGTTAAAGGTGGTCAGCCCGGCCTTTTCCGCCGCCTCGCCGGCCGGATTGCTGGCCGTCCACTGGCTGCCGGGCAGGGCGGCGTCGAGTTCGAAACCCCAACCCAGTTGCGCAGGCTGTGCCGCCCCGTCCCGCCGGGCGTAAGGGGCCTGCGCCAGCGTCGCCAGTTCCACGCCCCAGAGCCGCAGCGGCGGCTTGCGCACAAGCGCGATGGCCAGATCGGCGCGGCGGTAGGTCACCGCGTCGATCGGATCGAGTTCGCCCAGCAGTTCGATGGACACTTCCGGATGGCGGCGGCGGAATTCGGCGAATTCGGGCAGGAACTCGCTGACGATGCCCCCGCTGCCCGCCACGCGCACCGGGCCTTGGGCCAGATTGGGCAGCGCCAGATCGCTGCGCATCCGGGCGACTTCGCGCTCCATCACTTCGGCGGCGGCCAGCAGCCGCTTGCCCGCCCGGTTGGGCGCGGGGCCCAGCGGCCCTTCCTCGAACAGCGCGACGCCCAGCGCCGCTTCCAGCGCGTCCACCCGGCGGCCGACCGTCGTGCGGTTGATGCCCAGTTGGCGCCCTGCGGCGGTGTACGAACCGGCGCGCACGGCAGCCAGAAAGACCTGAAGATCGCTCCATTCCATAATGCGTGCATATTTGCACAACCTATGTGCAGGTCAATTCTCTTCGCAAATCGCCAATCGAACGGCTAAATGGACAAGGAATGCGCCGCCGTGAGCAGGCGCAGCATAAGGAGTCGATGCAAATGGCCACTACCAGCGACTATGGCCTTGGGCCTCACGCATTTCCGCGTGGCTGGTTCATGATCGGTGCGGCGGAGGAGGCGACGCGCACACCCGCCGCGATCCGCTATTTCGGCAAGGATCTGGTGCTTTATCGCGGCGAATCGGGCACGGCCTATGTCGTCGATGCCTATTGCCCGCACATGGGCGCGCATCTGGCGAAGAACAGCACGTCCTACATCGTGCGCGACGCCGAACACGTCGAAGGCGAATCGATCCGCTGCCCGTTCCACGGCTGGCGCTATGGCCCGGACGGCGCGTGCAATCACATCCCCTATTCGGACTTCGTGCCCAAGGCGGCGAAGCTGGGCACCTACAAGGTGGTCGAACGCGCCGGCATCCTGTGGATGTGGCACGACGAGGAAGGGCTGGAGCCCGACTACGACCTGCCCCAATTCGGCGGCCATTACGGCGAGCCGGGCTGGGTGGAATGGAAGATTGACTTCATGGGCGATCTGAACGTCCACGGTGTCGAGATCGTCGACAACATGGCGGATTACGGCCACTTCGTGCCGATCCACGGGGCCAAGGATTTCCAGTACTTCGCCAATGAGTTCCAGAACCACGTCGTCCACCAGTACTACAGCGCCGGGCACCGCACCTTGACCGCTTCCGCCGAGGATCAGCTGGTGCTGGATACCTGGTATGAAGGGCCGGGCTTCCTCCAGTCCGAAATGGCGGGCGCGTTCGACAGCTTCATCATGATCGCCAACACACCGATCGAGGACGGCCGTTCGCGCGCATGGCACGGGCTGATGGTGAAAGTGCACGACGGTTCGCGTGAGATTACCGACGAGGATCGCGCCAATGCCGCGATGTATCAGGAAGGCAGCCGCCTTGCCTTCGCGCAGGACGTGGAGATCTGGGCGAACAAGCGCGCCTGCCTCAATCCGATGGCCGTGCCGGCGGACGGGCCCTACGGCAAAGTGCGCAGCTGGTATCGCCAGTTCTTCAATCCCCGCGCCAAGGCTCCGGAAATCCAGGGCCGCGTGAACGGTCTGGTGGTGACGCTGGACAAGCGACCCGGCAGCGTGGCTGCCTGATCGGGGCGGCCTGTTTCGGCAGGCCGCTGCTTTACTTTACAACATCGAAGGGAGGGAACCCGTGGCGACATTTCCAGCGGGGTGTACGCTGCTGTTCGGCGGCAGCGGCGGAATTGGGCAAGGCGTGGGGCGGTGCTTCGCGGATGCGGGCAGCGACGTGGCGGTGGTCTATCGCAGCAAGCCCGATACGGCGAAAGCGGTCGCCGCTTATGCCGCGGCGCAGGCCCGCAAGGCGAGTGTCCATGCGGCCGACGTGACCGACGCGGCGCAAGTGCAGGATGCCATCGCCAGTGCCATTGCCGAACATGGCCGCATCCACACGGTGGTCTGGGGTGCCGGGCCGCTCGTCAACCAGCGCTATCTGGCCGAAACGCCGATGACGGAATGGCGCCATGCCTTCGATGTCGAAGTGCACGGCTTCTTCGCCGCCGCGCAGGCGGTGATCCCGCATATGCGCGAGCAGGGCGGTGGCAGCTTCGTGACGCTGGGGTCTGCCGGGCACGACTGGTGGCCGGCGCGCGATGGCATGTCGGTGGCGGTCAAGGCCGCGAACGAGCAACTGGTCAAGGGCATCGCCAAGGAAGAAGGGCGCTTCGGCATCCGCGCCAATTCGGTGCTGGTGGGCGTGATCGACGCCGGGCAGCTCCATGAATTGACCCAGCAGGGCCAGTTCGATCAGGCTTGGGTGGAAGAAACGCACAAGCTGCTCTGCCTGAAGCGTTGGGGCACGGCGGAAGAGATCGGCCATGCCTGCGTCTATTTCGCGAGCAACGAGGGTGGATATACCACCGGCCAGTCGATCTCGGTCTCGGGGGGATTCGGAGTCTGACTTCTTCCTGAGCAGCAGGTTTCGATCGTCGGGAGCCGGGGGCGTGCGGAATGGCACGCCTCCGGCTCTTTGCGTATGCGCGCCCTACAGGTGCGAGAGAGCGCGGAATTTCGCCGCTTTCGCAGCGATATTCGTTTGCTCATTTGCGGATTGAATCGCGTAAATCATGCGCAATCATCACATGAAATATGATCTTGATGGCGTTTTGCGTAAGTGTTAGGTCTAAAGAAAGAGCAAGATCATAAAGCGAAGGGAAAGGTGCCGCACGGGCTTCCTGCCGATTTCCGGCAGTGGATCCACTCGGCCATAGCACGAATTATCACACTCGCCGCGACATGACGTTTCGGCAGGCGACCGCTTTCGTGCCCTTTCCCCGGACCTGCGGCCCCCGCCGCACAAGAACACAAGAACGATGTCGAGTGGAGAGGGAGACAATCGTGACCAAGAAGAAGGAACTGGCATCCGCCGTGCGGATGCGGGCGAAGCATTGCTGGCTGTCGGGCGCGGCGCTGGCGGCATTGTTACCGATGACGGCACAGGCGCAGGACAGCGGGCAAACCGCGCCGGCCCCGGCTGCCGCACCACAGGCCCATGCCGCCACGGCGGGCATTACCGAGATCATCGTCACCGCCAACCGCCGTGCGGAGCGCGGGCAGGACGTGCCGATCGCGATCACCGCCATCTCGCCCGACCGGCTGGAAAAGCAGAGCATCGCCAAGGAGCAGGACCTTCAGGCCAGTGTGCCATCGCTGGTGGTGGGGCCCAACGGGCAGGGTTCGCGCGATTCCATGTCGTTCACCTTGCGCGGTCAGGGCGCGACCTTCCAGGCATCGCCCGGCGTGGTCGTCTACATGAACGAAGTGCCGCTCCCGGGGGCGCTGACGCTCAGCCAGCAGGGCGGGCCGGGCAATTTCCTGGATCTTGAGAGCATGCAGGTGCTGGCGGGGCCGCAGGGCACGCTGTTCGGCCGCAACACCACCGGCGGCGCGGTGCTGCTGGTGCCCAAGAAGCCCGGCGAACTGCTGGGCGGCTGGATCAAGGGCGAATTCGGCAATTACGACCGCACGTATCTGGAAGGCGCGGTGAACCTGCCGATCGTCGAAGAAAAAGTGCTGCTGCGCGTGGCCGGCGCCTATCACGACCGCGACGGCTTCACCCGCGACGTCACCTTCAACAAGGATCGCGATGACGAGCACTGGTACTCCGGCCGCATGGGCCTGACCCTGCGCCCGGTGGACGGTGTCGAGAACTACACCATGGCCTACTACTCGAAGTCCAGCAACAACGGCGCGGGGCTGGTCAATCGCGGCTTCAACATCGATGCGCTGAAGAGCCGGGGCTTCTGCGCCGATGCCCCGGACACGCCCGGCCCCATCGGCGTGCCCTGCGACGTCTACCGCGCCGTGACCGCCAATGCGGAAGCGCTGGGCCCGCGCAAGACCGCCTTCTCCACCGACGTGTTCCAGCGCACGGTGACCTGGGGCGTGACGAACACCACCGCGATCGACCTTTCGGACACGGTCACGCTGCGCAATATCGCCAGCTACCAGAAGCTGAAGTTGGGCTATCGCTATGACGGCGATGCCTCGATCCTGCAGCAGCACGATGCCGATCCCGGCGTGGTGCCCGCGCCTGGCGTAGTGACGATGCCGGTGCTGGGCTATCCGGTGACCTACACCAACGCGACGCTGGACACCGAAGAACCGCGCGACAACATGCGCCAGATCACCGAGGAACTGCAGCTTCAGGGCAAGACACTGGGCGGCCGGCTGGACTGGACCGTGGGTGGTTTCTACTACGACCAGAAGCCCGACGGCCCGCAGGGATCGCGTGCCATCGTCTATTGCCCGGCGCTCTACACCGGTTTCTGCGAGGCGGGATACAACACATACGGCACCAGCACGAAGTCCAAGGCTCTCTATGCGCAGGCGACGCTGGACCTTGGTGCGCTGACGCCGGCGCTGGACAATCTGCGCTTCACCGGCGGCTTCCGTTATACCTGGGACCATATCGATGGCTTCGCGTCCCAGTATCAGCGTTCCACCACCGATCCGACCAAGGCGGTCTGCGGATCGGACAGTTCGCTGGTCGATTTCGCGACGGCGGCGGCAACCTGCCGTCTGGAAGCCTCGCTACGGACCAAGGCACCGTCGTGGACGGCAGGGCTGGACTACAAGATCACGCCCAGCATCCTGATCTTCGGCAAAGTCAGCCACAGCTACAAGGCGGGCGGTTTCAACCAGTATGCGGTGTTCGAGAATACGCGCACGTTCAAGCCGGAGAAGGTCACCAGCTACGAAGCGGGCGTGAAGTCCGACTTCTTCCTGGGCGAAGTGCCGTTCCGCCTGAACACCTCGGTCTACCATGTCGACTACAAGGACATCCAGCGCGCGACGGGAGACTACAACCCGGCTACCAACGCCGGCGGCGCGCGCACCAACAATGCCGATGCGCGGATCAATGGTGTGGAAGTGGAAGCATCGATGCGCCCGTTCCCCGGCCTGGAGATCGGCGGCAACTTCAGCTATACCGACGCGAAGTACACCAAGTATCAGTTCGAGACGAACACGCCGATCATGGCCTGCAATGGCTATGTGCTGCCCAAGGCCTATGGCGGAACCGGTATAGCCGACAGTTCGTGCCTCGATTTCCAGTATACTGCGCCGTACATCTGGAGCATCCACGTGTCCGCCGATCACGACCTTGGCGGCGACTTGGGCACGCTGTCGCTTTTCGTGAACTATTCGCACACCTCGAGCCAGTATACCGAGGCGGTGCAACTGCCGCAGAACCAGCCGGGCGCCTATCTGGAGGCTTTCGGCCTGCTCAGTGCCTCGCTCGATTGGAAGGGCGTGGCGGGCACCAATTTCGACCTTGGCCTGTTCGGCACCAACCTGACCGACAACCTCTACCGGATCAGCAATTCCGACGTCTATCAGGACACCGGGCTGCTCTATCGTGCCACGCTCTATGGCGAGCCGCGCATGTACGGGGTGCGGCTGAAGTACCACTTCGGCGGCGAATGATTGCAGGGGTCTTCCATGACCCACGCGGGTCGACGCGGTCCGTCCCCCCGGCCGCGTCGGCTTTGCATCTTGGTGGAGGCAAGGCATGAAAAGCATCTGCGCGCTGGTGCACCGGCCGGATCGGGATCGGGCCTTTTTCCAGCGCTATTACGAGGAACATCACGCGCCCTTCGCAGCGCGGCTGTTTCCGTTCCGCGGCTATGCGCGCAATCACGTGGAAGCATCGGAAAGCTTCGGCTGGGACACGATTTCGGAGTTCTGGGTGAACGATCCGCTGGCGCCGCTACGCGTCATCGAAGGGCCGCATGCCGCCACGCTGCGCGCGGACGAGGAGCGCTTTCTCGACCACGCGCGGCTCGCCCCGGCGCGGGTGGAGGAGCATGTGCTCTCCCTCGGCGATCCCGCCGATGCAGCTGGACGGCGTCTTGCGGTCCTGCTGGAGGGAGCAGGAATGGACCGGGCGCTGGACTGGGCGCGCGATCTGGCGCGGCACCGGGCGGGCGTGGCTCTGGATATCGTGATGGAGCGCGGATTTGCAGAGCGCGGCGGTGCGTTCCCCGCCGATGCCGTGCTGTGGCTGGCTGGGCATGACGATCCCGGTCCCGCGCCCGACGGGCTTGCGGCACGGCTACTGCGGACGCACCGCTGCGAGACGGACATGACCGCCGCAAAAGACAATTTCGAAAACGAAGGACATGCATGATGGGAAGGCTTGAAGGCAAAGTGGCGATCGTCACCGGCGGCGCGCGCGGCATGGGGGCGGCAACTTGCCGCCGCTTCGTGGCCGAAGGGGCCAAGGTGGCTATTGCCGATGTGCTGGATGAAGCCGGCGCGGCTCTGGCGGCCGAACTGGGCGACGTTGCCGGGTTCTGGCATCTGGACGTGACGAGCGAGGCCGATTGGGCCGCCGTGGTTCGCGGCGTGGAGGACCGTTTCGGGCCGGTCGACGTGCTGGTCAACAATGCCGGCATCCTGCACTTCGCGGGTCTGCTCGATACCACGCTGGCCGATTATCGGCGCGTGCTGGACGTCAATCTGGTGGGCGAATTCCTGGGCATCAAGGCGGTGGCCCCGGGCATGGTGGCGCGCGGCAAGGGCGCCATCGTCAATGTCTCCTCGGTGGACGGGATGAAGGGCGCGAACGGCCTTTCCGCTTATGCCTCCAGCAAGTGGGGCGTGCGCGGGCTGACCCGCGTGGCCGCCATGGAACTGGGGCACAAGGGCGTGCGCGTGAACTCCGTCCACCCCGGCGGCGTCGATACGGTCATGACCAATCACGACGGGTCGCCGCGCGACAAGGTGGACGAACGCTTCGGCAATATCCCGCTCCAGCGTGTCGGCGCGCCGGAGGAAGTGGCGGCGGCCACCGTGTTCCTGGCCAGTGACGAGGCATCCTATCTGGCCGGCGCGGAAATCGTCGTGGATGGCGGCATGATCGTTGGCGCCTATTATCAGGGAATGCCCGGCGCACCAGGAATGGACTGATGGAGCGAATGGTCTGATCGGGCGAAAGGGAAGAGAGATGGAAAAGCAGAACTTCGAACCTGCGCTGGGCGCGCCTGCCAGCCCCGTGGTGGTGACGGGCGGAGCCTCCGGCATTGGCCTTGCCAGCGCCCGGGCATTGGCGGCGGTTGGCCGTCCGGTGGCGCTTTGGGATATCAATGAGGCCGGCGCGAAGGCTGCGGCTGCGGAAATCGCCGATGCCTGGGGCGTTGCCGCCATCGGGCTGGCGGTCGACTTGCGCGATCCGCAGGCGATTGCAGAGGCTGCCGCGAAAACGCGCGATGCCTTGGGTCTGGTGGGCGGGATCGTCCATTCGGCGGGCACTGCCGAAGTGACCGGCATCGACGGCGTGACGCCCGAATTGTGGGACAAGGGCATCGCCCTCCACGTGCGCGCCATCGTCAGCCTGGTGCAGGCGTTCCGCGCCGACATGCGCAGCCTTCCCGGCAGCAGCGTGGTGGCGCTGTCCTCCATCAATGCGACTTTGGGTAGCGGGCTGATCCCGATCTACAGCGCGGCGAAAGGCGCGGTGATCTCGCTGGTGCGTTCGATGGCGGACGAGCTTTCGGCCGATGGCATCCGTATCAATTCGGTCAGCCCCGGCCAGATCGATACGCCGATTATCGCTGCCGCCAAGGCCGCGCTTCCCGGCGTGTTCGAACGGCGCATCTTCCTTGGCCGCTTCGGCGCGCCGGAGGAAGTGGGGCGGGTGATCCGCTTCCTGCTCTCGGACGAGGCCAGCTACATCACGTCGTCCGAAATCGTGGTGGACGGCGGCAATATCCATTCGCCCCGCCAGTGACGGTATAGAGGCCCCCGGCTTCGCGCCGGGGGCCCAGCCTTATTCGAAGCTCACGACCACGCGCAGGGCATCGCCCGATTTCATCAGCGCAAAGCCCTCGTTCACGCGCGCCATCGGCAGGCGGTGCGTTACCAGATCGTCGAGATTGAGCGCGCCTTGCGCATAGTGATCGAGCAGCGCCGGAAGCTGGCTGCGCCCGCGCACATTGCCCATGAACGAGCCTTTGACGGTGCGGCCCAGTTGCAGGTCGAACGGCACGATCTGCATCGTCTCGCCATCCGCCGGCACGCCCAGCACGACGCAGCAGCCCCAGCCGATGCGGGTGCTTTCGAAAGCCTGCCGCATCAGCGCCGCCTTGCCCACGCATTCGAAGGCGAAGTCCGCGCCGCCGCCGGTGATCTCGCGAATGGCGGCGACCGGATCGGCAGTGGTGGGATCGATGAAATGGGTGAGGCCGAAGCGCTCACCCTGTGCTTCGCGGGCCGGGTTCACGTCTATGCCGATGATCGTGCGGGCCCCCGCCAGCCGCGCGCCCTGCACGACGTTGAGCCCGATGCCGCCAAGGCCGAACACGGCAACGCTCGCGCCCTCATGCACATGTGCGGTGTGCAGCGCGGCGCCCACGCCCGTCGCCACGCAGCAGCCGGCGGTGCAGGCCAGATGCAGCGGCACATCGGCGCGGATCGGGGCGACGTTGCGCTCATGCATGACCACGAACTGGGCCAGCGATCCGACGCCCGAATAGGCGGAGACAGGCTTGCCATTCAGCGAAAAGCGCGTCGGCTGCATGGCGATTTCGCCAAGGAATAGTTCGCAAAGGTTGGTCTTGCCGGACAGGCAGTTGGCGCAGGCGCCGCATTCGCCGATGGCCAGCGCGATCACATGGTCTCCCACCGCCACCGATGTGACGTTCGCGCCCACCGCGCGCACGATCCCCGCGCCTTCGTGCCCGACGACGACGGGGAAGGGATAGGGCGCCGCCTTGCCGTCAAGCTGGCTGAGATCGGTATGGCAGAGCCCGCTGGCCATGATCTCGATCAGGACTTCGCCCGCTCCCGGCGGGGCAAGGTCCAGTTCCTCGCGCACCAGCGGTGCGCCCGGTGCGTGGCAAACCATTGCCTGAACTTTCATGCGTGTTCTCCGGAAAGCTGGGCTGCTGGCGGGGGCGAGCGGCCAAGGATCATGTCGGCCGCCTTCTCCGCGATCATGGCCACGGGGATCGCCGTGTTTCCGCCCACCAGATGCGGCATGACGGAGGCATCGACCACGCGCAGCCCGTCCACGCCGCGCAGGCGCAGCTCCGGGTCCAGCACCGCCCCTGCGTCCGCGCCCATGCGCGCTGTGCCGACCGAATGGTAATCGGCCTCCGCCTGGGCGCGGACATGGGCGTCCAGCGCTTCGTCGCTCTCGATGGAGACACCGGGCGCCAGTTCCTCGCCCCGGCAAGCGTCGAAGGCGGACTGGGTGAAAATGCGGCGGGCGGCGCGGATTCCTTCGCGCATGACGCGGCGGTCGTGCTCGGTGCCGTTGTAGTTCTGATCGATCACCGGCGGCGCGGCCGGATCGGCGCTGGCCAAGGTGACGGTGCCGCGTGCCTCAGGACGAGCGACGTTGATGTGCGCGTAGAAGCCGTGGCTCGGCTCCATCCTGCGGCCGTTGTTGGCGAACAGGGCCATGACCAGCAGCATCTTGATGTCGGGCTCCGCCAGCGATGGGTCGGATCGCACGAAGGCGGCGACCGACATGCCGGGATCCGCCAGAGGCCCGCTCCGCGTGGCGAGATACTGCCCCATCGCCGTGATGCCGCGCAGCGGGCTCAGATAGCGCAGCATCGACCAGGGCTTGGTCGATCGATACTTCACATGCGCGGCAAGGTGGTCCTGCAGATTGCGGCCCATTTCCGGGACATGCGCCACCACGTCGATCCCGTGGCTGCGCAAGTGCTGGGCATCGCCAAGCCCGGACAGCATCAGCAGTTGCGGCGTGTTGATCGCCCCGCCGCTGACGATCACTTCCCGCCGGGCAAGGGCGGTGTGGTGCTCTCCCTGCCGGAGATAGACGACGCCGCAAGCCCGCTTGCCCTCGAACAGTACGCGCAAGGCCTGCGCGCCGGTGAGCACGGTCAGGTTGGGGCGATGGCGCACCGGGCGGAGATAGGCCGAAGACGCGCTGGAACGCCGCCCGCGCCCGATGGTGAGGTCTACCGGCCCCACCCCTTCGCGCGCCGCGCCGTTGAGGTCCGCGCAGAACGGATAGCCCGCCTGCTGCGCCGCCGCGACGAAGGCCCGTGCGAAGGGGTGATCCTGCCCGGCGCGGGTGACGGCGATAGGCCCATCGGCGCCGTGCCATTGGTCCCGCGATGGGGCATAGCTTTCCAGCCGGCGGAAGTAGGGCAGCACTTCGGCAAAGGACCAGCCCGTGCATCCCTGCGCCGCCCAGCGGTCATAGTCCGAATGAAAACCCCGGTCGTAGGTCATGCCATTGATGGAGGATCCGCCGCCCAGAACCTTGCCGCGTGGCAGGTAGAGCGGCCGGTCGTCCAGATGCCGCTGCGGGGCGGACATGTAGCGCCAGGCATGGCTGCCGCGCATCATGATCGGCAGCAACCCGCCCGGCGCCGCGATCAGCGGGCTGCCATCGTTTCCGCCCGCCTCCAGCAGCAGGACGCGGCACTTGGGATCGGCGGAGAGGCGATTGGCAAGGATGCAGCCGGCAACCCCCGCGCCCGCAATGACGAAGTCGAACTGCGGTGCATCGCCGGTTGGGGCGATTCCATCGTCCATGCTCTCTCCCACCGTATTTATCGGACGTGACCGGCAGATTTGTTCCGCGCGCCGAACCGTCATTTGCGTAAATATGGCATCAAAAATACGCGCGAACAAGAAACATATTGCCATATGATTTGACGAATCATATTCAATGAGGGTGAATCGGATGCGCGAAAGCGTGACGTGATTATGATGCGCAAACGCGCACAGGGTTTCGGGAGAGAAAGATCGTGAATAGGTTCCTGGCCGCTTCGGCCCTCGCCACCAGCATGTCCATCGTCGCCGTCCCGGCACTTGCTCAGGATGCGGCGCAGGACGGCGCCCAGCCCGCCGCAGCAACTGCCTCTCAGCCGGCGAAGCAGGAAGTGGAGATCGGCATCGGCGACATCGTCGTCACCGCCCAGAAGCGTTCGGAAAACGTCCAGAACGTGCCCATCGCCATCTCGGCGGTCAGCAGCGCCTACCTCGACAGCCGCGGCGTCGATTCCATCGACAAGCTGGGTACCATTGCCCCGAACATGAAGATCGAGCGTGCGCCCGGATCCAAGACCGTCTCGCAGATCTCCATTCGCGGTTCGGTGACGATCAATCCCGCAATCACCTGGGAGCCGGCGGTCGGCCTCTATCTCGACGGTGTCTACATCGCCAAGGCGCAGGGTTCGATCTTTGACATCGCCGATCTGGAACGCGTGGAAGTGCTGCGCGGTCCGCAAGGCACGCTCTATGGCCGCAATGCACTGGCCGGCGCGGTGAACCTGATCACGCGCAAGCCCAGCGGCGAACTGGGCGGCACGATGGAAATGACTTACGCCAGCTTCGACGAGATGAAGTTTCGCGGTGTGCTGGATCTGCCGAAGATGGGGATCTTCTCGGTCAAGCTCTCCGGCCAGTATCGCAGCCGTGGCGGCTTGATCGATATCGTGCCCAACCCCATCCCGAACGTGCCCGCCGCGCTGCCGCCGCGCGTGAACAAGACGGACTCGATCAATAGCGGCAGCTTCATGGTGCAGGTCCGCGCCGAACTGGCGGACAACGTCACGGCGGACTACACTTACGACTACAGCCGCAGCAAGCAGACGCCGCAGCTTTCGCAGCTGCTGCAGGTGAACCAGAACGGCGATCCGCGCGATATCTTCGATCCCAATTCGCCCAGCTATCCCTTCGTCGGCGCGAATTTCCCGCTCAATCTCTACACCGATCCCAAGCGCGTCTCGACCGCGTCGATCAATGCCGATGTCTATGAAAAGACGCGCAGCTACGGCCATGCGCTGACGCTGACCGGCGAATTCGGCGCGGCGACGGTGAAGTCCACCACCGCCTATCGCAATCTGAAGTATGATGACGGGCTCGATCTCGATGGCTCGCCGCTGCCGGTGGCCTATACCCAGCGCCTGACCGACTATCACGCCTTCAGCCAGGAACTGCAGGTGACGGGCAAGGCCCTGTCCGACAAGCTTTCCTACGCGGCGGGTGCTTTCTACTTCACCGAGAAGGCGGCAACCGACAATCCGCAGAGCTATTTCGGCGGCGGCACCGATCTCGATTCCGATTACGGATCGCACACCAAGGCCTTCGCGTTCTACACCCAGCTCGATTACGAAATCCTGCGCGGGCTGAAGCTGACCGTGGGCGGGCGCTACACGCATGAGAAGAAGGACATCCGCCGCTTCTTCCGCGTCAATTACGACGCCGCGAACGGCATCACGTCTCCCGTCGTCATCGCCGACATTCCTTATGGCGGCGTGCCCGATGCCAAGTACAACAGCTTCACCCCCGCCGTTACGCTGGGCTATGAAGTGACCGACCAGGTCAACGTCTATGCCCGCTATGCCAAGGGCTTCAAGTCGGGCGGTTTCAATGGCGAGACCAACGTCTTCGTCGCGCCGACGCCGGAATGCCCATCGGGCGCGCTGGAACTGTGCAATCCCTACAAGCCCGAAACGGTCGACAGCTACGAACTGGGCATCAAGACCAAGACCTTCGGCAATCGCCTGATCTTCAACATTTCCGCCTTCCGGGACGAGCATAAGGACATGCAGTTGGCGGTCTTCACCGCCGGGCTTGGCGCCGCCTCCATCGTGCGCAACGCCGGTGCGGCGCGCATCCAGGGGCTTGAGTTCGAAACGGTGTTCCATCCCTTCGACGCGCTGACGCTGAACGGATCGCTGGCGCTGCTCGATCCCAAGTACAAGCGCTTCATGGATCTGGTGAACGGGGTGGAGACCAACGTGGCCGACAACCGCGCCTTCCCCCATGCGCCGAAGGTAACGGCATCGGGCGGCGCGGACCTGCGGGTTGCCGAAGGCGACTGGGGCCAGCTGAACTTCTACGCCGATGTCAGCTACGTCGCGAAGTACTACACCTTCCCCTATGCACTGGTGACCGACAATCCATCGGACCAGAACGCGCACACCACGCAGTCCAAGGGTCGCACCATCGTCAACTTGCGCGCCAGCCTGACCAAGCTGCCGCTGCTGGGCACCGATGCGGAACTTTCGGTCTTCGTGCGTAACCTGACGAAGGAAGCCAATCCGGGCAACTTCATCGACTTCGGCCCCAGCTTCGGCGGCATGGTCGTGGGCTATTTCCCCGAACCGCGCACTTTCGGGGTGACGGCTGGCGTGAAGTTCTGACACAGGGCCGGAAACAAGAACGATAACGATAACGGGAGACGGCCATGCTCTTTGCAGGCAAGAAGGTACTGATTACCGGCGCGGCATCGGGCATCGGCCGCGCCACCGCCATCCGCTTCGCGGCGGAAGGCGCGGTGGTCACCATCGGCGATCGCAATGCGGCGGGTCTGGAAGAGACCGCCGCGCTGATGGCAAGCACGCCGACGATCCAGACTTACGATGCCACCGATCTGGCATCGTGCCGCGCGCTGGTGGAGGTGGCGGCACGCGACGGGCTGGACGTGCTGTGCAACATCGCCGGAATGCTGAAGTGGGGATCGTCGGAGACGTTCTCGCTCGACGATTTCGAACTGCTGCTGAAGATCAACACCACCAGCGTCTTCGCGCTCTGCCAGGCGGCGCTGCCGCATCTGGTGAAGAGCGGCGGCAACATCGTCAACACCGCCAGCACTGCCGCGCTTCAGGGCATTGCCTATACGATCGCCTATTCGGCATCGAAGCACGGCGTGGCGGCGATCACCAAGGGGCTGGCCATCGAATATGGGGCCAAGGGCGTGCGCGTGAACGCGATCTGCCCCGGCCATGTCGAAACCCCGATGACGCGCGACACGCCGCCGCCCGAAGGCGATATCGATTGGTCGCTGGTGATGCGCAATGCGCCCAAGCTGCGCGACGGGTCATGCTCGCCGAATGACGTGGCGAACATGTTCGCCTTCCTCGCCAGCGATCAGGCCAGCAAGGTCACCGGCGCGCTGTTTACGGTGGACGGCGGTCAGCTCGCGGGCTGATTGGGGACCAGCAAGATGCGCGCCGCCTCGCTCCCATCCAGCAGGGCATTGCGGCGGTGAACCACCCGCCAGCCATCGGCGCTGCGCCGCAGCGTCCAGCGGTTGGCGGCCACGCGATAGGGCGCAAACCCTTCGGGGCCATGGCGGAATACGACGCTGTGGCCCCGTGCGGTGGCTCTATCGCCATCGATCTCCACCGCCACTGGGCCCAGCAGATGCGCGCAGCCATCGGCCATCAGCCCGCGGTGCGTGTCCCCCTCTATCAGCGCGGCGATCGCGGCATGGCCTTGCGCCTGCGCGAAGCCGACCACTTCGTAGATGCCATCCTCGGCCCAGAGCGCGGCCAGCGCCTGTGCCTCTCCGGCATCGGCCAGCGGGCCATAGCTGGCGATCAGATCGCGGATCGCCTCGCGATCTTCCAGCAGGCGCAGCCGCGCGGCCAGCGTCTCAACCAATTCGGACATCGTTTCTCCCATCGGAAAGGGGTTTGCAGCCATGGCGGAACAAGGTCATCTCGATAGTGTCTGGCGCCAGTTCTGCGCCGCGCTGGCGGAGGCGGGCGAAGTGCTGGCGCGGCCGGCCACGCCCATCACGCCGATCGATCAGGCGGAAGGGCTGCGCTATCTCAGCCGCCTGACGCGTACGGCGCTGAACATGCTGGTGGACTCCGCCGATCCCGATTTCCCGCGCCTGTTCATGCTGTGCGACGACAGGATCAAGATCGGCGCCGACAATCCGGACAATATCTACCAGCAATGCGTCGTCAGCCCGGACCGGACTTATCGCATCACCGGCAAGCGCAACACGGTTCCCTACTTTTCCATCGGCAGCAAGGCGAACCGCTACGCCACCGACGGCACGATGGTCTCCACCGGAGAGCTTGAGTTCGCTGACATGGAATTCGGCCCGGACGGCAGCTTCGAAGTGATCGTCAGCGCCGCGCCGCATCCGGGCAACTGGTTGCCGATGGCGCAGGACACCTCGCTGCTGATCGTGCGCCAGACGTTCGACGACAAGCGCACGCAAGTGGCGGCGGACGTTCATGTGGAGCGGATCGGCGCCGGTCCTGCGACGCCTGCCATTCTGACGCCCGCCGCGATCGAGGGGCAGTTGATGGGCGCGGCGCAATGGGTGCGGGGCACCGCCAATACGTTTGCGGACTGGTCCGAATGGTTCAAGAGCCAGTCCAATGCGGTCTATGACGGCGATCAGCAGGTGTTCTGGAAGGCCGGCGGCGATCCGAACATCTGGTACGGCCACCTCCATTTCGACCTTGCCCCGGGCGAGGCGCTGGTGATCGAGGCACAAGTGCCCGAATGCCGCATGTGGAATTTCCAGATCGACAACTGGTGGATGGAATCGCTGGATCACGTGCATCAGAAGGTCTGGGTCAATGGCTCTCAGGCGCGGTACGAGGCGGACGGCAGCGTGGTGGTGGTCTGCGCCGATGCCGATCCCGGCTTCGGCAACTGGATCGATCTGGCCGGGCATCGTTCGGGGACGGGGCTCTGGCGCTGGATCGGGGCGAAGGACTATCCGGTGCCGCGCTGCCGCGTCGTCAAGCTGGCGGAAGTGTGATCGCCGGGGTCACAATTCGACCACGGACAGAATGTGGTCGCCGGCGCCGGGAAACACATAGTCCAGTTCGAAATGCATGCACTCGCCAAGCTGGCCGGCCTTGATGAGGTCGGTCTCGATGAAGACTTGCACGCCGTTGCGGCCATAGGCGAAGCGAGTGCAATCGCCGAACACCGGTGACGCATCGAGCCGCGCGTCGACGGCGGCATCGCCGCGCCGTGCGCGGTTGGCGGTGATCGTGATGCGGCCGCGAAATTCGGGATCGGTTTCGGCCAGATCGCGCAAGGTCAGTACCAGATCCTCCAGATCCTCCAACGACGGGACCAGGAACCCGAAGTGGAAGCTGGCCTCCGGATCGGATGCCAGCATCGCACGGTAGGCGCCCACGGCCGGGTCCTGCTGCGCGGTGCCGATACCCAGCGCTGCGTGCATGGCCGCGATCAGGCGGACTTGCGGTTCGGGCAGGGCGGAAAGGTAGACGATCCCGTCACCCCGCGCGAAATGGCCCGAATTGACCACGAAGCGATAAAAGTTGCCCTGGGGCAGGGGCAGCATCTGGGTTTCGACCAGCCCCAGCAGCGACAGCAGCCGCGCGGCCGCCGGGCCGTCCCCCGCCGGGCCATAGTGCAGCGCCAGATGACCCATGGTGCGACCCTTGGGGCTGGGCAGGGCATTCGTCGTATCGTTCGCGGGCACCAAGGCCATGGCAGCGTCCTCTCGGCTTGTCGTCCTGCCATTCGCTCCGCGCTTGGGTGTCTGCTTATCGCGTCTGAAGGATGCAGGCAATATTATAAGTGAGCACTTACAATCAAAAATGTGCTTATTTTCTCGCTCGACGGACAATGAGCCAGGATGCGCGGAAATGCAATGTTTGCGTATCCTGTATGATAGAAAAAACCTTCATCTCAACAAAATTGGAGAAATTATCGATCTTTGCGTATTATGTGAACTACGTCCGCGCTATCGCAAAGGCATGACCACGCGACTCGCCCTCGATCACATTACGGCGGTGGATGCCACTCCGGTCCAACTCGCGCAGACGGCGCAGGCGGCCGGGTGCGACGGGATATGCCTGTTCATGGAACCGATGGCGGTTCTGCCGCTGATGCCGAAATTTGACATCATCGGCGACGCCCGCGCACGTGCCGACTTCAAGCGTGTCCTGCAGGATTGCGGCGTCTCGCTGGACCTCGCCTATCCCTTCACTTTGGCGGGCCGAACCGACCCTGACGGCTTCGAACAGGCGCTGGAATGCGCGGCGGAGCTTGAGGCGGGCCTCATCAACGTGCTGGCCTACGACCGTGACCCAGCAAGGCGGATCGACGTCTTCGGCCGTTTCAGCGATCGGGCCTCTGCCCACGGGCTGCGCGTGGCGGTCGAATTCTATCCGCCGTCGCAAGTGCGCTCGGTGGCGGAGGCGCTCGACTTGGTCCGCGCGGTCGGGCGGCCGGGGCAGGTGGGGATCAATGTCGACTTGCTGCACCTCATGCGTTCCGGCGGAACGCTGGAGGAACTGGCGGCGGCACCGGCCGAGTACATCCTCTATGGCCAGCTTTGCGACGGCCCCATGATGGCGCCGGACGACCTCGATGCCGAAGCCTCATCGCAGCGGTGCCTGGCGGGTGAGGGCGATTTCGACCTTGCCGGCTTCGTCCGCGCGCTGCCTAAAGGCACGCCGCTCAGCGTCGAAATCCCGCGCAATCACGCCATCGCCGAACCGCGCGATGAGCGGGCCAAGCGCGCGGTCGAAAGCGTGCGCAGAGCACTCGCCCAACAATAAAACGGCGGGGAGCCTCCCCGCTCCCCGCCGTTACCTAACCCGCGGTCCAGGTGGGTCAGGCCGCGTGGAGCTGGGCCAGCTCCGCTGCGGAAAGGGTAAGCGCCGCCGCCTTGACGCTTTCGGCCACTTGCTCCGGGCTGGAGCCGCCGAAGATCGGCACCGTCTGGTCGGGCTGGTTGGTGAGATAGGCGAGCACGACTTCGTTGATCGAAACGCCGTGCTGCGCTGCCAGCGCCTCGGCAGCGGCGAGGCGGGCGTCGTTCACCGGATTGGCGTAACGCGCGGTCAGTTGCTCGCCAAGGTCGGCGCCTTTGGCCCGCTTGGTGAAATAGCCACCGCTCTGTGCGCCATAGGCCAGGATCGGCAGCCCGGCGGCGTGGACGCCTTCGTACTCGCCCTCGTAATAATGGACGTAGCCCTGCTGCGCGGCGGCAGCGACATCGGGTGCCGCCAGCCCCCAGAAGGTTTCGGAAGCGACGAAGCCCGGCTTGCCGATGGAGGCGGCGTAGGTATTGGCTGCCTTGATCCGCTGCGCCGACCAGTTGGAGGCGGCGAAATGGCGGATGCGTCCCGCTTCCTGATGGCCGATCAGCGCATCGACGATGACCTCAACCGGTGCATCCTCGTTATCCGTGTGCAGGAAGTAGAGATCGATCGCATCCACGCCGAGGTGATCGAGGCTTTGCGCAAGATCCTGCGCCACATCCTCGGGCGTGCAGCGGTTGC
Source organism: Novosphingobium sp. BL-S-19 (assembly GCF_055521675.1). Taxonomy (NCBI): domain Bacteria; kingdom Pseudomonadati; phylum Pseudomonadota; class Alphaproteobacteria; order Sphingomonadales; family Sphingomonadaceae; genus Novosphingobium; species Novosphingobium sp. BL-S-19. The sequence continues at coordinate 786,612 of NZ_CM145497.1, forward strand.
GATAGTCGCCCTTGCGCAAGTCGAAGAAGCCGCCCTTGGTGGCGATCACGAAATCGGCCCGGTTGCGCGTCTTCAGCCATGCCCCCAGCGCACGTTCGCTGGCGCCGGCGGGGGCGTCCGGCATCCAGTCGCCGTAGGATCGGGCCGTGTCGATGAAGTTGCCGCCAAGCGCCGCGAACCTGTCCAGAATCGCGTTCGAACGATCCTGATCGATCATCCAGCCCAGCATGTTGGTGCCATAGCATAGCGGGCTGACCGAAAGATCGGTGCCGCCCAGAGTTACGCGTGAAAGCATAGGAAGTCTCCCCTGTCGGTCAGGCGACCGTGTCCCACTGGATGAGGTGCGCGATGTCGGTGCGATCGGCGGGTTTCAACCCGGTCTTCGCCAGCCGGTGCGCCGTGAACTGCATCCCGGCCGCAATCGGCTGAACCACTTCGATCACCCGGTCGTATTCGGTGCTGGCGACCTTCCACTGGCCGCCTTCGCGGCGATAGCGGTCGCGATAGATGGCGGTGCCGAACGTGTGATCGCCGCGCTCGATATCGATGAACACATCTTCCAGATACCACACGCCCTCGGCCGAATTGTCGCCGGTCAGGGTGATTTCCGGGCTGTGCCCATGGTGCATGGCCAGCGCGCCCGAATGGAACGAGTTGGCCAGGAACGTCATCATTTCCGCCTTGCCGGCAAAGGCCACGCGGTAAGTGCCGCCGCGATAGTCCACGGCGATGTCGTCGGTGAACAGGCCTTCCAGCAGCGCCATGTCGGCGGTGTCGATGCCGCGGAAATAGCGGTATTTGAGCATGCGGATCTCTTCGAGATCGGTCAGTTGCTGAAGCGTCATGGCCATGGTGTCAGTTTCCTTGAGTTTCGTTGGCCCAAAGCGCCTCGGCGCGGGCCTTCAGGGCACGGCCGCTGTCGTCGAACGCGCGCTTGACCCAGGGGCCGGCGAAGCGGTGGACGTGGATGCCGTTCATGCCGAGAAAGGCGTCGGTGGAGGCGTAGCGGCAGGATTCCGGCCCACTCGCCGCGATCACCTGATCGCGCCGGGCGGGGTAGGGCCATTCGCGCGACCATGGCAGCGACCATGAGAGCAGACGCTCCGGCTCGAAACCGCAGATGTATTCGCAGTTGGGCACCAAGGTGCCGGGCACCGCATAGTTCACCAGTGCCATCTCGACCGGCGCGCCCATTTCCAGCGTGGAGCGGGCGCGCACGCAGAACGGGTTCCAGTCGGCATAGGCGTCCAGATCGGTCAGCACCTGCCATACCACGCGGGCAGGCGCGGCGATCTCCACGGTTTCGCTGACGGTCACCGCATCCAGGTCGAGCCCTTCCAGCGGGTCTTCGGCCAGCGAGCGCGCGGTTTTCATCCAGTCGAGGTCGATCCATTCGGGCAACATAAGCAACTCCCTCAGGGTGCGACCCAGTCGCCGCCGTTGACGTCCAGCGCGGCGCCGGTGATCTCGCTGGCATAGTCGGACAGCAGGAACAGCACGGCCTTGGCGCAATCGGCGTCGGGCGGGATGCGGCCCACCGGGATCTGCGCGATGCGTTCGTTGCGGAAGGCTTCGGCGCCGTCGCCCAGCGTTGCCAGCCAGTCTTCCAGCGGCGCGCCCATCATCCAGCCCATCAGTGCGGTATTGACGCGGATGCCCGTTCCCGAAAGTTCGACGGCCAACTGGCGCGTCATCTGGTTCAGCGCCGCCTTGCCCATGGCATAGCCGCCCTCTCCGGGCATGGGCTTGCGCGTGGCGAGGGTGGAGACGTTGACGATCGAACCCGCCCCTTGCGCCTTCATGGTGGGGATCACGGCCTGCGCCATGCGCAGGCCGCCGATCGCGATCACGTCCAGCGCGGTGCGCAACTGGTCCAGGTCATGGCTTTCCAGCGGCTGCCAGTCCGGGTGGTAGTAGGCCGAGTTGGCCAGCCCGTCGATACGGCCCCACTTCGCCAGCGCCGTCTCTGCCAGCGCGTGGCATTGCGCCATGTCGGCGACGTCGCAGGGCACGGCGATGGCCTCTCCGCCCTGGGCGCGGATGTCGGCGGCCAGCGCCTCGATCGCGTCGCGAGAGCGGGCCGAGACGACCACGCGCGCACCATCGCGCGCGGCGGCGCGGCACAATGCCTGCCCCATGCCGGGGCCTGCGCCGGTGACGATGACGACTTTGTCCTTGAGGATCATGCCAGTTCTCCCCCCGTTACGGCTTTCACCGCGATTGTTTCCGCCGCCACTGCGCGGCCCGCCTGTCGTCCGAAGAAAGTGCAGTCGGCCAGGCTGAGGCCGGAGCTATAGCCATGGCCCCATGCCGGCAGGCCCGACGTGCAGCGCCCGGCGGCGTAGAGCCCCGGAACCGGCCGCTCGTCCCGGCCCAGCACGCGGCCGTCCGGATCGGTGTGCAGCCCGCCGAGCGTGAAGAAGGAGAAGTACGAACTGTCGAAGTTCAGTTCGAGCGCCACGAACGGTCCCTGATCGAGCGGCGTCAGGATCGGCGCCTGCTTGTCGAACAGCGGATCGCGGCCTTCGTGCGCATGGCGGTTGTAGAAGGCCATCGTGGCCGCCAGCGTGCCCGTGGGCATCTCCAGTTCGGCTTCGACCTCTTCCCATGTCTCGCCCGTCGCGGCGATGGCAATGCGCGCGATTTCCAGCGGCTGCACGAAATGCGCCATGTCCAGCAGGAGGAACACCTTGCTGCCCGGCTGGTCCAGCATCGTGCGGCTGACCCGGCCGTGGTAGCAATCCTCGTTGATGAAGCGCTGGCCCTGCTCGTTGACGAAGACGCCGTAGGCGTGGCTCTCCGGCATCGTCCAGGGGCAGGTGGTGAAGAACTGGTCCATGTGGATCGCGTCCCCGCCCGCGCCCATGCCGAGCAGGATGCCGGTGCCGTCGTCCTTCTCGCCGATGGGATCGTGGATCTTGCTGGTCAGCGGGGCATAGCGGCGCAGCATGTCGGGATTCATCGCGAAGCCGCCGGTTGCCAGCACCACGCCCTGACGCGCGCGGACGAAGCGGTTGGCATTGTCGATCCGGGCGATCAGGCCGACGATGTGCCCGCCTTCTTCGATCAACGCGACGACGCGGGCGTCGGTCATCACGTGCACACCGGCATCGCGCGCGCGGGCTTCGAGAATGTCCACCAACGGCCGTCCACCGCCCCAGCCCATGTGCTGGATCACATGGCCGCGCGGGGCCGGTTTGGCGTGATCGCGAAATGGCGCCGCCGCCTCGCTGCCCGACCAGATCAGGGTGGAATCGTCTGTCGGTTCGATGTGCTTTCCGGGCAGGAAGTTGCCGCGATAGGGCACGCCCTGCGCCTTCAGCCATTGGTAGTGGGTCAGGGACTCGCGGGCATAGAGGTCGCACTTCGCCTCGTCCGCGCAGGGGCCGCCGGCCATCTTCAGATAGCGGGCAAAATCCTCGGTCGAGTCCTCGAACCCGGCGCTGCGCTGGGCATCGGTGCCGCCGCTGCCGCCGATGTAGATTTCCCCGCCGGACAGCGCCGAAGCGCCGCCGCTGCCCGAATTGCGTTCGAACAGCAGGACTTCCGCGCCGGCGCTGCGCGCCTCGATCGCGGCGCAGGCGCCGGCAGCGCCGAAGCCGACGACGGCAACGTCCGTCTCATGATCCCAGCGCGGCACGTCCGCGACCGGGAAGGGCTTGTGCAACGAAATTTCCGCCATGGTTCTCCCCCGGCATCCTCTCTCGGCAGTGCGCCCCCGTCTTTGCGCGGGGGGCTGCACCTCTTGGACTTTCAGGCCGTCTGGGCTTTCAGCATGTCCAGCGCGACATCGACGATCATGTCTTCCTGACCGCCCACCATCTTGCGGCGGCCCAGTTCGACCAGGATCGCGCGGGTATCGAGGCCGTAAGTCTCCGCCGCCTTCTCCGCATGGCGCAGGAACGAGGAGTAGACCCCGGCATAGCCGAGCGCGAGCGTCTCGCGGTCGACGCGGACCGGGCGGTCCTGCAGCGGCCGTACGAGATCTTCGGCCGCGTCCATCAGCGCCACGACATCGCAGCCGTGGTTCCAGCCCTTGCGGTCGGCGGCGGCCACGAAGACTTCCAGCGGGGCATTACCCGCGCCCGCGCCCATGCCCGCCAGCGAGGCATCGATGCGCACCGCGCCTTCCTGTGCGGCAACGATCGAGTTGGCGACGCCGAGCGAGAGATTGTGGTGCGCGTGCATGCCGCGCTGGGTTTCCGGCTTCAGCACCCGGTCATAGGCGGCAAGGCGCGCGGCCACCCCGTCCATGTCCAGCGCGCCGCCGCTGTCGGTAACATAGACGCACTGCGCGCCGTAGCTCTCCATCAGCAGGGCCTGCGCGGCCAGCGCCTCGGGCTCGATCATGTGGCTCATCATCAGGAAGCCGGACACGTCCATGCCCAGATCGCGGGCGATGCCGATGTGCTGCTTCGAAACGTCAGCCTCGGTGCAGTGGGTGGCGACGCGGACCGAGCGCACGCCGATGTCGTAGGCGCGGCGCAGTTCCTCCACGGTGCCGAGCCCTGGCAGGATCAGCGTGGTGAGCACGCTGTTTTCCAGCACGTCGGCAACGGCTTCCAGCCATTCCCAGTCCGTATGCGCGCCGAAGCCGTAGTTGAAGCTGGTGCCGCTGAGGCCGTCGCCATGCGCCACCTCGATCGCGTCCACGCCCGCCTTGTCTAGCGCGGAGGCGATCGCGCGCACGTGGTCGATGCCGTACATGTGCCGGATGGCGTGCATCCCGTCACGCAGCGTCACGTCCTGGATGTAGAGCTTTTCGCCCGCATCGACGTTGAACTTGCCCATTGTCGTAAACTCCTGCGGATCAGGCCGGGGTCGCGGCGGCCATGCGGCGCTCGGCGAGAAGTTCGCCGGTGGCCTTGGCGGCGGCGGTCATGATGTCGAGATTGCCGGAATAGCTGGGCAGGTAATCGCCCGCGCCTTCCACTTCGAGCAGGATCATCGTCTTGATCCCGGTGAACACGCCCATGCCGGGGATCTTCAGCGGATTGTTGTCACCAAAGCGTTCGAACTGCACTTCCTGCTTCAGCCGGTAGCCGGGCACGTATTTCTGCACTTCGGCCACCATGTCCTGCACCGACTGGCGGATGGCGTCCTCATCCCCGCCTTCCGACAGGGTGAAGACGGTGTCGCGCATGATCATCGGCGGTTCGGCGGGGTTCAGGATGATGATCGCCTTGCCCTTGGTGGCGCCGCCCACGGCTTCGATCGCGCGGGAGGTGGTGCGGGTGAACTCATCGATATTGGCGCGCGTGCCCGGCCCGGCGGAGCGGGAGGAGACCGATGCGACGATTTCGGCATAGTGCACTTTGCCCACGCGGCTGACGGCGGCGACCATCGGGATCGTCGCCTGCCCGCCGCAGGTCACCATGTTGACGTTGGGCGCGTCCAGATTGGCCCGCATGTTGACCGGGGGCACGATGAACGGCCCGATGGCGGCGGGGGTAAGGTCCACCACCTGAATGCCGTCGGCGCGCAGCGCCTCGTCATGCACTTTGTGGGCGTAGGCGCTGGTCGCGTCGAAGGCGATGCCGATTTCGGGATAGCAGGGCAGCTTCTTCAGCCCCTCTATCCCCTCATGCGTGGTGGCGATGCCGTGCTGGCGGGCCATGGCAAGGCCTTCCGAAGCGGCATCGATGCCGACCACGGCGGCGAGTTCCATGTTCTGGGGGTACTTGATCATCTTCATCATCAGGTCGGTGCCGATATTGCCCGAGCCGATGATGGCGGCCTTCACGCGTGCCATGGTTCCGGTATCCTTACACTAAGCGGGTAATTCTCAAACAAATCGAGCCTGGCAGCGGCCGATGGCCTGGCCGCCCGCCGCGGGGTTCCTGTCGGAGAGGATCATTTCGAAGCTGTCGCCCTTCACTGCGGGTGCGAGGGGGACGAGCGATCCGGACAGGATCACGTCGCCCGCATCCAGCGTGACGCCGTAAGCGCCCAGCGTATTGGCCAGCCAGGCCACCGCCTGCGCGGGATCGCCCTGCACGGCATGGCCATAGCCTTCCGAAAGCGGCTCCCCGTTCTTGGTGACGGCCACGTGCAGGCCCGGCAGATCGAACGCACGCGGATCGAGCCGCTCCTTGCCCAGCACGTAGACGCCGCAGGAGGCATTGTCGGACACGGTATCGACGATGCCGATCTTCCAGTCGGTAATGCGGCTGTCGACGATCTCGAAACAGGGGACCACGCTCTCGGTCGCCGCCAAGACCTGTTCGGCGGTGACGCCGGGGCCGGAGAGGCCTTCCTTCAGGATGAAGGCGATCTCCGCCTCCGCGCGCGGGGCGATCAGCGCCTTGGCGTCCACGTCGATATCGCCTTCGACATGCATCCAGTCGGTCAGGAAGCCGAAGTCCGGCTGGTGCACGCCCAGCATGTCCTGCACCGCCTTGCTGGTGACGCCGATCTTCTTGCCGACGACCTTTTCGCCATCGGCCAGCCTCCGCCTCAGGAAATCGAGGCTGATGGCATAGGCATCGTCCACCGTCAGCGCCGGATCGCGCGCGATTAGCGGGGAGAGGGTGCGGCGTTCGCGCAGGGCGTCATAAAGTTCCTGCCCGTGGCGTGTCGCGGCCGTCATCGCAGGAACTCCACGACATAGCGGTTGAACTCCGCCGCGCGCTCCACCTGCACCCAGTGGCCGGTGTGGGCGAAGGTGATTGCGCGCACGTTCGGGCAGCGTTCGAGGAACAGGCGAGCATGGCTTTCCGGGCAAAACTCGTCGTTCAGCCCCCAGAGCACGAAGACCGGCTGCGCTATCCTGGCAAGGTGCGGGCTGAGGTCGGGCGTGCGCATTCGCACGATCACGTCCTTGGGCTGGGTGCGGGCCACTTCGAAGCGTTCGGCCACCAGTTCCTCGGTAATGAGGTGGTGCGCTTCGGCGTGGAGCAGATTGCCGATAAGGCGGCGCTGCTCGTCCAGATTGAAGTCCGGCCCGCCGAAGTTGGAGACCATCTTGGCGATGCCGGGCATCACGAAATAGGCTTCCCGCTCGGCAACGCAGCCGGGGGCCATCAGCACCAGCTTCTCGGCAAAAGTGGGATGGTCCAGCGTCATCTGCAGGGCGATGCCGCCGCCCAGCGAGTTGCCCACCAGCACCGCGCGTTCGATGCCGTGCGCCACCAGCGCTTCATGCAGCGTGTCGGTGAACAGCTGCAGCGTGTAGTCGATCCCCTCCGGCTTAGATGAGGCGCCATAGCCGATCAGGTCGGGCAGGATCACGCGGAAGCCCGCCGCCACGAAGGCGTCGATATTGCCGCGGAAGTTGGATCCGCCCGATGCGCCCGGCCCGCTGCCGTGGATGAACACCACGGCAGGGCCTTCGCCTGCCTCCTGGATCTGGATTTCGTGGCCGCCGCTTACGCGGTGACGGGCCGTTTTCAACGTCGCCATCGTGCCGTCTCCCCTCAAAGGAACGTGAAAGTGGGCGCCTGACCCAGCATCCCGCCGACGAAATCGGTCGTGCGGTTGTTCGGATCGTTGGCGACATGGGCGCGGCCGGCGTGGAGATCGAGCCAGGGCTGGATGATCTCGCTGGACATATAGACCGCGCGGCCGCCCAGCAGCTTCACCATGTCGTCCACCAGTTCGGCCATGCGCCGCACGACCGAGGAGGAGTTGTAGGCGTAGCGGGTGCGCTTCTCCATCGGGATCTCCTCGCCGCGTTCGGCATGGCCCATCAGGTCCTCGAACGTCAGGCGCAGGGTCTGTTCCATCTCGGTCACTTCCGCTTCGGCGCGTGAGATCGCGGCGAGCAGGAAGGGATCGTGCTTGGATGCCTTGCCGGTGTTGGTGGAAACGCGGCTCTGCGCGATGTCCATCGCCGCATTGATCGCCGCGCGCGCGCCGCCGAAGGCCGCGGTGGAGACGGAACGGGTGAAGACCTGCGCCCAGGGCAGCGTGTAGAGCGGCCCCGGATTGGTTTCCTGACCGGGGTTGGCGCAAAGGAACCCGTCCATCGCGCGGTGCGTGCGGTATTCGGGCACGAAGACATCGTCGACGATCACGTCATGGCTGCCGGTCCCCTGAAGGCCGAAGACGTGCCAGGCGTCGGTATCGATGGTGTAGTCGCTGCGCGGCAGCAGGAACGCGCGCATGTCCGGCGCGCCGCCCGGCTCGCTGGGCGGCACCAGCGCGCCCAGGATCACCCATTGGCAGTGGACCGATCCGGTGGAGAAGCCCCAGCGGCCCGACAGGCGGAAACCGCCGTCCACTGGCGTGACCTTGCCCACCGGCTGATAGCTGGACGAAGCGAGGGCGGAAGTGTCCTCACCCCAGATCTCGACCTGTGCCTCTTCGTGGAACAGCGCGATCTCGTAAGGGTGGCACCCGACCACGCCGTACATCCAGCCGGTGGACATGCAGCCCTCGGCCAGAGTCTTCTGCACATCGAAGAAGACATTGGGGTGCATTTCATAACCGCCCCAGCGGCGCGGCTGCAGGATGCGGAAGAACCCGGCTTCGTGAAGCTCGGCAATCGTTTCTGCCGGAACGTCGCGCTCTGCGACGCAGCGGCGGGCGCGTTCCTTTAACGTGGGCACCATGGCGCGTGCACGGGCAACCAGATCCTCGGGACTGGGCACGGCGGCGTCGGACGGCGCGGAGGCTGCGCTGGCCATCTTTGCGATCTCTCCCTTCATTCGAATCAATTTACGCCCTTTGGCGCTACATTCGTAATTTGAAATGGCACTCGATACGCAAATCGTCAATTGAAAACCCATTACGCTTTCGATATTGCCAAATTCGAATCTGATGCAGGAACGAATCCTGCAATCGGACAACGAAGGGAGAGAGGCCCCGTGAAGGGCAGGCAAAAGATCGATCTTTCCGGGCGCGTGGCGATCGTCACTGGCGGTACGCGCGGCCTTGGGCTGGCGATGGCGCGGATGCTGGCGGACAGCGGCGCGCATGTGGTGGTCTGTGGTCGCAATCAGCCCGACGCGCTGCCTGCCGGGCTGGAGTTCCGCGCCGCCGACATTCGCGAGGCCGATCAGGCGCGCGCGCTGGTGGAAGGCGTGGTGGCCGATCACGGGCGACTCGATATTTTGGTGAACAATGCCGGCGGATCGCCGCAGGCCGATGCTGCCACCGCCAGCCCGCGCTTCTTCGATGCCATCGTGCGGCTGAACCTGCACGCCGCCATGTACATGGCGCAGGCCGCGCACGCGCCGATGCGCGCGGTGGGCGGCGGCAGCGTGGTCAATATCGCCAGCGTTTCGGGCATTCGCCCGTCACCGCAGACGGCCGCCTACGGCGCGGCCAAGGCCGGCCTGCTCAACCTGACGCAGAGCCTTGCCCAGGAATGGGGCCCGGACGGCATTCGCGTGAACGCGGTGATCGTCGGCCTGATGCAGACCGAAACGGCCGACGCGACTTACGGCGATGCCGAAGCGCAGGCGGCGGTCGGCAATTCGCTGCCGCTGCGCCGGATGGGGCGCGGCGAGGATATCGCCGGCGCGGTTCTCTGGCTCTGCTCCGATCTGGCGAGCTGGGTGAGCGGCGCCCGCATCAACGTCGATGGGGGCGGCGAGCGGCCGTACTTCCTCGACCTCGTGAAAGGAAACTGACAGCCATGGGTATCAAGGCGCTCGGTTACGTAGTGATCGAAACGGCCAAGCCCGCCGAATGGGATGCCTTCCTGGCCGACATCGTGGGAACGATGCGGGCAGGCGGCGGTGAGGGCGTTGCCCTCTACCGGATCGACGATCGTCCGTTCCGCTTCCGCATCGAAACCGGAGAGAAGGAGCATTTCCGCGCCGCCGCCTACGAAGTGGGCGATGCGGGCGAACTGGCCGAAGTTCGCGAAAAGGTAGCGGCAGCCGGCCGTCCGATCGAGGAAGGCACTGCCGACGAAGCGCGTGAGCGCGGCGTTGCCGCCTTCTTCCGCACCAGCGATCCGGCCGGCAACGGACTGGAATTCTTCCACGGCGACGTGCGCGACGATGTCGCCTTCGTTTCGCCCGCGGGCGTCAGCGGTTTCGTCACCGGCGACATGGGCATGGGCCACACGGTCTTCGCCGCGCCGAACTTCACCGAATGCCACGAATTCTATCGCAGCATCGGTTTCCACGACACCGACATTCCGCGCTTCCACTTCAGCGACGCGGCGGACGATCCGGGCATGGGCTTTGCCTTCATGCACGCGGACAACGGCCGCCACCACTCGGTCGCGCTGGGCGAGATGCCGATGCCGCCTTCGGGCTGCGTCCACCTCATGCTCGAAATGAAGGCGCAGGCGGACGTGGGCAAGTGCCACGATCGTATGCGGCTGGCCAAAGTGCCCGAAAGCGCCTCGATCGGCCGCCACGTCAACGATCAGACCTTCGGCTTCTACATGCAGTGCCCCGGCGGCTTCGATTTCGAGATCGGCGCCGATCCGCTGGTGATCGACCCCGCCAGTTGGGAGCCGACCGCCCATCTCGTGCCCAGCGAATGGGGGCATGTCTGGGCCTGGCAGAAGGCTCTTGAGGAACAGGACCAGAAAGAACGGGAAAAGGGAGCATGATGCTCGACAAGCGCATGAGCGCGGCGGATATCGCCGCGCAGATAGAGGACGGGATGACCGTCGGAATCGGCGGCTGGGGGCCGCGTCGCAAGCCGATGGCGCTGGTGCGCGAACTGCTGCGTTCGGACGTCAAGGACCTGACCGTGGTCGCCTATGGCGGCGCCGATGTCGGCATGCTTTGCGCGGCGGGGAAGGTTCGGAAGCTGGTCTTCGCCTTCGTCTCGCTCGACGCGATTCCACTGGAGCCCTGGTTCCGCAAGAGCCGTGAAAGCGGCGCGCTGGACGTGCTCGAACTGGATGAAGGCATGTTCCAGTGGGGCCTGAAGGCCGCCGCGTTCGGGCTGCCGTTCCTTCCCACCCGCGTGGGCCTGGGCACCGATCTTGCCGCGCTGGGCGGATTGAAGACGGTGCAGAGCCCCTATGACGATGGCGAGACGCTGATCGCGATGCCTGCGCTCAAGCTCGATGTCGCGCTGCTGCACGTCAACCGCAGCGACTGGCGCGGCAACGTGCAGGTTTTCGGGCCGGATTCCTACTATGACGAGTGGTTCGCCAAGGCGGCCGCGAAGACCTTCGTTTCCTGCGAGGAACTGGTCGACCGGATGGAGGACCACTACCCCGAGCAGGCGCGCGACAACCTGTTCGAACGCTGCTTCGTCAGCGGCGTGATCGAAATGCCGGGCGGCGCGCATCCCAGTTCGATGCCCCCACACTACGGCTGGGACATGAAGGCGTTCAAGGCCTACGCCGCCGCCGCCAAGGAACCGGGCGACTGGAGCGCGGTGCAGGACCGTTTCGTCGGCGAGAACGAGGCCGACTATCTCAACAGCATTGGCGGAAAGGAGGCGGTGGCGGCTCTCCCGCTCCCGATATTCTGATGACCCAGGTAACGACGATCAGCACGATCACACTGGCAGAACTCTGCATTTTCGCGGCCTCGGAGGCTTTCCGGGGCAACGGCGAAGTGATCGCCACCGGCGTCGGCCCGGTGCCGCGCCTTGCCGCCGGGCTCGCCAAGCTGACGCATAGCCCCGAACTGATGATGACCGATGGCGAGGCCTATCTGGTGGAACAGCCGGTGCCGATCGGCCCGCGCGCCTATGACGATCGCAAGCCGGCGGGCTACCTGCCGTTCTCGCGCTTCTTCGATAGCGCGGTGTGGACCGGCCGCCGCCACGCGATGGTCACGCCGACGCAGCTGGACCGCTTCGGCCAGATCAACCTCTCGTACATGGGCGGCACTTATCGCCAGCCCAAGACCCAGATGCTGGGCGTGCGCGGCTTTCCGGGCAACACGATCTACCACGCCAATTCGTTCTTCTTTCCCGCGCATGGCCCGCGTGTCTTCGTGCCGGGCGAAGTCGATATGATCTCCGGCGTCGGTTACAATCCGGCCAAGCGCGTGGCGGGCGGCAATTACTCCGGCGTGGACCTCAAGAGCATCGTCACCAACCTTTGCGTGATGGACTTCGGAGGCACGGACAACGCAATCCGCGTCGTCTCGCTGCACCCCGGCGTCACGTTCGAGGACGTGCAGGAAGCGACCGGCTTCCCGCTTGAAAAGGCGCCCGAAATCACCGTGACGCCGCTGCCCGGTGCAGAGGCGCTGGCAGTGATCGCCGCGCTCGATCCGCACGACATCCGCGCCACCGTCATCAAGGACAACCCGCCGGCCGTCAGGGCCTGAGCGGGATCGGGAGAGGCATCATGAGCGACGATCTGGTCGAACCGAAAAAGGTCGAGATCACGTACGAGACCGACTGGCCCGTGCTCTATGCAGTGGACGGGCCAGTCGCCTGGGTGACGCTCAACCGGCCGGACTTCAACAACGCGCAGAACGGCCAGATGACTTATGCGCTGGACGATGCCTTCAACCGCGCCGTGCAGGACGATGCGGTGAAGGTCATCGTGCTGGCGGGCAACGGCAAGCACTTCTCCGCCGGGCACGACATCGGCACGCCGGGGCGCGATCTCCACAAGGCGTTCGACAACCGGCTGATGGTGCCGGGGCACGTCAACAAGCCGGCGGCGGAGCTGCTCTATACCCGCGAGCAGGAGCAGTACCTGGGCATGTGCCGCCGCTGGCGCGACATTCCCAAGCCCACCGTCGCCATGGTGCAGGGCGCCTGCATTGCCGGCGGGCTGATGCTGGCCTGGGTCTGCGACCTGATCGTCGCTTCGGAAGATGCGTTCTTTCAGGACCCGGTCAACCGCATGGGCATTCCCGGCGTCGAATACTTCGCCCACGCCTTCGAACTGCCGCCGCGCGTCGCCAAGGAATTCCTGCTGCTGGGCGAGCGGATGAGCGCGCAGCGTGCCGAACAGTTCGGCATGGTCAACAAGATCGTCCCGCGTGAGAAACTGCGCGAGGAAGCGGCGGCGATGGCGGCGAAACTGGCCGCGCAGCCGCGCCTGGGCAACTGGCTGACCAAGCAGGCAGTCAACCATGTCGAGGAACTGCGCGGCAAGCGCACGGCGATGGATGCGGTGTTCCACATGCACCACTTCGCCCATGCCCAGAACGATCTGGTGCAGGGCAATTCCATCGCCGGCCTCGACGGCCGCGCCATGGCCGCCGCGAACAAGAAGCAGGCCAAAGAACAGGCGGGAGAGGGCGAATGACCGACCCTCTCCGCACCATCCTTGTCGAGCGGCTGGGCTGCAAGGTACCGGTGATCCAGACCGCGATGGGCTGGGTGGCCGAACCCGCTCTGGTGATCGCCAGTTCGAACGCCGGGGCCTTCGGCTTTCTGGGCGCGGCGGTGATGACGCCGGACGAGGCGCGGGCGAAGCTGCTGGAAGTCCGCCGCGGCACCGATCGGCCTTTCGGCGTCAACTTCCACAGCTTCCAGCCCGGCGCGGACAAGATCGTGGAACTGATCCTGGAGAACCGCGAACAGGTGCGCGCCGTCTCCTTCGGGCGCGGTCCGAATGCGAAGATGATCGGCGCATTCAAGGATGCCGGCATCCTCTGCATCCCCACAGTGGGCGCGCTGAAGCACGCGCAGAAGATGGTCGAACTGGGCGTGGACATGGTCAACGTGCAGGGCGGCGAGGGCGGCGGACACACCGGATCGGTGCCGACCACGGTGCTGCTGCCGCAAGTGCTGGACGCCGTGCAGGTGCCGGTGATCGCCAGCGGCGGCTTTGCCGACGGGCGCGGGCTGGTGGCGGCGCTGGCTTACGGCGCGGTCGGCATCGCCATGGGCACGCGCTTTCTGCTGACGCAGGAAAGCCCGGTGCCGGACAGCGCCAAGGCCGCCTACCTCGCGGCCTCCACCGACGGCATCGTCGTCACCACCAAGCTGGACGGCATTCCCCAGCGCATGGTGCGCACGCGGCTGATGGACCGGATCGAGAAGTCCGGCCCGCTGGCCATGTGGCTGCGCGCGCTGGAGGCGGGCCGCGCGATGAAGCGCCAGACCGGCGCATCGTGGGGCGATTTCATCGGCAGCGCACGCGGCATGACCGCCCACGGCGCGATGCCGCTGAAGCAGGCGATGATGGCCGCCACCATGCCCATGCTGATCCAGAAGGCGATGGTGGAAGGCGATATCGAGAACGGCGTGATGGCCACCGGCGTCGTCGGCGGGCGCATCCGCGAAGTGCCGAGCTGCCAGCAGCTTGTCGACAGCATCATGGCCGAGGCGCGCGAAAGGCTTGCCGCGCTCGGCGTACCCGCGGCCGCACCCGTTACGGCCTGAACGGAAGAGGACACCCCATGCCGATTACTTGCACCATTCAGGACCGGATCGCCGAAATCGTCTTCGACGTGGCGCCGGTCAATGCCTTCGACAGCGAGACCTGGAACAGCCTGCCCGCGATCATCAACGAAGCGGCGCGCAATCCCGAAGTCCACTGCGTGCTGATCCGCGCGGAAGGGCGCGGTTTTTGCGGCGGCGTGGACATCAAGGAGATGCAGGCGCACCCCGAACGCATCCCGCTGCTCAATCGCGGCAACTACCTGACCTTCAAGGCCATTCACGAGGCGGAAGTGCCGGTCGTGGTTGCCGTGCACAAGTTCGTGATCGGCGGCGGCATCGGCATCTGCGGCGCATCGGACACGATCATCGCGGCGGACGATGCCTATTTCTCGCTGCCGGAGATCGATCGCGGCGCCATGGGCGGCGCCAGCCACATGTCGCGCATGTTGCCGCTGCACAAAGTGCGCGCCGCCTTCTTCACCGGCGGCAATATCCCGGCGCAGGAAGCCTATCGCCTTGGCGCGGTGGAGATGGTGGTCCCCCGCGATCAGCTGGAGATCGAGGCCCGCGCTTTCGCCGCGCGGATTGCCGGCAAGTCCCGCAAGGCACTGGTGATCGCCAAGGAAGCGCTGAACGGGCTGGAAGCGCGCGATGTCGATCGCGGCTACCGTTGGGAACAGGGCTTCACGCTTGAAATGTACATGCATGAGGACAGCCAGAAATCGCGCGATGCCTTCGTCGAAACCGGCAAGGCGGCCTCGTTCTGATGGACCTGTCCTACACCCCCGAACAGCAGGCCTTCCGAGCCGAAGTGCGCACATGGCTTGAAGCGCACGTGCCGGCCGAGCCGCTGGAGCATTTCGACGCCACGCGCGAAGGGTTCGAAGCGCACCGCGAATGGGAACGCACGCTGAAATCCGGCGACTGGGGTATGGTCACCTGGCCCAAGGAATACGGTGGGCGCGGGTTGGACCTGATCGAATGGCTGATCTTCGAGGAGGAATACTACCGCGCCGGCGCGCCGGGCCGGGTCAACCAGAACGGCATCTTCCTGCTGGGCCCCACCCTGATCGAGTTCGGCACGCCCGAACAGAAGCAGCGCTTCCTGCCGCCGATGGCATCGGGTGAGGAAATCTGGGCGCAGGCCTGGTCCGAACCGCAGGCGGGGTCTGACCTGGCCGGCGTGCGCGCGACGGCCGTGCGAGACGGCGACGAATACGTGCTGAACGGCCACAAGATCTGGTCCAGCCGCGCGGTCTTTGCCGATTGGGCCTTCGGCCTGTTCCGCGAACCGGGGAGCGAGCGGCACAAGGGGATGAGCCTGATCTTCTTCCCCCTCGATGCGCCGGGCGTCACCGTCAACGCGATCCGCAAGATCAACGGCCATGTCGGCTTCGCCGAAATCTTCCTGGAGGATGTGCGCGTTCCCGCCTTCAACCGGCTGGGGGACGAAGGGCAGGGGTGGCACATCTGCATGGCGACCGCCGGGTTCGAACGCGGACTGATGCTGCGCAGCCCGGCGCGCTATCAGGTCGCCGCCGCCGCGCTGGCCGGGCTGTGGCAGGACCACAAGCAGGATGCCGATCCGGTTCTGGAAGCCGATGTCGTGCGCGCCTTCATGAATGCCGATGCCTATGCGCTGTCGATCTACCAGACCGCATCGCGGCTGATGGCGGGCGCGAAGATCGGGCCGGAGGCATCGACCAACAAGATCTTCTGGTCGGAACTGGACATCCACCTCCACCAGACTGCGCTGTCGATCCTGGGCCCTGAGGCCGAACTGGTCGTCCAGCCGGGCGAGCATGACTGGCTGGACGATTACATCTTCGCCCTCGCCGGGCCGATCTACGCGGGATCGAACGAGATCCAGCGCAACATCATTGCCGAGCGCATGCTCGGCCTGCCGCGCTGAGGGAGGGCACGGCCATGGATTTCACCCTGAGCGACGAACAGCAGATGTTCGCCGAAACCGCGCGCACCCTGCTGGGCGATACCTGCACGCCCGACCACTGGCGCAAGATGATGGAGCGCGGGGACAATACCGATCCCGAACGCTGGGCGGCGATTGTCGAGAACGGTTTCACCTTGGTCCTACTGCCCGAAGAGGCGGGCGGCATGGGCCTTGGCGAACTGGACTTCGCCTTGATTGCCGAGGAAGCGGGCTACGTCGCGCTGCCCGAACCGCTGATCGAAAGCGCGGGCGTGGCCGCGCCGATGCTGGCGGCGCTGGCGCCCGAGCATCCGCTGCTGGCCGATCCGGAGGCAACCTTTGCCCTGGCCCATCCGCTCAATCCGGTGGTGGCCGATGCCGACCGCGCTGCCGCGATCCTGCTGGAGCGTGACGGCCATGCCTTCCTCGCCCCCGCCGATCAGGTACGCCTGACGCCTGCCCAAACCATCGACCCGCTGCGCCGCCTGTTCCGTGTGGAATGGGATGCGGACAATGCGGAAGACCTTGGTCTTGCCGACTGGGATCTCGCGCTGGACCGGGCGGCGTTGTTCGCCGCCGCGCAGGGGCTTGGCCTTGCCCAGCGCGCGGTCGACATGGCAGTGGAATACGCGAAGGAGCGCCAACAGTTCGGCAAGCCGATCGGCTCCTATCAGGCGGTGAAGCACCACCTTGCCTCCGCACAAGTCGCCATCGAATTCGCGCGGCCGGTGGTGCGGGCTGCCGCGGCCGAGATCGGCTATCGTGACATGCAGGCCCGATCGCGCGTCAGCCATGCCAAGATCGTGGCGCTGGAAGCGGCGGACAAGGCCACCCGCGCCTCGATCCAGGTGCACGGCGCCATGGGCTATTCCTGGGAAGTCGACGCGCACCTGTTCCTCAAGCGCGCGCTGGCGCTGACCCAAAGCTGGGGCACGCCCGCCTTCCACCGCGCGCGCATCGCCGCCCGCCTGTTCACTCAGCCGGCAGGCCCCGACCAGACTTTCGCCCGCGAAACCCATGCCGCTGCGGCCACCAGAGAGATCATCCATGCCTGAAGCCTATATCGTCGACGCCGTCCGCTCTCCGGTGGGCCGCAAGAAGGGCAGCCTTGCCCATGTCCACCCCGCCGATCTGGGCGCCCATCCGATCAAGGCGCTGGTCGAGCGTACCGGCATCGACGCGGCCCTCGTCGACGATGTCGTCTGGGGGTGCTGCGACACCATCGGCCCGCAGGCCGGCGATATCGGCCGCACCGCCTGGCTGGTGGCGGGAATGCCCGAACATGTTCCGGGCGTGACGATCGACCGCCAGTGCGGATCCTCCCAGCAGGCGGTTCATTTCGCCGCGCAGGGGGTGATGTCGGGCACGCAGGACCTTGTCGTCGCGGGCGGCAGTCAGGCGATGAATGCCATCCCGATCTCGGCCGCGATGTTCGCGGGCGCTTCCTATGGCTTCGACAGCCCGTTTCAGGGCTCTAAGGGCTGGGACGCGCGCTATGGCGATGAGGAGGTGAACCAGATCCGCTCGGCCGAGATGATCGCCGAGAAGTGGGGCATCTCGCGCGCGGCGATGGAGGAATTCAGCCTCGCCAGCCATCAGCGCGCGCAGGCGGCCTGGGACGCGGGCTGGTTCGATGCCGAAGTTGCCCCGTTTGCAGGATTGGCGAGGGACGAGACGATCCGCGCTGGCACCACGCTGGAGGGTCTCGCCGCGCTCAATCCGGTGCGGGAAGGCGGGGCGATCACGGCGGGCGTTGCCAGCCAGAACTGCGATGCCGCCGCCGCCATGCTGATCGCCGGCGAACGCGCGGTGAGGGAGTTCGGGTTGACGCCCCGCGCCCGCATCCACCACATCTCGGTCCGCGCCGCGAACCCGGTGTGGATGCTGACCGGCCCGATCCCCGCGACGCAGCACGCGCTCGCCAAGGCGGGAATGCGGGTGGAGGACATAGACCTGTTCGAATGCAACGAGGCTTTCGCCTCGATCCCGCTCGCCTGGATGAACGAACTGAACATCCCGCACGAAAAGATGAACGTGCAAGGCGGCGCAATCGCGCTGGGCCACCCCATCGGCGCGACCGGCGTGCGGCTGATGACGACGCTGCTGGGCGCGCTGGAACGCACGGGCGGACGTTATGGACTCCAGACCATGTGCGAAGGCGGCGGGCAGGCCAACGTCACCATTATCGAGCGGCTCTGACGATGCCCTGCTACGCCTATCAGGGGATCGTGCCGGTCGTCGATCCGACCAGCTATGTCCACCCGCTGGCCTCGCTGATCGGGGACGTGATCGTCGGCCCCGGCTGCTTCATCGCGCCGGGCGCCTCGCTGCGCGGCGATTTCGGACGCATCGTGGTGGAGGGCGACAGCTCGATCCAGGACAGCGTCACCGTCCACGCCAATTCCAACCGGGACACGGTGATCCGCCGGGGCGCGACCATCGCGCACGGGGCGATCATCCACGGCTGCGAGATCGGCGAGAACAGCCTGATCGGCATGAACGCGGTGGTGCTGGACGATGCCGTGATCGGCCCGGAAAACCTTGTCGCCGCGCTGGCGCTGGTGAAGTCCGAAACGCAGACGCCGCCGCGCTGTCTCGTCGCCGGAAACCCCGCCAAAGTCGTGCGCAGCTTCGAACCGCATCAGGTGACATGGCGCAACGATGGGCAGGGCGAATACCAGCGTCTTGCGCGAGAGGCGCTGACCGGCATCGTCGAAGTAACGCCGCTGCCCGCCCCCGAACCCGACCGCCGCCGACTGGCGTCGGAAGCCATTGCCGTGCGCCTGTCCGGCCGCACCGCCGCCGCGCGCGAAGCCCGCACGGCCCAAACCATCGAACAGGAGTGACTTTCGTGGGAATCTGCGACAACCGTACCGTCATCATCACCGGCGCCGCGCGCGGGTTGGGCCGGGCTTACGCACTCGCCTTCGCGGCCGAAGGAGCCAACGTCGTCGTCAACGACATCGGCACCTCGCTGGGTGGTGACGGGCGCGATACCAGCGCGGCCGACGGCGTGGTGGAGGAAATTCGCGCCGCCGGCGGCAAGGCCGTGGCCAATTACGAGGACATTACCGACTGGGACGCCGCTCAGCGCATCGTAGGTGCCGCTCTGGACGCTTTCGGTGACCTTCACGTCGTGGTCAACAATGCCGGGATCGTGCGCGATCGCATGTTCGTTTCGGCCACTCTGGAAGAGTGGGATGCGACCATGCACGTCCACTTGCGCGGCCATTTCTGCCTCTCTCGCCACGCGGTGGACTATTGGCGCGGGCAGCAGAAGGCGGGCAAACCGGTGGACGCGCGGATCATCAATACTTCCTCCGGCGCGGGGCTACAGGGCTCCATCGCGCAGGCTGCTTACTCGACCGCGAAAGGCGGGATTGCCGCGCTGACTTTGGTGCAGGCCGCCGAACTCGGCCGCTACGGCATCACCGCCAATGCACTGGCCCCTTCGGCCCGCACGCGCATGACGGAGCAGGCCTTTGCCGACAAGATGGCGACGCAGGAATCCGCGTTTGACGTGATGGACCCGGCCAATGTCGCCTCCACCGTGGTCTGGCTGGGATCGGCTGAAAGCGCCCATGTCACCGGCTGCGTCTTCGAACTGGAAGGCGGCAAGATCATGCTGGAGCAGGGCTGGCGCGAGGGGCCGTTCGTCGATCAGGCGGCGCGCTGGCAGCCCGCCGAAGTCGGCGCGCAAGTCGAGCGGCTGCTGGCCGAGCGCGCCCCGCCGCGCAAGGTCTGGGGCACGGCCTGAGGGAGACGGCGCGATGGAATTCGCCCTGACCGACGAACAGGCGATGATCGCGGACACCGTCCGCGCCTTCTTCGCCGAAAACGCCACCAGCGAGCGCGCCCGTGCGGCGATGGAAGGTGCGGGGATCGACCGCGATCTCTGGGCCGCCTTTGCCGGGGAACTCGGCCTTGCCGGCATCGGCATCCCGGAAGATTTCGGCGGTGCCGGCCTTGGCATGGTGGAACTGGCGGTGGTTGCAGAGGCGGTCGGCGCTCAGGTTGCCGCCTTGCCGTTGCTGGGCCATGCCATGCTGGCGCAGGCGCTGGTGCGCGGCGGCACGCAGGCGCAGAAGGAACAATGGCTGCCACGCCTTGCCGCTGGCGAGGTGATCGCGACTGTCAGCTGGAACGCGGCTTTCGAGGTGAACGACGGCGGGGTCAGCGGCACGATTGCCCATCTGCCGCACGGCGCGGTTGCTGACGTCCTGCTGCTTCATGCGGCCGGGCAGGTCTGGCTGGTCGATCTGGCGGGTGAGGGCGTGCGCCGCACGGCCCATGTCACCATGGACCAGACCCGTCCGCTGGCGACCGTCACGCTGGATGGCACGCCGGCCGAAGTGCTGGAAAACGGCACGGCTGCCATCGATGGCCTGCACGCGGCGGGTTGGATCTGCCTTGCCGCCGAAGCGCTGGGCGGCGCGCAGGCCAGCCTTGACCGCACTGTCGAGTATGCAAAGGAGCGCGTCCAGTTTGGCCGCCCGATCGGATCGTTCCAGGCATACAAGCACCGGCTGGCCGACATGATGGTGGAGATCGAGCAGGCCCGATCCGCCGTCTACTGGGCTGCCTGCGCGGTGGACGAACAGGCGGAAGAGGCCGCGCTGGCGCTCCATGCCGCCAAGGCGTTCTGCGCCGATACCTATCGCATGTGCGCGGGCAACATGATCCAGCTTCACGGCGGGATCGGCTTCACCTGGGAGCATGACGCGCACCTCTTCTTCAAGCGCGCCCGCTCGATCGCGACGCTCTATGGCGACAGCCAGTGGCACCGTGAGCAAGTGGCACACCTCGTCATGGGAGACCCGGCATGAAACTGGGCTTTTCGAAGGCGGACGAGGCCTTTCGCAGTGAATGCGCCGCATGGTTGCAGGCACAGATGGCCGGGCCTTTCGCCGATATTCGCGGCATCCCCAATCTGGTTTCGAAGATCGAGCGCCGGCGGGAGTGGGAACAGGAACTGGCCGCGCACAAATGGTCGTGCATCGGCTGGCCCGAACAGTGGGGCGGACGCGGCGCGACCTTGGCGCAGCAGGTGATCTTTGCCGAGGAATATGCCCGCGCCGGGGCTCCGGGCCGGATCAACCACATCGGTGTCGAACTGGCCGGGCCGACCATCCTTGCCTTCGGGACCGAGGAGCAGAAAGCGCGTTTCCTTCCCGGTATCGCGGCGGGAACCGCGATCTGGTGCCAGGGCTATTCGGAACCCAATGCCGGGTCCGACCTTGCCAACGTGCGCACCAAGGCGCGGCGGGAAGGGGACGAATGGGTGGTCAACGGCCAGAAGGTCTGGACCAGCCTTGCCCATTTTTCCGACTGGATCTTCGTCATTGCCCGCAGTCAGGAAGGCACGAAAGGCCCCAAGGGGCTGACTTTCCTGATGATGGAGATGAACCAGCCCGGCATCGAAGTCCGCCCGATCCGGCAGATGAACGGAGAGGCGGAGTTCAACGAGACCTTCCTGACCGATGCGCGCTGCCCGGCGGACAGCCTGATCGGCACCCCCGGCGACGGTTGGCGCGTGGCCATGGGGCTGCTCGCTTTTGAACGCGGGGTTTCGACGCTGGCCCAGCAGATGGGCTTCCGCAACGAGTTGGACGGCATCATCGCGGCCGCCCGCGCCAATGGGAAGGACCGCGATCCGGTGATCCGCCAGCGCGTGGCGGAGGCGGAGATCGGCCTGCGTTTGATGCGCTACGGCGCGCTGCGGATGCTGTCCAACGCCGATCATTCCGCCATCGACGGTGCCGCGCTCACGTACAAGATCCAGTGGGCGACATGGCGCCGCAATCTGGGCGAACTGGCCATGGACGTGCTGGGGCAGGACGGCGAGATCGCGCCGGGCACCGAGTACGAATGGCCGATGCTGCCCAACCTGTTCCTCTTCAGCCGTTCCGACACGATCTACGGCGGCACCAACCAGATCCAGCGCAACCTGATTGCCGAGCGTGGCCTCGGCTTGCCCAAAGAACCCAGAGGTGACCTGTGACCGTTCCCGTACCCGCCTATCCCACCCCCCTCGGGCTTCTGAAGAACCGCAGCGTGGTGGTTACCGCCGCTGCCGGCACCGGCATCGGCTTCGCCGTCGCCAAACGTGCGGCCGAAGAAGGCGCGCGCCTGCTGATCAGCGATTTTCATGAGCGCCGCCTGGGCGAAGCGGCCGATCGCATCGCCGCCGAAGTGGGCTGCGCGCGGCCGGAAACCTTCGTTTGCGACGTGACGGTCGAGGATCAGGTGCAGGCGCTGCGCGATGCGGCGGTGGGGCGCCTCGGCGGCGTCGATGTGCTGATCAACAACGCCGGTCTGGGCGGAGAGGTCGATGTCGTGGACATGACCGACGACCAGTGGAGCCGCGTGCTCGACGTCACGCTCACTTCGCTGTTCCGCATGACCCGCGCCTTCCTGCCGGTAATGTATGCGGCGAAGCGGGGGGTGATGGTCAACAACGCCTCCGTGCTCGGCTGGCGCGCGCAGAAGGGGCAGGCGCACTATGCCGCCGCCAAAGCGGGCGTGATGGCCTTTACCCGCTGCACCGCGATGGAAGCGGCGGACAATGGCGTGCGCATCAATGCCGTGGCGCCCAGTCTGGCGATGCACCCGTTCCTTGCCAAAGTGACGACCGAGGAAACGCTGGCCGAACTGGTGAAGCGCGAAGCTTACGGCCGCCCGGCGGAAGTGTGGGAAGTGGCCAATGTCATGCTGTTCCTGGCCAGCGATCTGTCTTCCTACATGACCGGGGAAATCGTGCCGGTATCGAGCCAGCACGCATGAGCGAGCCACTCGTCTTCGCAACGCCTACCGCGCTCATGGGCGCGGAAGGGACGCAGCTGGGGCCGACGGACTGGTTCGCCGTCGATCAGGACCGGGTCGATCGCTTCGCCGAAGTGACCGGTGACGATCAGTGGATCCACGTCGATGTCGAACGGGCGAAGGCGGGGCCGTTCGGCGGCACCGTCGTCCAC
Organism: Novosphingobium sp. BL-S-19; assembly: GCF_055521675.1. NCBI lineage: Bacteria > Pseudomonadati > Pseudomonadota > Alphaproteobacteria > Sphingomonadales > Sphingomonadaceae > Novosphingobium > Novosphingobium sp. BL-S-19. The sequence continues at coordinate 809,733 of NZ_CM145497.1, forward strand.
GGCTACCTGACGCTCAGCCTGGTCAACATGTTCCTGCCGCAGATGATCGAGGTGCGCGGGTTCTCGGCCGGGGTGAACGTGGGGATGGACCGCACGCGTTTCCTTGCTCCGGTGCTGGTCGGATCACGCCTGCGTGCGCGTGGCGAGATCGTTGCGGCCGAGGAAATCAAGGGCGCGATCCAGTCGACCGTGCGCGTCACCGTAGAGGTCGAAGGCAGCGACAAGCCCGCGCTCGTTATCGACACCATCAGCCGATACTACCCGTAAGGAGACCAAGATGCCCGATCCTGAGCGCATGCCTGATCCGAAGGTTATGGAAGCCGCCGTGCACGAATACGTGGCGGCCTTCTCCGCCGGCAGCGCGGACCGCGTTGCCGCCCTCTTTGCCGAGAATGCGACCGTCGAGGACCCGGTCGGATCGCCGCGCCACGAAGGATTGGCCGCGATCCGCGCCTTCTACGAAGGATCGATGGCGACCGGCGCGAAACTGACGCTGGAAGGGCCGGTGCGCGTGGTGGCCGACTACGCGGTCTTCGCCTTTTCCGTCCACCTCGAATGGGAGGGCGGGGCCAAGCGGATCGACGTGATCGACAGCTTCCGTTTCGACGAGGCCGGAAAAGTCGTCGAGATGCGGGCCTTCTGGGGCCCAGAGAACATGCACGGATTTACCTGAGAGGAACTGCCTGAAATGCGCGAAGCCGCCATCATCTCCACTGCCCGCACCGGCGTCGGCAAGGCCTATCGGGGCGCGTTCAACGATACCGAGGCGCCGCGTATGGCCGCCCATGTCGTGGACGCCGCCATCGCCCGCGCCGGGATCGATCCCGCCCGCGTCGACGACGTCTACATGGGCTGCGCCAACCAGTGGAACACGCAAAGTTACAACATCGGCCGCCTTGCCGTGCACGGTTCGGTTCTGCCCGATACCACTGCCGGTTTCGCGATGGACCGCAAGTGCTCCTCCGGCCTGAACGCGCTGGCCTTCGCGGCGCGGGGCATCATCGCCAATGAGATCGATGTCGCGCTTTCGGGCGGGACCGAGAACGTCTCGCTGACGATCGACAAGCACTATCCCAACTTCCGCAACCGTTCGGAATGGGTGAAGCAGCACGATCCCTATGCCTATATGGCGATGATCGAGACGGCGGAGATCGTGGCCGAGCGCTACGGCGTCAGCCGGGAGGATCAGGACCGGTTTGCCGCGCTCAGCCAGCAGCGTGCCGCCGCCGCGCAGGAAGCGGGCCGCTTCGATGACGAGATCGTGCCGATCGCGCTCACCAAGGCCTTGTTCGACAAGGAAGGGAACGAGACCGGCAAGGAAGAGCTGACGCTTGCCAAGGACGAAGGCATCCGTGCGGGCACGACGTTCGAGAAATTGAGCGAGCTGAAGCCGGTGTTCAAGAACGGGCAGGTCGTCAAGGAAGGCCGCCACGTGACGGCGGGCAATGCCAGCCAGCTTTCCGACGGCGCATCGGCGCAAGTCGTCATGGACCTTGCCACCGCGCAGAAGGAAGGACTGCCGGTGCTGGGCGTCTATCGCGGCTTTCAGGTTGCGGGCTGCGGGGCGGATGAGATGGGCATCGGCCCGGTCTTCGCGATCCCCAAGCTGCTGGAGCGCAACGGACTGAAGATCGATGATATCGGGCTTTGGGAAATCAATGAGGCTTTCGCCAGCCAGGCGATCTATTGCCAGCGCGAACTGGGCATCGATCCCGACAGGCTGAACGTCAACGGCGGCGGCATCGCCATCGGCCATCCTTTCGCGATGACCGGTTCGCGGCTGGTCGGCCACGCGCTGATCGAGGGCAAGCGGCGCGGCGTGAAGTACGTCGTCGTCTCCATGTGCGTGGCGGGCGGCATGGGCGCGGCCGGCCTGTTCGAAGTCGCCTGAAGGGCATGAGTGGCATGACGGAAGCGATGGGAACCTGGCCGGCGACGATCCCCGGCGCGGCGGCGGCGGCGGCCGAACGCTGGCCGGATCGGGTGGGCCTGATCGTGGGCGAAAGGCAGTGGACCTTTGCCCAGCTCTGGGCCGATGCGCGGGCGGCGGCTTCGGCGATCCTGGCCGGCGGCGTGGGTCATGGTGACCGGGTGGCGATCTGGGCACCGAATACCCGCGAATGGATCCTTGCCGCGCTGGCCGCGCATGTGGCCGGGGCAACCGTCGTGCCGCTCAATACTCGCTTCAAGGGCGCGGAAGCAGGTGATATCCTGCGCCGCGCGAAAGTGCGGATGCTGTTCGCGCCGGGCGATTTCCTGGGGCAGGACTTTGCGGACTTGATCGCCGGGGAGGACTTGCCCGATCTGGCCGAAACGATCCGGATCGACAGCGACTGGGATGCTTTCGTGGCACGGGGCAAGGGATCGGACGATCCCGCCGTCGATGCCGCCATGGCGCGCTTGACCGGGGACGACCTCAGCGATGTGATCTTCACCTCCGGCACGACCGGGCGGCCCAAGGGTGCGCTGACCGCGCATCGGCAGGCGATCCAGATCTTCGGCGACTGGTCGGTCCGCGTTGATCTGCGGGAGGGTGATCGCTACCTGATCGTCAATCCGTTCTTCCATACCTTCGGCTACAAGGCGGGCTGGGTGCCGTGCCTGCTGCGCGGCGCGACCATCGTGCCGATGGCCATGTTCGACGTGGGCGAGATGGTCCGCCTGATCGAAACGGCGAAGATCAGCTTCATTCCGGGCCCGCCGACGATCTACCAGTCGCTCCTCCAAGAACTGGCGGGTGACAGGCCCCGCGACTTTTCCTCGCTACGCGTGGCGGTGACCGGCGCGGCGCCAGTGCCGCCGGTGCTGGTGGAGCGGATGCGCGGCGAACTGGGCATGTCCAACGTGGTCAACGGCTATGGCATGACCGAATGCGGCGCCATCGCGATGACGCGGCAGGGCGACGATGCCGATACGATCGCCCACACTTGCGGCTATCCGCTGCCGGGGATCGAAGTGCGCTGCGTGGATGGTGCCGGCCGCGACCTCCCGGCGGGAGAGGCGGGCGAAATCCTGGTGCGCGGCCATGCGGTGATGCGTGGCTATCTGGACGATCCTGCCGCCACGGCAGAGGCCATCGATGCGGAGGGCTGGCTGCACACCGGCGACATCGGAACCATCGATGCGCGCGGCTATCTGGCGATCACCGACCGCAAGAAGGACATGTTCATCTCGGGCGGGTTCAACGTCTATCCGGCTGAGGTGGAAAAGCTGCTCAACGCTCATCCGGCCGTCGCGCAGGCGGCCGTCGTTGGCGTGGCGGACGAGCGCATGGGCGAAGTGGGCCGCGCCTACGTGATCGCCCGCAGCGGGGTGGCGCTGACCGCCGCCGACCTTGCCTCATGGGCCAAGGCGAACATGGCGAACTACAAGGTGCCGCGCAGCTTCGTGCTGGTGCCGGACCTGCCGCGCAATGCGGCGGGGAAAGTGCTCAAGACAGAACTGCGCGCGTAGAGCTGCTTAGCTGGCGTAGTGGCGTTCCAGCGCGGCATCGGTAAAGCCGATGCCGCGGCAGCAGAACCACACGGCATCGCGCACGATCCGGTCGCGGTCGCCTTCGTAGATCGCCGCCTGCGGGCCCAGCGACTGGATAGCGTTGAGCATGGTGCCCACGTGTTCGATGAACATCGATGTGTTGCGATCGTCGATGGCGATGCCGACGATGTCGCCATCCTTGCGCGCCTGATCCAGCGCGATGCGGATGCGGTCACCCATGAGCCGGCGCGAACGGCGATAGACCAGCGTGGCGAAGCTGCCGTCACCGGTCAGGCTGGCCAGCAGCAGGCGGAAGCCTTCCTTGAAATGCTCGTTTCCGTCCGAGGCGACGATGGTGAAATAGTCGCGCATGTTGGTGACGAGGCCGCGCCCCGTCAGTTCCTGCATGCCGAGAACTTCGTAGCTTTCGTCCTGCTCGCGGATCGTCTGGCGCAGCACCGCGCGATAGAGCGCCTGCTTGGACGGGAAGTGCCGGTACATCAGCGCTTCCGACACGCCCGATTCCCGCGCGATCTCCTGCGTGCGGGCGGCTTCGTAGCCGTGGCGCGAGAAGATGCGGCGGGCCGATTCCAGGATCAGGGCCTTGCGTTCGCTGGCTGTCAGGCGGGTGCGCTTCATCGTGCGGAACCTAGAAGCGAAAAGCCCGATCGCGCAAGGGCGACCGGGCTTCCCTGCGGTTTATGATCTGTTTGGAAAATGCCCTGAAAGGGCATTTTCGTCGCGGCACCGGCCCTCTCCCCCACCCGACCACCCGACGATAGGACCCTATGGGTGGTCGGGTGGGGGAGAGGGCCGGTGCCGCTAAAATTCGCCTTCAGCGAATTTTCAAACTTAGGGATGCAATCGGTAAGAGCCGTCCTCGGGCCGCCGCGTCTCGTTGAAGAAATCTACGAGACGCCATGGCCAAGAGAGGAAAACGCGGCCCTTCGAGTTGTTGTAGTAGGAATTGGCGCGCGGGTGGGTCCAGATCATCTCCGGCATCCGCGCATCGACCTTGCGGTTCCACGCGTCGAACGCCTCCTGCGTCACTTCGAAGGCGCGCGCGTCTGCCTCCACAGTGCGGTCCAGTGCCTCTATGATCCAGTTCACTTGCGCTTCGGAGATCAGGTTCTGCCCCGCCGCGTGATTGGGCGCGCTGTTCGGGCCTACGGTGTGAAAGTAGTTGGGATAGCCCGGCACGCACATGCCAAGATAGCTGCGCGGGTCTTCATCGCCCCATTCCGCGGCCAGGTCGCGCCCGTCCACGCCCTTGATGGTGAGGTTGCCGATCATCCGGGAGACGTTGAACCCGGTGGCGCAGACGATCACGTCGCATTCGAAGATGGAGCCGTCCTTCGCCTCGACGCCATTCGGCAGGATGCGGGCGATGCCCTTGTCCTCCAGATGGACGTTGGGCCGGGCGAGGGCGTCGAACCAGCCGTTGTCCAGAATGATCCGCTTGGAAAAGATCGGGAAATCCGGCGTCAGCTTGGCGATCAGGTCCGGCCGATCGGCGAACTTCTGGCTCATGTACCAGAGCGCGTATTGCCGCGCCTGTTCGTTGTGCGCGGAAACCGCAATGTCGTTGCCCTCCCACGCGGGGTCCTTCAACACATTGGCGAACAGTCCGTCGGCGGCGGACCAGTAGACGCGAAAGCGGAACCATTCCTTGAAGCTGGGAATGTGGGAGAGGGCCCACTTCATCCCCTCGTTCACTTCATGCGCGATCTCCGGGTTGTAGATCACCCAGTGTTTGGTGCGCTGGTATACGGTGAGTTCGTCCACCTCGGGCGCGATCGCGCCGACAAGCTGCGCCGCGCTGGCGCCGGTGCCGATCACCGCCACGCGCTTGCCTTTCAAATCCAACCCGTTCGGCCAGGCGGCGGTGTGGACCAGCGTGCCGGTGAATTCGTGCAGACCCGGAATATCCGGCCATTTGAATCGGTTGACCGGGCCGTGACCGTTGATCACGGCATTGGCGACGATGGTCTCCCGGCTGCCGTCTGGCTGAAGAACGGTGACGTTCCAGACGGCGTTCATTGCGTCATAGACCAATGTTTCGACAGTCGTGCCGAAGCGGATATTGCCGCGCAGCCCGTACTTGTCCGCCACGTCTAGCATGTAGCGCTGCATATCGGCGCCGTGGGGGTGATAGTGCTGCCAGTCGGGCCAGATTTCCCAGCTGTAGCTGTAGAAATGGCTGGGTGTATCGACGCCGACACCCGGATAACGGTTTTCGTACCAGGTGCCGCCCACTTCGGGGTTCTTCTCGATCAGGATGTAATCGTAGCCCGCCTCGCGCAGCTTGATCGCGGCGGCCATGCCGGTCATCCCGGCGCCGATCACCAGAACCTTGAAGCCGGGCGGCGGCGGCTTGCGATGGGGCAGCTGCGAACGGTCGATCCACGGCCGGAAGCCGCACTGGTCGTAAACGAGTTCGAGGAATTCGGCATCGACCGGCTCACCCACGGTGACGGACATGATGCGCAGCATCAGGGCATCGCTGGGCGGCCCCTCCTTCGCGCCTTCGCCGCCGGTCAGCAGCCGGTGCAGACGGGCACGCAGGTCGTCGGCCAGGTCATCCGGAATGGCGGTGGGATTGGGCGAGAAGGCGGGCCGGATGTGTGCCGCGAACCGTTCCAGGAATTCGCCGTCATGCGAAAGGAAGGTGTAGGCCGCCAGCAGCGTGGGAAGATTGGCTTCGTCAAGCGCCATAGCCAGTTCCGGCGAATCCGGAAGGAGCCTTGGCCTCTCGGCCGCGAGAGTCTGTTGCATGGATTCGATCTCTCCCAATTTTGTAAGTGCGTACTTACAAGAAACAGATGCGAATGCAAATGCAAGTTGTAGTACGCAAATCGTGGACGATGGTCGTTCGTAATTCCCGATCTGGCACGCGGCTGGAAATTTTTTGTACGCGACCGTTCGAATCACGTTGACCGGCGATCTCATCGTAGTAAGTATGAACTAACTTAAGTGCATCGCAAGGTGCCATGATGGGAGACGGTTGATGACTGGCTTTGCCGACCGGCAGGCGCTTTCCGACATTCTGCGCCCGGTTTCGACGCCGCGCGTGCTGGAGAACATCTACACCGACGATCAGCGCGAACGCCTGCTGGACGTGGTGCGCACGCAGGGCCCATGGAAGCTGATCATCGCGCAGCACTTCGCCAATGCGGAGGAATTGATCGCGACGATGTCCGGCGCGATGCCGGAAGGCTTCACCCCCACGCTGGACATGTTCCTGACGCCGACTTTCCGGGGCTTCTACGCGAATTATTCGGCCGCGCTCTATCCCGAAATTCACGACTGTTTCTACAACGCGCAGTTCCTTGAACATGCGAAGTCATATTGGGGTGCGGATTACGCAAAGCCGCAAATGATGCTGTTCAACATCAACGGGCCTTGCGGCAATACCGATCCGGGGCATCTCGATTCCCCCAGCTTTCGCGGCATCCGCTATGAAAACGCGCCGACCTGGCTCTGCTCGGTCATGGGCAAGTCCGGCCTTTTCCGCGATTACCTGGTCAAGATGGCGCAAGTCATCACCTGGTTCAGCCACGATAGGGGCAGCGGCTTCACGTACTGGCCGGAAGGCCCCGCACACCCGCCGCAGCGGCTGCAGCCGCCGGTGTGGAATCGCGGCGTGGTGGTCCAGAACGAGATGATGATGCATCGCGGCGAAGCCAATGGCCCGGTGGAACTGCAGCGCCCGGCGGGCCTTGCCTTCGATACCGTGTTCACCGGCGACCCGGCCGACCGCGACAACTGGCGCCTGATGAACGGCACCGACACTATCGCCAATGTCCATACGCGCGATCTGCGGTTCCTGGTCCACTGGTCGGCCGAAGTCTTTGCGGACTTTGCAGAGCTGAAGAAGAACATGGATGGCACGGACGATCTGACTTACGACCGGGTATTCGACACGTTCCTGAAGGATCTGCGCGCTCGCGGCATCGCGGTGGAAACGCCCAGCGATCCGATGCGCGATCCGCAGTTCATCCGCACGCTGATCGCCGCCTACGATTTCGGCACGCCCGCCAGCTATCCGCCGGAAGCGCCCGTGACCGCGCTCTACACGCAGGCCGCCTGATGCCTTGAAACAACGGATCCGGAGGGGAACCCGCTGGCCAAAGGCGGGGCGCGCCGGAACATTTCCTGGGGAGGAAGATATGAAGAACCGGACTTTTGCGAGCAGCCGGAAGCTGCTGCTGTGCTGTGCTGTCAGCACGATCGCCTTGCCGCAGGCGTCATGGGCGGCGGAGGCCGATCCGCAAGCGCCAGAGCAGGCGCAGGCTCAGGCGACCGCCTCGGTGAACGAGATCATCGTCACCGCCACACGTCAGGAACAGACGCTGCAGGACACGCCGATGGCAGTCGACGTGGTCACCGCCGATGCCATCACCAAGCTGAACGTGTTCGACGCCAAGGAAATCCAGAACCTGTCGCCCGGCCTGCAACTGACCAATAACGACGGCCGCTCCAACGTCGCCACGCTGCGCGGCGTCACGTTCGATCCGGATTCGGGTAGCAGCCCCGCCGTCGAAATCTTCCTGAACGAAGTGCCCACTGACGCGCAGACCGTGTTCACCGCGATCTACGACATCGGCCAGATCGAAGTGCTGCGCGGGCCGCAGGGGCTGTTCCGTGGCCGCACGTCCCCGGCGGGTTCGATCCTGCTGGGCACGCAGAAGGCCAACGTCTACGATTTCACCGGCTATGCCCAGGGCACCGCGACCGACCGCCATGCGATCAACGCGCAAGTCGCGGCGAACCTGCCGATCATCCCCGGCGTGCTGGCCATGCGCGCGGCGCTGCTCTACGACCAGAACCGCGTCGGCAATGTCACCAATGTCGATGGCCGCCATTCCAGCAGCAAGACGATGAGCGGCCGCGTCAGCTTCGTGCTCGATACCGGGCCGCTGACCGCCAATCTGATGTACCAGCACCTGACCGCCGATACGACGCCGTTCGGTGCGGTGTTCGGAGACGGCAACCAGCCCTCTCTGGCGCTGGGCGATCCTTCGTCGACCGGGCCGGTGCTTTCGCTGAAGGATCGCAAATCGGTGACGGAAGGCAACTTCCGCTTCCAAAACCGCACCGATTTCGTGACCTTCAATGCTGCCTACGACCTTGATGGGCCGCGCCTTGTGTACAACGGCGGCTATCAGGACAGCTTCCTCCAGCAGGACCGCGATCAGGACGTGGGCAACGCGGTGCCGAACTATATCCGCAAGCAGAGCCTGAATGTCGGATACAAGATCTGGAACAACGAGCTGCGCGTGGAATCCGCGCCGGGCAGCCGCTTCACCTGGGCCTTGTCGGGCAATTACCGCTGGCAGAAGAACTCGGTGCCTTTGACGCAGGATAACGATCAGCTGTTCGCGCTGATGGGCGTGGGGCCGATCCCGCCGTCGACGGCGTACTTCCCGATCGTGGTCGATGCCGATATTTCGGTGAACCTGAAGGAATACGGACTTGCCGGCACGCTGGGCTACGAGATCGTTGATGGGTTGAAGATCACGGGCGGCTTGCGCCACACCTGGTCGGACGTGGATCGCATCCAGTCGACCGTCGTTACTCTACCGGACTACGGCTTGACCCTGCCGGCGACGGTCGATGATTCCACCCAGAACAAGAAGGCCTTCACCGGCGGTGCCAATATCAGCTGGCAGGCAACGCCGGACATCACCGCCTATGCCAGCTATGGCCACTCGTTCCGCCCCGGCGTCTTCGCGGTTGGCGTGACCACGCCGCTCGATCCCTCGCTGTTGCTGACCAAGGATGAAACATCGGACGGCGGCGAAGTAGGGGTGAAGTTCAACTTGTTCGATGGCAAGGTCGCACTGAACTTCGCGGGCTTCTACCAGAAGTTCAACAACTACATCTCGTACTTCCCGGCATTCCACACCGCTTCTGCCAGAGATGGCGTGATCGATTCCGTAATCTCGCCGCTGCCCTTTACCGGCGATGCGATCTCGCAGGGTGCGGAAATGCAGCTTTCGGTGCGGCCGAACCAGAACATCGATTTCTCGATCAATGCCTCTTACGCCGATGCGCATTACGACAACGCCGAAATCCCCTGCAACACTTACGACGCGAGCGGCAATCCGACCGTGCCGGTGGGCCAGCAGATCTCGACCTGCCAGAGCAAGGACCGCCTGGCGCAGATCCCGAAGTTCAACCTCACCGCCAATGGCGAAGTGCGCATGCCGGTGGGTTCGGTCACGCCGTTCATCCGTGGGCTGGTCACCTATCGGCCCGGTTTCAACTCGCTTCGCGACAACTACACTTATCGCGATTACGTGAAGATGGATCTGTTCGTGGGCGTGCGCGGGGAGGACGGACGCTGGGAAGTCAATCTCTTCGCCAAGAACCTGCTGAACCAGACCCGCGCGCTTGCAGTGGGTGACAGCGAGTTCCAGCAGCCGACCAGCGAACTGGACTTCACCTTCAACCCCACCGGAGCCTCCGGCATTCCGTTCAACTCCGGCTATCGCACGGCAACCATCACCCCGCCGCGCGAATTCGGCATCACCAGCATCTTCCGCTGGTAGAGGACTGCCCTTGAGAATGCCCTGCAGGGTATTTTCGAGACGAATGTGTCGCGAAATTCTCTTTCAACGCATATCCAAACAGGCTCTAACACCTTTCCATGGGCCGCCGCGACATTCGCGGCGGCCCTGACATATCGAGAGGATCGCCGCATGGCGCTGCAGGACAAGAAGACCATCCTCCTTACCGGCGCGACCGGCAACATGGGCAGTGCCACGCTGGTCGAACTGCTGGCCCGCAGCGACCGCCTGCGTGTGCGCGCACTCGTGCGGCCCGAGGAAAAGACACACCCGGTCGTCAGGCAGCATCAGCGCAATCCCGCGCTGGAGTTCGTGTGGGGCGACCTCACCCGGTACGAGGACGTGCTGGATGCGGTGACGGGTGTCGATCAGGTGCTGCATATCGGCGGATTGGTCTCGCCCATGGCCGATCACGTTCCCGAACTGACCATGAAGGTCAACGTCGGCGGTGCGCGCAACATCGTGGCCGCCATCAAGGCCCAGCCCGATCCCGACCGGATCGCGCTGGTCTACATCGGCACGGTGGCGCAGACGGGGCATCGCAATCCCCCGGTACACTGGGGGCGCACGGGCGATCCGATCAAGATCAGCCGTTACGATCACTATGCCGTCAGCAAGACCATGGCCGAGGCGATCGTCGCGCAATCGGGTCTGAAGCGGTGGGTGTCCCTGCGGCAGACGGGCATCGCCCATCCGAACATGTGGAAGATCTTCGATCCCATCATCTTCCACAATCCGTTCAACGGCGTGCTGGAATGGGTGACGGTCGGGGATTCCGGCCGCCTTGCTGCGAATACCTGTGAGGACGCCGTGCCGGAGGCGTTCTGGCGCGGGTTCTACAATATTGGCGGCGGTGCGGCGATGCGCGTGGCCAATCATGAGTTCGCGCGGATCACGGCCGGGGCACTCGGCGCGCGCGATGCCTTCGCCAGTTATCGGCCGCATTGGTTCGCGACGCGGAATTTCCACGGCCAATGGTACGCGGACTCGGATCGTCTGGAAGCACTGGTGCCGTTCCGGCGCGAGACGTTGGACGATTTCGCTAAAGGCCTCTCGAATGCGATTCCCGGCTTCGTGAAGTTCGTTGCCCGTCATGCGCCGGCCCTTGGCCGCAGGCGGCTGGAAAAGCTGGCGCGCGCGCCGGGCGGCACGCTCCACTGGCTGGAGCACGATGACCGCCCGCATATCGACGCCTATTTCGGATCGCGGCAGGCGTGGGAAGGGCTTCCACGCGATTGGGCCAGTGTCACCCTGCGGCGACCATCGACGGAAGTCTCGCTGCTCGATCACGGCTACGATGCAGAGGCCGATCCCGCGAGTTGGACGGCGGTCGTCTATTCCGAAGCCGCGCAGTATCGCGGCGGCAAGCATCTCGGCGGGGACTGCTCCGCCGACGAGACGACCCAATGGCGCTGCGCCTTGGACCACGACTTCGGAATGACGCCCCGGCTCTACCTGAAGGGCGGGCACTGGTGCCCCACCTGCATGACCGATCAGGACAGTTACGATGGCAATGCAGCCGTAAATCCGTTTTTCGCGCAAGTCTGGCCCGACAGGGATTGAGAAACCGGGGCCTTAGAACCTAAGTATGGCCGGACCATGTATCGTCCGCCCTCGCTCAACACCTTGCGCGCGCTTGAAGCGGCGGCGCGTCATCGCAGCTTCACCCGCGCGGCGGAGGAACTGGGCGTGACGCACGGCGCGATCAGCCACCGCGTGCGTGAGGTGGAGCAACGGCTGGGCGCGCCGATGTTCGAACGGCGCGGCAATACGATGGAGCCGACGCTGGCCGCGCGGCAGATTCTGCCCACGGTGCGCCAGTCGCTGGAACTGATCGCCAGCGTGTTCCCCGCGCCGCCGCCGGGTGAGCGGCAGGTGCTGAAGATCGCGGTGTTGCCCTCCTTCGCGGCGCAGTGGCTGGTGGCGCGGCTGGCGGACTTTCACGAGGGGCACCCCGGCATCTTGATCGCGATGGACGCCCGGATCGATGTCAGCCGGATCGGTGCGGACGGGTTGGACGCCGGGATCCGCTATGGCGGCGGCAACTGGCCGGGCCTTGCCAGCGAACGGTTGCTGACCGACATGCTGTTTCCCGCCTGCTCGCCCGAATATCGCGGGCGCATGGCGATCGAGAATGTGGAGGACTTCGCGCGCTGCCGGCTTTTGCGCAACAGCTGGCAGACCTGGACGCCGTGGTTCCAGCGTGCCGGGATCGCCTTGCCCGAGCCGGCCGACAGCCTCCCCTACGACGATGCCGCGCTGATGCTGGAGGCGACCATCGCCGGCCACGGCATAGCGCTGGTGCGCCGCGTCATCGCGCATGACGCGTTGCAGGCGGGGCGGCTGGTGCGGTTGTCGGAAGTGGAGATCCCGTTCGAGGGGGCCTATCACTTCGTTTGGGATGCGAACACGCCCAAGCCGCGGCTGGATGCCATTGCCGCCTTTGGCGCATGGCTTTCGGCACGGCTGAGGGCGGAGTTTCCGTGATCGGCTAAATCTATCAACCTAGCCTCGTCGCCCCCGCGCAGGCGGGGGCCCCGCTTCTTCTTTGCGAGGTTGCAGGAAGAAAAGCGGGGTCCCCGCCTGCGCGGGGACGACGAGGGATTGTGGGATGAGTAGGGCTGGGGATCAGCGCGGCGTCAGCGTCACAACCGTCGGATTGCCGCCCAGCGCGATAGCATAGCCATCGCGGTCCGCCGTGCCGGTGTTGGTGGCGTACGTGCGGCCACCGGTGGTGGTGGTCTGGAACAGCAGCCGCGCGGCAGGATCGGTGGCGCTGGCGGGATCGAGCGTCAGCACGACCTTGCCGGTCTTGCTGTTGTAATCGGCGCTCTGGATGCGGCCGGCCTCCAGCGTGATCCACAGACCGGCGGGGGCCACGAACAGGCGGCGGCGGGCGCCGTCCTTCGGGGCGAGGCTTACGGTGCTGCCCTTGGTGGTCAGATCGCCGCCGAAGCCGATCCAGCCGAACTGCGGGTCATTGACCATGTAGCTCGCCGCCGTGATCGCATGGCCGTAGAAGCCCATGCCGTAGTCGCCGGTGATGGCATCCCACTTCATCATGTCCGGCCAGGAGTGGAACGCGGCCGAGCCGAAGCCCTTCTGGTCGATGTTGGTGATCCCGCCCATCATGCCGCCGTAAGCGACGCGCAGCAGGTGCAGGTCGGTGGGGTTCTGGCGATAGGCGTCGAACAGCGGCACCGCGTTGAGCGCCGATCCGTAGTGGTGGATCTGCCGCTCGATGCGCGAGACTTTGCCACCATAGAGGAAGTCCCAATAACGGCGCGCATTGCCGTTATAGCCCCAGCTGGGGATCGTGGGATCGTAGCCCAGGATAACCTCGCGGGTCTCGTCCGCCTGCGGCTGGAAGCCGAAGTAGCGCATCCAGGCATAGACTTCGGGCTGGCCGGTGGAATCCCACGCCATCTCGCTGCCGAACGGATACTTCATCGAACGCCAGTGATCGGCGCGCTGCTTCATCAGGCCTTCCATTTCGGTGGCCTCGGCGATCATGCCCTCGCGCTTCAGGTCCTTCAGGATATCGACGAAGACATCGCCTTCCATCTGGCCGAACTCGGCATAGTAGGGCGCATCGCGCATCATCGCGACGGTCGTACGGTAGGCCCAGTCGAGGTAGAACTTCCAGTCGTGCTGCTTGACCAGCCCGGCATTGTCGCGGGCCAGGCGGTAGAGCACCCAGTGGCCGATGGCGACGTGCGGATAGTTGTAGGACCGGCCGAGATCGCCGGCATCCTTCTTCGACCACGCGGTCCAGTTCTTCCAGTTGATCTTGGGGTCGTAGTAGTTCGGGAACTCGACCGGATCGTAATAGAAGATGCTCTTCTTGACGGCACCGGCCTGCGGGCCTTCCTTGACCTGCAGCGTGCCGAGCACGGTCTCGTTGACGAGGCGCTCCAGCTTGGCGACTTCTTCCGGGTTCGGATTGTCGAGCTGCTTCATCATCGCCGCCACCCACGAACCGGCGCCGCCTTCGTCGCTCATGCCCGAAACCCAGACGCGGCCGTCCTGCGTGAGGATCTTGTTGTCCTCCCGGTCATAGGAAAGGATCGCGGGCGAACGGTGGAAGGGATCACCCTTGCCTTCGAACCACTGGTCGGTGGTGGTGAAGTGGCCAATGTCCGCCATCACCTGTTCAAGCGGCTTGGTGATGTAATAGCTGACGGTCTGCTTCTGCCCGTCCGCATAGGTTACCGTCAGGCGCGCCTGACCCCAGCCGCTGGCCTTGATCTGGTAGCGGGCCCAGCCGCTTCCCGACTTTTCCGAGGTCGCGGTGAGCGATCCTTCGGGGAAGGATTCGATCTTGGCGACCTTGCTCGGCGTCTTCAGGAACAGGCTGGCGGTCTGGTCAGTGGGCACGACATAGCCGGGAATGCCGACCGCCACCGGGCGCTTCTGGGCGACGAGCGTATCCTCGATCGCGCGGATGCTGGGCGCGGTCACGAAGCGCAGGCCGATCGTACGGCTTTCGCCGGGGGCCAGCGTGATGCTGGTCGGCTCGTTCCACTGCTGGCCGGCCTTCGCCCATTCCTTCTCGGCAAAACCCTTGCTGGCGACGGTCCAGTCGTAGAAGCCTTCGGAGACCTGGCTGCGCGGGCTCTTGTCGGTGAAAATGTCGCTCTTGGGCGCCCAACCTTGCTGGAGGATCGGACGATAGGCTTCCAGCGGCGTGCCCTTCTCGGGCAGCACCAGCAGCGCCGGGCCTTCGCCGTTCAGGCGCGTGACCTGAAGGTAGCCGGCATCGCGGCCGATATAGGGATCGACGAAGCTTGCCTGCGCGTGCGCGGAATCAAGATCGCGGTCGAGGATGATGTTGTCGAACACCATCGGCATGCCGAGGCCGCCGATCTCGACGGGGGCGTTGCTGGTGTTGACCAGCGTGAAGCGCAGGACGAGCACGCCGTCCTCGTTCACCCAGCGGCGCTCGACACGAAGCGGAATTCCGGCTCCCATCGATGCGGTGATGTCCGCGGCGGCGAGCACACCCTTGCCGCCCGTCAGCGCGGCGATCTGCTTGCGGGCGTGGGCGGAGGAGAAGTCCTGCCAGTCCGAACCCGCCGTCTTCAGGCGGATATGGATATCGCCGATGTGGACGTAGCCGTCGGCCGCGCGCTCGGCCTCACGGCCCGCAGGCACGAAGTCGAACGCAGCGCTGCCCTTGGGCGAAAGGTGGGCGAGCGTCTGGGTATCGGCCCGCAGCGCCAGATCGAAGGCCGGCGTCTGCATCTCGGTCTTCTGGATCGGCGG
The DNA here is from genome assembly GCF_055521675.1 of Novosphingobium sp. BL-S-19. Taxonomy (NCBI): domain Bacteria; kingdom Pseudomonadati; phylum Pseudomonadota; class Alphaproteobacteria; order Sphingomonadales; family Sphingomonadaceae; genus Novosphingobium; species Novosphingobium sp. BL-S-19. The sequence continues at coordinate 825,044 of NZ_CM145497.1, forward strand.
ATAGACCGGCTTCGGTTTCTCCGCTTCCTGTGCCTGCGCCGCCGCCATCGGCAGCATGGCCGGCACCGGCGCCAAGACCAGCGCGATCAGGGGGAGGGGCTTCAGAAGACGCTTCATGTCAGGACCTCGTGGGGGATTTCAGTGGGCCAGCGCGACTGCCGGTGCGGCAGGCTTCACGGGGCCAAGCGGCGGCGGTGTCTCGCCGAGCAGGTAAAGGGTGAAATAGTCGCGCAGCTTCTTCCAGAAGAAGGGCTGGTAGACGTTGTGCGTGGCATTGGGCACGACCACCATGTCGACATCGCGCCCGGCATCGATCAGCGCTTTGGCAAGGCGGAAGCTTTCGGTGATCGGCACGTTGTCGTCGATATCGCCGTGGACGAGCAGCAGGTGGCCCTTGAGCTGGTTCGCCACCGCCATGTTCGAATTGCGCTCCCACGTTGCCGCGTCCGCCTCGCCCATCGAGACTTCGGGCCACCAGGTCTTGTCGAGCCGAAGGTCGTGGTTGCCCGATGCGGAGACGCCCACCTTGAAGAAGTCGGGACGGCGCAGCACGAAGCGTGCGGTGTCGTAGCCGCCCGCCGATCCGCCGAACACGCCCACGCGGTTCACGTCCATGTAGGGATACTTGGCGGCCATCTGGCGGATCAGCGCGATGTGATCGTCCAGCCCGACTTCGCCCAGGTTCTGGTAGGCGGGCAGACGGAAGGCCTGACCGCGCCGCGAAGTGCCGGTGCCGTCGATCATGACGACCACCGCGCCGATCTGCGCGACGCTATTGCCCGGCACGCGCAGCGCCATGCCCCAGGTGGAAGGCACGTCGGTGGTGGTTGGGCCGGTGTAGACATTGTCGATCACCGGATAGCTGCGCTTCGGATCGAAGTGCGCCGGACGGAAAATCATGCCGTAGATCGGCGTCTTGCCGTCTGCCGCCACGCCCTTGAACGGCTCTGGCGGAGTGTAGCCGGCAGCGAGAAGGCGGCTGTCATCGGCCTTGGCCAGTTCCATGACGATCTTGCCGGTCGCGCCGTCGCGCAGCACGGCGCGGGTCGGCGTGGTCGGGCTCGACATCTGATCGACGATCCACTTGCCGTCGGGCGAGACTTGCGCGTCGTGGTCGAGCGGTTCGGGGGTCAGTTCGGTCAGGTCGCCGCCGTTCAGCGAAACCCGGTACAGCGCGCGCCAGTAGGGATTGCGCGCCTCTTCGCGCCCCACGCCGGTGACGATCAGCGAGGACTTGTCCTCGGCCACATTGTCCACCGAGAGAACTTCCCAGTCGCCGGTGGTCAGCGCCTTGCCGCCATCCGGGTTGTCCGGGGTGACGAGGTAAAGCTGCGCCCAGCCGCTGCGCTCCGAAATCGACAGTTCGCCGCCCAGTTCCGGCGCGGGGAAGATCATCGAGGAGGTGACGGTGATCACCGGCTTCACCGCCTCATGCGCGACGATCTTCGTGGCGCCGGTTGCCGGATCGGCCACGTAGACGGCTTGCTGGCGATAGCCGCGCTCGGTCCACTGCATGCGCGGCTTGCCGTTCACCCAGTTCATGTCGGGCGGGGAGGGGTAGAGGATCGATTCGGCCGGCATTTGCACCGGCACGACCTTCGCCTTGCCGCTCTTCAGCGCCGCCTGCACGTCGACCACCAAGCGCGTCGCCTGCGGCAGCTTTTCCGCGCCCGCGAGCGGATAGATGTAAGAGAAGCTGCGCGGATAGAAGCTGCCCGGCGGGTTCTGCTGGGTGATCGAAAGCTTCTTCACCTCGCGCGTGTCGAGCCGCCATGTCAGCAGATAGCGCCCATCGGGCGACCATGCGCCGGTGACGGGCATCGCCGGTTCCTCGGTGCCTTCGCGCAGGATCTGCGAGAGTTCGGGGATCGAGCGGCCGTAGGGCTGTTCGCGCGTTCCATCGGTGGTCAGCGCCACTTCGCGGCCCGAGGCCACGTCCACTGCATAGAGGTTGTAATTGCGCGCAACGATCTTCGTTTTGCCGTCTGGCGAGGGCAGGTCGAGCTGCGGCGCCTCGGGCGCGACTTTCTGAGCCTTGCCATCGGCGCCGATCCGCCAATGGGCATCCAGTGCGGCAAAAGTCAGCGTGGCCTTGTCCGGATCGTAGTCGACATCGGCCAGGTGCGCGTCGTCCAGCGTTACGGCTTTGCCGCTCGCCTGCGAGAGTGCGGTGAGCAGACTGGCCGTGCTTGCCACCTCGTGCACGTCCTGCGTCGCAAGGTTGAGGATCAGGTAGCGCTGGTCGGTGCGGGTGCCGGTGCGGTAGAACAGGCTGGCAGTCTTTTCGCCCCCCACGAAACTGGGCGCGACATTGGCATTATCGATCCGATCGGCAATGCCGTTGCCCAGGAACGTATCGGCCGCAATATAGCGATCGGCGATGCTGGGCGGCGGCGTCTGGGCCGTTGCCGCGTGCGTCTGGCGCGCCAGCGCAGTGCCCGGCTGCAAGGCCATGGCAAGCGCCAGCAGGCTGACTGCGGCAGGTTTTTTAAAGACGCGAACGAAAGGACGAGAAATCAAGGGGGTGCTCATGGCATGTACCCATCGCTTGGCTTCGGAAGATGCATGGGTTCTTGACGCCCATCACGGAAAGGGTCAAGAAAAATTATACGATATATGATCGGAGCATTTCAAATCTTGCCTCGATCCATTGGCTGGGGATGACATAGATGACCGCACCACTGCCGGCCGAAACCGGGCTTCCGCTTTCCAGCGGCCGCCTTCATCACGCGGTTGCGCGCCAATTGGCGACCGCGATCGTCAGCGGCGAAGTGCCCGCCGGGCATGTATTTCCGGCCGAAGTCGAACATGCCGATCGGCTGGGCGTCTCCCGATCCGTGCTGCGTGAGGCTTTCCGTATCCTGACCGCCAAGGGCATGGTCAGCAGCCGCCCGAAGGCGGGCACCCGCGTGAACGAACGCAAGAGCTGGAACCTGCTCGATCCCGATGTGCTGGCCTGGCAGATCCAGTGCGGCGCCAGCGATGAATTCCTGCGCGACCTGTTCGAATTGCGCCTGGTGGTCGAGCCGCAGGCGGCGGAAATGGCGGCGCAGCGCCGCGATGATCGGCAATTGACCGATATGGCCAATGCGCTGGAAACGATGGAGCGTTGCACGCTCACCACCGACAAGGGCCGCGCGGCCGACATCCGCTTTCACGAACTGGTGCTGGAAGCGACGCGCAACGAACTGATGCAGGCGCTTTCCACCTCGATCTCCACGGCGATCGCCTCCACCACCGCGATCAAGCAGCGGTTGGGGGATTCCCCGCGCGATCCGATGCCAGAGCATCACGCGCTCTACCGCTGCATTGCGGAGGGCAATGCCAAACAGGCGCGCAAGGCAATGATCGCGCTGATTGATCTGGCCCATGCGGATACCCGCGTTGCGCTTCGGCGCTGAGGGAGGCTGTTTGAAAAATGCCCGGAAGGGCATTTTTGAGGCGGCACCGGCCCACTCCCCCACCCGACCACCCAACGATTGTACCCTAGTGGGTGGTCGGGTGGGGGAGTGGGCCGGTGCCGCCAAAATCCGCCTGCGGCGGATTTTTCAAACGGACTCGGGCGCGTCACGGTCCGGCGGCACCTGCAACAGGGTTGACTCGCGGCCCTCGAACCTTATCAATAACCGTATACGATATTCGATAGGAGTTTCTGGTGATGAAGGCCAATCGGCGCGAATGGATGGCTGGCGTGGCGGCGCTGGCTATCAGCTCTGTCCCTCTCAAGGGCTTCGCGGCTGTCATCGCACCCAAGCTTCCGATCAAGGCGAAGCCGCTGCCGCTCAATGATGTGCGGCTCATGGCTTCGGACTATGCGACCGCGGTGGACGTCAATGTCGACTACCTGATGTCGCTCAGCCCCGATCGCTTCCTGCACAATTTCCGCAAGTATGCGGGGCTTGAGCCCAAGGCGCCGATCTATGGCGGCTGGGAATCGGATACCATCGCCGGCCACACGCTGGGCCACTACATGACCGCGCTGGTGCTGGCCTGGCAGCAGACCGGCAACCCCGAATGCCGCCGCCGCGCGGACTATATCGTTGACGAACTGGCGCTCTGCCAGGCGCAGCGCAGCGATGGCTACATCGGCGCGCTCGGCCGCAAGACCAAGGACGGCAAGGTCGTCGACGGGCAGGAAATCTTCCCCGAAGTCATGCGCGGAGAGATCAAGTCGGGCGGGTTCGACCTCAACGGATCGTGGTCGCCGCTTTACACCGTGCACAAGTACTTCGCGGGTCTGCTCGATATCCATGCCGCCTGGGGCAATGCCAAGGCGCTGGAAGTGGTCATCGGCCTGGGCGGATACTTCGAGAAGGTCTTCGCCGCGCTTGACGACAAGCAGATGCAGGAACTGCTGGGCTGCGAATATGGCGGCCTGAACGAAAGCTATGCCGAACTCTATGCCCAGACCGGCGATCTGCGTTGGCTGAAGGTGGCGGAACGCATCTACGACAAGAAGGTGCTCGATCCGCTGGTGGCGCAGGAGGACAAGCTCGCCAACTTCCACGCCAATACGCAGGTGCCCAAGCTGATCGGTCTGGCGCGCATTCACGAGCTGACCGGCAAGGACGAGCCGGGCCGCGCCGCCCGCTTCTTCTGGGAACGCGTGACCCAGCATCACAGCTATGTGATCGGCGGCAATGCCGACCGCGAATACTTCTTCGAGCCGGACAATATCGCGCTGCACCTCACGGAATCGACCTGTGAGCACTGCAACACCTACAACATGCTGAAGCTGACCCGTCAGCTCTATTCGTGGCAGCCGGACGGCGCGCTGTTCGACTATTACGAGCGCGCGCACCTGAACCACGTGATGTCGGCCCACAATCCGCACACCGGCGGCTTCACGTACATGACGCCGATGATGAGCGGCGCGCCGCGCGGCTATTCGCAGCCGGGCGAGGAAGCTTTCTGGTGCTGCGTCGGCTCGGGCATGGAAAGCCATTCGAAGCACGGCGATTCCATCTACTGGCAGGGTGACGACACCCTGTTCGTCAACCTCTTCATCCCGTCGAAGGCGGAGTGGAAGGCCAAGGGCGTGGCGCTGACGCTGGCCACCGAATATCCGTTCAAGCCCGAAGTCGGCGTGACGCTGGATGCGGTGAAGAACGGCAAGTTCACCATCGCGCTGCGCATTCCGGGCTGGGCCAATGGCCGCGCGCTGGTGTCCGTCAACGGCGCCCCGGTTCCGGCAAACGCTGTCAACGGCTATGCCGTGATCGACCGCCGCTGGAAGAAGGGCGACACGATTGCGCTCACCCTGCCGCTCGATCTGCGGTTCGAGGCGGCCGCCGGTTCGCAGGACGTGGTGGCCGTGCTGCGCGGTCCGCTGGTCATGGCGGCGGATCTCGGCCCGGCCGAAATGGAGTTCACCGGCGTCGAGCCGGCGATGGTGGGCGACAATCCGCTCGGCGCCTTCGCGCCGATCGTGTCGGACCGTCCGCGCTTCCAGACCACCGGCGTGATGCGCCCGGCGGACCTGACGTTCGTGCCGTTCTACAGCCAGTACGATCGCCGCAGCGCCGTCTATTTCAAGCGCTTCACCGAAGCCGGCTGGAAGACCGAGGAAGCCTCGTTCCTGGCCGAGCAGGCACGCCAGAAGGACATCGCCGCGCGCTCGATCGACGTCATGCACCTGGGCGAAATGCAGCCCGAGCGCGACCACAACCTGACCTCGGAAATCTCCTACCCGGTCTCGTACCGTGGCCGGAACGGGCGCGATGCCCGCTCGGGCGGCTACATCGAGTTCACGATGAAGGTGAAACCCGGTCCTTTGCTGCTGCAGGCGACCTACTGGGGCAGCGAGCGTTCGCGCGTGTTCGACATCTTTGTCGACGGCACCAAGGTCGTCACCCAGAAGCTCGACAACGATACGCCGGGCAAGTTCATGGATGTCGACTATCCGCTGCCGGAAGCGCTGACCAAGGGCAAGAGCCAGGTCAAGGTGCGCATCGTGCCGCATGATCGCAGCTCGGCCGGTCCGATCTTCGGCATGCGCCTGTTCACGGCCAAGCCCGCCAAGTGAGTTCAACGAACATGACTGCCCATAACGAAGTCGCGCTCACGCTCGGCGAAGCCGATGCTCTTGCCCGCAAGGTCCTTCTGGCCTGCGGGCTGGCGCCCGATCATGCCGCCGCCGTGGCTCAAACGATGGTTTCGGGCGAGCGGGACGGCTGCACCTCGCACGGGCTTTACCGCCTGCTCGTCGCCGCAAATTCGGTGGCGCGCGGGGTGGTGGAGCCCGATGCCGTGCCCGAAGTGAGCGAGCCGGCCAAGGCGCTGGTCAAAGTGGACGGCAAGGGCGGCTTCGCCCAGCTTCCCTTCGAACGCGGGATGCCGCTGCTGGTGGAGAAGGCCAAGGCTTACGGCATTGCCGCCATGGCGCTGAACAACGTGGTCCACTTCGCCGCGCTCTGGCCCGAGGTCGAGGCGTTGGCGGAGCAGGGCCTTGTCGCACTCGCCTTCACGCCCAGCCACGCCTGGGTCGCGCCGGAGGGCGGCACCAAGCCGGTCTTCGGCACCAACCCGATCGCTTTCGGCTGGCCGCGTCCGGACCGCGCGCCTTTCGTGTTCGACTTCGCCACCAGCGCGGTCGCGCGCGGAGAGATCGAACTGCACCGCCGCGCGGGCAAGGCGATCCCGCCGGACTGGGGCTATGACGCCGATGGCCGTCCCTCCACCGATGCCAAGGCCGTGCTCGACGGTGCGATGCGCACGTTCGGCGCACACAAGGGATCGGCGCTGGCGGCGATGGTCGAATTGCTGGCCGGGCCGCTGATCGGCGACATGACCAGCGCGGAATCGCTGGCGGCCGACGAAGGCCGCGGCGGCTCGCCGATCGGCGGCGAACTGATCGTCGTGATCGACCCGGCGGGCTTCCTGGGCGACAGCGTGGACGAATACCTGAAGCGTGCCGAGACGATGTTCGAAACCATCGAAGGGCAGGGTGCCCGCCTTCCCGGCGCGCGCCGCCTGCTCGCCCGCGCGCGTTCGCAAGTGGAAGGCGTGCGCATCCCCGCGCAGCTCCACGCCGACATTCTCGAAATTCTCGAAAGGGGAAATTGACGTGAAGAATACGCTTGGCCGCGCGCTGCTGCTGGCCGGCGCGGCGCTTGCCGCGGGCATCGCTCACGCTGCGATTGCCGCCCCCGCCGCCCAGACCGCGCCGAAGACTTCTGGAGCCCAGACCCCCGACGAGGCTTTCGAAGCAATCTACACCGCCGAATACGCCTGGCGCCTGCAGCAGAGCGGCCCCAGCGAGGATGGCCCCAAGGCTGAGCGTCTCGCGCTTCCCGATGTGGGCGCCAAGGCGCAGGCCAACCGCCTTGCTGCGTGGGAAAAGGTTGAAAAGCAGCTTGCCACGATCGACGTCGCCAAGCTTTCGCCTGAAAACCGCATCAACTTTGCGGTCTACAAGGGCCAGATCGACGCCTTCGTCGCCGCCCAGCGCTATCGCGATTACGAAAAGCCGTTCAACGCCGACACCAGCTTCTGGGGCGAACTGGCCGATTGGGCCCGCTCGCCGCTGCGCGACCAGCAGAGCGCCGAAGACTTCGTGGAAATGCTGCGCGAAATCCCGCGCTACTACGACCAGCAGATCGACAACATGCGCGCGGGCCTGAAGCGCGGGTTCTCCGCCCCGCAAGTTACGCTGACCGGCCGCGACAAGGGCATCGAACTCGTCGTCGACGCCAAGACGCCCGAGGACTCGCCGTTCTACGAGCCGTTCAGGAAGCTGCCCTCGACGATCCCGGCAGCCGATCAGGAAAAGCTGCGTGCGGCGGCCCGCGCCGCGATCACCGGCAGCGTCGTGCCCGCGCACGCCAAGCTGCTGACGTTCATGCGCAGCGAGTACGAAAAGCAGGCCCGCAAGTCGCTGGCCGCCTATGCGCTGCCCGACGGCAAGGCCTATTACCAGTCGAAGATTGCCGAGTTCGTCACGCTCGACAAGTCGCCGGAGGAGATCCACCAGATCGGCCTCAGCGAAATGGCGCGCATTCGCTCGCAGATGAACGAAGTGATGCAGCAGGTTCAGTTCAAGGGCGACCTCAAGGCGTTCCTGCACTTCCTTCGCACCGATCCGCAGTTCTATCCCAAGACGCCGAACGAACTGCTCTATCGCGCCGCATGGATCGCCAAGACCTTCGACGGCAAGGCCTCACAGTTCTTCGGCCACCTGCCGCGCAGCCGCTTCGCGATCAAGCCGGTGCCCGATGACGTGGCGCCGTTCTACACCGGCGGCCGTGGCGGCCCGGGCATCTACCTCGTCAACACGTATGACCTGCCCAGCCGCCCGTTCTACTCGCAGATCGCGCTGACGCTGCACGAATCCGCGCCGGGCCATGCCATGCAGATGCCGCTGGCGATGGAGAACAAGGACCTGCCGGCCTTCCGCCGCGACACGTATCTCTCCGCATACGGCGAGGGCTGGGCGCTCTATTGCGAGGCGCTGGGCGAGGACATGGGCATGTATGAGACGCCCTATGACCGCTTTGGCATGCTCAGCTATCAGGCCTGGCGCGCCTCGCGCCTCGTCGTCGATACCGGCATTCACGCCAAGGGCTGGACCCGCGAACAGGCGCAGCAGTACTTGCGTGACAACACCGCGCTTTCCGATCACGAGATCGAGACCGAGGTCGATCGCTACATCTCCTGGCCGGGTCAGGCGCTGTCGTACTACATGGGCCAGCTCGCCTTCATGGACGCGCGCAAGAAGGCGGAAACCGCGCTGGGGCCGAAGTTCAACATTCGCGCTTTCCACGATGCCGTGCTGGAACTGGGCGGCGTGCCGCTGCCGGTGATCGACCAGCGCGTCGATCAACTCATCAAGGACGGCGGCAAGGGGCCTTACCCCGATGAGGAATAGTCTCGCAGTGGTTCTGGCGGCGTGCGCGTTTGCGCCCGCCGCCTCGGCGCCCGTTTTCGCGCAACAGGCACCTGTCGCCCGTGAACTGACCGTTCCGGGCAACCCGATCCTCGCCGACGGGGACTATTACTCCACCGATCCCGCCCCCTTCGTGGCGGACGGCCAGCTCTGGATCCTTGCCGGGCGCGATGAGGCGGCGAGCGACGTCAACGACTTCATCATGCCCGAATGGCAATTGCTGAAGACGGCCGATCCCGCCTCGCACAAATGGACGCACTATCCGGCGATCCTGAAGCCCGAAAACGTCTTCACCTGGGCCGAAGAAGCCCGCGCCTACGCCGGGCAGATCATTCAGGGCCCCGACAAGCGCTACTACCTCTACGCCCCGGTGCTGGAGAAGAACAGCGACGCCAAGGACCGCTTCGCCATCGGCGTGGCCGTGGCGGACAGCCCGCTCGGCCCCTGGCGCGATGCGCATCCGTCCGGCCCGATCATCTCGCAGAAGGTGCCGGTCGCCAACGATATCCAGAACATCGATCCGACGATGATGATCGACGACGATGGCCGGGTCTACATCTACTGGGGCACGTTCGGCCAGCTTCGCGGCATGGAGCTGGAGCGCGACATGATCACGCCCAAGGGGCCGGAGCTGGATATGAAGGGGCTGACCGGCTTCTTCGAAGCGCCGTGGATCATGAAGCGCAAGGGCACCTATTACATGCTCTACGCCGGCAACAAGGCCGGCCCGACTTCGGACTGCACGCCCGCCGTCTACCACGCCTGCATCGCCTACGGCACCGCGCCCTCGCCGATGGGGCCGTGGACCTATCGCGGCGTGGTGCTGAAGCCGGTGTCCTCCACCACCTCGCACTCCGGCGCGGTGGAGTTCAAGGGGCAGTGGTATCTGGCCTACCACACGGCGGACGCGAAAGGCGGGGGCCATTTCCGCCGCAGCGTGGCGCTGGACAAGATGGAGTGGGACGACAGCGTCTCGCCCGCGCGCATCCTGCCGGTCGTGCCGACACTGCGCCCGCAGCCGCCACTCGCGCCCACGCGCAATATCGCGCGCGCCGCATGGGCCACTGCCTCGAACGATCCGGTGCCGGTGCAGTTCTGGATCAAGTCGCTCAACGATGGCGTGGTGAAGGAGGCTCCCCTCCCGCCCGACATGTGGGGTAGCTGGTCACCGAACAATCCGCCAAGCCAGTGGATCGAGTATCGCTGGGACCAGCCGGTAACGGTGAACGGATCGCGCATCCGCTTCTGGAACGACCAGCCCGCCGGTTCGGGCGTGGGCGTCGCTCCGCCGGCGAAATGGCACCTTGAGTACTGGCAGAAAGGCTGGAAACCGGTCCCCGGCGCCAGCGCCTACGGCACTGCGACCGACGCCTTCCAAAGTGTGTCCTTCCGCCCCATCACCACCCGCTGCCTGCGCGCGGTGATGGACGCATCCACCGATGGCAAGACCCATGCGGCACTAGCTGTCCAGGAATGGGAGGCGCTGGCGCCGAAGCCGATGTCCGTCGTCGTACGGAAGGACGCTGGCGCGCCGGATTGCCGCTAAACATCGTAATTCCGCCGGATTCAGCCGGGTTCTTCGCGGGGCGCAAGTCGATGGACTTGCGCCCCGCTTCGCATTCGCATTCCGGAAATTTCACATACCGTCATTACTCAGACAAAAAATCACAATCACTGTCACAATCGTCTTGACTCGATTCAGATATCGTAGGACGTATACGATATAAACATGACAGCCGGAAAGCCCGGCGGCAGGGATCGAAACAGGGGGTTTTGCTATGACATCGCTAAAGATTTTGAAGCTTTCCACTGCGCTCACCACGGTGATCGCGATCGGCGCTGCCGCTCCGGCCTGGGCGCAGGACCAATCCGGTTCCACCACTGAATTGTCGGACCAGACCGAAGCCGCCAGGACCGACATCGTCGTTACCGGCGTGCGCGGCGCGGTCGTCGCGGCGACCGAAACGAAGAAGAAGTCGAAGCAGATCGTGGACTCGGTCGTGGCCGAGGATGTCGGCAAGCTGCCGGACAACAACGTGGTCGATGCATTGGCGCGCGTGACCGGCGTGCAGATCGACCGTGCGCGCGGCCAAGGCCAGAGCCTCACCATCCGCGGCCTTGCCGAAGTGCAGACGACCGTGAACGGCAACAACACCAACCTGGGTGATGGCCGCTCGCTCAATCTGTCCGATATTCCGGCCGAACTTCTGAAGCAGGTGGATGTCTACAAGACCCGTACCGCCGATCAGGTGGAAGGCGGCATCGCCGGCACCGTGAACGTCGAATTGCGCCGTCCGTTCGATCTCAAGAAGGACTGGACGATCGCGGGCAGCCTTCGCGGCTCCTATGACGATATTTCAAAGAAGGTCAGCCCTTATGGCAGCCTTCTGGTGGCGAACCGTTTCGATACCGGCATCGGCGAGATCGGTTTCCTGGTCAACGCCTCGTGGACCAAGACCAATTACCGCGAGAACTATATTGAGAGCGAATCGCCCTTCGAACGTACGCTTGATGATGGTTCGACGGTCGTAATCCCTTACCGCGCTTACTACGGCATCGAACAGGGCAACGTGAAGCGTCCTTCGATCAACGCAGTTCTGCAGTGGCGCGCCAACGACAAGCTCGATTTCGTACTCGAAGGCAGCTACCTTGGCTCGCGCGAAAAGCGTTCGGTAGAGCGTCTTTACGTTCAGGACATGAACGTCACCGGCACGCTGAGCGACGTCGTTCTCATGCCCGATGGTCGCACTGTGAAGTCGGCGACGATCACTAATGCCGCTGGCCTTCCTGCAGGGATCGATACCCAGTACAACAACTTCCACTCGAACCTCTATACCACGAACCTTGAGGCCCACTACAATTCTGGCATCATGCACCTCAATGCCAGCGCGCAGTACAACTGGTCGAATGAGGGCAACTACTTCGTCGAAACGATCATTCGTCCGGGCACGCTGACTTCGGCGAACGTCGACTTCGCATCGGACGTCTACAGCAAGGGCGCACCGTCGATCTCGTTCAACGGCGTCGACATGTCCGACATCTCCAAGTACGTGGTCGACCGCTTCCAGGACAACCGTGGCGGTTCGAAAAACAAGGAATTCGCGGCCCAGGCCGACCTGACGCTGGACATTATGCCCGACGGTCTGCTGCGCAACCTTCAGGTCGGTGGCCGGTTCAACCGCCGCGTGACCAGCCGCTATTACGGGTATCGCGATGGCTTCCCCCGTGTGAACGGCACTTATGCGCCGTTCAGCACGTTCCCGGGCTACGATTCGGCGTCGCTGGTCGGCCCGGACATCGGCGGATCGACGGCGGAATGGTATCGCATTCCCGGTTCGGTCGTAATGTCCAACGTCGCGGCCATCCGCGAGTATATCCAGCAGTACGATCCGGCTGATGCAGAGCGTTTCTCGAGTATCTACCCGCCCAGCGACAACGGCCAGACATTCCGTTCCACCGAGCACAACTTCGCTGCCTATGCGCAATTGAACTATGCGTTCGACGTCGGCACGATCAAGGTGGATGGCCTCGCGGGCGTTCGTTACACCAACACCTGGGGTACGTCGTACAGCTACAACTACCGTCCGGGTGACGCCACCAACGGCTATCAGGATATCGTTCAAGAATCGCCGGGCTTCGGGAACTACTACGATATCCTGCCCAGCTTCACGTCGATCATTCACTTCAACCCGAAGACGCAGCTCCGCCTGTCCTACACGACCAACGTTTCGCGTCCCGGTTTCTATGACATGCGACCGTTCTATTATGCGGAAACGCGTGGCACTTCGCCCGTCATCTATGCAGGCAACCCCGATCTGAAGGCTCAGCGCGAGCACTCGTTCGACGCGAGCGCGGAATACTACTTCGGTCGCGGCGGCCAGATCTCGTTGGCAGGATATTACAAGAAGGCGACGGGCTTCCTGTACTACAGCCGAGAACAGGCGTCGGCAGAGGAACTGGCCAACTATGGTGTCGATCTGTCCCAATATGGACAGAACGCGGTGGGCTACGTCGAGCAGCTGCGCAATGCCGGTGATGGCACGTTCATCGGCATGGAAGGCACTATTCAGTCGTTCTTCGACTTCCTTCCGGGCGTGTTGAAGAATTTCGGCGTCAGCTTGAATGCCAGCCACATCTTCAAGGCGCGCATCGAGTACCCGTATCCCGAGGATTTCCCGGGCGCGTTCGACTCCCCGGACACGTCGAAGTGGACGGCTAATGCGACGCTGTTCTACGATACGCCGCAGTTCAGCGCGCGCGTCGCGTACAATTGGCGTTCGTCGTATCGCATCGGCATCTGGCAAGAAAATCCGGAATACTCGCCCTATCAGGACGATACCGGCAAGCTCGACGCGGCAATCAACTATACGCCGGTGGATTTCATGACGCTCTCGCTCGAAGCGTCGAACATCCTCGGCAACGATATCTATCGGTATCACGGCAGCCAGGAACTTCTGCCGCTCGGCGTGCGCACTCTGGCCCGCACGGTTCAGGGCAGCGTCCGCTTCCGCTTCTGATCGCAGCGCTTCGGCGTGACCGGGAAAGGGGGCGTCGGCGGGAGTCGATGCCCCCTTTTCGCTGTCGGCGCAGGCCCCGTGGGTTTTACCTGGCTGGCGCCAAGCTTCGGATTTCGTTTGACTCCGCACGCACCTGGTGGTGCGAATAATGCAATTGCAGGTTAATTTGTAATATCGTATACGATATCTAGATTAACCAGAAACATCGCAGGACGATTCTCATTATGGCAATTGGTTGGAAGGGTGTGTTCCCCGCGGTCACGACCCAGGTGCGCGAAGACCTCTCCCTCGATCTCGCTGACACCCAGCGCGTCGTTGACGATCTCATCAACGACGGCGTGACCGGCGTGATCGCGCTCGGCACCGTTGGTGAAAACAACTCGCTCGAATTCGACGAGAAGGTTCAGGTCCTCACCGCGATCGTCGAAGCCGTGAACGGCCGCGTTCCCGTCGTCACCGGCGTTTCGGAATTCGATACCCGCCGCGCCGTGCGTTACGCGCAGGCTGCCGAAAAGATCGGCGCCGACGGCCTGATGCTGCTGCCGCCGATGGTCTACGTGCCCAAGGCCAAGGAACTCGTCGCGCACTTCAAGGGCGTGGCCGACCAGACCGGTCTGCCGATCATGCTCTACAACAACCCGCCGGCCTACCGCACGGTGATCGACAAGGACGTGCTGACCGCGCTGATCGATGTGAAGAACATCGTCGCCGTCAAGGAATCCGCGCCGGATACCCGCCGCTTCACCGATTTCCGCAACACCTTCGGCGATCGCTACACGCTGTTCGCCGGCCTCGACGACGTGGCTCTGGAAGGTCTCTACCTCGGCGCGCAGGGCTGGGTTTCGGGCCTCACCAACGCGTTCCCGAAGGAATCGGTCGAACTGGTCAAGGCGTTCGAACGCGGCGACCATGCCAAGGCCATGGAAATCTATCGCTGGTTCATGCCGCTCCTCCACCTCGATGCCGAGCATGACCTTGTCCAGTCGATCAAGCTGGCCGAGCAGGTCATGGGTCGCGGTTCGGAGCGCGTTCTGCCTCCGCGTTACGTCCTTGAGGGCGAGCGCCGCGCGGAAGTGATCGCGATGGTCGAGAAGGCCGCCGCCACCCGTCCCGACCTGACGGTCGCGGCAGCAGCATAAGGGAGCGTCGATGCGGCACACTTTCTTCTGCATCGACGGCCACACAGCCGGTAACCCCGTTCGCCTTGTGGCGGGCGGGGCTCCGCTGTTGAAGGGCGCCTCGATGTCCGAGCGTCGGCAGGATTTCCTGTCGCGCTTCGACTGGATCCGTACCGGCCTCTGCTTCGAGCCGCGCGGGCATGATATGATGTCGGGCGGCTTCCTCTATCCGCCCTGCGATCCGGCGAACGACATCGGCATCCTGTTCATCGAGACCAGCGGCTGCCTGCCGATGTGCGGCCACGGCACCATCGGCATGGTCACGTTCGGCCTTGAGCACGGCCTGATCCAGCCCGCGACGCCGGGCAAGCTGCGTGTCGAAGTACCCGCCGGCGTGATCGAGATCGCCTACGAAACCAGTGGTCCCAAGGTCACCTCGGTGCGCATCACCAATGTCCCCGCCTATGTCGCCGAACGCGGCATTGAGGTGGACGTGGAAGGCATCGGCCCGCTCTCGATCGACGTGTCCTATGGTGGCAACTACTACGCCATCGTCGAGCCACAGGGGAACTACACCGGCCTCGACGATCTCGGCGCCTCGCGCATTATCGAGCTTTCGGGCCGCATCCGCGAAGCCGTGCGCGCGAAGTACGAGCCGGTCCACCCGCTCGATTCCACGATCCGCGGCGTCAGCCACATCCTCTGGGCCGACAAGCCTAAGCACGAGGGCGCCGATGGCCGCAACGCCGTGTTCTACGGCGACAAGGCGATCGACCGCAGCCCCTGCGGCACCGGCACCTCGGCCCGCATCGCGCACCTGCACGCCACCGGCCGCCTGAAGGTGGGTGAGCGCTTCGTGCACGAAAGCTACATCTGCAGCCGCTTCATCGGCCGCGTGGAGCAGGAAGTCATGCTGGGTGACAAGCCGGCGATCATTCCCTCGATCGAAGGCTCGGCCATCGCCACCGGCTTCAACACGATCTGGATCGACCGCGAAGACCCGTTCTGGGCCGGTTTCCAGGTTACGTAATTACGATACCCACCCGATCGGCGGGTCTGCATTCCCTCTCCGCCGATCACTTTTTAGCCCCCGTCGGACTGCCGGCGGGGGCTTTTTTGTGCGGTAATGTTCGTGCGCCCTGCCGCAACACTCTTGCGCAGCCGCTCGGGCGCGTCTATTGGCCGTCTCAGCATCAAGAGTCGGACCGACGTTCGACGCCAACCTGCTCCCCGAGCAAGGTGGTGCCTCCGCAGGGAGGGATGTGGCCGGACCGGCAACTAAACGGGACCTTTCGCCACTGTCATACGTCGATCCGGATCTTGCCACGCAAGATACTCGAGGAAACGCAGCGATGACACAGCACCCCCAGCAGTTCGCAAGTGACAATTACGCCGGCATCTGTCCCGAGGCGCTTGCCGCGATGATGGAGGCGAATGCCGGTTCGGCCGTGGCCTATGGCGACGACGAGTGGACCCTGCGCGCCGCCAACAGCTTCCGCAGCCTGTTCGAGGCCGATGGAGAGGTGTTCTTCGTGTTCAACGGCACGGCGGCCAACTCGCTGGCGCTGGCCTCGCTCTGCCAGTCCTATCACAGCGTGATCTGTTCCTCCTCGGCCCACGTCGAGACCGACGAGTGCGGCGCGCCGGAGTTCTTCTCCAATGGATCGAAGTTGCTGGTCGCCCAGTCGGTGGACGGCAAGCTGACGCCCGAGGCGATCCGCGCACTCGCCGCCAGCCGTTCCGACATCCACTTCCCCAAGCCGCGCGTCGTCACCATCACCCAGCCGACCGAAACCGGGCAGGTCTATTCGATAGACGAGGTCAAGGCGATCTCCGCCGTCTGCCGCGAACTCGGCCTGAAGCTGCACATGGACGGCGCCCGCTTCGCCCACGCCTGCGCCGCGCTGGGCTGCGCGCCGGCGGACATCTCATGGAAGGCCGGGGTGGACGTGCTCTGTTTCGGCGGCACCAAGAACGGCATGGCCGTGGGCGAGGCGATCCTCTACTTCGACCGCGCGCTGGCGGCGGACTTCGACTATCGCTGCAAGCAGGCCGGACAGCTCGCCTCCAAGATGCGCTTCCTGTCGGCGCCATGGATCGGCCTGATCGAAAGCGGCGCCTGGCTGCGCAATGCCGAACATGGCAATGCCTGCGCGCGCCGTCTGGCCGAACTGGTGGGTGATCTGCCGGGGCTCTCGCTGAAGTTCGCGGTGCAGGCGAACTCCGTCTTCCTGGAGGCGCCGACACGGGTGCTGGACGATCTGCGCGAGCGCGGCTGGCGCTTCTACACCTTCATCGGCGGCAGCGCCCGCTTCATGTTCGCCTGGGACAGCGACCTTGCCCGCGTGGAGGAACTGGCGCGCGACATCCGCGAGATCGCCGCCGCGCAAGTGGTCCCGGCCTGATCAGGATGTGCAAAGGCCCGCCCGGTCTTGTGACCGGACGGGCCTCGCACAGATCCCACGGGGGGACACGGCGGCTTTCGGATACGGAACGAAAAGCCGCCGTGCGGGACGGGATCAGAAGTTCGCGGTGAAGCCCACGAAGATGGTACGGCCGAGCGAGTCGTAGACGCCCGGGTAGGTGTTGCCGTTGCCGAACGACTGCAGCAGGCCCGAGTCGAGGACCGGCGGGTCCTTGTCGAACATGTTGTTCACGCCTGCACGCAGGGTGAAGTTCTTGTCGATCGCCTGCGTCAGCGACAGGTCGAAGTAGTTGTAGGCGCCGATCTTGCGGTTCACGGTCGTCTGGTCGGCCGAGAGCAGCGGATTGTCGGTCAGGCTCGAAAGCTTGGTGCCGCCGATATAGCGCCAGGACAGCGAGACGGTCGTGTCGGTCGGCGTCATCCACGAAAGACGCGCGACATGGCGCCATTCGGGGGTCGGCTGGCCGCAGGTGTACCCGAACAGGCCCTTGCAGTCGTACGAGCCGCCGCCGGGGACCGGCTGCGAAACCTGCTCGATCAGGTAGGTGCCGACCACGCCGAGGTTCATGCTGCCCAGCTTGCCGATGTTGAACGTGTAATCGGCATTCACGTCGAGACCGGAGGTTTTGAGGTAGCCCGTGTTCATCGTGGTCGAGATGATATAGCCCGAGTTCTGGCCGAAGACCTGGCCCGAACGCGGATCGCGCACGAACAGACCGCAGTAGTACGGATCACCGGTGGAAGCGCACTGACCCATGATCAGCGAAGGCGCGATCGAGCCGATGTAGTCCTTCACCTTGATGTTGTAGTAGTCCACCGAAACCGAGAAGCGACGCAGCGCCTTCGGCGTGATGACCACGCCAAGCGTGTAGGTGTCGGCAGTTTCCGGCTTGAGCGCGACGTTGCCGCCACCCAGCGCGGAGCACTGGTCGGACGGGCAATTCGGAATGCTGCCGTACATCGACTGCGTCACGCCAGTCGCCTGGCAGACCTCGAACGAGGCGCTGGGGCTGCTGCCGGCGCAGGGATCGGTGCCGTTGACGTTGCCGACCGATTGGGCGGCGAAGAGTTCGGCCACGTTGGGCGCGCGGATCGCGTGGTTGTAGCTGGCGCGGATGCGCAGGTCGTCGACAAGCGCCCACGACAGCTCACCCTTGTAGGTCCACACGTTGTAGCCCGACTTCAGGCCGGTGGAGTTCTGCTTGTTGTCGTAGGACGAATAGCGCAGGCCGCCGTTGATCGTCAGCGAGCGGAAGAACGGCTTGTCCTCGATCAGCGGGACTTCGATTTCGCCGAAGGCCTCGGTCACGGCGATGATGCCGTCGGAAGGCAGCGTGCCGTTCTGCTGGGCGACTTCGTCAGCCGTGAAGTTCAGCGTTTCGCGGCGGCGTTCCACGCCCAGCGCGATGCCGACGCCCTTTTCGGCCCAGGGCAGGGTCACGCCCATCTGGCCGAGATCGCCGCTCAGCGAGCCCGAGATCACGCCCAGCGAGTTGCGCGAAGCGGTGTTGCTCTCGCCGAAGATGTAGGCGGCCTGATCCGCCGTCACGCCGCCGGGGGTGAAGACGTTGATCGGAATGCAGTTCGGATCGGTGCCGTCGATGACCGAGCGGCAGGTCGGCACGCCGTTGACGTTGACCGCATTGAGCGCGAGGCCGGCCTTGGCCTGGTTCACGTCGTTGAGGTACGTCTCCTTGTACTTCACCAGCGAGTACATGTAGTTGACGTCGTAGCTGAAGCCGCTGCCGATATCGCCGCGCACGCCTGCCGAATAGCGATAGTCGTTGAAGCGCAGATTGTCGCGGCGCGGCTGGCCGACCACGCGGTAGCCGACGTTGGTCGGGGCAGTGGCGTCGGTGCCTGCTGCCGAGCCGCAGATGGCGCTAAGCTGAGCGGCGCTGGCATAGGGGTTGTTACAGGAAACGTCGAAGGCCGTGCCGAACCACACTGCCGAAGGCGCCACCTGCGAGAAGGTCTGGTCCTTCATGTACATGAAGCTGCCGTAGACTTCGGCTGCCTTGCTGAACTGGAAGTGCGCGAAGCCGCCCGCCGTGTAACGCTCGTCCGAGCGCTGGAGGTAGTTGTCCGGCGAGGTGTTGTACGCATACGAATTGTCGTATGGCACCAGCGTGCCGCTGCCGTCGCGGTTGTTGATGAGGGTCTGGCCCTTGTAGGGGCTGAGATCCGAGAGCGGAATGAACGAGCCGTAGGGCGTGTTGCTCGAACCGCCGCAGAACAGCTGGTCGAAATTGCCGGAGCCGACGACCGATTCACGATCCTGCAGGGCGCAGGCGGAAACGTCGCGGCTGGACTGGCGGACCGGGCTGATGTGGCGATAGCCGCCATAGACGGTGATGTTACCGCGGCCGTCGGCAAAATTCTTGCCCGCCGCGATAGTGATGTCCTGCTTGCCGCCGTCGGCGACCGAGGACGGGGCCGTGTCGTAGCCTGAGGCGCTTTGCAGCGCGCGGAGCGAGCTGTTGTTGTTATTGTGCTGGGAGAAGCCGGTCTGGGCATCGACGCGAACGCCGTCCAGGTCCTTCTTCAGCACGAAGTTCACCACGCCCGAAAGCGCGTCCGAACCATAGACTGCCGAAGCGCCGCCCGACATGACATCGACACGCTCGATCAGGGCGCTGGGGATGAAGGCAAGGTTGATCGCCTGCGAAGGCATCATGCGCTGGCCGTCGATCAGCGTGAGAACGCGGTTCGATCCGAGGTTGCGCAAGTTGATCTTGGACGTGCCATCCGAACCGTTCGAGACGTTCTCATTGGCGTCGGCGGTGAACTGCGGCAGGCGGTTCAGCACCTGTTCGACCGAGGTCGCGCCCTGGAACTTGAACTCGTCGGAACCGACGACCGTCTGCGGGCTGTTGCTTTCCAGGTCGGCGCGCTTGATGCGGGTGCCGGTAACGACGATGTCGGCGGCGGGGGCCGCTTCGGCTGCATCCTGCGCGAACGCCGTGGTGGTGCTGACAGTCCCGGCGATGAGCGCCGATATTGCTGCAGCGCAATAAAGTGTCTGGTTACGACCCCTCATGGGCATGACTCCCTTGTTCAATGCGCCAGTGTTGCGACACATTTCGCGTCATGTCAAATATAGTATACGAAATAAGTTATCTGTCGTAAAAATGCCGCAATGGCACGCGGTTGCGCGGTTTTCCGGGCTTTGAATGCGCGGTGAAGGGAAAGCGGGAGTCTCTCCGCGGGACATCGAAAGCCTGTTTCGGCCTGCGCAGGGCAAACCGAATCGTCCGACTATTGGTAGCGGCATGCAGTGCCGGTCAGGCCGCGGTGACGCGGATCGGTATGCCGGAAAAGCGCGGCATGAAGTTGATCGGCTCCAATGTCTCGACCAGCGAGGTCAGTTCGCCGGGATTGGAGCCGCCATCGGCGACCGGATCGCCGGAGCCCGTCAGCGCGCCGAACATGTGCGACATCGAGACGACGCCGCGCCGCAGCCGGTCCTCGGCCTGGACGAGCGCACGGATCGTGCCGTGGGGGGAGGCGATCTCCACCAGCGCATCGTCCTCCAGCCCCAGCGCGGCCATGTCGAGCGGGTTCATCCAGGCGGGATTGACCGGATAGCGTTTGCGGGCGGCGCGGGAATCGCGGAACGCACCGTTGAGTGTATGCAGCGTGCGGCGGCTGACGAGGCGCAGCGGATAGCCATCGTTGGGAGGTTCCGTGGCATAAGCGCGGAATTCCGCCGCGACGTCGGCGGGCATGAGCTGCAGCTTGCCGCCGGGATTGGGCGCGGGCTGCACGAAGGCCGGTTCGCCATCTGGGCGCAGGCCTTCGGGATGGGCGGCGAGGCTGTCGAAATCGACTTTGCCCTCGGCCGCCAGAAAGCGGCAGAGCGCTTCGGGATCGGGCTTTTCGGTCAGGCTCAGCGGAAGGCCGCGCGGGATGTCTTCAAAACGCTGGCCATAGCTCCAGGACTTGAACGTCAGCGGCAGGCCCATGCGCGCGGAGACTTCCCAGAAGAACTCCCAGTCATGCAGGCAGCCCGGCGGCTTGGCGACGATCGGCGGGGCATATTGCGCGAAAGCTTCGGGAAACAGCGCGTCGGCGGCGAGGGTAAGGTCGTGGCGTTCGAAAGGCTGGCTGGCGGCGATCAGGTAGTGCGCGCGCTTGCCGGTTTCGTTGATCCGGGAATCGAGCGAGACGAGCAGATCCAGCTTGTCGAACGCGGCACTGGCGAGGGCCGGATCGCCCATGGCCTTCAGGGGATCGCCGCCGAAGACGATCAGCGCGCGGATGCGGTCTGGCGAATCCGCCGTGATCTCGCCCGGTAGCAGGGCGGAAGGAAACTCGCCGAGAAGCTGGCCGGTGTCCGCGCTCAGGCATTTCGGCTCGCGTTCGAAGCTGCGAGAGGGGGAGGCGGCTATCTCGAAGAACGTGCGAGGGCGCAGCGTGCCGGGATTGCGCACGAGGTCGCCCGCGCGGCGATATCCGCCGCAGAGCACGTTCACCAGTTCGATCATGTGATCGGCGAGGTTGGAGTAGGCCGAGAACGAAGGCCCGGTGCCGCTGCCGACCGCTACCTTGCGGGCTTCTCCCAGCCATTGTGCCGCCAGTTCGATCTGCTCGGCCGGCACGTCGGCGCGGTGCGCGGCCCATTCGGGCGTCGCTTCGGCCACCAACGCACGCACATCGTCCAGTCCGGAGCACCACCGATCGACGAAAGTATGGTCGCATGTACCGTCGCGCAGCAGAACATGGGCGATGGCAGCGAAGATCGCGGTATCGTGGCCGGGCAGCGGCTGGATCAGCAGATCGGCATAGCGCGCGGTTTCGGTGCGGCGCGGATCGATCAGGATCAGCTTCATGCCGCGCGCCCGCGCCGTTTCCAGCGCGCGGCCCGGCGCGCCGCTCTCAACCAGCGCGAACGGCGCGCCCTGATGGGTGACGACCGGATTGCCGCCCGCCAGCAGCGCCACGTCAAGATCGCGCAGTGCGTGGCGGCCGCTGGCGAAGGTACCCATCCGCGCCATCGTCACCCACTTGGCCGACTGGTCGATGGTCATCGTCGAGAAGAAATTGGGCGTGCCGAGCGCTGAAACCCACGCCCGTTCCATCAGCCCGCCCAGCGTGCTGCGATAGGCGCCGGTGCCGTGGTAGACGGCCACCGATCGCGGCCCATGCTCGGCCACGAGCGCGGCCAGCTTCGCGCCGATGGCGTCCAGCGCGGTATCTGGCTCTATCGGTGCGAACGCGCCGTCCGCCCCGCGCGCAAGGCACTGGAGCAGCCGGTTTTCCGCCCCGTTATGAAACTCCACCGAGGCAAGGCCCTTGGGGCAGAGGTAGGCGCCGTAGGGAGAAACCGCGCCGTCAGGCCGCACGCCCAGCATCCGGCCCTGATCGACATCGATCGCCATGGCGCAGGAGGCGCTGCAATTGCGGCAGAAGGTGCGGACGGTCTCCATCGCCCAGCGATGCGACCGTCCGCGCTTATAGGAAAGGCCGGGCGGCGGGTCTTGCCGTCAGGGGCAAGCGGGGCCGCCGTCCCGGCTTTACTTGCGGCCCTTCACCGCAACCATCACCACGCCGCGCGCGGGCACCTGATAGCCGGCGGGCAACGCGCCTGCCTTGGCGCCGCTCCACAGATCCTCGACCCCATCGACCGCGGCAAGGCCCGCATCGGCCGGCGTCAGCGACAGCGGTGCCGGCGCATCGCCCCGGTTGAACAGCGCCAATGCCACGCGGCCATCGGACAGCGGCTTGGCCCAGACTTCCATCGAACCCGCCTTGCGCACCGGCTTGCCCTGCACGCCAAGCGTATCCTGATCGACGGCGATCACGCGGCGGTTGGTGAGCATCGCCAGCGTTTCCGGGCTCATCTCGCGAAGGTCATGCCCCATCATCAGCGGCGCGGCGGACATGGCCCAGAGCGACATGTGGGTACGGTATTCGTCCGCGCTCATGCCGCCGTTGCCGATCTCCAGCATGTCCGGGTCGTTCCAGCCATGCGGGCCGGCCCAGGCGGGATTGCCGTTCTTGTCGAAGCCGATCTTGGCCATCGTCGGATAATCGTCCGTGATGTCGCCGGTCGTGCGCCAGAGCACACCGCCCACGTCGCGGCCCCAGCTGCCCACGTCGAAGCGGCCATATTCGCAGAGCGAGAACACGATATCGCGCCCGGTCCGCTTGCCGGCTTCCTGCAGCGCCTTGCCCATTTCGTAGTAGCTGCGCTTCACGGTGTCGGCATCGGCGTAGAACCATTCGCCCGAGCAGAGGTCGTACTTCAGGTAGTCGAAGCCCCAGTCGGCATACGTATCGGCGTCCTGCTTCACATGGCCGTAGCTGCCGATGTAGCCCGCGCAGGTCTTAGGCCCCTGCGAGGAGTAGATGCCGATCTTCAGCCCCTTCGAATGGACGTAGGCGGTCAGCGCCTTCATGTCGGGGAACTTGGCATTGGGCTGGAGCACGCCCTTGGCATCGCGCTCACCCTGCCAGCCATCGTCGATATTGATGTAGATGTAACCGGCATCGCGCAGGCCGGACGAGACCATGGCATCGGCCATGGCGCGCACGGTCTTGTCGTCGATATGATCGGCGAACTTGTTCCAGCTGCTCCAGCCCATCGGCGGGGTGGCGGCCAGCTTGCTGGGGATCGGTGCGCCCAGCGCGGGAAGCGCCGAGAACTGGAAGGCGCGGGCCTTGGCGTCCTTCGCGGTGCCGGGGCGGCCGGTGCTGTCGATTTCCGATTCCCAGATCTGGCCCTTCAGATGGGCGCGGCCGTCCTCGATGGCGACGCTCCACTGGCGGGTCAGGTGATCGCGGTCGTTGAGGTTGCGCGCCTCGAACTTCAGCACGCCGCCTTCGATGTGCGGGTTCATCATCTCGACCGGGCCGTACCACTTGGTCGTCACCGAGCCGGCGATCTT
This sequence comes from Novosphingobium sp. BL-S-19, assembly GCF_055521675.1. Lineage (NCBI taxonomy): Bacteria > Pseudomonadati > Pseudomonadota > Alphaproteobacteria > Sphingomonadales > Sphingomonadaceae > Novosphingobium > Novosphingobium sp. BL-S-19. The sequence goes on from NZ_CM145497.1 coordinate 848,878, forward strand.
GCCGCCCTTGGAAGTGACTTCCATCATCGTCACGCCGGGGGTGGGCGGCGTATCGTCGAACAGCCAGACGCCGTCATAGGCGGTCTTGGCGAGCGCGGGCGAGGTGCCGGCGAGCAGTGCAGTTGCAATCCCTGCAGCTTTGATAAAGGCGTGTTTCATCGCGATCTCCTTGGACCGTGTCGCATTCGGAAAAGGTGGAGCGGGAAGGGGTGGGGGATGCCGGCCGGGCATCCCCCGAAAAGGTTACGCGGCAGTCTGCGCTTCGAGAGCGGCTTCGCTGCGGGTGCGGCCGTAGAGGCAGTAGGCGACGAGGCCGATGACGTTCCAGGCGCCGAAGCGGACCAGCGTGGTCGAAGGCAGGCTGAACAGCAGGTAGGCGCAGCCCAGGATCGTCAGCGTGCCGACCACGTAAGGCTGCGGGCACTTGAACAGACGCGGCAGCTGCGGCGCGCGGCGGCGCAGGATCATCAGGCAGGCGCCGACCGAGATGAAGGCGATCAGCGTGCCGGCATTGGCCAGCTCGGCAATCTCGTCCAGGCGGAAGATGCCGGCGACGAGGGCGATGGAAATGCCGGTGATCAGCGTGATGCGGGTGGGGGCGCCAGTGCGCGGGCTGATCTTGGCCAGGCTGCGCGGCAGCAGACCGTCACGCGCCATAACAAAGAACACGCGGCTCTGGCCGTACATCATCACGAGGATGACCGAAGGCAGCGCCAGCACGGCGGCAAGTGCGATCAGGTGCGCGGCAACCGGCTGGCCAAGCTGGCGCAGCACGAGAGCGAGCGGCTCGGGCGAGTTGGCAAGCTGCTGGAAGGGCAGGGCGCCGATCGCGGTGATCGCCACGGCCATGTAGATCGCGGTGCAGACCACCATCGAACCGACGATGCCGATGGTGAGGTCACGGCCCGGGTTCTTGGCTTCCTCCGCCGAAGTGGCGACTGCGTCGAAGCCGTAGAAGGCGAAGAACACGATGGCCGCTGCCGCCATCACGCCGCGCTGCATGCCGCCCACTTCGGTGCTGGCAAAGCCATAGGGCATGAAGGGGTGCATATTGTCGGCATTGAAGGCGGGCGCTGCCATGAACACGAAGATCGACAGCGCGACCAGCTTGATGATGACCAGCACGATGTTCAGCGTGGCGCTTTCACGCGTGCCGGCGATCAGCATGCCCATCACCGCCAGCGCCACCATTACGGCGGGCAGGTTGATCACGCCGCCGCCATGCGGGCCGACCAGCAAGGCATGGGGCAAGTGGATTCCGGCGGATTGGATCCAGCCCACCAGATAGCCGGACCAGCCGACCGCCACGGTGGAACAGGCCAGCGAATATTCGAGGATCAGGCTCCAGCCCACGACCCAGGCGATGGTCTCACCCATGGCGGCGTAGGAGAAGGTATAGGCGCTGCCCGCGGCCGGGATCATCGTCGCCATTTCGGCATAGGCCAAGGCGGCGCAGGCGCAGACCGCGCCGGCAACCGCAAAGGCCAGGATCACGGCGGGGCCGGCGCGCTCGGCGCCGACGCCGGTCAGCGTGTAGATACCGGTGCCGACGATCGCGCCGACGCCAAGGGCGATCAGGTGCGGCCAGCTCAGCGTCTTGGCAAGGGAATGTCCGGAATCGCGTTGCGACAGTTTTTCTATGGATTTACGCGGTCCGAGCATTCGGTCCCCCAGGTTTTAGTCGACCGGCTTGGTCAGCCCGTCTGTTCGGCGGTGAAATGGGCACGCAAGTCGTCAAGCGTGCTGGCGATGTGCTGCGTGAGCAGGCCTTTCACCTTGGTCGCATCTCCGGCGAGCCAGGCTTCGAGCAAGTCACGGTGTTCGGTATGCGCGCGGTCCCCGCGGCCGGCCGGCTCCAGATGGGCCAGCACGTAACGTTCGGCCAGAACCTCAAGCCGTTCCACCAGCTGGGTGGTCAGCAAGCGCTTGGCCGGGCGGACGAGCGCGACGTGGAATTCGCGGTTGCGCACGGCCACGTCGTTCAGATTGCCCGATGCGGCGGCGTCCAGCACCTCGAACGCCTTGATCGCGGCTTCCTTGTCAGCCTCTTCCGCCAGGGTGGAGGCATAGGCGGCCGCAGCCGGCTCGATCGACAGGCGCAGCTGATAGATTTCTTCTGCCTGGTCGCTGGACATCGGGCGGACGAACCAGCCGCGATTGGCCTGGCTGGTCAGCAGGCCTTCATGTTCAAGCCGCGCGAGCGCTTCGCGCAGCGGGATCTTGCTCACGCCCAGTTCGGCGGCGAGCGCATCCTGCCTGACCGGCTCCATGACAGGCAGCTTCCCTTCGACGATCCTTTCGCGGATCACGTCGAAAATACGTTCGGCAAGCGTGCGGACGACGATTGTCACCAGAGGGTCTCCATATAGATCGCCCCCATGCGGCGCGATGCCGCGTCAGGGCTGACGTATACGGTAGATGATGTATCACAGGCCCGCAATCTCGCCGTCCACGGTGCAAAGCATTGCACCCGGCTAAGGCCTTGTGCGTATTGGCTGTCCGAACCGGGGAAAACCGGAAGCATGGGTGATGGTCTGCCTTGCGTGGATTCTGGAATGCGTTTATATCGTATACGATCTCATTTCAGCTTTGCAATGGAGTTTTTGTGTCGCGCATAGCAGTGGTCGGCGGAGGGGTAGTCGGCCTGTCGGTTGGCATCGAATTGCTGGAGGCCGGAAACGCGGTTGTCCTGATCGATGCCGATGATGCCGGGCAGGCGGCAAGCTGGGGCAATGCCGGCCATATCGCGGTGGAGCAGGTGGAGCCGCTGGCCTCGCTGGAGGCCGTGCGGTCGATGCCGCAGCGCCTGTTCCTACGCGGCGGGGCGCTGGCGTTTCCGCCTTCCGCTGTCGATGCCTGGCTGCCGTTCGGCCTGCGATTGCTGGCTGCATCGGCGCCTTCGCGGTTCCGCAAGGGCTGTGCGGCGCTGCGCCCGCTGATGGAAGCGGCAATGCCGGCGTGGGTTTCGTTGACCGAGCGGATCGGCGCGCCGGACCTGCTGAAGCAGGATGGTCATTTCGTGCTCTGGAACGAGCCGCGCAAGGCGATTGCCGGCAAGGCAGCGTGGGAAGCGGCCGATACCGGCGTGGCACGGGTTCAGGCGGCGACTCCGGCCGAGCGTGAGATGCTGGGCAAGCTGGGCGCCTTCAAGGTGGCTGGTGCGATCCGCTTTTCGGGGAGCGGCCAGATCGCCGACCTTGCGGATTTGCGCGATGCGCTGCGCGTTGCTTTCGCGGCGCGGGGCGGCGCGATGGTTTCGGGCAGCGCGAAGCTGCGCCGGACCGGCAGCGGCGTCGAGGTTGAGGGCGTCGAGGCGGATCGCGTGGTGGTCTGCGCGGGCGTGCGCTCGCGCGCGATCATGGAAGCGCTGGGGCACAAGGCTCCGATGATCGCGGAGCGCGGGTATCACATCCGCGCCGATGCGGCGGGCTGGCCCAGGGACATGCCGCCGGTGGTGTTCGAGGAGCGATCGATGATCGTCACCCGCTATCGCGACAGCCTGCAGGCGGCGAGCTTCGTGGAATTGGGCAAGGTCGATGCGCCCGCCGATCCGCGCAAGTGGGAACGGCTGGAACAGCATGTCGCCGAACTGGGCCTGCCGGTAAGCGGGCCGTTCCGGCGCTGGATGGGCTGCCGGCCGACGCTGCCGGATTACCTGCCGGCGATCGGGCGTTCGGCGAAGGCGGACAATCTCTACTATGCCTTCGGGCACCAGCATCTGGGGCTGACGCTGGCGCCGATTACCGGAAAGCTGGTTGCCGCGATGATGGCGGGCGAGCAGCCGGCAGTGCCGCTGGAACCGTTCGATATTCGCCGGTTCGGCTGAAAACCGGACGGCAGGAAATCGGGGGCGGGAAATCGAGGGCGGCGGTGCGGAACCGCCGCCCTTTTTCGTGTCAGGGTGCGCCGATGGTGAACGAATAGGTCAGCGGCTTCAGCGCGATGCGATAAGGCATGTGCGCCCGACCATCGAGGTTCCAGCCGGTATCGCCGCCCACGCCCGCCTGCGCGGCATCGATCAGCAGCGTGCCGTTTCCGTGCGGGCGAATGTCAGAGCTATGCGCCTGCGATGGCGGCTTCATCGCCAGATCGGCATAAGGGAACGCCAGCGCATTGACCGAAAGCGGCTGCGCGCCGGTGACGCGGAAGCCGGTTTTGGCACCCGTCAGTTCGATCCAGCGCACATCGGTCTTGTTGCCCGATTCCTGCGGCCTTGCGTAGTCGTGGAACTGCTCGGCCACGGTGCCCTGCCACTGGGCGATCAGGCCGCCGGTCTTGCGATCGGCATAAGTCTCCTGCGGCCCGCGCCCAAACCAGCGAACATGGTCGAGCATGGCAGGCGTCTCGAAAGCCAGCCCCACGCGCAGCGGATCGGGCAGGGTATCGCGCAGCGGCTCGAAATGGACGGTGACGCCCACCGACCCATCGGCGGCCATCGTCCAGCGCGTCTCGGTCTTCACCGAGCCGACGCCCATGTCGTGGTGGACGACGATGGCATTGCCGTCCCGCTCGATGCCCTCGACGCGGCGATGCTCCGAGAAATACTGCCACATCGCATGGCTCTTGGGCACGCCCGAGCCGACGTCATTATCGGTGGGTGAGCGCCAGAAGTTCGGCGCGCCGCCGGTCAGCAGCAGTTTGCCACCGCGCTCGTAACGGGTGACGAGGCCGGTCGCCTTGTCGATCTCCAACACCGCATCGCCACTGGCGAGGCGAAGGGTCGAGGCGGTTTCGCTGGGCGCGACGGTGCCGGCCGCAACCGGCAGTACGGCGGGGGCGGAAAGTTCGAACTGCTCCCAGCCGACGACATGCCCGGCGGGCTGGGTCGGCACCGCTCCGGCCTTGGCACGGGCTCGCAGGACCAGGATTCGTTCGGCTGAGGGGTTCTTCGCCGCCGGGATCGGCACGGTGAGCGGGGCAGAGGCTCCCGGTGTCACGTCAGGTGTCGCCAATGTACCGCTAGCGACATCCTTGCCGTTCTCCATCACCGTCCAGTCGAGCGTGAAGCGCGAGAGGTCGATATGGTCGTGGCGGTTGATCACGCGGTAGCCGCTGGCGTCATGGGTAAAGGCGATCGGCGCCTGCACCTTGGCGAGTTCGTAGTATTCGGGATCGGGCGTGCGGTCCGACTGGATCACGCCGTCACCCACCGGGCTGTCGTCGCCGTGGACGCCGGGCGCCTTGGGATCGGGATCGTAGTCGAGGCCCTGCCCCCAGTAAGTGCGACCCTGCTTGTCCTGCAGCTCCATGGTCTGGTCCACCCAGTCCCAGATGAAGCCGCCCTGCAGCTTGGGATAGGCGCGCATCGTATCCCAATAGCCCTGGAGATCGCCCAGGCTGTTGCCCATCGAATGCGCGTATTCGCACAGGATCAGCGGCTGGGTGAAGTTCGGATCCTTGGCGTAGTCGATCAGCTTTGGCACGTCGTCATACATCGGCGCGAAGATATCGACGTAGCTGTTGGTCGGGTGCCGCCAGTTGCTCATGCTCCAGCCGAGGAAGTTGATCAGGCGGGTGGGATCGTTCGCGCGCACCCATTTGCCCGCCGCCTCGAAATTCGCGCCGACGCCGCTTTCGTTGCCGAGCGACCAGAAGATGATCGAGGGGTGATTGCGATCGCGCTGCACCATGCGCTCCACGCGGTCGAGATGCGCGGCCTGCCACTTGGGATCGTTGGCCAGCAGGTACTTGGGATCGTTGCCGTGTTCCTGCGAGAGGCTGAGATAGCCGTGGCTCTCGATATTGGCCTCGTCCATGACGTAGAGGCCATATTCGTCGGCCAGATCGTACCAGCGCGGATCGTTGGGATAGTGCGATGTGCGCACGGCGTTGACGTTGGCCGCTTTCATCAGTTCGATGTCGCGGCGCATCGTCGCTTCGGAAACGACGTGGAAGGTCTTGGGATCGTGCTCGTGGCGGTTGACGCCGCGGATCATCACCCGCTTGCCGTTCACGCGCACTTCGCCGCCGGCGATCTCCACCGTGCGGAAGCCGATGCGGCGGCTGGTTGCCTCCACCAGCTTGCCGTTGGCATCGAGCAGTTCGACCAGCAGCGTGTAGAGCTGCGGATCCTCGGCCGACCATGTGCGCACGGCGGGAAGGGTACCGTTCAGCGAAACCGTGCCGCCGTTCGCAGCGCCTTCGCGTGTCAAAACCGCGCGCTGCCCGTCCAGCACGGTCGCCCGCACGCGCACGGCGGCGGGTTGGCCGGAAAGATCGACCTTCAGGTCCAGCTTGCCGTCGCGGTAGTCGTTCTCCAGCCCCGCATCGACGGTGAGGTCGCGGATATGCGTGGCAGGGGCCGCGTAGAGCGTGACGCTGCGCTCGATGCCGTTGACGCGCCAGAAGTCCTGATCTTCCAGATAGCTGCCATCCGCAAAGCGATAGAGTTCGATGGCAACGGTGTTCGTGCCCGCATGGGCATAGCGCGTCACGTCGAATTCGGCGGGAAGCTTGGAATCCTCCGAATAGCCGACGCGCTGGCCGTTGACCCAGATGTAATAGGCCGCGCCCGCCGCGCCGACCGTCAGCAGCAGCTTGCGGCCCGACCAATTGGCCGGAACGGTGAACTCACGGCGGTAGGAGCCGACTTCGTTGAGGTCATGCTCGATCCACGGCTGGTTGCGCGGGAACGGATAGCCGCTGCCGACGAAGACCGGGCGGCCGTGCCCTTCGGCCTGAAGGATGCCGGGAACCTTCATCGTCTCCCACCCGCTCACGTCGAAGCCGGGCTTGTAGAAATCGGCCGGGCGCGCCTCGGGATTGGGCGAGAGGTGGAACTTCCAGTCGCCATCGAGCGAGAGGTGATAGCGGGACTTCGTCACGTCACGCGAAAGCGCGCCGGCGCGGGTTTCGAAGCCATCGAAAGTCGTGTGCATGGGCTCCGCGCCCTGGCGGATGACCTCGGGCTGTTCCCATTCCGCCGGCGTGTTTTGGGGCGTGGTTTCGGCATAAGCCGGAGCCAGCGAAAGGCCAAGTGCGAGGCTGCCGATGGCGCAGCCCTGAAGAAGATATCGCATGATCACTGACCCTGAAGGCTGCGGACGAAGAAGGTGGAAAGTCGGCGCGTCACGTAGTCGATCGGGCCGGTAGAGCGGCCCACGGTGTGCTCGCCGCCGGGCACGACAAGGAGGTCGAAATCCTTGTTCGCATTCACCAGCGCGTTCACCACCCGCATGGTGGAGGCAGGATCGACATTGCTGTCCTGCTCACCCACGATCAGGAACAGCTTGCCCTGCAGCTTCGCGGCATTGTCCACGCCAGAGGCATCGGCATAGCTCTTGTCCACCGGCCAACCGAGCCACTGTTCGTTCCAGCTGATCTTGTCCATGCGGTTGTCGTAACAACCCGCCATGGCGACGCCGGCCTTGTAGAAATCGCCATGGAACAGCAGCGCGTTGAGCGTCGATTGCCCGCCTGCCGAGGCGCCGTAGATGCCGACGCGGCTGATGTCGTAGGACGGATCCTTGGCGGCCATGGCCTTGTGCCACAGGATGCGATCGGGGAAGCCCGAGTCCTGCAGGTTCTTCCAGGCCACGTCCTGAAATGCCTTCGAACGGTTGGCCGTGCCCATGCCGTCGATCTGCACGACGATGAAGCCAAGGTCGGCCAGCGCCTGCATGCCGATCACCTTGTCGCCGCCCGAGTGGTAGCCGAAGGGCCAGAAGGTCTTGGGCACGAAACTGTCGTGCGGGCCGGCGTAGATGTTCTCGATCACCGGGTACTTCTTCGCCGGATCGTAGTCGTGCGGGCGCACGACAAGGCCCCAGATATCGCTCTTGCCGTCGCGGGCCTTCGCCGTGAACACTTCGGGGGCGTGGAAACCGGCAGCAGTAAGCCGGCTGATATCGCCCTTGGTGATCGTCGCCACCACGGCGCCGTCGCTGCTGCGGTGGAGTTCGCCGACGGTCGGCATGTCCACGCGCGAATAGGTATCGACGTAGAACTGCATGTCGGGCGAGAAGCGAGCGGTGTGATCGGCGCGCTCGGGCGTCAGCGGGGTGAGGTTCCGACCGTCGAAATCGATGCGGTAGTAGTGGCGGAAATACGGGTCTTCCCCCGCGTTCATGCCGCTGGCGGCGAACCAGATTTGGCGCTTCTTGTCGTCCACCTTGACCACTTCGCGCACGACCCACGCGCCGGTGGTGATGCGGTTCTTCACTTTCCCGGTCTTGCCGTCCATCAGGTAGAGATGGTTCCAGCCATCGCGCTCGGAGGCCCAGACGATTTCGCCCCCAAGCCCGTTCACGTCATGCGCGAAGCGGCGGTCGGCGTAGAAGAAGGTCTTGGCATCTTCGGTAACGGCGGCATGGGCGACGCCGGTCTCGGCATCGACGGCAATGATCCGCGCCTGCCCGAAGCCGCGCTTGTCGTAATCGAACTCGACGCTCTTGCCGTCTGCGCGCCAGCGGGCCTGCGAAAGCTGGTAGGGATTGGGGAACAGCGCGGGACCGACGACCGTTTGCCGCCGATTTGCCACGTCGAACAGCACGGGCTGTTCCTGATCGACCGCATCGCCGGGCTTGGGGTAGAGCTGGCTGCGCAGCGCGGGCTGAAGCTGGCCATCGGGCGCTGCCTCGACGCGCAGGACGTGGCGGGCATAGCCGGGGCGCACGCGGTAGATCATCACATGGCGGCTGTCGGGCGACCACTCGATGGTTTCGGGATCGTAGAAATTGCCTTCGGTGCCGTCGCTGCTGAGGCGTGTCAGGTCCTTCGAACCCGCAGGACGGACGACAAGATTGTTGTCCTCCACCAAGGCTTCCCACTTGCCGTCGGGCGAGGGGCGCGGGTGATTGTCGGCAGGCACCGAGAGATCGCGCACCACGCCGAAGCCGCGCGGGCGACGGGGATCGCTCTGCGCGGTGCAGCGATAGTCGGTCAGCGTGCAGGTCCAGCCCGCATAGTCGATCTCGAAGGCGATCGTCTGGCGGTCACCGGCATAGGAGAACTGCTCGAACGGCAGGCGCAGCGGATCGATGGCCTTGCCCATGGCCTCGCCCAGCGCCTTGGCAAGCCGCTGCTGGTCGAACGCCGCCAACTTGGCCTGCGTTTTCAGGTCGTACGTCTCGAATGCAAAGCCGCCCTCGACCGTCTTGCGATAGGAGAAGGCGTTGCCGTCCGGCGTCCAGGTTGCGGGCCAGGCGATCTCGCGCGTCAGGTATTGCCAGTCCGCGCGGAGCGAAGCCGACCGCGCGATCTCCGCCTCGCCCGGCGCGGCCGTGGCAGCGATCGGCAACAGCACGGCGGTGCAGGCCAGCAGCATGGCGGCAAGACGGGAGCGACGCGGGGGGGATTTCATCGGAAGCGATACCTCGGCTTTTGCCGGGATTCCCGTCCGATCGGCGCTGTCGGTCCGTCACCCGCATGGGTACGAAACGCGCGCGCCTTCGATGATGGCTGAGATACCCCGACAGTGTGACCGGGTTATCGTATACTATATTTCAACATCGGCAACCGGGATATTGACGGGAGACCCGGCACGCCGCTGCGCACCGGGTCTCCGGCAGGTCAGGCGATGGTCGGGACGATGCCGCCTTCGACGCGGATCGCCGCGCCATTGGTGATCGCGCCCAGCGGGCTGGCCAGCAGGGCGACTTGCGCAGCGATCTCGTCCGCTTCGATCAGGCGGCGGATCAGCGAGAGCGGGCGCAGCTTGGCGAAAAATTCCGCCTCACGCTCGGCCTCGGGCGCGTCCTTGTTGTCGACGACGGAGCGGATGAACTCCACGATCCCTTCCGAACGCGTGGGCCCGGGCAATACCGAATTGACCGTGACGCCGGTGCCGCGCGTCTGTTCGGCAAGGCCGCGCGCAATGGCAAGCTGGGCGGTCTTGGTCATGCCGTAGTGGATCATCTCACCGGGGATCACCAGCGCGCTTTCGCTGGCGATGAAGATCACGCGGCCCCAGTTCTTCTCCAGCATCTTCGGGAAGTAATGACGGGCAAGGCGCGCGCCGCTGACCACGTTGACTTCGAAGAAGTGGTGCCAGTCGGCATCGGTGATCTCGGTAAAGGGCTTGGCCTCGTAGATGCCCAGGTTGTTGACCAGGATATCGACCTCCGGCGCGGCGGCGATCAGGGCTTCGGCGCCTTCCGCCGTGGCCGGATCGGCCAGCACGGCGCGCACTTTTCCGCCGTTGGCGGCAAGGGCGGCCACTTTCGCGGCGGCGGCGTCCAGCTTTTCCTGATTGCGGCCGGAGATGATCACATCGACGCCTTCGGCGGCCAGTCGTTCGGCAATGGCAAGGCCGATACCGGCGGTGGAGCCGGTGACGAGGGCAGTCTTGCCGTTCAATTTCAGATCCATGCGAGAATTCCTTCGGGGGGAGAGGTTGGAACAGTCGCAAGATAGGCGGATCGGGGATTGATGATTAGAGCGGATCAAGGCATCTCAGAATTGCATCAAAATCACGAGTGACGCGATGGACAACCGCTTTGGCGAAATGCAGATCTTTCTGGCGGTGGCGCAAAGCGGCAGTCTGGCCGGAGCCGCCCGCGCGCTGCGGCTGACGCCGTCTGCGGTCAGCCGCGCGCTCGCCCGGCTGGAGGCGCGCGTGGGCGTGCAACTGATCGCGCGCACTACCCGTGCGCTCTCGCTGACGGCGGAAGGGGAAGTCTACCGCGACCGCGTGGCCGGGCTGATCGCCGAAGTCGACGATGTGGAGCGCGATCTTGGCGGCGCGCAGGACATGCCGAGCGGGCCCTTGCGGATCAACAGTTCAGTCCCCTTCGGCACGCAATGTCTGTTGCCGATCCTGCCGCGCTTTACCGGGCGCTATCCGTTGGTGCAGGTCAATCTGGCGCTGTCGGACGAACTGGTCGATCTGGTGGAATCGCGGGCGGACATCGCCATCCGCATCGGGCCGCTGCGGGATACCGGGCTGAAGGCGAAGAAACTGGGGCGCAGCGCCATGGCGTTGGTGGCCAGCCCCGCCTATCTTGCCTCGCGCGGAACCCCGGCCCATCCGCGCGATCTGGCCCGCCATGCCTGCCTGCAATTCAGTTTTCGCCGATCGATGGACACCTGGCCGTTCCGGATCGACGGCGCGCTCCACCAGCGCGCCGTGGAAAGCGCATTCCTGGGCAATTCGGGCGAAGTCGTGCGGATGATGGCCGTGGCGGGCGGCGGCATCGCGCGCCTGGGCCGGTTTCACGTCGCCGCCGATCTGGCGGCGGGGCGGCTGGTGGAAGTGCTGGCCGAATACAATCCGGGGGATGGGGAAGACATCCACGCCCTTTATGTGGGGCACCGGAGGCTGGCCTCCCGCATCAGGGCTTTCCTAGACTTTCTGGAGGCGGATTTGCGACTGCCGTGACGGCTTTTCAATTTATTCGAACAGTTGCCGCAAGTTTATCCGGCTGTTTCGGAAAGCGATAAAGGCGCATTCCCACTGCAACGCAGCCGGCCTCTCCGGCGCACCAGCAGGAGAAGCGCCATGACCCGGATGATCGAAGCTTTCAACGACCGCGCCCGTCCTTTCGCGGACATGGCGCAGCCCGTGATCGTCGCCATCGGCACCGCCGGCCTTACGGGCGGCACGATGGCCGCCCTCGGCATGCTTGCCGACCGCGCGCTGCGTCGCCGCCGCACGCACTGAACCGCCGTTATCGCTTCGGACAGCGCGCCAGCGGCACGATCAGCGGCGCATCGTCCAACATGCGGCTGAAGCCGGTGACGCCGTAGACAGTCCGCAACAGTTCCTCAGACAGCACTTCGGCCGGCGAGCCATCGGCCACCAGCCGTCCCTCGTCGATCACCAGCAGGCGGTGACAGTACCGCGCGGCGAGATTGAGGTCGTGCAGCACGGCCAGCACCAGCGCCCCGCCTTTCGCCTCCCGCGACAGCATTTCCATGACATCGATCTGGTGACCGGGATCGAGCGAGGCCAGCGGCTCATCCACCACCAGCGCCTCCGCCCCCACTGCCAGCGCGCGTGCCAGTAAGGCGCGGGCGCGTTCGCCGCCGGAAAGCTGGGTTGCGTCCCGCGCGGCCAGCTGGCGCACGTCGGCGCGGTCCATGGCGTCGTCGATCGCGGCCTGATCCTCTGCGGAAATTCGCGACATCGGGCCGAGATGCGGCAGCCGGCCCAGCGAAACCAGTCGCTCCACCGTCAACGGCCAGTGCAGCGTCTGGCCCTGCGGCAGATAGGCGATCCGGCGGGCCCGCTCTCGCGCGGGGAGCGCGGAAAAGTCCTGCCCGTCCAGCGTCACCGTGCCACGATGCGGGGGCACCAGACCTAGCATCGCGCGCGCCAGCGTCGATTTGCCGGCGCCATTGGGGCCGATCACTCCGACCAGCGTGGCCGGTTCCAATCGCGCGTCGATCCCGTGCAGGACCTCCTGTTTGCCAAGGCGGACGGCAAGATCCTCGATAGCGATCATCACCACAGGCGGCGCTCCCGCAGCAGGTGGACAAGGAAGACCGGAACCCCCAGGAACGCGGTGACCACGCCCAGTTTCAGCTCGGCGTCGGTGGGGATCAGGCGCACGAGAATATCCGCGCCGGTCAGCAGCACGGCACCGCCCAGCAGGGAGGGGACCAGCAGGGCGGAGGGGCTGCGATCGGTGAGCGGGCGGATCAGATGCGGCACGATCAGGCCCACGAAGCCGATGGCGCCGGAAACTGCCACCGCACCGCCCACGCCGATGGCAAGGCCCAACATCAATCGGCGGCGCGTGCGGCGCAGGTCCACGCCCAGCGAGCGGGCGCCGTCCTCACCCAGCGACAGGGCATCCAGCGCGCGCGGATCGGCCAGCAGCAGCGCGCCGCCGATCAGCACGCAGGGCAGCGCGATCCACACGTGCTCCATCGCCCGGTTCTCGATCGAACCCAGCAGCCAGGACATGATCTCCATCGCCGCGAAGGGATTGGGCGAGAGGTTCAGCGCCAGACTGATGCCGGCGCCGGCCAGCGTCGCCACGGCGATACCGGCAAGGATCAGGCTCAGCGGGCTTTCGGACCGGCCCGCAAGCGCGAACAGCAGGCCGATCGCGCCGATGGCCGCGATGATGGCCATCAGCGGCAGGATCGCGGTGTGCCATTCGGAAAGCCCGAAATAGAGCGCGATCACCGCCCCCAGCGCGGCGGCATTGGATGCGCCCAGCACCGAAGGTTCCGCCAGCGGATTGCGCAGATAGCCCTGCAGCACCGCGCCGGACAGGCCAAGGATCGCGCCGACCATCAGGCCGATCAGCGTGCGGGGCAGCCGCAGTTGCAACAGGATCGCCCGGGCAACGTGGTCACCGTCGCCGGTCAGCGCTGCCAGAATGCGGCCGGGCGCCAGCGATACCGGCCCCAGCGCCAGAGAGGCGATCGCGATCGCGATCGCAGCGCAGGCAAGCGCCGGGATCAGCGCCGAATGGCGGGATGGAAGTGAACTGTTGAACGACGGCACGAAAACCTCGCATTGGATCGGCTACCCGTCACGCTTGTGTCCCGGGTCCGTGTTGGTATGGAGCCCATGCCATGGGCTTTGGGAAAATACATCATCGTCTGCGTCTTGCCGCCTGCATCGCCCTTGCGGTGCTGCCCGGCATGGCGGTGGAAAGCGCGGCCACCCGTCCGGCGCAGGCGGCCGGCTCGACGCCCAATTCCAGCGGCGCGCGCCCGCATCGGATCGTCTCGCTCAACCTCTGCGCGGACCAGCTGATCGTCGCGCTGGCGGACCGGGACCAGATCGCCGGGCTGACCCGCTATGCCACCGATCCGAACATGTCGGACGTCGCGGCAGCGGCGCGGGGCCTGCCGGTCTTCGGCGGCGCCGCGGAGGAAGTGCTGGCGGCCGATCCCGACCTTGTGATCGGCATGCCCGCGCGTCGCAATCCCGCCATCGCGGTGTTGAAGGGGCAGCATTACCCCTCGCTCGATCTCAAGTCCGCGCATGATTACGCCAGCATCCTTGCCTCGATCCGCGACGTTGCCCGCGCCGTCGGCCATCCGGAGCGCGGGGAGGCGATGATCGCGCGGATGAATGCGGATCTGGCGGGCCTGCGCAGCGTTGGCCATGGCCGCGTGGCCGCCTATTACCAGCGGCGCGGGTACCTGACCGGCACGGGCACGCTGGTGGATGACCTGATGACCCGTGTGGGCCTTGTCAATCTGGCCGGAAAGCTGGGCAAACCCTCGCTTTCGCAGATGAGCCTTGAGGAAATGGCCATGGCCCACCCCGACTTCATCGTGGTGGACAGCGCCACGCTGAAAGTGGCCGATCAGGGCACGGAGATGATGCAGCACCCGATCCTGGCGGACATTCCGCGCGTGGCCATTCCGCAGGCCTGGACGGTCTGCGGCGGGCCGGCCTACGTCAAGGCCGCAAGGTCGCTGGCGCAGCAGGTCAGCGCTCGCTGACATTGACGCGCCAGTCCAGCCGGGCCTGCCAGCCGCGCCGTTCGAGTTCGGGAACCACATCGGGCCCCAGCGGGCGGCCAAGGCAGAGCAAGCCGATCAGGCGCCAATCCTGCGGCACGTCCAGCAGCTTGGCGACATAGTCCGGCTTCACCACCGAAACCCAGCCGAGCCCCAATCCGCGCGCCCGGGCGGCCAGCCAGAGCGTATGGATTGCCAGAACCACCGAATAGCCGCGCGTTTCCGGCATCGTCGCCGCGCCAAGGCCGCCGCCGATGGGCGTGGCATCGTCGCAGAACACCGCGATGACTTCGGGCGCTTCGCGCATTCCGTGAAGCTGCAGCGCGGAGTAGGTCGTTTGCCGGTCTTCGGACATCGCTTCCCCCGCGCGGGCGACTTCCAGATCGGCATGAACGGCCAGCGCCTCGCGCAGTTCGCCCGAGCGCACGCGCACGAAGCGCCACGGCTGCGAATTGCCCACCGAGGGCGCGAGTTGGGCCGTGGCCAGCAGTTCGGCCACGACCTCTTCACCCAGCGGATCGCTGCGGAAATGGCGCACGTCGCGGCGCCATGCCAGCAGTTCTGCCAGTTCGTGCTGGAATTCGGGACCGAACTGCGGCGCCATGCCTAGAATTCGATGCCCGCCTGCGCCTTCACGCCGGAGCGGAACGGGTGCTTCACCAGCGTCATTTCGGTGACGAGGTCAGCAGCTTCCATCAGCGCATCCGGGGCATTACGGCCGGTGACGAGCACATGCTTCATCTCGCCGCGCGCGGTCAGCACTTCCAGCACTTCGTCGAGCGGCAGGTAATCGTAACGCAGCACGATGTTGAGTTCGTCCGCCAAGACCATGTCATAGGCCGGATCGGCAACCATGCGCTTCACTTCCTCCCACGCCTCGCGCGAGAGTTCGATGTCGCGGGCACGGTCCTGCGTGTTCCAGGTGAAGCCTTCGCCCATCGGCTTGAATTCGACCTGATCGGGGAAAGCATCGAAGACGACCTTCTCGCCGGTGGTCATCGCGCCCTTCACGAACTGGACGACGCCCACTTTCTTGCCGTGGCCGATGGCGCGCACCACCATGCCCAGCGCGGCGGTGGTCTTGCCCTTGCCCTTGCCGGTGTGGACGATCAGCAGGCCCTTTTCGACCGTCTTTCCGGCCATGATCTTGTCATGCGCGGCCTGCTTCTTCTTCATCTTCTCGGCGTGCTGTTCGTCGCTACGCTGCACCATGGTCATGCTCCTGAAAGGGCCGCGAGCGTCAGGCCCGCACTGTTCGATCGGGGTTTCCAAAGCCCGCGCTCCAGCGCCTCGGCAAGGCGCGCGGCGGTTTCGCGCAAGGCGGCGGGATTGGCCTCCGCCATGAAGCCGCGCACCGCTTCGTCTTCGATAAACGCGGCGTGGACGGCGTCGAAATGGTGGTCCTTCACCGCATGGGTCGTGGCGGCGAAGGCAAAGAGGTAGTCGACTGAGGCGGCGATCTCGAACGCGCCCTTGTAGCCGTGGCGCATGACGCCGGCGATCCACTTGGGATTGGTGACGCGCCCGCGTACGATGCGGCCGATCTCGTCCTCCAGCGTGCGGACCAC
The DNA here is from genome assembly GCF_055521675.1 of Novosphingobium sp. BL-S-19. Lineage (NCBI taxonomy): Bacteria > Pseudomonadati > Pseudomonadota > Alphaproteobacteria > Sphingomonadales > Sphingomonadaceae > Novosphingobium > Novosphingobium sp. BL-S-19. The sequence continues at coordinate 864,813 of NZ_CM145497.1, forward strand.
CGGGCGCTCAGGGCGACTGTGATCGTTGTGATAGCTGATCGGGGCGCGGCCCTTCAGGTGCTCGACGGCAGCGGCGATGCCGCCTTCGAACTGATAGTAATCGTCGCTGTCGAGCAGGTCGTGCTCGCGGTTGTCCTGGTTCTGGACCACGGCATCGACCGAGGCGAGGCGTGCGGCGAAGAGTCCGCGCTCGGCATCGCCCTCCACCCCGCCGCCATAGGCGTAGCTGCCCCAGTCGAGATAGACATTGGCCAGATCGCCACGCTCGTGCCAGATTTTCTCGTCGATCATGGCCTGAAGCCCGGCGCCGTAGGCACCAGGTTTAGAGCCGAACACGCGCGAACCGGCGCGGTGGGTGGCCTGCGCTTCGGCCTCGCCATCTTCGACCAATTTGGCGATTTCCACGCGGTGGCGCTCGGCAGCGGGGTTGTCACCCAACGGTTCGTTGAGCGCCATTACTGCGCGTGCGGCGCTGTCGATCAGGTCGATCTGTTCGGGGAAGGCATCGCGGAAGAAACCGGAGACGCGTAAGGTCACGTCCACGCGCGGGCGGCCGAGTTCGGCCACGGTCATCACCTCGAAGCCGACCACGCGGCCCGAAGTCCAGTCCCAACGCGGGCGCACGCCCATCAGCGCGAGGGCCTGCGCGATGTCGTCGCCGCCGGTGCGCATGTTGGCGGTGCCCCATGCGGAAAGGGCCACGGCCTTGGGATACTCGCCCTCGCGCTGGAGGTAGTCCTCCACCAGTAGATCGGCGGACTTGCGGCCGAGTTCCCAGGCAACGGCAGTGGGCACGGCGCGGGTGTCGACCGAGTAGAAGTTGCGCCCCGTGGGAAGTACATCAGGCCGTCCGCGCGTGGGGGCGCCGGAGGGGCCGGGTAGCACGAAGCGCCCGTCGAGTCCGGCCAGCAAGGCTTCGGCCTCGCGCGGGCCGCACAGATCGATGCGGGGGGCGAGGTCGGTGCGGATGGCGTCGAGAACGGCCAGCGTCCTGTCCCCCGCTCCGCTCATCCTGAGCTTGTCGAAGGATGCTGGCGCTGTGCTGTGGTCCTTCGACAAGCTCAGGACGAGCGGAAGTTGGGTTGTTTCGCTAACCCATTCCGCTGCCAGCAATTCGAGCCGTTCGACGGTGTCGCCGTGGGTGCGCCATGGTTCATCGGATACCGCCCCGAGCGGTTCCGGCCGGACGCCATTCCAGCGATCGCCCATCCGGCAGTCGAGCGGGTCGAAGTCCAGACCGAAGTCCTCCGCCATCGCCCGCAGCAGCGAGGCCTGTCCGGCATGGTCATAGCCACGCGGCGTGCGGGCCAGCGCCACTAGCAGGTCACGCCGCAAGCGGCCTTCGGGCGACTGGGTGAAGACATGCAGACCATCGCGGATCTGCAATTCCTTCAACTCGCAGAGGTAGTTGTCGATGGCCGAAAGGGCATCGTCGTCATCACCGCTGGCCCCGGCATCGCGGTCGAGGCCGTGGCTGCGCGCCAGATCGAGAATGTCCCTTCGCAGCCGGTCGAGACGGCGCGGGTCCATTCCGGCGGCGAGGTAGTATTCGTCCACCAGCGCCTCAAGCTGCTTGAGCGGGCCGTAAGTCTCGGCACGGGTCAGCGGCGGGGTGAGGTGGTCGACGACCACGGCGCCGATGCGGCGCTTGGCCTGCGTGCCTTCGCCGGGGTCGTTGACGATGAAGGGGTAGAGTTGCGGCAGCGGCCCGGCGCAGATCTCCGGGAAACACTCGCGCGAGAGCGAGATGGCTTTGCCGGGCAACCATTCCAGATTGCCGTGCTTGCCGACATGGACCACCGCCTGCGCGCCGAAGTCCTGCGCCAGCCAGACGTGGAAGGCGAGATAGGCGTGCGGCGGGGGCAGGGCCGGGTCGTGATAGCTGGCCTTGGGATCGATATTGTAGCCGCGCGCGGGCTGCACGGCGACGGCTAGCTTGCCGAAGCGGTGGACCGGCAGGCGGAATGCGCCGTCCCGCACGAAGGGATCGGCGGATGGCTCGCCCCAGCGTTCGACCATGGCCTTGCGCGCGCTGTCGGGCACCGCTGCGGAGGCGGCTTCGTAGACCGACAGCGGCAGCGAAACTTCGCCGGGCCGGCCCAGTGATGTCAGGTCGTTGGTCACCCCGCCGGTCATCACGCGCATCAGCGCGGCGCCGTCCTTCGATGCTTCGCGGGTGTCGTAACCCGCCTCGTCCAGCGCGGCGATGATCGCGGCGGTGCTGGCGGGGGTATCGAGGCCGACGCCATTGCCGATGCGTCCATCACGGTTGGGGTAGTTCGCCAGCACCAGCGCGACGCGGCGCTCAGCAGACGGCGTGCGGCGCAGGCTCGCCCAGTTGGCGGCGAGATCGGCGACGAACGCCACCCGGTCCGGCGCGACGCGCGGGACGACGATGCCGCACTGGGTCACTTCGTCGAAGCGTTCGGCGGCCTTGAAGGCGACGGCGCGCGTGAACAGGCGGCCGTCCACTTCGGGCAGCGCCACATTCATGGCGAGATCGCGCGGGCCAAGGCCGCGCGCGGCGCCTTGCCACTCGCTTTCCTCGACGCCCGCGAAGGCGACTTGCAGGATCGGGCAATCGGCCTTCTCCAGAATGCCCGGCCTGCGGTCATCGCCTGCGGAGGAGGAGGCGAAGCTGGTGGCATTGACGATCACATCGGGCGCGACCTCGCCCAGCAATCCGCCCAGCCAGTCTACTGCGAAAGGCTCCCGCAAGGCGCGGACGTGGACGGCAGCGACGTTGAAGCCGCGCTCCTGAAGTGCCGCGATCATGGCGTCCACGGCGTCCAGCGTGCCCGCGATCATCAGTGCGCGGTAGAACACCAGCAATGCTAGCGGGCGGCCCTCGGTCCAGCCTGCCTGCACTTCGGCAAGCCCGGCGCGCTCGGTGCCCGCAAGATAGAGCCCGGCGTCGGCCACCGGCACCGGATCGTCCGGCTCGCCCGCGTCATGGCCGATGGTCCGGGCGGCGGTGCGCAGGAACGACAGCGCATTGGCCGTGCCGCCCTGCCGCAGATAGTCACGCATCCGCTCGCGCAGTTCGGCGGGCAGGGTGGAGGCGCGGTCGAGTGCGGGATCGGCCTCCCGCCCGTCGGCAATGGCGGCGAAGGCAATGCCGTTCTCGCGCGCGACGCGGGCGATTTCGTCGATGCCGTAGCCCCAGTAGCTCTTGCCGCCGAGCAGGATCACGCAGACGAATTTGGCCTTGGCGATCACCTTTTCGACATAGAGGTCGATCGAATAGGGGTGGCGCAGTTGCAGCAGGTTGGCGAGGCGAATGCTGGGTGCGCCTTCGGGCATGCGCGCCGCCGCGCCCGCGAAGCAGGCGAGTTCGCTGTCCGCCACGGTGAGGATCACCATGTCGCCGGGAGACTGGTCGAGGTCGATCGCCTCCTCGCCGTTGGAGATCGTCCCCGGCGTGGCGGACAGCAGGTGCATCAGGCGTTCACGACGTCGAGAACGTCCGCCAGCCCCGCCTCGATGGCAGCGCGGTCCAGCCCCTTCTGACCGATGACGACCAGCTGCGTGCGGCGCGCTTCCTGCGGCAGCCAGGCGCGGTCGTAGAAGTGCTGGATGCGCGGGCCGACGGCCTGCACGACAAGGCGGCTGGGCTTGCCGCCGACGGCGACCATGCCCTTCACGCGCAGAATGTCGTGCTCTGCGATAAGGTCGTTCAAACGGGCGAGAAGCGCGTCGAGATCGACCACATCGCCACCAGAGACGACGAAACTATCGAAGTCGTCATGGTCGTGATCCTCGTCCAGCCCGTCGATGTGCGAGGGGCGGGAATCGAGATCGTCCTCGGCCGCGGCGGTGATGCCCAGCAGCGCCGCGATGTCGACGGCGCCGTGATCGGCGCGCACGATCTTCACGCCGGGGCGCGTTTCGGCCAGCACCAGCGTCTCGACATGGGCGAGCGCATCGGCGTCGACGAGGTCGGTCTTGTTGAGTACCACCATGTCGGCGCAGCCCAGCTGTTCCTCGAACAGTTCTTCCAGCGGGCTTTCGTGGTCCAGCATCGGATCCGCCGCGCGGGCCGCTGCCAGTGCCGCCTCGTCGGTGGCAAAGCGGCCGGCCGCGACGGCATCGGCGTCGATCAGCGCGACCACGCCGTCAACCGTGGCGCGGGTGCGGATGTCGGGCCACTGGAAGGCCTTCACCAACGGCTTGGGCAGGGCAAGGCCGCTGGTTTCGATGATGATGTGATCGGGCTTGTTCTCGCGGTCGAGCAGCTTCTGCATGGTCGGCAGGAAATCGTCGGCGACGGTGCAGCAGATGCAGCCGTTGGCCAGTTCGACGATATCGTCTTCCGGGCAGGCTTCGTCGTTGCAGCCCTTCACCAGTTCGCCGTCGACGCCGACATCGCCGAACTCGTTGATGATGAGGGCGAGGCGGCGGCCCTTGGCGTTCTGCAGCAGGTGGCGGATCAGCGTGGTCTTGCCGGCGCCAAGGAAGCCGGTGATGACGGTGGTGGGAACTTTGCTCAACGGTCTTCTCCCGCGCGCCGGTAACTCGGAAACGGGCGGAGCGTCTCGCCGCGTCCGGATGGCCGAAACGCGACGCCTGGCCTGCGACGACGGACAGGCGCGCGCGCCCGACGTGGCATGCCGTTGCGGCCCCGGCCGCATGCATCACGTCGCTCAGACGGAAGAGTTACCGTGCCTTGGCCATTCCCTGGGCCACGGCAAGAGCGACATCGCGCCGGCAGGTCTCCTGGCTCGCGGGTCATCACGCGATGCACGGCCTTCCCAGGCCCCGCATGATTTAGCGTCCGACCCAGTGGCTGCGGCGGAAATCGTCGTCCCGCCGCGAATGTGCATCGCGCTCACCGCTTACAGTTGCAGGGACAGCCCCGGAATCGAGCGGGCGGGCCGCTCTTACCGTGTTCCCGTATTAAGCCCCTTGCGGGGCACCGGCGCGATCTTGCCCGCCGCCGTTGGAGCGGTGGCAGACAGGCAGGCTCCTAGCCTTCGTAACCATGGCCCGCAAGCCTGCATCCGGACGGCGCATTCGGCTGCGGCGTCATTCCGCACCGGCGTTCCGGCGATGCATGGCTATTCCACGTCAGTTTTAAGCTTCGGGCGATTGACTCGACCACCGCCAACGCCTAGCAGCCGAATTTGTGCGAATGGCTCGCAATAGCATGTCGGAAGGTGGTCTAAGCGTGAAAACAACGACTTCATCCGGCAAACCATTCGGCCCGAGTCCGGCTGATTTTGCGGCGGTGCTGCGCTTGGCGCGCGTCGCTCGGTAACAGGCAGGACAGGCGCCATGGCTTCCTCTGCAACCGGCATTACCAGGACGAACCTAGCAGCCCGGCTGCTGGCGGCGATACCGGCCAACTATGCGCTGTCTTCGCTGGCCACGGCCTGCATCGCGCGCGGGCTGGCGTATGGCATGGGTGTCGCGCCGGCGGAGGCGAGCGTGGCGGGTACTCTGCTGTCGTTCGCCATCTTCGCCACAGTGGCGCTGATCGCGTTCGGCATGCGCTCGATCGCGCGCGTGTGGCTGTGGATGGCCGTTTCGGGCGGCGTCATGGCCATTTGGCTATGGTTTTCCCTGCAAGCGGGGGGCCGGCTGTGAAGGATAGCCTGCGGCAATCGATGGCGCTGGTGCACACCTGGTCCGGCCTCGTGCTCGGCTGGTTGCTGTTCGCGATGTTCGCCACGGGCACCTCTGCCTATTTCCAGGACGAGATCACGCGCTGGATGCAGCCAGAGGTTGTGGGCGATGCCGATCCCGTCAAATCGGCGCAAGGGGCGATCCGCTATCTGGAGCGCAAGGCGCCCGACGCCGGCTTCTGGTATCTGTCACTGCCCAACGGCCGCAGCGCGACCACGCAGTTGTTCTGGTATCCCGGCACCGGCGCCGCCGCGCAGACCGAAGCCGTGGTCGATCAGAACGGTGACGAGGTTACCGCGCGCGAGACGCGCGGCGGCTATTTCCTCTATCGCTTCCATTTCGACCTGCACTACATGCCGGTGCTCTGGGCGCGTTATCTGGTCGGCATCGCGGCGATGTTCATGCTGGCGGCGATCCTTTCCGGCGTGATCACGCACAAGAAGATCTTTGCCGATTTCTTCATGCTGCGCTTCGGCAAGGGGCAGCGATCCTGGCTGGACGCGCACAATGTGACAGCCGTGCTGGCGCTGCCCTTTCATCTGATGATCACCTTCACCGGGCTGGTCACGCTGATGACGATGTACGTGCCCTGGGGGATTCTGGCGAACTACGCATCGCCTGATACCTTTCAGGCGCAAGTCTTCGGAGAGGCCGCCGCGCCCGAGCGTAGCGGCACCAAGGCTCCGCTCGTCGATATCGGGCCGCTGATGCGGGCCGCTTCCGCGCAGTGGGGTGGCCGCCAGGTCGGCTACGTGCGGATCGACAATCCCGGTGACGCGAAAGCGACCGTGGCGGTGACGCGCGGACCGGGAGAGGCCATGGGATCGCGCGGCGAAGTGCTGACCTTCGAAGGGGCCACCGGCCGCGTACTCAACGGCAGCCTGCCCAAGGGCGCGGCGCTTGAGACCGAAAGCGTGATGATCGGCCTGCACACTGGGCGTTTCGCGCAAATGGGCCTGCGATGGCTCTATTTCCTCAGCGGGCTGGCGGGCACGGCGATGGTGGGCACCGGATTGGTGCTATGGACGGTCAAGCGCCGCCAGCGGCTGCCCGATCCGCAGCGACCGCACTTTGGTTTCCGGCTCGTCGAACGGCTCAATATCGCCGTCGTGGCCGGTTTGGGCGCGGGGATTCCCGCCTATTTCCTGGCCAATCGGCTGATACCCAGCGGCCTGGCGGATCGGCCGGATTGGGAAATCCACACGTTGTTCGCCGTCTGGCTGGGGGTCCTGCTTTGGGCATTGGTGCGGCCTGCCGCGCGTGCCTGGGTTGAAGGGCTGACGCTTGCGGCGGTGCTCTATGCTGCCGTGCCGGTCGTCAATGCCTTCACCACCAGCCGCGGTCTGCCGATCAGCATTGTGCGCGGCGACTGGCTGTTCATCTCGTTCGATCTGGTGATGCTGGCTCTGGCAGCCCTGTTCGCGCTGGGCGCTGCAAAGCTTTCCGCGCGGTCGCGCAAGGCGGGCACCGACGGTGCGACAGGGCGAGACCGGGCGGTGCGGGCATGACCCACATTCTTGCGATCCTGTTGGCGCTTGGCGGTTTCGTCGCACTGGCGCTGTCGATGTCCCGCCATCAGCGGGACCTTGCCGGGCGCACCCTGGCCAAGAGTCAGGCCCATGCGATCCGGGTTGCCGGATATGCCTTGCTGGCGCTGGCTTTCGGGGTGGACGCCATGGCGTTCGGCGGCGGCTATGGCGCGGTCGCCTGGTGTGCCCACTTGTCGGTGGGCGCCTGGTTGACCATCGCGCTGCTGCACTGGCGCAAGGGCTGATCGCCCGCCGCCGGTTCGATCAGCAGAGCGCGTGCAGGCGCGCGAAATCCTCCTCCACTGCGCGGCCCAGCATCGCGCGATAAGCCGCGAAATCGGGCATGTCCGGCGTCACCAGACCCAGCATCGGATCCTCGCCCGCTGCCAGCTTGCGCAGGGCGAGCGGGGTGGCCGCGGGGACCAGCTGCGATCCTTTGCCGACCTCCAGCGTCGTCAGGATGCCGAACATCCCGCCGTCGATCGTCGGGCGTGAAAGGATGGCAAGCCGGTACTGCCCCTGTTCGTTGGTGACGAGATAGATGTGCCCGGAAAGGTTGGGCAGCGACACGTGGCCGCTCTGTTCGAAACGCCCATCCGAACGGCCGGATTCGGCATAGGCCAGACAAGCACCGGTCGCATCCCAGCGGATCGTGATGAGATAGGCGAACAGGCTGCCCGGCGTGCCGAAGCTGGGGCGTAGCGTCAGGTAGCGGCCTTCCAGCCACGCCACCGCTGAGTGTGCGTAGGCGCCCAGCGCCTCGCTCGCCACGTCGCCGCCTTGCGGGGCGGGCACGGTGCCGGGCCGCGCCGTATCGGGGCGCAGGCTGACGCCCAGCGCTTCCTCGATCCGCAGCAGCGTGGCCAGCGTGAAGGGGCGCTTGCCCGCCAGTGCCTTTTCCAGCGTGGACAGGCTGATACGCGCCATGTCCGCCAGCGCCTGCCGGGACATGCGGCGGCGTGCGATCTCTTCGCGCACGAGGCGTGCGGTTTCCGCGCTTTCGGCGGAGGGCGGGGCGGAATCCGGAAGGTCGGTCATGGTCATTGCTGCCTATTTCCGCACAAATGCGCACACGCCGTCAATGGCGTGTGCGCATTGACGTATTTCCCGCACATCGGCGGCAGGAATTGGCCAAGACTGCTCGTGGCTGTGCGGGCCGCCGTGCGCATAGAGGGAGGGCTCCGGATTATCGAAGGAGCCTCTCCATGCCGCACTTCCTCTCTTTCCGCCGCGCCCTGATCCCTGCCGCCATGCTCGCGCTGGCGGCCCCGGTGGCGCTGGCCGTTCACACCACTGCCGCCGTTGCCGCCGACGATGCGGACGATGCCGCCGCATCCGACGATGGCCCGCCGGCAGGCACGCTGATGCTGACCGGGCAGGGCGTCGCCAATAGCCTTCCGGCCGTGCGGCTGGGCACCGACATGGATGTGACGGTGACCGGGCAGGTCGCCCGCGTGCGGGTGACGCAGGCCTTCCGCAACACCTCCGACAAGTGGATGGAGGCGCAGTACCTCTATCCGCTGCCGCAGGATGGTGCGGTGGATTCGCTGAAGATGGTGGTGGGCCAGCGCGTGATCGTCGGCCACATCCAGCCGCGCGAAAAGGCGCGCGAGACCTACGAGGCGGCCAAGGCCAGCGGCCGCAAAGCAGGGCTGGTCGAACAGCAGCGGCCCAACATGTTCACCACCATGGTCGCCAATGTCGGCCCGGGCGAGACGGTGCTGATCTCCATCGAGTATCAGGCCCCGGTTTCGCAGGCGAACGGCACGTTCTCGCTGCGCCTGCCGCTGGTGGTGGGGCCGCGCTATACGCCGCCGCATACGCTGGGTTCGGAGGCGGCCGTGGCCGACGCCAATGCCGTGACGGCCGCGCCGGTGCTGGATCCGAAGGTTGGAACTGCTCTCAATCCCACGACGATCTCGGTCCACCTTGCGCCCGGTTTTGAAGTGGCCAACCTCATCAGCCGCTACCACAAGGTCAGCATCACCGGTCCGCTCGATAATCGCACGATCAATCTTGCCGATGCCAGCGTGCCGGCCGACCGTGATTTCGTGCTCGACTGGCGCTCGGCCTCTGCCGACCCGACGCTGGGCCTCTTCGCCCAGCACACCGAAAAGGGCGATTACGTGATGGCCTCGGTCACGCCGCCGGCCGACCTCTCCAACCTGCCGCCGCCGCCGCGCGAGATGGTCTTCGTGATCGACAACAGCGGATCGATGGGCGGGGATTCGATGGATGAGGCGAAGGCCAGCCTGATCCACGCGCTGGGCACCTTGCGCCCGCAGGACCACTTCAACGTGATCCGCTTCGACGACACGATGACGCGCCTGTTCGAACACAGCGTGGCCGCCACGCCCGATCAGGTGGCGCTGGCGAAGCGCTTCGCCGGATCGCTGGAGGCGCAAGGCGGCACCGAGATGCTGCCGGCGCTGAAGGCGGCGCTGGAGGACGCTGGAACGGGGGGAGAGGCGGACGCGCTGCGCCAGATCGTGTTCCTGACGGATGGCGAGATTTCCAACGAGCGCGAGATGATGGCCGCGATCGGCGCCGATGCCGGGCGCAGCCACGTCTTCATGGTCGGCATCGGTTCTGCCCCGAACGACTATCTGATGGAGCGCATGTCCACCATCGGCGGCGGCGTCTACACCCATGTCGGCGCGCCGGGCGAAGTGGCGGCGAAGATGATGCCGCTGCTCGATGTGCTGAGCCATCCGGCGGTGCGTGACCTGTCGGTGCGGGTAGAGGGTGGCTCGCTGGACCTTACGCCCTCGCGTCTGCCGGACGTTTATGCCGGGCGGCCGCTGGTGCTGGTGGGGCGGACCGAGCACCTTGCCGGCACGCTGACAGTCAGCGGCACGATTGGCGGCAAGCATTGGGAGCGGCGCGTGGACCTTTCCTCGGCCCTGCCGAGCCCGGCGATCGAGAAGCTCTGGGCGCATCGGCGCATCACCGATGTCGAGGCGGATCGCGCGCTCGGCAAACTGGAGGACGATGCCGCCGATGCCGAAGTGGAACGGATCGGCATGGAAAACGGCATCGTCACCAGCCGTACCAGCCTTGTTGCGGTGGACGAGACGCCCTCGCGCCCGGCCGGCGCGCGGCTGACGAAGGAGGAATTGCCGATCAACCTCCCTGCGGGTTGGGACTTCGACAGGCTGTTCGGCAAGGACGCGGTACAGACACAGCCGGGCGGAGACCTCGCCGCGACGCAGGCCGACGCGCTGGAACTGCCGCAGACCGCCACGGGCTTCGTCGGTCTGGTGGGCAAGGGGCTGGCGATGCTGCTGGCGGGCCTTGCGGGCCTTGCCATCCTGCTGCGCCGGAGGGCGGCATGATCCGGCTGGCTCAGGTGAAGGAGGCCGCGCACGGGCGCGGCCTTCTGGTCCTCCTGCTCCCGGCGTTGTGCCTGGCGGGCGTGGCGGAAGTGGGGCGGGGGCTCTATGTCCCCGCCAAGGCCATGGTCGCGCAGGTCTTGTTGGACCGGGCATTCGATCGCAGCCTTGCACTCCATGCTCCGCAAAAGCCCTGGGCCTGGGCGGACATGACCCCCGTGGCCCGGATTTCCGCACCCCGGCTGGGCGTGACGCGGGTGGTGCTGGACAGCGGATCGGGGCAAGCGCTGGCCTTCGGGCCTACGCTGCTACCGGGCGGAGCGACTTTCGGCCAGCCCGGAACCGCCGTCGTCGCCGCGCACCGCGACACGCATTTCAGCTTCCTGCGCGATTTGCACAAGGGGGACGAGATTACCGTCCAGACGCGTGACGGACTGCAGCGCCGTTATCGCGTCACCGGATCGGACGTAGTGCGCTGGGACGGCTATGCGGTGTCGGAACTTGCCAGCGGCGAACATCTGGATCTCGTCACCTGCTGGCCCTTCGACGCGGTGCGGCGTGGGCCCTGGCGCTATGTCCTCCATGCGGAGCGCGTTTAGGGCCGGAGCGTGTCAATCAATTGGGGGGGAGAAGCCACAGTTTGAATGACCGTCCGCTTTTAGTGGTACGAGCATAGTTGTCGAACGGTGGTAAAGTCGGGGGGAGCGGACATCCTCACCTAATGAGGTGCAAGGCAATTTCCGCCCCGAGCAAGCATGAGGCTATCGTTGCCCCCTTGATGTCCACACCTGCGTTGAGAGCTTTACTAATCGCATCAATGTCTGCGCTACTGGCGGCGATGAGCTTGAATGTCTCATGGTCCATTCGACCACGTGCGCGGTGAGCGCGCGCCAATTTCAGGCCACCGACATATTCCGGTTGCCGGTTCAAATCCGCTGTAACGCTTGTACCATCGGCCTTCAGCGCGGTAATTCTATTAGAAAAATGGCGGACACCTAACTCCTCCAAGATCGGGCGACTGAAGGCCAAAGGTAGCAACTCAACCAGTCGACAGGCCTCCCCTTCAGAAAAGCCGTCGCTACGAAGGGCTTCAATTTTATGATCGTCCGAAGGGCCCCAATGCTGGGCAATTATCGTCGCGCCTCGAATAATCAGGGCTTCTGACATTTCAGCTTTTTGCCATGGTAACCTCATGGGCAAGAGACCTATCGCCCCATCCGAATGTCGGCAATGTCGGCGCATCCGGAACGGCAAATTGTAGAGGGAATGAGAGGTTAGCCGCCTTCGCCGGGAGGAAGATCGGCCGCGTTGTCTAGGCGTTTTCCGGTTCGGCTTCGGCCGCGACTTGCGCCGGCTCGCGCCGCCGTCCTACCCAGACCGCGCAGGCCAGCAGAACGAGGGCAACCGGGATAGCCACCATCAAGCTCGGCTTGGCCAACAGGCAGAACGAGGTGAAGCCGATCGTCATGCCGATCCACGAGGCGTACTTGGCATGGCGCGGGATCACCCGCTCCGCCCGCCAGGCGCGCAGGCCGGGGCCGAAACGGGGATGATCGAGCAGCCATGCCTCCAGCCGCGGCGAAGATCGGGCAAAGCAGGGCAGGGCGAGGATCATGAAGTCCGTGGTCGGCAGCAGCGGAACGAAGATCCCGATCACGCCCACGCCCACCAGCGCAAGGCCCAGCACCAGCCAGGCCATGCGCGATGTCCTGCCCCGGCGGAGCAGGTCGTCGGTATTGTCGGGCCGCTCAGGCGAAGCGGGCATCGGCGAGCGACCGGACGCGTTCGAATGCGGCCTTGGCGCCGGCTACGGCGCGCTCTTCTTCCTCTTCAGTAAGATTAGCGGCATCCAGCCCTGCCACGAAAGCACGCCAATGCGCCGCCGGGCCTTCGGGCGCCGGGGCGAGGTGGCGGGCACCGTGATGGTCCGAAAGCCCGATCTTGGCGGCCTCCTTGCGCAGCAGCGCCGCGCCCATGTTCGAACCTTCGGCTACGTAGAGCCAGCCGAGCGCGGTGGGCACGTCCACTGCCGCGCCGTCCGCGAATGCCGGAGGGCCATCGGCCTCCGGCAATGCGCGGTCCAGATCGGCAAGGTCCGCCGCGATCAGGTCTATCCGCTGCCGTTCGGCAAGGCCCGGCAGAACGTACTGCAGGGCCTCGACCGAATAGAGCGCGGCGATGTCGCGGTGGAACAAGTACTGCATCTCCACGAAGCGGGCATAGCCCGGCACGCTGGCGAAGGGATCGGCCGCCATGATCGCCTTGTCCAGGCGATCATGCATGTCGTGCGTCCCGGCGCGAAGCGATTGCACCAGCGTGGGTGCCAGCGCGTTGTCAGCAGGTTGGGTCATGATCCGGTACGGGCCTTTCAGAACGAGATGAGCGCGGTCGCCTTCACGGTGCGGCCGGGTTGCGAATAGAACAGCTTGCCGATGCTGCCGCTGTCCGGCAGGTCGAGCGCGTTATAGTAGGTCTTGTCCAGCAGGTTGTAGACACCGACCTGAATGCGCAAGCCCTCCGCGAACGCAGGACGCACCCATGCGGTTGCATCGATGATGCCGTAGCTGGGCGTCTTGTTGAGATCCGACGCCGGATTTTCCACCTTGTTGCGCGATGCGGCCACCGTGCCGGACAGGTCCAGCCCGAAGTTTTCGTGGCTGTAGCCCACACCCATAACCGCGCGCAGCGGCGGGATCGAGTTCAGGTGGTAATCGTCCTCGGTATTCTTGCCGTTGGCATAGGCGATCGAGGCCCAGGTCCGCCAGTTCTTGGAGAATTCCCAGTTTCCGCTGGCTTCCACGCCGTAGATGCGGACGCGGTTGAGGTTCATGTACTTGAACACGCCGAAGGGATAGCTGCCGGAAAGCCCGGCGGCGGCGGCCGTCGTCGTCACCGTGTCGATGAAGTTGTGGTAGTTGTTGTGGTAATAGGCCACGCGCAGGCCCCGCTTGTCATCGCCGAAGCGGGCGCCGAATTCGTAGCCCTTGCTGGTTTCCGGCTTCAGGTCCGGATTGCCGATGCTTACGTAGCTGCCGGTACCGCCGTACGTGAGGTAAAGCTCGGTGGCGGAAGGCGCGCGGAAGGCCTGTGAATACTGACCGTAGAGCGTCAGCTTCGAAAGCACTTGTGCCTCCACCAGCACTTTGGGCGACCAGCGCGTGTCGGAAGACTTGGCGGGCAGGCCCTCGTAGGCGGCGTTTTCGGTGTAGCTGGGCGTGTCCTGCGGCGAACGACGGTAATAGTCGTAGCGAATGCCCGGCGTTACATGCAGCCAGTCCGCCGCGCCGAAGCCGATGCGGTCCTGAATGACGAAGCCAAGGTCGGTTCCGTGCACGGTCGGCATGTCCGACTGGTTCACGTGGAGGAACGAGCAGGAATAGATCGCGGCGGTGCAGTTGTCCTGCCCGGCGGCATACTGGCTGGTGTTGGTGCGATAGGCTTCGCCGGCCACGGTGATCGCGTGCGAGATCGATCCGGTCTGGAAATCGGCGGTGATGTTGCCGTTCAGGCCGAACATCTCCACCTGAAGGTCGCTGTCGCGGATGTATTGGCCGATCGGTGCGGTCTTGCGTGTGCCGTCGGTGTAGGTTTGCAGGTTGCTGCGCTGCCAGTAGCTGACAAGGTGCGCCTCACGGATCGTGCCGCCATCGCCCTGATAGTCATAGCTGCCGGAGATCCGCTTGCGCTTGGTCTTCTCGTCGGTGAGGTAGGTGGAGTACGTCGATCCCACGCTGGTCAGCGTATTCTCGTTGTAATCGCGCGAGAAGATTTCGCCGGTCAGGCCAAGACGATGACCGCCGGGCAGGTATTGATGCAGCTTCACCAGCAGGTTGAGCTGGTCGTAGCTGGCCGGGTTCGCATCGGTGCGGGTAGAGCCCGTGCCGCCGGTATTGCCCTGGTTCTTGGTCTCGTTGCCGTTCTGGTAGCCGCCCTGAATCAGGAACAGCGTATCCTTGCTGCGCACCGCGGCGGCCTGATTCAGATAGATGCTGTCGCTGGCGCTGTCATAGGTAACCTTGCCAAGCCCCGCCTGCGTCTTGCCGTCCACCAGCAGGTCTTCGGGATCGAGCGTGCGCAGCGCCAGCGCGCCGGCCAGCGCGCCAGTGCCGAAGAAGCTGGAATCGGCGCTTCTCACCACGTCGATTGCGCTCAGCGAGTTGAAATCGAACGAGGCAACGCCGCCCTGCACACCGCGTGCGCCGTCTTCCAGCCAAGGGGTGCGGATACCGTCGATGGTGGTCAGCACGCGGTTCGAATCGAGCCCGCGAATGTTGATCGAATTGTTGTTCGGGTTGAAATTCACCCCGGCATCGACGCGGCGGGCGTAGTCGGTGAGGCTGTCGACCATGCGTTCGCGCAGGGTTTCGGCCGTGGTCGTGGTGGTGAGGACGCGGGGCTTGCCGGTGCTGCTGCGATCGGCGTCGGCATCGTCGGTTTCCGCCTTGGCCTTGACCGGGAAGCTGCCGAGACGAACGGCATCGTCCTTCGACGCCCCACTCGCCGTCTGCGCCAGCGCAGGGGTGCAGGGAACGGCGAGAAGCAGCGCGGCAGCGGCCCAGTCGATGCTCGCCTTGCTCGTTCCTGTCAGCAGACCCATATCCATCAATGATTCCTTTCCACGAATGCGAGGCAATAGCAATAAGAACAGGCAGGAGCGGCACGACCGCGCGCGATTCCTGCCGAAAATGTGAGAGCCCCAGGCGCATCCCTAAGAGCGCCAACGCCGCTCATTTATCCTACTGCTATTGATTCGCAATAGAGTTTGTGAGACGAGCCGCGCATTCGCTTTTGAGGGGATGGATTTTCATGACTCGTTCAAACCGATTGCGGCTTGCGCTCGCCTTGGCCGGCTGCGCCTTTCCCGTGCTCGCGGGCGCGCCGGCGCTGGCGCACTCGCCCTACCTGCTGCCCAATGGCTTTACGCTGGAGAAAGGCGACCACGTGACCGTGGAAGCGGCATTCAGCGAACATGTGTTCGTGCCGGCCATCGCCATGCAGTCCGACGCTTATCAGGTGGTCGGCCCCGATGGGCAGGCGACACCGCTGAAGCCGGTGATGCTGCGCGATCTGGCCGTGCTGGAAGTGCCGACACCGGCTGACGGCACCTATCGCATCACCAGCGGCGAACGGCAGGGCCGCGTCGCCAAGGCCGCGCTGATCGACGGGCAGTGGGAATTCATCGACCCGCGCCGCCCGCTCCCCGCCGGGGTGACGCCGGTGGACATGCAGAGCATGACCAAGGCCGAAACTTACGTCAGTCGCGGCACCCCCACACAGGCCGCGCTGGCGCCGACCGGCAAGGGCATCGAATATCGCGCGATCACCCATCCTGCCGCCATCCGCGCCGGAAAGCCGGCCGAATTCCAGGTGCTGTTCAATGGTAAGCCGCTGGCGAACGCCGATGTCGAAGTGGAGGAAGGCCGCCCCGGCGAGGTTGAAAACCGCCGCCTGCCGCTGATCACCAGCGACGCGCAGGGGCGCTTCAGCATCACCGCGCCAGAGCCGGGCCTCTACTTCGCGATGACCCGCCACCGCGTGAACGCCGCCGGCGCCGATCCGGCGCGCAGCTACACCTATGCCCTGACCTATTCCGTTAGCGAATGAGAAGAACCATGACCAAGAAATCGATCCGCACTGCCCTCGCTCTGGCCGCCTCATTGGCGGTGACGGGCACCGCTCACGCCGCCTCTCACGACCGGGCGACGTTCATCAAGGAGCAGGACCTCGACGGCGACGGCAAAGTCGGCAAGGACGAATACCAGCGCGGCCGCGACGCCGAATTCGCGCGGATGGACCGCAATCACGACGGTGTGCTCTCTCACGACGAATATGTCGGCGATTATCGGGAGCGGCTGGAAAAGGAACTGCTGACCGAACCTGCCGCCTCTCGCGAGGAAGAGCGCACGCGCCAGATGCGCCAGGCCGATGTGCGGTTCGGTGTGCTGGACAGCGACAAGTCCGGCGGCATCACTCATGCCGAATTCGACGCATCGGGCTGGGCGATGTTCCTGCGCCACGATGCCAACCACGATGGTTTCGTCTCGGCAGACGACGCCAACGTCAAGCAGGACGCCGATTCCTAATCGATGAGCCGCGCGGCGGATCGCTTGCCTTGATCCGCCGCGCTGCCTAACCGGCGGGCATGAGCAGCCTCGTGATCCGGCCCTTCGTCCCCGCGGACGAACAGGGCGTCGTCGACGTGATCCTCCCGATCCAGCGGGAGGAATTCGGCCTTGCCATCACGGCCGACGACCAGCCCGATCTTCGCGCGATTCCGACCTTTTACCAGGTCGGATCGGGCGAATTCCTGGTCGCGGAGCATGAAGGCCGGATCGTCGGCACGATCGCCATGAAGGACATCGGGGGAAATAGGGGGGCCTTGCGCAAGATGTTCGTCGCGGCCGAATTCCGGGGCAGGGAATTCGGCGTCGCGCAGGCGCTTCTGGCCCGGCTGCTCGAATGCTCGCGCGCGGCGGGGACGCGGCAGGTCTTTCTCGGCACGACCGACCGTTTCCTCGCCGCGCATCGCTTTTACGAAAAGCACGGCTTCCGCCTGATCGACGCGGCGGACCTGCCGCAAAGCTTTCCGCGCATGGCGGTGGACACGCGGTTCTATGCGCTGGAACTTGCCCCCGAATAAAGGCATCCTCGGCCCTATCGCGACTTGGTGGGGGCCGTATGGCGGACGAACAGGGGCAAGACTATACGGGCCGCAATATCGTCGTCTGCTGCGACGGTACTTCGAACCAGTTTTCGCAAGACCGCACCAGCGTCATCAAACTCTTTCACGCGCTGGTGAAGGATGAGGCGAGGCAGGCCGTCTACTATCATCCCGGCATCGGCACCCGCGCGCCGACGGGCATCGGCACGAAGACCGGGCGGTGGCTGGGGCAACTGGCCGGGCTGGCTTTCGGCTACCGCCTTCAGGACGACATTGCCGACACCTATCGCTACCTTGCCGACACCTATCGGCCCGGAGACCGTGTCTACATCTTCGGATTCAGCCGGGGCGCCTATACCGCGCGCGTGGTGGCGGCGATGCTCCATTGCTATGGTCTGGCGATGCGGGGGAACGACCCCTTGGTCCCCTATGCCGTCAAGATGCTTTGGGCCATGGCACGCGCCCGGCCCGGCGATCCCTACAAGGCGCGCGCGCAACTGGCGCGCGATTTCAAGGGCACGATTTCCGCCCGCGATTGCCCGGTGCATTTTCTGGGCGTGTGGGACACCGTGAACTCGGTCGGCTGGATCGGCAGCCCGCTGACCATTCCCTACACCCGCTTCAATCCGGACGTCGCCATTGTCCGCCATGCCAAGGCGCTGGACGAGCGGCGCGGCTTCTTCCGCGTCAACTGGTTTCGCGAGGATCCTCGGCGCGACATTCGCGAGGTCTGGTTTCCCGGCACGCACTGCGACGTTGGCGGCGGCTGGCCGGAGGCGGAGAGCGGGATGTCTAAGTATCCGCTGCAATGGATGGCTGCCGAAGCGCAGAAGGCCGGTCTGCTGCTCGATCCTGACCGGTTGGCGCAAGTGCTTGGCGAAATCCCCGGCCCATACGCGCCGGCCAGTCCCGAGGCGAAGATCCACTACGGCATGCATCCATGGCTATGGGCGCTGGCCGAATTCGTTCCGAAAAAGCACTGGAATTTCGCGCGTGAGCGGTGGGAGTGGCGGATGAACCTGTTCCGCCGCCGCACCCTGCCGGCGCAGCCGATCGTGCATGACGTGGCCTGGGAAGTGCCCGGCTATCGCCTGCCCGAAGGGGCGATCAGGCTTTCGGAACTCCCCTGAAGATCCCGTTCAGACCGCCAGTACCAGCGTATCCCCTTCGCGCGGCAACGTAGCTTCGTAGCCGGGCAGGGGCGCGAACGTTTCGTCCAGCACTTCCGCGTCGGAGAGGCCGGCCAGCTTGAATTGACCCAGCCGCTGTTCTTCCGGCGTGCGCCAGGCCTTGCTCATGTTCAGGGCGCTGACGAAGAGATCGCCGTGCCGTTCGAACAGCAGATGCGGCGCCAGCTTGATCGCAGCGCCATTGTACTGCGTCATCACGGTGCGCTGATGCGCGATCGCCGCCATGATCTGCATTCGGGTCTCGCTCATGCGCGTACGTCCGGGATAAACTCATTGTGCATCGCAGCATAGTGCGGCCTGAGCGGCGAAATTTCAAGGGTGGTGATCGGGGCGTTTTATGCAATCGTGCTTGCGATAGGGCCTAATTCATCAACTAATGCGCTGTCAAAAAACGACTATTCCGGGTTTCGACATATATCGGACAAATCGCCGACATCGATGTCATGAATGACCCCTTTTGAACACAACCATCAGGTCATGGTTAAATGCGTGTAAACCGCCGTTTCCACAGGGAATGCGTCTATAAGTAGATGAACGGATTGCGCCAATTTGGCGTCACGCCGAAAGAAAGGCGACACACGCGCTTGCACCCTCGCAAACCATTGCATATGGGCGCTTCGCGTAAGTCGCTGATCTAACAGGTGAACTAACCATCTGCCGGCCATGGGGCATCGCACGCGATGGGGCCGGGCAGCGACAGACATGAAATTACTGGTGGGGCATATGACGGAATCGAAGCAGAAAAATCGCAAGGCAACCGACGCGGCAAAAACGGCTGCGGCCGCGCCTGCCGCTGGCCCGCAAGTGAACGGCAGCCTGCCGCTCTATCGCGATCCGCGCCCGGTGCATTCCGCCACGCACGCCGATGCGGCGGTCATTGTCGCGCCTACCGATTTCGGATTCGCTGCCGCCGCGCCGATGGTGCAGCTTTCGGTCGACGAGTTCGAGCGCGCCGCGCTCGATTACCCGATCCTGTTCTTCGGCGACGATCGCCAGCCTTACGTGGTCACCGCGCTTGAGGCGGAGAAGAACCTGTTCGTTGCCGAGGGTGGATACCGCCCCGGCGCCTATATCCCGGCCTATCTGCGCCGCTATCCCTTCGTGTTCGCGCGGGACGAGGGCAGCGACCGGCTGATCCTTTGCCTCGATCACGCATCGGGCCGCGTGGCGGCCAAGGGTGACGACGCGGGCGCGGTGGCGCTGTTCGAAGACGGCACGCCCACCGAACTGACGCTGCAGGCGCTGCGGTTCTGTGAGAACTACGAAGCGGCACAAGCGCGCACGCGCCTGCTGGTGGCCCTGCTGGAAGAACTGGACCTCTTCGAAGTGAAGCGCGTCCACTACACCGCGCCGGGTGCCGCAGAGCCGAGCCTGCTGGTGGAATACCACACGGTGGACCGCGCCCGGTTCGAGGCGCTGCCGGCCGACGCTTTCCTGCGCCTGCGCGATGCCGGCGCCCTGCCGGCGATCTTTGCGCAGATCGCTTCGCAGGCGAAGTGGGAAGCGCTGGCGGCGGTCGCCGGCCAGCCCTGATTTTCGGCGCGATTCATCACCCTGCTTTCCCCGTCCGCGGCGAAGGCAGGGTGATTTTCCGCGCCTTAACGGGGCGGAAAACGGCGGAAAAGCTTCTCTGCATATTCGCGTAAGAGAATAATTTTCCTGAATTTTTATGTGTTGTTCCGGATTCCTGCTGTGCGGCGCCTGCCTTACAGCAGCGACAACCTGCCCCGGGGAGGGCGGGCGGAGCGGATTACCGGTCCAGAGCCGGGGGGGCTTACCTTGAACATCTTCGAAACTTTCGCCGGCCGTTCCACCGAAGGCGAGGCGACCAGCCGCGCCGGTACCGAAAACGGGGGCGCAATCCGCGTCGCCGGGACAGGTGGGGCGCGAAAGCTTCGCATGACTGCATCCGCCGCCACTTTGGCGGCATTGATGGTTCTGGGTGGCACGGTGCCGGTGGCCGCGTCCGCGGCGCCCACCCCCACGCCGACGCCGACACCTACCCCCACCCCGACGCCGGCTCCCATCGTCACGCCGCAAGTCGGCGCGCAGATCAAGAACCCGCTGACCGGCGCGTTCGAGACCGTCACGGAAGTGCTCTCCCCGGCGCAAGTGAAGACGGACGCCGACAACGTCATCCTGCTGGCGGACGAAGTGGGCCAGACCTTCGACGTTTCGGGTACCACGTATACCGTTACCGAAGTGACCAAGGACGGGGACGGGACGGTGACCTCGGTCAAGCTCTCGAACTCGGCCAACGACAAGATCAGCGACAATGCCGCGGTCACCTCGATCGCCCCGGCGACCAACGCCACCGGTGCCGACACGATCGCGCTGCCAAGCAATCCCGGCGACAGTGTCTATCGCAACGTCCAGCGCGGCCGCAGCGGTGGCAACGGGCATATCGGCCTGCTGTTCGTTTCCGCCGGAGACGGCGGTTCGGGCTCCAACGGCCCGAACATCACCGACACCATCAACGGATCGATCAGCTCGCAGTCCAGCGGGCTGGCGGCGGTTATCGTCCAGAGCATCGGCGGCAACGGCGGTAACGGCGGCGACGGCTATCTCGGGTCCGACGGCGGCACCGGCGGCAGGGCCGGCGTGGGCGGCAACGTCAATCTCGTCAGCAATGCCAGCGTCGTCACGACCGGCACCAATGCTTACGGCATTCTGGTGAGCAGTTCGGCAGGCAAGGGCGGCGCCGGCGGCGACGGCTGGCTTTCCAGCGGCGGTTCGGGCGGTGGCTCGCCGGGCGTGGGCGGCAATGCAGCGGTAACCAACAACGGCAGCGTGGCGACCAGCGGTGCCGGTTCGATCGGTATCCTGGCGCAGAGCCTTGGCGGTTCGGCCGGCAGTGGCGGTGACAGCTTCGGCCTCGTCGCTTCCAGCGGCGGCGGCAGCTTCGGCGGCAAGGGCGGCGATGTCCTGGTCAATCAGGACGGTGTCGTCCAGACCTCGGGCGATGGCGCGCATGGCGTGCTGGCACAGTCGATCGGCGGTTCCGGCGGCAGCGGCGGCACCAGCGGCGGCGTTTTCGCCGACTCCAGCTCGGGCGGCGCGGGCGGCCCCGGCGGCAATGCCACGATCACCGCCGATTCAGATTCCTCCACCAAGACCACCGGCGACTACGCCCACGCCTTCTTCGCGCAGTCCGTGGGCGGCGGCGGTGGCAATGGCGGCACGACGATCGGCGCGGTGGCGCTGGGCAGTTCGGGTAGCCAGGGCAGCGACGCCGGCACCGTCAACGTCAGCATCGACGAAGGCGCTTTCGTTTCGACGGCGGGCATTGGCTCCTACGGCATCCTGGCCCAGTCGATCGGCGGCGGCGGCGGCAATGCCGGCGTCAGCGGCGGCCTCGCGGCCCTGGGCGGCACCGGCGCGGGCGGCGGCAACGGCAATACCGTGCTGGTGTCCTCCGGCGCGACGATGGTGACCACCGGCTATTCGGGCAAGGGCATCTTCGCGCAGTCGATCGGCGGGGGCGGCGGTTCGGCGGCCGGTACCGGGGGTCTCGTCTCGCTCGGCGGATCGGGCGCGGGCGGCGGCAATGGCGGCCTGGTGCAGGTGACGCAGACGTCCGGCGGCTCGATCACCACTTCGGGCGCATGGGCCGATGCGATCTTCGCGCAGTCCGTGGGCGGCGGCGGCGGTTCGGGCTCCGGCTCGGTCGGTCTGGTCGGCCTTGGCGGTTCGGGCGCGAGCGGCGGCCTTGGTGGCACCGTGATCATCGACAATGACGGCGCTCTGAAGACCACCGGCGATTATGCGCGCGGCATCTTCGCGCAATCGGTGGGCGGCGGCGGCGGCTCGGGCGGCAATTCCACCGGCCTTGCTGCCATCGGCGGCAGCGGGTCCGGCACCAGCCCCGGCGGCAACGTCACCGTGAGCAACGGCGGCTCGATCTCGACCTCTGGCAGCCGGTCCATCGGCATTCAGGCGCAGTCGGTGGGCGGCGGCGGCGGCGACGGCGGCAGCTCCACCGGCCTGATCTCCATCGGCGGTTCCGGCGGCGGCGGCGGCAACGGCGGCATTGTCACCGTATCCAACAGCGGCATGATCACCACCAAGGGTGACGGCGCGCTGGGCATCATCGCCCAGTCCATCGGCGGCGGCGGCGGCAACGGGGGGTCCAGCAGCGGTCAGCTCGCCATCGGCGGTGACGGCGGCAACGGCGGCGTGGGCGGCAAGGTCGTCCTCAACCAGACCGGCCTCGTTTCCACATCGGGCGACGATGCGACCGCGATCTTCCTGCAGTCGGTCGGCGGCGGCGGCGGCAATGGCGGATCGGCCGTGGCGGCCGGCGCGTTCATTTCGGCCGGCTTCGGCGGTTCGGGCGGCGGCGGCGGTGCCGGCGGCGACATCTGCGTCAACACCAACAGCGCCTGCACCACGGCCAGCTCCAGCATGGGTGCGGCCTATATCGAGACCTTCGGCGACCGGTCGACCGGCCTCTTCGCGCAATCGGTGGGCGGCGGCGGCGGTAACGGCGGCTTCGCGCTTTCGGCCTCGGTGGGCATTGGCGGCAGCGCCTCCATTGCGTTCGGCGGCAGCGGCGGCTCGGGCGGTTCGGGCGGCACAGTGCGCGTGGGCCTGCAGGGCACCATCGCCACCAAGGGTGACCTTTCGGACGGCATCTTCGCCAGTTCGGTGGGCGGCGGCGGCGGCAACGGTGGCTTCTCGCTGGCGGCCAGTGCCTCGCTCGGCACGTCGCTGGCGATGAGCTATGGCGGCACCGGCGGCTCCGGCGGCGCGGGCGGTCTGGTCGACGTTGAGAGCGCGACCACCATCTCGACCGAGGGCGTGCAGTCGCGCGGCATTTTCGCGCAGTCGGTCGGCGGCGGCGGCGGCAACGGTGGCTTTTCGGGCAGCGCGGCGCTGGGCGTCGGCGCGATCAGCTCCACTTTCGGCGGCGTTGGCGGCGCGGGTTCGGATGGTTCGACCGTCAAGGTGGTCTCGGTCGGCAATATCTTGACCAAGGGCGATCAGTCGGACGCGATCTTTGCCGAAAGCGTCGGCGGCGGCGGCGGTAACGGCGGATTCGCCGTGGGCCTTGCCGGCGGGGCGGCGGGCGCGGCCAGCCTGACCTTCGGCGGCGGCGGCGGCAACGGCGGTGCGGGCGACGACGTAACCGTCTCCTCCACGGGCGACCTTTCGACCGAGGGCGTCAGCGCCAACGGTATCTTCGCGCAGTCGGTTGGCGGCGGCGGCGGCAATGGCGGCTTCGCTGTCTCCGGCTCGGCTGGCGGCATCGGCGCGATGTCGGCGGCCTTCGGCGGCAGCGGCGCGAACGGCGGCAAGGGCGCCAAGGTCACCGTTTCCAGCACCGGCACGATCACCACGGTGGGCGACCTGTCCAACGGCATCCTGGCCCAGTCGGTCGGCGGCGGCGGCGGTAACGGCGGCTTCTCGGCGGCGATTTCCGGCGGCGGCATTGCCGCGGCGGGCCTGTCGATGGGCGGCGCGGGCGCCAATGGCGGCGATGGCGACGACGTTTCGGTCACTTCGGACGGTGGCATCTGGACGCAGGGCGCGGCGGCGGCCGGCATTCTGGCGCAATCGGTCGGCGGCGGCGGCGGCAATGGCGGTCTGGCGATTTCGGCCAGCGGCGGCTGGGCCGGCGGCGCCTCGCTGGCGTTCGGCGGCGGCGCGGGCAATGGCGGCACGGCCGGCAAGGTCACGCTGGTCAGCACCGGCAATATTCTGACCGAGGGTGACAGCTCGCAGGGCCTCTTTGCGCAGTCAGTCGGCGGCGGCGGCGGCAATGGCGGCGGCGCCATCGCGGCATCGGGCGGCCAGGGCGGCGGCATCTCCGCCTCGTTCGGCGGCAAGGGCGGCGACGGCGGCTCTTCGGGCGATGTCAGCATCGACAGCACCGGAGACATCCAGACGCTCGGCAACAATGCCGATGCGATCTTCGCGCAGTCGCTGGGTGGCGGCGGCGGCAACGGCGGTTTTGCGATTTCGGCGGCGGGCGGCCAGTTCGGTGCGGTCAGCCTCTCGATGGGCGGCACCGGTGGCGTAGGCGGTTCGGCGGGCGACGTTTCGGTCGATTCCGATGGCGACCTGACGACTTCGGGCGACTTCTCGGCCGGCGTGCGCGCGCAGTCGATTGGCGGCGGCGGCGGTAACGGCGGCTTCGCGATCTCTGCATCGGGCGCCCAGTTCGGCGCCGTTGCCCTCTCCTTCGGCGGTGACGGCGGCACGGGCGGCGCGGCGGGTGACGTCACGCTCATTTCCACCGGCGATATCTGGACCGAGGGCAACTATTCGCAGGGCCTCTTCGCGCAGTCGGTGGGCGGCGGCGGCGGTAACGGCGGCTTCTCGGTCAGCGCGGCGGGCGCGCAGTACGGTGCGGCGGCGATCGGCTTTGGCGGCAAGGGCGGCACCGGCGGTGCGGCGGGCGACGCGGACCTGACCAATACCGGCGACATCGTCACCAAGGGCGACTTCAGCGCGGGCGCGCAAGTCCAGTCCATCGGCGGCGGCGGCGGCAATGGCGGCTGGAGCGTCAGCGCGGCGGGCGGCCAGTACGGCGCGGTTGCCATCGGCTTCGGCGGTAATGGCGGCGCGGGCGGCACGGCGGGCGACGTAACGCTCACTTCCACCGGCCAGATCGCCACGCAGGGCGACCAGTCGAGCGGCCTTGTCGCGCAGTCGATCGGCGGCGGCGGCGGCAATGGCGGTTTCTCCGCCAGCGTCGCGGGCGCGCAGTACGGCGCGGCGGCCCTGTCGTTCGGCGGCACCGGCGGCACCGGCAACGACGCGGGCACCGTCACCCTTGCCAACACCGGCGACATCTATACCGAAGGCACGCTGTCCAACGGCATCTTCGCCCAGTCGGTGGGCGGGGGCGGCGGCAACGGCGGCTTCTCCGTCGCGGTTGCGGGCGCGCAGTACGCCTCTGCAGCACTGGCGCTGGGCGGCAAGGGCGGCTCCGGCGGCAAGGGTGAGGCGGTTTCGGTCGTCTCCGCAGGCAACATCACCACGCTGGGCGATCAGGCGGACGGCATTCTGGCGCAGTCGATCGGCGGCGGCGGCGGTAACGGCGGTTTTGCCGTTTCCGGCACGTTGACGGCCAGCAGCGACGGCATTTCGGCCTCGGTCGCCGTGGGCGGCCAAGGTGGTTCGGGCGGCGAGGCGGGCGACGTCTCGCTGATCAGCACCGGCGATATTTCGACGAGCGGCGCCAGCTCGGTCGGGCTCTTCGCGCAGTCCGTGGGCGGCGGCGGCGGCAATGGCGGCTTCGCCGGCGCGCTCTCTCTCTCGGTCGGCAATGCCGTGGCCGTGGGCATCGGCGGTTCGGGGGGCACCGGCAATACGGCCGGCAACGTCACCCTCGGCTCGACCGGCAACGTCTACACTTCGGGCAACCTTGCGGCGGGCATCCAGGCCCAGTCCATCGGCGGCGGCGGCGGTAACGGCGGCTTCAGCCTGACCGCGTCGGCCACGGTAGAGGGCCAGTCCATCGGCAGCAGCAGCGGCGGCACTGGCGGCAGCGGCGGCCTTGCCGGCAATGTCGATGTGACCAGCCTCGGCACCGTGCAGACCACCGGCGAAATCGCGAATGGCATCTTCGCGCAGTCGGTCGGCGGCGGCGGCGGCAATGGCGGCTTCTCGATCAGCGCCAGCCTCTCGGCCAAGGGCGATTCCGATACGCAGAGCGTCGGCGGCAATGGCGGCACCGGCAACGATGCCGGCACGGTCAGCGTCTCGGCCACGGCGGGTGCCAATGCAGGCATCGCGGACTATTCCGTCGTCACATCGGGAACGGGTTCCAACGGCATCCTCGCGCAGTCGATCGGCGGCGGCGGCGGTTCCGGCGGCTTCTCGGTCGGCGGCGCATTCTCGGGCGAGGGCGATGCGTCCTCCAACCAGGTGGGCGGCAGCGGCGGCGCGGGCGGCAATGCGTCGACCGTCGATGTCGTCAACGTCGGCAAGATCCAGACCACCGGCAATATCGCCAACGGCATCTTCGCACAGTCTGTCGGCGGCGGCGGCGGTAACGGCGGCTTCTCCGTCGGCGCGGGCGTTTCGATCAAGGGCGACGCGGAATCGAGCGTCGGCGGCGGCGAAGGCGGCGCGGCGGGCAATTCGGACGATGTCAGCGTAGACACCACCGGCGCGATCTACACCGAAGGCGCCGCGTCCAACGGCGTGCTGGCGCAGTCGGTCGGCGGCGGCGGCGGCACCGGCGGCTTCTCGGTCAGCGCGGGCTTCAGCGCGGAAGGCGATTCCACCAGCGACAGCGTTGGCGGCGGCGGCGGTTCGGGCGGCAACGCCGGCAACGTCACGGTCGTGGCGCGCGAAGGCATCACCACCAAGGGTGACGGTTCCAACGGCGTCTTCGCGCAATCTGTCGGCGGCGGCGGCGGCTCGGGCGGCTTCGCCGTGGGCCTCGACGTATCGCTGAAGGGTGATGCGGAATCGAATGTTGGCGGCGGCGACGGTTCGCTGGGCGGCACGGCGGGCGACGTTTCGGTCACCACCGAAGGCACGATTTGGACCGAAGGCGCAGCGGCAGCGGGCATCTTCGCCCAGTCGGTGGGCGGCGGCGGCGGCAATGGCGGCTTCTCGGTCGGCGCGGGCTTCTCCAGCGAGGGCGGCTCGTCCTCCACCAGCGTCGGCGGTGCCGGTGCGGGCGGTGCGACGGCGGGCAACGTCACCGTCCATGCCGACAGCGACATCCAGACCAAGGGTACCGGATCCAACGGCATCTTGGCCCAGTCCATCGGCGGCGGCGGCGGTAACGGCGGCTTCGCCGTGGGCCTTGGCGTTTCGATCAAGGGCGACGCGGATTCCAAGGTCGGCGGTGGCGGCGCGGGCACTGGCTCGGACGCCGGCGATGTGACCGTGACCGGAACCGGCACGATCGTCACGCTGGGCGACCAAGCCAACGGCGTCTTCGCCCAGTCGGTCGGCGGCGGCGGCGGCAACGGTGGCTTCTCGGTCGGCGCGGGCCTCAGCCTCGATGGCGCGGCGACCAGCGACAGCGTGGGCGGCTCCGGCGGCGGCGGCGGCAATGCCGGTACCGTCACCGTGGACCGCACGGGCGACATCGGCACCAGCGGCGCCAATGCGAACGGCATCCTGGCCCAATCAGTGGGCGGCGGCGGCGGCAACGGCGGCTTCGCCGTGGGCCTTGGCGCATCCATGAAGGGCGACGCGGAATCGAGCGTTGGCGGCGGCGAAGGCGGCACGGCCGGCGACGGCGGGGACGTGTTCGTGTCCGACGTGGGCACGATCGTCACCAGCGGCACCAATTCGAACGGCATCTTCGCGCAGTCGGTCGGCGGCGGCGGCGGTTCGGGCGGCTTCTCGGTCGGCGCGGGCTTTAGCCTCGAAGGCGGGGCGACCAGCACCAGCGTCGGCGGTTCGGCCGGCGCGGGCGGCAGCGCCGGCACGGTTTCCGTCAGCCATGACGGCGATATCCAGACCACGGGTGCATCGGCCAACGGCATCTTTGCCCAGTCTGTCGGCGGCGGCGGCGGTGTCGGCGGCTTTGCCGTGGGCCTTGGTGCGTCGATGGATTCGGATGCCAAGTCCAGCGTCGGCGGCGGCGCGGGCGGCGCGGCCGGTTCGGCTTCGGACGTTACGGTGGACCAGACTGGCACGGTGATCACTTCGGGTGCAGCAGCCAATGGCGTGCTGGCCCAGTCGATCGGCGGCGGTGGCGGTGTGGGCGGCTTCTCGGTCTCTGCAGCGCTCTCCTCCTCGGGCGGTGCGGCTTCGGATTCGACCGGCGGCGCGGGCGGTTCCTCGGGCGATGCCGGTTCGGTCAGCGTTTCTGTCGATGGCGATATCCAGACCGACGGTGCGCAGGCGCGCGGCGTTGTTGCGCAGTCGATCGGCGGTGGCGGCGGTTCGGGCGGCTTTGCCGTCGGCGCCGGTGCCTCGATCGAAGGCGATGCGGAATCGGCGACCGGCGGCGGCGCCGGTGGCTCCTCGGGCAATGCGGGTAACGTCAGCGTTGCGGTGGACGGCAATGTCGTCACCAAGGGCGCGGCATCGGTGGCGCTGCTGGCGCAGTCGATCGGCGGTGGCGGCGGCGCGGGCGGCTTCGCCGTGGGCGCGGCGCTGTCCAGCAGCGGCGGCGCCACGGCGGAATCGACCGGCGGCGACGGCGGCTCGGCAGGCGATGCGGGCGACGTTTCGGTCACTCACACCGGCGGGATCGAGACGTTCGGCGCGCAATCGGGCGCGATCCTGGCGCAATCGATCGGCGGCGGCGGCGGTTCGGGCGGCTTCTCGGTCGGCGGCGCGCTGAGCGTTGAGGGTGAGGCGAACTCCACCATCGGCGGCGGCGCGGGCGGATCGGCCGGCAATGCCGGCACCGTGGACGTAGCCAATACCGGCGACATCTTCACCCACGGGGCCAATTCCACCGGCATCGTCGCCCAATCGATCGGCGGCGGCGGCGGTAACGGCGGCTTCTCGGTCTCCGCGGGCCTTGCGCTTTCGGGCGCGGATGCGGTTTCCAGTTCCACCGGCGGCGCGGGCGGATCGTCCGGTTCGGCCGATGATGTGAGCGTGACCTCGATCGGCAACATCAAGGTCGATGGCGATCACAGCCGCGGCATCGTCGCGCAATCGATCGGCGGCGGTGGCGGCACCGGCGGCTTCTCGGTCTCCGGCGCGATTGCCGCCAAGGGCTCGGGCGCTTCCGACAGCGTTGGCGGCGCGGGCGGCGCGGGCAATGCGGCGGGCAATGTCACGGTCGTTTCGGCCGGCCAGATCCTGACTTCGGGCGATGCCACCAATGCGGTGCTGGCCCAGTCGATCGGCGGCGGCGGCGGCGCGGGCGGCTTCTCGGGCAGTCTGGCGGCGGCGCTGGGCGGCGGCGCGGCGGTCAGCTCGGTCGGCGGTGCGGGCGGCATCGGTTCCGACGCGGGCAATGTGGACCTGACGCTCAGCGGCGCGCTCGGCACGCTGGGCAACGGCTCGGCGGCGGTGGTCGCCCAGTCGATCGGCGGCGGCGGCGGCGTGGGCGGCTTCTCGCTCGGCCTGGCGGCAGCATCGGACGGTGAGGGCGCCAGCGCCGTCACCGGCGGTTCGGGCGGCGACGGCGGCGTGGGCGGCAATGTCCTCGTCTCCACCAGCGCGCTGATCCAGACGCACGGCGCCCTGTCGGACGGCGTATTGGCGCAGTCCATCGGCGGCGGCGGCGGTTCGGGCGGCTTTGCCGTGGCCGGCACCTTGGCGCTGGGCGAAAAGGCGGCCTCCAGCGCCACGGGCGGCGCGGGTGGTTCGGGCCAGAACGCCGGCACGGTTACCGTGCAGAACACTGGCGACATCTACACCTTCGGCGCGGCGTCGAACGGCGTCGTGGCGCAGTCGATCGGCGGCGGCGGCGGCGTGGGCGGCTTCTCCGGCTCGCTCTCGATCTCCTCCACCTCGGAATCCGTGGCCAACAGCCTTGGCGGTTCGGGCGGCGTCGGCGGCGATGCCGGCGCAGTGAAGGTGGTGACCACCGGCAATATCCAGGTGCTGGGCGATCGTTCGATGGCGATCGTTGCGCAGTCCATCGGCGGCGGCGGCGGTTCGGCTGGCTTCTCGCTGGGCGCGTCCGCTTCCAAGGCGGCATCGGCTAGCGACGCGGTGGGCGGCAGCGGCGGCGCGGGCGGTGACGGCGGCACCGTGGAAGTGGCCAATGGCTCGACCGGCACGGTCGTGACCACCGGCAACTTCGGCTACGCCATTCTTGCCCAGTCGATCGGCGGCGGCGGCGGTTCGGGCGGTTTCGCCACGGGCGGCGCGCTCTCGCTGTCCGAAGGGGCAACCTCCTCGGTCGGCGGCGGAGCTGGCGGCGCGGCGGGTGACGGCGGCAATGTCGGCGTCAACAACTACAGCCTGATCCAGACCAGCGGCGACGGCGCCGTGGCGGTCTTCGCGCAGTCGATCGGCGGCGGTGGCGGCTCCGGCGGCTTCGCGGTGGGCGCGGGCCTTGCGGGCGGCAGCGACAGCACGCTTTCCAATGCCATCGGCGGCGGCGCGGGCAGCGGCGGTTCGGCCGGCACGGTCTCGCTCTACAACGACGGCACGATCCTGACGCAGGGCGCCAACGCGACGGCGGTGCTGATGCAGTCGATCGGCGGCGGCGGCGGCAACGGCGCCTTCGCGGTCAGCGGCGCGCTGGCCAAGGGCGGCGCGGCGAACAGCTCCATCGGCGGAGACGGCGGCACGGCGGGTTCGGCGGGCGACGTTACGCTGGTCAACTCGGCGAACGCCACGATCGTCACCGAAGGCGCGATGTCCATCGCGGTGCAGGCGCAATCGATCGGCGGCGGCGGCGGTTCGGGCGGCTTCTCGGTCGGTGCGGGCCTTGCCCTCGAAGGCGATGCCAGCTCCACTGTGGGCGCGGGTTCGGGCGGCGCGGGCGGTTCGGCCGGCGTAGTGTCCATCGACAACGCGGGCGACATCGGCACACGCGGCGACGGCTCGCTGGCGGTACTCGCACAGTCCATCGGCGGCGGCGGCGGTTCGGGCGGCTTTGCCGTTTCGGGCGGCCTCAGCGTCAAGGGCGGCGCGGCCAGCAATGCCGTGGGCGGACAAGGCGCGGGCGGCGGTGACGGCGGCCTCGTTTCGGTTACCAGCAGCGGCACGATCCAGACGCTGGGCGCCAATGCGACCGCGATCCTGGCCCAGTCGGTGGGCGGCGGCGGCGGCGCGGGCGGGTTCTCCGCCGGTGCGGCAGCGGCCAGCGCCGATGCGGCCTCCAACCTCGTCGGCGGAAGCGGCGGCGCGGCAGGTGCGGGCGGCGACGTCACGATCGCCAACAATGGCGGCACGATCACGACCGATGGTGACTTGTCCTACGCGGTCTATGCGCAGTCGGTCGGCGGTGGCGGCGGTTCGGGCGGCTTTGCAGCCGGCGCGGGCCTCAGCCTCGAAGGCGATGCCGAGTCCGGTGTGGGCGGCGGCAGCGGTGGCGGCGGCGGCGCAGGCGGCCTCGTCAGCCTCGACAACACCGGCACGATCGCGACCAAGGGCGCAGGCTCCGTGGCAGTCTTCGCCCAGTCGGTGGGCGGCGGCGGCGGTGCCGGCGGCTTCGCGGTGGGCGCGGGCCTGACCGCACAGGGCGGCTCGGCTTCGGACGGCGTTGGCGGTTCGGGCGGCGCGGGCGGTGCCGGCGGCGTGGTTTCGATCACGACCGATGGCCTGGTCCAGACCGAAGGCGCCAATGCGACCGCGATCTTCGCGCAGTCGGTCGGCGGCGGCGGCGGCAAGGGCGGCTTTGCCGTGGGCGCCTCCGCATCGAAGGCGGACAGCGCCTCGACCGTGGTCGGCGGCAGCGGCGGCGCGGGCGGTGACGGCGGCGAAGTCTCCGTGGCCAATGGCGCGAACGGTGCCGTTATCACGCTGGGCACGCTGTCCTATGCGGTCTTTGCACAATCGGTCGGCGGCGGCGGCGGTCAGGGCGGCTTCTCGGCCGGCGCGGCGCTGAGCCTTGAGGGCGATGCGAATTCGTCGGTCGGCGCGGGCGACGGTGCCGGCGGCGGCATCGGCGGCGTGGTTTCGCTGAGCAATGCCGGCAAGATCGGCACGGCCGGAGACGGCTCGATCGCGGTCTTCGCCCAGTCTGTGGGCGGCGGCGGCGGCGCCGGCGGCTTCGCGGCGGGCGGCGGCCTCACGATCGAAGGCGGCGCGGCTTCCAACTCGGTTGGCGGCGTCGGCGGCGCGGGCGGTGCCGGCGGCGTGGTGTCGCTGGTCAACACCGGCTCGATCCGCACCGAAGGCGCCAATGCCACGGCGGTCTATGCCCAGTCCGTGGGCGGCGGCGGCGGTGCCGGCGGCTTCTCGGTCGGCGCCAGCGCCTCGAAGGCGGACAGCGCCTCGAACGCGGTGGGCGGCAGCGGCGGAGCCGGCGGTGACGGCGGCGAAGTCTCCATCGGCAACGGCGCGGGCGGTTCGATCACCACACTGGGCGACTTCTCCTACGCGGTCTTCGCACAGTCGGTCGGCGGCGGCGGCGGTTCGGGCGCCTTTGCGGCTGGCGGCGCGCTCAGCCTTGAAGGCGACGTGGACTCCAGCGTCGGCGGCGGTTCGGGCAGCGGCGGCGGTATCGGCGGCAATGTCACGCTGAGCAGCCTCGGCGCGATCCAGACGGCGGGCGAGGGCGCGATTGCGGTCTTCGCGCAGTCCATCGGCGGTGGCGGCGGTGCGGGCGGCTTTGCAGCCGGCGGCGGTCTCTCGGCCGAAGGCGGCGCGACCTCCAACACGATCGGCGGTTCGGGCGGCGCAGGCGGTTCGGGCGGCACGATCACGCTGGAGAACGGCGGTTCGATCCTGACGCAGGGCAGCAATGCCACGGCACTCTTCGCCCAGTCGGTGGGCGGCGGCGGCGGAGTCGCCGGCTTCTCGACCGGCGGCGCGGCGTCCAAGGCCGGCGCGGTTTCGCAGGCGGTCGGCGGAGACGGCGGCACGGCGGGTGACGGCGGTGACATCACCGTCAGCAACGCGGCCGGCGGCAAGATCGAGACCGATGGCGCGATCTCCTACGGCGTCTTCGCGCAGTCGGTCGGCGGCGGCGGCGGTGCGGGCGGCTTCGCGGCCGGCGGCGCGCTGGCGCTGGGTGACGACGTGGAGAACGGCGTCGGCGGCGGCATCGGCGGAGCCGGCGGCCTTGGCGGCACGATCGCCATCGACAATGCGGGGCAAGTCGTCACGCTGGGCGACGCCTCGATCGCGATCTTCGCGCAGTCGATCGGCGGCGGCGGCGGTGCCGGTGCCTTCGCGGCGGGCGGTGGTTTCTCGGCCGAGGGCGCTTCGGCCAGTTCGTCGGTCGGTGGAGCCGGCGGCGACGGCGGCGCAGGCGGCAATATCACCGTTAGCAACAGCGGCCTCGTGGCGACGGCGGGCGATCAGGCGGTGGCGATCCTTGCCCAGTCGGTCGGCGGCGGCGGCGGCGTCGGCGGCTTTGCCGTCGGCGGTGCGGCTTCGCAGATGGATGCCGCGTCCGACACGATCGGCGGCAGCGGCGGCGCGGGCGGTATCGGCGGTGACATCACCGTAAACACCAGCGGCGCGGTCTACACCGAGGGCGCCTTCGCCTATGGCATTCAGGCGCAGTCGATCGGCGGCGGCGGCGGTAACGGCGGCTTTGCGGCCGGCGCCACCGTGGCGCTTACCGGCGATGCGCAGTCGACCATCGGCGGCGGTGCCGGCGGTGGCGGCGGTCTTGGCGGTGCGATCACGCTGACCAACAGCGGCACCATTGAAACGCTGGGTGCCGGGGCCGTTGCGGTCTTCGCCCAGTCCATCGGTGGCGGCGGCGGTGCCGGCGGCTTCGCAGGCGGTCTGACCGGATCGGGCCAGGGTGCCTTCGGGTCGACCATCGGCGGGGCCGGTGGCGATGCCAGCCAGGGCGGCGATATTACCGTCAGCAACAGCGGCCAGATCCATGCGGCCGGTGCCAATGCGGCGGGCGTTTTCGCCCAGTCCGTGGGTGGCGGCGGCGGCCTTGGCGGCTTCTCGCTGGCGGCGAACGGTGCGGTTTCCAGCATCTCCAACACGCTTGGCGGTTCGGGCGGAGCCGGCGGTAACGGCGGCGCGATCAGCGTCACCAATGCCGCGGGCGCGACCATCGTGGTCGATGGCGATCTGTCTTACGGCGTCTTCGCGCAGTCCATCGGCGGCGGTGGCGGTTCCGGCGGCTTCGCGGTCGATGGGACCATTGCCACCGGCGGTGCGGTCAATTCGACCCTCGGCGCTGGTTCCGGCGGCGGTGGCGGCAATGGCGGCGCAATCACGCTGACCAATGCCGGCAACGTGCTGGCACAAGGTGCGGGTTCGGTCGCGGTGTTCGGCCAGTCGGTCGGCGGCGGCGGCGGTTCGGGCGGCTTCGCGGGCGGGCTTTCCGTCGGCGCAGGCGGCGCGATCAGCCAGAGCATCGGCGGCGCAGGTGCCGGCGGCGGCAATGGCGGCGACATCGCGGTGACCAACAGCGGCGTGATCCAGACGCTGGAAGCCAACTCGATCGGCGTCTTCGCGCAGTCGGTCGGCGGCGGTGGCGGCCTTGGCGGCATGTCCATCTCCGGCTCGCTCAGCACCGGCAGCTCCACGACGACGAGCCTTGGCGGTTCGGGCGGCGCAGGCGGCGACGGCGGCACGATCACGGTCAGCAACAGCGGCGTGATCGATGCCAAGGGCGATCTGTCCTACGGCGTCTTCGCGCAGTCCATCGGCGGCGGCGGCGGCACGGCGGGAATGGTCGTTTCCGGCACGCTCAGCACCGGGCTTGGCGGCATGACCTCCGCACTCGGCGGCAGCGGCGGCGCGGGCGGCAATGGCGGTGACATCACCGTTACCAACAGCGGCACGATCCTTGTGGAAGGCGCGGCCTCGGTCGGCATCCTGGCGCAGTCGATCGGCGGCGGCGGCGGTGCGGGCGGCTTCACCGGCTCGCTGGCGGTCACCGGCGGCTCGCTGAACACGCAAGTGGGCGGCACCGGCGGTGCGGGCGGCGATGGCGGAGACGTTACCGTCACTTCCACCGGCAGCATCGTCACCCTCAAGGACGATTCCATCGCGGTCCTCGCGCAGTCCATCGCGGGCGGCGGCGGCCAGTCGGCCTACGCCATCGCCGCGCAGGCGGGCGCCTTCGACGGCGTGAACCTGACGCTGGGCGCGCAGGGCGAAGGGATCAGCGGCAAGCAGGGCAAGGTCGTCGTCAACCTCTCGGGCGGTGTGCTTCAGACGGCGGGCGCGCTTTCCTACGGCCTGCTGGCCCAGGCCATCGGCGCGGGCGGCGGCAACGTCGCGCTCTCCGTGCCCGATCCGCTTGAAGTCGGCTCGAACGGCCTGACCCTGCAACTGGGCAGCACCGGCGGCGTCGCGGGTGACGGCAACGTCATCGATGTGACCAACGCCAACGAAGTCCAGACCAAGGGCGCAGGCGCCATCGGCTTCGCGGCGCAGTCCATCGGCGGCGGCGGCGGTACCGAGGGCGTTACCGGGGACGTGGTGTTCGGCAGCGGCGATGCCGGCTGGTCCACCATTGTCGGCGGCAGCGGAGACTCGGCCGGTTCGGGCGCGGCAGTGACCATCGCCAATAGCGCGACGATCGTTACCGAAGGCGACGGGGCCCTTGGCCTGCTCGCCCAGTCGGTCGGCGGCGGCGGCGGTGTCGGCACCATGGCGCTCGGCCTTGCCGACGGATCGCTGGCGGGGGCTTCGCTCACCGTCGGCGGTGCGCAGACGACGGCGGGCAACGGTGGGGACATTACCTTCACCAGCTCCACGGGCGCCATCGGCACTTCGGGCAATCTCGGCTCGGCCCTCGTCGTGCAGTCGATCGGCGGCGGCGGCGGTGTCGCCACTCTGTCCTCGATGGAAGGTGGCGCGCTGGGCGACATCACCCTTGCGGCCGGTGCGACCGGCGGTGCGGGCGGTGACGGCGGCAACATCGTGCTCGACCAGAAGGCGGATGTCGTCACCAGCGGCACCGGTGCCAATGCGGTGCTCGTGCAATCGATCGGCGGTGGCGGCGGTCTGGCGACCCTCGACAATACCGGCGGTACCGGCACGGTCACGAACGTGGACCTTGGCGGCGCGGCCAGCGGTTCGGGCGGCACTATCGACTTTACCCTCGATGGCCGTGTCCAGACCACCGGCGCGGGCGCGGCGGGTGTCGTCGTGCAGAGCATCGGCGGCGGCGGCGGTTACGTCAGCGCCGTGGGTGCCAATGCGGACGGCCCGCTGACCCTGGGTGCATCGAACGGCGCGACCGGCAGCGGCGGCGACGTTTCGGTGGCGATCAACAAGACGATCACCACCACCGGCGCGGGATCGACGGCCCTCCTGGTGCAGTCGATCGGCGGCGGCGGCGGCGCGGCCACCGTGGTCGGCGCGGACGGCACGGTCCAGACGCTGGACGTGGTGGATGCCGGTGCGGTCAGCACCCTGCGTGCGGCGCGCATGGCCTCCATCGCCCAAACGGCGGCGATCACCAACGGCGTCGATGCCGGCGTGGTGGACGTTACCGTGGGCGCGGCGATCCGCACCAGCGGCGCCAATGCCAACGGCGTTGTTGTCCAGTCGGTTGGCGGCGGCGGCGCGGCCGTGGGTTCGGGCACCGGCGTGCTCGGCAGCTCCGGCATCGGCAATGCGGTGAACCTTACCGTGAACGCCGATGTGGTGACCACCGGCGCGGGCTCCAGCGCGCTCGTCGCACAGAGCACCGGCGGGCTTGGCGGCAGCGCAATCGCGCTGAACATCGGCGCGGTCAACGTCGTCGGCGGTCTGGGCGGCCATGCCGTCTCGCTGCTGGGCGGCGCGGACAACACGGTGACCACCTCCGGCAACCTGCAGACCATGGACGGGCAGGAAGGCCTGGTCATCTATGCGGAGGGCGGCAACAACACGATCGTCAACTCCGGCACCATCGTCGGCTCGATCGACCTGGGTGACGGCGTCGGCAGCTTCACCAACGTCAATGGCGGGATCTTCCTGGCCGGTTCGCTGGTCAACGTGGGTTCGGGCTCGTTCGTGAACTCGGGCATCCTCAATCCGGGCGGTGGCGGCGTCGTGTCGCAACTGGCGGTGAGCGGCGGCCTGACCCTGACGGCGCAGAGCGAATACAACCTCGACCTTGATATGAAGTCGAACACTGCGGACCGGGTCGTCGTATCCGGTGCGGCAGTGCTGGCGGGCAAGGTCACCACCAATCTCCTCAATCTGGGCTATGCCCGGACCGGGGCGAACGAGGCGGTGATCCTGGAAGCGGCCGGCGGCATCACCGGGCAGGATTCGGTCACGCTGGTCGCGCCGAATTCGGCGGTGGCAAGCTTCGCGCTCGACTACCCCTCGGCCACGCAGCAGGCGATCCGTTACACGATCGAATTCGCACCGGCCGGGCTCAGCGCCCGCCAGTCGATGATCGGCGGCGTGCTCGACCAGATCCAGCAGACCCCGACCGACGCCTTCGCGCCGACGGCCGCCGCGATCATCTCGATCCCGACGGTGGGCGCGCTGGGCACGGTCTACGACAGTCTGACCGGCGAAGGCGTGGTTGCGGCGCAAAGCGCGGCTTTGACCGCAGTAGGCAACAACCACGATGTGATCGACAACCAGATCGTCAGCCGCGTGGGCACTTTCGCCGCGCCCTGGCGCAAGGAACCGCTGGGCAACTTGTGGATGTCGGCACAGGGCGGCCGCCAGCGGCTCGACGGGACCGATGGGGCGCATGATACGCGCACCGACGGCTATGTCGTGCAGGGCGGCTGGGACTATCGTCCGGACGCGCGCAGCGTGATCGGTGCCAGCTTCGGCTTCGATCCGCAGAGCTTCTCGGTTCCGGGGGCAAGCACCTCGGGCAAGGCGAAGGTCTACACCGTGGGCGCCTATGGCGGCTTCCACCCCGGTGCCTGGACGCTCAGCGCGGACCTGCTCTACAGCGTGGCCAACACCGACTACTTGCGCGACATGTGGCTCTATGCCGACGGAAACGTGCAGGCGCGGGGCAGCTTCAAGATGCACGCATGGTCCGGCCGTGCCCAGGTTGCCCGCCAGTTCGGCAATGGCAATGTGGTGTTCCAGCCGTTCGCCGCCATCGAGGCCACCCGCCTGTCGCTGCCGAACTTCGTCGAAAGCCATGGCGAGGATCAGGACAACGCCACCTTGGGCCTGGCCTTCTTCGCGAAGGACTGGACGCGCGTACGCAGCCTGCTGGGCACGAACGTGGCGAACCGCGTCGATCTGTCGCCGGGCAAGGCGCTGGTCACCACGCTGCGCGCGGCCTGGGTCCACGACTTCGATCCGGATCGTTCGATTACCGCGGCTTTCGACGGGGCGACGAACTACCGCTTCACCACTTCGGGTGCACAGGCGGCGGCCAATACCGGGCGGATCGACCTGCGATCGACGTTGCAGATGCGCAATATCGACCTGCAGGCCAGCATCGGGGCCGATCTGGGCAGGGGCTACAACGACGTGACGGCCATGGTCGGCGTCCGGTTCCACATGTGATCCGCGACGTCAGGACTGCGGCCGTGCCCACGCCTCTTTCATTCCACTTTTCACCGAATTCGGCCGGGTCTGCGCAGACCCGGCCCACGATACTGCGCTAACAGGAGAATTGCCTTGAAGACCAAGCTCATGGCCGGCGCGTCGGCGCTGACCCTCGTTATGTTCGCACCCGGCGTCGCCCACGCGGTGGTGCCGACCAGCTGCGGCGTGCCGAACACCTCGGCCGATCCCAATGTGGCCTCGTGCATCAGCGACAGCACCGATTTCGCCAACGGCATCAGCTACGATCAGACGACTTATGGCACGCCCGCCAATCTGAAGATCGACATCTACGCCACCGCCGTCGTCAATGCGACGGGCACGACGACCGCCGTCTCCATCAACGGATCGGTGGATCACAACGCGCTGATCGGCGTGCGCAACGGGGCGAAGATCAGTGGCACGCAGACCGGCCTGGAGGCGCAGACCTCCGGCACGGGCAACGCTGACATCATGAACCACGGCACGGTCAATGCCGGCGCTCTGGGTGCCGTGGTCGCCGCAACGGGCACCGGTGCGGCCACGATCACCAACGCCGTAGATGGCACTGTCACCGTGACCCAGCCGTCGAGCGCAGGCTCCACTGTCGGCGCGGGTCTTGCCATCACCGGCACGAACGGCAGCATCGTCAATCTGGGCAAGGTCACGGTCAATTCGGCCGGGGCCGGTCAGTTCTTCGGCCTTCGGGCAGAAGGCCTCGGCGGCGGCACGCTGACCGCGACCAATTCCAACCTCGTGACCGTCAGCACGGACGGTGCCGACGCGGTGGGCATCGGCACCCTGCCGAGCGCCGGCAACTTCGTCTTCACCAACAACGCGGCGCTCACCGTATCGTCGAACACCGGCAGCGCCACCGGCCTTGCCGTCACCGGCAACGGTTCGGCTGGCACCAGCACGCTGACGAACACCGGCGCGCTTTCGGTTACCTCCACCAGCGGCAGCGCCACGGGCATGTCGGTCGATCAGGGCACCGATGTGACGATGGCCGCCACGCGGGCCAATGCCGGCAGCACCTTTGCGGTTACCGGCGCCGATGCGACCGGCTTTGCGGTCACCAACGCCACCGGCGCGGTGAGCGTGACCGGTTCGGGCCAGGCTGTCGACGTTAACGGCGCAACCTCGGCCACTGGCGTTTCGGTTTCCGGCGGCACCACGCAGACGGTGGCCTTCGCACCGGCGACGGTGAGCGGCACCGCCTATCTCGGCGACCTGAACGTCCAGGCCGCTGGCGATGCCAGCGGTGTTGTGCTCAGCGGGGCTACGGATGCCGTCTCGGTCGGCTTCACCGGCGCCAGCCTCAAGGTCACCAGCACGGCAGGCGGTGCGACCGGCATTCAGGTGAGCGACGGCACTTCGGTGGAAATCGCGGTGAGCGGCACCGGCGCGGCGCTGACGGTTTCTGCTGCGGGCGGGGATGCCACCGGCGTCAGCACCTCCGGCGCGAGCGGCGCGCAGGATGTGAGCTTCGGCAATCGCCTGAACGTGACCAATTCGGCAGGTACGGCCACCGGCGTCTCGTTGGCAGACGGCACCGACCAGACGGTGACGCTGACCAATGGCGCGACGATCGTCGGCGCGACCGGCGCCATGGGCGTAAGCCTGGAAGGCGGCAGCGGCGCGCTGTCGGTAACCGGCACGGGCGCGCTCACTGTCGATGGCGGCGCCGGGCAGGGCAGCGGCGTTTCCCTGACCGATGGTGCCAGCCAAGCCGTTACTCTGAATGGCGCGCTGACAGTATCCGGTGCCGGGCCGACCTACGGCGTGCAGGCGCAGGGCAGCCAGGGCAATGTCTCGATCGACGCCGCGGATGCCTTCGCGGTAACGAGCACGGGCAATACCGCCATCGGTGTCGCAGCGTCGGGCGACGGCGATGTCGCGGTGAATTTCGCAAAAGGCCTGAACGTTCAGGGCGGCACTTATGCTGCTGGCGCCTTCGTGAGCGGCAACGGCGCGCTCTCGCTGACTTCGGCGGATGACGTCTCGGTCACCGCGGGCAGCAACCTGGTCTTCGGGACTTACATGATGGGCGGCACGTCGCAGGACGCGCGCTCTGACGGCGATCTGGCCGTCTCCAGTTCCGGTGGCGGCTTCGGCATCCTGCAGGTCGATGCCACCGGCCCCGTCTCGCTGACCGTCGCGGGTGATTTCACCGGTACGGAACTCCAGCAGGGATTCGTGCAAAGCGAAGGTACGGTGCAGACCATCGATCTCGACGGTGCCTTCGATCTGACGGGAGCATCGGGCAGTCTGGTTGGCGTGCAGCAGGTGGCCGCGTCGGACAGTTCCAGCCTCAACGTCGGCGGCACCTTCACCGTGGCCGCCACGGGTGGTTCGGCCTCCGGCGTGATGCTGGACGGCAATGACGCCGCCGTTTCGTTCGCGAAGAACGTGACGGTTTCGGCCAACGGCGCCGATGCCACCGGCCTGACCGCGAACCTTGCGAGCGATGCGCAGATTGCCTTCGGCGGCGCCCTGAGCGTGACCAACGATCCCGCGTCCGCCGCCGGCACCGCCACGGGCGTGGCGATCGCCAGCACGGGCGCGCAGACGGTTTCGTTTGCCGGTCCGGTCACCGTTTCGGCATCCGGCGCGGCCACCGGCATCGATCTGGCGGGTGACACCGGCGCGATCGAGCTGACGGCGAACGCCCTCGTTTCCGTAACCAGCGCCAGCGACACCGCATTCGGCCTTTCCATCGACGGCGGCACCGACCAGAGCGTGACGCTGACCGGCGGCCTTGCCTTAAACGGTGCGGGTAGCGCCACGGGCGTCGCGTTCGGCAACGGCTCGGGCACGGCCAGCCTCGACCTTGGGGCCGGCCTCACCGCCACCAGTGCCATTGCGGATGCCACCGGCATTTCGGCAACCAACGGCGCGGGGCTGGCTATCGACGCCCTGACTGGCGTGACGGTTTCGGCAACGGGCAATGCCACCGGCGTCCAGTCCAGCGGCATGACCGGCGTGCAGACCGTGCAACTCGGCAATGTCACGGCCAGCGCCACGGGCGGCCAGGTTCTTGGCGTCAGCCTGTCGGGCAGCGGCGCAATCACGCTGGCGGACACCGGCTCGGTTGTCGTCGACGGCGTCGGCGGCGCGGGTGTTTCGGTTGCCGGCACCGGCAATGGCGCGATTTCGGTCTCGCTGGCCAATGTTCAGGCGTCGGGCGATAATGTGGCGGGCGTGACGCTCGCCCAGATCGGTGCGGGTTCGAATGGGAACCTGACCGCCAGCCTCGGCACGGTCACCACCCAGGGCACGGGCGCCACGGGCGTTTCGGTGCAGGGATCGCAGTCGGGCTCGACGTCGGTTACGGTAGGAGCCAGCACGGCGCCTGTCGCGGCCAGCGTCACGACCGCCGCCGCTGCCGTGACCGGCGGCGTCTCCACCCAGGGTGACAATGCCAATGGCGTCACCTTCGCGGTCGTCGACGGTGCGGGCACGCTGACCAATCTCGGCACGATTTCGACCAGCGGCGCCAATTCGCTGGGCATTGCGGCCAGCGCCAGCGGTGCCGGATCGATCACCATCAACAGCGCCAGCGTCGCCACCAGCGGGGCAGGTTCGGATGGCGTGTCCGTCCAGACCGGATCGGGCGCGCAGACGCTGACCGTAAGCACCGTTGCGGTTACCGGCGCGGGTTCGCGCGGCGTTGTCGCCACGTCGGACAGCGGGGCGATCGCGCTGACCGCCGGCAGCGTTTCGGCGGCATCGGGTGATGCCATCAGCCTGACGTCGACCAGCGGCAATGTCTCGGCCACGCTGGCAAGCGGCGGCATCGTTGTCTCCAAGACGGGTGCGGGCCTTGCCATCACCACCGGCGGCACTGCCACGGTGGCGCAGGGCAGCACGGGCAAGCTGCAAGGCGCAACTTATGGCTTGGTTTCGGATGCGGCCGGTGGCCAGACCATCGTGCTTTCGGGCACGGTGGGTGCGGACAGCAACCATGCCGTCGCGCTTTCGGGCGGTGCGGCCACGCTGACCAACAATGGCACGATCAACGGTTTCATGACCTTCGACACGGCCTCCACCGCGCTGACCAACGGCGGCACCTGGAACGCGCAGGGCGGCGACAGCACCTTTGCTGGCAATGCCACGGTGACCAACAGCGGCACGCTGAACATCAACGCAGCGGCTGCCGCTGCGGCGACCATGAAGCTGACCGGTGTCACCACGTTCCGCAACAGCGGCACGATCAGCCTTGTCAACGGCCACACCGGCGACGTGCTCGATCTGGGCAACGCGGCCTTCGTGGGCAGCGGCAATTCGCGCGTTGTGCTGGAAGCAAACCTCGGCTCGACGGCAGTCGGCGCCAGCGCGGCACAGTCGGCAGATCAACTGAATGTCGGCGCCGTTACCGGCACGACCACGATCGCCATCAAGGACCTGAGCGGCGCCACCGGCGCGAAGTTCAACTTCGACGGTATCCGTCTGGTCAATGCCGCATCGATCGCCAATGGCGCCTTCGTTCTTGAAGGCGGCGCGGTGAACAAGGGCTTCGTCGATTACCAGCTGGTCACTGACGCGGCGGGCAACCTGGACCTTGTCGGCGTGCCCAGCACGCAGGCCTTCGAACTGGTTCGCACCGGTGCCGAAGTGCGCCATTACTGGCGCCGTTCGGGCGATGCCTGGTCGGAACAGATGCGCGCGCTTTCGCCGCAGCAGGGCATCGCCCTCTGGGGTCAGGTGCTGGGCGGCAGCGAGACCAACCGCTCGCGTCCGCTCTATTCGGCAACCGTGCTGGGCACCGCGACCAGCTTCGCACCGAATCTGGACGTGCGGGACACGTGGTTCGGCGGCCAGTTCGGCCTCGACTGGGGCCGTTCGGCAGCCAACGGCACCGGCTGGGGCCTGGGCGTGACCGGCGGCTACGTCTCGCAGGACGGCAAGGTGAAGTCGACGGGTGACAAGATCAAGCTGAGCGGCGGCAACGTGGGCCTCTATGCCCGCTACCGCAGCGAGGATGGCCTGTTCGCCCACGCGCTGGCCAAGCTGGATCGCTATTCGCTGAAGTACGACCTTGGCAACGGCGCCAGCGCGCCGAAATCGAACGGCACCAGCTACGGCGTGGAGATTGAGGCGGGCTACCACATCCGCACCGGCACCATGTTCGTGGAGCCTTCGGCCAGTGCCTCGTGGACCAATGC
Source organism: Novosphingobium sp. BL-S-19 (assembly GCF_055521675.1). NCBI lineage: Bacteria > Pseudomonadati > Pseudomonadota > Alphaproteobacteria > Sphingomonadales > Sphingomonadaceae > Novosphingobium > Novosphingobium sp. BL-S-19. Next base: position 908,295 of record NZ_CM145497.1, read on the forward strand.
CGATCTTGACGGCTTTGCCGCGACCGGCGGCGTCGGCGCGAAGTTCGACCATGTTCAGAGCTTCTACGGACGCGGCGGTGTGCGTGCAGGCATCGAGACGCAGGCCGGCGACTGGGCGCTGCAGCCCTACGTCGGCGTGAACTACGAAGGCGAACTGAACGGTCGCCCCGGCGCCACGCTGTCTTCGGGCGGTGAGGACCTCTACTTCCGCGATGCTTCCGAAGGTGGCCGCGCGCGTTGGGAAGCGGGCATTCAGGGCTCTTCGCAGGGCCTGTCCGCCTTCGCCAAGGTGGAAGGCGTGACGGGATCGGGCTCCAGCGGCGTTGCCGGCCGTGCGGGTGTCGCCATCCGCTGGTAATTCGCGGAATCGCAACAGGATGGGGCCGGCGCACTTAGGTGCGCCGGCCCTTTTCCGTTTCAGATCGTCAGAACGGCACTTCCAGCACGATCACATCGGTATCGGCGCTGTCGACGCCCTGTGCTGCCGCCGGTTGGTCGCTGCGGATCACGTTCATGGTCCGCGGGCCTTCCATTTCGTCGACCAGACCCTTGTAAGGCACATTCGAATAGGCGGCGGGATCGACAGAGATCATCGCCGGTATGTCCTTGGGCAGCAGCGTGTCGATCAGGGTAACGGGGGATGCGTTGTGGCTAGCGTGGTGGCCCACTTTCAGGAACGTGGTCTGGCGGAGCAGGTCGCACCAGTGCGCATCGGCCAGGATCGACTTCCAGTTGCCCCACTGCGCATCGGCGCAGAACAGCAGCCGCGCGCTGCCGATCTCGATCATGATGACAAGGCTGGTGTTGTTGATCGCCGCGTCGATCTCGGCAGCCAGTCCGACAAGGTCCACCTGTTCTGAAAAGCCCTTGATCGTCGCCTTGTCCTTGTCCGACAGGCGCGCGGCCAGCGCCTTGCGCTGCGCCAAGGGAAGGGCGGCGGGGTCCAGCCGCAATTGGGGCGGGAACGGCGTGAGCGTGTCGGTTTCCGCGCTGTCCTGCGCCAGGGCAAGGCGGCGGAAGGTTTCGGCGCGGGGCGGATCCATCACCGCCAGCGCGGCGGCATCGCGGGATGGGCCCATCACGTGCAGCCGCAGTCCGGGGCAGCCCGCCAGCCCCAATGGCTCGGCCGGGGCGGCGGGATTGGGCAGGTAGCGGCGCACCGGATTGCCGGCAAACCCCGAATAGAGCGTGTCCATCGCCGCCTCGTTGCTGAGCGCCAATGAGAGCATGGCATTGGCCGCCGCCAAAGCCCCGCTATCACGGGCCGGCGCGGCGGCCAGAGCGGGGGAGAGGGCCAGACTGGCCAGCGCGGCGCTGCGCACCTGCCGTTCCGCAATGCCGCGCGCGGCGGGATCGCGCGGGTTTTCCGTCCACGGCATCCACACTTCGCCGACCTGCACCTTTTCCCAGCCGGCAGAGGCAAAACCGCTGACATGATCCTTGTGACGATGCGTGCCGACCACCAGATCGATCCGCGCGACGCCGTCTCCATCGGTGGCGGCGGCGATCACGCGGTCCGCCAGTTTCTGGTTCTCCACTTTGCCGCCCTTGTGCCGTCCGCAATCGAACAGCACGCGGCAGACCTTGTCCCCCGTGGGGATGGCGACAAGGAAGCAATCGCCAAAGCCGACGTTGAACATCGAGATTGCGATCCGGTCCATCAGCTTTCTCCCGCGTGCAGCGCGCGCAGGCTGGTGCGGGCCATCATGCGGCCCGGTACTTTTAGCGGATCGCGATAAGTGCTCATCGGATCGGCCAGATCGCACTGCTCCACGAAACCGGCGATGGCTGCCACCCGCCGCGCGCCGGGATCGTCGGGGCCCTTCGCATCGGGTTCCGGCAGGCGTTTGCCGATCACGTATCGGATCCGCCCGTCCGCACTGGCAATCACCGTGCAGCCGCCGCGCACAGGCAGCCCGCCGAAGCGTGGATCGGCGGCGGCATCGGCGTCCTGCTGTTCGAGGCGGAAGACGATCTCGTTCAGGATGCGCCCGTCCTGGCTGACGCGGGCAACGCGGTGGAAGCTGCGCACTGCCACCGGCAGAGTGGGATGCAGGCCCAGTTCGGCGCGGACCCGGGCGGTATCGGCATAGGCGTGGATCGCCTTGGCCGCCTTGGTCTGCAAATCCTCATAGCGGGTGTCGCGCACATGCTCCGTACTGTCTGCCTGATCGCGCGAACGCTTGCGGCGGAGGGGATCGAGGCTGGAATAGACCGCGTCGTAATGGAACCAGTCCAGCGCGTCGGTCAGGTCGATCGGCGTCAGCGCCGGATCGGCGAGCGGCCAGGTGACGGAGCCTTCGGACAGCGAGAGCACGCCTTCGGGATAGATCGCGCGGGCACGGAATGCCTCGATCAGCGCGGCGCGCAGGCCAAGCCGGTCGTCGGGCGCGACGGCCGCGTGCGAGGTGACGGTGGCACGCAGGAAATCGCCGAAGGTCATGTCCATCGGCGGCATGTAGTCGAACGCGCGCACGATCATCGTCAGCGTCTCGTCCGCGATGCGCGCGGCGGCTTTGGCTAGTTCGTCCACCAGTTCGGGATGAAGCTCGCCCGCAGGCAGGATGCCGGTGCCGCCGGTTGCCAAACGAACGAGCGGCCCGGTTGCCTCCACATAGGCGGCCTTGAAGGCATCGAACACCGCCGCCAGCAACACGCCGCCGCGTGCGTGCGGCTCGGCAATGGCGGGCGAAAGCTTGATGTCCGGCGCGCGCATTGCCGAACGCAGGGCGTTGCCGGTGCGCGTCGCCTGCCCGAACTGCACCGCGATCTGGTTCAGGATCGAATCCGCGCCCACATCGCCGCGCGCCTGCCGCACCAGCGCGCGCAGCGTTACCGGATAAGTGAAATGCTGGAACAGTGCGACCAGATCGGCGAAGCCTTCGTGGAACGCCAGGATATCGGCATTGGTCGGCTCCAGGAAATGCGGGCGCAGGCGGTGGATCAGCGCGTGAGTCACTTCATGGACGATGATGTCGTGCGACAGGCAGGTGAAGATCACCTGATTGGGCAAGTTGGCGCCCGGATCCTGGGGATCGGCGCGGAAATAGCCGAAGAGCACGGCGTGCAGCGCGGGATCGTAGAAGGCATTGGCGCCGACGAAGGCATGGGGGATCAGCTTCAGCTTGGGCTTCGTCCGGTCCCGATAGAGTTTCAGCCGGCGGCCCAGCGCCTTGTCGAACGTGCGCACCGTGCGCATCGCCACGGCATAGACCATCTGCTGGTGGAATTGCGGATTGGCTTCCGAGTGGGCCAGCCCGCCCTGCATCAGCACCGAGGAATCGTCCAGATTGCAGGGCTGGTAAGTGCAGTCGTTCCCGCCATCGTAATCGACCACGACCACCCGGTCCCCCTCCGGACCGGGGCCCAACGGTTCGAAATCGACGTCGATCGAGGTCTTGTTGCCGGGAAAGCTCGTGAATTGCGGATCGAGCGCAAAGATCTTCAGCGGCCGCGTTGCGGGCATGTCCTGATTGGCGGCCATCTGTTCCCCTTCTTCGACGCATGGAGAGATGTTCTCCATGCGCAGGGTACTATGGTTTTGATCGCAAGTCTTTTGAAGGACGCCCGCTATTCGGGAACGACGGCCATGTCGTATACCACGACCTTCGCCCAAAGGGGCTCACACGCCTTGACGAAGGCCTTGTGGATGGGGTGATCCTGATAGGCTTTCTGATCCTCCACACTGTCGAAGAACATCAGTTCCGAAACGTCGTAGCTCGCATCGACGACGTCGCGGTTCTCGGTGCTGGCGGGTATCCCGATTTCCAGCCGGCGGATGACCGGAACCTCCCGCAGAGTGCGCAGGCCGGCAATCAGCTTTTCACGGTCGGCCTGTGATCCGGGCTGCTTCAGCCAGAAAAAGACGTGATGGACTAGCCGGGGTTGCTCGGGCGCAGGCGGGGTGCCGGCCTTTGCCGAGGAAACGGCAATGCCGGCGCTTCCCAGCGCGATCATGGCGGCCAATTCGCGTCTGCTTGCTTCCATGGTGCAACTCCGTTTGATGGGTAGATTGTCAAAGCCCGCCGAATTGTGCGACGGATTCGCGCTCTATGATCGCGTGATCGAAAATTTCGTCGCTGACTCCGCGCTCTTCCTTGCCCAGGGCGGCGATCAGGCATTGCGCGGCCCGAAAGGCCATCTCCTCGACGGGTTGCCGAACCACGGTCAGCGGCGGCCAGATGCGCGAGGCCAGAATGGTGTCGTCGAAGCCCGTTACCGTCAGTTCTCCGGGCAGTTGCAGGCCAAGGCGGTTGGCCTGCGCAACCACGCCGGCGGCAAGATCGTCGCTGCTGCAGATGATCGCAGTGGGTCGGTGCCGACGGGACAGCAGCGTCCGGGCGGCCGCCTGGCCCGATTCATAGTCGAACTCTCCGTGCCGGACGATCAGGTCTGCGTCCTCGGCCAGCCCGGCCTCTTGCAAGGCCGCCCGGAACCCTTCGAGGCGGGCCGCCACCACGCTGTAGTGGTCGGGCCCGGCGACATAGGCAATGCGTCTGTGGCCACGGGCGATGACCTGCCGGGTGATGGATAGCATCGCGGCGCGATTGTCGATCCGGACGGTCGTGACGTCAGCCATCGCGGTTCCGGTGGCGATCGCCGCCAGAGGCACGCCCAGCGTGGACAGCACGCCCGATCCACTGAGCTGTTCGGCGAAGGGGGGGATCAGCAGCAGGGCGTCGGCGCCGGACCGAACGATTTCCTGTGCCATGCGCTCCGCTTCGTCCCGGTTGGCGCCGTCTCCGTCGCGCAGGATCAGTTGCAGGCCGTGCGCATTGGTCGCCCGCAAGGCGCCCACCAGCACGGCGTCGAGAAACGGCGTGCGCCGGTCGCTGTAGAGCAGGCCCACGGTCGTCGCGCGTGATTTGGCCAGCCGCCGCGCGGCCAGATTGGGCACATACCCCAGCTCCGCGATCGCCGCCTGCACCGTCGCCACCGTGGCCGCGCTGGCCCGCCCGGCACCGTTGAGGACATTCGATACGGTCATCGCCGATACCCCGGCACGCTGCGCCACCGCGCGGATCGTTACGCCGTTTTCGTTTCGTCTCGCCATCAGGTTGTGGTCCCCATATCTCCTGATAGCGCGTTTCCAGCGCCATGATAGCGCTGGAAACGGCGGTTTTGCGCCTGCGTCAGATCGCGCCCGACTTCATCGCTTGGACGGCGTGATCCACCGCGCGCGCGGTGAGGGCCATGAAGGTCAGCGACGGATTGACGCAGGAGATGGAAGCCATTTGCGCGCCGTCCGTTACGAACAGGTTGGTGGCATCGTGCGCCTGGTTCCACTTGTTGAGCACCGATGCGCGCGGATCATTGCCCATGCGTGCGCCGCCCATTTCGTGGATGGCGTCGCCCGGCACGTGCTCCTTCACCTTGCTTTCGATATTCGTCAGCCCGGCCGCGCGCAGCATCTTTTCGCCCTGTTCGCGGGCGTCCGCCATCATGCGCATTTCATTGTCGCGGAAGGTGACGTTGAACTGCATCAGCGGCACGCCGAAACGGTCCGATTTGCTCGCGTTGAGGGCGACATGGTTGTCTTCGTAAGGCAGGCATTCGCCGAAAGCGCCCATCTGGAATTTCCAGCCGCTGTACCGGCGCATCCCTTCCTTCATCGACGCGCCGAAGCCCACCGGCTTTGACGGTTCGCGATAGGCGCCGCCCTGATAGCCATAGCCGCGCCGGAAGCCGAGACCTTCGTCCTTGCCGATATTGCGGAAGCGCGGAACATACGTGGCGCCGGGGCGGCGGCCGTACTCGACGAACTCCTCCATGCCGGGAATGTCGCCCTTCACACCGACGCGGAAGATATGGTCCATGACATAGCGGCCCAGCGTGCCGCTGCTGTCGAAATGGCTGCGATCGCTGCCCTGCGGGCGCGAGTTCATGAGGATCTGCAGTGAGCCCATCGTCGAAGCGTTCAGGAACACTGCCCTGGCGCTGACAACTTCCGCCTGCCCGGTCTTGGCATCGATGAAGCGAACGCCGGTGACTTTCTTGGTGGCGGGATCGTATTCCAGATTGGTGACGACCGCGTCGGAGCGAACCGTCAAACGCCCGGTCGCACGGGCAGCGGGCAGGGTGACCGCCTGCGTGGAGAAATAGGCGCCGAACGAACAGCCGTTGCTGCACTGGTTGCGGAACTGGCACTTGGTCCGGTTCTGCTCCGGCTTGTCCTCGGTCATGTTGGAGAGGCGCGCATTGATCAGCTTGCGTCCGGGAAACGCCGATTCCAGCCGCGGCTTCATCCATTTTTCCGCGACGTTCATCGGCATCGGCGGCTGGAATTCGCTGTCCGGCAAGTAATCGAGGCTTTCGCGCGATCCCGATACGCCGATATACTTTTCGACATAGCTGTACCACGGCGCCACGTCGTCATAGCCGATCGGCCATTCGCCGCCGATACCGTCGCGCTTGTTCGCCTCGAAATCGGCGGCGCTCCAGCGGAAGCACCACCGGCCCCAGATCAGCGACTTGCCGCCGAACGCACCGGGACGGATCCAGTAGAACTTGCTGCCTTCTCCGAAGTCGTAGGGGTTCAACCGGTCGTTGTTGTAGAACGACTGGTTGCTGGGGGTGACATAGCCGTGCTGCGCGATGAAGTAGTCGCTCTCACGCAGTCCATCCGGCATGATGTTGCGCGCGGGTACCTCATAGGCGGGCTTGCCGTCATAGGTGTAATCCTCGCCATGCTCGACCATGTGGCCACGGTCGAGCATCAGCACGCGCATACCCTTTTCGGTCAGTTCCTTCGCGGCCCAGCCTCCGCTGATGCCCGAGCCGATAACGATTGCATCGAACCTGTCCGTAGAAGCCATGGTAATCCTCTCCCGGTCGATGATCAGAAGCGCAGGGCGCTGAGCGTCTGGAAGCTCTTGGTGATGTCCGGCAGGAAGGGGGCGGGGGCCTGGTCGTTTTCGACGTAGAAGTGCCGCGCGCCGGAAATGCCGTTCAGCTTGAAGATGCTGGCGAAGTCGATCTTGCCGGATCCTACCGAGGTCATGCTGCGATCAGGGCGCATGTCCTTCACGTGATAGGCATAGATGCGGCCCGGCAGGCTGCGGATCAGCGCCTGCGGATCCTGTCCCGCATAGATGGCCCAGTAGAGGTCCAGTTCCAGCTTCAGCAGCGCCGGATCGGTGCCCTTCACCAGCCGTTCGTAAAGGCTGACGCCATCCGGCTTCACGGTGAATTCGAAATCGTGATTGTGGTATGCGAAGCCCATGCCGGCCGCTTTCAGCTTTTCGCCGATGCGGTTGATATTGGCGATCGCGGCATCCCAGGCCGGGCCGTTGCGGTGCTTGTCGACCATATAAGGCAGGATCACCGTTTCGGCGCCCAGCGTCCTCGCCATGGTCAGGCTGGCGTCGAAATTGTCCAGCAGGGCGTCGTAGCCGACATGGATGGACGGGCTTTTCAGGCCGAGGCGGTCCATGGTCTTGCGCAGCAGCGCATGGTCCATGGTGTCATAGCCGCCACCGCCATATTCAACCTCGCGATAGCCGATCTTGGCGACCGCTTCGAGGGTCGCAACCGGGTTGGCGGCGAAGAGTTCGCGCACGGTGTAGAGCTGCAGTCCGATGTTGCGGATCTGCGCGGCGCGGGCGAGCCCGGCAAGGAAGGGCTGCGTCGCCAGCGCGGCAACGCCGCCGGCCAGCATCATGGAACGACGATTCATGTTCATGCTGAATAGACCTTGTTGACCTGAGAATAGGGGAAGGCGCCGTTGTATTCGCCGGGAACAGGCAAGTATTCGCGTTCCTGCGTCATGCCGATTTCGGACGTGTAGTAGCCGACGATGACCATCTGCCGGAACGCCTCGAAGAACTCTTCTCCGTCCGGAAGTTCGTCATGCATCGCCAGCGTCAGCAGCGCGTCCTGCTGTTCTGGTTTGGCCTGCACGGCGGGCACCTTGTAATCCTGCCGGCTGCGGGCATCGATTTCGGCAAGGCCGGACAGGATCGGCAAGCGGTCTTCCGCAACCGCCCAATCGGCCAGCAGCTTTTCGACATAGTCCGGCACGCCGGCGGCGATAGCCCCGGGGGTGTCGGTCGTCGGGATGACCCGTTCGCACAGCGCCGTCATCAGCGCGCGCTGCTCCGGCGTGAAGACGCGGACACTGGGCGCGCCCTGATCGATCACCGGAATGGCGGCCGGGGCGAGCCCTGCGGCACGGGCGAGCGGGGCGAAAATCTGGGCGCCGAACAGGGCGACCATGCCGGCAAGCGCGTTTCTGCGGTCCATTATCGTGCGCCCCCTTTCAGATCCTGCGCGATGGCCTCTTCCGGAAGCGGGCGAACCCAGATGTTACGGAAGGAAACCGGGGAATTGTGATCCTGCAACTGGATCGGCGCCTTGTCGCCGTGCGCCTGATATTGCGCGACCTTGCGCCAGACCGTGGTGCCCAGCATGGCCTGATGGTTCTGCACCAGCACGCCGTTCAGCAGCACGGTGGCGTAGGCCGGGCGGACCAGTCCGCCCTTGGCATCGAAGCGCGGGCGTTCGAAGACGATGTCGTAGCTCTGCCATTCGCCGGGCGGGCGAGACGGATTTACCAGCGGCGGCTTCCACGCATAGACCGCGCCCACGGTGCCGTCCGCATAAGTCGGGTTCTGATAGCCGTCGAGGATCTGGACCTCGTAGCGCTGCATGAACCAGATGCCGCTGTTGCCGCGATCCTGCGACGTCTTTTCGGGCGGGTTGGGGGAGCGGAATTCGAGGTGCAGCTGCACATCGCCGAATTCCTGCTTTGAGATCAGATTGTTCTCTCCGCCGCTCTGTTCGCGCGAGGGAATGGTCATCACCCCGTTCGCGACCGTCCACGGCGCACGCTCGCCATGCCAGGCATCGAGCGAGGTGCCGGAGAACAGCACTATCGCATCGGACGGCGCCCCGCCCGGAGCGGATGCGGGCGTAACCACGGTCGGTGCCGGGCGGTCAGGATCATGAACGTGCCAATTGCCTCCCGGCAGGATGGGCGTGTCCTTGAAACCCGGCTTGTCTTCGGCCTGGACGAGCGTGCCGGTCAGGATAGCCCCCGCCATAAGCACGCCGATCGGGATGTACTTCATCCTCTCGCTCCCCTTCTTATGTTCTGTCGATGGTCCGATAAGCGGCGATCAGCCGCTCCTCACCCTCTCGCCCGTCTATCGAGTTGCCATGTTCCATGCCGATCACACCGCCGTAGTTTCGGGCGCGCAGCCAGCTGACGATATTGGCGAAGTTGATTTCGCCGGTTCCCGGCTCCTTGCGGCCGGGATTGTCACCGAACTGGATGTAGCCGATCTCCGCCCAGCAGGCGTCGAGCGTCGGGATCAGGTTCCCGGACTGGATCTGCTCGTGATAGAGGTCCGCCAGAATCTTGACGCCCGGGCTGTTGGCCCCGCGCGCCACGGCATAGCCCTCGGCAATGGACTGCATGAACACGCCGGGGTGGTTGGTGCGCGTATTGAGCGGCTCCATCACCAGCGTCAGCCCGTGCGGCGCCACGATGTCTCCGGCGCGGCGCATGCAGTCGATGATCCGCCCCGTCTGGATCGCGACGGGCACCTTGCGGTCCATGAAGCCGGTAACGACCGTCATGTGCCTGGCATTAAGCCGTTTCGCGACTTCGATCGAAGTGCGAATATCCGCCAGAAAGGCATCGCGATCGGCATCGTCGTTGCTGCCCAGCACGGGACGGAAATCCGACCACTTGGGCATGCTGGCAACGAAGACGCCCATGGTCATGCCGCGCTGCGCCAACGCGCGGGCCATGGCTTCCTGCTGTTCGACCGGCCGCTTGCGCGCCTCATTGTCTTCCCAGGCGCGAAAGCCCTGATCGGCGGCGAAGGCGATCTGTTCCAGCAGATCCCCGCGACTGGCGAAGCTGCCCTCATGCGGCGCATAGCCAAGCGAGAAGTGCGCGGCGTTCGAGCCACCCTTGCCTGTGCCCGTGGCCGCCGAGAGCGCCGGCGCTGCCGCGACTGCCAGCCCGGTGGCGATCACCGAGCGTCGCGACATGCTCATGCGACGCCCTCCGCAACGCGGTTCGCCTTGCGGCCGGCGCGGCGTTCGGCCAGCCAGATCAGGCCGAACACGATCAGCAGCGTCAGCGGCACGAAAGTCAGTCGCGCGAAGGACTGCGAGGCGGCGGCATCTTCCACCGCGCGCAGTGCGGCGCCGCTCAGCTGCGTGAAGGCTTCGGGTCCGCCGGCAATCTCCACTTTCGCCTGATCGAACATCTCACCCAGGCGCGGCAGCACGAAGAAGCTGGCCAGTGCGCCGGCCGATCCCACCAGACCCAGCGCCCAGGAGTCGCCGCGCGGATAGCGTTCGGCAACGGAAGCCAGCATCGTCGGCCACATGGCGCAGACGCCCAGCCCCCAGACGGTCGATGCAAGGATCGCGGACATCGGCGACTGGGCCTGAGACAGCAGGAACAGGCCGATGGCGGCGAGCAGGCTCGATACCCAGAGCAGGCCCGGATTAGACAGCCGCCCGGCGATCCGCCCGGCGAAGTGGCGGAACACGAACATCAGCGCGCTGACGTAGACCAGCAGCAGGATACCGCGCATTCCCACGCGGTTGGTGAGGGCGACGTCGATCCACTGGCCGGGGGCCAGTTCGGAGGAGGCGGTAAGGAACATGGCGCCGAACCACACGAAGAAGCTGGGGCGGCGAACGACTTCCAGCATCATCTCCTTCATCGCGCGGCCACCGGCCGTGGCGGGCGGTTCGGGAAACCGGGTTGTCGCGGCGATCACGATCACGCCGATGGCGGGCAGGAACACCAGCGCCATGATCGCCTGCCAGGGCAGCAGCGGGGCCAGGAACACGCCGGCGAGCCCGCCGACGATTAGCCCGCCCGGATACCAGGCGTGGAGCACGTTCAGCCGATGCGTCGTGTCTTCGGGGTAAAGCCGCGCCGTCAGCGGATTGATCGAGGCTTCGGCAAAGCCCCAGCCAAGGCCGCTCAGCAACATGCCCAGCCACACCAGATGGTAGACCGCCATGCCGGTGGCGAAAACGCCGGCGCCCACGATCAGCGTGGTTCCAATCAGAAAGGCGACGCCGCAGCCGATCAAGACGCGGCGGATACCCACCCGGTCCAGCACGGCGCTGACGACGAAGACCGTGATCGAGAAGCCAAGGAACGCAGAGCCGAGCGCGGCCCCGATCATTTCACCCGCCGAAATCGGCGCGATGGGATCGATCCATTGCGCCTTCAGGCTGCTCGCAATCGCCGCGCGTAAGGACGCGCTCATGGACGCTGTGAAGAGCGCCAGAACGCTCAGCCAGAATAGCCTTTTCCGGTTAATGCCCGTCATGCCCGCTCCTCTACCCCTTTGCCCCGTGCGATGTTTGTTATCGGGGTCGTTCGTTATCGGGTTCGTTGTGCCGCTGCTGTCAGGTCAGACCCAGCCAGCGCCGGTTGTTGGCGGGATCGCCGCCCCCTGCGAAATCGTCGAATGCCCGTTCCGGCCGGCGGATCATGTGCGCCTCGATGAAAGGAGCCCCTTCACGCGCGCCGTCCTCCGGATGCTTCAGGCAGCATTCCCATTCCAGCACCGCCCAGCCGTCGTAGCCGTACTGCGTCAGGCGCGAGAATATGCCGGTGAAATCGACCTGACCGTCACCCAGCGAACGGAACCGGCCGGGGCGATCGACCCAGTCGGCATAGCCACCATAGACGCCGGCGCGACCGGTGGGATTGAGTTCCGCATCCTTCACATGGAACATCTTGATGCGGTCGTGATAGATGTCGATGAACTGGAGGTAGTCCATCGCCTGCAGCACGAAGTGGCTGGGGTCGTAGAGAATATTGGCCCGCGCATGGCCGCCGACGGCGTCCAGAAACCGCTCGAACGTCAAGCCGTCGTGCAGGTCTTCACCCGGATGCAGTTCATAGCAGAGATCGATACCCTCTTCGTCGTAGGCATCGAGGATCGGCTGCCAGCGGCGTCCCAGTTCCGCGAATGCCTCTTCCACCAGCCCTGCCGGACGCTGGGGCCACGGGTAGAAGAACGGCCATGCGAATGCTCCCGAAAAGGTTGCGCAGGCCGTCAAACCCAGTCGCCGGCTCGCCTTGGCTGCAAGCTTCAGCTGATCGACCGCCCAGACTTGCCACTCTGCCGGTTTGCCGCGCAGTTCGGCCGGTGCGAAATTGTCGAACGCCGCGTCATAGGCGGGGTGAACGGCAACCAGCTGCCCCTGCAGGTGGGTGGAGAGTTCGGTGATCTCCACGCCCGCCTCGCGGCAACGCCCGGCCAGCTCGTCGCAATAATCCTGGCTTTCCGCCGCGAGCGAAAGGTCCATGCAGCGGGGATCGTTGCTGGGCACCTGAATACCCTTGTACCCCGCCTGCGCCATCCACCGCGCGGCATTGTCCAAAGTGTCGAACGGGGCCGCGTCGCCCATGAACTGCGCCAGAAAGATTGCCGGACCGCGCATAGCCGATTGTCCCGTCACTTCAGGCTTTTGAGATAGGCGATGATCGCGGCGCGCTTGGCCGGATCGGGCGTGGCGATCGGCATGCGGGTGCCGGGCACCTTTTTCGCCGGAGCCGCCAGGAAGGCGTCGAGCGTCTGGTCGTCCCAGCTCAGCTTGGAGCCCTTGAGCGCCGGGGAATAGTTGAATCCGGGGGCCGATGCCGCCTGCCGGCCGGCAACGCCGTTCAGATTGGGGCCGATGCCGCTCTTCCCGCCCTTGTCCACGCTGTGGCAGGCGCGGCAGGCGTTGAACGGGGCGGGGGCCGTCTGCGCCATGGCCGACTGGGCAGTAAGGGGTACGGCAAAAATCACCGCCGCCGCAGCAGCGATAGGTGTCAGGCTGAGGCTTGCTGTCATGCGCATCCTCGACTCTCCATCTTATTTCTTATTGCCTTACGTTTACCGGTAAATCATATCGGATCAAGACCTGAATTTATGGCTTTATCGCCAGCAGAAAAAACAAGGAGAGCGGTGATGAAACGGACCCTGCGCCTCGCCATGGTCGGAGGCGGCGAAGGCGCCTTCATAGGCGCCATCCACCGGGCGGCAGCCGCCCTTGACGGCGATTGGCGGCTTGTGGCCGGCGCGTTCAGCAGCGACCCGGAACGCAACCGGCGCTCCGGCGAAATGCTGGGGATCGCGCCCGAGCGGACATATGCCTCGCTGGGTGCATTGCTGGCGGCGGAAGCGGCCTTGCCGGCCGACCAGCGAATCGATGCGGTGTCGATCGTGACGCCCAACCATCTGCACGCGCCCATGGCGATTGCGGCATTGGACGCGGGCTTTCACGTGTTCTGCGAAAAGCCCATGGCGCTCGACATGGAAGAATCGCGCCTGATCGCGCAGGCAGCGGCGCGGTCGGGATGCCAGTTCGGGCTTGCCTTCACCTACAGCGGCTATCCGCTGGTGGAAGAGGCCCGCGTTCGCGTGGCGCGCGGCGATTTCGGAAAGATTCGGCTGGTGCAGGTCGAATATTCGCAAGGCTGGCTGAGCCAGGCGATCGACCGGGATGGCAACAAGCAGGCGGAATGGCGCACCGATCCGGCGCGCGCCGGTTTGGGCGGGTGCCTTGGCGACATCGGCACGCACGCCTTTCATCTGGCGGAGCATGTCTCCGGATTGCAGGTGCAGGAACTCTGCGCGGATCTTGCGACCCACGTGCCCGGCCGCCGGCTGGACGATGATGTCAGCGTCCTGCTTCGCCTGAACGACGGCGCGCGCGGGACGCTCAAGGCGACGCAAGTGGCGGCGGGTGACGAGAATGGGCTGAAGCTGCGCATCCACGGCGAACACGGCGGGCTGGAATGGGCCCAGATGGAGCCCAATACGCTTACCTTGCGCTGGCTGGATCGCCCGGCCGAGATCATCCGCGCCGGTGGACCGGGGCTGGCCGATTCCACCCTTCGCCGCCTGCGGACCCCTTCGGGGCACCCGGAAGGCTATATCGAAGCCTTCGCCAACCTCTATCGCGCCTTCGCCAGCCGGATCGCGGACGGTGAGAGTGAATATGGCACATATCCGTCCGTCGAAGCCGGGCTGCGGACGATGGCCTTCGTCGAGAGCGTCGTCGCCAACGCCGCATCGGACCGCAAATGGACGGCGCTCGCCGGCGGGTAGGTCCCGAACCTGATCCGGAAACCGGAGGCTGCATCTCGCGGCCTTCGACGAAACGATCCCTGTGCCCGATGACCGGCGGCGGTCATCGGGCACTATGTGGCGGTGACCGAGTTGACCTGTAAGTGCGCCGGTCCGATTGGCCCGATCTGACCTTGCGCCTGAAAGGTCGATAGCCATGAGCCTGACCGTAAACGGCACCCTTGTAGACATGCCGCAGGATGCGCGTGTTTCGCTTCTCGATTATCTCCGCGAATATCTCCATCTGACCGGCACCAAGAAGGGGTGCGATCAGGGCGCGTGCGGCGCCTGTACCGTGCTGGTGGATGGAGAGCGGATTCTCTCCTGCCTGGCGCTGGCGGTGCAGTTCGGCGGGCGATCGGTCACCACGATAGAGGGGTTGGGCCAGCCGGGCCGCCTGCATCCTTTGCAGCAGGCTTTCGTGGACCATGACGGTTTCCAGTGCGGCTACTGCACGCCGGGCCAGATCTGCTCTGCGGTGGGCATGGCGGCGGAGATCGCGCGCGGCGTGCCCAGCCATGTGACGGCCGATCTGAATGCGGAGACCCTGACACTCACGCACGATGAGGTGCGCGAACGCATGAGCGGCAACTTGTGCCGCTGCGGCGCCTACAACGGCATCGTCGCCGCTGTGACCGAGACCTATGCCGACGAAAATCTGCAGGAGGCTGCGGAATGAACCCGTTCGACTACGCCCGCGCTGCCGATGTATCGGATGCGGTTCGCCGGGGCGCCGCCGGGGGCGCAAGATATCTTGGCGGTGGCACGAATCTGGTCGACCTCATGCGCGAGACGATCGAAAGGGCGGACAGTCTCGTCGATGTGACAGGGCTGTCGAACACGATTGAGGAATTGCCGGATGGAGGGCTGCGGATCGGGGCCGCGGCGCGCAACACGGCGGTGGCCGAAAACCGGCAGGTGCGCCGGCGCTATCCGCTGCTTGCCCGGGCCATAGTGGCAGGGGCCAGCGCGCAGATCCGGAACATGGCGACCGTGGGCGGCAATCTTCTCCAACGCACGCGCTGCGCCTATTTCTACGACGATCAGGGATCGCGCTGCAACAAGCGCAAGCCGGGCGCGGGGTGCGACGCGGTTGCGGGTTTCAATCGCAACCACGCCATTCTGGGCGCATCGCCCGCCTGCGTTGCGGTGCACCCTTCCGACATGTGCGTCGCTCTCGCCGCGCTGGATGCCGTCGTCCATATTCAGAGTGCCGGCGGCGCGCGCCGCCTGGCGTTCAATGATCTTCATCGTCTGCCGGGAGAGCGGCCGGATATTGAGACCATGCTCGAACCCGGCGAACTGATCACGGCGGTCGATCTCCCCCCGCTTTCGTTCGGCGCCCGGTCCGCCTATCGCAAAGTGCGCGACCGTTCGAGCTATGCCTTCGCGCTGGTTTCGGTTGCCGCGGCGCTGGATGTCGAGGGCGGGCAGGTGCGCGATGCGCGCATTGCCCTGGGCGGTGTGGCGCACAAGCCGTGGCGCGCGGCGCGGGCCGAGGCGGTGCTGCGAGGCGCGCCGGCGTGCGCGGAGGCATTTGCGGCGGCGGCCGACGCCGAACTGGCCGATACCCGGCCGCTGTCCGGCAATGCGTTCAAGATCGAGCTTGTGCGCCGCACGCTCGTTGCCGTGCTTGCGCAACTGGCGGGAGAGCGCGCATGAGCATCGTGAACGATGCCAAGAATGCGGTGCAGGGCGCCCTTCAGGGGGTGATGGCCAAGGCCGTTGCTCTCGCTCCCGACAGCTGGATCCCCGGCGGCGAGCCCGATCCCCTGATCCGGGAGCGTTACGGCCACGTCGGCAAGCCGCTTTCGCGTATCGACGGTCCGCTCAAGGTGGCCGGGCAGGCACGATTTGCGGCGGAATTCCCGATGGAGGGGATGGTTTACGCGGCGCTGGTGTTCAGCACGGTTGCCAGGGGCCGCATCGCCGCGATCGATACGACGCAGGCAGAGAATGCCCCCGGCGTCGTGGCAGTGATGGATCATCGCAACGCACCCCGTCTTGCCCCGCCGCCCGTCTTCATGTCGGCCCCCAAGGCCGCAAACGGCGATAGCCTGCCGATCCTGCAGGACGCCGAGATCCACTGGAACGGGCAGCCGGTGGCGGTGGTTCTTGCCGAAACGCAGGAGCAGGCCAATCATGCGGTCTCGCTCGTCCGGGTGGAGTATGAAGAGGCACCCGCGCTCACATCCCTGGAAAAAGCGCGAGGAGGGGGCACGCGTCCAGCCATGTTCATGGGGCAGCCGCTCCATGACGAGCGCGGCGATGCCGAAGCGGCGCTGTCCCAGGCGGACGTTGCCGTGGACGCCACCTATCGGACGCCGCGACACAATCACAACGCCATCGAATTGCACGCCGTCACCGTCGCATGGCAGGGCGATGTCCTGCGCATCCACGATGCGTCGCAACTGGTCGCGCATACGGCCTGGTCTATCGGCAAGATGTTCGACATGCCGGAAGACAAGGTCGTCGTCACGTCCCCCTTCGTGGGCGGCGGATTCGGCGGGAAATGCCTGTGGCAGCATCAGGTGCTGGCGGCGCTGGCCGCCAAGCTGTGCGATCGGCCGGTGCGTCTCGTCCTCTCGCGAGAGGGGGTCTATCGCCTGGTCGGCGGGCGGTCGCTCACGGAACAGCGCGTCGCCCTCGGCGCGGATCGGGACGGGCACCTGAAGGCACTGATCCACACGGGCCTCACCGTGAAGACAGCCACCAATGCCATGCCGGAACCGTTCATTCTCCCGACGCGCAGTGCTTATGCGTCAGAGACGATGAAGCTCGATGTGCAGACGGTGGAACTGGACATGCTGGCGAACACCTTCATGCGCGCGCCGGGGGAATCCGTCGGCACTTTCGCGCTGGAAAGCGCGATGGACGAACTGGCTGCGGCGCTGGGTATCGATCCGATCGAACTGCGTATCCGCAACGAGCCGGAGAAGGATCCGCTTTCCGGTCTGCCGTTCTCCTCCCGCCAGATCGTCGAGGCATGGCGCGCCGGTGCGGTGCGCTTCGGCTGGGACCGGCGCGATCCCCGGCCGCGAATGCGGCGTGAGGGGGAATGGTGGGTGGGCATGGGCTGCGCCACGGGGACTTATCCCTATTACCGTATGCCCGGCGGCGCTGCGCGGATCACACTGACCGCGGAAGGACGGGCCGTGGTCGATATCGCCGCGCACGAAATGGGCATGGGCACCGCTACCGCCCAGACCCAAGTGGCGGCCGAACGGCTGGGCCTGCCGATCGAGGCCGTCGCGTTCAATTATGGCGATTCCACGCTTCCCGGCGTCGTTCTGGCGGGGGGATCGCAACAGACGGCGTCGATCGGTGCGGCAGTGGGCGCGGCGCACCGCGAACTTGTGAAGGCGCTGCTCAAGCTGGCCGGCAACGATTCCCCTCTGGCGGGGCTCAAGCCGGATGAGGTTATCAGCCGCGACATGGGCTTGTGCAAAGCCGGCGATCCTGCCCGCCACGAAAGCTATGCGTCCATCCTGTCCCGCGCGCGGCAGGACGCGGTAAGCGTCGTGGCCGAGGGCCCCCCGCCGCTGGAGACGATGCACTGGTCGATGCACAGCCATGCCGCGATGTTCTGCGAAGTGCGGGTAAACGCCGTGACCGGCGAACCACGGGTCAGCCGCTTCCTCGGTTCGTTCGATTGCGGCCGGATTCTCAATCCCAAGACCGCGACCAGTCAGTTTCGCGGCGGCATCATCATGGGGCTGGGCCTTGCGCTGATGGAAGAAACGCAGTTCGACGAGCGCACGGGCCGCGTGATGAACCCGAGCCTTTCGGAGTACCATGTGCCCGTGCACATGGATGTGCCGGAGATCGACGTGATCTGGACGGACGTACCGGACCCGCACGCCGCGATGGGGGCAAGGGGGATCGGCGAGATCGGGATCACCGGCACCGGCGCGGCGGTTGCCAATGCGATCTACAACGCCATCGGCACGCGTGTGCGCGACTTGCCGATCACGCTGGATAAATTGCTTTAGCGCCGTGAAAGCGCAGCGGCCAAGCCGCTTCCGGCCGGTGTGGCGGGAGCGATTGTGCAGCGCAAAAAGCCTCTTGCGAGTCCCGGCCTCATCTGAGTAATGTACGCCTGACTGAGGGCCGGCCCGCAACGACGCGGGGATCGGTTTCCCGGATTATCATCATTTCAAAGTGGCAACGGCGCCATCGATCCATCCGTGCGGGTGGTGATCGATGGCGCTTTTTTCGTGCGGAAGGCAGGCGTGAACCGCAAGACCGTCAAAAGCGTGTGCCCCTATTGCGGCGTCGGCTGCGGCATCGTCATGGATGTCGCCGATGGCCGGATCGTCAAGGTAACGGGCGACAAGAGCCACCCGACCAACTTCGGCCGGCTCTGCACCAAGGGCGCCAGTTGCAACGTCCCCGTCACGGCACCGGGGCGGGCCGACGCGGCCTATATCCGTATTGCCGGCAGCACCGATCAGGGCGTCATTCCCATGGCGGAAGCGATCGACCGGACGGCCAGCGGCCTGCGCGCGATCATCGACAGGGATGGCCCCGATGCGGTGTCTTTCTACGTTTCCGGGCAGATGTCGCTGGAAGCGCAATACCTGGCCAACAAGCTTTGCAAGGGATTCATCGGCACCAACAATATCGAGAGCAATTCGCGGCTCTGCATGGCAAGCGCCGCCAGTGGCTACAAGCTGTCGATCGGCGCCGACGGTCCGCCGGGATCCTATCAGGATTTCGACAAGGCGGATCTGTTCTTCGTCATCGGCGCCAACATGGCGGACTGTCATCCGATCCTGTTCCTGCGCATGATGGACCGGGTGAAAGCCGGCGCGAAGCTGATCGTCGTCGATCCGCGCCGCAATGCCACGGCCGACAAGGCGGACTTGTTTATGCAGGTGCGGCCGGGCACCGATCTTGCACTGCTCAACGGCCTTTTGCATCTGCTGGCGGTCTCCGGCCGGATCGATACCGACTTCATCGATCAATTCACGCAAGGCTGGGAGGCGATGCCGGATTTTCTGGCGGACTACGCGCCCGACCGCGTCTCCGAAATTACCGGCATAGCCGAGGCGGACCTGCGCCGGGCCGCCGAGTGGATCGGTGCTGCGGGCGAGTGGATGACCTGCTGGACCATGGGCCTGAACCAGAGCACCCACGGCACCTGGAACACCAATGCGATCTGCAACCTGCATTTGGCGACCGGCGCGATCTGCCGGCCGGGCAGCGGGCCATTCTCGCTGACCGGGCAGCCGAATGCGATGGGTGGGCGCGAAATGGGCTATATGGGACCGGGCCTTCCCGGCCAGCGGGCGACCACCAGCGAAGCCGACCGGCATTTCGTGGAGGATGCCTGGGGCGTGCCCCGGGGGACGCTCCGCACCGAAACCGGCGCGGGCACGGTCGCGATGTTCGAGGATATGGCCGCAGGGCGCATCAAGGCGTGCTGGATCATCTGCACCAACCCGGTAGCCAGCGTCTCCAATCGCCAGACGGTGATCGCGGGCCTGCAGGCCGCCGAACTGGTGATCAGCCAGGACGTCTACATCGACACGGAAACGAACCGCCATGCCGACATCATCCTGCCCGGCGCGCTCTGGGCCGAGGCGGAGGGGGTGATGATCAATTCCGAGCGTAATCTGACGCTGATGCAAAAGGCTGTCGATCCGCCGGGAGAGGCGATGGCGGATTGGCAGATCATTGCCCGCGTGGCCTGCGCCATGGGTTACGCCGATGCCTTCACATACGCCTCTGCCGCGGAGGTTTTCGAAGAAATCCGCCAGTTTCGCAATATGAGAACGGGCTATGACATTCGCGGCGTCAGCCACGAACGTCTGCGGCAGGGCCCGATGCAATGGCCCTGTTCGCCGGAGGTCGATAGCGATCGCAATCCGATCCGCTACCTCAATGACGGCGTCTCTCAAGCCCTCCGTGTGGAGCCGGATGGCACGCGGCCGCGCATCGCTTTTCCCACGGAAAGCGGGAAGGCCCATTTCCTGCTCCGGCCCCATATGTCGCCCGCCGAGATGCCGGACGATGACTATCCGCTGGTGCTCAACACCGGCCGTCTGCAGCACCAATGGCATACGCTGACCAAGACCGGGAAAGTGCCCACGCTGGGCAAGCTCAATCCCGGCCCCTTCGTCGAAATCCACCCCGAGGATGCGGCATCGTTGGGAATTGCAGAGCGCGATCAGGTGGAAGTGCGCTCGCGCCGCGGCCGGGCCGTGCTGCCGGCCGTGGTCACGGACAGGGTTCGCCCCGGCAATTGCTTCGCGCCGTTTCACTGGAACGACGTTTTCGGCGACGATCTTGCCATCAATGCGGTCACCAGCGATGCGGTGGACGCGATTTCCCTGCAACCGGAATTCAAGTTTTCCGCCGTGGCGCTGATGCGGGTTTCCGGCCCGGCCGAGAGTGCGGCCGCAGAACAGCCATCCGAAGGGCAAAGTGCCGATCTGGCGCCTTCGCCATCGCTTTCGGGGTATTCACCCATGCATCAGGCCGCCGTCGATGTGTTCGAACGCGTGATGGGGCTGGCGGTCGCCCAGCCGCCGCGTCTTTCCGATGAGGAAAGGGCCTATCTTACCGGCTTCACGTCGGGCCTGCGTTCATTGGAAACGATGCCGGCGCGCGAAGTGCCTCTGGTTCCGCAAGGTTCGCCGTTCGATCCGGAGCGACGGCACTATGTGAACGGATTGCTGGCCGGCCTTTTCGCGCGGGCACCGCTTCCCGATGGCGGCGGAGCGATTGTCGCCTCACCATCGGTGCATTCGCCCTCACGCGAAATCCTGCTGCTCTGGGCCTCGCAAACGGGGAATGCCGAAGCGTTTGCGGAGGCTTGCGCTGACGCGTTGAAACAGGCGCGGTACGATGTTCGGCTACTGGCCATGGATGCGGTGAAGCCCGCCGAACTGGCAAGTGCCGATGCGGTGCTGCTGATCGCCAGCACATTTGGAGACGGCGATGCGCCGGACAATGGCGGGCAATTCTGGTCGGCCTTGACCGATGCAGCGGCTCCGCGCCTTGAGGGCCTGCGCTATTCCGTTCTGGCGTTTGGAGATTCCAGCTACGATCAGTTCTGCGGCTTCGGGCGCAAGCTGGATGCGCGGCTGGAGGAACTGGGGGCGGCAAGACTGGCCCCGCGCATCGATTGCGAACCCGATTATGAGGACACCGCTGCGACCTGGATGGCAAGCGCCCTTTCCGCGCTTCAACCGGATCCCGGCGGCGGACAATACCCGGTCGCGCAATCCCCGGTCGCGCAATCCCCGGCCGCACAATCCCCGCCCGCACAATCCCTGGAAGTGGCGGCGGCCGATCATGCCCCGATCGCGGCGGCAGCCACGACGCCGATCGCCGCCTATTCCCGAAAAGCGCCGCTTCGCACGGCGCTTTCGCGAAATGTGCTGTTGAGCGGGGCTGGTGCGACAAAGGAGGTGCGCCAGCTGGGTTTCGATCTGGCCGGGCATGATTTCGCCTACAAGGCCGGGGATTCGCTGGGCGTCTGGCCGGTAAACTGCCCCGCGCTGGCCACGGAGATACTGGACGTTCTCGATCTCTCCGCCGATGCGCCGGTCACCGTCAAGCAGGTCGGCGAGATGACGCTGGCAGAGGCGCTCATGCGCCATTGGGATATAGCCCGTCTCAACCGCAATATTCTCGAACTGATCGCGGAGCGCTGTCCGGACGCGGCCTTCGCGCCGCTGCTCGATCCGGACCGCAAAGCGCAATTCGACCAGTGGCTGTGGGGGCGCCAGATTGCCGACGTTCTGCACGAGACCGGCGTTCGTCTGAGCCCGGGCGATCTGGGGCAGGTCATGCGCCCGCTGCAACCGCGCTTCTATTCGATCGCGTCCAGCCCCCACGCGCAGCGGGACGAAGTGCAACTCACCGTCTCGACGGTTCGATATTCCTGCCAGGGTCGCGGGCGCCACGGCGTATGTTCGGCGTTCATGGCCGACCGGGCGCAGGATGCCGACGTTGGCATCTTTCTTCAGGCGGCGGCCCATTTCCACCCGCCGGCCGATCCGGCGCGCGGCGCGATCATGGTTGGGCCGGGCACCGGCATCGCGCCTTTTCGCGGTTTTCTGCATGACCGGCAGGCCCGCGGCGCCAAGGGGCGCAACTGGTTGTTCTTCGGCGAGCAGCACGCGGAGACCGACTTCTATTATCGCGACGAGATCGACGAATGGCGCCGGAACGGCCATCTCGACCGGCTCAGCCTGGCGTTCTCGCGCGATCAGGCAGAGAAAGTCTATGTCCAGCACCGGATGCTGGAGGAAGGCGCGGAACTCTGGCGGTGGCTGGACGACGGCGCCCATTTCTACGTCTGCGGCGAGGCTGGCAGGATGGCCAAGGATGTCGACAGGACGTTGAAGCAGATCGTTGCCCGGCATGGCGGAATGAGCGGCGAGGACGCTAACGACTATGTCGCGCAGATGCAGAGCGAAAAGCGTTATGTCCGGGATGTCTACTGATCCGCGCGGTCCTCGTTGACATGGCGCGCGCACTCAACGATCAGCGACGGCGCTATGCCGGGGGCGGGAAATGAGAATCGTCATCATCGATGACAGCGGCCTGCGCGCCACCGTCCTTGAGGAAGGGCTGCGCGAGGCCGGCTACGACGATATTCACATCGTCCCCCCGCGCGGCGCTTTCGTCGCGCGGTTGGAACGCATGGCGCCCGATGTCGTGCTGATGGATCTAGGCAGCCCCAGCCGCGACACGCTGGAGGAAATGCTGTCGGTCAGCCGCGCGCTGGCGCGGCCCATCGCCATGTTCGTCGACCAGTCGGACGAGGCGATGATCGGCGCCGCCATAGATGCGGGCGTTTCGGCCTATGTCGTCGATGGCCTGCGCAAGGAGCGCGTGAAGCCGGTGCTGGAACTGGCAGTGCGGCGCTTCAACGCATTCTCCAGAATGCAGACCGAGCTGGAGGAAGCGCGCACCGCGCTGGCCGACCGCAAGGTGCTCGACCGCGCGAAATCGATCCTGATGAACCAGCGCGGCCTTTCCGAGCAGGACGCCTATGGCCTGCTGCGCACCAGCGCGATGAATCAGGGCAAGAAGATCGTGGACGTGGCGCAGGCGCTGATTACCGCCAGCGACCTTCTGGGAGGCGGACTATGACGACCAACCTTCGCATCGCCTTCCTGCCGCTGAACGATGTGGCCGTGCTGGCGGCGGCGCGCGAGCGCGGTTTTGCCGAAGAAGAAGGCATCGCGCTCGACCTCGTACGCACGACGAGCTGGGCTACGCTGCGCGACCGTCTGGTCTACGGGCAAGTGCAGGCCGCGCACATGCTGGCGCCGCTCGCAGTGGCTGTGACGCTGGGGCTCAGCCAGCAGCCGGCCGCCTTGGCCGCGCCGTACAAGCTGGGCGTCAACGGCAACATGCTGGTGATGGCACGGGATTTTGCTGCCGCGCTGGAGCCCGATCCGGCCCGGCGGCTTGCCGATCCTGTCGCGACTGCCCACGATTTCGCCTCAGCCATCGGGTTATGGCGGCGCAAGCCGGTGATCGGCGTGGTGCACCGCTTCTCCAGCCATGCCCTGATGCTGCGATACTGGTTGGCGAGCGCGGGCATCGACCCGGACCGTGACGTGGTGCTGCGGGTACTGCCGCCTTCGCTCACCGTCGAGGCGATCCATGCCGAAGAGATCGATGGGTTTATCGCCGGCGAACCCTGGGGCAGTGCGGCGATCGATTCCGGCCGAGCCGAGGCCGTCGCCATCGGGGAGCGGATCTGGCAGCGCGGGGTGGAGAAAGTGCTGGCTTTCCGCGAGACATGGCTGGACGAGAACCCCGAAACCGTCGATCGCCTGCTGCGCGCGCTGGCCCGAGCCGCCGCCTGGTGCGACGAGCCCGCCAATCATGAGACGCTCGCCGATCTGCTGGCCGACGCGCGCTATGTGAACCAGCCTGCCGATCTGATCCTGCGCGCTCTGTCGGGCCGGATCATTCCGCGCGCAGGGGATACTGCGGTCGACGCCCGCGATTTCGTGCTGTTTTCGCGCGAGGCGACGTCCTTCCCCTGGCGCAGTCAGGCGCTATGGATCTACTCCCAGCTGGTTCGCTGGGGCATGGTCGAGCATTCTGCCGAAAACGCCGCGAAAGCCGGGGCGGTGTTCCGCCCCGACGTGTTCCGCCGCGCGCTTGCCGGCAGCGATGTGCCGATGCCGGGGGCCAGCATGAAACTGGAAGGCGCGGTGGCCAGCCCGCTGGCCGTCGGCTCCCGCAAGGGCGACCTGACCTTGGGCGCCGATCGCTTCTTCGACGGGCGCGTGTTCGATCCCGACCGGATTGACGAATATCTGAAGGGCTTTTCGCAGTCGCACTGAAAGCGGCCGAAATTTTGTGCCTTGCAACATGAGCCGAATCGGCTGATGATGCAGATCTCACGCGAAGGCGCGTGACCATATTCGGATGCGCTGCTTCAACGGTGGAGCGCCATCCTCACCGAAATTCGCAGCAAAGCCGCTGACCGGTCTCACCCAAGGGTGACGTCCGGCCTGCGGCTTTTTTCGTGTCCGTTTTACGGGGGACTTACGATGGCAACCGCTTACTGGGAACGTGACGGAGAGGCCGCTTCGGCCGAAAATGCACCTGCGGCAGCGCCCGCGACCAGCTTCTGGAAAGCCGGCCATGTGCCGACGCTGATCGCAGCCTTTCTCTATTTCGACCTCGCCTTCATGGTCTGGGTCTTGCTGGGCCCGCTGGCGCCGGAGATTTCCAAGACGCTTGGCCTGACGCCTGCCGAAAAGGGCCTGATGGTCGCCCTGCCGACGCTTGCCGGTGCGGTACTGCGGGTGGTCAACGGGCTGCTGGTGGACCGCATCGGGCCCAAGCGTTCGGGCGCGATCAGCCAGCTGATCGTGATCGCGGGATTGTTCACCGCATGGCTGGTGGGCGTGAACAGCTTCGGCGGGACGCTGGCGCTGGGCGTCATCCTCGGTTTCGCAGGCGCCAGCTTTGCCATCGCCTTGCCGCTCGCCAGTCGCTGGTACCCGGCCGAGCATCAGGGCAAGGCCATGGGGCTGGCCGGTATGGGCAATTCGGGCACGGTGCTGGCATCGCTGTTCGCGCCGATGCTGGCGAAGATGTTCGGCTGGAACGCGGTGCTGGGCCTTGCCTGCATCCCGCTTTCGCTAGTCTTCGTCGCCTACCTGATCCTGGCCAAGGATGCCCCGAACCAGCCCGCGCCGCGCCGGCTGGTCGATTATTTCGAGCCGCTCAAGCAAGCCGACGCCTGGTGGCTGATGGCGTTTTACGCGGTGACGTTCGGTGGTTTCGTCGGCCTTGCCGCCTCGCTGCCGATCTATTTCACCGAACAGTTCGGGCTGACCACGATCATGGCCGGCTACTGCACGGCGGGCTGCGTCTTTGCAGGATCGCTGGTTCGCCCGATGGGTGGGGCCCTGGCTGACCGCATCGGCGGGGTGAAGGCGTTGATGATGGTCTACGCGTTTGCCGCCTTCGCGCTCGTCGGCGTGGCGCAGGCGCATTCGCTGCCGGGAGCGCTGGGCATGTTCGTGCTGGCGATGCTGGCGCTGGGCACTGGCAATGGTGCGGTCTTCCAGCTCGTACCGCAGCGCTTTCAGGCGGAGATCGGCGTGATGACCGGGCTTGTCGGCATGGCAGGCGGGATCGGTGGGTTCTACCTCGCCAGCTCGCTGGGCCTTGCCAAGCAGATCACCGGAAGCTTTGCTCCCGGTTTCCTGATTTTCGCCGGGCTTGCCGTGGCCGCGCTCACTGCCGTGGCCTGCGTCAAGACACGCTGGCGCGCGAGCTGGAAGACGGCCGCGCGGATCTGATTGGAGAGGAGGCGGCGGCCGGATCGAGAGAGATCCGGACCGCCGCTCAAATCTGGTCGCAGGGGGATTTTCAAATGCGGTATAGGATTGGAACGGCGGCCGGGCTGGCCGCTGCGATGCCATGCGTCGGCGTCGCGCATGCCGAAGACGTGGTGCTCAAGCCCGTGGTCGAGGCGCGTGCCCGCTATGAACATGTCGATCAGGATGGACTGGACCAATCCGCCGATGCCCTGACACTGCGGGTTCGCGGCGGGGTTTCGGCAGCGAGTGGCCCCTTGAGCGCCACGATCGTTGCGCAAGGTACATTGGCGGCCATCGACGATTACTACGACGGTTTGCACGGCGCTGTAACGCGGCCGCTGGTGGCCGATCCGCAGAATGTGGCGCTCTATCTTGCGCAGCTGCAGTACCGGAGCCCGGCCATTGCCCTCACCGCCGGGCGACAGAAACTGGCGCTGGATGACGAGCGCTTCGTCGGCAATGTCGGCTTTCGCGACAATGCGCAGACGTTCGATGCAGTACGGGCCGAAGTCACGCCGCTCAAGGGGTTGAAGCTGGATCTGGCCTATGCGTGGAGCGTGCGCACGATCTGGGGCGTGGACGGGCACGGCGCGCGGCAGCAGGCGGTGGACGGAAACAATGTGTTCGCGAACCTGTCCCTGGCGACACCTGTCGGGACATTGACCGGCTTCGGCTACCTTATCGATCAGGATGAGGCGGCCGTGCAGGGATACAGACTTTCCAGCCAGACTTACGGCGCACGGTTGGCGGGCAGTCGTGCCCTTTCCACGGCGGTGAAACTCTCCTGGCAGGCAAGTTACGCCCGCCAGTTCGATTGGCGTCGCAATCCGAACGACTATCATGCCGATTATTGGCTGGCGGACGCCACGCTCGATGCGAAGGGCTGGAAACTGAATGCCGGATACGAAGTGCTCGGCGCTGGCGGCGGTCCGGATGGCGGCAAGCCCTTCACCAGTTTCCAGACCCCGCTCGGCACCAATTTCAAGTTTCAGGGCTGGGCGGACAAGTTCCTGACCACACCTGCGAACGGCGTGCGCGATCTCTATTTCGGCGGCGGTTATGGCTGGAAGCAGTTTGGCCCGCTTTCGGCCGTCACTTTGCAAGGTACCTGGCACCGCTTCGACAGTGACCGGCTTGGCCAGCACTACGGCAACGAGCTTGATCTTCTCGCATCTGCGAAGCTGCGCAGGACGGCGATTTCGCTGCGCTACGCCCGTTACGATGCCCGGGAAATGGCGACCGACACGTCCAAGTACTGGATTCAACTGGATTGGGCTTATTGATCGACAGGCGTGACGGAATCGCTTGAGCCCAAGCGCGTTTCCCCATATGGTGCAGTGCAAAGGACGACGTTGTCCTTCTTACATCACCGAAGCGACCCATTGGCGGGTTGCGGAGGCCCGAACGATGGCAAGGCCGCCATCCAGACTTTCGGTTTCGAACCGAGGGTCCGGATGGCGGCCTTTTCTCGTTTCTCCCTTTGCTTTTTGCGGAGTCTCGCGAATGGAATTTCAGGACGGGATCGAACCCCAGCAAGCCACGGCGGTGGATTACGACGACGCCCTTGTCGTGCCGTCGGACGACGTGCGCGAGCATCTTGTCGTCGTCGGCAACGGCATGGCGGGCTGCCGCGCGGTGGAGGAACTGCTGGCGCGTGACGCCGGGCGTTATCGCGTCACCATTTTCGGCGCCGAACCGCATGTGAACTACAATCGCATCATGCTGTCGCCGGTGCTGGCGGGAGAGAAGACGTTCGACCAGATCGTCATCAATCCGCGCGCGTGGTACGACGATAACGGCATTACCCTGGTCACTTCGGACCCGGTCGTCGCCATCGACCGCGCGGACAAGACCGTGACGTCGCAGTCGGGGCGTAAGGTCCGGTACGACCGGCTGCTGATCGCCACCGGTTCCGACCCCTTCATCATTCCAGTGCCCGGCAAGGATCTGCCCGGCGTCATCTCCTTCCGCGACATGAAGGACGTGGATACCATGCTGGCGGCGGCCGATGCAGGCGGCGATGCCGTGGTGATCGGCGGCGGTTTGCTGGGCCTGGAAGCGGCGCATGGCCTGACGCTGCGCGGCATGAAAGTCACCGTGATCCACCTGATGCCCACGCTGATGGAGCGCCAGCTGGACGAGGCAGCGGGTTGGCTGCTCAAGACCGCACTTGAAGCGCGCGGCCAGACGATCCTGACCGGCGCGGACACCGCCGAAATCTATGGCGAGGGCAAAGTCGAAGGCGTGCGGCTGAAGGATGGGCGGGAGATTCCGGCCAGTCTGGTGGTGATGGCCGTCGGCATCCGCCCGTCCACTGCGCTGGCGCGCGATGCCGGGCTCGATGTGGGCCGCGGCATCAAGGTGGACGATCACATGGTGACGAGCGATCCGCATGTCCTCGCGGTGGGCGAATGCGTCGAGCATCAGGGCAATGTCTACGGCCTTGTCGCGCCGCTCTGGGACATGTGCCGCAGCCTTGCCGATGGGCTGACCGATCGGCACAGCGGCTATCGCGGCTCGGTCACTTCCACCAAGCTCAAGGTCGCCGGGCTTGACGTGTTTTCCGCCGGTGACTTTTCGGGCGGAGAGGGCTGCGAGGATATCGTGCTGCGCGATGCGTCGCGCGGGGTCTACAAGCGGGTCGTCGTCAAGGACGGCAAGATCGTCGGCGCCGTGCTTTACGGCGATACGGCCGATGGAAACTGGTACTTCGATCTTCTGCGCAAGGGTGAGGACGTATCGGAAATCCGCGATAGCCTGATCCTGGGGCAAGCCTTTGCTTCGGGCGGCAGTGCGGATCCCTTGGCGGCTGTCGCGGCAATGGCGGACGATGCGGAAGTGTGCGGCTGCAACGGCGTATCGAAGGGGCAGGTCGTCGCTTCGATTGCATCGGGCGCGTGCAGCCTCGATGCGGTGCGGGCCACATGCAAGGCCTCGGCAAGCTGCGGCTCCTGCACCGGGCTGGTCGAGAACCTGCTGGCGCTGACCCTGGGCGATGAGGTCAAGTCCGGCCCCAAGACGATGTGCAAGTGCACCAGCTTCACCCATGACGATGTGCGGCGGGAGATCGTGGCGCAGGCGATGAATTCGATCCCCGAAGTGATGCACAAGTTGCACTGGTCCACGCCCGATGGCTGCTCCTCGTGCCGCCCGGCGCTGAACTACTATCTGCTCTGTGCGCTTCCGGGCGAATACGAGGATGACCAGCAGAGCCGCTTCGTCAACGAGCGGATGCACGCCAATATCCAGAAGGACGGCACCTATTCGGTGGTGCCGCGCATGTGGGGCGGCCTCACCAACCCGCGCGAACTGCGCGCCATCGCCGATGTCGTCGAAAAGTACGATGCGCCGATGGTGAAAGTGACGGGCGGGCAGCGGCTCGACATTTTCGGCATCAAGAAGGAAGACCTGCCCGCCGTCTGGGCCGATCTCAATGCCGCAGGGATGGTCTCCGGCCATGCCTACGGCAAATCGCTGCGCACGGTGAAGACTTGCGTCGGCTCCGAATGGTGCCGCTTCGGTACGCAGGATTCCACCGGCCTTGGCGTGAAGACCGAGCGGATGACCTGGGGATCGTGGATGCCCCACAAGTTCAAGATCGCGGTTTCCGGCTGCCCGCGCAATTGTGCGGAAGCGACGATCAAGGACTTCGGCGTCGTCTGCGTGGATTCCGGCTACGAACTCCATGTCGGCGGCAATGGCGGTATCCACGTCCGCGCTACCGATTTCCTCTGCAAGGTCGCTACCGAGCAGGAGGCGCTCGATTACTGCGCCGCCTTCGTCCAGCTCTACCGGGAGGAAGCGCGCTATCTGGAACGCACCGCGCCGTGGATCGAACGTGTCGGCGTCGAATACGTGAAGCAGCGGATCGTCGAGGATGAAGTCGGCCGCGAGGCGCTGCGCGCCCGGTTCCTCTATTCCCAGAGCTTCAGCCAGGAAGATCCCTGGGCCGAACGCGCGGCCGGGCAGCAGGCCGAACTGCACCAGCACCTTGAACCTCTGGCACCCCAGGACATGATCGCAGCGGAGTGAATGACATGAACGACTGGATCGATATCGGCACCCTGTCCGACATTCCCTTGCGCGGCGCGCGCACCGTCCGGCTGGAGGGTGAGAAGGAGATCGCCGTGTTCCGCACCGGCGACGACAAGGTCTTCGCACTCGTCAACGAATGCCCGCACAAGAAAGGCCCGCTCAGCCAGGGCATCGTCCATGGCCATTCGGTGTCCTGCCCGCTGCACAACTGGAACATCGCGCTTGCGAACGGAGAGGCGCAGGGCGAGGACAAAGGCTGCACGCCGACGATCGCGGTGAAGCAGGACGGGGATCGGATCCTGATTGCCCATCCGCAGACCCTGCAGGTGGCCGCTTGACCGCGCCCCGACCGCTTCGTCAGGCGCCAATTGCGCCGGGCGAGGTCTGGCTGGTGGGGGCCGGGCCGGGTGATCCCGACTTGCTCACGCGCAAAGCCGAAAGGCTGATCGAAGCGGCGGATGTGGTGTTCTACGATGCGCTGGTGGGCCCCGGTGTGCTGGAACTGATCCCGCCCGGTGTAGAAACCGTCAGTGTGGGCAAACGGTCCGGCCGGCATAGCAAGGCCCAGGGATCGATCAACGATCTGCTGCTGCAGGCCGCACTGGCCAGCAAGCGGGTGGTACGTCTGAAGGGCGGCGACCCTTCCGTGTTCGGCCGTTCCGCCGAAGAGATGGACCATCTGGTGCAGGCGGGCGTGCCGGTGCGGGTTTGCCCCGGCGTCACCACGGCCAGCGCGGCCGCCGCCAGCGCCAATGCCTCGCTGACGCTGCGCGGTGTTACCCGTTCGATCACCTTGCTGACGGCGCACGCCCGCGCTGGCGAGGCGCTGGACTTGGACTGGGAGGCGCTGGTCAGGGCAGGCGGCACTCTTGGGGTCTATATGGGCCGCGCGGCGGCCGGCGAAATCGCCCGTTCGCTGATCGCGGCGGGCTGCGATCCCGAAACCCCGGTGATGGTGGCTGTGGAAGTGTCGTTGCCCGGGGAGCGGCTCATTCGCGGCCCCCTGTCGGCACTGGCGTTTCTGGTCGCCGCGGTGAGCGACGACGATCCCACCCTTCTGCTGATCGGCGAGGCGGTTGGCCAGCATCGCCGGGCCCATGCGTCCGCCTCCGCTTTCGCACAGGGCACCGTATG
The DNA here is from genome assembly GCF_055521675.1 of Novosphingobium sp. BL-S-19. Classification (NCBI taxonomy): domain Bacteria; kingdom Pseudomonadati; phylum Pseudomonadota; class Alphaproteobacteria; order Sphingomonadales; family Sphingomonadaceae; genus Novosphingobium; species Novosphingobium sp. BL-S-19. The sequence continues at coordinate 939,382 of NZ_CM145497.1, forward strand.
ACGGGATCCGGCCCTGCGGCCTAGAGCGGTTTCCGATCCGATTGCATCGGATCGACCGCTCTAAGTTTTTGGTTTGTCGCATTTTCCGAGTCATCAGGTGATTCCACCTGATTAGAAAATGCTCTAGATCTCCGACCAGCGACGCAGGAGGTTGTGGTAGACGCAGGTGAGCTGGAGCACGGCGTCCTGATCGGCGTTGTCGAGCGTCAGCTTCTGGATCGAGGTATCGAGTTCGAACAGCATCCGCCGCTCCGCATCGTCGCGGACCAGGCTTTGTATCCAGAAGAAGGAAGCGATACGCTCCCCCCGAGTCACCGGCTCGACCCGGTGCAGGCTGCTGGACGGATAGATCACGGCATCGCCCGCGGGCTTGGCCACGACATGTTCGCCGTAGGTATCGCTGATGACGAGCTGGCCGCCATCATAGTCTTCAGGGTCGTTGAGGAATACCGTGCACGAGATGTCGGAGCGAAGCTGATCGTCGCCGCCCAGGCTCATCACCGCGCCATCGACATGAAATCCGTATTCGCCGCCGCCTGCATACCGGTTGAAGCGCGGCGGCAATATCCGCCGCGGTAGGGCGGCTGCAAAGAACAGCGGACTGCGCTTCAACGCCCGCAGCAAGGCATCGCCCAGTTCCGCCTTGAGCGGCGAATCGTCCCGCAGCTGTTCGTTGCGTTTGACCTTGGCGCCCTGTGCACCGACGGTTTCCCGCCCGTCCGTCCAGTCTCCCCCATCCAGCCTGCGCCGGAATTCGGCCACTTCGTCCGGAGTGAGAACCTGGGGTATGTGCAAAAGCATGGCGAAAGTCCGCTGGTAAAAAACTGACGGCGGGAGTCGAAACTCCCGCCGTCCGGATGTGGCCGACTTTGTTTAGAACTGGAAGTCGGCGCTGAACAGGAAGGTCTGCGGTGTGCCCGGGGTATAGCGGTAGCCGCTCTTGTTGATCGCCTGCACGTAATGCTTGTCGAACAGGTTGTAGGCGTTGGCGCGGAGCTTGATGTTCTGCGTCAGCGCGTAGGACAGGATCGCGTCCACCACGGTGTAGCCGTCGGTCTTCACCGGGGTGCCGACAGCACCGTCGGTGCCGCGGTGCAGGCCGCTGACATAGCGGACGCCGCCGCCGGCCTGGATACCGAACGGGAAGCTGTAGGTGGTCCACAGCGTGGCCGCGTTCTTCGGCGTGTAGGTGATGAAGTTGGTGCCGTCCTGCGCCACGTTCGGGCCATTGATGACCTTGGCGTCCTGATAGGTGTAACCTGCCGAGAGCTGCCATTCGGGCGTGAGGTTGCCCACCGCCGAGAGTTCGACGCCCTGGACCCGCTTCTTGCCGGTCTGCGTCGGGTTGCCGTTATCGTCGAGATCGCTGCTGTTGATCTCGTTGCTGATCTTGGTGCGGAACACGGCGCCGTTCAGCGCGAGGGCACCGTCGAATGCGCTCCACTTCACGCCGGCTTCGAAGGTATCGGCCTTCTGCGGGTCCATGTTCGGATTGGCCGCGTTGTTGAGTGCCGAGCTGAGCGTGAAGTTCGCGCCGCCCGGAGGCTGCTGCGAAAGCGCGTAGTTGACGTAGAGGCTGACCGCCTGCACCGGCTTGAACACGGCGCCCAGCTTCCAGTTGAAGAGGGTGTCCTTGTCCTTAAGGTCGGTCGTGGTGAGGATCGTCCCGGTCGGCGACGTGCCGCAAGCGGCCGCGGTGGCGCAGGGCGCGTTGACGAAATAGGTCAGCTTGTAGTGATCGACGCGGACACCGCCGGTCACCAGCAGCATGTCATCGAAGAACTTCGCCGTGTCGAACGCATAGAACGACTGGGTATTGGTCTTACCCTTGGAGTGCCCGCCCGTGTACGAGGCGACATAGCTGTTCGCATCGTTCCAGTTGGGATCGTAAAGGCTGGCGCGCGGCAGGGTGCCGGTGCCCGCCATCGTGCGCTGGTACTGCTGCTCGCTGGTGAATTCGACGCCGACGCTGAGGTTGTGCTCGATCGATCCGGTCGCGAAATCGGCGCGCAGGTTCAGCTGGTCGGTCAGGATCTTGTTGGAGATATCCTTCAGCGTCGCGTTGCTGCGGGCCATCGTGTAGGTCGACAGATCGTTGATGTCGGTCCACTTAATGTTGGCCGCCGTCGTCATGAACGAGGTGAGCTGGTAATCCTGATCGGTGCGGCCCCAGCGCGCGCTATTGGTGAGCTTCACCGAGTCCGAGAAGTCGTGCTCAAGGATGAAGGTGGCCATCTTCGCGGTCACATTGTCATGATCCTGACGCGTGCCGTAGAAGTTGGTGGAATCCACCGGATGGCCGGCAAGCTGCTCGATGCCCGCCTGCGGTTCCCAGTACTTGATGCCGATGGTCGGCACGAAGCCGTCCGGAATGTTGTTCTGATCGACATACATCAGGTTCAGGTAGGCGCGGGTCGAAGTGCCCAGGCCGAAGCCGAACGAGGACGCAATGCCGACGCGGCTGTTGTTGACATGGTCGCGGCCGGCAACGTCGCTGTCCTGCCACATCACGTTGAAGCGGACGGCGGCGTTGGGAATGCCGCCGATCGCCTGGTTGAAGTCCGCCGTGCCGCGCTTCTGGCCGTCGGTGCCGACCGTGGCGGTTCCGGAAACCGCCGTGTCCATATTGGCGCGCTTGGAGACCATGTTGATCGAACCGCCCGCCGAAGTGCGGCCGTTGTCGGTGCCCGCGGGGCCCTTTTCGACTTCGACCTGTTCGGTGTTGAAGGTATCGCGCGAGATCGTGCCGATGTCGCGAATGCCGTCGACGAAGATGCTGCCCGAGCTATCCACGCCGCGCATGTAGATGGCGTCGCCGGTCGAGGTATTGCCGTTCTCACCTGCGTAGAAGGTGCCGACGCCGGGGCTGTTGCGCAGGGCTTCGGTCAGCGTGGTCGCGCCCTGCTGGTTGAACAGCTCCTTGCTGATGACCTGGATCGTCTGCGGCGTATCCTGCAGCGGCTGGGTGAACTTGGGCGAGGCGACATGGTCGACCTTGATGCCGTCATCCTCGACCGCCGTGTCGGTGACGGTCACGCCGCCAAGACGGGCAGGCTTCGCGGTGCTTGCTGCGTCCTGCTCCTGAGCGAGGGCGGGGGAAGCAGCAAGGCCAAAACAGCTGAGCGCGAGATAGGCGGGCGAGGCGCTGGCCAATGAGCCGCGCAGACGTGAGATGGACATTATTTCCCCCTTGTTTCCGAAGAGTGGCTTAATTCGGAGGCGCTAATGCGACTGATTCGCGATAGCCGCAAGGGGCGGGTCAAGATTTTCGCATAGTGTTGCAAATGCATCGCACTTGCGACGTTTGTCACAGGGCTTGCTGCATATGGAAGGCCTAGCCGATCCAACCGTCTGATATGCGCGATATTTCACGGGATTTTCAGCGCCGCCCGCTCGCCCGGCCGTGGCGGGATCTGGCGGCGGTGTATTCGCATGCGTGGTTCACCGGCGCGTGCCAGTCGGCTTCTCGTCCTGCCAGAAGCCGGACCAAGGCGCGATGGCGGCCGGGCGGAAAGGCGCGACGAATTTCGCCTCTCGCCTCGCTGGTCAGCGGATCAGCGCGAATCCGACCCGCAGCCGCGTGATGGAACGATTGTAGTCGAGCAGATTCTCGCCATAGCCCGCGAAGCCCTGGACGATCAGATAGAGGTCGGGGCCGCCCCCCAGCAGACGGGGCAGGGGGTAGGACACCTCTGTATTGATGGCGCCCTTGCCGGAAGAGAAATTGAAGCGGGTGTTGGTGGAGGCGCGAATGCCGTCCGGATCGCCGACTTGCAGGAAAAGCCCGGCGTGGCCCCGATAGCGGACGATGTCGGGATTGTCCGACTTGTCGCCGATGTAGAAGGACAGTCTTGGCGCCACCAGCACGCGCCAGTCGCCGCGCAAGGGAATGGCGGCCATCGGCGCGATGTAGAACGAATTCACGCTGCGGGAATCGTCGCCGTCGCGGCCGTTCGATTCGTGGCGCAATCCGCCCTGTAGGGCGGCCGTCATGCCGTTGTCCCAGGCCTTGGCGGGCGTGACGTAGATGAGTTCCGGCTGATAATCGATATTGCGGAACGGCTTGGATGCGGCCCGCAGATCCCAGAACATGCGTTGCGTGTAGGCCAGATGCAGCCCGTCACGCCAGGATGAGGGCAGGTCGTGGGCGCTGCGTGATCCGAACAGACGGTACTCGAAGCTGATCTGTATCCGCGCCTCGGTATTGGTGCCGGGGCCGTAGACCGCGTAGATCGGCTCGTAGGGGGCAAGATTGCCGACAAAGGCATTGCCCACGCTGCGATCCGCCGGCGGACCTTGGTTCGGTTCCGCAGGCATCGGCTGCGCGGACGCGGCGACCGCCGCGACGGGTCGAACGGACTGGCCGGGCTGGGCGGGCGCCTCGGCCAGTCTGACATCCGCAGGGCCGTGCAGCGCGATCTCGGCGGTGCGCCATTGCGGGATGGACAGGGTCATGTCCTTCGGCGCGAAACCGGGCGGCAGGCGGTAACGCACCCGGGCGAAGCCTTGCGGGGCGAGGATGATCGACCTCGGGATCTCCGCCGAACGATCGAGCGGTACGGTTTCCGGGTTCCCCGAGCCTGCCAGCCTTGCCGCCACTTGCTCCGGCAAAATAACCGTGGCGGGTGACGTGCCGGGATTCAGAAACCGCAGTTCCACGGAAATCCTGCCATCGGCATCCGGCGCGGCCAGCCCGGAGATCAAGGTTTCCACCACCTCGTCCGCGTGTGCCGGGGGCGATGCCAGCAGCAGGCTCAGCGCCGCCAATCCCAGCATGGGGCGGCAGCGGAGCCGCGTGGGGAGAGCATCCATCATCGTTCCATTCCCGTGGCGACTTTGCTTCGCATGCTGAACGGCCGCATCTATGGCGTTTCGGCAATCGTTTGAACAGCTAAAGCCCGCAAGTGTAACTACCTTGGCGCACGGGTTTTTCCCGATATGCCGCGCCGGAAAACGGGCGCACCATTCCCTGACAGTCCATTCCGGCGACCATCACAGTGATGAGGGTGGCGGGTGAGGGCCTTCTATGGTTTTTATAAATATCTAATAATAAAGGAAAAATAAGTTCCGCAAGTGTTGGGTGAGGCTGCGGCAAACCTGTTCAGCTTCCGGGTTCAAGCGGAGGGTTCAGTGAAATATCGGGCAATCCGAGCGATCGGATTACTGTCAATGGCTGTTTCACCTCCCGTTCTGGCGGAGCCACCGGCCCCTGCACGCGATGAATCCCAAACGTTCCAATCCGATATGCGTGGGCCGCAGGACGAGATCGATCGGCTGCATATTCCCGGTTACGACGGAACGGCCGTTGGCGCGTCGGCGATCGAGTTGGAATTCGCTCCCGAAATCGCCTCGCACAATCCGCTGGGTTCGAATTCGCGCACAAGCACATCCACAAGCACGGCGCTGACGTTCGTCACCACCCAGCCCTTGTCCGACCGGCTGGAAATGGAATTCGATGCCGGCCCTTCCATGCTTCTGGAGCACGGAGACATCACGGAATCCGCCGTTGCCGCTTCGCTTGAGCTGCGAACGCATCAGAGCGCATCCGGTTTTGCCGGCTTTGCGCGCTACGAACTGGCTCATGTGATGGACAATTTCTTCGGCAGTGGGCTGGCCACCGACCAGACCCTGACGGCAGGGATACGGTACGGCGCGCAAGTCGGCGCCGGACAGGTCGGCGTCGAACTGGCCCCGCGGTGGCTGAATTCCAGCGATAATGCAGACGATTACCTTGCGACCGAGCTTTTCATCGACGCCTACTACCCCGTGCTGGATGACGGCATCGGGCTGATCGGCGAAATCTCGATCGATCGCCGGTGGTACCGGCAGGACGATGGCGCCGTGCCGGGCAAGCGCAGGGATTGGCGCTTCGAAGGCTTTGCGGGGATGGATATCGCGAATTTGCTCGCCCCGCCGCCGGGCCGTTTCAACCCGCTGCGTGCGCTGGGGGTCGGGGTGCTCTGGCTGGAAGTCGATTCCAATCTGAAAAGCGCGGACCGATCCGCATTCAAGGTGCTTCCCGCAATCACGCTTCGCGCGGATTTATGAGGGGAAACGCGGAGTCCAGATGATCGGGCCCCCGATTATCAAGTGAACGCGCAAGTCGCCTGCCACCGAAGTTATCATGCCGGGAGACCTAGATGACGAGCCAGGATAACAAGATCTCGCTGTTTTCGCTCACGTCGATGGTCGTCGGCTCGATGATCGGGGCGGGCATCTTCAATCTGCCGGCTCGGTTTGGGACTGCGACGGGACCTTTCGGGGCGATCATCGCTTGGTTGATCGCCGGTTCCGGCATGTACGCGCTGGCCCGCGTCTTCCAGGCGCTGGCGGCGCGCAAGCCGGATATCGATGCGGGCGTGTTCGCCTATGCCAAGGCCGGCTTCGGGGACTACATGGGTTTCCTGTCCGCCTTCGGCTACTGGCTGGGCTCCATTCTCGGCAATGTATTCTACTGGGTGCTGATCGGCGCGACGCTCGGCAAGTTCTTCCCGATCTTCGGCGACGGCAGTTCGGCGGTCGCGATCGTCGTCTCGCTGATCGGCATATGGGCTTTCCACTTCATGATCCTGCGCGGGATCGAGCAAGCCACCTTCATCAACTTCGTCGTCACCATCGCCAAGATCGTTCCCATCGTTACGGCCTTGCTGCTTATGCTGCTGGCATTCCACTGGGATACTTTCGCGGCCAACTTCTGGGGCGGGGAGGGGATGCCGGAGAAGACATTGGTGGCGCAAGTGCGCGACACCATGCTGATCACCGTGTTCGTCTTTCTCGGGATAGAGGGCGCCAGCGTCTATTCGCGCTTCGCAAAGACACGCGCCGACGTGGGCACGGCAACCATCCTGGGCTTCGTGGGCGTGACCGGTTTGATGGTCGCGGTGACGCTGCTGCCCTATGCGGTGATGCCGCAGGCAGATGTCGCCGGGCTGCGCCAGCCTTCGCTCGCCAGCGCGCTCGCCGCTGTCGTGGGGCCGTGGGGCAGCGTGTTCATCTCGATCGGGGTGCTGGTCTCGGTGCTGGGGGCCTATCTCGCCTGGTCGCTGATCTGTGCCGAAGTCCTGTTCGCGGCCGCCAGGTCGCACGACATGCCTCGGCTCTTTTCGGGAGAAAATCGCAATCGGGTGCCGGCGAATGCGCTTTGGCTGTCCAACATTCTCGTCTCGCTCTTCGTCATTTCGACATATTGGTCGCAGGACGCCTTCAATCTGATGCTGGACCTGACCAGCGTCAGCGCCCTGCTACCCTATCTGCTGGTCGCCGGTTACGGCGTGCTCATCGCCCGCCGCGGGGAAGGCTATGAAGCCGCGGCGGGTGAGGCCAGACGCGATCAGGTCATTGCCTGGGTAGCCGTGCTCTACTCCCTCGTGATGTTCGTTGCGGCAGGACTGGAGCACGTCATGCTCGTGGCCATCCTGCTGATCCCTGGAACGGTAGTTCTCTACGTCTGGGCCCGGCGCGAACGGGGCGAGCGGCTGTTCAATGCCGTGGAGCTGGTGATTTTCCTGGTCGTTCTGGTCGCCGGCCTGCTGGGGCTGGCCGGGCTGCTCAGTGGCCGCATCGTCGTGTGATTTGAAAAATCGGGCTATTCAGAAGGAGTGCCGCATGTCCACAGACATCCCATATGGCGTCTATTCCGAAGTCGGCAAATTGCGCAAGGTCATGGTCTGCGCGCCGGGCCGCGCGCACCAGCGGCTCACGCCGTCCAATTGCGACGACCTGCTGTTCGACGATGTGCTCTGGGTGGATGCGGCCAAGCGCGATCATCTCGATTTCCAGCAGAAGATGCGCGACCGCGGCGTCGATGTCGTCGAGATGCACGACCTGCTGACCGTGACGGCCGGCATCCCTGAGGCGCGGAAGTGGATTCTGGATCACCGGGTGACCGAAAACGAAGTCGGTCTGGGCCTGCTGACCGATGTGCGCAGTTATCTGGAGGGCTTACCCAACCGCGAACTGGCGGAAATCCTGATCGGTGGCCTGTCGGTGGAGGAGTTTCCGGAAAGCCACTCCGGCGCGCTGATGGAACTCATTCGCGAGACTCACGGAATCGGGCAATATCTCATCACCCCTTTGCCCAACACGCTCTACACGCGCGACACCACCTGCTGGATCTACGGCGGTTGCACGGTCAACCCGCTCTATTGGCCCGCGCGCAAGGACGAGACGCTGCTGACCACGGCGATCTACAAGTTTCACCCCGATTTCGCCGGCAAGACCAAGATCTGGCACGGCAACCCGGAAGAGGATCACGGCCTTGCCACGATCGAGGGCGGCGATGTCATGCCCGCGGGCAATCGCACCCTGCTGATCGGCATGTCCGAACGCACGTCGCGCCAGGGCATCGCCTTGCTGGCGCGATCGCTGTTCCAGCAGGATGTCGTCGATCAGATACTGGTAGCGGGGATGCCCCGGCTGCGCGCCGCCATGCATCTCGATACGATCTTCACGTTCGCCGATCGGGACTGCGTGCTGATCTATCCCGACATCGTCAACACCATCACGCCCTACATGATCCGGCCTGGGGCGAATGGCGGATTCGATGTGCGGCAGGAGGAAGGCGGCTGGGTTGCGGCAGTCGCCCGCGCGCTGAAAGTCGATAACATGCGCGTGGTGGAGACCGGAGGCACGCACTACATGCGTGAGCGCACGCAGTGGGATTCCGGTGCGAACCTCGTTTGCCTCTCGCCAGGCGTGGTGATTGCCTATGACCGCAACGTCTATACCAACACCCTGCTGCGCAAGGCCGGGATAGAGGTCATCACGATTTCCGGCGCCGAACTGGGCCGGGGCCGTGGCGGCGGCCATTGCATGACATGCCCGATCATTCGCGACGCTGCCGATTAGAAACCGCTCTAACTGCCGGTCCGAAAGGGCGCATCGGACGACAGGCTGTGCGCCCCGAAAGCGCGATTGTAGGCGCGGCCAAGGCTGGAAACGCCGCTGTAACCCAGCTGGAATGCGGCTTGTTGCAGCGACAATCCCTGCGTCAGCAGACCATCGACATGATGCATCCGCAATTGCTGGTGCCATTTGCCCGGCGACAGTCCGGTTTCTTCGCGAAAGGAGCGCGTAAAGCTTCTTCGGCTCATCCTCGCGTCGGCAGCCCAGGCGTCGAGGTCCAGCGGGCTGGCTGGATCCATGTAGAGGCGGTCGCACAGCGTTCGCAGACGGGCGGACTGCGGCATCACAGGTGCGGTGGCGCCGATATCGGCCGATCGCTCTATTTCATCGAGAATGAGTCCGGTCATACGCGCATGACGCTCGGCATCGGCCAGGGGATCTTCGTCCAGCAGGCATTCCACCAAAGCATGAAGCAAGGGCGAAACGGCGATCACGCGCACGTCCGGCAGTTGCGGCGCGGCCATGCGGTCGACGTAGAAGGCATTGTAGGCTGCCGGTCCGCGGCAAGTCACTTCGTGAACGACGCCGGCGGGAATCCACACCCCGCGTCCGGGCGGCAGGAAAATGCGCCGTCCGGGCGCCTGCACGATCGAAAATCCTTCGATACGATAGGAAAACTGGCCGCGATCGTGCGTGTGCGGTGGGTCGTATTAGCCGTCGCTCTGGCGGCCCCGGAACGCGACGATGGCGCTGTCACGCTTAAGGCTGGCGCTTTTGATCGCCACGGCAGGCAGGTGGTCGGCTCTGGATTTCGCGCGGTTCATGGCAATCGTGAAATGGGCCTGGATGGGGGACTTGCTGCCCGATCGGGCCAAAGAAGTGCCGATCGGGCCAAACCGGCATCGCATTATTGCGAATGCCTCGCAAGATAAATAAGGCGCAGCTGATCCCCGCCGGTGCGACATGGCGGGGCGGCGACAGCACAATTTCCCAACAGGAGGACCGATGTTCACAACGATGAGGCGCGTCATCGCGCCCGGCAGCGCCCTGATCGCGCTTGCCGCGTCCAGCGCTTATGCACAGACCGGCGACCGAACCGGAAAAGCGGAAACGGCAGAAAGCCACATCGACGAAATCCTCGTCACCGGCCAGAGCGACGGATACCAGACCGGCGACACCAATACGGCCACCAAGCTGCCGTTGACACTGCGCGAAACGCCGCAATCGGTCACTGTCATTACCCGTCAACGGATCGAGGATTTCAACCTCATCACCGTGCAGGACGTGCTGGAACAGACGCCGGGCGTCTCTGTCCAATCCTACGACAGCAATCGCACCCGCTTCCAGGCGCGGGGCTTCACCATCACGAATTTCCAGCTCGACGGCGTGCCATCGAACTTCAACGTCGGTGCCAGCGGCAACAGCGTCATGCCCGATACCTCGATCTTCGAGCGTATCGAAGTCGTGCGCGGCGCCGCGGGTCTCGTCACCGGGACGGGCGATCCTTCGGCCACGATCAACCTCGTGCGCAAGCGGCCGACCAATGACCTGAAGGCGAACGTCAGCCTCAACTACGGTTCCTGGGACTATGTCCGTGCAGAGGCCGATGTCGGCGGCCCGGTGATTGCCGGCGGCAGGATCCGCGCCCGCGCCGTCGCGGCCTATACCAGCCGGGACAGCTACCTCGATTTCCAGCACGACACCTCTCCCAGTCTCTACGGCGTCGTCGAGGCGGACATTACCGAAACGACCCGCCTGCGCGCCGGCGTCGATTATCTCAAGACGGACAGCGAGGGCGGTTCCTGGAGCGGCGTCCCGCTGTTCTTCAGCGACGGTACGCGAACCGACCTGCCGCGTTCCTACAGCGCCGCCGCGCGTTGGAACCGCTGGGAGCGCGAGAATACCAATGCCTTCGGGGTTCTTGAGCAGGAAATCGGCCGCTGGGTTGCCCGCGCCGCCTACAATCACCGCTGGACCGATACGGAAAGCCTGCTGGTGGCCGGTTCCAACAGCACGTTCTTCCCGGATCGCGAGACGGGCCTCGGCCTCAATGTCGTCAACACATACGGCATCTCGCATACGCGTGAGGATTCGTTCGATGGCTATGCCACCGGCCCGCTGCGCCTGCTGGGCCGCGACCATGAACTGGTCTTCGGTGTCAACCACTACGACCGCGAACTGGAAACCGTGGCGACCACGCTGACGCCCGCTTACGGTCTGTCGACCTTCAAGGTCGGCACCACGACCTACACGGCATTCCCCAGCATCTTCAGCTGGGACGGCGCCGTACCGCGCCCCACCACCACCGATCGCGGCTTCCCGTCGAGCACCGATCGCACGCGGCAGACCAGCATTTACGGTGCTGTGCGCCTGAACCCCTTCGATGGGCTGAAGGTCATCCTCGGCGGTCGCTATACCGATGCCGACACGACGACGCGCACCTACAACACCACGACCAATCCCGGCGCGCTCACGCGCACGGCGAACAGCGGAGGCAACAAGTTCTCGCCCTACGCCGGCGTGGTGTGGGATCTGACATCGCAGATATCCGCCTTCGCCAGCTATGCGCAGGTCTTCACCGTGCAGAGCCAGCGCGACGTCAACAACGACCAACTCGCGCCGCTGACCGGCACCAATTACGAATTCGGTTTCAAGGGGGAGTTCTTCGACAAGAAGCTCTATGCCGCGCTCAGCGGTTTTCACATGAAGCAGGACAATGTCGCCGAACTGCTGACCGGCGCGGCGCCGCTACCGGACGGCAGCACGCCGTACCGGGCGGTCAGCGGGGTCAAGACCTGGGGCGCGGAACTGGAGATCGCCGGTTCGATCACGCGCGATTGGCGGGTCGCCGGCGGCTATACTTACGTGCACAGCGAAAATGCGGACGGCAGCCGCTTCTCGCCCGACACGCCGGAGCATCTGGGCAAGCTGAACACCACCTACAAGATCGGCGCGCTGACTTTGGGCGGCGGCGGAACCTGGCAAAGCCGCATCTATCGCGCCATGCCGATCCCCACCGGCGCCTTCCAGGCGAACGGGCAGCCGGTCACCGCGACCGGCAATGTCTCGCAGAGCAGCTATTTCCTGCTCGACCTGCTGGTGCGGTACGACCTTTCGCCCAATGTCAGCGTGGGCGTGAACGCCACCAATGTGCTGGACAAGACCTATTACCGTAATGTCGGGTTCTTCAACTCGGGCTGGTACGGTCAGCCGCGCCGGGTGCTGGGCAACTTGCGCTGGCATTTCTGATGGTGCCGCTTGCCTGCGCGCGAGGTGCGCAGGCAAGCGGTTTCGACGCATGGCCGGGGTGTGAGCCCCTGCCTTGCTCTCCGCCGATCAGTCCCCCAGCGCATCCTGGTCAAGATCGTCGGCGCAAGGTTCGGGTGCGTCCAGCAGGCGGATCGCAATCTGATTGCGTCCGCCGCGCTTGGCTTCGTAAAGCGCTTCGTCGGCCAGACGATAGAGCGCGCGGAAATCGGCACGCGTTCCGGTTTTCGCGATCCCGATGCTGATCGTGACCTGGCGGTTGTCTATGACATCGCCGTGCGCGTAGCCGCTTACCTGCTGACGCAGGGAATCGGCAAAGCGCATCAGTTCGAAGCCCTCCAGCCCGGCGACCATCATTGCAAATTCTTCGCCGCCAAGCCGGGCCACGGTGCAGGACGGGCTTTCGTAAGGCGCAATGCAGCGGGCAATCGCCGCGAGCACCACATCGCCCGCTTCGTGGCCGAAAGCGTCGTTGATCGACTTGAACCAGTCCACGTCGATCAGCAGCAGGGCCACGACCTGACCGTTGCCCTGCGCATTAAGGACAGCGCCGACCCGTTCGATGAAACCGCGCCGATTGGGCAGCCCCGTCAGGGCATCGCGGCGTGCCAGTTCATGTGCCTGCGCCTCGGCCTGGCGCGCCATGTCGCGTTCCACCCGCAGGCGGCCATGCGAGCGCGAAGACGCAACGGAAAGCCACAGCGTCTGCCACGCTGCCGCGAACAGCACGAGGACCTGCGACCCACCGCCCCAGAACATGGAATCGGCATCGAAGAAACTGGTAGATGCCAGGACGATCATCGGCACCGCCCACGCGCCCGCGAAGCTGCGCGCGTCGCTGCTTCCGCGCCGCCAGGCCTGCCCCATGCACAATGCCACGGCCACCAGATTGGCGAGAACCAGGATGTTCAGCGCGCTGCCGAGCACGTCGATCGGCCCGTAGCGCATCATCGAAAGCGGAATGCCGAGCGCGAAGACGCAGGCCGTCAGCCAGAGCGTGGCGCGCCTCAACCAGCGGCTGACGTAGCCTTCCTCAAGCGCGGTGACGGCGCTCAGCGTGGCGAGCGAGATGGCAAGGCAGGAAAGGCCGGTGCAGATCTGCGCGGAAACGGCGCCCGCCATGGCGGGAAAGAAGAACAGATGGAGCTGCGACCAGCATGCGCCCCATGCGAACATGCACGCGGCCCATGCCGCCTGCCAGGCCGAGAATTGTCGGCGCACGGCAAGCGCCAGCGAGGCATTGTAGATTGCGCCCGCCAGCAGCAGCACGAGCGCCGCACCGATGGAGGTGGCCAGTCCCGTGGTCTGCGTGCTTTCCTCGCCCCGCCCGACCAGCCTCATCCGTAGCAGGCGTGCGCTTGCCACGCGGTCGAACCGCATGGTCACGCCGGTCAGCGCCGCGTCGCGGTGCGGTGCCCGGAACGCGAGTTGCCCGCCAGCCCGCCAGTGCGTGCCGAAATCGCCGCTGCGCACCTCCTGCCGTTCCATCGCGCCGTCGGCGTAGGAGAATGTGACGAGCAGGCGATCGAACCGCGAACTGTGGACGATCAGGGAGAGATCGTCGTGCCCGTCCGTTCCCGGCGCCAACTGCGCGTGAAGCCAGAGCGTGCCCTTCTGGTAGCCCACCGGCTCGCCGTTGCAGACGAACGCGGGATCTTTGCCACCGTCCTCGGCCACGGTCCGGCTGACCGAATGGCAAAGCGAGCTTCCGATCCGCAGAACCTCTGCAGAGGCAGGTGCCGACCAGCCGAGCCCGACCAGCCCCATGCACACCATCAGGCAAGAGGCGATCAGGACCTTTCGCAAAAGGTGCAGATATGGCGATTCGCAAACCATTGCGGCGCGGCCTATGGCACAAATGCAATCCTGCGATAAACAATCAAAAAGCACCGCGCCGCAAAGCTTCGGTGCAATTGCGCGCAGATGGCCGAGATGCTTTTTAAATTGCAAATCACGTGTTTTAGTGTTGCCGGCGGGGCTGGCGCATGCGGTAGTTCTCGACCTGCTCGGCGCTATTCGGATTCCGCATCCGCCGCGCATTTCGTGGACGTTTTGCGCCATTTCGGCCGCCCCATGGATCCACTCATGGATTTTTGCCGCCATTGCGACGGCGTCCCTATTGTGGATCGTGGTAACCGGTGTCAAAAGGCTGGCGATCAGGGCTTGAGAGGAATGCCAGATGAAAATTGCACTTGTGATCGAGAACAGCCAGGCCGCGAAGAGCGAGACCATCCATTCCGCGCTGACCGCCGTGGCAGAGCCGCTGGGCCATCAGGTCTTCCATTATGGCATGTACACGCCCGAGGATAAGGCCTCGCTCACGTATGTCATGAACGGGCTGCTGACCGGCATTCTGCTGAACTCCGGCGCGGCCGATTTCGTGGTTACGGGCTGCGGCACGGGCATGGGTTCGATGCTGGCCTGCAATGCCATGCCGGGCGTGTTCTGCGGGCTCGTGATCGATCCCACGGATGCCTTCCTGTTCGCGCAGATCAACGATGGCAACGCGATTTCGATGCCCTATGCGAAGGGTTTCGGCTGGGCTGCGGAACTGAACCTGCAGGACGTCTATGCCAAGCTGTTCGAGGGTGAGCGCGGGCTCGGCTATCCGAAAGAGCGCGCGCAGATCATGGCCAAGAACCGCGGTATTCTGAAGGGCCTCAAGGATGCGACCTGCAAGGACATGGTTACGGCGCTCAAGTCCGTGGATCAGGACCTGCTGAAGGCGGCGATCGCGGGCGATCGCTTCAGGGACTACTTCTTCGCCAATGCGCAGGATGCGGCCATCCGCGATTACATCGAAAGCGTCCTGAGCGCGGTCCCGGCAGAGGCCTGAGCAGGCGCCGCCGGGCGTATATCCGGATGATGCCTGGCGCATCATCCGGAAAACGGCAGCGCAAGCGTCAGTCGGTCACCTCGAACGAGCTGGCAAGCGAAGCGGTGGAACTGTCGCCGGCATAGATATCGAACGTGCTGGCATCCTGCACGAAGCTGCGCGTCGATGCCGCCCAGTAGGTCAGGTCTTCCGGACGCAGCGTGAAGCGCACGGTCCGGGTCTCGCCCGGCTCCAGCGTCACGCGTTCGAAGCTCTTCAGTTCCCGTACCGGGCGGGCGGCCGTGCCGTAACGCTGGTGGATGTATAGCTGCGCCACTTCGTCCGCCCGGCGAGTGCCGGTGTTGCGGACATCGACCGAGACCGGCACCGCTTCGCCCCGCGCCACGCGGGCCTTCTCTACCTTGAGGTTGGAGAACGCGAAGGTGGAATAGCTGAGGCCGTAGCCGAAGGGATAGAGCGGCGTATTGGATTCGTTCCAGTAACGCTCCTCCACCGTCTTGGGCTGATGCGTGGTCAGATGCGCATAAGGCAGGGGAAGCTGGCCGATGTTGCGCGGCCAGTTGTAGGGCAGCTTGCCGCCTGGCGAGACTCTGCCGAACAGCAGGTTGGCCACCGCCGTTCCGCCCTGCGTGCCGGGATACCAGATGTCCATCAATGCGGCGGGCTTGCTGCCCTTGAGGTCCAGCGGACGCGCGCTCATCAGCAGGACGACGACCGGCTTGCCCGTGGCGATCACCGCGTCGAGCAGTTCCTGCTGGCGCCCCGGCAGATCGAGCGAGGAGCGCGAGGCATTCTCGCCCACCATGATCTGGCCTTCGCCCAGCACCAGCACGGCCACGTCGGCATCCTTGGCGAGCGCCACCGCGCGCTGGATTTCAGGCGTATCATCGACGTTCTGCGCCTTGCCTGCCGCGAATTGCGCGTCGGACTGGAAGATCGATTTGTTGACGCGCGCCGGCATCGTCACGCCCGGCGAATAGGAAACCTTCACGCCGCTGCCGGCTTCGGCCTTGATGCCGGCAAGTACGGTGACGGTTTCCTTGTCGTCCTGATCGAACACCCAGGGCCCGACCGTATCGCGCGCAGAATCGGCCAGCGGGCCGATCACCGCGATCGACTTGAGCGCGCCGCGGCTGAGCGGCAGCGTGCCGCTTTCGTTGCGCAGCAGAACGGCGGTGCGTTCGGCCGCCATGCGGGCAACCTCGCGGTGCCGGGGATCGGCCAGAACGCGCTTGGCTTCCTTCAGGTCGACATAGGGCTTTTCGAAAAGCCCCATGCGGATCTTGGCTTCGAGGACATGGCGCACCGCATCATCGAGTTGCGCGGTGGAGATCTTCTCCGCCGCCAGCGACTGCGGAAGGGTCTTGAACGCCGAAATGCCAAACGGCGGCGCCATTTCCATGTCCGCGCCGGCAGTGAGTGCACGCACGCCTGCATCCTCGTTGCTGGCGGCGAAGCCGTGGGTCAGCAGGTCATGCGCGGCGCCGGCGTCGGTGACGACGAAGCCCTTGAAGCCCCAGGCCTTGCGCAGAACATCGGTGAGCAGCCAGCGATTGCCCGTCGCCGGCACGCCGTTCACGCCCATGTAGGCGCTCATGATGTTGCCGGCACCGGCATCGACGGCGGCCTTGAAGGGCTTCAGGTAGACGTTCCAGAGTTCGCTGTCCGAAAGGTTCACCTCGTCGTAATCGCGCCCGCCGATCGAGGCGCCGTAACCGGCGAAGTGCTTGGGGCCGGAAATGATGTGGCCGGGGCTACCGATGTAGGCGCCCTGGAAACCGCGCACTTGCGCTGCCGCCATGGCGCTGCCGAGGTAGGGATCTTCGCCCGCGCCTTCGATCAGGCGGCCCCAGCGCGGATCGCGCGCGATGTCCAGGTTGGGTGCGAAGGCCCAGTGGATGCCCACGGCGCGCGCCTCTCGCGCGGCGACGGTCTGTGCCTGCTGCGCAACGCCCGGATCCCAGCTGGCGGCGACGGCGATCGGTACCGGCATGATCGTGCGCAGGCCGTGAATGACGTCATAGCCGAACAGCAGCGGAATCTTGAGCCGGGTCTTCTCGACGGCGATGTGCTGCAGCCGGTCGAGTTCGGCGGGATCGTGCACGAACAGCAGCGAACCCGCCCGGCTTGCCGCCATCTCGTCGATCACGCGCTTCGATTCTTCGGGAGAGTCGGAGAAGTTGAAGTACTGGGTGATCTGGCCGGCCTTTTCCTCCGGCGTCATCTGGGCAATCAGCGCATCGGCGCGGGCGCGGACCACGTCATCGCTGAGCGGCGTGCCGGACGCGGCCTTGCTCTGCGCCATGGCCGTGCCGGACGCGGCCAGCGTTGCCGCCAGCGCGGCGCCGGTGAGCGCCTTGCGGCGGAATGTGCGTTTCGATGTCATCGGGTATCCCTGATCGGTTTTGTGGGGGAGAGGATTCGAAGGAGCCTGCGGGCTAGGCCCGCTTCAGAAAGGTGGCGCGCAGACGGCTGCGGATGGGTTCATCCCAGAACTTGTACGCTGCCCAGGCGACCAGAATGAGGAACGGCACCAAGGCCACGCCGATGGCCGCCATCCGTGCCGGAGAGGGTTTCTCGTTGGCGACGTAGTTCATCCAGATGTAGAGAAACGGGAAGTGGGTGATGTAGATCGGGTAGGATATGCGCCCGCTGGCTTTGCACAGACCCATCATTCCGGGGCCGGCGCTGGAATGACTGCCCGCGTGAACGATCAGCGGGAACAGCAGCACGACGCAAGACGCTTCGTAAAGGCCGTTAAGCGGGATGCCGCCGATGGGCTTCAGCGTCGGGAATGCGGCAATGCCAATCAGCAGCACGGACAGCGGCACCCATCCCAGCCGGATCGCAGGCAGGCTATCGCGGACGCGGTAGAGCCACAGTCCGGTCACGAAGGGAAAGCACAGGCGAACCGGCGCCATCCAGAGTGATGGCCAGGCCGACCCCTGATCGATACTGTCCAGCATGGCGGTGCAGACCACCAGCAGGGCGCCGCTCAGCACTGCCACTATCCCCAGTGTACGTGCGCGCATGTGGCGCAGCGCGAAGGCATAGGCCAGATTGCCGATGTATTCCTGCAGGAGGCTCCAGCACGGCCCGTTGAACGGATGCGTGTCTCCCCAGCGATTGGGCAGCATCGGTGAGGGCAGCAACAGCAGCCCCAGCGACAGCGCAACCAGCAACTCGCGAAGAGGGACGTTCTGCGCGGTGCCGGCGAACGGGTCGATCAGATAGCTGATGAAACCCAGCAGCGTGCCCAGAATGACCAGCGGATGCAGCCGGATCAGCCGCAGCGTCATGAACTGTTTCGCGGTCATCTGGTCCCAACGGTCGTCATAGGCATAGCCGATCACGAAGCCGGACAGCATGAAGAAGAAATCTACCGCCAGGATCGCGTGGTGCAGGATGATCCGCGCCCCCTCCCAGGATACGGTGATGCCCTGGATGTGGAACAGCACTACCAGCATGGCAGCCGTTCCGCGCAGGCCGTCCAGAACTTCGAAATGCTGCTTCCCGCTTGCCGTTCTGTCGTTGGTCGCGCCCTGATCCGCACCGTTCCGCTCGATCGGCGCGCCCACCGCATCCAGCCTTGCAGCTTGCTCCACTCACCCACTCCCAATTTCGCTGCGGCACGACTGGGTGATTTATCGTTAAACCACAAGGCCGAATTTTACACCGATCCACGCTCTACCACTTCGAATGCAAGCACCGTGTCCAGCGGCTCCGTTGCCTGCTGCGGGTGCCGCACCGCGCCTGCCAGAAATTCCATCGCGGCTGCCGCCATCGCGCGAACCGGTTGGCGCACGGTGGTCAGCGGCGGCCAGACGCGCGTGGCCAGCACGGTATCGTCGAAGCCCGTCACCGAAAGATCGCCGGGCAGGGCAAGGCCGCTGCGATGGGCGATCCATAACACCGCCGCGGCCATGTCGTCGTTGCCGGCGATGATTGCATCGGGTCTGTTCTCGAGGTCCAGCAGGTGCTCGGCCGCGGCCAGGCCGGACTGGAAGGTGAAATCGCATTCGATGCACAGCGCCGGATCAATAGGCAGGCCGCTTTCGCGCAAGGCATCGCGATAGCCCTCCACGCGGGCGACACTGTCGGAATGGCCCAGCGGCCCGCTCAGAACCGCGATCCGGCGCCGGCCATGGGCAATGACGCGCTTGGTCATGGCCTTGGCGGCAGAGCGATTGTCGATCCGGATGGTGGCGATATGGGGCAGGGCATGGGCGGTGGCGATGGCCGCGATCGGCACGCCGAGCGAGGCCGCATCGGGATCGCTTCCCAATACTTCGGCGTAAGGGGGAAGCAGAAGCAGGGCCTGCGCACCCTTGGCCACGAGATCGCGGGCGAGGTCGATCGTGGCCTCTGCCGACAGCTTCTCGGCCGATCGGATCTGCAACTGAACCCCGCACTCCGCCGCGACGACCGCCACGGCCGCCAGCGTCATTTCCACGAACACACTGTCGACATCGGCGCAGATCAGCCCCACGCAGGCGACCCCGGCGCCCATCAGCCGGCGGGCCGACTGGTTGGGAACATAGCCCAGTTCCTCGATGGCGGAGAGAACCCGCTGGCGGGTGTCCGCGCTGGCGCGCCCGGTGCGATTGATCACGTTCGATACCGTCATCGCGGAAACGCCGGCGCGCGCAGCCACGGCATGAAGCGTCATGCGGCTGCGGTCATTGTGCCGACGGCTCATGAAGAGGGCGCTTGCTGGCAGTGCATGCGCCCTCATGATCGACCGCAGGATCGTGTGCAAGCGCCCTCGGATGAAACCGCGTTTCTCCGTTTCACCCGTGGAGTTGACCGCGCAAGGCGGCATTTTCCGCTTCTAGTTCCGCCACGCGCTCATGCAGCGGGCGAACCGCCTGTTCGATCTCCCGTTCGGTGAAGCGGGGGGTGATGTGCTGGGGGCAATTCCAGTCGAACGCCTTCAGCCGCAAACGGAAGATCCGTTCGGGGCGCGCTTTGTAGCCGGCGTCCAGAACGCGTTCGGCCAGTGCCGGATCCGCGTCCATCGAAAGCTTGTCGACATGGGCGTAGATCTTGAGCCGCATGCGCCGGGGATAGTCCATCAGGATCAGGCAGGCCCGGTCGTTGGCCGCGAAATTGCCCGTGCTGATGTACTGGCGATTGCCGCGATAGTCGGCGAAGGCCAGCGTGCCGTCATCCACCACCTTGAGGAACCCCGCCGGGCCGCCGCGGTGCTGGACATAGGGCCATCCGTCTTCCGATACCGAACCGATGTAGAAACTGTCGCGCGCGGAAATGAAGGCGGCCTCGTTCGCGGTGAAGCGATCGAACTCGCGATCGCCCTCGAAATGGGCCCATTGCCGGTCCGCGCCCATCTCCGCCTGAGCCGCGCGGACGCTGGGCGTCATGGCGATATCCAGAAATCCATAAGACATGATGCATCTCCGATATTGGGTCCGATATTGGGTCCGATAGGGGAGGCCGTGGCGCGGCCTCCCGATCAGTCGGTCAACGCGGCGCGACTTTGCGATCCAGGAAGTCGCGAATGAGCGGCGCCATCTCGTCCAGCTTGTCCTCGAGAGCGAAATGCCCGGTGTCCAGGATATGGAGTTCGGCCTCGGGCAGGTCGCGCAAGTAGGGGTGGGCGCCCGGTTCCGGGAAGATCTTGTCGTTCTTGCCCCAGACGATCAGCGTCGGCGGCTTGCGCTCGCGGAAGAACTGCTGGAACTGCGGGTAGAGCGGCACATTGGTGCGATAGTCGTAGAACAAGTCCAGCTGGATATCCTTGTTCCCCGGCCGATCGAGCAGGGCCTGGTCGTGCACCCAGTTGTCCGGGCTGATGCGCGACAGATCGCTGACGCCGTCGGCATATTGGAATATGGTGGCCTTTTGCGTCACCAGCCAGGCCTGCGCCTCGCGGTCCTTCGCCGATCCGCTTTTCCAGTAAGCCTTGATCGGGTCCCAGAAGGCGCCGAGCCCTTCGTCATAGGCATTGCCGTTCTGGACGATGAGCCCGCTCACCCGTTCCGGATGCTTGATCGCCAGCCGGTAGCCGACAGGGGCACCGTAATCCATGACGTACATGGCGTAACGCTGCGCACCGAGCCGGGACATCAGTTCATCCACCATGTCGGCATAATGGCCGAAGCTGTAAACGAACTGCTTGTGGTCGGGCGCATCGCTTTGGCCGAAGCCGGGATAATCGGGCGCGATCACATGATAGCGATCGGCCAGAAGCGGGATCAGGTTGCGGAACATGTGCGAACTGGTGGGAAACCCGTGCAGCAACAGCACGACCTGGCCGTCGGCCGGGCCGGCTTCGCGATA
This sequence comes from Novosphingobium sp. BL-S-19, assembly GCF_055521675.1. Classification (NCBI taxonomy): domain Bacteria; kingdom Pseudomonadati; phylum Pseudomonadota; class Alphaproteobacteria; order Sphingomonadales; family Sphingomonadaceae; genus Novosphingobium; species Novosphingobium sp. BL-S-19. Next base: position 960,629 of record NZ_CM145497.1, read on the forward strand.
GGCCATCTTCACGCCGTCGATCGTCGCGCTGCGGTAGTGGACCGTTACCGGCGCGGTGCTGGTGGCCGCGCTGTCATGCGTGGGGGCCGCCATCGCGCTGGCCGGTGCGGCGATGCCGGCAGTCGCCAGCATCAGGGAAAGGATCAGTTGCTTGGTCATGTCTTCCACCCTGTTCAGTGCCGCCGCGCCATCTGCGTCAGCCTCTGGTGGAAGATGTAATTCCTACGCGCGTTCTCGTTAACTCACTCGTTTTGGAAGTCATTATTCCTGTCGTTGGAATAATCCGTCACTGCAGAAGGCTGTTGGCGCGCAGGCGTTCGGCGGCGAGATCGACGAAAGCCCGCACTTTTGCGGTGGCGTGTCGCCCCTCGGCATGAACGACGTGAACGGGAATGGGGCTCTCCTCGTGGTCATCCAGGACCGATTGCAGCCGGCCCTCCGCCAGCGCCGGCGCGATCTGGTAGGATAGGACGCGGGTAATCCCCCATCCTTGCTCGGCTGCCGAAATGGCCGCTTCGTTCGTATTGCACAGCAGGCGCGGATGCACGGTGACGCTGGTTCCGCCGTCCGGGCCGAAGTGCCATTCGGGGGACACCCAGGCGCCGGTCGGCATGATCACCCGGTGATCGGCAAGATCGCCGGGCGAACGGGGCACGCCGTGCTTTTCGAAATAGGCCGGCGATCCGCAGATCGTCCTGCGAACCCAGCCGACCCGCGTGGCGCTGAGGCCTGAAGGCGGGAGGTTGCCGATCCGGATCGCGACATCGATGCCTTCCTCGATGATGTTTACCGGCCGATCGACGAACAGGGTCTGGCCGGTCACGTTGGGAAAGCGGTCAAGATATTCCAGCAGCACCGGCAGCACATGCATCTGCCCGAACATGACCGGCCCGGTGACGGTCAGCATCCCGGCGGGGTTGCCGTGCGATCCGGCTGCCGAGGCTTCGGCATCGGCAATGTCGGCCAGGATGCGGCGGCAATCTTCGAAGTAGCGCTGTCCCGCCTCGGTCATCTTTACCGAACGGGTCGTGCGGGTGAGCAGCCTGACGCCGATCTCGTCTTCCAGGAAGGAGATCGCCCTTGTCACCGCCGGCGGGCTGAGGCGCATCTGGCGTGCGGTTTCCGCAAAGCTGGCAGTCTCGGCCACCCGCACAAAGATTTTCATGGATTGCCAACGGTCCAATCCCGCCCCCTTCAGGCTGCAAATTACAGGGGCGACACTGGGCGAAAACGGCTTTCCCGGTCAATGTCGGGCAAGGCTTTGGATCGTCCCGCCGCTCTATCCGGGCCTGCGGGCCTCACCTGCGACTTTTTCGGCGGCTTCCATCACCCGCAGCACATTGCCCCCGGCCAGCTTGGCGATATCGGCATCGCTCCAGCCCCGGCGCATCAGTTCCGCCAATAGGGCCGGATACGTCGAAACATCCCCAAGCCCGACCGGCAGTTCGTTGCCCACCCCGTCATAGTCCGAACCGATGCCGACGTGGTCGACGCCGGCGATCTTGACGATGTGCTCGATATGATCGGCCACTTCGCCCAGAGCGACCGGCGGCTTCGGGTGGGCCTTCAGCCATGCCGCATAATCGGCCGCCGCCTTGTCCGGCTGGCCGATGTCGAGCCCGCCGTAGGGCGGCGAATTGAGGCGGATCTTCTCCGCCGCCGCATCCGCAGACCAATGGCGATAGGCGTCCGAAACGTAGAGCGAGGCGTAGTTGACCATGACCACGCCGTCATGCGCGGCGATCAGGCGCAGGACATCGTCGGAGACATTGCGCGGATGGTCGTTCACGGCGCGTGCGCTGGAGTGGGAGAAGATCACCGGCGCTTTCGATGTGGCGATGGCATCGCGCATGACCGCCTCGCTCACGTGGCTGACGTCCACCAGCATGCCGAGCCGGTTGAGTTCCAGCACGACTTCCTTGCCGAACGGCGTCAGCCCGTTGTGTTCCGGATTGTCGGTGGCGGAATCGGCCCAGGCGATATTGCGTGAGTGGGTCAGCGTCAGATAACCGGCGCCGAGCGCGGCATAGCTGCGCAGAACGGAGAGGCTGCCGTCGATCTGGCCGCCGCCCTCAACCCCGATCATAGAGGCGATGCGCCCCGCCGCATGGGCCTTGCGCACATCCTGAGCCGTGCGGGCCAGCGCGAAAGTGTCCGGATAGCGCGCGACGATGGAGCGGACGAGGTCGATCTGCTCCAGCGTTTCCAGCACCTGCCGGTCCCCCGGCAAGTCCGGTGAAACCCAGACCGACCAGAACTGGCCGCCCACCATGCCCTTGCGCAGGCGAACGACGTCGGTGTTGTAATGCGCCGGGCTGGCCGAAAGGTCGCGCAAGTCCATCGTCCAGCGCTTGTCGCCTTCGGTTTCGCGCAGCATTTCCGGCCAGTCGTTATGGCCGTCGATCAGCGGGGTGGTCCGCAGAACCTTGGCGACCCTGGCGGCATAATCGGCGGAAGGCTTTGCGGCGGTGTTCGCCGGAGCCGCGGAAGCGGCGCCGGAAATAGCAGTGGAGGCAAGCAGCAGGGTCGCGAACAGGGCATTTGCAGCGCGCATCATTTCACCTTCTTGGTGCGGGAGGGACGGGCGGGAGGGGCATCCTCGTTCGCCGCGTTTTGCCGCTGTTCCTCGTGGATATGCAGCATGGCTTCCATCAGGGTGTCATCCGAACTGGACATTACGCCCAGCACTTCGGCCTCCTCACACCCTTCCGCCGCCAGATAGGCGTGGCCCATGCTCGAATCGATGTAGAGCGACTGGCCGGCCTCCAGCGTGATCGGATCGTAGAATTCGGTTTCCACGACGATACTGCCGCTCAGCACGTAGATGAATTCCTCGCCCGAATGGCGCACCAGTTCGCCGAACTGCTGCGCCGAACGCGCGCGGATCTTGGTGATCACCGGGATCATCCGCTTCCGCCGCAGTTCCGTGCAGAGGTAGTAATAGTCGTAGTTCGCGGTTTCGACCCGAACCGACTGTGCGATGTCGCCGATGCTGCGCCGCGCGGTGACCGGCTGGGCGGTATCCTCGCCTTCCTCGGCAAAGAGTTCGGACATGCGCATGCCCAGCCGCTGGCCCAGCAGCTGAAGCTTGTCGTAGGTCAGCGTAAGCCTGTCATGCTCTACCTTGGAGAGGGTGGAGACGGGGATTCCGCTCCGCGCGCTCATTTCCTTCAGCGTCCAACCTTCCCGTGCCCGCAACCCGCGCAGCAGGGTTCCAAGCGTCGACGGCGTATCGGGCAAACTGGATTCCTTTCAGCCCATTGACGAATTTTCCAATCAGGATAACAATCACCCGATTGGAGAAACTTTCCCCAACTGTATCGACGCATCGCGTCGCGCGCAACGGGGATACGAAAAGGGTGGGGCCAATGAACCGGGGACGTACGAAGGGAATTCTCGCAGCAGGGCTGATCGCCGCGCTTGCCGCCGGCGGCGCGATGGTGACGGCGCAAGTGCCTGAGACGAAAAGCGGGCTGCCTGTCGGCAAGCCGGCCCTGCCGACGGACGGCGCCACATCGGCCGCATTGCCGTCCGCACCGATCGTGATGCCCCCTGCCGGCCCGACCGGCGCGCGCGATCTGAACGCCGCCGATGTCGACGCCTGGCTCGATGGCTACATGCCCTTCGCCTTGCGCAGCAATGACCTTGCAGGTGCCGTTGTGACCGTCGTCAAGGACGGTCAGGTCATCTCTGCGCGCGGTTACGGCTATGCCGATATCGCCCATCGCAAGCCGGTCGATCCCGCCACCACGCTGTTCCGCCCCGGCTCGGTTTCCAAACTGGTTACCTGGACTGCGGTGATGCAGCAGGTGGAAGCGGGCAAGATAAACCTCGACGCGGACATCAACACCTACCTCGATTTCAAGATCCCGCCCCGCAATGGCAAGCCGGTCACCATGCGCCAGATCATGACGCACACGGCGGGCTTCGAAGAGGCGATGAAGGACCTCATCACCGACAAGCAGGACGGCCTGATCCCGCTGGGCGCCTACCTGAAGCGCTGGACGCCGACGCGGATCTTCGATCCCGGCACCACGCCCGCCTATTCCAACTGGGCCACTTCGCTGGCCGGTTACGTGGTGGAGCGCACGTCAGGCATGGCGTTCGACGATTATGTCGAAGCCCATGTCTTCAAGCCGCTCGACATGAAGACCGCCAGCTTCCGCCAGCCGCTGCCGGCCAGCCTGAAGCCGCTGGTGGCAACCGGTTATCCGCGCGCTTCCAAGGATGCGGAGCCGTTCGAAGTGGTAATCCCGGCACCGGCCGGCTCGCTGTCCGCTTCCGGGCTGGACATGGCCAAGTTCATGATCGCCCACCTGCAGAACGGCAGGGGCCTGCTGAAGCCGGAAACGGCAGCGATGATGCACAACAGCCCGCTCGACAAGGTCAATCCCGTCTCGCTGGTGCCGCCGCTGAACCGCATGCAGTTGGGCTTCTTCCAAACCAACATCAACGGCCGCGAAGTCATCGGCCATCTGGGCGACACCAACAATTTCCACACGTCCCTCCACCTGTTCATGAAGGAGGGCGTGGGCTTCTACGTCTCGTTCAACAGTGCCGGCAAGGAAGGCGGTGCACATAACGTGCGCCTGCAATTGTTCCAGGATTTCGCCGACCGCTATTTCCCTGCGGCACCAGCCGCGAAGGCCGCAAAGGTCGATGCTAAGACCGCCGCAGAGCACGCCAGATTGATTTCCGGACTGTGGGACAGCAGCCGCCGCGGTCATTCCAACTTCGTCGACGTGCTGAACCTCTTTGGCCAGACCGAAGTCGGCGTGGACAAGGACGGCGGCCTGCTGGTGCCTTCGCTGAAGACCGCCGGCGGCGGGCTTGAGAAGTGGGAGGAGGTCGAACCCTTCGTCTGGCATGAGCGGGGCGGCCACGATCGCCTTGCCGCGCAAGTGGTGGACGGCAAGGTCGTGCGGTGGAGCTTCGATCTGGTTGCGCCCTTCACCGTGTTCGATCGGGTATCCGCATGGCGGTCCTCCGCCTGGCTGATGCCGGCAATCTACGCCAGCCTTGCAATCCTGCTGCTGACCTTCCTGTCGTGGCCGGTTACCGCCTTTACGCGCTGGCGCTTCGCCGCGCCGCTGAAGGTGGCGGGCAAGGCCCGCATGGCCTACCGCGCCACGCGGCTGGGCGCCTTGCTGACGCTGGCTGCGGTCGGCGGCTGGACCGCCTTCATCATCAGCGCCTTCTCCGACCTTTCGGTGCTGAGCGCCGCCAGCGACGGCATCCTGTGGTTCCTGAAGGGTGCCAGCGCACTGGCCTTCTTCGGCATGGTTGCCGCTGCCGTGTGGAATGCCGTACTGACTTGGCGCGACGGCCGCCGCTGGCCGGCCAAGACCTGGAGCGTGCTGGTCGTCCTGGCCGCACTGGTTCCGCTCTACGTCGCGTTGGTCTTCCACCTCCTCGTACCCTCGGTGATGTACTGATGCTTCGGCTTGACGTCGAAACCGATACGCTGCGGCTGGCCGAACCGTTCCGCATCGCGGGCTATGTCTTCGAGACGGCGGACGTCCTTGTCGTCACGCTGGGCGACACCACGCATCGCGGGCACGGGGAGGCTGCCGGGGTCTATTACCTCGGCGACGATCTGGCCCACATGCGCGGCCAGATCGAGGGCGCGCGGGCGGCGATAGAAGCCGGGCCAAGCCGCGAGGAATTGCGCGCGATCCTGCCGCCCGGCGGCGCGCGCAATGCGGTGGATGCGGCGCTCTGGGATCTGGAAGCGGCCCGCGCCGGAAAGCCCGTCTGGGCACTGGCGGGGCTGGACGAAGCGCCCCGCCCGATCGTCACCACTTTCACGGTCAGCGCCGATACGCCGGAGGCGATGGCCGCCAAGGCGAAGAGCTATGTCGGCGCCCGTTCGATCAAGGTCAAGCTGACCGGCGAAGTCGAACTCGATCTGGCCCGCGTCGCCGCGATCCGCGCCGCGCGGCCGGATGTCTGGCTGGGCGTGGACGGTAATCAGGGCTTTGCGCGCGGCGATCTTGACGCTTTGGTCGCCGGTCTTGTCGAGCACGGTGTTTCCCTTCTGGAACAGCCGCTGCCGCGCGGCGCCGAGGCGGAACTGGAGGGCTTCGTCTCGCCCGTGCCCATCGCCGGGGACGAGAGCCTGATCTGCCTTGCGGACGTGGCCGGCGCAAAAGGCCGCTTCGATGTCGTCAACATCAAGCTCGACAAGTGCGGCGGGCTTACCGAAGGGCTGCTGATGGTGGCGGAAGCGCGCCGCCTTGGCCTTGGCGTGATGGTCGGCACCATGGTCGGCACCAGTCTGGCGACGGCGCCCGGCTTCGTGCTGGGCCAGATCGCCGATCTTGTCGATCTCGACGGGCCGACTTTCCTGGAGCAGGATCGCAGGCCCTCGGTGACTTATGCTGACGGCACGCTTTTCGCCTCCGAAGACGTCTGGGGCTCCGGTCGGGCATGACGGGGGCGGGAACGGGGGCGGTATCAGGGCCGGGGGCAAAGACGCGCACATGGTTCGGCCAGCCGCGCGGGCTGACCGTGCTGTTCCTCACCAATATGTGGGAGCAGTTCTCCTACTACGGCATGCGCGCGCTGCTGGTCTATTACATGACCCGCGAACTGCTGCTGGGGCAGGAAAAAGCCTCGCTGATCTACGGAATCTACACCGCCTGCGCCTACTTCACGCCGATCGTCGGCGGGGTGGTGGCGGACCGTTACCTCGGCAAGCGGCGGGCCATCGTCATCGGCGGCTCGATCATGGCGCTCGGCCATTTCATGATGACGTTCGAGCCGCTGTTCTACCTTGCGCTCACCACCATCGCGCTGGGCAACGGGCTGTTCCTGCCCAGCCTGCCCAGCCAGATCGACGACCTGTACGAGCCGGGCGATCCGCGCGTGGGATGGGCCTACAACGTCTACTACGTCGGCGTGAACATCGGCGGTTTTCTGGCGCCGCTGATCTGCGGCACGCTGGGCGAGCTTTACGGCTGGCACTGGGGTTTCGGCGCGGCCGGGATCGGCATGGTGCTGGGCCTTTGCATCTACCTCTGGGGGCAGCGCCACTTGCCCGAGCAGGCGCGGCATCCCGTGGTTGAACGCCACGCGCTGCCGCGCGCCCGGTTTCCGCGCGGCACTTTGCTGCTGCTCCTGTCCGTTGCGCTGTCTGTCACCGTGTTTCGCGGCGCTTACGAGCAAGTGGGCAATACCGTCGCGCTCTGGGCCGACAGCGGCGTGGACCGACGGTTAGGCAGCTGGACCATCCCGATGACCTGGTTCCAGTCGCTCAACCCGCTGCTGGTTATGGCGATGACGCCTTCGCTGCTCGCCTTCTGGCGCCGCCGCGCGCAGGCGGGGGGCAGTGAGCGTCCCGTCCGCCGCATGGCTGCCGGCGCACTGATCGTGGGCGGGGCCTACCTGCTGCTGGCCGGAATCGCAGCCATGGGTGGCACGGCCTATTGGCTGTGGCTGGCGCTGTTTTTCGTCATCCTGACCTTGGGCGAACTGTTCATTCTGCCGACCGGACTGGGCCTGTTTGCCCGGCTTGCGCCGGAAGGGCTGGGGGCCACCACGGTTGCCGCCTGGTACCTGGCGACATTCGCGGGAAGCCTGTTCGCCGGGCTGGTCGGCACATTGTGGAGCGGCATGTCGCACGCGCTCTATTTCCTGCTGTTGGCGGCCCTTGCGGCAGCGGCGGCGCTGCTGCTGGCAGCGATCGATCGGCGGGGGAACCGCTTTATCGAATCTGTTTGACAATTTTCTGAATGAGACAATAATTTTCTAATTGAGATCATTTGCACCGGCGCGGCCGGGCAGGGCATCAGGGTTCTAGGGGGAACACAGGCAATGAAAACCGTTCGGCTCGTTCTGTCGATGTCATGCAGTGCTGCGGCGCTGTTCGCTGCAAGTGTCGCCCATGCCGAGGAAGCGCCCGGTGCAACGGACGATCCCGGCGAAATCATCGTCACCGCGCAGAAGCGCGCGCAGAACCTGGTGGACGTGCCGCAGGCTGTCTCCGTCGTCACCGGTGACGCGCTGGATCGCAATGGGGCGGTGACCTTCCAGGACTATCTCAAGCTGGTCCCCGGCCTGCAGGTTTCGCAGAGCAACCCCGGTGAGGCGCGCGTGGTGCTGCGCGGCATCAATACCGGCGGCGCCACTGCCACGGTCGCCACCTATGTCGACGAAACGCCGTTCGGTTCCTCCAGCGGACTGGTGAATTCGGCCATCCTGTCCGGCGAACTCGATACTTTCGACGTCGCGCGGATCGAGGTTCTGCGCGGTCCGCAAGGCACGCTCTACGGCGCCAGCTCGCTGGGCGGCGTGATGAAGTTCGTGACCACCGAACCGCAGACAGACGGCTTCGCCGCGCGCGCCCGGGGCAGCGTGGAAAGCACCGACGGCGGCAAGGCGTCCTACATGGGATCGGCCCTGATCAACGTGCCCGTCTCGAACAATCTGGCGATCCGCGCCTCCGGCTTCTATCGCAGCTATGGCGGCTTCATCGATTCCATCGGCACCGGCGGTTCCGATCTGGCGAAGAACATCAACGATTCGAAGAGCTATGGCGGCCGCGTTTCGGCACTGTTCAAGCCGAACGACGGTTTTTCGGTGCGCCTGACCGCGATCCTCCAGAATCTGGACAGCGACGCCGCCAGTGTGGTGGAAGCGGATCCGGCGCGAATGAAGCCGCTCTACGGTGGGCTCACTCAGTCGCAATTCGTGCCCGAATTCACCAATATCGCCTACCGGCTCTACAACGGCACGATCAGCGCCGATCTTGGCTTCGCGGACCTGCTTTCGACCACCAGCTACAGCACGCTGAAGGAGCATCTGCGCGACGACTACACAGTGCAGTACGGCACGCTGCTGGGCCTCTACGACCCGGTCGCAGGGGCGGCGGCCGACATCGGGCTGGAACAGAACACCAATGTGAAGCGCGTGACTCAGGAACTGCGCCTGTCGTCGAAGGGCGAAGGCATGTTCGAATGGATGGTCGGCGGCTATTACAACCACGAAAAGGGCGCGATCCTGCAACTGTTGCAGGCTTACGACGTCGGCACCACGACGCCGATGGCCGGCTTCCCCCTGCTCGCGGACATCTTCCTGCGTTCCAAGTATGAGGAATTTGCTGGCTTCGCGAACGGCACTCTGCATCTGGGCGAACGTTTCGACTTCACGTTCGGCGGACGCTACAGCCACAACGACCAGAGCGCCTCGCAAGGCGGAGAGGGTCTGCTGGCGGCCGACGCCCTCAGCGCCAAGTCGAAGGAGGGCGTGTTCACATGGTCGGCCGCGCCCAAGTTCAAGCTGAGCAAGAGCGCATCGATCTACGGCCGCGTCGCCAAGGGCTTCCGCCCCGGCGGCCCCAACCTGATCCCGCCGGGCGCACCGGCCGGCACGCCGTCCACTTACGATTCGGACTCGCTGATCAGCTACGAACTGGGCGTGAAGGCGGAAACGGCGGACCGGACTTTCGCCATCGACATTGCCGCCTTCCACATCGACTGGAAGGACATTCAGTTGCTGGCCGTGATCAACGATTATGGCGTCAACACCAATGGCGGTTCGGCCAAGAGCGACGGCTTCGAATTCACCGCCAGCATGCGCCCGGTACGCGGGCTGACCTTCTCGCTGAACGGCGCCTATACCCACACCCGCCTTACCGCCGATACCGATCCGCTGCTGGTCGGTGGCAGCAAGGGCGATGCGCTGCCCTTCGTTCCCAAGTGGAACGTGAGCCTCAACGGCGATTACGAATGGACGGTGGGCGCCAATGCTTCGGCTTTCGTGGGCGGATCGATCCGCACGCTCAGCCAGCAGAGCGGCAACTACAACCCGGCCTACCTTGCCACCTTCGGCCGCCAGATCAGCCTGCGCGCCTATGACGTGATCGACTTGCGCGCCGGTGTCGATTTCGGCCGCTTCTCGGTCACCGCCTATGCCAAGAACCTTGGCAACAGCCATGGCCTGATCAGCGCGGACTATACCGGCGGCTATCCTAATGGTGCGGCCGGCGTGGGCGTGATCCGTCCGCGCAGCTTCGGGCTCACCCTTGACGCCACGATGTGAGATCGAAGTTCCATGGTGAATTCCGCAATGTCCGTGGGGGGCCGCGAGGGGAGTGCCGCGCTGACGCACGCGCTTCCCTCGCCTTACCTCCTGTTCCTGGGTGATACGACCATCGCCGGGTTCGCCAAGACCGCGTTCGGCCTGCGCGACTGGGCGGGCGAGCGCTGCATCGGTGAGTATGCCTTGCCCACCGCCACCGTCAGCACCGGGCTTACGCCGCTCACGCCGCAAGAAGCGGCGGCGCGCGGGGCCGGCGCGATGGTGATCGGTGTCGCGAATCAAGGCGGGGTGATCCCCGATAGCTGGATGCCGGCACTGCTGGACGCGCTGGAGGCGGGGCTGGACCTCGTGGCCGGAATGCACGCACGGATGGCCGATATTCCCGCGCTGCGCGATGCGGCGGCGCGGCTGGGGCGGAACCTGCACGATCTGCGTACACCCCCGCCCGGGCTGCCGATCGCCAGCGGGCACAAGCGTCCGGGGCGCCGCATCCTGACCGTGGGCACGGACTGTGCGCTGGGCAAGAAGTACACCGCGCTCGCCATCGCACGCGGCCTTGCCGCACGCGGTCTGGACGCCAGTTTTCGCGCCAGCGGTCAGACCGGCATCATGATTGCCGGCGAGGGGTTGGCGCTGGATGCGGTGGTGGCTGACTTTGCCGCCGGTGCCGCCGAATTGCTCAGCCCCGCCGCCGCGCCCGATCATATCGACGTGATCGAGGGGCAGGGGTCGCTGTTCCACCCAGCCTATGCTCCGGTCTCGCTGGCGCTGCTGCTGGGCAGCCAGCCCGATCTCTTCGTGGTCTGCCATGAGCCGGGCCGCACCGCGATCCTGGGTCATGCGCACTATCCGGTGCCGTCGATCGCCGAAGTGATCGAGCAGACGGTCATGGCGGGCAAGCTGACCAATCCGGCGATCCGCTGCGCCGGGATCAGCCTGAACACCGGCACACTGTCCGAAGCGGAGGCGGCCCGCGTCATTGCCGAGACATCGCAGGCACTGGGCCTGCCGACGGCGGATCCGATGCGCGGGGGCGCTGCCTTCGAGCAATTGCTTGACGCCTGCAAATGATGGAGATGCAGGAGTGAGCCGCGCCGCCGATCGCTTTCGCCGCTTCCTCCTGCCCGGGCTGGCCTTCAAGGCGGTGATTATCGGCGGCGGCTATGCCACGGGGCGGGAAATCGCCCAGTTCTTCCTGCCGGCAGGGCCATGGGGCGGGCTGGCGGCGATGGCATTGGCGATGGCGATCTGGTCGCTGGTCGCTGCTGCAACCTTCCGTCTGGCCCATGCGATCGGCGCGCGGGATTATCGCCATTTCTTCGAAGCACTGCTGGGCCGCGGCTGGGTGCTGTTCGAGATCACGTATGCAGTGTTCATCGTGCTGATCCTTGCCGTGTTCGGCGCGGCGGCGGGCGCCATCGCGGCGGCCACGCTGGGCGTGCCGGCGATCCTGGGCACCTTGGCCCTGATGTTCGCGATCGTCGCCTGCGTCGCTTTCGGCAACCGGGGGGTGGAGCGGGTCTTCCTGTGGGTCTCGATCCTGCTCTACGCGACATATGCGGTGTTCTTCGTGCTGATCCTGTCCGGCACGGGTGAGCGGATCGGGGCGGCCTTTGCCCATGCCTCCGGGCCGAGTGGCGATTGGGCCACCGGCGGCGTGATCTATGCCGGATACAACATCATCGGCGCGGTGATCGTATTGCCGGTCACGCGCCATTTTCGCAAAGGCAGCGATGCCGTGGTCGCCGGTCTGCTCGCCGGCCCGCTGGCGATGATCCCGGCGCTGATCTTCTTTCTGGCGATGACTGCCTTCCTGCCGGGCATCGCCGATGCGGTGCTGCCTTCGGACTACATGCTGACGCGGATCGGGCATCCGGCCTTCCATATCCTGTTTCAGTTCATGATCTTCACCGCCCTGCTGGAAAGCGGCACCGGCGCGGTTCATGCGGTGAACGAGCGGATTGCGCGCACCGGTATCGTGCTGGGCCCATGGCTGCGTGCCGGCGCGGCGCTGGCGGTGCTGGCGCCCTGCATGTTGATCGCGGACCGGGTCGGCCTCGTGACCCTGATCGCCTCCGGCTATTCCGCGCTCGCATGGGCCTTGATCGCTCTTTACGTCGTTCCGCTGCTGCTGGTGGTCCTGCTGCGCCGCCGGCCTGCCGCCCCTTTGGAGATCGCCCAATGACATTCAGATATGCCGCCGCATTGGGCGGATTGCTGCTCGCCGCCCAGCCGGCCCTTGCCGCGCCGCCACCGAACCTGGACGCGCGGATCGAGGAGATCCGCGAAAAGTCCGGCACGCCGGGCATGTCGGTGGCGATCGTCGAGCATGGGCAGGTCGTCTTCGCCAAGGGCTTCGGCGTCCGCAAGCTGGGATCGCCGGAGAAAGTGGACGCCGATACGCTGTTCATGATCGGTTCCACCGGCAAGGCCTTCACCAGCGCCGCACTGGCCCGGCTGGTCGATGCGGGCAAGCTGAACTGGGATGACAAGGTGATCGATCACCTGCCCGATTTCCGCATGTACGATGCCTGGGTCACGCGCGAAATGACGGTGCGCGATCTGCTGGTCCATCGCAGCGGGCTGGGCCTTGGCGCGGGCGACCTGCTGATGGTTCCGCGCGGCAAGCTGTCGCGTGCGGAGATCGTCAAGCGGTTGCGCTATATCAAGCCGGCCACCAGTTTCCGCTCGGCCTATGCCTATGACAACATCCTCTACATCGTCGCGGGCGCGGTGATCGAGGCGGTGAGCGGGCAAAGCTACGAAGACTTCATGCGGGACAATGTCTTCAAACCCGCCGGCCTGCCGGATGCGACGGCCGACATGGCGCTCCAGCTTTCCGCGCCGGACCGCGCGCACCCTCATGCCCGCTATGGCGAACTGGTGCGCGGCACCGGGCCGATGAAGCTGCTGGACGAGCATGACCGGCTGGGGCAGGCCGGCGCACCGGCGGGGCTGCTGGCCGCCAGCGCCAACGATCTGGCACGCTGGCTGCAGATCCAGCTTGCCCACGGCGCGCTGCCGGACGGCAAGGGCCGCCTGTTCAGCGAAGAGGCCGCGAAAGAGATGTGGACGCCGGTAACGCCGATCCCGATCTCCCCCATGCCCGCGCCGATTTCCGGCATCACGCCGGGCTACGATGCCTATGCACTGGGCTGGGAAGTGCGCGACTACAAGGGGGCAAAGCTCGTCTGGCATTCGGGCGGCCTGTTCGGTTTCACCACGATCGTCGTGATGATCCCGGACCGCGACGTGGGCTTCTCCATCACCGTCAACAGCGAGGAACTCGAACCCCGCATGGGCCTGATGTTCGAGTTGATCGATCACTATATCGGCCAACCCGCGCAAGACTGGCCAAGCCGCTTCGGCGAATTCCGCCGCACCCGCATCGCCGGCGCGCAAGCGGCAGTGCAGCAGAAGGGCGCCGCGCCGGCAAAGGTCGGCCCATCGCTGCCCGTGGCCCGCTATGCCGGCAGCTACGCCGATCCCTGGTACGGCACGCTGAAGGTGGCGCCGGTCGGCAAGGGCCTCTCAGTCGATTTCACGACGACGCCGGGGATGACCGGCAAGTTGACGCATTACCAATACGATACCTTCATCGCGAAGTTCGACGATCCGGCGATCGAGCCGGCCTATCTGACCTTCAATCTCGATGCGGAGGGGAAGGTTTCGCAGATCACCATGAAGCCGGTTTCCCCCATCGCCGATTTCAGCTTCGACTATCAGGACCTGCTGTTCACGCCGCAAGCTGCCTCCCCGGAGGCCGCCCGATGAAGCGGCCATTGCTGGCCCTCGTCCTTTCCGCCGCCTCGATCGCCCTGATCGGTGCTGCGCCGCCGGAAGCGTACGACCTGATCGTCCGGAACGGCACGATCTACGACGGTTCGGGCGGCACACCCTACCGGGGCGACGTCGCCATTCGCGGTGACCGCATCGTCGCGGTGGCGGCGCATGTGGACGGGCCGGCGAAGGCGGAACTTGACGCGAGCGGCAAGGCCGTGGCGCCCGGCTTCATCAACATGCTCGCCCATCCCGAACAGAGCCTGCTGATCGACGGCCGGGCGCTGTCCGATCTGGCGCAAGGCGTGACGCTGGAGGTCATGGGCGAAATCTCGATGGGCCCGCTGAGTCCGGCGATGAAGAAGGACATGACCGACCAGCAGGGCGACTATCACTACGATGTCGACTGGACGACGCTGGGCGAATACTTCAAGCGGCTTGAGGCGCGGCCGATCGCGCCCAACGTCGCCTCGTTCGTCAGTGCGGGCACGGTGCGCGAAGCGGTGCTGGGCGCCAATGACGTGCAGCCCGACGCGGCGCAGATGGCGACGATGGAACGCCTTGTGCGGGAAGCGATGGAGCAGGGCGCGCTGGGGCTTACCGACGCGCTGATCTACACGCCGGCGACGTTCGCGCATACGGATGAGTTGAAGGCGCTGGCCAAGGTCTCGGCCCAATGCGGCGGCATCTACACGGTGCACATGCGCAGCGAGGGCGACCGCATCGAACAGGCGGTGCAGGAAACCATCGATATTGCGGAATATTCGGGCGCACCTGCCGAAATCTATCACTTCAAGCTGGCCGGCCGCGACAACTGGGGCAAGTTCGACAGCGTGGTGGGCATGATCGAGGCGGCGCGGGCGCGGGGCACGCGCATTTCCGCGAACATGTACAACTATACGGCAGGCGCCACCGGCCTCGACGCCGCAATGCCGCCCTGGGTACAGGCCGGGGGCTATCAGGAATGGTCGGCGCGGCTGAAAGATCCCGCCACGCGCGCCAAGGTCGCCGCCGAAATGCGCACCGCACACCCCGCCAGCTGGGAAAACCTCTATGCCGGGGCGGGGGCGGAAGGCACGATCCTGCTGGCCTTCAAGAATCCGGCGCTTAAACCGCTGACCGGCAAGAGCCTTGCCGAAGTGGCCAGGATGCGTGGCAAGAGCCCGGAAGAGACGGCGATGGACCTCGTCGTCGAAGACGGCACGCGGGTCGGCGTCGCCTATTTCCTGATGAGCGAGGACAATGTCCGCCGCTCCATCAAGCTGCCGTGGATGAGCTTCGGCTCCGATGAGGAAGCGCCGGCGCCGGAAGGCGTGTTCCTGCTCTCCAAGCACCATCCGCGCGCCTATGGCAACTTCGCGCGCCTGCTGGGGCATTACGTGCGCGATACCAAGGACCTGACCTTGGCGGAGGCCGTGCGCCGGCTGACCAGCCTGCCGGCGGATAACCTGTCGCTTACAGACCGCGGCCGGCTCAAGACGGGCATGTTCGCCGATGTCGTCGTGTTCGATCCCGCGACGATTACCGACCATGCGACTTACGACCAGCCCGAACGACTGGCGACGGGGGTGAGCGACGTGATCGTCAACGGCGGCTTCGCTCTGCGCGGCGGCAAAGCAACGGGCGCCGGCACAGGCCGCGTCCTGCGCGGCCGTGCGGGGCAGGCTGGCGGCAGTTGCCGGGCCGCCGCCGCCGACTGGACATGGAGTTCCTGAGGAAGTGCAGGCTCACTCTTCCAAAGGCGAGCGATCCTCGATCAGGACGAGCACGTCCCCGATAATGCGGCGCATCGCGACCCGTGCGGCCTGGGGATCGCGCGCGGCGATCGCATCGCGGACTTTGGCATGCTCCGCCACATCCGCCGTGCGGCCCTTGATGCGGTTGGTGAAGCGAATGGAGGTGCGTAGCGCCGTGCTCACAACGTCGCGCAGCTGAATGTAGAAAGGGTTTTTCGACGCGCGCAGCACGGCCACGTGAAACGCGATGTCCGCATCCAGCGCTTCGTCGAGCCCGCGTTCGGCCGCCTGCATGCGTTGAAGACCTTCGTCGATCCGCTTGATGTCGTCCTCGTCCGCCACTTGTGCGGCCAGTGCGGCAGCCTCGGGCTCGACCGCGACACGCAGTTCGTTGAACTGGCGAAGCAGGTCCACCGAAAGCTGCCGTTCCAGCATCCAGCGCAGCACATCGGTGTCGAACAAGTTCCAGGAAGAGGTCGGCTGGATCGTGGTTCCCTGCCGTGGCCGCGCGCTTAGAAGGCCCTTCGCCGTCAGCATCTTCACGGCTTCACGCGTAACCGAGCGGCTGACGCCGTGCTGTTTGGCAAGTTCCGCTTCGGTGGGAAAGACAGCGTTGTCAAACTTGCCCGTCACGATCGCGCGCCCGATGCTGTCAAGCAGACCGTAAGTAAGGTTGCGACCGAGCTGCGACGCCGGCTCGTCGATGATGAAAGGAGAAGGGGCTACCAAAACGCTGTCCTTAACTTGAACTGCCCGATCGCCACAGCGGGTCAGGTGAGTGCCGCAAGTCCAGACAAGGGCGTTTCGCGGCCCAAGTCAATTCATATGATAATTCCTATAGACCGATTACACGGAATTCATGCGGCAGTGGCGGCCCGGCCCACCCTGCGCCGCACTGCCTGCGGAGCAAGGCGGGCCGGGCCGATGCGGGTCATTTCACGCCCGGAAACGCCTTCAGCAGCGCATCGTACTGCGCCTTGCTGATTTCGATCATGGAGCCGTGGCGAAGCCCTGCGGGCATCTCGTAACGGTTCCATTCGGGAACGCCGGAATTGCCCGAAACCTGGAACCACGGCCCGGCCAGGCGCGGCGCCTTGGACAGGCCGTAGCTGGTTCCGGCATATTGCTCGTAGTACATCAGCCAATCCTCGCCGTTGGGCGCGCGGATGACGGTCGGCGCTTCGCGGAAGTTGGGGCTGATCGGCGGGCCCGGCGGGGGATAGGGGCCAAGCAGGTCCTTCGCGCAGGAAATGCGCACGGTCTTCCCGGTCGTCCAGTTATAGCTGGGGTAGCGTTCATCCTTGATCACGGCGCAATAGCCGCTGCCATCGGCTTCGGGCTGAATGAACGTATCGATCGTCGCCATGTCCCAATCGAACAGGCGGCGCGGTGCCTTGTCGAAGCGCTTGAGATCGGGCGAGAGGGCATAGAGCGTGCGCTGACTGGCCCAGTAGCGCTCAGGATCTTCCGGCACGCCGGGTACGGTGGCGGTGTGCCAGGTCAGCAGGAACTGGTTCGATCGTTTGTCGAAGAACAGCTTCGGCGCGCCGATCCGCTGCATCGCATGCGGCAGGCCGGGAATGTTCGAAAGGTCCGGGCGATAGGTGCCGTAAGGCTTCCAGTTGACCAGATCGTCCGAGACCCAGAAGCGGATGAACGGATCGTCGTCGCTCTTGTTGCCGACCAGGTAATAACGGCCGTCACCGCCGCGCGCGATCGATGCGTGGCCGTGGTAGTCTGCGGACACCGGATTGCCGCCGTTGATCTGCTGCCAGTGCAAGCCGTCGCGGCTGACCGAATAGTAGAGCACGCCGTAGTGCTCCTTCGTCATGTGCGCGAAAAGGTATGCCTTGTCGGGATCGACGTAGGGCGTTTCCGGCGCCCCCGGCACCACTTCGGCGCGTGGCGCCTGCCCTGCCGGCGCTTGCTGGCCCTGCGCTATGGCAGGCGTCTGCAGCAACGAAAGCATCGCGGCAGCCGATGCCGCCGCAAGCCTCGCCGTGGCGGCGAAGCGCGATTTGCCCCGAACCAAATTCCTTCTCCCTTTGGTACTTTGTTGGCCCCAGCAGATCGCGTTCGACCCTCATTGTCAAGATTGATATTATAAATAGGTGTTTTATGGATAGGCCAACGGGCGAGGTCGGATCGGCGCGATTCGGACCTGCGCTGCCCGGCGCTCAATAGCCGGGATCGGGGAGAGAAGATGGAACTGGCGACGATCGACATAGCCGTGGTCGTGATCTACGCGATCGGAATTTTCGGCCTTGCTCAATGGGTAAGCCGTGAAAAGGCGGGGGCCGGGCCGAAGAATTCGACCGACTATTTCCTCGCATCCAAGAATCTGCCGTGGTGGGCCATCGGGGCATCGCTGATCGCCGCGAACATTTCTGCAGAACAGATCGTAGGCATGTCTGGGTCCGGCTATGCGATCGGGCTGGCCATCGCGTCCTACGAGTGGATGGCGGCGGCGACTCTGCTGATCGTGGGCAAGTTCTTCCTGCCCATCTTCCTGCGCAACGAGATCTACACGATGCCGCAGTTCCTGGAGCGGCGATACGGCCCGGGCATTCGCACCTTGATGGCGGTGTTCTGGCTGGTGCTCTACGTCTTCGTGAACCTGACGAGCATCATCTGGCTGGGCTCCGTTGCCGTGACCAAGGTGGCGGGCGTGGACCAGAACGTGGCCCTGATCGCGCTGGGCGTCTTCGCGCTGCTCTATCAGCTGCGCGGCGGCCTGAAGGCGGTGGCGCTGACGGATATCGTGCAAGTCACGCTGCTGGTGCTGGGCGGGCTGGTCATCGCGGTGCTGACGCTGGGCCAGATCGGCGAAGGGCAGGGCGTTATTGCCGGCTTCTCGCGCCTGATGGCCCGGGCGCCCGATCACTTCGAAATGATCCTGGACAAGAGCAATCCCCACTACATGGACCTGCCCGGACTGTCGGTGCTGATCGGGGGCATGTGGATCGCCAACTTGTCCTACTGGGGTTTCAACCAGTACATCATCCAGCGCGCGCTGGCGGCCAAGTCCATCGACGAGGCGCAGCGCGGGATGCTGTTCGCGGCGTTCCTCAAGCTTATCATGCCGATCATCATCGTGCTTCCCGGCATCGCGGCAGTCGTGCTGGCCCCCGATCTGGCCAAGCCGGACGAAGCCTATCCCACGATGATGCGGATGCTGCCGCCCGGGCTGCTTGGCCTCGTGTTCGCGGCATTGGTGGCCGCGATCGTCGCTTCCACTGCCTCCAAGATCAATTCGATCGCCACGATCTTCACGCTCGACGTGTGGAACAAGTTCCGCAAGGCGGCAGATCAGGAGGACGATCAGGCCAGGGGGGCGCAGGAGCGCAAGCTGGTGCTGGTGGGCCGCGTGGCCGCTGCAGTGGCGATCGTGCTGGCCATCCTTACTGCCCGTCCGCTGGTGGGTTCCAGTGCCCAGGCATTCCAGTTCATCCAGGAATTCACCGGCTTCTTCACCCCGGGCATCACCGTGATCTTCCTGCTGGGCCTGTTCTGGCGCCGCGCCAACGAGCCCGGCGCCATCGCCGCCGCCATCGCGTCCGTGGCGCTTTCGTGGGCGTTCAAGGTATGGACCCCCGGCATCCCCTTCATGGACCGCATGGGCATCGTGTTTCTTGCGGCCCTGGCGCTGGCCATCGTGGTATCGCTGGCCACGCCGGCGCGGCGTGACAGGGACACGATCTCTACCGGCGACGTGCGCTATGCCACTTCGGCGGGGTTCAATGCGGGCGCCATCGCGGTCGTGCTGGTGCTTTGCGTTCTCTACGCGGTGTTCTGGTGAGCGGGGCTGCCTTCATTGCGGTTGACTGGGGAACCACGAACCGCCGCGCCTACCGGATCGAACACGGGCAAGTCGTCGCAACCGAGCGCGACGATCTGGGCATCCTTTCGGTGCGGTCGGGACGCTTCCTCGAACTCGCGGCGTCGCTGCGTGGGCGGTACGACGGCCTGCCGATGCTGCTGGCAGGCATGGTGGGATCCAATCGGGGCTGGAAGGATGCCGGCTACGTTGCCGCGCCCGCCTCGATCGCGGACCTTGCCGCGCGGCTGGTGCCGGTGGCGGACGGAATCGCCATCGTTCCGGGCGTCTGCCGTGACAGCGGCGGGCGGCAGGACGTGATGCGGGGGGAGGAAGTACAGCTTCTTGGCGCCGTGGCGGCAGGCCTGGCGCCGGGCGACGCGCTCCTGTGCCAACCGGGCACGCACGCCAAGTGGGCGACCATGCAAGGCGGGGCACTGATCGATTTCACGACCGCGATGACCGGCGAGATGTTCGCCCTGCTCAAGGCCCATGCCCTGATCGGGGCTGAGATGGCCGGAGAGGTGGACGCGGATGCGGATTTCCACGCCGGTGTCGAGGCCAGCGGAGACCGGGACCTGCTGGCCGCGCTGTTCGGCGTGCGCGCCGCGTCCGTGCTGGGCAAACGTCCGGCTGGCGCGGCGGCAGCCTACGTCAGCGGGCTGTTGATCGGTTCCGACTGCCGCGCCCGCATCCGGCCCGGCCAGACAGTCTACCTGCTGGCCGACGGCCTTCTCGCACGGCTCTATTCCGCCGCCATCGCCATCGCCGGGGGAGAGGCTGTCGTGGTCGATAGCCATGCGTCCTTCGTCGCCGGCATCACCCGTATCTGGGACTTAGCTTCATGATCGATCTTGCCACTGCACTTGCCGCGCTTCCGCTCGTCGCCATCTTGCGCGGCATCCGGCCCGATGAGGTGGAGGCCGCCGCCGACGTCCTTGTCGAAGCCGGTTTCCGCCTCATCGAGGTGCCGCTGAATTCGCCCGATCCGCTGAACAGCATCGAGAAGCTGGCGCGCCGCGTGGGTGAGGCGGCGATCGTCGGCGCCGGCACCGTCCTGACCACCGCGCAAGTGGCACAAGTGCAGGATGCGGGCGGCGCGATGATCGTTTCGCCCAACACCGACGTGGCCGTGATTGCCGAAAGCGCGCGCCGCAACATGGTCTCGCTGCCCGGCTACTTCACCCCGACCGAGGCTTTTGCCGCGCTGGCGGCGGGGGCAAGCGGTTTGAAACTGTTCCCCGCCGAGGCGGCGACACCGGCCGTGGTCAAGGCGCAGCGCGCGGTGCTGCCCAGGGAAGTGCCGCTGCTGGCGGTGGGCGGCATCGCGCCGGACAATATGGGGCCGTGGCGCGCGGCGGGCGCGGACGGTTTCGGTCTCGGCTCCGCGCTTTACCGCGCCGGTGCGACGACAGAGGAAATTGCCGCAAACGCCCGCGCATTCGCGAAGGCCTGGGCAGAGATGGAGGTGCGCTGATGATCGCCAAGATGAATACCCGGATTTTGTCCTCCGCAGCGCTGGCGCTTGCGCTCGCAGGCTGCGCGACGACTGGCACCAAGACCGCAAGCACACCGGCCATGCTGACCAATCCGCTGCTCACCAGCGGACCCGATCCGTGGATTGTCCATCACGGCTCCACTTTCTATTTTCTGGGCACCAAGGGCGATCGCATCGCGATCCGCCAGACCGACGATCTTGGAAAACTGGCCGAGGCGCCCGAGCATGTGATCTGGACGCCGCCGGCAACCGGGCTCAACGCGATCTCGATCTGGGCACCGGAACTGCACCGGCTGGATGGCAAATGGTATGTCTACTACACGGCGGCAGAGGCCGGGCATGACGACGACGCCCATCGCGGCGTCTTCGTGCTGGAGAATGCCAGTCCCGATCCGCTCAAGGGCGAATGGATCGACCGGGGGCGCATTAACACGCGCATGACCGGGCTGGACGGCACCGTTTTCGAGCATGACGGCAAGCGCTACTTCGTCTATTCGGCCTATGACGGACCGGACAGTGTGCTGGCGATTGCGCCGATGACGAACCCGTGGACGCTGGGGCCGGGGGAAACCGTGATCGCCCGTCCGGACCTTGCCTTCGAACGCCAGGGCGGCCGCCAGATCCTTGAGGGGCCGGAGTTCCTGCCCGGGCCCAACGGAGACCTGTTCCTTTCCTATTCGGCCAGCGCCTGCTGGTCGGACGACTATGCGCTGGGTCTGCTCCACGCGAAGCCGGGCAGCGATCCGCTTTCGCCGGAAAGCTGGACCAAGTCGCCGCGCCCGGTGCTCGCCAAGGCGCCGCAGAACAATGTCTATGCCACCGGGCACAACGGCTTCTTCACCACCGATGGCGGCAGGAAGACCTGGATCGTCTATCACGCGAACGATGGAGCGGACCAGAAGTGCACCGCGGCGCGTTCGCCGCGCGTGCAGCGCATGGATTGGGCCAAGGACGGCACGCCGGTGTTCCCCGTGCCCTCGCGCGCCGGCGATCGTGTAGAGGCGCCGAGGCCGTAACGACTGCCCTCCGGATCTCCCTCCTATCAGGGGGATCCGGCGGAGCCGGGCGGACGGAACCGTCTGCCCCGGCCCTATCTGGGCGGGGCCCTATCTCGCCGGGGCTAGCAGCGACAGGTTCACGGCATCGCCCATTGCGCGCAGGCCTGCATCATTCGGGTGCAGGTGATCGCCCGGGTCGAATTCGGGCCTGAGGTCCGTGGGCGCGGTCGGATTGCGCACCGCCGCTTCGAAATCGACGACGCCGTCGAAGATACCGCCGCTGCGGATCGCCGTGTTGACGGCCTGCCGGGTGCGTTCCTTGGCGGGCGACATGTACCCGGCGTGCAGGGCAGGGGTCATGGTCCCGCCGATCACCTTGATGCCCAGCGCATGGGCGCGCGCCACGAACTGGCGATAGCCCTGAATGAGCTGCTCGGGCGTGACGGCATCCGCGCCTTGCTCCGCGCCGGCGCCGATATCGTTGATGCCTTCCAGAAAGATCACGTGGGTAACGCCCGGAACACTGGCGACATCGCGCCAGAAACGGTCCAGCGCGGGCGTCGCGCGGCCCGGTTTCAGAACGCGATTGCCGCTGATGCCCATGTTGACGACACCGCACCGCTGCGAAGCGGGCAGCGCGGCCATGCGTTCCGCCAGACGGCCCGGCCAGCCGCGCGTCACGGGCGAGAGGCCGAGGAAGCCGTCGGTGATCGAATCCCCGAACGCCACCACCGTACAGGGCGCCCTTGAAGTGCGGACTGACACGAGCGAGAGATAGGGGCGCACCTTGATCGGCGTGAATGTCGGGCTTGTCCCGGCCGGCGCGAACGCCATTTCAAGGCCAAGGTTGGTTTGCCCCGGCCGCGTGGGCGTTGCGAACGTGACGCTGACGATGACATCCTGCCCGATGCGGAAGGGGGCGGCCAGAGGGTCGCTCAGCAAAGTCTGCCCCTTGGCGAGGGCAAATCCGGGCTTGCCCGAAAAACTCACCGCATGGATCGAATCCGCGGCGACTTCGGTGCCGCTCGGGCCGGAGGGACTGGCCACGCTCACTGTCGATACGGCAAGGGGCGTCGCGCCTTCCGCATTGCTGATCGTCAGCTGCAATGCGTCACCGGCCTGGGTCAAGCGGACGCGATAACGCTAGGTGCCGGCCGGCTGTTCGGGATCGCCCGAACCGCTGTCGGCAGGGGCATAACCCCATGCTCCCGCCCAGGCCGAGGCGGCCTGGGCGGGAACCGCAAGAGTAAGGCCGCTCAGCGCGGCGCAGAAGGCGACAGGAAACGTGAGGTTACGCATGACGCCTCTCTTGTCGGAGTAAAAGCCGGGTTGTCCAGCCTTACTTCTTGGCGGCCGGCACCACGCCCTTGGGCGCCTTGGCCAATGTGCGGATCAGATCGACCTCGGCCTGGCGATACGGCGTGCCGTCGCCCCGGAACACCTCGTGGAACCAGATCGTCGGTTCGTCCATCGTGTAAGGCTTCTTCCACGAATCCCACGGCAGGCGGGTCTGGGTCTTGCCGTCCACGAAGCCCCAGTTGATCATCGCCACGTTCTCGCGCTTGCCGATCGGCAGCGAGCCATCGAAGGTCGAGCCGTTGCCGCGGGCCATGAACTCGGTGCAGAGGATCGGGCGGCCGTAAATCTTCAGCTGGTTGACGCGGCCCTGGAAAGTCTCCGGCCAGTTGTAGTCGTGGAACGAGATCACGTCCGACTGGGTGAGCTGCAACTTTTCCATGGGCGAAAGCTTGGCTTCCGTTGCCCAATCGTCATGCTGCCAGACGCCTGACGTCAGCGGCTGGGTCGGCTCTGCGGCGCGGGCCCAGTCGAAGGTTTTCGCCAGCAGGGCGCGGACCAGCGGTTCCTTGCCTTCCTGTCCCCGGTACTGGTCGGCGCCATTGTCCGGCTCGTTCCAGAGATCCCAGCCGAGGATGCGGTCGTCCTTTGCGAAGGCGCCGATGACGCCCTGCACATAGGCCTTCAGGCGCGGTTCCTGCGAAGGATCGCGCAAGGCGGGCAAGCCGGGGGCCTGCACCCAGCCCGAGTTGTGGACGCCCGGAATCGGCGGACGCTGCGGGCCGAGCACGGGATTGGGATCCCAGCAGCTGTCGAACAGCACGAACAGCGGCTTGATCTTGTGCTTGGCGGCAATCGTCAGGAATTCGTCGATCCGCTTCTTGAAGCCTTCCGGATCCTGCTGCCACAGCTGATCGTGCAGGAAAACGCGCATGGTGTTCATGCCGATGTTCTCGGCAAGACCCAGTTCGTAGTCGATCCGCTTGGGATCCCAGGTAGCTTCCTGCCACATCTCCATCTGGTTGATCGCGTTGGCAGGGGCGTAGTTGGAGCCGACCAGCCAGGGCTGTTTGGCGTACCATGCCTTTGCCTCTGCCGGCGTCCACTGGGGGCGGGCTTCGGCCGGAACGGCGGTCATTGCGGTGATGCCCAGAGCGGCAGTAACCAGCAGGCGGGTTGCGAAGGCTTTCACAGGATTTCTCCCCTTATTCTGCGATGAAGAACTTGTAGGTCATGACATTCAGGTAGGTCTTGCCCGGATCGAGGCGTACCGACGGGAACTGCGGCTGGTTCGGGCTGTCCGGAAACAGTTGCGGTTCGAATACGAGCGAGTCGCCCTGACGGTAGATCTGGCCGGACTTGCCGATGATCGTTCCGTCCATGAAATTGCCCGAATAGAACTGGAGTCCCGGCTGGTTGGACCAGAGTTCGAAGCCCCGGCCGGAAGCAGGATCGGATACGCGGGCCATCAGGTGCTGGTCGGGCGTGACGGCATTGCCGATCACCCAGTTGTGATCGTAGCCACGTCCATAGCGGATCTGCGCATCGCTGCCTTTGCGCACGCGCGCGCCGACGGGGGTCGGCTGGCGGAAATCGAACACGGTTCCCGCGACGTTCTGGTGTTGCCCCACCGGAATCGAGGTTTCATCGGTTGGGGTGAAGCGGTCGGCGGGGATGGTCAGGACATGGTTCATCGCCGTCTGACCGGGCCCTGCCAGGTTCCAGTAGGCATGGTTCGAGATGTTCACCACGGTCGGCTTGTCGGTGCTGGCCGTGTAGGTGATCGTCAGATTGTTCTGTTCGTCCAGTGCATAAGTCGCATCGGTGGTCAGCGTGCCGGGATAGCCCATGTCGCCGTCCGGGCTGACATAGCGCAGGGTCACGCTGGCCTTCTGGCCCTGCTTCACGTCACGCACGGCCCAGACGACCTTGTCGAAACCCTTGGTACCGCCGTGCAGCGAGTTGGGGCCGTTGTTGATCGGGACCGAATAGTCCTTGCCGTCGAAAGTGAACTTGCCCTTGGCAATGCGATTGGCCACCCGGCCGACGGTGGCACCGAAGAACTGGCCATCCTTCACGTAGCCGTCCAGATTGTCGTAGCCGACGGCGATATCCACGGTCTTGCCGTCGCGGCCGGGCATCATCACCGACTGGATCGATGCGCCCAGCGTCATCACGCGCACGGACATGCCTTTCGCGTTGCTGAGCGTGATCGCTTCCACGGCCGTGCCGTCGGGCATCCTGCCGAAGGGTTCGCGCTTCGCTTCCGCAGCCAACGCGGACGTGGATACCGTGCCCAGCAGGGCAACGGTGGCTATGGTCCTGAGCATCGTCTCTCCTCTCGAAACTTCAGTCTTTACAGGCTGCTGGGCTGGCCTGCAGGGTATCTTCGACCGCATCAATGGCTGTCGCGCGGCAAGCCGCGCGTCTGGGCAATGCGCTGGTACTTCTCGGAGCCTTCCAGGATCGCCCCCGTCGCGAACTGACCGACGAGGCCGCGCTGGATCTCCTGCCACGGGGTTTGCGATTCCGGTGTGACAGCGCGCTCGATCTCTGCCAGATCCGCGCGGCGCCGGGCCACTTCGGCGTCGTCCACAAGCATGTCGGCGCGGCAGTTGGCCAGATCGATCCGCACCCGGTCGCCGGTGCGGAGCAGGGCAAGGCCGCCGCCCACCGCCGCTTCGGGCGAGGCATTGAGGATCGACGGGCTGCCCGAGGTGCCGGACTGCCGCCCATCGCCGATGCAGGGCAGCGCGTGAACGCCGGCACGGATCAAGGCGGCCGGCGGGCGCATGTTCACGACCTCCGCCCCGCCCGGATAACCAACCGGGCCGGCGCCGCGGATGACCAGGATGGTATTCTCGTCGATGCCGAGATCGGCGTTGTCGATGCGGTGATGGTAGTCTTCCGGACCGTCGAAAACGACGACGCGGCCTTCGAATACATCCGGCTGTTCGGGATTGGACAGGTACCGGCTGCGAAACTCTTCGGAGATCACCGAAAGCTTCATCACCGCGCCATCGAACAGGTTGCCGGTGAGCACGGTGAGGCCGGCCGCCTCTTTCAGTGGCCGCTCGAAGGGGCGGATGACGTCTTCGTCGACGATCCTGGCATCCACGAGGTTTTCGGCCACGGTGCGGCCATTGGCCGTTAGCGCGCTGCCGTCGATCAGCCCCGCCTTGTTCAGTTCGGCCATGACGGCGGGCACGCCGCCGGCCCGGTAGTAATCCTCGCCAAGATATTCGCCGGCCGGCTGGAGATTGACCAGCAGCGGCACGCTGGCCCCATGCTGCTGCCAGTCCTCCAGCGTCAGTTCGACGCCGATATGGCGGGCGATGGCATTCAGGTGGATCGGCGCATTCGTGGAGCCGCCGATCGCGGAATTGACCCGGATCGCATTGAGGAAGGCCGAACGGGTCAGAATGTCGGAGGGTTTGCGATCAGCCGCTACCATCTCCACGATCGCGCGGCCCGTTTCCCACGCGCATTCCTGGCGATCGCGATAGGGCGCGGGGATCGCGGCAGAACCCGGCAGCGACATGCCAAGCGCTTCGGCCAGCGAGTTCATCGTCGTGGCCGTGCCCATCGTATTGCAATAGCCGGTGGAAGGCGATCCGGAGGCGACCAGCTTCAGGAAACCCTGATAGTCCAGCTCACCCTTGGCCAGCATCTCGCGCGCTTTCCAGACGATCGTGCCGGCGCCGGTGCGCTTGCCTTCGTGCCAGCCGTTGAGCATGGGGCCGACCGACAGCGCGATCGCCGGGATGTTCACGGTTGCCGCCGCCATCAGCGCGGAAGGCGTGGTCTTGTCGCAGCCGATCGTCAGCACCACCCCGTCCAGCGGATAGCCGTAAAGCAGTTCGACCAGGCTGATATAGGCAAGATTGCGGTCCAACCCGGCCGTCGGCCGCTTTCCGGTTTCCTGCAAAGGATGGCTGGGAAACTCGACGGGAATGCCGCCGGCATCGCGAATGCCCGCCTTGATCCGTTCGGCCAGTACCAGGTGATGGCGATTGCAGGGCACAAGATCGCTGCCCGATTGCGCGATCCCGATGATCGGACGCCCCGATTGCATCTCTTCTATCGAGAGGCCGTAGTTCAGATAGCGTTCCAGATAGAGCGCGGTCATGTCCGGATGGGTGGGGTCATCGAACCACGCGCGGGAGCGCAGCTTCATGGTGCGGCCGGCGCTGGCGTCTTCAGCGGATGATATGTTCGCCTCCCCATAGTTTGCCCGATGCCTTCGCGGGTGCCGCAGGAAATGTGCGGATCCCGCGCGGGGGCGTTGCCTGGATGCCGCTACCATCGGGCATTTTAACGTGCAACCTATTTATCGTACAAATATGTCTTGTCGGACAACATTGCCGGAGTTATGAGCGCTTTCAAGGCTCGCTGAAGGAGCCGGTTGTTGTGAGGGAGGATCATGAACCACTTTACCCGCTCGCTCGTCCTGTCGTCGTCGGCGCTGGCATTCCTTGCCTGTGCGCCCGCCTATGCGCAGGAAAGCATTTCGCCGTCGCCGGAAGATGCCGGCAACGAGATCGTCGTCTCCGGCCAGCGCGCCAGCCTTGAAGCCGCGCGCAACATCAAGAAGAATTCGGACAACGTCGTCGATTCGATCGTCGCGGAAGATATCGGCAAGCTGCCGGACACTTCGGTCGCCTCGGCGCTTCAGCGCGTTGCCGGCGTGCAGGTGCAGAACGGCTTCAACAACGAAATCCAGTCCCCGATCATTCGCGGCATCGGCGATATCCTGACGACCCTGGACGGTCGCGAGATCTTCACCGGCGTGGGCCGTGGCTTTTCGTTCCAGGATCTGCCGGCGGAAGCCGTCAGCGGCATCGACGTCTACAAGTCGAACACCGCCAACCTGATCGAAGGCGGCGTTGCCGGCGTCATCGACATGAAGCTGCAGAAGCCCTTCAACTTCGACAAGGGCCTTACCGTTGCCGCCAACGGCCGCGTCTATCACGGCACCGTGTCCGATGAGACCAGCTATACCGGCGGCGTTCTCATCTCGAACCGCTGGGATGCGGGCGACGGCGAAATGGGCCTGCTGGTCGATGCGTCCTATGGCCGCAACAACTTCAGCCGCCCGATCTCGTTCAACTGCGATCCGCGTTCGAGCAACCACGGCCCGGCCGGCGCCGCCGACATGGTGCTGCCGACTTGCGTGGGCGGCCTGACCGACACCGGCCACAACACCCGTCCGCAAGTCAATGCCGCGTTCCAGTGGAAGGTGACGCCGGAACTGGAAGTCTATCTTGACGGCCTTTACACCGGATACCGTTCGAAGTTCGCCACCAACTTCATCTTTGGCGACCTGTTCGCGGGCAATTCGATCACCAACGCGGTTGCCGGCAGCGATTGCTTCTCGGCTTACGTGGACGGCGCAGGTTTCGCCAATCCCAACCCCGGTCCGAACGATGTGCCGGAGAACCTGTGCATCGGCCAGTCCGCGACGTTCAACGGCGTCGATGCGCTGACCAGCACCCAGGCGAAGAAGCAGAGCACTGACCAGTATGTGCTGGGCGGCGGCGTGAAGTGGAACACCGACACCATCCACCTCGTCTTCGATGGCAGCTACATCCAGTCGAAGAACGCGAACCGCGCGATCATCGTCGACATCGCCAAGCACGGCACCTCGATGGACGTGCTGGTGAACGACAATGGCCACGGCACCACCGTGATGCAGGGCGATCCGCTCAGCACGCCGGATGGCTTCGTGTTCGCCAACACGTTGTTCCAGGACCTCAACAAGTCCAACAGCCGCCAGTACGCGTTCAAGCTGGACTCCACCTTCGACATCGACAGCAACTTCCTGCGCGAAGTTCAGATCGGCGCTCGCTATTCGGACCGTGCCGGCACGTTCCGCGCCGTCGCCGGTGGCCCGGCTTTCCCGGGGCCGGATCGCGGCACGCTGGTCTCTTCGGTCGCCGGCCTGCCTTCGGACTTCCTGGTGCGTTCGCCTGACTCGATCCCGTACATCAACAACGGATCGCACTGGTACACGCCGAATCCGGACTACCTGCTCAACAACACGGACGAACTGCGCGCGCTTTACGGCGCCCCGGCGGGCGACCCGGCTTGGGATCCGACCCGCAACTACGACGCCAAGGAAAAGACCTTCGCGGCGTACATGCAGGGCAAGTATCAGGTCGATCTGGGCGCTTCCTCCATCGACGGCCTTGTCGGCCTGCGCGTCGTGCGCACCAACCGCACGATCGATGGCACCTCGCAAGTGGGTAACGTCTTCATCCCGGTGACGCGTGATACCACCGACGTTTACGCGCTGCCGAATGCCAGCATCCGCTTCCGTGCGACGCCGTCGCTGCAGTTCCGCGGTACGTACGCCAAGACCATGTCGCGCCCGGCCTTCGGGGATCTCAACCCCGGCCTGACGCTGGCCTCGCCTGTCGGCAATCCGAACATCCGTTTGGCGGGTTCGGGCGGCAACCCCGATCTCAAGGCGCAGATTTCGGACAATTTCGACCTGACGGCCGAATACTACTTCGGCCGTTCCAGCTACATCACCGTGGCGGGATACTATCGCAAGCTGAAGGATCGCGTGGCGCCGTCGACCTCTATCCAGGAGATCAATGGCTACACCTACCTGATCACCCAGCCGCGTAACGTCGGTTCCTCGAACCTGAAGGGCGTCGAAGTCGCCGGCCAGGTGTTCTTCGACTTCCTGCCCGAGGGCTTCGACGGTCTGGGCGCGATCGGTACCTTTACGCTGGCGGACAGCAAGGTCACCACTCCGGACGACCCGCTGGAAGGCAAGAATCTGCTGGGCGTTTCGAAGTACAGCTACACCGCCGGTGCGCTTTACGAGAAGTACGGCATCACCGCGCGCATCGTTTACACCTGGCGATCGGGCTACAACGAAACGCTGTTCGGTGTCGGAACGCTTACGGGTTCGGACTTCACCAGCCAGTTCAACAAGGTCAAGTCGAACGGCCGCCTCGATTTCTCGATCGGCTATGACGTGACCCCGAATATCACTGTCAGCGTGGACGGCGTGAATGTGAACGGTTCGAAGTACTACAGCTACTTCGACCGCCCCTCGTTCCCGCATGACATTCGCATCGACGACAAGTTCTACGGTGCAAGTGTCCGCGTGAAGTACTGATACCTCCGGGGGTCCATCCCTCCTCCAGGATTCCCGGACCCATGGGGCGGGGCGGCTGCGGCCGTCCCGCCTTTTTTTGTGCCTGAAAGTTCGCCTGGCCATTCATGCGCGGTCAGCGGCAGATGCGGGGCGCGCGCCGCGGCCGGATTGCGGTATAGTCCGCCAGGACCGGATCGAAGGGGACTGGTGCGATGCTTCAGGATTACCTGCTGCTGATCACGCAATTGACCACGCTGTGGGCGGTGATGGATCCGATCGGCCACGTGCCGCTGTTTCTGGGCGCCACCGCCGGTCTGAATGCGGCCGAACGGCGCCGCGTGGCGCTGATCGGCGTGGGTGTGGCCTATGGCCTGCTCGCCTGCTTCGGGATGCTGGGCCAGATCATCCTTCACGCCATGGGGATTTCGCTGCTGTCGTTCCAGATCGCAGGTGGCCTCATTCTCTTCGTCTTCGCGATCACGATGGTGCTGGGAGGCCATGCACCACCTGTGACGACGGGAGACGGCGACCTGTCCGTCGCGATCTATCCGGTGGCGACGCCGATCATCGCCGGGCCGGGATCGCTGCTGACGATCGTTCTGCTGATCGATAACCAGCGCGGCCACTTTTCCGCTCAACTGGTGACGCTGCTGGCACTCGCCGTGATCTGCACTCTCCTGCTGTGCGCCTTGCTGATGAGTTCCTTGATCCACCGCGTTATCGGCACGGGCGGCGCCAATCTGCTGCGGCGGGTGATGGGGCTGATCCTGGCGGCGCTGGCGGTCAACATGGTGCTGAGCGCCTTGGCCATCTGGCTGCATCTTCCCGAGATTTGAAGTGCCAGCCGATCCTCTTGTATGCAAAACTGTATGCAAGACTGCCAGGAAGCTGGGAATTGCCGATGTCCGATCCGAAACTTGACGAGCGTACATGCCGGATGATCTGCCCGATCGCGGCGGCCATGGTGGGCGTCTGCCTTACCGCCATCGGCATCCTGCAAATCAAAATCGCGGTTCAGGGCACGCAGACGTTTGCCGACGATCTGCTCTCCCTCGATGCCATCCTGTTTCTGGTCGCCACGCTGTTCGCCTACTTTGCTCTCCGGTCCGTGCCCGAACGCCGGCTCCACGTATTCGAGCAGATCGCAGACGTAAGCTTCATATTGGCGATGGCGCTGATGGTGGGCGTGTGCCTGTTCATGACTTATGCGATCAGCATGTAAGGGGTGAAATTGCCGATCCCATGATTTGTCCAAGGCGCAGTGGATGCACGATGAGGCGGTTCATGGCTATACTGGGCTGCCGAAGATCAGGTCAGTACAGGTTGTCCTTGTAGTCCTGATCCAATCCCTTTTGCATCAACCCCTTCATCCCCGGCACGCCCATGGTGGCCCGTGCCAGAGCGGCGCCGATGCCTTTGGTCTTGTTGAGTTTTATATGCTCGACGAACAGGTCCGTCGGCTTGATGCCCTCTTCGGGAGTGACGGGCCATAATGCCGCGCGCGACAGCGCCGGGCTCCGGTAAAGCTCAAGGTCTTCGATATCGACACCGATGGCCAGCAATGGCGTCTTTCCCTGAACGGCAAAACGATCTCGAACGACCGGGTCGGTCGAAAGACGCGCGCGTCCATGCGCACGGACGATCGTTGCGGAGCCCGGTACCAGAAGCGCCAAGGCGACACGCGGCTGTTCGATGATATTGCGAAAGCTGTCCACGCGGCGATTGCCCGGGCGATCGGTGAACCATAGCGTGTCGCCATCCAACTCGGCCATTCCGCCTGCAGGATCGCCTTTCGGGCTAAGATCGGCCCAGCCTTGCCCGCTCATGGTTGCCAGCGCGACGAAGCGGGACGCATCGACGAATGGTGCCGGCATGTCGGGCGTGTCGATGGGCGCCGCGTTCCAGAACTGTGATCGGATCATCGCCTTCGCACAGTGGCCGTAGCATTCATGCACGGCGATGTGCGCCGTTTCTCCGTCGACGGCCGTCGCTCTGCCGTTCACGCGCAAAGTCTCGCCCACGCCGGGCAGCAAGAACAACGCGCCCATCGCAGTGCCGGGTATCGCCAGAGCCGGATTGTCGAGCATAGCAAGCGGCAGGCGCAATTCATGCCGATCGCCGCCGCCAAATCCCGCCGCTCCGCCGCCTGTCGTGATCTGCAGCCGATCCCCGCTGCCAAAGCCGGCAAAGACCACCGGCGAGCGCGAGATCCACCGGAGGGCGCCCGCATCGAGGTGGTCGATCACCTTGAGATGCATGGCGGGCGGCGTCGTGCCGACTACGGCTTCAAGCGCGGCGACCGTCTCTATGTGGCCTGGAAAGGTCATGATCTTGCCCCGATTGCGATGCGCATTTTGCCGCTCTCCAGCTGATCGGCATCCAACGCAAAACGCGTCTTGCCGTCAAACCCGGCGCCGCGGCCTTCCCAAGCTGGCGGAAATCCGCGGCGGTGAGGGGGCTATCCTAGCGGCGCTCGCCATTATTGCAATTAATTCGCATTACCTGTAACGAGCTGGCAAAAATGAGGGGAAGTCATGAAATATTTAGCTCTGCTCGGCCTGTCCGCATCTGCGATCGCGTGCGCATCGGCTGCCCACGCACAGGAAGCGGACTCAAGCGAGCGTGGGTCCATCCTGGTGACCGGCACGCGCCTCGATGCGCCTGTCGAGGCGGGCAAGAGCGACATTCCGCTGCTGGAAACGCCGCAGGCCATTTCGGTCGTCTCCGCCCAGGACATCGAAGCGAGGGGCGTCACTCGCCTGTCCGAAGCGCTCCGCACCGTCGCCGGCGTATCGCGCAGCACGACGTACGGGTTCTATGACGCCTACACGATCCGCGGCTTCGACGCGGCCTATGGCAGCGTCTATCTTGACGGGCTGATCAACGAGGCCGGTGTCGGCCTGAATCAGGAGCTGTCCGCGGTCGAACAGATCGAGGTGCTGAAGGGCCCATCCTCGATGCTCTTCGGGCAGGCTCCGCCGGGCGGCCTCATCAATCTGGTCAGCAAGCGTCCGCAGAACGATGCCTTCGTGAAAGCGACCGTCTCGACCGGGTCGTGGGATCTGATCGAAAGCACGGTCGACGCCAATGCCCCGCTCAACAGCAGCGGAACCCTGCTGGCACGCATCAACCTGACATATCGCGATGCCGACAGCTTCGTGCGCAATTCCGGCATCAACCGCATCTTCGCCGCCCCCGCCGTGACCTGGAAGCCCGGGCCGGACACGACGCTGACCGTGCTGGGACGCTACCAGCGCGACCACGACAATCCGATATCGCCGGTGCCCGCCTACGGCACGGTACTGCCCGGCGTGGTTCCCATTCCCGAAGACTTTTCGATCAACAACGCCGGCAGCCAGCGCGTCGTCAACAATCGCAACCGGTACCAGATCGGCTACATCTTCGATCACCGGTTCAGCGATGCCATCAGTTTCTCGCAGACGCTGCGTTACACGCATCGCAAGGAGTACTGGAACCGATGTTCGCCGCCGGGTTCATCGATGCGGACGGCAATTATTCCGACGCGCCGACCGACACCATCGGCCGCTACTTCTACGGCCCCTATAACGCCACGGACAAGGATTTTGCGGTCGACAGCCGCCTCAAGGGCACGGTCAGGACCGGTGGGATCACGCACGAATGGCTCGCTGGCGTGGACTATCGCCAGAATCGCAGCACCTACTTCAGCGCAGGCGATTACGATTCCACCCACTTCCCGTTGAACATCGCCAATCCCGATTACGACCAGATCCTGGACACCAGCTTCGTGCAGGGCGCTCCCGGCGGCAGCAAGGCCCATCAGACCGGGATCTACTTGCAGGATCACCTGAAATTCGGCGATCTCGCCACCCTTACGCTCGGCGGCCGCTATGACTGGGCCGAGGCGTCGGGCCAGAAGGACCACGCTTTCAGCCCGCGCATCGGCGCGACGGTAAAGCTGACGGATGGCGTGAATGCCTATGCCAGCTGGTCCAAATCGTTCGTGCCGCAGCTCTACAGCCAGCAGGTCGTCGGCTTTGACGCCAATGGTAATCCGATCGGTGGCCCTGTACCGCCAGAGCGCGGGAAGAACATCGAACTGGGCCTGAAGTTCGCGCCGAAAGGCACCAGCCTCAGCGGCAGTCTGGCCATCTATCAGCTTACCCGCCAGAACGTGACGACGGCCGATCCGGTCTATCTCGACTTCTCCGTGGTCACCGGCGAGCAGCGATCGCGCGGTGTCGAGGCGGAGCTGCAATGGCAGCCCTTCACCGGGTTCAGCCTCAACTTCGCCTACACTTACGTCGATGCGAAGGTGACGAAGGACAACTTCTTCACGGTGGGCGCGCCGCTTTCCAACGTGCCGAAGCACAACATCGGCGCCTTTGCCCAGTACGAGGTGCCCGAAGGTCCGCTGGCCGGGCTTGGCGCGACCTTGGGCCTGACCTACAACAGCAAGCGTAATGGCGACATCTATTCGATGCAACCGGACGGCTCCGTGCTGCTCTGGCTGCCGGAATACACGCTGGTGGATGCCGGCCTGTCGTACAAGCGCGACGGCTGGGGCGTCCAGGTCACCGTCGCCAACCTGTTCGACAAGCGCTACTTCCCGGATACCGGCGGGATCGATCGCGTAACCCCGGGTAATCCCCGCAACTGGCGCCTGACGCTATCGCGCGAGTTTTGAGCCGCATACGATGCTGGCCGGTACACGCTGCCCTTCTGCGTGATTTTGCGCGCAGAAGGGCAGCGTGTACCGGCAGCTCAGCGCGCCATTGCGGTTATTCTCGGTCCCTATGCGACAGCTAGAGCATTTTCCAATCAGATGGAATCATCTGATGACTCGGAAAATGCGTCAAACCAGAAGCTTAGAGCAGTTGATCCGATGCAATCGGATCGGAAACTGCTCTAGAAAGTGGCCGGTCGAGGATGCCGAGAGCGCCGTTGTCCGGCTAGACAGAATTAGAAATATTGTTCTAGTATGGTTGTGAGAGCCGATATGGCCGAACAACGGGAGAGACCTTTATGGACCGTCGCGCCGCGTTAACGGCCGCTGCAGCAACCGCCGCAAGCATGATCGCGTCAGCGTCCAAAGCCGCACCGCTCCTGCCGCAGGGCGGAAGTTTCCCAAACGGCTTTCTCTGGGGCGCGGCAACGGCGGCGCATCAGGTCGAAGGCAACAACGTCAACAGCGACGTCTGGGCGATGGAGCATGCGACGCCGACGGTCTATGCCGAGCCGTCGGGCGACGCGGCCAACAGTTTCATGCTGTGGCGTACCGACCTCGATCTGGTGAAGGGCCTGGGACTCAACACTTATCGCTTCAGTCTGGAATGGGCGCGGATCGAGCCGGTAAAGGGCCAGTTCTCCATTGCGATGCTCGATCACTACAAGGCGATGATCGACGGGTGCAGGGCGAGAGGTCTGACCCCCTTCGTCACCTTCAACCATTTCACCACGCCGGCATGGTTCGCGGCGCAAGGCGGCTGGTCGAATGCGGAAGCTCCCGCACTGTTCGGGCGCTACTGTGAAAAGGCTGCCCGGCACCTTGCAAGCGGCATAGGCTATGCCACCACACTTAATGAGCCCAACCTGAGCGGACTGCTCGACGTCGTGCTGCCTGGCGATATCGGCCAACGCCTGCTTGGCGCGGATCGTGCCATGCAGGAAGCCGCTGCAAAGGAACACGCAGTCGCACGGTTTCTGCCGGGCAATCCGCTTTATGTCGCCGATCCTCAGGTTGTGCAGGCGAACCTGCTGGCCGGTCACAAGCGGGGCCGCGAGGCGATCAAGAGCGTGCGCGGCGATCTTCCTGTCGGCGTCAGCCTTGCCATCATCGACGATCAGGCGGCCGGGCGTGACAGCCTGCGCGATGTCATGCGCGGCAAGCTCTATCGGCCCTGGCTGGAAGCGGCGCGCGGTAACGACTTTGTCGGCGTTCAGAACTACGA
The DNA here is from genome assembly GCF_055521675.1 of Novosphingobium sp. BL-S-19. Classification (NCBI taxonomy): domain Bacteria; kingdom Pseudomonadati; phylum Pseudomonadota; class Alphaproteobacteria; order Sphingomonadales; family Sphingomonadaceae; genus Novosphingobium; species Novosphingobium sp. BL-S-19. The sequence goes on from NZ_CM145497.1 coordinate 996,836, forward strand.
ACGCGCGGTCTGGAACCAGAAGGGACGCCTGCCTCCGCCGGCAGGCAGCGAGACCAACGACGCGGGTGCCGAAGTCTATCCGCCATCGTTGGCGGGCGCCGTGCGATATGCGCATGAGGTGAGCGGTGTGCCGGTGATCGTGACCGAGCACGGCATAAACTCCGCCGATGATCGCAAGCGCGTGGCGCTGATCCCCGCAGCGCTGAGCGAGCTGAAACGCGCGATGGACGACGGCGTGCCGGTGCTCGGCTATATTCACTGGTCGCTGGTGGACAACTTCGAGTGGGTCTTCGGCTACAAGCCCCAGTTCGGGCTGCACAGCCTGGATCGCACGACGTTTGCGCGAACGCCAAAACCATCAGCGAAGGTGCTTGGCCTTATCGCGCGCAACAACGCGGTCTGATTTGCCCGCCCGCTCCCCCAAAATTCGCGTTTCGCGAATTTTCAAACGGTCTCTCATCCCGGCTCCATGTCCAGCAATGTCAGCGCGCCGTCGACGAGGCGGATGATCTGCCGCTCGGTCGGTGTCGTGCGCAATACGGCGACATGAAAGATGATCGCGCCGATCAGCGTATTGAAGGCAAAGTCGCGGACCTGCTCGCAAGTGCCCGGTCGCGCGCGTTCGAGTTCGCGCAAGTAGAAGGCCTGCTCATTGGCCCCATGCCGGGCCAGCGCGGCGGAGAGATCGTGATGGTGTTCGGCACTGACCGACATCATCAGCATGGCGGGCCCGCGCACGCCCGCCATATAGGTGCAGAGCGCGCTTGAATGCGCGATCAGCACCTCGCGCGGGGTCATCGTTTCATCGGTCTTCGGCTCGATCCGCCGCGAGGTCTGGCCCAATATCGCTTCGACCAGTTCGGCCTTGTTGGCAAAGCGCCGATAGAGCGTGGAGCGGCTGCATCCGGCCAATTCCGCCACGCCTTCGAAGGTTAGCCCTTCATACCCTTTTTCCGCCAGAATCCGCCATGTGGCCTCGGCAATGGCCACATCCTTTTCCTCGTCACGCGGGCGCCCGCGGCCACGCGATTGCGTTTCCGTTTCATTCGTCATCGCTTCCCCCTTTACGCGATCCAGTCTCACAAATCTGTCACAGAATAACGATACACGCTCGTCCCGTATTTCGGAATTGTAAAAAGGGGATTCGGGTCGTGATCGGAAAATTCGCCGTGTTTTCAAGTTTCCTAGCCCTGAGCGTGGGCCAGGCTTACGCCGAGGAGGCGCCTGCGGCGCCCCTTCCGGCCGACAGTGGTTCCGGCGGCGATATCGTCGTCACCGCGCGTAAGGTGAAGGAGAAGATCGGCGACGTTCCGCTCGCCATCACGGCCATCGGCGGCGACGATCTGCGCCGCAACGACCATATCCGTCTGGAGGACCTCAACCAGCTCGTCCCCAGCACCAATGTCGTCGTCACCAACGGCCACCAGACCAGCATCTCGATCCGCGGTGTCGGCAACAATCCCGGTAGCGACGGCCTGGAGAACAGCGCGGGCGTCTTCATCGACGGCGTTTATCTCGGCCGCCCGGGCATGGCGGCCACCGACCTGATCGACATCGCCCAGGTCGAAGTGCTGCGTGGCCCGCAGGGTACGCTGTTCGGCAAGAACACGACTGCCGGTGCGATCAACATCACCACCGAACTGCCGCAGTTCGATTGGGGTGGCCGCGCGGCAGTGACCTACGGGCGCTTCAACTACCAGCAATATCAGGGCACCGTCACCGGTCCGATCAGTGACAATCTCGCCTTCCGGCTGACCGGGTACGACACCACGCGCGACGGTATCGTCCGGAACATCACCAATGGCGAGAAGGTCAGCGATCTGGGGCGGCGCGGTGCGCGTCTGCAGCTTCTCTACAAGCCCTCTGCCGATCTCAGCATCCGCCTGATCGGCGAATATGCGCGTGAGCAGCAGAGTTCCGGGGCGGTCACGGTGATCCCGAGCTGGGGCCTCACCCCGTCCGCGATCAAGACCAAGCTGGACGCCACCGGCGCCACTCTCGCCATCGATCCGGACGGCCTGACCACCGCGGCCGGCGGCCCCTACAGCACCGGCACCCGTCAGGCCGCGGGTTCGGCCGAGGTCAACTGGAACTTCGGCAGCGGCTTCACGCTGACCTCGCTCACCGCCTATCGCTACTGGCAGTACGACAGCGCATCGGACACCGAAGGCAGCAGCGCCGATGTCATGTACGGCGGCTATCACATCAAGAACGACCAGTTTACGCAGGAAGTTCGGCTGGCCTTCCCGCGCATGGGTAACTTCGATGCGGTGGCGGGTGCCTATTACTTCTACCAGAAGGTCGATACCACGCAGTACGTCTCCTATGGCCAGGATGCTGCCGCGTGGCTGGCGGGCATGCCGACTGCGACGATCAGGGCCTATGCGCCTTACTCGGCCGCACTGGCCACTCTGCTTGCCTACAACGGTACGCGCTGGGACACGCATGCCGCGCCGGAAACCAACAGCATTGCCGGCTTCGGTCAGGTCAACTGGCACGTGACGCCGCAGTGGAACGTGACCGGCGGCCTGCGCGTGACATACGAGACCAAGCAGGAGGAGGTGACCCGCCCAGTGCCGGTCAGCACGGCGACCGGCGATCCGGTTGCCGCGCTCGCATCGCAGGCGGCGGGGCCGATCCATGCGCGGATTTCCAACACTGCGCCGTCGTTCCTGATCAGCACCGACTACCGCTTCAACCCCGAGGTGATGGTCTACGCGCTGGTTTCGCGCGGACAGAAGGCGGGCGGCCTCAACACCACGCTGCCGCCTTCGGGACTGGGCGCCGACGCGCTCAAGGTGAAGCCGGAGACGGCGACCAACTATGAAGCCGGCATCAAGGGCGATTTCCTGAACCATGCCCTGACCGTCAATCTCGACGTGTTCCGCACCGATATCCGCAACTATCAGGCAAACGTGCTGATGGAAGTGAGCGGTCAGGTCGTTCAGCTTCTGACCAACGCAGGCAGTGCCCGGACGCAGGGCGTGGAAGCCGAAGCGACGCTGCGGCCGGTGCAGGGTTTCACGCTCCACGGTTTCGTTGCCTACAACGATGCCAAGTACCGCGAATATACCGAAGGCCCATGCCCGGTGGAAACGACCGGACAGGCCACCTGCGACCTTTCGGGCCGCCCGATCGCGGGCGCGCCGAAGTGGACCGCCGGCATCAACGGCTCCTACGAGCATGAGATCGCATCCGGCCTCGTCGGCTATGCCAGTGCCGAATACTCCTATCGGTCGAAGTACTTCGGTTCGCTGGACGATTCCGCGCTGACCCGCACCGGCGGCTACGGCCTGCTCAATCTGCGCGCGGGTGTGCGCCTCAACGATAACTGGGATCTCTCGGTCTGGGGTCGCAACGTCACGGACAAGAAGTACGCCACCAACTACTTCAACTACGGCTCTGTCCTGCCGGGGACTTACGTCGCGTTCTTCGGCGATCCGGCGACTTACGGCGCGACGCTGCGCTTCTCGTTCTGACATTTCCTGACATGCATCGGAGCCATAGACTCATGAACACGCTTTCCCGCCTGCTCGCTCTTTGCACCTGCCTGACCGGCGTCGCCCTTACGTCCGCGCCCGTTTCGGCTGCGGACAAGGCCGACGACAGCTTCACCATCGCGGTGATCCCCGACACGCAGAACTATGTCGATTACACGCATCAGACTGGCGCAGGCTTTGCGTTCGATGCCAGCAAGCTGTTCCTCGACCAGATGGCTTTCGTTGCTGCCAACCTGAAGAGCGCCGGCGGCGATATCGCTTTCGTCGACGGGCTTGGCGACAATTGGCAGCACCAGTCGCTGATGATCGATCCGGACCACGCCGCACGCGGTTTCAAGCGCGCACCGAACCCGATGATGGATGCGCACTTCGCGCCGACGGAAAAGGTCCATACCGTCGAAATGCCGACCGTCGGGCAGGGCTGGGACATGATCGCGGGCAAAGTGCCGTTCTCGGTCGTCCCCGGCAATCATGACTATGACGCGATGTGGACGGATTCGAACCATCCGCCCGCCGCGCAGGTCCGCAGTGCGGCCGATGTGGGGATGCTGCATTCGGGCGGGCTGTCCAACTGGAAGAAGGTGTTTTCGGACCAGTCGAAGTACTTCAAGGGCCAGTCCTGGTACGTCGCCAGTCATGACGACGGTGCCGACAGTGCCCAGATCTTCACGGCGGGCGGCTATCGCTTCCTGCACATCGGCCTCCAGTTCGATGCGCCCAATGACTCGCTGAAATGGGCGGCGGAGATCATCAAGCGTTACCCCGGCCTGCCGACCATCGTGTCGATGCACGACTTCCTCGATACCGCCGGCAACCGTCTGCCCAATCCGATCATCGACAATGCGGCGGTGGACCCTGAAGACAACAGCCCGCAGATGATCTGGGACAAGTTCATCAGCCAGAACGACCAGATTTTCATGGTTCTTTGCGGCCATGAACACGCGCAGGCTTTCCGGACGGATGCCAACCGGTTCGGCCATCCGGTCTATCAGGTGCTGGCGGACTATCAGGACCGCGCGCAGACCGCCAAGGCCGCCGGAGCCAAGCTGGAGCCCGGCATGGGGATCGGCGACGGCTGGTTGCGGCTGATGACCTTCGACATGGGCGCCAAGGTACCCCAGGTGAAAGTTCGGACTTATTCGACGCACTACAAGGTCAACAGCGTCGACGCGCCAGACTACGCCAAATGGTACAAGGCAGAGGAAAAGCCTAAGCTGACCGACGCCGAATATATGAAGGCCGACGATTTCACGATCGACCTTACCGATTTCCGCACACGCTTCCGTAAATCCGGGGGAGCCGCGAAGTAAGCGATCCGCAAGCGTGATGAGCAGCGAGGGCGTGCGAAACCGCAATCGCCTGCCCATCACGCGCGTTCCGGGGAAGGGCGTCTGGCCTTATTGACGAACGAAGCGGGACAGCAATGTATCGGCCAAATCCTCGGCCTCCCGGCTGAGAGCGTCATCCGCCAATTCCCCTGCGGTCCAGAACGAGAGGACGCCGCGAAACGCGAAGGCAAGCTGTCGCGGCAGCAGACGCAGTGCTTCGTCCTTGCCTTGCGTGGGCATTCCTTCGCAGGCGCCCAGCGCCAGTGTCCAGAGAGCCGCCGAATTGGCAAAGACCCGCCCCGGCGAAGGACTGGCGGTGCCGATCCAACTCATCACGCCGCGATTTACGGTCGGCTCCTCCAACATCACGGCAGCGGCGGTCCTGGTGGCAAGCAAAACTCTGTCCCGAACGTCTTCGAGGGGCGGCGCCTGGCGGAAGCGCTCTATCATCGTGTCGATCCTGCGCGCCGAAAGGGCATGCATGATCGCCACTTTGCTGCCGAACTGGTTGAACGGCGTGGCAAAGCTCACTCCGGCCTCGGCCGCGAGATCGCGCATCGAGAAATCGGCCTTTCCTTCGCGCATCAGGCGTTCGGCAGCATTGAGAACGCGGTGACGCAGCGGTTCGCCTCTCAGGGGCGAGGGGGCCTTGATATCGGTCATGGCAAATTTATATCATGATATAGTTGATTCGAACAGTCTGGAGTGAACGATGGCAGATGCCCGCAACAAAACCTTCCTCATCACGGGTGTCAGTTCCGGTCTGGGGCAGGCGTTTGCCGAGGCCGCGCTGGAAGCGGGCCACCGCGTGATAGGCACCGTCCGGCGGGATGAGGATGCCGCGGCATTCGGAGCGCTCGCAGCTGATCGCGCATTTCCGTTGAAGCTGGATGTTACGGACCTCGCGGCGATCCCCGCAGCCGTGCACGAGGCCGAGCAGATGGCCGGGCCGATCGACGTATTGGTGAACAATGCCGGCTATGGCCACGAAGGCGCGCTGGAAGAATCCTCCATGGACGATCTTGAGCGCCAGTTCGCGGCGAATGTCTTTGGCCCGGTCGCCTTGATGAAGGCCGTACTGCCAGCCATGCGAGAGCGGCGCAGCGGCCATATCGTCAATGTCACCTCGATGGGCGGCTTCATCACGATGCCGGGCCTATCGTTCTATTGCGGGAGCAAGTTTGCGCTTGAGGGCATTTCCGAGGCGCTTGGCAAGGAAGTGACGGGCTTCGGGATCCGGGTAACCACGCTCGCCCCGGGACAGTTCCGTACCGACTGGGCGGGGAGGTCGATGGATCGCACGGCACGCAGTATTGCCGATTATGACTCCATGATGGATCCGCTTCGCACCGCTCGCCAGGCAAAGAGCGGCCATCAACCCGGTGATCCGGTCAAGGCTGCGCAGGCATTGCTGGCGCTGGTCGCTGCCGAAAACCCGCCGGTACGCCTGTTCCTGGGAGAAGATGCGCTGGGTCTGGTCGAGCGCAAGCTGGACGATATCAAGGCGGAAATGGGTGCCTGGGATCAACTCTCGCGATCGACCAGCTTTGCCGCTTGAACGCTAATGGAACAGGCGCTGTCCGATGCGAAACGCGTCAGCGCGGCGGAGTCACGGCAGCGGGCGTGAGGACGGCCCCCGGCGAGGCGAGCGGCCTTGCCGGGGTGCTATCGCCGGAGACCCGCCTTTATCCGATGAACATGCCGCCATTGACGGCGAGTACCTGGCCAGTGACGTAGCTGGCGCCATCCGAAGCGAGATATTCGCAGGCCGCTGCAATGTCGTCCGGCGTACCGGGTCGCGGGATCGGGATGTGCTGGGAAATGACTTCCAGTGGCGGGAAGGTTCCGGCTGCAATACCGGCCTCGGCCATCGGCGTGGCGACGACCGAAGGGGGGATGGTGTTGACGGTGATACCCTGGCCGGCGAATTCGCGGGCAAGGGAACGGGTCAGCCCGATCACGCCGGCCTTGGCGGCGGAATAGTGCGCGCGGTCTGATGCCCCGGACTGCGCCGCCTGCGACGAGATGGTGATGACACGGCCCCAACCGGCATCGACCATGTCGGGCAAGGCGGCCTGAACCGTATGGAAAACGCCGGTCAGGTTGATGTCGATCATGCGCTGCCAGGTTTCGACCGTCACGTCCTGAAAGCGAATGCTTTCGGAAATGCCGGCATTGGCGACCACGATCGCGATCGGGCCCAGTTCTTCGCGAACGGCGGCGTAGGCGGCGTCCACACTCTCCCGATCGGAAACGTCCACCTTTCGCGCGACAATACGCCCGCCTTGCGCCCGAAGCGCTTCACTTTCGCGCTCCAAAGCTTCTTGCTGGACGTCGAGCATCGCCACCGGGTGGCCCTTGCTCGCGAATAGCCGCGAGACGCCGAGCCCGATACCCGACGCTCCGCCCGTGACGACGACGACGCGATTGGCAACCATTCCTTCCCTCCCATTTGTGGCGCTCGGCAAGAGTTCGCCTGCCTTTTCGTGCCCGGCAACCGATCTTCATCGCGCTAGTTTATGAGACATTGTGGCGCATAAGCTGAAGCCTGTCCAGCCGGCTGGGCCGGGTCAGCTTCGCTGATGACATCGCCCAGGCCATTCTTTTCTGCGCATCGGACATGGCCATGTTCATGACCGGCAGCACATTGCTGCTCGACGGCGGAATGGCGGCCTGAATGGTGGCGGGTCCCGGAGCACAACGCATCTGGGGCCCGCAGTTCGGAGAATTGATGCGGCTACACTTCCTTGGCGGAGCGCAGGAACCGTTCGCGCGTGGCGGCAACCGACTGGCGCGCAGCAGCGACCGCCTCTTCCTCGACAGCGAAGAGAAGGTGCTGAAGCACGGCATTGAGGTGCGCGTGCATGGCCTCACGCGCGGCGACGGGATCGCGCTGTCGCAGCGCGGTCAGGATGGCGCGGTGTTCCTCTACGACCGGCTTAACATTGGCCGTCCGGGCTTGCTCAAGCAGCAGTCGGCATTCCGGCGAGGTGGACCGCAGGGTCCAGAGCTGTTCGACAGTCCGGGCAATGGCACTGTTTCTGCCGGCCCTGGCGATCGTCATGTGAAAGGCCATGTCGGCATTCTCGCCACCATTTTCCTCGGCGTTCTCCTGCTGGATGGCTTTGACGAGTTCTTCCAGTCGCTGGAGTTCCTCATCGCTGATATGGCGCGCGGCCAGCGCCGCAGCCTCGCCCTCGATGAGCAGCCGGGCTTCTACTAGTTCGAATGGGCTGACCGCGAATTCCGGTTCATTGTCGATTTCGCCGGGAAGGCGGATCACGAATGTGCCAGCACCCAGCCGGGCCTCGACAAGGCCCAGTACTTCCATCGCGAGCATGGCTTCGCGCACGACGGGCCGGCTTACGCCCATGCCGATGGCAATATCGCGCTCCGCCGGCATACGGTCGCCCACGGCATAAGTTCCCGATTGCAGTTCGGCGATCATCGCCTTGGCCACGCGGCGGTATAGCCGACCGTCATCGTCGGCCGCCGGATCCGCTCCAAGCGGCGGCTTCGCCCCCATGATACCTGCCATAGCTTTCCACCTTATCGTTGTGGTAAGACCAATATTATCTAACTGGTCAACGCAATCTAGCGTGCTTTAACCTAGCCGGGATCAAGTCGACACATGAAAATTCAATCGGCCAAAGTGATCGTCACGTGCCCGGGGCGCAATTTCGTCACACTCAAGATCGAGACCGACCAGGGCGTCTACGGGATCGGCGATGCCACGCTGAACGGGCGTGAGAAATCGGTGGTCGCCTATCTTGAGGATCACGTGGTGCCCTGTCTGATCGGCATGGACCCGCGCCGGATCGAGGATATCTGGCAATATCTCTATCGCGGCGCCTACTGGCGTCGTGGCCCGGTGACGATGCGCGCGATCGCGGCAGTGGATGTGGCTTTGTGGGACATCAAGGCCAAGATGGCGGGCATGCCGCTCTACCAGCTGCTGGGCGGCCGCAGCCGCGACGGCGTGATGGTCTACGGCCATGCCAACGGCAGCGACATCGCCGAAACGGTTGAGGCGGTGGGCCAGTATATCGACATGGGTTACAAGGCGATCCGCGCCCAGACCGGCGTGCCGGGGATCCGCGATGCCTATGGTGTGGGCCGGGGCAAGCTCTACTATGAGCCCGCCGACGCGGCGCTGCCTTCGGTAACCGGATGGGATACACACAAGGCGCTGAACTACGTGCCGAAGCTGTTCGAAAAGCTTCGCGAAACATACGGGTTCGATCATCACCTGCTGCATGACGGGCATCATCGCTACACGCCGATGGAAGCCGCGCGGCTAGGCAAGGCGCTGGAGCCGTTCCAGCTGTTCTGGCTGGAGGACTGCACCCCTGCCGAAAACCAGGAAGCCTTCCGGCTGGTGCGCCAGCACACCACGACACCGCTGGCCGTGGGCGAGATCTTCAACACGATCTGGGACGCCAAGGACCTGATCCAGAACCAGCTGATCGACTATATCCGCGCCACGATAGTCGGCGCCGGCGGGCTGACGCATCTGCGCCGGATCGCCGACCTTGCGGGCCTCTACCAGATCCGCACCGGCTGCCATGGCGCCACCGACCTCTCACCCGTCACCATGGGAACGGCGCTGCACTTCGATACGTGGGTGCCCAATTTCGGCATCCAGGAATACATGCGCCACTCCGAAGAGACCGACGCGGTGTTCCCGCACGACTACCGCTTTGAGAAGGGCGAGCTGCTCTGCGGCGAGACCCCCGGCCACGGCGTCGACGTCGACGAGGCGTTGGCAGCGAAGTATCCGTACAAGCCGGCCTATCTTCCCGTGGCGCGCCTTGATGACGGCACGATGTGGAACTGGTGAGATGAAGCGCCTTCCCCCGGCACCATCCCTTCGCGGGCCGATGCCGGGGCGCACGGGTCAGGCGAGTTCGACGAGGGCGAGACCTTCAGGAGGCAGTTCGAGCGTGAGCGTTCCGTCCGCATTGAGGCGGCGGGTTTCCACGACCGGACGAGAGACCTGACGCAACTGCGCGATCTGGGGGCGCGAGGGATAACGGGGCGAGCCCATCGCCCGCCAGGTCGGCATCGGTGATCCGCGCTCCCAATCGACGAACCGGACTTCGGCCGTCTTGCGGCCCTTGATCCCGTCAAGCTGCAGCGTCAGCCTCTTGGGGCCTCCCGTGATCTTGCGCTCCGAGGTCATGCCCGGGATTCCGCCCGGCTGGTCGACTTCGGCAAGGTTCCAGACGAGTACGGAAATCCGCCCGTTCTTGTCCTTTGAAGCCAGTGCCGGCCCCTTTGCAGCAAGGCGCTCTGTGCCGAGGCGATGCAGCAGGCGATAGGTGTTGAACGAGGGCTTGGCGATGCCGTCGATCATCATGCTCCATCCCATAGAGCCTTCCTTGAGCATATAGTCGTCGACGCCGAGTTCCTCGTACATGCCGCTGAGGGTCCACTGCGACATGCCGGCGCAGTGGACCATGCTGTTGGCGATGACGTGGGCAATCATCGCCGGGCTATCGGACGACCATTCGGACAGCCACATCGGCTTGCCCGCGAATGGCCCGGCATCGATCGTGCGCCGGGCATTGGCAAGGGCCTCGGGGATGACGTCGTTGATGCCGCGTCGGGGGCTGCCCTTGCCGAAGACGTCGTCCTGATCGTCACCCGCATAGACATGGGTGGCGAAGAAATCGACCGGGGCGTTGTTGGCCGCGCACCATTGCCCGAAATCGCCGATCCAGGCCGTTTTAGAGGTTGCCGGTCCGCCGACCTGGATGCGCGGATCGACCGATTTTATGGCGGTCGCGGCAGCCTTGTACATCTCGAAGTAGCGCTGCTTGTCGGCGGTCCAGAAGAAGGAGAGGTTGGGCTCGTTCCAGACTTCGAACGGCCAAGATCGCACGGTCTCGATGCCATAGCGATCCACCATCGCCGCCGTGAAAGATTTGATGAAGGAGGCGTATTCCGCGTCCGAGGTCGGCGGTGTGATGTTGCCACCGTAAAAGCCGAACTGGCTCTTCCCGGAAGCGAGCTTGCCGGGCATGAAGCTAAGCTCGACATAGGGCGAAACCCCGAGATCGAGCAGGCCGTCGTAGACACGGTAGACATTGAGCCAGTTCGGCCCGCCGTTCCGGCGCATCTCCAGAATGCTCTTGCCGAAGACGCCGAGCTCATCGTTGAAGATGCCGTGGAACCGGGCGCGCTTGATGCCGGCTTCGGTCACCGCCAAGCGCATGTCCTGCCGCCATTCCTCGCGCATGGTGATCGCCGCGCGGTCCGATCCGACGCATTCCTCCCAGACATGCGGCAGCGCGCCGGCAATCGTGCGGGTATCGACCCGGACCGTTTCACCGGGAATATCGGCGGCCTTCACGCCGCCTGCCGAAAGCGCGGCCGCCGCCGCGCTCGATGCCAGAAATGTGCGCCTGTCAAACATGCTTCTCTCCAAGGAATTCGGGCTTGCGGCGTTCACCGCGAAATCTCGATCCCGGCCAAGGCGGCATTTCCCGAGACGCTAGAAAAATCGAGGATCAGGCGTCCGTCGGCGACGGTGACCGGAAAGCTGCGGACCAGTTCCTTGAGCGGGGCACCGGCTTCCTTCAGGATATTGAGGCCCTGGATGACAGCCTGACCGTTTGCCTTCACGGTAAGCGCCTGATCGGGGGAGACGGTCTTGCGCGGTTCGAACAAGTGCAGGGTTACCGTCCACCGGCCGTTGGGCAGCGGGATGTCGTAGGCGTAAGCGTCGCCATCGCGCCAGTAGTCGAACAGAGCCGGGTCTGCCGCCTGCACCTGCCGGATCGGCGCCATCGAACGGCCGCCGAAACCCACGAGGTTGAGCACGACAGGCTTGCCGCCCTTCACGAAAGTGTCCGAGCCGAAATGCCGGGTGCCAAGGTCCAGCCCGGCAAGACTGCCGGCATTGATCCGCAGGCCATTGCGTTCGAGATCAGGGCCGTTCCAACTGGCCGTGTCGCGCAGGGTCTTGCCGTCCGTTGTCGTGGAGACCACCGCCTCATTGGCGCCGGGGAGAAGGGCGACATTCCTCCATTCGCATACGAAATCGCTGCAAGGCGCCGTGCCGATCGATTTGCCGTTGATCGTCAGGGTCGCGGTCGGGGCGGTCGAATAGGCTTTCACATCCATGACCGGATAGGCCCGGTCGACATAGCGCTTGCCTGCGAAATGCAGGGCAGGGGTATCGCTCCAGGCGACCTTGTAGAACCAGAATGCGTCCTTGCGTTCCTTGCGGTCTGCAGTGACCAGCCCCTTGTCGTTGAGATCGACACTGTCGCCTTCGTCGCGCAAGTCGCTGGAGAAATCGAACATCGCCCAGATCCAGCTGGCGAAGACGAAATCGCGCTTTGCGATGCTTGGCCATGTCTGTTCGTGGACCCATGCCTGGTATTCTTCGGGGTGGGGGCGGCCGACGAAATTGACGAAGCCGCTCAGCACGTCATCGCTGTGCTGGCTGATCGCACCGCCCGCGCCATATTCGCTCAGCGATAGGGGCAGGGCAGGATGCTCGCGGTGGAGCTTGTCGAGCGTGTCGCCAAGGTCCGCCCGTGCCTGCAGCGGGTTGGGGTAGTACCACCCGTAATAGCGGTTGTAGCCGATAAGATCGGCAGTCCCGGCGAGTTTCTCCCCGGCGGTCTGGATGAGGCCTAGGCCCTCGCAGCAGTCTGCAAAGGTCGTCGGGCGATCGGGGTCTTCCTCCTTGGCGATCGCATTGAGGTGCTGGAGCAATGCGAGCGGCTGCGGCGGCGCGCCCTTCTGGCCGAAGCCCTTGGCGGAATCCACTTCGTTGCCGACCGACCACATCAGGATGGAGGGATGGTTGTAGTTCTGCCGGATCTGTTCGCGCAGTTGCTGTTCGGCGTTGGCCCAGAGTGCATCCGAACCTTTTCCGCCCGTTACGCTGGGTGTGGTGACGTAAGGCAGTTCGGCCCAGACGACCATGCCGGCCTTGTCCGCCAGATCGGACCAGGCATCGGCATGCTGGTAATGGGCCTGACGAATGGTGTTCGCACCAAGTTCCTCGATCAGCGCCATATCATCGGCATGCTGTTTGGGTGTGAGCGCCCAGCCTGCGCCAAGCGCGTCCTGATGGCGGGAGACGCCCCGCAGCTTTACATGCCGATCGTTGAGGAAGAAACCGGCATCTGCATCGAAGCGGAATGTGCGCAGGCCCAGTGGCTGCGTCACGCGATCTAGCTGTGTCCTGCCGTCCGAAAGGGTGGAAGTGACCGAGTAGATGTAGGGATCGGCTCTGCCGTCCCAGCGATGGGGGCGGGCGATATCCAGCGCTGCGCGTTGCTCGCTGGATCCGGGTGCCAGAATGACGGGCTGAACCGTTCGGGCCACGATCTTGCCACGCGCGTCGCGGATCTCGGTTGCAAGCGTGAGGTTTCGAGGCGCAGCGCCTGCGTTACGGAGCTTCGTGCGGACTTCAACGGCTGCGCTTTCCGGTGTGATCCTTGTGGCGTGCGCGTAGACCCCGGGGCCGCCGAAATCGAGCGGGTCGATCGCGGCTGCCGGAAGCTGGAGCAGCGAAACCTCGCGGTAAATGCCTCCATGCACGAAGAAATCGCCGGACAGCGGGATGACTTCGGAGGTCGAACTGCCGGGCTCCACTTTGCTGTTGTCGGCACTGACCACGACCAGATTGCGCTGGCCTGGCTTCCATGCGTCGGTTACGTCGAGGCGGAAGCGGGCGAATGCGCCCTTGTGGGTGCCGACATGGCGGCCGTTCACCCAGACTTCGGCCAGCTTGCCGACCGCGGCAAAGTCCAGATACTGGCGATCGCCCGGCTTCGCCTTGGGCGCATCGACCCAGAGGCGGTACCAGCCCACGCCCTGTCGATTGTCGGTCTCGGCGCCGCGCGTCAGGGCGTAGGCGCCGATGTGGTTCCAGCTGTGCGGGACGGAGACCTGCTGCCAGTCGCGGTCGTCGAAGTCGCTTCCCGTGACTGACGCAGGTTCATCGCAGAAACGAAAGCGCCAGCCATGCGACAGGTCGATTGCGGGCCGGGCGGCGGTGGTTTGGGCCGCAGTGCGATCCTTGGCAACGACAGAAGGCGAAGCGAATGCCGCGCTCACGATGGCCGAGCCCAGCAGCATTGTTTTCAGTACCCGCTTGATATCGCCCACTTGCCTTTCTCCCGGTTAGTTGAGGGGCCGCGCTTGCGGCCGGCCGACTTGTGTTCATTCGGAATTACCGGTTGTTCAGCAGCCGTACCGGGCCGAGCAGACGAAAAAGATGGTTGTTCGCCATATCCGTTCTTCGTCCGAGGTTCGCATCAGCAGGATGCGCATGGTCGAAGCGCATCCCGCCATCTCCAACATCGGTTATTTGTGCGATACGGTGGCGCGTATAATTGCAGCCCCGCACCGTGAATTTGGTCAGACCAATTTGAATTGAGAATAGCCGGGGACGAAACCGAATTCATCAGGTTTCGGGCCTTGAGGGCCCTTGAAGATACATTGGACGGCATGGATCGCTGCGGCGATCGAACCTGCCGGGACTTACGACGATCACTGTCAGTGCGCCGGACTTGCATTGATGGGGTTCTCATCCTTCGCACGCGTCTGTGGCCGCGCGGGTGGCGGGCACCCTGTGCGCAAGCATTTCCGGCTCGGTATGACATCGCAATCAATGATGCATTTCCGGGACTTGTGGCGCATCGGCAACATACCGCCGCCAACCTCCGAAATTCGGTTCCGGAGAACGCTGCTGCCGAGGAAATTGCTTGCGTGTCGGGTCAACCCCGGCTCACTTCCCCGCCCGAATGGCCGCGCAACCAAAGCGCGACGGCCGGGGTATTTGGGAGACGTGCATGAGTCCTGCGGAATTGAGCGTCGCGTTCTTCTTGCAGATGTTCGTGATCATCGCCGCATGCCGCGCGGCTGGCTGGGCCATGAAGCGCTTCTTCGACCAGCCGCAGGTCATCGGCGAAATGATCGCCGGCATCCTGCTCGGCCCCTCGCTTCTCGGGCTACTGTCCCCGGACATCCAGCATTTCCTGTTTCCCAAGGAAACGAAATCCGTCCTCTACGTCTGTGCCCAACTGGGCGTGGGGCTTTACATGTTTCTCGTCGGCCTTGGTTTCAGGACCGACCATTTCCGCGTGAACGCCCGCAGCGCCTTTGCCGTGTCCCTCTCCGGCATGGCGGCGCCTTTCCTGGCTGCCGTGGCGATGACCCCCTGGCTGTTCGGCATGAACCTGTTCGGGCCGCAGGTCAGCACCTTCCAGGCGACGTTGTTCATGGGCGCTGCCATCTCGATCACCGCCTTCCCCGTCCTTGCCCGCATCATTCAGGAGCGCGGGCTGGCGCGCACGCCGCTCGGCTCGCTTTCGCTGTCGGCTGGCGCGATCGATGATGTGGGCGCATGGACGGTGCTGGCGATCGTCCTTGCCAGCTTCGGCGGCGGCCCGGCCGTGGCGCTCAAGGCCGTGGTGGGCGGCGGACTGTTCGCGCTGTTCATGCTGACCGCCGGGCCGCGCCTGCTGGCGCCGCTGGCACGCTGGGCAGAGCGCGAGGGCCGCATCGCGCCGCCGCTGCTGGCAACCATCGTCGCCCTGTTCATGCTCAGCGCCTGGGCCATGGACGCGGCGGGTCTCCACTCCGTGTTCGGCGGTTTCCTGCTCGGCGTGGCGATGCCGCGCGGGCTGCTCAGCCGTGAACTGAAAAACCAGCTGGAACCCTTTACACTGGCGCTGCTGGTGCCGATGTTCTTCACTTTCTCTGGCCTCAACACGCAGCTGACGCTGGTGAACAGCATCGCGCTCGTCGGCATCGCGCTGGTTATCCTGATCGGCTCCATCCTTGCCAAAGGCGTGGCCTGCTGGGCCGCAGCCCGGCTTACTGGGCAGGACAATGCGACCGCGCTTGCGGTTGGCGCGTTGATGAACGCGCGCGGATTGATGGAACTGATCATCATCAACATCGGCCTGCAGAAGGGCATCATCGGGCCTGCGCTGTTCTCGATGCTCGTCGTCATGGCGCTGGTGACGACGCTGATGGCCTCTCCGCTGTTCGAACTCGTCTACGGCCGCCGCGCCCGGGCCAGTGGCGCACTGGGCGCGTTGAACGAGGATGGGGAGGAAGTGCCGGAACGTCCCGTAGTCCCGGCGATCTGAATCGTCCGCTAAAGCCGGACGCAACCTTTCGAATATCGTACAATGCGGCCCCGATGCCGCCATCATGGGAAGTGGAAATGCAGCAGGATCCTTCTTCGGACCGTGTGGTGAAACGCGTCGTGGTCGCTGGCGGCGGCACCGCCGGCTGGGTTACAGCCACGGCGCTGGTACGCCATTTGGGGCCGCTGATCGATGTAACCCTGATCGAATCGGAAGAAATCTCGACCGTCGGCGTCGGCGAATCCACCGTGCCGACCTTCAAGACTTTCCATGACCTGATGGGGATCAAGGAAGCCGAGTTCATGGCCGCCGCGCAGGCGACCTTCAAGCTGGGGATCGAGTTCAGGAACTGGGGCCGCGCCGGCGATCGCTACATCCACCCTTTCGGCACGATCGGCTCGCGCGTGTCCTGGATGGCGGAATTCCATCACTTCTGGCTGCACGCACAATCGCGCGGATTTGGCGGCGAACTTGGCGAATACTGCCTGGAATGGGTGGCGGGAGAGGCCAACCGCATGTCGCTGAGCGCCGCGCCGAACATGGGCTATGCCTATCATGTCGACGCCAGCCGCTACGCCCGCTTCCTGCGCGCCATTGCCGAGCCGGCCGGCGTGAAGCGGATCGAAGGAAAGATCCGCAATGTCGATCTCCATCCCGAAAGCGGCTTCATCGATGCGCTGACGCTGGAATCCGGAGAGCGGATCGAAGGCGACCTTTTCGTCGATTGCACCGGTTTTCGCTCGCTTCTTCTGGGTCAGGCCCTTGGTGTAGAATTCGAGGATTGGGGGCGCTGGATCACCACCAACAGCGCCGTCGCCGTCCAGTCGCGATCATCAAATCCGCCCCAGCCTTACACCGGCGCCTACGCGCACGAGGCGGGCTGGCGCTGGAAGATCCCGCTGCAGCACCGGGAAGGCAACGGCCTCGTCTTCTGCAGCGAGTTCATGTCGGACGACGAAGCGCGGGCAAAGCTGCTGGAACAGATCGACGGCGAGCCGACGATTGAGCCCTGGCTCCTGCGTTTCAAGACGGGCATGCGGACAAAGAGCTGGTTCCGCAATTGCGTGGGCCTGGGGCTTGCCGGCGGCTTCATCGAGCCGCTGGAATCGACCAGCATCCACCTGATGATGGCGGCCGTCACCCGGCTGATCCAGGACTTCCCCTTCAACGGTTGCAACGAAGCGCTGATCGACCATTTCAACGAGAAATCGCGCCTGGAATTCGAATCCATCCGCGATTTCATCATTTTACACTATCACGTCACCGAGCGGGACGATTCCCCCTTCTGGCGCCGCTGTCGGACGATGGACATTCC
Source organism: Novosphingobium sp. BL-S-19 (assembly GCF_055521675.1). NCBI lineage: Bacteria > Pseudomonadati > Pseudomonadota > Alphaproteobacteria > Sphingomonadales > Sphingomonadaceae > Novosphingobium > Novosphingobium sp. BL-S-19. Next base: position 1,014,102 of record NZ_CM145497.1, read on the forward strand.
GGATTCGCTGAAGGAGCGGCTGGACCTGTGGCGCGAAGACGCGCGTGCCTTCAAGCTGGAGGATGAACTGTTCCGCGTCGATAGCTGGACCTCCGTGCTGCTGGGGCAGCGCCTCGATCCCCTCGGCTACCACCGCCTTGCCGAAATGATGCCGGAAGCCGCATTGCGCAGTCATCTCGATCGGATGCGGTCCGAGATCTCCCAAATCGCAGCCAGCATGCCATCCCATCCGGATTTCCTCAGGTCTTATTGTCCGGCTGAGGCGTTCTGACGATGGGGCTGGTCACTTGGGGCTGGTCACTGGGGGCCGAAGTTCGGTGCATGGTGTTCCGATCTTCGACGGAGAATCAAGCGAAGCGTGAGCGTGCGACCTCCGCCACTCGGGATGCGCTGCGAACTTTGAGGAGATCCTGCCGTGAGAGCAGGCCCACCACCATACGGCTGCTTTGGTCCACGATTGGAATCCGGCCGTTTCCTGTCTCGACGATAAGGTCAGCGACCCGACCTGCAGGTGTTTCCGGAAAAGCCACTGGCAAGTCGGCATCGGAGATCGTCTCGCCCAGGGAAACGTCCTGCGTGCCTGCTGTCGTTTGCCAGCGCAGCGCATCCGAACGTGAAACGATCCCGACAAGGCGGTTGTCCGCGTCCACCACGGGATAACTGCGGTGTCGGGCTTCTTCGGCGAAAAACGTCACGGCCTGCGCGGTCGTCATCGTGGCGGGAAGGGTTTCCGGTGCAGGGGTCATGATTTGGCCGGCCTGCAGCAGGTCGAGCGTATCGACGGTATATTCCTGAAGGACGTGCCGCCCGCGCCGGGCGATCTTTTCGGTCAGTATCGATCGGCGCATGAACAGTACGCTGACGGCATAGGCACCGGCGGCAGCGGCGATCGTGCAGGGAATAGCCTCGAAATGGCCCGTGAGTTCGACCGCGAACAGCGCGCCGGTCAGCGGCGCGCGCATTGCGCCGCTCATGATGCCGGCCATGCCGATCATCGCCCAGAACGACGGTTCTCCGGGCAGGAACTGCCCCAGCAGGAACCCCGCCGCGCCGCCCAGGATCAGAAGCGGTGCCAGCACCCCGCCCGATGTGCCCGAACCCAGGGCGATCAACCACACCAGCGCCTTGATGACGAGCAGCGAAACGACCAGTTTCAGCGCCAGCGAACCGTTCAGCAGCGCATCGATGTTGGCGTAACCGGCGCCCAGCACGCGGGCGTCCACAAGGCCGCCAAGGCCGACCGCTATCGCGCCGATCGCCGGCCACCACATCCAGTGCAGCGGCAGCCTGTGGAACAAGTCTTCGACGCGGTAGAGCGAGGTTGAGAGCAGCATGGCTTCGATGCCCACCACCACGCCAAGCGCGGCCGAGGCAAACAGATGCCAGGAGGTTCCGGGCAAGGTTGCGGTCATGGCGAACATCGGCCCCGCGCCGAGCAGAAACGGACGGCAGGAATAGGAGATGATCGCCGCCACCACGACCGGCACGAAACTGCGGGGCTTCCATTCGAACAGCAGGACTTCCACGGCCAGCAGGATCGCGGCGAGCGGTGTGCCGAATATGGCGGTCATGCCCGCTGCTGCGCCGGCGACCAGCAGAGTCTTGCGCTCGGCAGCGCTCAGATGAAAGCACTGGGCGAAGAGGGAGCCGATGGCGCCGCCCGTCATGATGATCGGCCCCTCCGCGCCGAAGGGGCCGCCGCTGCCGATCGAAATCGCGGAAGAGAGCGGCTTCAGAATGGCGACCTTCAGGGACAGGCGGCTTTCGCCGTAAAGAATGGTTTCGATCGCTTCCGGAATGCCGTGGCCGCGGATCTTGTCGGAGCCGAAGCGGGCCATCAGACCGATGATCAGGCTGCCGATCACCGGGATCGCGATCACCATCAAACCCACCGAGGCGTCGGTAATGGAAACGGTATCGGCCGAGAGGCGCGCGAACCAGAACAGGTTGGTGGCCACTGCGATCAGCTTGACCAGAACCCAGGCGCCCAGCGCTCCGCCAGCGCCAACCACCGTGGCCATCACGGCCAGCAGCGGCATCCGGCTATCGACGCTGTGATCGCCGAGTGGATGGCTTTCGCCGGAGCGAATGGGTGTACCTGACATCTTCTGCTATCGCCTTGCTGCCGCGCTTGGCGGAGCAGATATATCGCAACGCGATATAATACAACCTTGGAGACCGCCGTGACGGCGATGGATATCCCATTGGACGATGCCGACTACGCGGCGCTGGCCGAATTCCGGCACACGATCCGCCGGTTTCTGGCGTTCAGCGAGGAGCATGCCGCGCGCGTCGGGTTGACGCCGCAGCAGCACCAGGCCTTGCTGGCAATCCGCGCTGCCAGACCCGATCAGGCAACCGTCGGCCATATCGCCGAGCAACTGGTGCTCAAGCCCCACAGCGCGACGGGATTGATCGACCGGCTGGCGGCACTGGGGTTGATCACGCGGGAAACGGCCGAAAATGACCGTCGCCGTGCCTTGCTCCGCCTGACGGACAAGGCTCTCGGGATCCTGGAAGAGCTGTCAGCCGCGCACCGTGACGAGATCCAGCGTCTGCGTCCGGCGCTCTCGGATATTCTCAGCCAGTTTGATTAGCGAGGTAGCTGGTGAATAACTGGTTTCGGGAACTGTCGGTAGTGCGGGTGAATGCATTCGGCCTTTGCATTCGCCATAACCCGCGATAGGCGCGCCTCATGATGAACATTCCCTGGGACCAGCCCGCAACGCTGATTGATCTGGACGGCAAGACGCCGGTGATCGGATCGATGCTCGAATGCGTGATGCACTTCTCGCTCTTCAAGCCTTTCGCCAAGGAGCAGGCGCGCATCCTGCTGACGCGGCCGGTGTTCCGTGAAGGCCGCAAGACCCGCACCTGGATTCTCAATCCCGACGAGATCCAAAAACTGGTCGAGCGGCTCAATGCCGAAAGGAACGCGGCCCAGTAAGCCCGCGCGTCATGATCGAGGACCGTGGGCATCGATCCGGGCCGGTCAGAGCCCGCTGCATGTGAGCGCCTGCAACGCTTTCTCGAGATTCTCGCGCCCTTCGGAAGGCGCAAAAGGAAAGGACTGCAGGAACCGGTCTGCGGAAATGTCAGGATCGGCTTCCCGCGCCTTTCGCACCCAGTGCGCGGCCCGCTGGCTGTTGCCGCCGGCCTGATTGGCCAAAGCTGCGATAAGCGAGATATGCTTGTGGGCACCGGGCGCATGCGCGGCTTTCTCGCCCCACCCCGCCGCAGCCTCAAAGTTGCCTTGTAGCAACGCGCTGACCGATCGGACCCCCAGCATGGCGTAGCGCAACGGATCGAGCGGGCTCAGGCGCAAGGCGAGCGCGGCGTCCTGATCGCTGCGATCCGCCTGGCCCAGTATCATTTCGGCCCAGGCCCGCGAATAGATTGCCTGCGCATAGCTGGGCGAAAGCGCAATGGTGTCGGAGAGGATTTCGATGCTCTCGACCGGCGCGGCAGCGAGCCAGAGCGAGCGGCCAAGGCACAATTGCGCGAAAGGATCGAGTGGGTCGCATCGGACGGCTTGCTCGGCAAAGCCATGGGCCAGATCGTTGGCTCTCGCCCAGTCTTTCGAGTACTGGAGAAAGCTGTCCTGAAATGCCGTGAACGAAAGGCCGGCATAGGCGCGCGCGAAGCCCGGATCCAATCTGGCCGCTTTCTCGAACGACGCCTGCGCACGCGCATTGTCGGATCGATTGAAGCGGAACATGTGGTCCAGCCCAAGGTGGTAGAAGGCCCATGCGTCGAGGTCGGCTTCACCCAGCTGGCGGGCACATGCAACCTCGTGCTGGATTATCCGCGTTTCCAGATTGGCAGCCGTATTGGCGACGATTTCGGCGCGCAGGGTTCGGAACTCACCGGGGGAAGCCGTGTAGCGTTCAGACCATAACACGACCTCGTCCGAGGTGCGGAGCAGGCGGGTCGTGACGATGACGGAAAGGCCCGCTTCTTCGAATGTCCCGGTCAGGCAGTAGCGCGCGCCGAGGGCCGGGCCCACGACTTCGGTGCCCAGATCGCTGCCCTGGAAGCGAAACGTCGATCCCCGGGCGATCACGAGCAGCCAGTGGAGCCGCGAAAGATCGGTTATCAGCTCGTCCGCAAGTGCCTGCGCCACGAAGGCCAGCGGGCCCGGCGGACCCACGATGCGAAATGGCAGGACGGCGATGGCCGGGCGCTCGGAAGTAGCACCCGCCGTGGCAGGTTGGGGGAGGGGCGCCGCCGCGTTCGGTGCTTTCGTTACCGGTGCGACCGATCCGACGAAGCGGAAACCCTTTCCGTGGACGGTCCTGATAAATGCCTGCCGCGTCCCGTCGTCACCCAGCGCCTGCCGGGCTGCCTTGACGCGAGAAGCAACCGCAGCTTCGGAGACCGCTCTTTTGCCCCAGATCTTTTCGACGATCTCATCCTTGCTGACCAGGCGCTCTGCATTGCTGACAAGCAGTAGCAGCAGCGACAGAACTTGCGGCTCGACATGGCAAGCCTTGCCCTTTGCGCGCAGTTCGAACTTGCCGGTATCCAGTTCGAATTCGGAAAAGCAAAAGACAAGATGGGCGTCATTGGACAAACCTGCACTTCTCCATGAAATATCCATGAAAAGGTCAAGCATGGCCGACTGGTGCGTACTATCCTCGGCAAATCGGCCCGCAAGATGGCCTACCAGATGGAGAGTAAGGATGCAGCCCAATACTGCGCAGGATGTGCGGGATAAAGCCCAGTCGTCGTTTGAAAAGCCCGCCATGCCCCCCGTCAATGCCAACAAGGCATTATGGGAAAAGGGAGATTTTACGCGCCTTGCCGCAGCCATGCGGGAAAGCGGCGATGAACTCGTTGAATGGATATCCCCGGCGCCGGGGATGAAGGTGCTCGACCTTGGCTGCGGCGACGGAACGACTGCGGTTCCCATGGCCCGCCGGGGCGCCGAGGTCCTTGGCGTCGACATCGCCGCCAATCTCGTGGCCGCAGGAAATGTGCGGGCCCGTGATGAGGGGCTTGCCAACCTGCATTTCGTGGAAGGGGACGCCAGTGCGCTGACCGGTCTGGAGAATGTACGCTTCGATCTGGTGGTCAGCATGTTCGGCGCCATGTTTGCACCGCGCCCGAACGACGTTGCCGCGGAAATGGTTCGGGTTTGCCGGCCAGGCGGCCGGATCGTGATGGGGAACTGGATCCCGGGCGACCCGACGCTGGTCGCGCAAGTCCTGAAGATCAGCGCAGCCTTCCTGCCGCCTCCTCCCGAGGGTTTCGTAAGCCCGGTAAGCTGGGGGCAGGAAGACGTGGTGCGAGAACGCTTCGCCGCCGCCGGCATCGCGCCCGATCGGATCCGGTGCGAGCGCGCCACTTACACGTTCCGCTATCCCGGCCCGGCCAGCACGTTCCTCTCGGTATTCCGGGATTACTACGGCCCGACCATGAACGCGTTCGAAGCGGCTGGAAAGAACGGGAGGCGCGAGGCGCTGCAGAATGAACTGCAGGCACTGTTCGCCGCGCAGAACCAGGCAGGCGGAGACGCCACGGTGATCCCCGCGACGTATCTGCGTGTGACTGTCGCGCGATAGGGCTGATCAAGCAAGCGATCCTGCGCGGAGCCCGCATCCGCGCAGGATCGTTCCTATATCTCGCGGCCGATCGGATAAGTCGCCATCTCCTCGATCTTGAATGGCGAGCGCGCGACGATCCAGGCAAGTCGCGCTTCGGCAATCGAGATCGCAGCGAAGCGGTCCGGATTGTTGGGCTTCCCCAGCATGCCGGGAAAGAAACCCCAGGCAAGGAACGAGTCCATCGCCTCCGGTTCCAGCAGCGCAGCCGCAAGCAGGCCGCGCGGCAGGTCGTAGGGAACACGCAGCGTGCCGGCCGGCATCGTTTCCCGCCGGCGGATCACTTCAGCGGCGCGTGCCGGGGCATTCTCGCTCTACCTCCGCGTCTATCGGGGAGCAGATTCCTATAGCGCTCAAGATTCATCGAAATTAGAAGGTGTAAGCCCCATTCTCGAAGATGAGACGCTCGTATGCCTCTGTTTTCTCGCGTCATAGCTTTTGCGGCTCTCGCCATGGCTTTCACGTCGTCACCCTCTTTCGGCCAATCTACGGGACTGGAGGATATGGTGGGAGCGCGCGCCGGGCAGGCCGAGGCGGAATTGCAACGTCGCGGGTATCGCAATGCGGGTGGTGAGAAGGGCGACGATCGCAGCTATTCCTATTGGTGGAGCAAGGACCGCCACCAATGCGTGAGCATCGCGACCATGGACGGACGCTACAGTTCGGTTACGCCGACGCTGCCAGCCGACTGCCAGAAGGGTGCAGGCCCGAATGATCGTCGCGCTGCCGATTATGATCGCGGTGGCTCATCTTCGCGCGGCTACGTCGCCGGCGACGAACTTTCCCGGATTTGTCGCAATGAGGCCAGTGCCCGCTTCGATCGCCGTCCCAGTGAAGTCACGGCCAATCCCCCGATCCAGCAGCGCAGCGGCTATATCGTGCAGGGCTGGTACGACCGCCGCGACGGAAGCAAAGGCACCAAATTCTTCAACTGCCGCTTCGATGCGGATGGCCGGTTTCTGGGTGTGTACTGACGCTGGTCAACGGGACGAATTAACCCGATTCAGCTGCTGCAGGGTCCTGACGGACGAAATCCGGTAACGCCCAACTGGCATCGAAATAGGCTTGGATCGGCTCGTAAAGGCGGAAATAGGCGAACCAGCCGCGGCCTGGAACCGTGGGTATCCAGTTCTGCTCAAAGCCTTCGGGCGCGGGATTAACCCGAACGACAGCGGAACGTGCCGAATTTGGTCCGCGGGCGCTGCCAATTTTCATGTCGCTTCAGCAAATCGGGCCATCAGCCTGATACTCGAACACTTCGATAGACGCTAAAATGGCGCGGCTGGGCAGGCTCCTCCTGCCGGAAATAGACGAGATTCTTGAAGGCGCTGGGGCCGGGACGGGCGCCGCCCGGTCTGGTGCGGTTCAAAGCGCCGCGCGGGCCTTCTGGCGGCTCGCCAGCGCATTGGCGAAGCGCTGCTTCACCGGTCCCAGCGCCTTCACGAATTCGAGCTGTTCGCCCTCCGGCCCCTTGCAGTAGATCAGTTCCCATCCATCCGACGGGGCGACAGTCACCTTGTTGGTGTTGCTGCTTTGGGGCGCGGCCTTGCGCTCGGCCTCGCTGTGCACGCGGATGATGCGATTGGCGCGCACCTGCGTCATGCCGCGCCGGGCGGACTCCGCCTCCAGATCGGTGATGAACTGATTGAAGTCGACATCGTCGCGCACATAAAAGCAAATGTGCATCATCCGAGGGAAGGCCGGGCTCATATGCTGGACAGGTTCGGCAAATGCCTTCGCCCCGCCCATCGGCTGATCGGCATCGCGATATTGCAGCAACTCGATCACGACATTGTCGAACTGGATGAAGCGGACGTCGAGCCGCTGCGCACCGCCGCGCAAGTCGGGAACACCGATGGTGCAGGGGTTGACGCCCAGTTCATTGGCGACGATTTCCTGATCGGCCAGTAATGTATTCTGGACCGCATCGCCCGAAAAGTCGCCATGCCGGAACACTTCGGTACCGCCCAGCACCTGGGTGTAGAACTCGTAGGCTCGCTCCATATTCTGAACCGTCAGCCCGAAATGCTGCACGCCCTGAAGGCGGCCGCCGAGCGATGCCCGGCTGGCCGTGGCGGGCAATGATGCGCCGCTATCCTGGGTCTGGGCCTGGGCCTGGGCCTGGGCCTGGGCTGGGGCCGATGCGGCAAAGGGGGCACCGGCGGCACCGGTGAGGATCGCAGCACCAGCCGCGTGCAGCATGTCGCGACGCCCAAGGGCCATCGCGTCCTTGTTCAGATCGGTCATGGTCATTCTCCCTCTTGTCGATATCCGCCGGAAACGCTCGCTGGTTTTGGTCCAGGCGTCGCACTCGTCACCAAGGACAACCTGAATCTCGGCCTCTTACCATCCCGCAAATTGGGAGCGGCTTCCACTCCCATTCCGGTGCGGCACGCCTTGGTTGGCGATTTTGACCCCAATTTCGGATAGGTCCGTCGACCCTCGTTGAATCCGCGCAAGCAACGGCTATGCACGGTCACGACGCAAGCCGACGCATGCATGCCATGGCACGATCCATTTGCGGGAGATTTCAGACCTATGGCGAGCACCTCAAGGCCGCGAGAGAAATCGCCCGTAATGGATCGCGCGTCATGGGTGGCGGCGGCGCTCAAGATGTTGGCGAAGAACGGCATCGATGGCGTGCGCGTGGAAGTGCTGGCGCGCAAACTGGGCGTTACCAAGGGAAGTTTCTATTGGCATTTCAGGGATCGGTCCGATCTTCATGGGGCCATGCTGGATCATTGGCGCCAGCATGTCGTCACGCAGATCATCGACCGGCTGAATGCGATAGAGTGCCCGCAGGAACGCTATCATCGCATGATGCGCCTTCCTTTCGACCGGCATCCGCCGGACTTCGATATGGAATTGGCCATCCGTTTGTGGGCACGACGCGATGCGCGGGCCGCGGCCGCGCTGGCGGATGCCGATGAAACCCGCATTCGCTTTATCGTCGACGTATTGCTGGCTGCCGGCGCGCCCGCGGACAGTGCGCGCAGCAGGGCCGTGCTGATATTTTCCTTTCTTCGTGTGGGGGCACCGCTGGCCGATGAAGTGACCCTTCCTCAATGCGAAGCCTTGCTGATCGCCCCCTGACCGCCCGACCGTTTCGCGCGCGATGGAGCAATCTTGTGGAGCAGCTACGGAAATGCCATACGGAACCGTATGGAAACGATTCCCAAAGGGAACGATAAGGGCGGGGAAAACAGATGCAGACAGATGGTAGCGGGAATGCCCGTTTCGCTCTGGTTACCGGCGGCGGCTCGGGCATTGGCGAAGCTGTCTGTCACCGCCTGTCGCGTGACGTTGCCGGCGTGGCCGTTCTCGATATCAACATCGATGAAGCGCAGCGCGTCGCGCAGGATATCGGCCGGGCGGGCGGCAAGGCGATTCCCGTATACGGCGACGTAGCCGACAGCACAGCGATCGCCCAGGCAATGGCCCAGGTTCGTGAGGAACTTGGGCCTGTGACGGTGCTGGTCAACAACGCCGCCACCGAAGGGTTCCAGCTTTTCACGGAGATCGAGGAAGCGAACTGGGACCGGATCATGGAGGTGAACCTCAAAGGCCCCTACCTGATGACCCAGGCAGTGCTGCCCGACATGTTCGCCGCGGCATGGGGGCGGATCGTCAACGTGTCCTCGCTCGCCGCGCAGATCGGCGCTTTCAAGATGGCGCACTACAGCGCCTCCAAAGGTGGGGTGACGTCGCTGACCCGCACGCTTTCGATCGAACTGGGCGCGCGGGGGATCACGGTCAACGCCGTGGCGCCCAGCTTTATCGACACACCGATGGCACGCCGCGCCATCGCCGCCAACGACCTGCCGATCCCTTTCGAGGAAATCCTGAAAAGCTACCCCATCCCCCGGTTCGGCCGGCCGGAAGAAGTGGCCGCGGCCTGCGCCTTCTTCGCCTCCGAAGAGGCATCGTACATCACCGGCCAGCTTTTGGGCGTCAACGGCGGCGCCGCGTTCTGACGGGCGATCGAACAGGGAGGCGGATATGGTGACATATGAGGAACTGCCAGTGCTCCCGGTCGAGCAGCCGGAATTCTGGGCCAACCCCGAACGCTTCATGAAACCGGCCCGCGCGCAACATCCCTGGCTCGCGCGCTTCGCCGCAGGCTATGTGGTGCATGGCTGCAAAGCCAACAAGGATCTGTTCGCCGACGAGCGGCATCTGGAAATGGGCCTGGGCGGCATCGTCGAATTCTATGAGCTGCAGGATACGATGTGGGCCCGCTTCATGGCCGAGATGCTCCTGTCGAAGCAGGGAGACGAGCATAAACGCCTCAGGGCCAGCGTTGCCTCTGCCTTCACGCCGCGCAACGCGAATGTCATCCGTCCCCTGGTTCAGGGCGCCATGACGGCGCTGCTCGATGAATGGGCGCTCCGGGGACATTTCGACTTTACGGAATTTGCTTCCTACTTTCCCGTCACCGTCATGTGCGGGCTGCTCGGCATTTCCACGGAGGTAATCCCAAGTCTGCGCTGGGCGCTGGAAATGCAGGTTGCCGCGATCAGTCTGGACCGCTCGCTGCGGGAGAAGATCCTCGAAGCGTTCGACATCAAATGGAACGTCGCCGATAGGCTGATTTGGGACCGGGAAAGACACGGCCCGGCCGAGAGTGCCCTGCTGCTGGACGACCTCATCGCAGCGCGCGACGCAGGCGGAATGGATGACAGGGAACTGCGGTTCATGCTGCTGGTGTTGCTGGTCGCGGGTTACGATACGTCGAAGAACCTGCTTGGCATGATAATGAACCTGCTTGTCGACCGGCCGGACATGTACGCCCGCTGCGCGCAGGACAAGGCATTCTGCACTCTGGTCGTGGAAGAGGCCCTGCGTCACTCGACCATCGCCACACCCTTCCGGCAAGTTGCCGAGTCCTTTGATTACGAGGGCGTGCGCTTCGAAAAAGGCAAGCTGGTCGCCTTGGCGACGCCGCTGGCCGGCCGCGACCCGGCAGCGTTTCCGGAACCGCTGCTGTTCGATCCGGAACGGCAACACAGCACGCGGCATGTGGGTTTCGGCCGGGGCGCTCATATTTGCCTTGGCCAATATCTTGCCCGCAACCAGTTGGAGGAAGGCATCCACCTCATCGCCCAACGCATCCGCAACCCCCGCCGGGATGGCAAGGTCACCTGGCGGCCCATGCTGGGCGCGTGGGGGCCGCGCACGCTGCCGATCGCTTTCGACGCGGAATAACGGAGACAGGCAAGCGGCCAGGACTTTGCGACACCGCACGATTTTGCGGCCCGAACATGCGATGCCCGGCTACGAACGATTGCCAGGCGTCGCGGGGAAGGTAATCATGCCCCTCATATCGTTCGAAATTGAGTGGGCCGCCCATGCAGGTCGAGACCGATACAGCGGCGCGTGAACATAAGACGCTGTCACGCAAGTCGATGGCGATCGCCGCGTTCTCGACGATCGTCGAGTGGTACGACTTTACCCTCTATCTCTATCTCGCCACCGTACTCTCCCGCGTCTTCTTTGGGGGCGGTCAAACGTCGTTGTTGACGACGCTGGGCGGTTTTGCCGTTGCTTATCTCATGCGCCCGTTCGGGGCGGCGGTGTTTGGCCATATCGGGGATCGCCACGGCCGCCGGCGCACCATGCTGCTGTCGATGGCACTGATGACGGCAGCCATGCTCGCCACCGCCGCAATGCCGACTTATGCCAGCATCGGGCATTGGTCCGGCTGGCTGCTGCTGTTTTTGCGGTGTACAATGGCGTTCTCGGTCGGCGGCGAATATACGGGCGTCGTCGCTTACCTGATGGAAGGCGCGAAACGCCATCAACGGGGCCTTGTCACTTCTTTGGCCGCTGCTGCAAGCGAGTTGGGCGGCCTTCTGGCGGCCGGCATCTCGGCGATTGTCGTCAATGCCTTGCCCTCTGCGGCTCTCGCCGAATGGGGCTGGCGCATTCCTTTCCTGTTCGGGGCCATGCTGGCAGGCGCCGTACTTGTGGCGCGCGCTACATTGGAGGAATCCCCGGACTTCGAGCGCCAGGTCATGTCCTCTACCGTGCCCGACCGCCCCTTGCGGCAGGTTCTGAGCCGCAATCGCATCGCGATCGCCCGGGGGTTTGCCATTTCGGCGCTGGGCTCGATCACCTACTATGTCGGCATCACCTATGTTCCTGTCTTTCTCACGGGCACGGGGATCATGCCCGAAAGTAAAGCGCTATGGCTATCGACCGGGGCCGCATTCGCCGTAATTCTGGTGACACCGTTTGTCGGGGGCCTTTCCGATCGGACAGGACGCCGGAAGATCCTGCTGGCCGCGGCCCTTCTCGCTGCGGTGATGCCTGTGGCTTGCTTCTCGATAATGGGCATGGGTTCCTTCGGCACAATCCTGACCAGCACGCTTCTCCTGGCATCGCTGGGCGGCGCCGTCAGCGCGGTGGGTGCGGTGGCAACGGCAGAGCAGTTTCCCGGCGAAGGGCGCCTTTCAGGCCTTGCTCTCGGGGCGACTACGGCAACGGCGATATTCGGCGGGCTTGCGCCTTTCGTTGCGCAATTTCTGGTTGAAGCAACGGGATGGCAGGCCGTTCCGGGCCTGATGATCGCAATCGTTGCTATCTGCGTGTTGCCCGTGTTCGTGGCCAGCCCCGAGACCCGCCCTTCCGTCTGCCAACCCAATCCATCCGTCGATCCGCACTGAGCCGCCGATGCGCGGGCTGGGTCTCGGCCCAAATGGCGGTGGTCAATGCAGGTGGCTGCCGTTGTATTTCGAGGCGATGATTACGCCGATCAGCGTAATGGCTACACCTACCCCCATTACTGCCGACAATGGTTCGCCGAACATGATTCGCCCCCAGATCATCGTTGCTGGCGGGCTCAAATAGAGAGTGCTGCTCACTATTGTTGAAGAGTGGTGCTTAAGGCAAAGGTAGTACAAGCCGTATGCGCCGATCGTGGCGAAAGCGACGAGCCAGGCGATGCCGATCCAGAAATTTGGCTCCAGAGGCGGGGCTATGCGCCCTTGCGCCGATGTTACTGTCAAGAAGATCAAAGCGCTTGCGAGAGACTGGATCGCTACGCTCTGATGGATTGGCAAGAAACTGGATGGCCAGCGCTGTTGCAGCAGCGTCACGACGGCGATGGAGATCATTCCAAGAAACGGCAATGCATAGGCCCACTTGGGAGCCGTACCGACATGCAGCGAGCCGGCCGACGCGGCCAATACACCGCAAATCGCAAGACCGATGCCGGCCCATTCGCCGCGCGTGACGATCTGGCCCAGGATCGGAATGGAAAGTAGCACGATCGCCAATGGCAGCATGTCGGACATGAGCGCGACGATGCCAGTCGGAACGCCTTCCTCGATAGCGATGCCGCAACCCAGAATGAGGCCGCCCATCGCGAAAATGCCGAAGATTGCTTGAATCAGAACATCGCGGAGCCGTGGGCGTGGACCGATCAAGAGCGCGAACGGCAGTAGCAGCAAGCCGGCGATGAGATTGCGCCAGAATGCGACCAGGGCAATCGGCGCATAATCGACGGTGAAGCGTATTCCGATGAAGCTCGAACTCCAGCACAGCAGGAGCCCCAGCAGCATCAACCACTGCCTGGCCGCGAATGACGGCTTGAGCGGACCTACAGGGACGTCTGCAATCGGCACTAATTGCATTTCCGTGGTCATTTCCGCTCACTTGCCCAGCGTTGGATTGATGGAAGCTCGGCCCTCTGGCGATTTTCGCTGATGGAAGCCAGCAGCAACATCGCATCGGGAAAAAAGTCGGCCCTTGGGCTTTACGCGCCAAGGACCGGCTTTCTCGTCGTCTTTTAGAGCGTTTTCCGAGTCATCAGGTGGCATCACCTGATGACTCGGAAAACGCGGAAAACCAAAAGCTTGAAGCAGTTGATCCGATGCAGTCGGATCGGAAACTGCTCTAAGTGGAGCGTTAGCGACCGCCCGAGTTCGGAGCGGAGGTTTCACTCAGCTGTTTCCCCATGGTTTCCGGCGCCAGCAGCCAGGACACGACGCCGCCGAAGAGGCAGATTCCTGCCGCGATCAGCATCGTTCCGGAAATACCCAGATGGTCGATAGACATGGGCATCAGGAAGGTACCGGCGGCGGCACCGATACGCGAGATAGCGGTGGCGAAGCCGACGCCGGCGCCGCGGATCTCCGTCGGGAACACTTCCCCGGGATAGACGCTGCAAAGCGTGGTCGAGATTGCGTTGACGAAGGCGAAAATGAGAACGCAGGCGACGATCACCACAGGCGACTGGCTGGCAAACGTCACAGCAACCAATACCGCCGCCGAAATGAAGAAGGGGGGAATACCCAGCATTCGGCGGCCCATTTTCTCGACCAGCATTGTGGCGATCACGACGCCTACGAGAGCAAGGCCGTTGAGGGCGATACCTGCGGCGAGCCCGTCACCCAGGCCGAGATGGTTCAGTACGAACGGTGCGAACGTGCTGATCGCAAAGTAAGGCGTCACGTTGCAGACCCAGAACACCGAAACGAAGATCGTGGTCTTGATGTAGTGCGATGAGAACAGGTCGCGCATCCTGAGAGGATTGGAGGCATTCTGCGCCTTGAGGTCCTTGCGGCCTTCCTCACACATATATTCCGCAGCAAGCTGTTCCGCTTCGGCATGGCGCCCCTGACTTTTCAGCCAGCGCGGGGATTCCGGCGTACCGAGCCGCATCAGCAGGACAATAAGGGTGGGAATGGCGCTCAGGCCCAGGATCACGTTCCACGGGGCGCTATCGGAAACGACAAGCGCCCAGCCCATTACGTAAGCGATGAGGTAGCCGGCATACCAACCCACTTCCTGCACGGACATCAGGAAACCGCGCAGGCGGGCGGGAGCGAACTCAGCGAGCATCGGCCAGCCAACCGCGTAATCGGCGCCGATCGCTACACCCATCAGCAGGCGTACGATGAATAGCTGCATCGGATCGGTGACGAAGAACTGTGCAAGCGAGCCGATGAGGAAAATCGCCAGGTCGATCGTGAACATCGGCTTGCGGCCGATCTTGTCGGCCAGGTAGCCGCCCAGCGGGCCGCCCAGGAAAATGCCGATCAAGGCGGAAGCGCCGATCAGGCCCTGCCAGGCCAAAGAGAGATTAAGATCTGCCGTGATGGCCGGCATCACGATGCCGATGCCGCCAAGGATGAAGCCATCGATGAACATTCCGCCCGAAATCAGGACGGTCAGTTTGGTGATGAAACGACGTTGCTGGTTCGACAGCGGCGTGGGCGGCCTGAGCAGCACGGACGGTTCGTGTAGTGCGGTCGTCGACAAGGTTGCATCTCCCGTATATTATTATGCTCGGGCTCTGACGCCCGTGTCATGGATAAAAAGTCCCCCCTCGGCGTGTGGCTATGTACTGCGCAGCTCCGCCCAGTTGCCGGGCTGCACGGCATAGAAAATGTGTGCTGCTTCCCCGCCGTAGATCACGCTTGTGCCCTCTGGGATCCACATGACGTCCCCCGCCTCGGCGCCGTGAATCTTGCCATTCACCTCGACGGTGAATTTCCCGGAAATCACATAGATGACTTCGTCATAGAGGAGGGTCCAGGCGATGGCGGACCCATCGAAACGCCCAAAACCCGCGCCCATGGTGGAAGAAATGCTGCCGTCGATCGCGCGCCCTACTTCGGCGGATCCCGGCGGACCTCCCCGGTGCTTCAAGGCAACGTCCTGGGACCGAATGACCCTGACGCTCATGTCCTGTCTCCTCAATTCCTGCCGTGTGCGACCAGACGCTGGTCAAGCGACACGAACTCATCGGCGCCCGTTTCCAGGGCCAGTACGAAGGCCTGCGTCAGATAGAAGCAGGCCGCGTCCACCCGGCCCTGCGCTTCCATGATGTCCGCAGCCTCAGTGTAGGCGTCGATCATCCCGGCAACGTCTGCGCGGTGGTGCGCGTCCGTCACCTGCTGTTCCAGCAGGCGCCAGACGGCCGGATCCGGGTCGCTCATCGCTTCAGCGAGATCGCGACGTTCTTCGTCCGCACATAATTGAACAAGGCTTCGACGCCCTTTTCGCGTCCAAATCCGGACTTGCCGATGCCGCCGAACGGGGTGGCGATCCCGCCTGCAAACCATTCGTTGACGAACACCTGGCCTGCGCGCAGCCGAGACGCGACCCGGTGGGCCCGGGACAGGTCATGCGTGAAGATTCCTGCGACAAGACCGAATTCCGTGCCGTTCGCGATGGCCACGGCTTCGTCCTCGGTTTCGAAGGGAATCATGCAGAGTACCGGTCCGAAGACTTCTTCGAGCGCAATCTTGGAAGTCGGGCTGACGTCGCGCAGGACGGTGGGTGCCATGAAGTGGCCGGCCCGATCGAGGGGCGCGCCCCCCGCAGCCGCACTGGCGCCTTCGCGGGTAGATGCGGCGACGAGGGAGGCAACGGTTTCGAGCTGCCGGGCCGAGATCAGCGGCGTGTGGTCGGCTTCGTCGAGGCCGTGTCCGACCCGAAGGCTGTTCGCCAAGGCCGCGCACGCTTCAACGGCACGATCGTAAAGACGGCGCTGCACCAGCAAACGGGACATGGCGGAACAGACCTGTCCGGAGTTGAAAAAGATTCCCCAGCGAACGCTTTCGAGCAGGGTATCGAGATCGGCATCCTCGAATGCGATTGCCGCCGACTTGCCGCCCAACTCCATGAGTGAAGGGGTGACGTTTTCTGCGGCTGCGCGCAAAATGGCCTGCCCGGTCGGCACTGAACCGGTGAAGACTATCTGATCGATTTGCGGGCTGGCGACGAGCTTCGCGCCCAGATCGATACCGGTGCCGTTGAGAATGGAAACGGCGCCTTCCGGCACTTCTGCAGCTTCGAGCGCACGCCCGAGTACGGTCAGCGCGAGCGGATCGAGTTCAGGCGATTTGACGATCACCGAATTGCCGGTTGCCAGTGCCGGCGCCAGCGAGCGGGCAGCGAGCGATACCGGGAAGTTCCACGGCACGATTTGCGCCGAAACGCCCACCGGCTCCAGCACGGTGTAATCGACGTAGTTCGGGCCAAGAGGGATGTGCTTGCCCTCCATCTTGTCCGCCATGCCGCCGTAGTAGTCGAAATAGGCCGCCGCCTCGTCGAACTCGGCCTTCGCGTCCGAAAGACGCTTGCCGCTTTCTCGGGTCAGCACATCGGCGCCTTGATCGGCGATCTTGCGGATTTCACCGGCGATGCGGCGCATCAGGTCTGCTCGCTTTTGCGGAACCATCTGCGACAGATCGCCGCGATCGGCACTTTTGCGCGCGGCTTCCAGAGCGCGTGCGAGCGTCTTTTCGGCGGCGATCGGCGCTTCTGCTATGGTCTCACCGGTCGCGGGATCTTCGACGTCCAGCACAGCATCGCCGTCTACCCAGCGCCCCGCGAGGAAATTGCGGTAGCTCATGCGTCCCGGCCTTCTACGCGGCCTTCGGCTACACGCTGGTTGTGGACCTGCGTTGCAACCCACTTATGGAAGATGTGCGTAGGTCCATCCATGGCCGGCGAGAACCTTCCGCCGTCAAATAGCTGGCCATGACGCCCGCGCTGCATGCCTTCGACGACGAAGATGTCTTCCTGAAAGACGACCTTCCAGCGCCGCGCGTTTTCGGCGCGAAGCTCATCCTGTTCTTCGCTGCCACCCGGCTTTTCGGCGTAGTAGAGTTCGACGTGTTCGACTGTCTTTTCGAGGCTGATGGGCTGGAGAACGAGCGCGAAAACGTGATCGCGCTGCACACCAAGCAGCACGTTGGGAAACAGCGAAACGTATTCCGCACCCTCGTTCCAGTACTCGGGAAGCCCCTGGAAATCGGGGAGTCTGGATCCGTTTTCATTTTCGAGCTGACGATAGACCAGCGTGATCTGGCCGGAGTATTCAGCGCGGTGCTCGATGTTCCGGTGGTCTTCGAGGCGGGAATAGGTGTTCAGCGCTGGATGGACCCACGGAAGGTGATAGCTTTCGCAATAGTTTTCGACCGCCAGCTTCCAGTTCGTGTTCACCTCAAGCTTGAAACTCGAAGATTCCCCGCCGTGATACTGCGGCTGCTCGAAGGCGCTCCAGCGCTGGAGCAGATCCGCGTGAACTTCCTCGAAGGGGGGCATGTTGCCGTTGATGTTCACGAAAACGACATCGCGCCAGACGTGGCTCGGGACCTTCACCAGCCCGAGTTCGCCGGCGTCGATTTCATCGTGCGTGTTCTGGCCGGGGCCCCCGATGTGCGGGGTTGTGCGCAAGGCGCCGTCTAGGCCGTAACACCACGAATGATAAGGGCAACGGATCGCACCGCGGATCTTGGTCGGTTCGTCCACCAGGATCATGCCGCGGTGACGGCATGTGTTCTGGAAAACGTTCACCGCACCGGAACGATCGCGGACCAGCAGCAGCGGCATTCCCAGGAAATCGACCGGCTTGGCGTCACCCACTTCAGGCACGTCCTTGCCGAAGCCGACACCAGCCCAGTTTCCGAAAAGCACTGCACGCTTTTCTTCGTCAAAGACGGTCTGGTCGACGTAATGCGCGTTGGGAAGCCCCTGAGCGCGCGCAATGTCGGTATGCACGCCGCTGAGTTGGGTCATAACGTTCATGGTATTTGCCTTGCCTCTCCAAGTTCTCGTTCAGGATCGAGGCAGGCCGTCAAACGCTCAATGTCGGAAAATCTAATCTTCGGATGAGATCATTTCATCCATGGTGTCGAGAAGCCAAGCCCTCAGTTCACGAGCGGATTCGGTCAATTCATCGTCGGGCCGGGTGATCAGGTGGAAGCGGCGAGGGGCAGGAATGCTGTGCCCCCGGATCACTTGCAGGCGGCCGCTGCTCAGGAACGGTGCGATCAGCCGCTTCCATCCGAGGATCAGGCCCACGCCATCCATCGCCGTGTGCAAACCGATCAGGTAGCTGTTCACGCGAAAGCCGTTGGAGTGGGGGCCGACATGCTCCTGCGCTGCGAACCAATCGTCCCAGCTCGTCCAACTGGGATCATTCGATTCGAGGTAGATCAGTCGCTGTTCGGCCAGCGTTTCGAGCGAAGCGTCATGAAGGCGCGCGGCTACCTCCGGCGTCGCAACGGGTACAAGCTCGTCGCGATAAAGCGGCTGCTGGTGCCAATCGCTGCGGTGATCACGGCCGTAGCGGATGTACATGTCGAGATCAGGGGCGATCCCGAACCCTTCATCCGAGACCATCTGATCGATGGTGATATCGGGGTGGGCGTGCCAGAAGGCCGCGAGACTGGACGACGTCCACAGGCTGGCAACGGCCGACGTCGTGCCGATTCTCACCCTGCGTTCCCCCTGCAACTGCCGAAGTTCACGCAATTGGCGAGAAATCGCGCCGAAGCTTTCTGCCAATGTGGCGAAGAGCCGCCCGCCTTCCCGGGTCAGCTCGACCCCCCGGTGTCTGCGATTGAACAACGCCATGCCGAGTTCGCTCTCGAGCTGTTTCACCTGATGGCTGACAGCGCCTGGGGTGACGTTGAGTTCGACTGCGGCATTCTTGAAACTCAGCAGGCGGGCTGCAGCCTCGAACGTCGTCAGCGTGGTCAAGGTCGGCATGTCGTAAGTCCGACGTGACATGGCATCTCTCCGCGATCTTCTATTTTTCGCGGCAAATACACATGAGCTGAGCTCAATCAAGTGTGAGTTTTTGCCGCATTGAACGACTTGTCCGAACGGCCTCTTTTGGCAGGAAATTTCGTGAGAGGATCCGATGTCTTCAGCAGTCACCGTGCGGCGCTTGCCGCTTCCGGACACGCCCGGCGGGTGGGTATCGCCCTCCGAACTGTCGGTGATGGGCACTTTGCCGCCGCCGCCGACAGCGGAATGGGCGGTGATCGGAGCGGGCCTCACCGGCCTTGCTGCGGCGCGCCGGCTTGCGGAACTTCATCCCGATCAGACCATCTTGCTCCTGGATGCCAAGCCCGTTGGATGGGGCAGTTCGGGACGCAATGCCGGTTTCGTCATCGATCTGCCGCACAAGTTCGATCTGGACGGCCAGGACACCGCCCGCATGAACAGGGTTGTGCGGCTGAACACGGCCGCCATCGCGGATCTTGATAGGCTGGTCACGGAGCACGGGATCGCGTGCAATTGGTCCAAGGCCGGCAAGCTGCAAGCTGCAATCGGCGAGACCGGCATGGCCGGGATGGAGAATTTTGCGCGCATTCTCGACAGCATCGGCCAGCCCTATCGCATGCTGGATCGTAAGGATGTTGCCGAAATCGCAGGCACCAGCCACTATCAGGGAGCGATCTTCACGCCGGGTTGCATTCTCATGAATCCGGCCCGTCTCGTGCGGGGATTGGCACGAACGCTGCCAAGCAATGTCGTGCTGCTCGACGGCTGCCCGGTACAGCGCCATCAACGCCGAGGTGACGGGTTCGAACTGTCGATTCGCCGTCAGGGCATACCGATGACCGTTCAGGTCGGCGGGATCATAGCAGGGACCAGCGCCTATACCTCCGAACTGGGGTGGATGCGCCGTCGGATAGTTCCGGTCGCAACTTTTGCATCCATCACCCGTCCCCTCGACGATGCGCAGCTTCGGGCTTTCGGTGGGCGTCTCGACTGGGGCCTGACCCCCGCCGACATCGGCGGCACGACGATCCGCATGACGCAGGATCGCCGCCTTTTCGTTCGCAACCAGTACGACTACGTCGGTTCTTATGCCGCGACGGATGCCGCGCTCGACCGAGTGCGCGCAAGCCATCGTATCGCGCTCGCGCGGCGCTGGCCCCAGCTGGCTGAAATTCCGTTTGAAAGCACCTGGGGCGGAGTCACGGCTCTGGCCCGCAATCGCGTGAGCTACTTCGGCGAAATGGCGCCGCGCGTTTGGAGTTCCAACACAGACAATGGCGTGGGGGTTGCGCGCGGAACCATCTCCGGCCGCCTGCTCGCGGAGATGGCCAGCGGTATCGAGAGCGACCTGCTGGACGACATGCAGGCCGTTTCCGGCATTCCCGTCCAGAACCCGCCGCGCCCGTTCGTCGGGATCGGCGTCAAAGCGCGCCTTCGCTTCGAAGCCTGGCGCAGCCGCAAGGAAATCTGACCATGTCCATCACCGCAAGGCTGAGCCGCAAGACCCAGCTCAGCCCAGATATCGCCGAATTCCGTTTCCAGACGCTGGGAGAGCGTTTCACCGACCTGACGCCCGGCGCTCATATCGACATTCACTTGGGCGACGGCCTGATCCGCCAGTATTCACTTTGCGATTGGGATCCCCAGGGCACCTGGGTAGCCGTCGCCGTGAAACGCGAAGACGCCGGTCGAGGTGGGTCGAGGGCGGTCCACGCGCTCGATGAAGGTGCCGAGTTGCAGATCGGCGGGCCGCGCAATCACTTTGCGCTCCGAAATGAACAGGCGCCCATACTTCTGCTCGGCGGCGGGATCGGCGCTACGCCAATTCTGGCGATGGGCCGTCACCTCGCGGCAAGCGGTGCAAAGGTCCGGATCGTCTACCTGACGCGCTCTCTCAAGGATGCGGCGTTGCACGAGACTTTCGAAGCCCTTGCGCTGGGCGATGCCTACCGGCTGCATTGCGACGATTCCGACGGGTTCTGCGACTTCGATCGTGTGCTTTCGGAACACCCCAGCGACGGCGATGTCTATGTCTGCGGGCCCGAGCCGATGCTTCAGGCCGTTCTATCGGCAGGTGCGCGAAGCGCCCGCCCGAACATCCATTTCGAGCGATTCGCGGCCGCGCCGGACCGCGCAGCGCAGCCCGCGGAAGGATTCGAGGTCGAAGTCGGTTCGACCGGCCAAGTCTTCGCGATATCGCCGGGCCAATCGATCCTGACTGTTCTTCAGGAAGCCGATTTCAATATCGAGTTCGGCTGCTCGGAAGGCATCTGCGGCGCCTGCATGGTCAACGTTCTCGAAGGTGAGATCGACCACCGGGACAGCGTCCTTGCAGACGATGAGCGCGATCAGAACGACTATATGTGCATCTGCGTGTCCCGTGCAAAATCGGGGAGGTTGAAGCTCGACCTATGACGGGCCCCAAACCGAGGAGTGCAGTACCGCCTGCCCGCCACATCGCTCCCCAACCGAGCGAACGCGCGGCACCGCAAGCGCAACGTTAAAAGCAAAACAGGCCAGAGCGATCGGGAAAGATCGCCGGTTCACGTGAGAGGATCCCCCATGGTCTCGAACCCGACCGCGCGCGGCGGCATTTCGCCGCGCCTTTGCTTCGCTGCGCGACACCGACACCGCAGCGGTCAGCGCGAGAATTCCGCATGTTAAGCGCCGCAGCAGTCGTGGCTCTCGCGCCCGCCATTGCTGCGACGCCATCGGCACAGGTGGCCGGCTTGACGGGTTCCGATACCAGCACGGTGTTTGAATTTCCTGTCTCCAGCGCCGGCGAAGGCAGCGATGCGCTGCCGGCTCCGGCCGGACCATTCCCCGACGCTACCGGAGAAGCGGTTTTGCCAGTTGCCGAACCGGCACGGGAAAAGGGGAGGCTCAAACTCGGCGGTGCAATCCGGGCTCGCTACGATCTGCGTTTCAACGACACGGACGCGACCGGTGCCCGGCGCACCTCCAGCCATTTGTCTTTCGACACGCTGCTGCTGACGGCGGACTATGATTCCTCCGTCGTGTTCGGGGCGGCACAGTACCGTTTCTATGGAGGCAGTTTCATTTACGGACGCGCCAACGGCTACGACAATTATCCGGGCGAGGTGAATTTCCCCGTCTATGCCTATGTCGGTGCGAAATTGAACGATAAGCAGAAAGTCACCGTCGGCGTTCAATCGGTTCCGTTCGACGAGCGCTGGTGGGGATCGGCCTTTTTCAACAGCCTCGGGTTCGTCTATGGCATGGAGGAGGTCTACAACGCCGGCGTGACCTTCAGCCACAAGGATGCGCACCTTTCTCTCGATGCCGGTTATTTCCCGACGACCGCGCCCAGCGCATTCGGCATCAGTGATGATAGCGCCCGGTTTTCGGTCAACTTCGTCAAAGGCGATAGCTACGTTCCTGATGGATCCAGAAATGCCGAAAGGGACATGTTCGTTGGGCGCGCGCAGTACCATTTCGACTTGCCGGGAAAGAGCACGCTCACTTTAACGGGGTCTGCCTGGCTCTCGACGATCCACAACTTCGATACGCGCGAGAACGGGTATCGTCGCTCCTATGCGCTAAGCGCGAGTGGCGATAGCGGTCCTTGGCATGCGAAAGTCCTTGCCGCCCGCCAGGTCATCGAACCGCGCAACGGCGGGCGAAGCGACCTGATTACCGTGGGCGATTACGATTCGTCGTACAATATCGCGGCGAAGGGCACGTTGGCGTTTGGTGAAATCGGCCGTAAGATCGAGACCGGGAGCCTTCCGTTCAGCCTCAGCCTTTACGCGAACTATGGCCGGTTCATGAAGGATGGTGCCGGTTTTGCGGATACCGAACGGCTGACTTTAGGGGCGTTCTGGTCGGACAAGGCGACAAGCCGGATACGTGTCTGGTCCGATCTGATGATAGGTCGGAACGATCCATACGTGGGGGCGGGGCAATTTTTGTCCGGGGCCGGTCAGGGCGGTGACGACAGGATCAAGGCCTCGCTGATCATTCTCATGGGCTACTATTTCTGAGCATATGCTGGCCGCGTTCGGGCCGGTCACTGAAACGCCGGTTTCACGGGGCCGTCAGGCAATGTTTGGTTCCGCAGGATATCACGCTCAACAAAGGACAGCGCTCCTAGGCAATTCCGCTTTCTCAAAAAATACGACGCGTAGCGATTGACTAGTTCAAAAATTGAATCAATATTTTCCCCAACGACAAAACAGCCGGACGGGAGAATGCCATGAGAGCCATTTGGCCGATGGGCGCTGCAATGGCGGCGCTTGCGGTTGCCGCGCCCCTGATTGCGGCGCCAGCCGACACGATCCGATCGCGCGTTGACAATTACCGCGAGTTGGGCGCCGCATTCAAAGCGGTGAACGATGGCCTGCGGGGCGACGTTCAGTGGGTGCTGCTCAGCCAGTCCGTACGTCAAATCCGCAATGCATCGCGCGGCCAGTATGAGTGGTTCCCGCAAGGTTCCGGGCCTCAGCCAGGCGTGAAGACGCGCGCCAAAGCGGACATCTGGGCGCAGCCGGCAAAATTCAAAGCCAATCAGGACGGCTTCGCCAAGGCCGCCGATGATTTGCAAAAGGCGGTGACTGCCAAGGATGCCGCCGCCGTCAGGATCAGCGCCCGAAACCTGGGCGGCGCCTGCAAGAGCTGCCACGACACTTTTCGTACGCCGGAGGGTTGAGGTGCGACGGGAGTCTGCGGCGATCCTTGCCGCCTCCAGTGCCGTTCTTGCCATCGCGCCAAGCAACGCATCTGCTCAGCCTTCCGATTTTGCGATCGCAGCGGCGGATGGATCGCCGTTGCCGGCAGGGGTCCGTACCAAGCGGACGGATGGGGGCAGCGTCTATGCCGATTCCCGGGGCGAAGTGCTCTATGGAATGGACATGCGCACGGTCCTGCGCTGGGCACCGGATCCGAGCAAGTATTGCGCAGAGGCTTGCGAACAGGATTGGCAACCGTTGCTCGCTCCGGCTGGCATGGCGCCGAACATCCGATTTCCCGATGGCTCCCGAATGAATGCCGATGATGGTTTCATTGACCCTCGCAAGGCTCCCGACTGGACTGTCATCGAAGGCGCGCAGGGGCCGCAGTGGGTCTACAAGGGCTGGCACCTCGTCTTTACGCGAAAGTCGGGCAATCGCGTTTCGACAGCGTTCGACGGCACGGGCGGCATGACCTGGAACACCCTTAAATACGTGCCGGCGGTTCCGAAAGTCGATGCGCCGGGCAGTGTCACCACCGCTTTCATCGATGGTGCCTATGCGCTGACGGACAAGGACGGCCGCGTCCTGTTCACAGGAAAGTGTGAGCGCGATTGCCGGTGGCACCCGCTGCCTGCGCCGATGGCGAGCAGCGGGTCCAGGGATTGGAAAGTCGCTCTCGCTGGTGATCGCCCGGAATGGACATTGCAGGGAAAGCGCGTGTTCGTGGCGGACGACAGCGATCCCCATGCCGTGCCGCCGGGAGGCAAGATCCTGCGGCCCTGAGATGATGAGGGAGAGGCAAGGTGAATAAACGAAAAACGCGCCGAGGCCTGTTTTTAGGGGGCATGGGCTGCATGGCCATCGCATTGGCCGGCGGCAGCGCCGTGCTGTCGTTGCAGGCGCCGGCGCAGGCCGATGCCGTGGGCGGTAAACTGCCAGCCGCTCCGGCGAATGGAGTGATGGGCTTCGTCGTTCAGGATTTCGTGCCGCCGGTGCTTCAGGATAAGGCTGCCTGTCCGACTGGAACCAGCCCGAAGATCCGCGAAACCTACCTCGCGTCGTTGTCGCCTGACGAGCGGGCGCGGCTGGAACGCAAGGAAAACGAACCCGAATTGACCAAGCGCTGGCAGGCGACCGTGTTCGGGCCGAACGGCACCAACATCTGTTCGCAACCGGATCAGTTCGATCGGCCGCTGCTGAAGACGGTGCAGAGCGCGAATGCGGGCGGGCTCGATCTCGATGGCGATGACCCCAGCCAAAGTTGCAGCCATGAGGCGTTCACCGCGCCCGACGGCCGGACCGGGATCGACAATCAGGAATACCGGGTGATGGGCTGCACGCTGGAATGGCGCGGCAAGGACGGCATCGGCGGGGATCTGCTCACGGGCATGCGCCAGTTCCATGCTTCCGGCGAATGGACGCAGGTGATCCTGCTGCGCGGTGTGGACAGCCTTGAGAATGACGACGATGTCGAGGTGATCTACGGCAATACGCCGGACCGCCCCGGTCTCGACAATCGCGGCAATTTCCTGCCCGGCTATAGCTTCACGATTTCCGACAAGCCGCCGCGGCATCGCAACGTGCTGCACGGGCGGATCATGGGCGGAGTGCTCACGACCGACGCGCAGGATATCAAGCTGACGCAGACCTGGGGGCAGGGCGGGGCCCGCGACATTCGCGGCACACGCACCGCTTACGATCTACGCCATGCGAAGCTGCGTCTGACGTTCCAGTCGGACGGATCGTTGCGCGGTCTGGTCGGCGGGTATCGGCCGGTTTTCGATGTGATCCAGAGCCCGTCGATCGGCGGTGTGGGCGCGGCGCTGGCGGCCGGGATCGATTGCGCGGGAACGCTGGCGACGCTGCGCAAGTATGCGGACGGCATCCGCGATCCCAAGACCGGCAAGTGCACGGGCGTTTCCAGCGCGATGGAACTGCGCGCGGTGCCGGCCTTCGTCAACGACGTGCCCACGGCGGCCCGTCCCGTCAGGAATCAGGCCCTATGAGACCCTCTCGCTTCGTGCCGCTTGGCATGGCCGCGGCTACGCTTGCCGGTGTTTTGTGGTTCGGCGGGGCGGGATCGCCGGTGCCGCGCGTTCATGCCGAAGCGAACGCTTCGCAGACATTGCTGGAAGGCCCGCAAGTCGTCGGCATGCGCCGGTTGACCGAAGCGCAGTACCGCAATTCCATCGCCGATATCTTCGGAACCGATATCCGCGTGGCGGGGCGGTTCGAGCCTATCGTTCGTCCGGCGCATCAATTGATCGCCTCCGGCGCACGCAGCGCGGCGATCTCGCCATCGGGGCTGGAGCAGTTCGATGCGATGGCGCGTGATATTGCGCGGCAGGTCTTCGATGAACACCACCGCGCCCAGTTCGTGGCATGCACGCCGGCCGATCCGGGAAACGCGGACGCCGATTGTGCGCGGCGGACGCTGGCGCCGCTTGGCCGCCTGCTTTTCCGCCGTCCGCTGACCGAGCAGGAACTCGCGCTCTACGTTCGCATCGCGGGAGAGGGGGCCGGTCCGACAAAGTCCTTCGCGAAGGGTCTGGAACTGGCGCTGAGTTCCATGCTGGTTTCGCCCTGGTTCCTCTACGTGGTGGAGACCGCAGAGGCCGATCCGATCAGGCCCGCCATGTTGCGTCTGGATAACACGTCACGCGCGGCCCGGCTCAGCTTCATGCTCTGGAATTCGACGCCCAGTGCGAGCCTTCTGGACGCCGCTGCGACAGGCAAACTGACCGATCAGGCGGGCCTGACGGCAATCGTCCAGCACATGGTCGCCTCTCCGCGCTTCGAGCAGGGGCTGAGGGCATTCTTCTCGGACATGCTGCTGTTCGAGAAGTTCGACGAACTTGCCAAGGACCCGGTGATCTATCCCTACTTCAATCAGGACGTGTTGCAGGCGCTGCCCGAACAGATGCTGCGCACGATCAGCACCCAATTGCTGGACGGGGACGGCGATTACCGGGAGCTTTTCACTACCCGCAAGACCTGGATGAACCGTCCGCTTGGTGCGCTGTACAGAGTGCCCGTCGGCCAATCCCAAGGGTGGGTTCCTTACGAGTTTTCGGCGGATTCGGATCGTTCGGGGCTGCTGGGGCTTGCCGGTTTCCTGGCGATGTATTCCCATTCGGGGCGCAGTTCGCCCACGCTGCGCGGGCGGGCGATACGCGAACTGCTGCTATGCCAGCCGGTGCCCAATCCGCCGGGCAACGTGAACTTCACCGCGGTTCAGGACACCGCCAACAAGGCGATGCCCACGGCCCGCATTCGCCTGGATGCCCATACGACCGATCCGGTCTGCGCCGGGTGCCACAAGATTACCGATCCGATCGGGCTGCCGCTCGAACGCTTCGACGGCATCGGCTCATTCCGGGCCAGCGAGAACGACGCGCCGATCGATGTCTCCGGGGCGATGGACGATGCGCGCTTCACGGGTGCGGACGGCCTTGGAAAGACCATCGCTGCCAGCCAGGACGCGACGATGTGCGTAACCTCGCGCGTGCTGGAATACGCGACGGGCAGACCCAGTGAGGACGGCGAACTGGTCGAGAAGCTGGAAAGCCGCTTCGCCGGCGACGGCTACCGCCTGCGCAAGCTGGTCGAGGCAGTCGCGACTTTGCCTCAAACTTACGAAATTCCCCGCGAAGACCTGAAAGCCGGTGCCACGCAAGTGGCGACGCGGCGCTAACGACAGGAGGACCATCATGGCATTCGACATGTCCCGCCGCTTCGCCCTGAAGGGCATGCTGAACGGCGCCGCCATTACCGTGGGCGTTCCGCTTCTCGACATCTTCCTCGACGGCAATGGGGAGGCGCTTGCCGCAACCGGCGCACCGATGCCGGTTCGCTTCGGCACGTGGTTCTGGGGGCTGGGCGTCAATCCCACCCGCTGGTTCCCGGACAATGCCGGCACGGGATACGACCTGAAGCCCGAACTGGAAGTGATCAAGCCGCATGCGAGCAAGATCAATATTCTGGGCAACTTCAATGTGATGCTGGACGGGGCGCCGAACCTGCCGCACGTGTCGGGTGGTCCGGCGATCCGAACCGGGCGTGCGATCACGGCGGACGGCGGGCTGCCCGGCGAAAGTTTCGATGTCACCATCGGCGACCGGATCGGTTCGCGCACCCGCTTTCGCAGCCTGGAAACGTCGGCGTCGGGCGATCCGCGCAACTCGCTGAGCGGGCGGGGCGGGGGCAATCTCAACCCGTCGGAGGGTTCGGCGGCCGGGCTCTACAAGCGCCTGTTCGGCATCGGCTTCAAGGACCCCAACAGCGGAGAGTTCACGCCCGATCCCGAAGTGATGGCGCGCCGCAGCGTGCTTTCGGCCGTAACCGATCAGCGCCAGTCGCTGGAAGGCGCAGTCGGGGCGGCGGACCGGCAGAAGCTCGATCAGTATTTCACCTCGGTACGCCAGCTTGAGAACCAGTTGGAAGTGGAACTGACCAAGCCTGAGCCGCTACAGGCCTGTCTGGTGCCGAAGCCCGTTGCCGACCGCGCGGTCAACGCAGAGATCGAGAACGTGGTGACCAACCATGCCCTGATGACCGACCTTTTGGTCATGGCACTCGCCTGCGACCAGACGCGGGTGTTCAACATGATGTTCAACAACGGTGCGTCTTCGCTCACGCGGATCGGCAGCACCATCACGCACCACCAGCTTACGCATGAGGAAGCACTGGACAACCGCCTCGGCTATCAGCCTGAAGCGACCTATTTCCTGAACCGCATTTTCGAGGCGTGGACCTACTTCGTCGGCGCGCTCGACAAAGTGCAGGAAGGATCGCGCACCCTGCTCGATAACACGCTGGTCTTTGCCCATTCGGAAACCGAATTCGCCAAGTTCCACACGATCGACAACATTCCGATGATGACGGCGGGCAGCGGCGGCGGGCGGATCAAGACCGGCATCTACGTCGATGGCCTTGGCACCCCGGTCAGCCGTGTGGGCCTTACCCTGCAGCAAGTCATGGGTGTGCCCGTCGACAAATGGGGCGCGAAGAGCATGGAAACCTCGAAATCGATCGCGGAGTTGATCGCATGAGGCGCTGTTCGTCCATTGCGATTGTCGCCGCCGCGCTCGTTTCGGCGTTCGGGGCTGAGGCTTCCAATGCCCAGCAAGCCCCGGCTTCGGCCCGAATGGTGGGCACGGTTCTCAATGCCGCCGCCATCGACAAGGAGCTTGCCTTCTACAAGGCGGCTTTCGGGCTTGAAGTGGGCATGACGCTCGATCACGGCACGCGGCGCGAATACATGCTGCGCTTCTCGAAGGACCCGATGGAAGCCGGGCTGATACTGGTCCACGACAGCGCTCCGGCCAGCCCCTCTCAACTGACGCATGGCAATGCCTTTGACCGCATCGTGCTGCGTGTCAGCGACATGGATGCGCTGGTTGCCCGCCTCGATGCTGGGGGCTTCCCGCACGAAGCGGTGCGCCGGGTTGCGCAGGGGTACTCCGTTCTCCAGCTTCAGGATCCAGAGGGCTATCCCATCGAAGTGATCCAGAGCGCGGCCAAGGAGGATGCGCAATGATCGCGTCGCGCAGACAGCTACTTGGGCAGGCCGTCGCCGTGGCCGGCGCGGCATCCGTGGGTTTGTTCCTCGGCCGCGATGCTTTTGCCCAGAGTGCCGCACCGGCTTGCTACGATCCGGCTTCGCTGCCCTTCACGCAGAAAAGCCGCCGCAAGTCGCTCGGCTACGTCGAGGCTTCGACCGATCCCGCGCGGCACTGCGGAGACTGCGCGTTCTTCACGGCGACTGCGCCCGGCTGCGGCACCTGCCAGATGCTGTCCGGCGGGCCGGTCAATGGCGGCGGAGTCTGCAATTCCTTTGCGAAAAGGGCGGCGAAATGAGCGCTGGAACAGGCGTCCGCGTCTGGGATCTGCCCACGCGGCTGTTTCACTGGCTGCTGGTACTGCTATTCGCGTTCTCCTGGTGGAGCGCGGAAAACCGGCACATGGACTGGCACTATCTGTCCGGTCTGACTTTGCTTGGTCTGCTGGCGTTTCGGCTGATATGGGGCTTCGTCGGTGCCAGCACGGCGCGCCTGCCAGCGCTTTTCGCCTCACCGCGCTCGGCAGTCGCCTATGTGCAGGGGAGGGGAAGTGCACGCTTGGGGCATAATCCGCTTGGCGGCTATAGCGTGATCGTCATGCTACTTTTGCTGGCGGTTCAGATCGGCACCGGCCTTTTCGCGACCGATGTCGATGGGCTGGAATCGGGCCCACTGTCTTTTCTCGTCACCTTTGATCAAGGACGTCTAGCGGCGGAAGTCCACGCGTTCAGCTTCAATCTGCTGCTGGCGCTCGTAGCACTGCATGTCGTTGCCATAGCCTTCTATCTCGTCGTTCGCCGCCGCAATCTGGTCGGCCCGATGGTCAGCGGACGGGACCCATCGATCGACAATTCGCAGCCGCACATGAAGCCGGGGCACCCGGTTGCCTTTGTCATTGCCGCTGCACTTGCTACCTTGCTGGCCTGGTCGGTCAGCAAGGGTTTCGGTTTGTGAAAGGTACGCCACGCGAAGAGCTTCTAAAGCGCGCGTTTTCTCCGCAGGAGGCCGATACCCGGCGTAGTCCACGGTCCGGCGACACCATTGGGTGGGCCGAGATCGCGCCGATCATCGAAGGACTGGTATTTGCCGGGCGCCCGATCGGCGACGCGAATGCCGAGGTTACAGCTCGATATGATCTGGGCCCAAGGGGGTGCTACATTCTGAGCGCAATCGATCGCGGCATCACCTATCCCCAGGACCTGGCCTCGCTCATTCGTATCGGCCGCAGTCTGGTAACTTTCGAACTGAACCGGCTTACATCGGCTGGCTTGGTTGTGAGTACCCCCGGAAAGACGGACCGCCGGCGAGCGGAGCTTAGTTTGACGGACCTGGGCCGAAACGCGAGCGAGGAGGTTCGAAGCAGCCTTGAACGGATCGTAAGGGCTAACCTCGCTGCCTACTCGCTGGAAGAAATCCAACTTTTCGCCCGGATGCTCGCAGACGCAGGGCGATCAGATGGCAAAGCGTCCGTCGAGGCGGGTGGAGAGCGCGACTGATCGCCCCGAGTTATCCACCGCAGATTGGCTTGGGAGCGCCGCGTCCAATGGATGCGGCGAGGTTGCGCCGCCACAGTGCCTATCAGGGCCGCTTTGTTGGCGCTTGGTGAAGATCATCACGCTGACTATTCCCGGCATCCACCAAACATAAATTCCAGAATGTTTACATTTTCAAGTCTGTGCTCAATGACACGGAAAGGGGACAAGTTCCGGCGGTGTATCGGGTCAATCTGGCTTGCTCTCCCTGACAAGGAGAGATTTTGGCGTGGAGCGGCGCTTCAATATTGCCGGCACCGGGACCTACTTGCCGCGTGAACGCGTCGCTGCCAGTGACTATGACCAGCTCACTGGTCTGTCCGCAGGACAAGTGGCGCACCGGTTCGGCGTTGAACAGCGCCACCGCGCGGGCCCGGACGAGACGTCCAGTTTCATGGCTGAACAGGCTGGGCGCCGTGCTCTGGCAGAGGCCGAATGGGATCCGCAGTCGCTGGACGTGATCGTCTCCGCCTGCGGGGTTATGGAGCAGCCGATCCCCAGCACGGCAGTACTGGTACAGCACCGGCTGGGGCTTGGCGCGAGCGGTATCGGCGCTTTCGACGTCAATGCCACCTGCCTGTCTTTCCTGATTGCGTTGGACCGGGTGCTGGCTGGCTTCGCGCTGGGCGATTGGCGCCGTGCACTGATCGTCAGCGCGGACATCGCCAGCGCCGCACTCGATTTCTCCAATCCGGAAGCGGCCGTTCTGTTCGGTGACGGTGCGGCGGCAGTTGCGTTGGAGGCTGACGGGCCGCATCTCTGCGTCGCACACCTGTTCCGCACCTATGGTGAAGGTGCCGCCTTTTGCCGTCTGGAAGCGGGCGGGACACGGCTTCGCCCCGCAGACGGGATTGAGGGCTTTCTTTCCCATGCGCGCTTCAACATGGACGGGCCTGCGCTGTTCAAAGCAACGGCACGCCGTTTTCCGGGCTTCTTGAGCGATTTGTTCGAACGCGCCGGCGCTACCCTCGAAGACATCACCTGCGTCATTCCGCACCAGGCCAGCAGAGGCGCGCTTTCCCATCTTGCGCGTTCGCTGCCAGGGGAGCGGATCGTCGATAATTTTGCCACCGTCGGCAACCTGATCGCGACGAGCCTGCCCTTCACGCTTGACCGCGCGCGCCGGGAAGGGCGGATTAGGCCCGGTGAATTGGCGCTGCTGGTCGGTAGTTCGGCTGGCATCTCGCTGGGCGGGACCATCATACGGTGGTAGGCCCACAGGCGGCGCGCGGGCGCGTATTGGTGACCGGGGCTACGGGCGGATTGGGGATGGTTCTTGCCGCGCAGCTCATCGGCCTTGGTCGCGATGTGATCACCACGGGGCGCGATCCGGCGCGGGGCGAGGAACTGGCGCGTCAGGGCGCGTGTTTCGTGCGCGCCGATCTGGTGCGCGACGATCCGCGGCCGCTGCTGTGTGAGGTCGATACCGTGTTCCATCTGGCCGCGCTGTCCTCCCCCTGGGGTGCCCATGCCGACTTCGTGGCGACAAACCTGACGATGACCCGGCGCCTGCTGGACGCGGCCCGCGCGGCTGGTGCCAGTCGTTTCGTCTTCGCGTCAACGCCATCAATCTATACCTGCACGCGGCATCGGTTCGGGCTCAGCGAAACCTCTCCTCTGCCGGTGAGGCCGGTCAATGCCTATGCCGAAACGAAATTGGCGGCGGAACGGGCGGTGCTGGCAGCCGCCGCGGCCGATTTTCACGCCGTGGCCTTGCGCCCGCGCGCGGTCATCGCGCCGCTGGACACAGTGCTGTTGCCGCGATTGCTGCGCGCGGCACGGCGCGGCGTCATGCCCCTACCCGGCCGAGGCCGCGCCTTGATCGAGCCAACCGATGCGCGCGACGTGAGTACTGCTTTCCTTGCGGCGGAAGCCCGATGTGAGGAAGTGAGCGGCCGGGCTTTCAATATTTCCGGCGGGCAACCACTACCACTTGCCGATTTGGCCGCGCACACGTTTCGTGGATTTGGCCGACGTGTCCGGCCGATCCCGCTGCCGGCAACGCTGGTGCTGGCACTGGCCCATCTCGCCGAGGCGAGCGCGCGGCTGCGCGCCGGATCGCCCGAGCCTGGCCTGACAACTTACGCCGCGAAGGCGCTGGGTTGGTCGCAGACTTTCGACCTGACGGCCGCGCGCACTGCGTTGCGGTGGGAACCCGAGTTCAGCCCGTTCGAGGCGATCGACTGGGCGCTCGCGCGTCGCGCCGATGCGTGAAGTTCGTAGCATTCCCCTGCTGACCGGCAGTTGCCGTCATCCGCAGGCGATGACAATTCGCGGTGGTACCTGGCGGCCGGTGGACTTTCCGGCCGTGGCGATGCTGCTCGTCCATCCCGAAGCAGGGCCAATACTGTTCGACACGGGCTACGATCCAGCTTTTCTGGCTGCGACGCGGCGCTTGCCCGAGGCACTCTATCGCTGGACCACGCCGGTGCATATGGCCACTGGTGCCGACGCAGCGAGCCAATGCCGAGCGCTGGGTCACGATCCCGCCGACGTACGCCATGTCGTGCTGTCGCACTTTCACGGCGATCACATCGCGGGGCTGCACGCCTTTCCTCGCGCGACGATACATTGCGCGCGGGCCGGGTGGGAGGACATGGCAGGCCGCCACCGCGTTGCCGCCACGCGGCGCGGTCTGTTGCCGGCGCTGGTTCCCGCCGATCTGCCTTTGCGGGCGCGTTACTTCGAAGATGCGCCGCGAACTGTGTTGCCCGGCGATTTCGCGCCTTTCGACGCGGGTGCCGATATTCTGGGAGACGGTTCGCTGTTGGCCGTCGAACTGCCGGGGCATTGCCCCGGGCACTGGGGACTGGCGCTGAACGATGCGCGCTGGGGATTGCACCTGTTGGTATCGGACGCGGCATGGTCGTTGACTGCGATCCGGGAAAACCGTCCACCACCGGCGTTTGCGACCGGTTGGCTGGGTAATACCTCTGCGGCGCGCACGACACTCGATGCGCTGCATCGCCTTGCCGTGCGAAACCCCGATTTGCGGCTGACGCCTTGCCACTGTCCGGAACGGGCGGCCGAGATCGGATGTGATCTGCCATGAGCACGGCACGGCTGGATCAGGCGCGAATCTGGTATTCGGCCTGCAACGAGGATGTGGCCAGCGAAATCGCCGCGCTTCATCCCGCCGGCAAGCGTGTGCTGTGTATCACCGCCAGCGGATCGCGCGCCTTCGACCTGCTGCTGGCAGACCCGGCTCAGGTGCTCGCGATTGATCAAAATCCGGCGCAGGGCGCCTTGGCCGAACTGTTTCGCGCAGCGTACCTGCATTGCGACTATGATGCATTCTGCGGCCTGACCGGCATTTCCGACGATCCTCGGCGCTTGGCGCGACTGGAAAGCCTGATGCCGATGCTGTCGCCCCATGCGCGCGATTTCTGGGAACGCAATCGGATGCTCGCGGCAGAGGGGCTGCTCTATTGCGGGCGTTGGGAAGGATTTCTGCGGAAATTCCGAGGCTGGGCGGGTAGGGGGCGACGGGTGCTTGCCGATCGCGTTCTGACCTGTGCCGACCGCGATGAACAATGGGCCTTGTGGCAGGCGGAGTGGGACGATTGGCAATGGCGCCTGTTCCTGCGCGCGCTTGCCTGCCGGTCCTTGTGGCGATGGGGCCTGCGGGAGCCGGGGATCGCCTATGTGCCGCGCGATTTCGACATGACCGGCTATGCCCGCGCTCGTTTCGATCACGCGGCGCGCCACCTGCATCTGGCGAAGTTGCCGTTCGCCTGGTTGCTGTTGAACGGGGGCTATGGGGCGAAGGTACTGCCGGCTTACCTCACCAGAGCGGGGCACGCGACAATTAGCGAACGGATCGACCGCCTGACGCTACGCACCGCCAGCCTGCAAGAAACGCTCGCCGCCAGCGATCCCGGTGCGTTCGAGGCGGTGTCGCTTTCGGACTATTCTTCCTATTGCGACATCGCCGAGCAGCGCCGCGTTTGGGAAGATCTGGCTCGCGTTCTGCTGCCGGGCGCTCGGGTGTGCGAACGCAAGTTCTTCAACAAGACAGGTATGGACATCCCGTGGGTGGCCGGATTCAGCCGCGATCACGGTATGGAAGCGCATCTGAATGCCCAAGACGGCACGTGGTTCTATAGCTTCGTTGTCGCAACGAGAGGGCGCGCGATATGCGCGTAGGCGGCCCATGGCCTGAAGGTCTGGAGCGAGCGTGGCATCCGGTGGCGTATCGGCACGAGGTTGGCGCAAAGCCGCTTGCAGTCACGCTGATGGACCGTCCTCTGGTCTTGTTCCGAAGCGGGGGCGGGTTGGCTCTGCTCGAAGATCGTTGCCCGCATCGTAACGTGCCGCTTTCGCGGGGGCGGATCCTGGGGCAGGAGCACGGTGCCGGAAAAGCGGGGAGCCTGATCGAATGCCCCTACCATGGTTGGCGCTTCGATGCGCAAGGGCGTTGCGCTTCGATAGCCGGTAGCATGACGGCCGCAGGTCACCATGTGGCCGCGCTGCCGGTACGTGAATACGAAGGGCTGGTGTGGACCTCGCTCGCCGAACGACCCGGCGATTTTCCGGATCTTCCATCGGAAGTAAGCGACACCGGCTATGATCGCTTCTGGTGGCGATTGCCTGCATCGCGTGCGGCGATCGGCGATGCGATCGAGAATTTGCTGGACCCGGTCCATGCCTATTTCCTCCATCCCGGCCTGGTGCGTCGTTCCCGCGAACCGCACGGGGTGGAGATCGACTTTGCGGTTATGGCCGATCTGGCCACAGCGTGCTATACCGAACCGCGCGAAGGCATGACCCTGCTGCAGAAGATCACCGAAGGTGACCGCACGGTTTCCTGGGGGCGCTATCGCCCGCCGGCGCAGGTCCAGATCGCTTTCGAGGACAGGCAGGGCATTCACGCTTCGATTTCCGTGGTCTTTTCGCCCGTCTCGGCGGAACGGACACGGCCCTACGCCTGTTTTTCGACCCGCCGAGGGCGTCTCCCCGCATGGGTGAAGCGCATGATGATCGTTGGTTTCCATCGCCGTGTGCTGTCGCAGGACATTGCCATGTTGGAACTTCAGGCGGATTGGCGCAGCCGTTTCGATGGCCGGGCGGACTATCACCACGGTCCGTTGGATATGTTCGGGCCCGTGATCTGGGCGGGCCTCAACGGTATTCCACTTGAACCGGAATGCCGCCAACTGGCGCTGTCCGGTCAGCCTTGAGCCGGTGGCGACCACTGGCGGCTGACCCGCCGCAGCTTGCGCGTGAAGTCGGCGCTCAACCCGCGTATGACAGTGATCTGTGCCGCCAACCCGCGCCGCGCCAGGCAGGCCCGCAGTGCGGCTATGACCTTTGCATCAAGGTCAACGGGCAAATCGGTGTCCAGCGTAATGGCGATCGCGGCGGAACCCGTCTGCACTACGCGAAAATCGCGGATGCGCGGGTCGGCATCGACCAGCGCGTTACGCAGTACGTCCGGCGTAACCAGTTGCAGAGTGTCCGCCGCGTCCGCCAGCAGAAAGGCGTCGTCGCTGCGGCCCTCGATCCGCTTCACCGCCTGAAACGCGCTTCCGCACGGGCAGGGCGCGGGGTCGAGTTCGATCAGGTCATTCATGCGATAGCGGATCATTGCCTGCGCGCGCCGCGTGAAATCGGTGACGATGGGAGAGATCAGCCGTCCGGTAGGATCGGGGCGCGAGAATTCGAAATGGACGACGTCTTCCGCCAGATGCAGCGTGCCGTGTGGGCACGCGACCGCGAAGAGTCCCTCCGTCGCCATGTAGATCTCCCGCACCCGCTGCCAGGTTGCCGTTTCTATGGCGGCACGATCAAGCGGATCCAGCACTTCGGCGCCGGAAAAGATGTGCGTCGCGCGCAGTGCTTTGCGCTCCGCCAGCCAGCGCAGCACTTTGGGCGGCGCTACGATAGTGTCGGGCGCGAAGGCGGACAGGGCATCCACCCAGCTTTCCGGCCCGGCCGCAAGGTCGAAGAAGCGCAAGTCGATCCTGCTGCCGAGCGCGGCGCTTCGATAGAGCCCGGAGAGTGCGGGCAGGGCCAGTGCGACGCGGTGGCGCTGCCACAGCGCATCGGGCAGCGTCTTGGCGAGTATCGTGCCGAGCCAGACGAAGCGCTCGGCTTCGCTGATGACATAGTATCCGCGATTCCCGCTGGTGCCGGTGCTGCAGCCGATCAACAGATCGCCGAGTCGTTCTCGCCCCTCATGCACCGCGGCGCGAACCGCCGGAATCGCAAGGCCGGCACGGTTCATGGTGGCGAAATTGTCCAGCAGGATCGTCTTGTCGATGACCGGCCAGTCCTGAAAAGGTTGGTCGGCAAAGGCGCGGTAGAATGGCAGGTCGTTCGCGGCCTGGCGGCACAACCTCGCCAGTCGCACCTGCTGGTACCGATTGATCGCCGCACGGCTGTTCAGTCGTGCGGCGCGCCAGCGCGCGGCGGAATAGGCCTGGATGACGGTGGAAATCGCGCCGAACTTCATTCCCGTCCCTTGTGCATGGTCGAGACAATTATGGAAAGCATGATCAAATACTTGTCCGCGACCCGTGTGGAATGCCGATTGCCGATCCAGCAGCGAGGGCCGCGTGGCATTCTTTGAGGCGTTGAACTTCACGTCTTCGAACGAGGACGGCGAAACGGAGTTGGCCGCGCTTACGGGCGCGCGACGCATTCTCTGCCTGACGGGCACGGGGACGCGGGTTCTGGACTTGCTGCTTTCCAAAGCGGAGGCGGTGATCGCATTGGATGCGAACCCCGTGCAAAATGCCTTACTGGCGCTGAAAGTCGCAGCGGTTGCGGAACTTGACCGGGACGATTGCCTGGCTTTCCTGGGAATTGCGCAAAGCAAGCAGCGCGGTCCGGCCTACGCCGCGATCCGGCACCGCCTGCCGCCCGATTCCCGCGCCTATTGGGACAGCCGGCCGCGCATGATCGCATCGGGTATTTGGCACGCCGGCAAATGGGAAAAGTTGCTGCGCTGGAACGCGCGCTTCCTTTCGTTGGCCCGCGGACGGGCGATGATCGAACTGATGATGGCCCCCACGGTCGAGCTTCAGGCACGAATATGGAAAAGCCGGTTCGTGCCGGGGCCACTCCAACGGGCAGCAGAGGCTATCGGACGGGATCTCGTTTGGCGGTTGGCCATGCGTGAGCCGGCGGCCGCTTTCCTGCCGGGGGCGAAAGAGGTGAGTGAACGGATGGAGGCCGATTTTGCGCGCGCCGCATCCTCATTCCTGTTCCGGAACAGCGATACGGCCACGCTGGCCATGCGCGGGCGGCACGATCGCGATGGTGCGCTTCCCGTGCACTTACGTGCGGAAAACTATCAAAGCGTCCGCGAAGGGTTGGGCCGCCTGCATATGGTCGAAACCGGTCTGGCCGATCTTGCGATGCTTGACCTTGCGCCTTGCGATGGTTTTTCGCTGTCCGACTTCGGCTCCTATTGTGGCGGGGAGGACTATGCCGCGTGCTGGCGTGGGATCGTCAGTAAGGCGTTACCTGGCGCCCGTTACTGCGAACGCGTGTTCATGAATGAGATGCTGCCCCCATATCCCGAAATCACGATCGATGCGGCGCTTTCGCAGCAACTGTCCTTATCCGATAAGTCGATCATCTATCGCATCCGCACCGGCGCGATTGGCGCCGGCGTGCAATGACGATGCAGGACCTGAACCGCCTTGCGCAGGACTACGTTGCGGCTTTCGCGCGCGATGGCCCGCGCAGTTATATCGCGAACCTCGATACTTCGGTCCGGCTGCATAACTGGGGCGATCATCGCGTGCCGATGACGGTAAATCATGGCGAACGGGGCGGGACTTTCGTTTGTTCGCCACGCGTCGGCTATATCGATTATCCGAAAGAAGAACTGGCACACTTTCCGAACCGCGCCATCGTTCCCGCGCTGCGCACGGTGATTGCTGGTGTCGGTGCGGTGCTTGGTCCGAGCGATGTCGACCGGATCGTCCACATCAACAACTGGATGATGTCCACCAATCTGCCGCGTGCGCTCGATCCCGCCCTGGCCAGCCGGCAGACCCGGCTGTTGGCGGATGCTTACCCCGATCATCTGCTGGCCATGCGATCGCTGACATGGCGGTACAATGCGGACCTGATAAGGGCGCTCGAGGCGGCGGGATGGATTCTGCTTCCGGCCCGCCAGGTTTACCTTGTCGATGATGTGGAGCGAGACAGCTGGCCGCGCCGCGATGTGAAGCGGGACGAGGCGCTGTGGCAAAGCACCGAATACACCTACGAGGAACTGGGGGAGATCGGCGAGGCCGATGCGCAGCGCATCGCGCGGCTTTACGCGATGCTCTATCTTCAGAAGTACTCGACCCTCAACCCGGCCTATACTGCGCGTTTCGTTATGATGACGCAGCGGATCGGCATCATCCGTTATCTGGTTCTGCGCGACGCTGCTGGAATCATCCAGGCATTTGGCGGGATGCATTGGCAGGGTGGACATGCCGCTATGCCACTGCTTGGCTATGACACGGGTGTGGAGCAATCGCGCGGCCTTTATCGCCTCGCATTCCATGCCGGCAGCCGCTTCGCTGCGGAACGGGGCGCTCGGTTCAACATGTCGTCTGGCGCCACCGCTTTTAAGCGGAACAGGGGTTCATACGCGGAGATGGAATTCACAGGATTCTTCATTGGGCATCTGCCGATGAAGCGACGTCTGCCGTTCTCAATCCTGAGACATGTCGCCGATCGAATTGGCGTGCCGATGTTGCGAAAATACAATTTGTGAAAACGCCGGCAGCAGGATGATGTCGATCACTTTAGTATAACCTGAATAGTTTGACCCTGTCGCGAGGCGAGAGGCACGCTTCGGGGAAGCAGATCAAACCGTCTGGCTGCGGCATGGCGCGCTTGTTAACGCATGAAAAACTCGACCGGCACCACCAGTTCGATGGCCTCACCCTTCACGTCCTCAGGAGGCCTGGGCAGGGGTTGTGCGCGTTTGGGTAGGGAGAGCGCTTCCTGATCGAGCGAGCGGAAACCGGACGAGCGCTCCAAGGTGACGGTCAGCACCTTGCCCAGTCGGTTCATCGTGAAGCGGATATAGGGCACGCCCTGCTGGCGAGCAAAATGGGCATCGCGCGGATAGCGCTTCACTTTGTCGAGCGCGGCAAGGACCAAGCCCTGCCAAGTCGGCTTGCCACTCGACATCTGCGGGGCCGGTGGCGCGGGTTTGCTGACCGGCGCGGTGGTCTCCTTGATTGGGGGGCCGGGATCGGGCGGGGCGACTGGCGCAGGCGGTGCTGCCGTCACGATGTTCGCGCTCGGCAGGACGATCTTCGGGGTTTCGATCTCGGGCCTATCCGGCTGCGGAACGGGCTTTTCCTTTTGCACCTGTTCCGGACCCGGCGGGACCTCCCGGAACGGCTCTGGCGGCGCAGCAGGCGGGGCGACGTTGAAGGCCGTGAGTGTCGCTTGCATCGGCGGGGCAGTGTAGGTCTGCCACGTCAGGAGCAGTCCGGCGAGGATCGCGAGGCCAACCCCGCCCGTTCCGCCAAGCCCGATCAGCCGCGTGCCGAGCGACGCGGGTTGGTCGGCATAGCGAAGGGACGAAACGGCCGGTTCGGGCACCAATGGCCCAGGATGGATAATCGGACGCTGACGTGCGGCGAGAGACGTGGTCATGGCAGTCGTCCGGCGGGTAGGGCAAGAATTGCGAGACCACACAGCCCGCTGAAAACGAGCAGCCAGAACCATGCTCGCGCCGGACTGGGGGCATGGAACACCGCCATCGAAACGGCAGCGAAAATGGCGAAACT
The DNA here is from genome assembly GCF_055521675.1 of Novosphingobium sp. BL-S-19. Lineage (NCBI taxonomy): Bacteria > Pseudomonadati > Pseudomonadota > Alphaproteobacteria > Sphingomonadales > Sphingomonadaceae > Novosphingobium > Novosphingobium sp. BL-S-19. Next base: position 1,054,771 of record NZ_CM145497.1, read on the forward strand.
GGTCAGTGTCGTTCCGGTGACGGCCTCCACTGCATCGACGCCAAGGCGCACCATCGCGCGTGAGGCGGCAACGGTCAGCAACGATGTCAGCGCGTAGGCGCCCAGCGTTCCCGCGAGCGCTCTGGCGGTCGTAGACCAGCGCGTGGATGCGAGCGTTTTCATGGCCGCACCTTACGCATGATCCACTCGCGATTGGTCTGCCCGGTGACGACAACAAGGCTCGCAAGCGTCAGCCAGCCGAACCAGACGACAGCGCCGTAGCCCCAGCCCAACCGTGATCCGGCGTGCAGGAAGGCGAAAGCGAGCAGGCCAAAGCCGCTGCAGCGCAGACGGCGGGAGAAAGGCAGTTTCAATTTGCGTCGTAGCCAGTCCTGCTGGTGGCGAGCCATGGCCATCAGCAGCAGAACAAAGCCGCCGAGACAGAGGATGAAGACGGCAAAGTGATGGATCATGTCATGCTCTCCGTGCCAGCGCGCGATTGGCGGAGGGAACCCTTCGCCTTACGGTTTGCGAGGCGCCATGCCGCAAAGGCCAGCAGACCTGAGGAAGTCAGCATCATCAGATCGAAGCAGGCAAAGACCGGGTCGCCCGCGATCAGGCTCGGCATCAGTCCGCGTGACGTGGTGAGCTCATTGACGAGGGGAACCAGCGCGTAAAGCGCGGCAGACGCCGCCAGTGTCTCGATCCAGGCCCGTGCTGCCGGCCGCGCCAGCGTCCATGCGAGGACGCTGGCCCATACCAGAAACAGGCCATCGATCTCCCATTCGCCGCGCGAAGCGAGGTCCAATGGCAGCAGGCGATTGGCGAGGAAGTAGCCGGCGATCCCTGCGATGGGGCCGACCAGCATGCCTATGTTGAGCCGCTCCACCAGACGAAAGCCGAAATAGGGGCACGCGGGGTCGGGGAGGCGCGGTCGGCGTTTGACGGTCCACAGGACGAGGCCGGTGCCGACCATAGCGGTGCCTAGCGTTCCCGAAACGAAGTAGAGCCAGCGCAGGCCCGTCTCCGCGAAAGTGCCGAGATGGAGCTGGATCATCACCTCCTGCGTCACGCGTGCGACGCCTAGTGCCGGCGCACGGTAGAGCAGGCGACCATCATGGGCGGACAGGATCAAGCGCGGCGAGGGCGAACCCAACTGGTCGCGCAGGGCATAGACCGATACCGTCGCGTCAGCATCGCCGGGATGGTCGATCGACAGGCCGCCGACGTGCCCGCCCTGCCACAGCGCTTCTGCCTTTGCGGCAAGCTGCGGAAGGGGAAGCATTTCGCCGGCACGGCCCGATACCGGAAATTCCGGAGCGTCGGGATAGGCAGCCGCGTTGAATGCCTTGCGTCCGGGGAACTGCGCATCGAGCGCCCAGGGCATGATCGTGAAAAGCAGTGCGGCAAGCCCGGTATAGGTGATCATCAGATGGAACGGCAGCGCAAGCACGGCTGTCACGTTGTGGCTGTCGAGCCAACTGCGTTGACCTTTCCAGAACCGCAGCGTGAAGAAATCCGCGAAAATCTTCTTGTGCGTGACCACGCCCGATAAAATCGCGACCAGCATCGCCAGCGCGGCGATCGATACGAGGCTGCGCGCCCAGAGGCGCGGTATCGCGTAGAGGTCGTAGTGAAAGCGATAGAGGAAGTTGCCGCCCTGCGTGTCGCGCACTTTCACTTCGCGGCCGGTGGCGGGATCGAGCGTGGCCTTGCCTTCTCCTTCTGGCCCCTCCCATGAGACACGCACGACCTGTCCGCCGCGCGCGGGTAGCGAGACGGTCCATTCCTGCGCGCCGGTTGCCCGGTCGCGCAGGAGTGTGTCGGCCGCTGCCAGCGCCTCGTTCGGCAGCGCCCGAGATGACTGGAGGCCAGAGGACATTTCCGGTCGCATCCAGCGCGAAATCTCCTGCTGGAAATAGGCTGTCGTCCCGAACAGGAAGATCAGGAACAGCAGCCATCCCGGCAGCAACCCCACCCATGTGTGGAGCGCCGCCATCGACTGGCGAAAGCCCGGAGATTTCGCGCCCGGCATCGCCTCAGTAGTTCCCGCGCAGGGTCACCATGAAGTTGCGGGGATTGCCGTAAGTCGCCGCGCTGCTGGTGGAGACGCGGTAGGTCTCGTTGGCAAGGTTATCGATATAGATGCCAAGCGTCAGGTGACGGTCGATCTCGTAGTCGGCACTGGCGCCGATCACGGCATAGCCCTTGCGCAAATCGCTGTTACCGAACACCCGGACACCGCCGCCCAGACGCAGACCTTCGAGTGCGCCGGGAAGCTGGTAGGTGCTCCATACGCGGGCCGAATGCTTGGGCGCCCAGAGCAGGATCGGCGTGCCATCGTCTTCCTTGTTCTTGGTGACGTTGAAGGTATAGCCCGCCGAAATCTGCCAGCTGCGCGTCAGCGCGCCTTTCAGTTCGGCGTCGAAGCCCTTGCTGGTCTGAAGCTTCGCCACCCGCTGCATGTAAGTGGTGCCATAGCCGGGAATGACGGCCTGCCCCTGCTCCTCGTCATTCACATAGACGTTGTTTTTCTCGATATAGAATACCGAGACGGCGGCCTGAAGCGCCCCTCCGGCCAGATCGCCCTTGACGCCTGCTTCGTAGTTGCGGCCGGTGGTCGGCTTGTCCGAATAGGTGATCTTGGTCGGGTCTTCGTTCCACTGACCGATCGGCACGATGTTCTGCATCGGCTCGAATATCTGCGAGTAGCTGGCATAGGCCGTCCAGTCGCGAGAGAAGTCGTAGGTCGCGGCGGCGTAAGGCACGAACTTGCCGATGGACTGGCCGCGGAAATTCTCATTGCGGCTGTAACGCCCGCCGACGATCAGCTTGACCGGATCCGCCAGATGCATGCCCAGCGTGCCCCAGAAGCCATAGCGCGTGGTATCCCAGCCGTTGTCGCCATAGACGCTGCCCCATTCGCCATAGCCGCTCCACGTCGCGATCTCGGCCTTGGTGGGCTTGGCGTAGCGGTAGTAGGTCAGGTATTCCTCGACCGTGACCCCGGCGATGCCGCCGATGGGATTGGTCGAATTGGCTTGACTGCGCGACCAGTTGGCACCGACCGCAACATCGTGCTGCTGGCCGAACAGGGTGAACTTGCCCTTGAGGTTGGCGTCCAGCAGGGTCTGGTTGGCATGGCCGTGCGACATCCAGCGCATGAAGTAGCCGCTGGGTGTCTCGGCATCCGAATTGATGCCGATGCCGTAGTAACCGTAGAGTTCGTTGGAATCGGTCTCGTTGCGGGTGGCGTTGACGGTCAGGTTCCAGTCGGCGCTGAAATCGTGGCTGACTTTGGCGAAGTACTGAAGCGTTTGCGCCTTGTCGTAAGCCCATTCGGGCATCCACGAATCCCGCTTGGACAGAATCGGCAGGTTCTCCGGGGTGCCAAGGCTGCCCGCGCGCCATGCCAGCGTGCGTTCGTACTTCTGGGCGTTGAGATCGTCATAGCTCAGGCCCGCAGACAACGTGGTGTCGGGCGTGACATCCCACTCGATGATGCCGTAGCCGAACTTGTCCTTGGTATAGGCGCCGGTGAAATAGGAATCGGCGTCCTGCCAGCCCGCAACCACGCGCGCGCGCAATGTGCCGGACTGGTTGAGCGGCGCGACTGCAATCAACGGCGCGTCGAGTATCCAAAGCTCCGTCCGGTCGGTGATGAACGGACTGACCAATACTGCAGGCGTATCGATGAGCCTTGGTTTCTCTTCGTCGCGCTCGAAGACGACCTCACATGAAACACTCGCTAACGGGTCAATGATCGCTGGCGACAACGTCGCCGTGGTCGCCACCGATGGAAATTTGGCGATCACCGGGTCCACTGTCACCGGCGAGCAATCTGTCTCCTTGGCGGCTAGCGGGGAAATCCTCGTAAATTCGGCACTCAATGAGTCGAGCCAAAACTGGTCATCCCATTCATCGGGTGCCAGCCTCGGGCTCTCGATTGGCGTGGGCATCGTGGGTGGAGCGAGTGCAGGGGCGAGCGCTAGTCTCTCATCGAATAGCGGTTCTGGGCTGTCGACGCAGAGTACAAATACCAACAGCGTGATCGACGGTGGGAACCAGCTAACAATTGTTTCGGGGGGTAATACCAGCCTCGTTGGTGCCAACGCCAGCGCGACAAATGTCACTGTTCGCACGGGAGGTGATCTGATTGTTGCTAGGCGGCGTTGACAAATTAAGGGTGCGAGGCTCGGCGTTTATCTGGGTTGATCGCCCGTCGCAAATTGCACGACGAAGAACAGCACTGCGCACCCGCACCAAAAGATCGCCCATGCCGTGAAGGCCCTGCGGAACGTCGATGGGTATTCCGGTTTTTGGATGAACCAGACAAAGATATAGGGGCACCAGAGCGTCAGAAAGCCCATGACCGCCAGCTTCAATGTCGATGCCTTGGGCACAGCTTCGTCTATTGGCGTGGCTATCATAGGCACCTTATCTCGGAAAGCAGCGGCTTTCGCAATCGAACCGCTGGAAAGGCGCGCAGCGATTGACGTAAGGCGATGAAGTTGATTCAAGGCTGCTTTTTGGAGGCAGGCTTGAGCAGGGGCGATCTTACCGAGGCGGAATGGCGCATCCTAAAGGACTTGCTGCCGATCGAGTCCGAGAACCGTGGCAGAGGCAGGCCGCCCGAGCAGAACCGATCGATCATCAACGGTATTCTTTGGCGGCTTCGCTGCGGTGCTCCGTGGCGCGACGTGCCGCCCAAATACGGCAGTTGGAACACGATCTATCGCCGGTTCCGGCGCTGGAGCGAAGCCGGGGTTTGGGAAATCGTGGCGGTGACGCTGGCCGAGATTATGGCGGACAGCGGCCACTACAGCATCGACAGCACAACAGTCCGCGCCCACGTCTCGGCAGCGGGCGGAAAAGGGGGACTCATCGACGCGCTCTTGGCCGCTCGCGGGGCGGGTTCACCAGTAAGCTTCACTGCCTGGCTGATGCCCTCGGGCGACCGCTTGCCTTCCACCTGACGGTCGGGGAAGCGGCAGACTGCAAGGCGTATGATGCGCTCATAGCTTTGCCCGAGCGCACGCCCGACGCCCTGCTCGCCGACAAGGGCTACGACGCCGATTCCATCCGTGCCGATCTCGCCAAGCGGAAAATCGAGGCCGTCATTCCTGGCCGGTCAAACCGCCGCGTGAAAATCGAACATGACCGGGCGCTCTACGTGCAGCGCAACCGCATTGAGCGCATGTTCGGCCACCTCAAGATCAATCGCGCCATCGCCACCCGCTACGACCAGCTTGCCAACAGCTTCCTCGGCATGGTTCATATCGCTACCGCCAGATACTGGCTCAAATTTGTCCACGCCGCCTAATACGTGTCAATATGGTCTGCATTATATTATATCAATAGTGAATTTTATCTCACAATGCTGCATATAACAAAGCTCATAATATTTTGTAAAAATCACAATATCTATTATCGATATGGAAAATGATTTTTTATCAATAATATCTTCAAATTCCAAGAAGTTCCCGCACTTTTTTATAGCGAAATTCTCCGTCTCGACGACATCGCCATCCGCACAGTCGCGGATTTTCTCAAATACATAGATTCCATATTGGCCCCAAACAGAATCTCCCATGCAAAATGTATGGAGCATCTTCAAGGCATCAGATGTCCCAGAAGCGATTAAAACTGTTTCGTCGCATGAGCGCCCTGATGCCGACGCCCAGTATAAATGACATTGTTCCCTTTGCACTTTCGACCTCGATTCACTGCGGCCAAGCCGGATAGGTTTGAACTACTTCACCCGTCAAAGATTTACGCACAAATATCCTCACGCCAGCGGGTGACATGAGAATCCCTTTATCACCATTCGCGATATTTCCTGCAACCGATGATATTTCATCAAGTATTTTTTCCGAATCCCAATTTTCTGGAAAAAATGTGGAAATTCCTTTTCCTTGAGAACTATTTCCTTTCTCCAAAAGGTTTCCGTTCGGGTCCTCAATTTCTACACGAGCCTGAAAGACGCCGTTACCCGAGGGATCCATTTCAATAGTACTCGTATCGATTTCAACGTTATTAGAATTCGCATAGTGCGCACCGGTCGCCTCCCCCTTTTTATTAATATTTCCATCGATGATATGAGTTTGCTTCGACGCATCGATGTCGGTTCGTGACGAGTCCGGCACATATTTTTCAGGTCGCGCAGGAATAGCACCGTCCCCAAGGCCTGCCTCTGCATCGGCAAGGGCTGCTTGACTACCTGTTTTGGCAGATTGATGGCATCCTGATCGATGGCGCTGATCGTGACCCGTGGCTTGAGGGTGTTTTTAAGGATGCTGCCTGAGAACGTGGTCACGCCCAGAAGCGTACCAGCACCGGCGGTCAGGTTGAGCGCATAGTCCATATCTCCCGGAATCCCACCGAAGCGATCGGTCGTGTCGTCGAGAGTTTCACTGATGCCGCCATCTCGAAGGAACTGATATCCATAGGATCCGGCGTAGGCGCTCACATTCCCCAGCACCTCACCAATCCCGGATTGCTGCAAGAGCAAGTTCGACCCTTGATCCATTCCATAGATCGCGAGGGCTCCCAACGGCCCCTTTACAGCAAGCGAGCCATAATGGATCGCCGTCGCCCAATCAGCGTTATCGTTCAGGAATTCCTGAGCCCCTTCGACGACATCCGCTGTCTTTGTGCCCAGATTTGTAACACCATTGACGGGAATTTCGGGGATCGTTTGCGAGTCCGCGGCCCCATCATTCCTACGATCTGGGTTGTTGGCGGTATAAGACGCGACAAGCGTCGGTATATCAGAAATGCCGTTGCTCTGGGCATATGCGATTAGTTGCCCTTGGAGAGCGACAGCCTTCGAAAGGTACGAATCTGGATCCTCAAACTGCGCGGCAACCTCCGCAAGGTCTCCTTTGTCACCGTATTGAGCATCCGAAGCAATTCTGCCCTTGAGAATGTCAGCTATTTCTTCGGGGCTTTTTCCTTGTAAATCCCGGTCGTTGACCAAAGATGCAAATTGACCATTCTGTGTAACTGTATTGCCCGACACGAGTTGGGTGATGTTTGTAAACAGTGACTCGAGCGCGCCGCTGTCCACCAAGCCATCCGTCAAAGAATGGATCTCGCCCGCGGCCGAACGCACAACCATCAAGGGGTCGTTTGCTAAGGTTTCTACCCCTTGAAGGATGACGCTATTTTTGGTGTCCCCTTTAACGAGTGCCGCAATTTCCTTGATCGCACCTGGATCGATGACCACGTTGAACGAAGTTTCATCGTCCTTTGTGACCACGCTGGTCTGACCAACATCCCGGTTAATGAGATCAAGCGGAGTGCTGCCGTCTGGCGATTTTACCGCAATCGTACCTTGCCCGATGACGCCAAATTGCGTCGCCGCATAATCAGTGCTTGCGTAAGATCCCGACAGTGCCCCAGGCGTAACACTTGCCGTCGATTTGCTAGGCGGCGTTGACAAATTAAGGGTGCGAGGCTCGGCGTTTATCTGGGTTGATCGCCCGTCGCAAATTGCACGACGAAGAACAGCACTGCGCACCCGCACCAAAAGATCGCCCATGCCGTGAAGGCCCTGCGGAACGTCGATGGGTATTCCGGTTTTTGGATGAACCAGACAAAGATATAGGGGCACCAGAGCGTCAGAAAGCCCATGACCGCCAGCTTCAATGTCGATGCCTTGGGCACAGCTTCGTCTATTGGCGTGGCTATCATAGGCACCTTATCTCGGAAAGCAGCGGCTTTCGCAATCGAACCGCTGGAAAGGCGCGCAGCGATTGACGTAAGGCGATGAAGTTGATTCAAGGCTGCTTTTTGGAGGCAGGCTTGAGCAGGGGCGATCTTACCGAGGCGGAATGGCGCATCCTAAAGGACTTGCTGCCGATCGAGTCCGAGAACCGTGGCAGAGGCAGGCCGCCCGAGCAGAACCGATCGATCATCAACGGTATTCTTTGGCGGCTTCGCTGCGGTGCTCCGTGGCGCGACGTGCCGCCCAAATACGGCAGTTGGAACACGATCTATCGCCGGTTCCGGCGCTGGAGCGAAGCCGGGGTTTGGGAAATCGTGGCGGTGACGCTGGCCGAGATTATGGCGGACAGCGGCCACTACAGCATCGACAGCACAACAGTCCGCGCCCACGTCTCGGCAGCGGGCGGAAAAGGGGGACTCATCGACGCGCTCTTGGCCGCTCGCGGGGCGGGTTCACCAGTAAGCTTCACTGCCTGGCTGATGCCCTCGGGCGACCGCTTGCCTTCCACCTGACGGTCGGGGAAGCGGCAGACTGCAAGGCGTATGATGCGCTCATAGCTTTGCCCGAGCGCACGCCCGACGCCCTGCTCGCCGACAAGGGCTACGACGCCGATTCCATCCGTGCCGATCTCGCCAAGCGGAAAATCGAGGCCGTCATTCCTGGCCGGTCAAACCGCCGCGTGAAAATCGAACATGACCGGGCGCTCTACGTGCAGCGCAACCGCATTGAGCGCATGTTCGGCCACCTCAAGATCAATCGCGCCATCGCCACCCGCTACGACCAGCTTGCCAACAGCTTCCTCGGCATGGTTCATATCGCTACCGCCAGATACTGGCTCAAATTTGTCCACGCCGCCTAGGCAAGCTCGACTCTCTGACCAGACATAGCCCTCTTGCCGCGTTACGTTCTAATGCCTCGAACTCGATCCCGCTGACAACGCGGTTATTTTATTTTATGCGCAGCAACTCGCTCTCTGGCCGCGTTGTCTCGTCATACTACGCCTCGTGGATCACAACTGCCGCGCTTGGTGCACCTCATCGGTTAACGACGGGGTGGCATATCCGATGGACTGTATGGGGCGTGATCAGAGAGTTTTGGCATCGTCGTGAATGACATCTGTGGACGCCCCTTCGGATGCAAGCAGTAAATCGGGGTTTGTTGGCACCTAGTCGGATGCTGTCATCTGTCCGGCCTCGATGAGCAGCGCCATATGCTGCGGGCCAGTATGGGAGTTCGCGGACCGGATCCATTTCAGCTATGCGCGCTTGGCTAGCGCTCTGCCATTCCCTGGTTCTTCCAGCCCCGTCTAGCCGACTGTTGTGCCATACCCTCCTTCGACCGCCTACGTCCCCGACGCCTCTGGCCGCTGCCTTGACTTACGCCGTGACCGCTGCCGGAGCTCTGTAATCTTCGTTCTTTGTGAGCAACGCCCAGACCATGCGCGCCATCTTGTTGGCGAGCGCTACCGAGACGAGCATGCGCGGCTTGCGCTCCAGCATCCGCTCAAGCCACGAGCCGGCAGGCGCGCCAAACCAGCATGCCTGGCGTACCATTGAGCTGCCGCAGATGATCAGTAGTCGTCTGATCGTCCGCTCGCCCATCTTCGATATGCTGCCGAGCCGCTGTTTGCCGCCGGTCGAGTGCTGACGGGGGGCGAGGCCAAGCCAAGCCGCGAAGTCGCGACCCTTACGGAACGTCTCGACCGGCGGGGCCAGCGCGATGATGGCGGTCGCAGCGATAGGACCGATCCCTGGAATGGTCATTAGCCGCCTGGCTGCTTCATCCTCCTTGGCACGCTGCGCGATCTCACGGTCCAGCACGGCAACCTGCTTGTCGAGATCGGCCAGCATGTCGACCATGAGCTTGAACATGGGCCGTGCCGCTGCAGGCAGACTTGAAGTCATTTCCTCATCCTCGAGCAGGTCGGCGAGCATTGTCATATGCGCTGTGCCGCGCGGTGCTACCCAACCATACTCCGCTAGGTGCCCGCGAATGGCGTTGATCAACTGAGTGCGCTGCCGCACCGCTAGGTGACGTGTGCGGAACACGAGCCCTGCGGCCTGTTGCTCTTCGCTTTTCACCGCCACGAAGCGCATGCCTGGGCGCTGCGCAGCCTCGGCAATCGCTTCAGCATCAATCGCATCGTTCTTGTTCCGCTTCACGAATGGCTTCACGTAAGATGGCGGGATCAACCGCACATCGTGCCCCATCGTCTGTAGCTGACGCGCCCAATGATGGGCGCCACCGCACGCCTCGAGCGCTACTATGCATACCGGCTGACCTGCGAAGAACTCGAGCAGCTTTGCTCTCGTCAGCTTGCGGCTGAAAACCATCGCACCCCGCTCGTCAGCGCCATGCGCATGGAAAACGTTCTTGGCGATATCCAGACCGATTGTGGTAACGGGAGCAGTCTCTGTGAGGTCGCCACTTCCTTGCCGCTCAAACTCTCATTTTCCGGTTCTTGCTGCGATGGGTCCACTCTTCCCTTCAGGCAGACCAAGACGAGGCGTCCGCGGCTCGGCGGATTTGTAGACGCCTTGGACCCTTGGCAGATTATGATGAAGTGATTTGCCCGTTGAGAGCCGTCGGCGCCAGATACCTCGGCGCCCTTTGTCACGAACGTTCGGGGATCATGGCGAAAACGGGATTAATCTCAATCGTAGGAGTGCTTCGGATACCAATCCGCCCCCCGACCTTCAGGCGTGAGATCGAGTAGGTTCCAGAGCGACGCTATGTCAGGCGCAGTCCGTGGGTCCTGTCCCGGATCGGCTGCCTCCGCCGGCATCTCAGCCGAATAGAAGGCACGCACCGCATCGCCGTCGCGCTGGTATACGACCAAGGCGGGATACTCGTCACCCTCGGGCGTAAGTACACCCAGATCGAGTGCATAATCGTCTCCAACCGTCTGGATGAAATCGAGGTTCCGCCATCCGCGCTCGTCGGCGAAGGCTTGTTGGCGTGCGACCGGGCTGCGACCCAGGATCTTGAGCGCGGCTCGCTGCTTCAAGTCAATGGCGTTACCATCGACGCTTCCCAGCCAGTTCGTGCACATCGGGCAGGGGCGATCACGCTGTGGTCCGAACATCCAGAAGTAGGTGATCAGCGCGTCGTGGTCGCCGAACAGGTCGATCAGTCCGAGATCGACCCCCGCCGCGTCGCGAAAGCGATAGTCCTTCTCGATCAGCGGACCGGGCGGCAGCGCCCTACGATGCTCGGCCAGACGGGTCATCCGGCGTCGAAAATCGATCTCCTCTGCCAGTAGCCTCTCGCGGGCTTCAGAATATTCCGCGCTCTCATTGGGAAACGCCGCCTTGCGATGCTTGGCGAGTTCACCAGCCGGTTTCAAGTTGGCCTCGTCCACCCTCACTCTCCTCGAATAGCGTGCCGGCATCGTTGGACATCGGCGCGTTCCGTTCCGATGTTCTTATAATCACCACGATGTAGCCAAGTTCCTCCCAAGTCTGTCAAGCGTGCACTAACAGCGTCGATCTAGGCTTGATCGTGAAACCGACTGACACCTATGGTGTTTTGTTCACGGCCATTTGGCGATCGATCGAAGAGGCGAGCATGCAGCAGCAGGTCTCCGTCATTACCCTGGGCATTCGCGACCTTGAGCAGTCGAAGCGCTTCTATAACGGTGGCTTCGGATGGAAGCCGGTCTTCGAGAACGAGGAGATCGCATTCTACCAGATGAACGGGTTCGTGTTTGGGACTTGGCTCCAAACCAAGCTGGAGGAGGATATGACCCGCAGCGGACTACACCGGCCCGGCGCGTTCGCCCTCGCCCATAACGTGTCGTCCAAGGAAGAGGTGAAGTCGGTCATCGCGCGACTGGCCGGGGCGGGCGGCAAGATATTGCGCGAACCGGACTCGCCGGAGCACGGTGGATTTCGGGGTTACGTCGCGGATCCAGACGACAACGCATGGGAGATTGCCTGGAACCCGGCCTGGGAAATCGACGAGCGGGGCCTCGTAACTTTCGGATCCTGAACACAGCCCCATGATAGGGCGCTCACCTGTTGGCAATGCTGGCGCTCGGACTACATTACGGACCAGAAACCTCTTCCCATACTCCACTAGCACGTCGGCAATCGCCCTGTGCTCTGGCGGTGGCGCCGGCTCGGCGTTCACCCTGGTCAAGAAGCGGGCGTTGAAGGAGCATCCTTGCCGAGCACTCAACAGCAGGAGAATGGCGGGTTCTGGTCATTTTAGGCATCCAGAATGCGTAAGCGGACGGGCTCCTCCTCGGAACGGAAAATCGGGGCTTGAACGGCAAAGACGGGGGCGGAAGCCCCTCTGCAGCAGGAACCGACGAGACGGCAAAACGTTTCTCCGCTGCGACCTCTCCGGGCAACCAACAACGCAGGAATTCGTTAGGTCAGCAGAGAGGAGAAACACCATGAAAATCGTAATTGCCGCGGCACTTGCTGCCGCGCTGGGGTCTTCTGCTGCCTACGCGCAGTCCCACAACCCCGCGGTTAAGGACCCCACTGTAGCCACCACCCGAAACGCTGCGAAGGGGCACAACTCTTTCACAGAGGATCAGGCTCGGGGTCGGATTGCCAAGGCCGGCTACACGAACATCGGCAAGCTTACACAAAATGAGAATGGCGTCTGGCAGGGAAAGGCCATGCGGCACGGCAAGCCCGTGATGGTTGCACTCGATTACAAGGGCAATGTCACCGTCCACTGACCCCCACCAGCGCGGAGAAAGATCATGACAAAGACAATCACTCGTCTCTTCGACAATTATGCGGATGCCGCAGAGGCAATTCGCGAGCTTGAAAGCATTGGCGTGCCCCGCGACGACATCAGTGTCATCGCCAACAATGCTCATGGAGAACACGTCCGCGAGGGTGTGAGCGAGGGCGGTGCAGTCGCTGCAGGCACCTCCGCCGGCGCCGTGCTGGGTGGTGCTGGCGGCGTTCTTGCTGGATTGGGGATGTTGGCCATTCCTGGCCTCGGACCGATCGTTGCTGCGGGGTGGCTGGCCGCTGCAGCGGTTGGTGCAGGTGTTGGCGCGGTGGGCGGCGCAGCAGCTGGTGGTATCGTCGGTGCACTCACGCACGCCGGACACAGCGACGAAGAGGCGCAGGTCTATTCCGAGGGCGTGCGCCGCGGCGGAGTGCTGCTCAGTGCAAAGGTTGACGATGCCGAAGTGGATCGCGCCAATGCCGTAGTCGATACCGTCGGTTCCGTCGATATTGCCGCACGCGGAGCCAGCTACCGGGAAAGTGGTTGGACGCGATTCGACGAAAATGCTCCTGCCTACACGCCTGAGGAGGTCGAACAGGAAAGGGTGCGATACGGGCTCTCGCCTCGCTATTGATTGACCCACTCAAGCGGATAACTTGATCCCGGACTGTGACAATTCGCTCCTGAGGGGCGAACTGTCACGTCGCGTAGTAACGGGGGCGATGTGCGCCATCCTCAACGGTGAGGCCGTGCATCCCCTGCGTCCTGAAAGCGATCGCTCTTAGGGGAACACGTGGAATTGCTTGCGGATGGAACAGGTCGCGCATGTCGAGAACGTGGGACTCGCCACATAGAGCGTGGCGGCAAGATCAGCGTCGTTCCGCGCGGAAAGGCTTGAGATGCCCGATTGGTCGCGAGATGCGCTTCAATACTACGGCGCGGGCGCAGCCGTAGTCGCATCGCTGATTGTATCGCTCAATTTGGGCAGGCTGTGGACCGGGTGGGCAATGGTGATCTTTGTCTCCAGTTCACTTGCTCTTATCGCCTGGGGTTTCCTTAATCCGGACAGCGAAGGTATTGGCTGGCAAAACCTGGTGCTGCTCGCAATCAATGCGGTTGGTGTATGGCGCTATCTTATCGTCGGGGCGCGAACCGGAGCATGATCAACCCACCAAGCCACATGGTCTCCAAGCCAAAAGTGCCATGTCGCCGGTAGACGTCGATGATCAAGAGCACCGCTCATTTGCAGCATTTCCCCTGGTCCGGCGGGTGACTTATCGAGGAGGAAATGAACATTGCGTCCTGGCCTCCTGTTTTCAATCCGCCTTCCGCTCCTGTGTTTTCTGTTGCGCCTCGCGGATGCGGCGCACGCCCTCGCTCTGTTCCTTTTCGCCTTCCACCACAAGGTCGGGCCGCGGCGCTATTTCTCCTGCGAGTCGCTTTGCATAGCCCTTGACGATTGAACCGACGCCCTGCGCGGGGTCCTTTTCCATTTTATCCGTCATGTCGTTTCATCCTCTAACTGGAACCTTCGCGGCTGCTTGCGCCTAAATCGCCGCTGGTGCGGAGCCAATTATCCAACCAGTCGCGAACGCAGGCTTTCCTCGAAAAAGCGCTGAAACCCGGCCTGATCCGGGCCAATTCCTGTCAGCACGATGTGGTCGAAGCCAGCATCAAGGGCTTTCCGTATGGCTTCAAGGTGCTTGTCGACGTCGGGGCCCGCGGGGATCTTGTCGGCGAGGTCGTCGGGGCGCACGAATTTCGTTGCCGTTTCGAAGCCCTCCACCGTGGGGATCTCGCTGTTGACCGACCAGTCGAACGCCGAAAAACGGAAGCGCTCGTGCGCAACCTTGCGTCCCTCTTCCTCACTTTTCGCATAAGCGAGAGCGACCTCGACGTATCTCGGGCCGTCGGGAGAGGTTTCGGCAATCTCCGCCTTAGGATCGGTTGTCATGATGCCGTCCGCCTTGGATCTTGCCAGTTCGAGCGACGCCGGGCCGCTCACTCCCAGGATGACAGGGATCGGCTCGCTCGGAAGGTCGAAGATCTGGGCATGGTCCAGCGTGAAATACGCGCCCTGAAAGCTATGAGCCCCATCGGACCACAGCAGCCGAAAAATATCGATGGCCTCTTCCAGCATGGCATGCCGCTCCGGGATGGAGGGCCACAGATTTCCCGTAACATGCTCATTGAGCCGTTCGCCGGCACCGATTGCCAAGGAGAAACGGTTGTCGCACATGATCGCAATCGTCGCGGCGGCTTGTGCAATGATCGCCGGATGATAGCGGATAATCGGGCAGGTCAAACCTGTCGTTATGCCGATCTGCGAGGTTGCGTGTGCGATTGCTCCAAGCACGCTCCAGGCGAAGGAGGCGTGACCCTGCGCGAAGAGCCATGGGTGGTAATGATCGGAGATAGAGACAAAGTCGAAACCCGCACGTTCGGCCGCTATGGCATTCTCGATCAAGGCCTTTGGACTGTGTTCTTCGCTCATGAGCTTGTAGCCGAAGCGCGCCATCTTACCTCTCCTCATCGTTCGCGTTTTGAGCACCCGGCCAGTCGGATAGGCTCGCGCGTTATCGTCCAACGGATGTGCGATCTGCGGCGGGGCGGCTATCCGGCGAGGTTGCTTCCGTTACGCGGCACACCGCCGCCTCGGGCATGGGCAATGCCGGAAAAACTGCTAGATTAATTGAGGCCACTTTGCTCTTTGACGCCGGTTTCCTGTTCTTGATCCAGCTTTTCAGCATGCCAAACATTACGTCCGGCAAAGACCAGCACGATCACCGCGAGAATAACCACGACGACAAAGATGCCGGCGCGGCTAAGTCTTCGGGCGCTTGGTTTGTCTGGAGTGCTCATCGATTTGGGGTGCCTTTAAGAGATAACCCAAGCGTTTGTTCGACCGACGATCGGCTGGCCGTCAGATTTCTTAGGCAGCGATAAGATTGACCGCTGTCGGCTTCGCAGCGGGCAGGCTACCGCCTCTCGCCGCGGCAAGCAGTTCGTTCTTGCGAGCCAGCATCCGGTCGCGCAGCTCGACGAGGTCGACGTCTGCCTTGCGGCACTGCGCGAACATCCCCTCAGAGGGCATTTCCTCCTCATGGACGTGATGCTTGATTTCTTCGGACAGCACTTTGACCTTTGCTGCGAAGAAGTTGTCATCCGGCGAGGCTGCCTCGATGTCGTTAATCAGAATCTTGGCGCCGTCATGTTCGACATAGGCTTCGTCGAGTGTGTCGTCCTCGATTTTTCCCCGAAAACTCGGGTAAAAGATCTCTTCTTCGATGGCCGTATGGATCTTGAGCTCGACACAAATTTCGTGCGCAAGTGATTTCTTCTGGGATGACGTGCGCGCGGCTTCGAACTTTTGGAACAGGTCTTCGACCTTCCGGTGGTCGGCCTTTAACAGCGCGATTGCGTCGGTGAACTCGTCTGCCATGGAATCCTCCGTTTTCGGGGCTTGCAATAGTAAGTGCGCCGTTGACGGGTTCGTTCCCCAGCTATTCGTTCCTCAAGTGCTGTCCGAATAGGAAAGGCCACGGAGCTTTTGCTTTTTGAGACGAGTGGAGGTCGAAGCGTGAAGCCGGGCGATTCCTGTTCGCGCAACTTCGCGATCATCCACCAGAAACGGGATCTTGCTTGGTTGCTTCCATCGTCTGGATGCGCTCGAGTGCCGCCTTCGATGGCGAGTCCTGGCAAATATCCCAAACCTGCCCCTCGGGGTAGGCGCCCACAACCAAGAAATCTTCACTGGCCTCGATCAGGCAATGGCCGGTGCCGACCGGGAGCACGAGTGCATCACCCGCTTTGACACTCACGGTCAGGGCGCCTGGTCCGCCCAGCATCAGCGAGGCGCGGCCGCGCGCCACGCCCAATGCCTCATGAGCCGTCGAGTGATAGTGATGATAATCGAATATCGTGTCGCGCCATTTCGGCGGCCAGCCATGCTCTGCGAAGCGTCTTTCGAAGGCTTCGGCGATCTGTTCCGCCTCGCCGCCTTCCACGCCTCGGTATATCAGCACCGGCAGGCGTTGATTGTTGGGCACCCAGTCATTGGCATCGAGCAGGAATTTCTCCGGGATCATATCGTGCTCCTATGCTTTGCGCCGAGACTTGCGAACCGTCTCATTGCCAAGCTCGATCCAGACAGGTGCATGATCGCTGGTCTTTTCCCAGCTACGCGCGCGCCGGTCGACCTCGGCAGCCACCAGAAGCCTGGATGCCACCGGGTTGAGAAGGACGTGATCGATCCTGAGGCCTGCATCGCGCTCGAAGGCACCGCGCCAGTATTTCCAGAACGTGTAATTGGTTTCATGCGGGTGGAGATGCCGAAGCGCATCGGTCCATCCCTGCTCAAGAAGGCCGGCGTAAGCCGCCTTCACCTCCGGCGCGAAAAGCGCATCGTCGCGCCAGCGCTCGGGGGCATAGACGTCGAGATCCGTTGGCATGACGTTGAAGTCTCCCGCAACAATCACCGGAGCTTCCAGCGCGACAAGTTCGGCAAGCCGATCCCGCAATCGCTCGAACCATCTCAGTTTGAATTCAAACTTGGTGCTTGGCCTCGGATTGCCATTGGGGAGGTAGAGCCCGGCAATGAGCATACCGTTGATCGCTGCTTCGATATAGCGGCTCTGCGTATCTTCAGGATCGCCAGGAAGCCCGCGACGGGTCTCGTGAATTTCGCCGATTTTGCTGAGGATTGCCACTCCGTTCCAACGGCTCTGCCCATGCCAGATAGCCTGGTAGCCCGCTGCCCCAATCGCGGTCTCGGGAAACTTGTCCTGCGGCGCTTTCAATTCCTGCAGGCAAACGATGTCCGGTTCGGCGATTTCAAGCCAGCGCAAAAGCACTGGAAGCCGTCCATTGATGCCATTGACGTTGTAGGTCGCGATTTTCACAGGTCGGGCCTCTCCTGAGCAGCGGCAGAAAATCCGACCGGTATCTTTGCCAATGCTGGGCGTAATACGCCGGCAGCATCGGCGATCGAGAAACCCAGACCTTGCCGATCGTTTTCATTTCCGTCCGGCTGATTGGCTCATCCACCAGCGCACCCCCGCGTTCTGGCCATTTTTCCGGAGGCAACGGCTCTCGCGCGGCCGTCGCCCAGCGATTTTCCGAAAACTATCCCTGTTGGCTGGGGTTGCCGCGGGGGCTTCCCGCTTGAACACCCGTTCGGGTGTCGAGGGGAATATCCTTCGCCGCTCCGCCGCCATGGTTATCGGTCGGCCGGGCTCCGACGCCGCCGGTACCTTGGGTATCCTGGCCGGGCGCTGCGCGTTGATGGTCATGACCAGACGTGTCGCGGATCGGAGGATAGGTGTTTCTTGTATCTGCCATGACGGTCACCTCACTTGCCCTCGTATCGCTACAACGGATGCGGAGCATATCCCGTTCCGGAGGACACAGTGATTGTGTCACCGGAGAATACAGAGCTGTTTCGGCGAGGAACGATAAACGGCCGACCCTTGTTTAGGACAAACATGCAGGTGCCGAGCGTCACGCTTTGAAGGAGATGCATCATGAGCGAAAGCCGATCGCGGCCCAAGAACCATGAGGTCGAGAACGAGATGATCCGAACTCCGGCCGTCGAGGGTGATCCGCCGGCACCAACGACGGCACCGAACAAAAAGGACGAGAGCGCGGGTAGACCCAAGGATGGACCGGCTCCGCCGGGAAATATTCGGGAAGTCGGCCGAAAAAGATGATGCCGGCGAGAAGGGAATTCGGCCGGCACTCGTCGAAGGCAACTTCCTGAACAGATTAAATTGTGCATTCTGCTTCGGTTACGAGCCCGAAACTCTGCCCTTTCGGCAGTTTGGCGTGTCGAAGCCGTTCACGAAGCCTTTTGAGGCGAATTCCTGACGCATAAGAACGCTTGTCAAAGGAGAGAGGCTGTGCCGCGAGGTGACAAATCCAGCTATACGGACAAGCAAAAGCGCAAAGCCGAACATATTGAAGAAGACTACGAAGACCGTGGTGTCGGCCACAAAGAGGCCGAACGACGGGCTTGGGCAACGGTCAATAAGGAGTCCGGCGGCGGTAAAAAATCCGAATCGGGCCGGGGAAAGAAGGAAAACCACGCGGCGTCCAAGAAGGGAGGTCGCATTGGCGGAAAATCGCAGAGCCGTGCCTATCGATCCGCCGCAGCCAAGAAAGGTTGGGAGACGCGACGCAAGCGGTCCGGAGGCTGATACGGTACAAGTACTTCGATCGCCCTTTCAACGCGACGAAATCGTCTGGCTCTCGGGACGGGCAAATTCGCAGATCGGCTCAGTCTGCCGGCGGCGTTGGGCTTTGCATCCCGGGTTGATCTTGCGGTGCCGCGTAACCCTGTTCTACCGCTTGGCGGGTATCGTTGATGCTGCCTGTATCCTTGGGGGCTTGAACGGCGCGTACGATCCAGATCATTGACAGGGCAGCGACCACTAGAATCAAGCTGATGAGTAGCACATACCGGACAACTCCAGGTGTTGTTCCGGCGCGGGCATCCTCGTTTGGAACCTCTATTCTTTCGTTGTCGGGGCTCATCATTCCTCTCCTCAAATTAATCTCGAACGATCCCCGGGCATCGATCGCAAACGCTAGATTCAGGCATTGCGAACATGTCGAGTGAGTAATCCGCCGGTCTTCTGTCCCGCGATCAGATCAGGGTTTGCCACGAGAATACCGGAACCAAGGACCATGGCATCTTCAACGAAGCCGGTTGCCGTCTGTCCATAGCGCCGCATCGCCGCGCACCGCAGCCGCCAGCCAATGTACGAAGACACCAGTGCGGTGGCCGACGCTACGATCGCACCTGCCGCGCGGCTTCCGCGGGGGGCAAGCGCAGCCCCGGCATATGCAGCGGTGACTGAACGCACGGCCAATCCTATAGGCACAATGCGATCCGGGGCCGATTTCATCTTGTCGCCGGCCATCTCTGCAGCAGCCAAGGCCGCCGTTCCTGCCGCAACAATAGGATTTTTTAATAGCGCCTGAAGGGGAAGGGCCGGCGGAATAGCACCGCGGCGCGTTCCAAGTGCGATCGAGGCTAGCGGCGATATTCCACGTTGTCCGGCCACAAGACCGATAAGGATTGAACGGATCATGATCGGCTTTCATCCTGAATCGTGAATGGATGGAATGCGCGCCGCCGAGGATTTGATCCCGTCATTTACGGTTGCCATGTCAATCTGTTGGATCGCTGCGCCAGACTGTTAGGACTCTTGTCCCGCTTTCCTCAGGGCAAACAAATTCGTCAAACACGTCGATCGGTCGCATCCTCGGCGGCCACCGCCTTGCGATAGTACGCGCCGAGCAGGAGGGGCTCGGGATGGCGCCGAACACAAACGGGAACCTTACGAGTTCAAATGCCTTGCCAACGGCCATTCCAGCAGTTCCCGGAACATCGGGGTAGGTCGAATGTTTCAGAACTGAGCTGTTCGAAAAGGTCGATGCAGCGTTCGTATCTAGGGAGAGGCCTCATGTTTCGCTGGGCCATCATTTTTGCCGTTGTTGCACTCATTGCAGCACTTCTGGGATTTGGCGGTGTAGCAGGTCTTTCCGCCAGCCTTGCCAAGGTATTCCTGCTTGTTGCGGTCGTGATCCTAGTCCTTGGCTTCTTTTTCGGACGAGG
This sequence comes from Novosphingobium sp. BL-S-19, assembly GCF_055521675.1. Taxonomy (NCBI): domain Bacteria; kingdom Pseudomonadati; phylum Pseudomonadota; class Alphaproteobacteria; order Sphingomonadales; family Sphingomonadaceae; genus Novosphingobium; species Novosphingobium sp. BL-S-19. The sequence continues at coordinate 1,074,792 of NZ_CM145497.1, forward strand.
CCGAAGGGTGCCTTGAAGCGCCTTGGATCGAGCCGAGGCACAAGCGCTGAACCGCGTGCCCTAGCTTGAAGTCCCGGATTCTGCGGCGCAGCGGCTCACTGCAAGAGGCCGTTGCGCCGTTGGAACAAGAACGCGTCCAGCGGGAATGGGCGCGGCCTTTGTTGGCGGCAAGGGTCCTCTCTCATGCCGACCGATAGAGTGCATCCCCCGTGGCGGACGAGAATAACCCTTTTCCCGAGACTGAAGCTTCGCTGTTCTCAAGTCGCACGCTTCGACTAGCGCTAGAGCGGTTCCTCGATCATTCCTGCGCCTGTTCGCGGGGCGCTATCGTTATTTGTTGGACCACGGCTCGTCTCGGCTGAGTCAGGAGGTAGTGGACGCCTACCGCGATATCTTCGGCGCGGAGCATCGTTTCCTCCGCAATCATGGCGCGTTGCTTCTCCGCCGGAATGTCGGGGTACTGGAAGTCCGCACCGGTCTTTCCAGGCTCGACCAGACCCACGTTTATTCCCTTGGGCCCGAGTTCGCGGCGAAGGGCCTCGGCAAAGCCGGCGATGCCTGCTTTCATGCCGGCATAGACGGTTGATGATCGTGTCCCAGGACGTGGTGTAGCTGAAGGCTGAGGTGGTCACCGTGATTTTCGGGTAGGTTTGGGTTGCGAAGCTCAAACTTGACGGAAGGAATCACGATGACCGATCCGATGATGCACTTGCGTTCGCTGGTAGAGAAGACCCCGGATGCAGATATTCTGCGCGAGATGATCTCGTTTGCCGCCGAGCGGCTGATGGAGATGGAAGTCGGCAACCTGACCGGTGCCGGCCATGGCGAGAAATCTGCGGCGAGGCTGGTCCAGCGCAACGGCTACCGCGAGCGCGACTGGCAGACGCGAGCAGGGACGGTCGAACTGCGCATCCCCAAGCTCAGGAAGGGAAGCTACTTCCCCGGCTTCCTCGAACCCCGTCGCATGGCCGAGCGGGCGCTGACCGCGGTGATCCAGGAAGCGTATATCCAGGGCATCTCCACCCGCTCGGTAGATGACCTGGTGAAGGCGCTGGGTATGGATGGGATCTCGAAAAGCCAGGTCAGCCGGCTTTGCGAGGAACTCGACGAGAAAGTCGGTGCCTTCCTCGAACGCCCAATCGAAGGCGACTGGCCGTACCTATGGATTGACGCCACCTACGTGAAAGTGCGGCAGAACGGGCGTATCGTCTCGGTGGCGGTGATCGTCGCGGTGGGCGTCAACAGCGATGGCCGCCGCGAGGTGCTAGGTATGGATATCGGTCCTTCCGAGGCCGAGCCGTTCTGGACCGCTTTCCTGCGCAAACTGACGCGCCGAGGACTGCGTGGCGTCAAGCTGGTCATCTCCGATGCGCACGAAGGCATTAAGGCGGCGGTCTCCAAGCTGCTGTGCGCGACCTGGCAGCGCTGCCGCGTCCACTTCATGCGCAATGCACTCGCCCATGCCGGCAAGAGCGGCAGGCGCGTGGTCTCCGCGTTCATCGCCACCGCCTTCGCCCAGGAAACCCCAGAAGCTGCGAGCCAGCAGTGGCGCTCGATCGCCGACCAAGTGCGGCCCAAACTGCCCAAGCTAGCCACGCTGATGGACGACGCTGAGCCCGATGTGTTGGCCTACATGACATTCCCGCGCGAGCATCGCGCCAAACTACACAGCACAAACCCCATCGAGCGCCTCAATGGCGAAATCAAACGGCGGACCGAGGTCGTTGGGATCTTCCCAAACGAAGCCGCCATCACCCGTCTCGTCGGAGCCATCCTCATGGAACAGTCCGACGAATGGGCCGTCCAGCGCGCACGTTACATGACGCTTGAAACGATGGCCCCGCTCAGCGACAATCCTATTGTCATGCTGTCGGCAGTACCTGGCTCATGATCGGCTCAGGCTGAAGCCGAAAAGCAAGGTGGTCCAGAAAAGCTACACCACCTCTGGGGACACGATCCGGTTGATCCGGGCCCAAGAACATGCGCCGACATGGAACCTATCAACACGATATCGCCCTTCTCGGCCAATATCTCCTGCGCGGCCTTTGCGCTGAGGATGTAAGCGGTGAAATCGACTTCCACCGCGTAGCGTATTTCGTCAGCGGACATTTTGGAGAGGGCTTGGGCGGTAACGGCGGCATTGACGATCACGACATCGGGAGAGCCGAGGTAGTTTTGGGCTTCGTCGAAAAAGCGGTCCAATTGCCCAGGTTCGGCAAGATCGAGAGCTATGCCGCTGCCCTTGCCGACTTCGCTTACTCTTGCGAGTGCGTCGGCAAGGTGCTCAGACGAACGGCCGCAAATGAAGACTTCCGCGCCCTCACTCGCCAACAGGACTGCAATAGCCCGCCCGATCCCGGTCGTCCGACCGGTGATGATCGCCTTGCGACCGGCGAGCGGCGAGACTGCAGTGTGAGCGTCCGAGAGCGAGGTCATGACGATGCAATTCCCAGAACGATTTCGCCTTCTTCCTCTCCATCCAAGTAACGTGCGCGCTCGCCTTGGGCTTCGATCAGCACGAGACCGGGGGTTGCAGGTCCTTCGGGCCACCAACGATCGAGACCGTCCGTCCAATGCTTGGCAAGTGCAGTTTTGTCGCGAATGAGCCTGGCATGGCCCTCAACAGCGAGGAAAAACGGGCGCTGGCCGAGCAGCCCCGACTTGCCCTGATAGGACAGCGTGATTTTGGGATCGGCCTCAATATCGGCCACCATCAGCGCGCTCTCCTCGGTGAAGAACCAGGCGCTGCCTTGATAGTCTACCTCTCGGTTATTGCTCATCGGCCGCGCCGCGATCGCTCCGCCCCTGGCGTGGGTCGCGAGCATTGCGAAATCGATGTCCTTCATTTTATTGGAAAGCTCTGCAAGAGACCATGTCATTGGGGCGATCCTCACCTGTTTGCATCTGAGGAGGCAACGCATGAGGCCGCCGTTCGATGCGTAACCGCTGGCGGGAATTCCCATGTCCGAATTGCAGCCGCCTGCTTCATTTCGAGGCGCGGCTGTGTCCCGATTGTTCCGCTACGCTGGGATATGATGCGGCGGCGGATATATTCCGTTTTCTGGCCGACAATGCGACCCGGTGGCGCGATGGAACCGGCGCGGACGCCGAAGTGGTCGTTTGCGCCAACAACGACGATTTCCAGATCTGCAACTGGTTGGTAGAGAAGGATGCGCTCAGTGCGCTGTGCCGGGCCTGCCGCCACAATCGCACGATTCCCGACCTCTCCGAACCCTCTGTGCCGGCGCGATGGGCGCGGATCGAGGAAGCCAAGCGAAGGCTGTTCCATACGCTGCTTAAATTGCGATTGCCCTTGGAGACCAAGGTAGACGCGCCGTGCGGCGGGCAGGGGCTGGCCTTCGATTTCCTTCACGATCGCGCCGCGGAAGAGGCGGGGACGCCGGAAGTCCTCACCGGCCACGATGGCAGCGTGATCACGCTCAGTTTTGTGGAGGCCGACGATGCCGAACGGGAGCGCATCCGACATGCGATGGCGAACCTTATCGTAAGGTGCTGGACCGTTTCCGGCACGAAGTGGGGCACCATTTCTGGTCCCGCCTCGTCGGCAGCGATCCGGATGAAGTCGAAGCGTTCAGGGCGGTCTTCGGGAACGAAAGGGCCGACTATCAGGCAAGCCTGCAGGCCCACTACGCCGAAGGCGGCGGCAAAGTCTGGACCGACGATTTCGTCAGCTACTATGCAGCCTCGCACCCCTGGGAGGACTTTGCGGAGACCTTTGCTCACTACCTTCACATCGTAGACGTGCTGGCGACGGCTGGAGGGTTTGGGCTCTCCCTGTCGTCGATCGACGAGTGGGCGGACCGGTCCCCGTCGCTGGGGTTCGATCCTTACGCGGCCGATGCGGCGCAGCTTGCAGGAATGATCGCCTTTTTCTCGTTCAGCATGGACGCCATGAACCGGTCGATGGGGCAGCCGGACCTCTATCCGTTTCACCTCTCTGCCGCGATCGTTGGCAAGCTAGATTACGTTGCGCGGCTGGTGGCGAAATCGGCGGTTCCGCTCGGATGAACGCAATGCGCGTCTGCCGCGTGCGGGCAACGCTCCATCCCAGCGGCAGGCGAAAACGCGCCGAGGACCGGAGCTTATGCCGCTTTCGCGCGCTTCCTTTGCACGAGCCAGGCATGGCAAAATCACAGGAGACATCGATGAGCATCAAGGGTGAAATCAAGGAAGCGGCCGGCTACGTGAAGGAAGAAGCCTACGAGCACGGCAAGTCCGCCAAGAGCCAGCAAAAGGCCCAGGAAGGCCGCGATCTTCGCAACGAAGGGCGGATCGAAGACGGCAAGGCGCCCAAGTCGGGTGCGCCGGGTTCCGAAAAGCCCTGAGCCTGACGGGCTGAGTGCGGCGGCCTGAAACGGGCCCGCCGGTCATAGGCGCCGCCGCCATCTTCGGATGGGGCGGCGCTTTTGCGTTGGCGAGCGGAAGAGCATCATTCACGGAACCGATAAGGATCGAAGCATTCGGCATCCCGATCCGGAGAACCATCGAGCGAGGCTTCGAGAATTTCGGCGGCAAGTGCCGCGAAGGCTATGCCATTGCCACCGAAGCCTGCGGCGATCCAGACATGCTCCATCGATTGCGCGGGTCCGATGGCCGGCAATCCATCGGGCGAACTGCCGAAGGTGGCCGTCCAAGCGCAATCCCAGTCGATCCTCTCGCGCCCCAACGTTGCGGCCAGTCGGGCGGCGATCCGGCCTGCTTTGCCTTGCAGCAAATCGTCGCGCGCTTCGGCTTCGGAAATCTCCACATCTTCGCCGCCGGCGATAATCCGACCTTCGCCGCAGGATCGGACGTAGAGATAGGGATCGCTCGCTTCCCAGATCATGGCGTCCTCTTTCCATAGCGGTGCGGTGCCGGGTTTGGTGGCGATGACGTACGTGGACAATAGTGAGAAGGCCGGCGGCAGGAACAGGCGCGCGCGCTCATATCCGGTGGCGAGGATCACGTCGCTTGCAGTGAAGCTGCGGCCGTCCGCCAACTCCAGTTCCACGCCCTGGGCAGAGCGGTGAAGGGCGACGACATCCACCGGATAGGTCAAGGTGCAGCCGTGCTTCTGCGCGCGGGCCAGCAGAGCGTGACAGGTCCGGACTGGGTCGATGGCATAAGTGCCGGTAGAAACGATGCCGGATCGCGGGACCGCACCGAAACGCTCCGCAACTGCGGCGGCCGGGAGAAAATCCGAGGGAAGGCCATGCTGCCGGTGGAGATTGGCTTCCGCTTCAAGACCGTCCGGATCCAGGAGATCGCCAGCCAGATAGAGCGTCGGCGCGTCTCGCTTCACAGGTTGCTCAAGTCCATCGAGATGCTTGCCGAAACGTTCGACGGCGGCAAACACCCGCTTCCACCGCCGCGCCGCCTCGTCCTCACCCAGTTCGTTGGATAACGAGATCAAAGGGACGTCCATGGCCCACATGATTTGCGCGGTGGAAGCAGCGGTGCTGCCGGTGGCAGGTGCGCGCCGATCGCAGATGGCTACAGCCCGTCCGCTGCCAGACAGCCGCTCGGCAAGGATCGAGCCCATGATCCCGCTGCCCAGTATCGCAACGTCGACATGCGCCGCCGGCAGCGGACCTGAGTGGGGAGGGCTCCATTCGGTGTCGCGCCATGGCACTCTACCGGTTCTGAGGTCCCTCGCCTCGGTAAGCGGGATGGACGCGCTCACGCCAGATCGCGCACCGTCGCCTCGCGCGACCAGTGCCGCTTCGCACTGACTTTCGCGAAATCTTCCACCGGGACGACGCCGTCGTCCTTCTCGACGCCAGCCTTGTCGAGGATCACTTGGGTGCCCGGGCAGTGGGCAATCGTCTTGCAATGCCCGTAAGCGTCCATGAACCATTGCACCGCCGCGCCTTGAGAGGCCAGCTTCTCAGCCGCGTCCGGCATCAGGATCGAGGCAACCGCATCGAACACGACCGAGGGGGAGCCCGCCAGCTGGCCATCGGCCTCCAGCGTGCCGCCCTTCACGGCAATGCCGCCCACCTTTGGCGCGACGAGGAACGGCGTGCCGCCTGCCTTCTCGATCTGCGCCTTCAGCTTTTCGATAGCGGCCTTGTCCGACCCTTCGGCAAACAGGATGCCGATCTTGCGCCCCTCCAGCGTATCGAGCGCGTTCTTCTGGATGTAGAGGGCATCGGACGGCTTCATCGCAACCGGTTCGCGCGCCGGCTTGGCTTTTGCGGGAAGGCCGATGGCAAGCCCTTCGGCAATGCGCTTGGCCAGATCCTCATCGACATTGCGCAGGCGGGCAACCACGCGCTCGCGGATGTGCGGGATGGCGACTTTCGACAGCTCGAACACGATGGCCGAAGCGATATGCGCCTGCTCGTTCTCGGTCTGCGAGTGATAGAACAAGGCCGCCTGGCTGTAGTGATCGGCGAATAGTTCCGATCGGATTCGCAGCTTCTCTGCCGGATCGTTTCGCTCCGCATTTTGCGGAAAGGTGGTGAAGCCGGTTTCCGGATCGGCGCGCGGGCCGGCATCCTCACCGGCCTCTGCCAGACTGTTGGGTTCGTAGTTGGCCCGTCCGGTCGGGACCATGGTCTGCATCAGCCCGTCACGCTGGAAATTGTGGAACGGGCACTTGGGCGCGTTGATCGGGATCTGGTGGAAATTGGTGGTGCCGAGGCGCGACTTCTGCGTGTCCAGATAGGAAAACAGACGTCCCTGAAGCAGCGGGTCGTTGGTGAAATCGATGCCCGGGATCACATTGCTGGGCAGGAAGGCAACTTGCTCGGTCTCGGCGAAGAAATTGTCGACATTGCGATCGAGCGTTAGCCTGCCGACGATGTCCAGAGGAACATCCTCTTCGGGGATCAGCTTGGTGGCATCCAGCACGTCGTAGGGCTGCTTCGCGGCCCAATCTTCATCGAACACTTGCACACCCAGGTCCCAGGCCGGATGGTTTCCGCCGGCAATCGCCTCGAACAAGTCGCGGCGGTGGAAATCGGGATCGGCTCCGGCGATCTTCACAGCCTCATCCCAGACCAGTGCTTCCATGCCCAGCACCGGGCGCCAGTGGAACTTCACGAATTTGCTTTCGCCGCTCTCGTTCACGAAGCGGAAGGTATGCACGCCGAACCCCTCCATCATACGCAAGGAACGCGGGATCGCGCGGTCCGACATCGCCCACATGACCATGTGCAGCGCTTCGGGCATCAGTGAGATGAAATCCCAGAACGTGTCATGGGCCGACGCGGCCTGCGGATAGCCGCGATCGGCCTCCATTTTCACCGAGTGGATCAGGTCCGGGAACTTGATGGCGTCCTGGATGAAGAAAACCGGGATGTTGTTGCCGACCAGATCCCAGTTGCCGGTATCGGTGTAGAATTTCACCGCAAAGCCGCGCACGTCGCGGGGTGTATCCACCGATCCGGCGCCCCCGGCGACGGTCGAGAAGCGGACGAAGACCGGGCAGGTCGCGCCGTTTTTCTGGAAGATCGATGCCTTGGTCAGTTCCGGTATCGCCTTGGTGCATTCGAACACGCCGTGCGCGCCGGACCCGCGCGCGTGGACGATGCGTTCGGGAATGCGCTCATGATCGAAATGGAAGATCTTCTCACGCAGGACGAAGTCTTCCAGCAGCGACGGTCCGCGCGCGCCTGCGCGAAGGCTGTTCTGATTGTCCGAGATGCGATGGCCGAAATTGTCCGTCAGATACGCTGCGGGATCGCTGCTCGCGCCGGCCACCTCCTGATGCAGTTCGCCCCCATTTCCCGCGGTGGTCTTGCTCTCGTTGCGACCTGAGCCGGCCAGAACTTTGCCGAGAGCATTGTTTACGGCGGGGCTGCGGTGGTCCTTGGGGGAGGGCATGCGAACATCTCCTGAGAAGTGACCGAGCCGGCACGCGGGAACTCCGCCCAGCTTTTCAATGAAAGCTTCCGGGGCGCGTAGGCGTTCCCTCATGACGGTTCGCCTCGTCGCGCCGGACGCGCTACCCGGCGCGGTCATTTCATGCGTGGATCGTCCGCTGTATCGCCGGGGCCGTGGGGCACTAGCGGGCATCGGTTGCATGGCGTATGCCCGCCTGCGTTGACACAGAATCGAGAGAACCCATGGCGCTGGTGAAGAAATCGACCCTCGGATCCCGCACCAAATCGCCTGCATCCGCTGCGGTGCCACATCCTCCGGCGCCCGCCAAAACCGCGCCCCAGCCGCGCCGCCGCGCCAAGGCGAAGCCGGTCTCGGCCGCCGACCGCATCGATGAGGCCACTCAGGAATTGGCCAGCAGCCTTGCCGAAGCATCGGCAGCATCGTCGGAGCTGCAAAGGGCGATGGACCAGATTTCCAGCGGCGCAGAGGAAGCTGCCGGTGCGGCGCAGGAATCGCTTGGCCTGATTGCGTCTCTGGGATCCGGTTTTCGCGAGGCGCGCATTCGGGCCGAGGAGTCAAAACGGAAGGCAGAGGCGGTGCAGGGCGGCTTTGCCGATATCAGTGCCCAGATCACCGCCTCGGTTTCCGCCATCGAACTGAGTGCACAGCGTCAGCTTGCCACCGCAGGCTTAATGATGGCGCTGGAGGAGGCGGCGGCCCGTATCGCGGACATCGGGGCGAGTGTCGTCGATGTTTCGGATCAGACCAGCCTTTTGGCGCTGAACGCGGCGATCGAGGCGGCGCGGGCCGGCGATGGCGGCGCGGGCTTTTCCATAGTGGCCGACGAAGTCCGGTTGCTGGCAGAAGATTCCGAAGCGCGTGCGAATGAGGTCCGCGCGCTGGCGTCCGGCATCGGTGAGGAAGTGGTGCGGATCGCGGAGCGTGTGCGATCTTCTTCCACCGCCGCGAGCAGCGAAGCCCAGTCCGGCCATCAGGTTGTGGCGCGGCTGCGATCGGCGTCCGAAAACCTTCAGGCGCTGGCCCTCGGGGCACAGGAAATTCTCGAAAACGCCGTGGAGGCAGAACGCGCTGCCGGCGAGGCTGGACGAGGCGCCGAACAGATCGCGCGCACGGCGGAGGAACAGTCCGCTGCGGCGGCGGAGGCGCAGCAGGCGGTCGAGCAGCAAAGCACCTCGCTGGACGAAAGCCAGCAGACCGCGGACGCGCTGGGTGATCTGACCGCGCGATTGCAGGCTGGCGATGTCGGCGGCGCCGCCGTGGACGTGGCGGCTGCCGCGGAACAACTTTCGGCGACCATCCAGGAATTGTCCGGCGCTTCGGGCCAGATCCTGGTCGCGCTGGAGCAGATCGGTCGGGGCACGCACATCCAGGCTTCGGCCACTGTCCAGGCCAATGCCGCCATGGCGCAGATCGAACGCGCCGCTGAGATTGCGCAATCGCGCGCGCAGATCGCCGATACGGCCATCGACGGCATCGTCGGCTCGGTTCAGGACAGCGAGCAAATGGTCCAGCGCTTGGCGGAGGGCGTGGGTGCTGCGCTCAGCGACGTGAGCGGTGTACTCGGGCTTTACCGCACGCTGGCTGAGACGACCCGCCGGATCGAGCGCATGGCGGAGAATCTTTCGCTGATCGCTGTTCAGACGAGCATGCTCTCCGTCAGTGGCGCGGTGGAGGCAACGCGCTCCGGCGAGGCGGGGCGCGGGTTCGCGACCGTGTCGGCCGATATCCGCAAGCTGTCGCGCGAAGCTGCCGTGAGTGCGGAACGCACGAAGGAAACCGCGCTGCAGATACAGGACCAGATATCCACTGTCCGCCGCGATTTCGAACAGGTTCTCGGTGCGGCGGAGACCGAAATCGGGCGCAACCGGGCGATTATCGATCGCTTTTCGCTGGTGACGCAGGAACTGAACGAAGTCCGCAATGTGAACGGCGCGATCCTTGCCGGAGCCGAAGACATGTTGCGATCGGTGCGCGAAGTCAAAAGCGGCACGGACCAGATCGCCCAGGCTGCCGATCTGGCGGCCGTTGCCGCCAGAGAAGCAAGCTCCGCCGCGCGCCAGCAAGCCCAGGGCGCGGAATCGCTGGCAGCGTCGATCGAAGACATCGCCTCCATCGCGTCCGTGCTTGCCACTGGGGACGTTTGAGCCGGTGGAGGAGGTATCTGCCCTGACGGGCCGAACGCTGACATTCAGCGTGGGCGAGCGTCGCCTGGGATTGCCGGCGTCGCTCGTGCGGGAAATCGCGCCGCCCAGCCGACTCTCACGTGTGCCGCATGGGCCTGCCGCGCTGCTCGGGCTTGCCAACCTGCGCGGGACGGTGGTTCCTGTGCTTTCGGTGGCGCGCCTGCTGGGCGAGGCGGATGCAGAGGTCGGGCGGATCATCGTGGCCGATCTGGATGGGCCGGTTGGTCTTGCCGTCACGGCCGTTGCGAAGGTGGTGGGGGATGATGCCCCCCCGGAAGTGTCGAGGTTGGACCTTGCTGCCCTGATGAAGCGTGCCGTGCCGGAGAGGCGCCCGCAGGGCACCCGGCAGCGTGCTGCGCCAATCGGTCAGGATCAGGCGGAAACCGCCGATAGAGCTGATGACGGCGAAACCCATGCGCTGGTCACGTTTCTGGCCGGAGGGCAGGATTTCGCGCTTCCCCTGGATTCGGTGGTGGAAATTCGCCGGCTTCCCGCCGAGATAACGCTCATGCCGCATGCGGACGCAGCCGTGGTGGGTACAATGCCTCTGCGCGGTGAAGTTCTGCCGCTGCTGTCGCTGTCGGCGCTGCTGGGGCTTCGCGCGTGGGATAGGTCTCACGCGGCACGTGTTGTCATCGTGCATGTGGGCGGCCACCAAATCGGGCTCGTCGTCGAAGCCATGAAAGCCATAGAGCGTGTGTCGGAAGGGCAGATCGACCTCGTCCCGCAGGCGCTCAAGCGCGGAGGTGAAGCGCAGATTCAGGCCATTTGCCGGATGGACCAAGGAACCCGATTGCTGTCGGTGCTTTCCTGCGATCAGTTGCTGCGCGAAGATATCACCGCAAGGCTGCACCAAACCGCTTCCGGGGACCAAGACGAGATGAACGGCGGCCAGACCATGGCGCAAGGGGAACGCTTCGTGCTGTTCCGCATCGGGTGCGACCGCTTCGCCTTGCCGGTGCGCGAAGTGCAGGAAATCAGCTCCTTGCCGGAACGCCTCGCTCCTTTGCCCAAGGCGCCTGCCTTCGTGAAAGGCCTGATGAGCGTGCGCGGCGAAGTGATTCCGGTGATCGATCAGGTTCGGCGCTTCAACGGCGCGGAAGCGGTGGCTGGGGACAAGCCGCGCGTCATCGTCGTCCGCATCGGCACGCTCACTGCGGGCTTTATCGTCGATGCCGTGTCGGAAGTGATCGAAATTGCAGAGGCGAACATTCGCGAGGCTCCCGATCTCGGCAGTGAGGAGGCGCGGATTTTCGACCGGGTCGCTCAATTGGCGACCAGCGAGGATCTAGTGCTGATCGTCGATCCGCAGGCGCTGCTGGACCGGGCGGAACGCGATCTTCTTGCCGGTTTGAGCGCAAAGGCTGCGAAGGCCTGACCGTGACGCGATTGCTGGTCGTCGACGATTCCGCGCTTATTCGGCGCCTGCTCAGCGATATCTTCGGATCGACCGGCGAGTTCGAAGTGGCGACGGCGCGCGGCGGGACGGAGGCGCTGCAGATGCTTACGGACTTCGCGCCGGACGTGATCACGCTCGACGTTCACATGCACGATATGGACGGGCTGACCTGTCTCGACCGCATCATGGTGCTGCGCCCGACACCCGTCGTCATGGTCTCCTCACTCACCAGCGAGGGCGCCGAAGAGACGCTTGAGGCCATGAGCCTGGGGGCGGTCGATTTCGTCGCGAAGCCGCGCGGCGCACTCTCACTGGAGATCGACGCGATAGCGGACGCGCTGGTGGACAAAGTGCGGGCCGCTGCGAAGGCGCATGTCCCGCGCGCATTGCGCTTGCGGGAAAGAGTTCGGGCTCTGCACGCCGGCAAGCAGGCGAATCCATCTGCCGGCGCCATCACTCGCAAGGTGACAGGATCGCGGTCCGTTTCGCCCCCTGTTTCCACTCCTTCGGAGCATCTGTCCCAGGCCGGCGTGGTGTTGGTGGGTTGCTCCACCGGCGGCCCTCAGGCGCTGGATGTCCTGCTTGGCGACTTGGCCGAGGCTTTCCCTTGGCCGGTAGTGATCGCGCAGCATATGCCCGGCAGCTTTACAGGGCCCTTGGCGCGAAGGCTCGATCGCATTGGCGGTCTTGCGGTTCATGAGGTGACCCAAACCACGCCCCTTGCACCGGGCAACGCCTATATCGGCAAGGGCGATGCCGACCTTATTCTGTCTCGCCGAGGCGGAAAACTCGTGGCCATGCCGGCGCCGTCCAGTGCCGCATATTTCTGGCATCCCAGCGTCGACCGTCTGGTCGAAAGCGCCATGCGCGTGGTCGCGCCGGAAAAGCTGATCGGCGTCTTAATGACTGGTATGGGGTCAGATGGAGCCTCGGCCATGAGCACATTGCACGCCATGGGCGGCCAAACCATTGCGGAGGCGGAGAGTACGGCGGTAATCTGGGGAATGCCGGGTGCTCTGGTGGCGCGCAGCGCCGCGTCATGCGTCTGCCCGCTGGACGATATTGCCGCCGAATTGTCGAAACGACTTCTCGGTGCCTGACGAGCGCGCAAATTCGCAGCAGAAGGTTTCGCTGACCGCGGGAGAAATCGCCCGTGTCGGTGAGCTTCTGTATCGTTGGACCGGAATGGTCTTCGGGGAAAACAAGCGGTACTATATCGAGCGCCGGATTGCCGACCGTATGCACCGCAACGGAGTTTCAAGCGCCGCCGGTTACATCGCCTTGCTAGGCACCCACCTTGAAGAACGTGAGGCGCTGATCAACGCCTTCACGATCAACGAGACCTATTTCTACCGCGAGGAGCAGCAATTGGCCGCCCTTTCGAACGATATTCTTCCCGAGCTGGTTCGGGTACGGCGGCCCGGCGATCTGGTTCGCATATGGTCGCTGCCGTGCTCCACGGGGGAGGAGCCTTACTCGATTGCGCTTTGGTTGCTTGAAAACTGGGCTCTGGTGGATGCCTACAACATCGAGATCGTCGGATCGGATATAGACACGCATGCACTGGCGAGGGCGCGCGAAGGGCACTTTGCCGAACGTTCTTTGGCCCGGCTTCCGCAGGCGGTTAAGCAATCCTATTTCGAGTCCGAGCACGGACACCGGCGCCGCATCATTCAGGATATTCGCGAATCCGTGCGGTTCACGAGTGCAAACATCGTTGATCCGGCGGACATGGCCCGTCAGGGCAAGTTCGACGTGATCCTCTGCCGCAATCTGCTGATCTATTTCGACGATGCGGCGCGGCTGGTCGCGGCTGACAATATCCACGATTGCCTGAATCCCGGCGGTTTTGTCTGCCTTGGGCATAGCGAATCGATGGGGCGGATTTCCAACCGCTTCACGCTCACTCGCCTTCCCGACGCAATAGTCTATCGTCGCGATTGATGGACGACATGCTCGAACAGTTCCTGATCGAGGGGCGCGAACTTGTTGCGCAGGCCGGGAAAGACCTGGCTGCGCTCGCGCGGGATCCGTCCAGCAGTTCCCACATCGACAGCGCCTTTCGCACAGTCCACACCCTGAAGGGATCGGTTGCCGTCTTTTCGCTGCTTCCGGCGGAGCGGATGCTACATGCCGCCGAGGATCTGCTCGATAGGGCGCGCAAAGAGCCCGGTGTGCTGAGCGAAGACACGATTGCAGGGCTGCTGGGATGCATCGACCAGACTGATCGCTGGATCGACGACATGGAGCGCGTCGGCCGATTGCCGGACGATGCGGAAGACATGGGCCGAGCGGCAGTGGCACGGTTGCCGGTTGGGGGGGCTCATGCGCCACTGGCGCCAGTGGGAACGAGCGATGGCGGGGCCGAGTGGGTCGAGACGCTGCGAACTCGCGAAAGCGCGGCGATTGCGGGCGCTGCCGGTCCCTTGGTCGCCTTCCGCTATACACCCGATGCAGATTGCTTCTTTCGCGGCGAGGATCCGCTGGCCGTTCTGGAAGGTGTGCCCGAGCTTGTCGCGCTGACGGTGCTGCCAGCCGATGCCGACTGGCCGGATATTTCCGAGCTTGAGCCGTTTTCGTGCTTCAGCGTGCTCGAAGGCTTGAGCGCCGCGCCTGAGGATGCGCTCCGCAGCGCGTTTCGCCTTGTACCCGGGCAGGTCAGCTTAGCGCCAATTCCGGTCGCGCATGGTCATGTGGCGTCGGGTACTCCTGCAGCGGACCTACTGGCGTCCGAACCGTCAGCCAACGGATCCTACTTGCGCGTGGAGGGGCGACGGCTGGACCTACTGGCTGATGGATTGGGCGATCTGATTGTGGCGATCAACGCTCTGGGGCCCATTGCGGAAGAAGCCGTGCGGCTGGATCCTGCGCTGGGCGCGCGGCTGCGCGGCGCTCAACTGGCTATCGAGCGTGCCAGCGGCAGGCTGCGCAGCGATCTCGGCGCGGTGCGGATGGTTCCGCTAGAACCCGCGCTTCGGCGTCTCCCGCGCATGGCGCGCGAAATCGCCGAGAGCTTGGGGAAGCGTATCCAACTCACCATCACCGGCGATGGTCTGGAAGTCGACAAGCAGATCGCGGACAGCCTTTTCGAACCGCTGCTCCATCTGGTGCGCAATGCCGTTGACCACGGCATCGAAGCGCCGGACATTCGGCGCGCGGCCGGGAAGGAAGAGCGCGGAGGCGTCGCATTGTCGTTTCGGCGTGAGGGCGACAGGATCGCGGTCACGCTCAGCGACGACGGCGCCGGGATAAACGCGGCAGCGATCCGGAGCACGGCCGTCGACCGGGGCCTTGTCGCGGCCGAACGCGCCGAAACTCTGGACGACTGCGAGGCATTACGGCTGATCTTCGCACCCGGATTCTCGACGGCGGCAACGGTCTCGCAAGTTTCCGGGCGCGGCGTGGGAATGGATGTCGTGCAGAATGCGGTCACCGCTCTGCGGGGCACTATCGAAGTCCGCAGCCGGATCGGCCTTGGCACCGATTTTCACATTCATCTGCCAGGTAATGCGCTTACCACCGGCTTGCTGGTCGTCGAAGTGGCGGCGGAGCGTTATGGGCTCTCGCTCGAACAGGTGGTCGAAACCGTTCGGATCGATCGAACCGCCTTGCTTCCGGTGGGTGGCGGGCTGGCCTGCGTTCTGCGCGACAGGACGATCCCGGTGCTTCATCTCGGCAATTTGCTGGATGCCGAGGCATGCGAGAGTGCGTATGCCCGGCTGGTCGTCACCCGAATGAACGGGGAGGCCGTGGCGTTGCAGGTCGATGGTTTCGGGGAGCGGATCGATACCGTGCTGCGACCGCCGAGCGGAATACTTGCGGCGATGCGCGGGGTCATGGGATCCGCGCTGACACCCGACGGCGATGTCCTCATCGTCCTCGACATACCGGAGCTGGTGGCGTGACGGTCAGGCTTGGAGACGATCGCATCGTACTGGAAGGGCGATGCTCCGCCGAGGATGCCGAAGCCTTGCTCAGCGCGCTCGAAACGCAGCGCCGCAGCCCAGTGGATCTATCCGGGGCCACGCGGATGCACTTTGCCGTGGTCCAGATTCTGTTTGCGCTCCGCCCGGCGATCCTCAATCTGCCCGCAGAGTGCCCCCTGGCCGCCGGTCTGCTTTCCCCTCTGGCGTCCCACGGCGCCGACGATGGCAATTTTCATAACTGACAGGTCCGCCTAAGGCGGCCATCCCGGAGTTGCATATGTCCGTTACCGTATTGATCGTAGATGACAGCAAGCTAGCGCGGATCGTCGCCGGAAAGGCGCTGGCCGAACTCCAGCCCGAATGGAAAAAGGTAGAGGCCGGAAGCGCTGCTCAGGCCCTTGAGATCATCGAGGAAACGGCGCCCGATCTGGCGCTGATAGATTTTAACATGACGGAGAAGGACGGACTAGAACTAGCGAGCGAGTTGCGCGTTCTCCTCCCCGACATGCCTATCGCCATCATCACAGCGAACATTCAGGACGAGATAGTCGCGCGGGCGAGAGAGATCGGCGCGGGCTTCGTTCCCAAGCCGGTAACCGCCGATGCGCTTGAGCCGTTCCTATCCGGCGCTGCCCTGCGTTTCCGGGCAAAACGGGCATGACGCCTGACGCCCTTGTCCTGGCCGAGCTTGAGCGCGATGCACTGACGGAGATCGTCAACATCGGCGTTAGTCGGGCTGCCTCTAGCCTGCGCAAGATGATCGGCGATCAGGTTCTGCTTTCGGTCCCCTCGATCGAGATCGTGAACCAACAGCGCGCGGCCCGCCTCATCAGTGAGCGCGAGGTCAGCGATCTGGTGGCCGTGCGGCAGGACTTTTCCGGCCCATTTTCCGGCCGGGCACTCCTTATCTTCCCCGAGACGAACAGCCTTGAACTGGTACGAGCGGTTACCGGCGACGCGCTTTCACCGGAAGACGTTCTGGAAATGGAGAACGAGGCGCTTGCCGAAACCGGCAATGTCATCCTCAATTCCTGCCTGGCGACGATGGCCAACATGCTCAAGCGGTCGCTGACTATGACCATTCCAGAAGTGCTGCGTGGCACGGGGGCCAGCCTTTTCGAGACCACCGATCAGGGCGAGGGGGAGGGCCTCGTCCTGTTCCTCTATATCGACTTTGCCGTCCGCCGCCGGGACATTCGCGGGTATATTGCCATGATAATGGACCTTCCTTCGCTCGCAACGCTAAAGGATCTGCTGGGTGAATTCATCGAGCGCGTGGTCGGCGAGGACGTCGGGGAATAATGAGCGAACCCGCGATCAGCCTGCTTTCGATTGCTCCCGGTGCCAGCGGCACCTGGGATTGGGATATCGTTGCCGATCGTTTGACCGTCGACGCAGGCTTTGCGGAGCTTTACGGCATCGATCCCGAAACCGGCATTGCGGGCCTGCCCACCAGCGCATTTTTCAAAGCAATCCATCCCGAGGACCGCGCGCGGGTTCGCATTGCGGTTGCCGGCATTCTTGCGGGCGCCGAGTTCTTTTCCAAGGAATTCAGGGTCGTTGCGCCCGATGGGACGACCCTATGGGTCCACGCCCGTGGGCAAGGCCTGATCAGCGACAGCGATGAGCCGATCAGGTTCACCGGCCTCCTCGTCGATGTGACCGAACGCAAGCGCACCGAAGAAAGGTTGCGCATCGCCCAGTCTGCAGGCGGTGTCGGCACGTTCGAGTACATGGACGGTTTTGCCACGGCGATGGTCTCGGACGAGTTCTGCCGGCTCCTGGGTCTGCACCCCGCGCCGGTTCTGCCCGTGCAGACGATCAACAGCGTTCATCTCGACGCGGGGGAACGGCTTATTCCCGGCCCTGATGATGACATCGTCGAGGACGGGTTCGATGCGGAATTCCAGATCTCCCGCCGCGACGATGGCAGCCACCGGTGGATAGCCCGGCGCGGCGAAGTTTTCCGGGAAGGGGCAGGCTATCGGCTGGTCGGCGTGATCTACGATGTCACTGCCGCCAAGGAGCAGGAAGCCGCGCTACGTGAACTGAACGACACTTTGGAAATGCGGGTCCAGCAGGAAGTCGCCACGCGGCACCGCGCGGAAGATGCCTTGCGTCAGGCCCAGAAGATGGAGGCCATCGGCCAACTGACTGGCGGAATCGCGCACGATTTCAATAACCTACTTATGGCGATAACCAGCAGTCTGGAACTGCTACGAAAGCGCGTTCCTCTCGATGAAGCCGCAGTCCGCCTGATCGGCAATGCCGAGCAGGGTGCGCGCCGAGGGGCCGCACTTACCCAGCGGATGCTGGCTTTCGCCCGCCGGCAAGATCTCGTCACCGAACATGTCGATGTTCGCACGCTGGTCTTCGGCTTCCGCGACCTCATCGTACGGACTCTAGGCCCGCCATGGCAGCTTGAACTGGCCATACCTTACGGTTTGCCGCCGGTTATGGTCGACACCAACCAACTCGAAATGGCGCTGCTCAATCTCGTAGTGAATGCCCGCGATGCCATGCCTGCTGGCGGACCGGTGCGGATTGAGGCCGGGCAAAAGCTGCTGACCGATGGAGAGTTGAGCGAGGTGGCGGCGGGATCGTTCGTGACCCTCTCTGTTGTCGACACCGGGCATGGCATGGATGCCGATACGCTTTCCCGCGCCACGGAACCTTTCTTCACGACCAAGGGCGTGGGGAAGGGGACAGGCCTTGGCCTCTCGATGATTCATGGCTTCGCCAAGCAACTTGGCGGCGGCTTCGTGATCGAGAGCACCCCCGGCCAAGGCACGGTAGCAACGCTGTGGGTTCCCGTTACTACGCCACATTTGGAGGCGCCCGCACCCATCGCTCCGGTTCGCGCTATCCCTACTGAGACGAGAAAGCTGAAGGTGCTTGCGGTCGACGACGATGGCCTGATCCTGATGAACACCGCTGCAATGCTGGAAGACCTGGGGCATGAAGTCTTTGAGGCGCATTCCGGCCAGCGAGCGCTCGAACTTCTCCAGAAAATACCCGACGTGGACCTGATGATCACCGATCAGGCCATGCCGAACATGACTGGAACCCAACTGGCCGATCTAGCCATAGATCTGCTGCCCGATCTGCCGATCATTCTTGCGAGCGGTTATGCCGAGCTACCGGCCGGTGCACCATCGCGCATGATCAAGCTTGGCAAACCATTCGGCCAGCAAGATCTGAAACAAGCCGTGGAGCTGGCGACGGCGAGAGGCTGAACTTTGAGCTACTGCCCGACGGTCGACGCGACGGTGACCTCGAGAACGGAGGAATCCTAAAAGGCAGTTTTTGTGCGTTGCGACTACGCCGCGCCCGTATTGGTGGAGAGAGCATGCATCCATATTTTGTTCCTCGCGTAGTCCTGCTTCGCGATCCGGAATGTTGATGGTCATGGGCTCCTCACAACCGGCAGATATCGATGCTGAGGTTTTGTCCTGCGTGATATCTGTCGTCTCATGGAATGGCCGCTTTTGGTGACCTGATCAGGCGTTCTGGACGGCAGCAATATAGGCGTCTGCCGTCAGGCAGCTTTTTTCGCCGGAGGGGCACGAGGCCAGTCAGAACGAATGACCGCTTTCGAGCGGCGGGACAAATCCGCTCCACGGCGGCATTGCCGCGCGTTGCCGACCAATCGAGGTCATTCAGATCAGTGCGGGCGAAGGCCCTAATTGCAAATCTTGCTGCAAGCGGACGGTCGTTAGCCTTGCGCTTGCGGTGCAGCTGGCTCCTTCCGGGTGAAGTCGATGAAGGCCCTGAGCGGAGACGGAAGCTGGCGGCGGCCGGAATAATACAGCATCGGCCCCGAGAACGGCTCGTCCCATTCGTTGAGTATCCGTTCCAAGGCCCCTGATTGCATGGCCGGGGCAAGCCAGTCCTCGAAGAGCCGTACGACACCGAGCCCCGCCATCGCGGCCTCGACCAGCAGGTCGCAAGCCATACCAGGCTGGATAAGGAGAGGGCCGGGCGGGTCGATTCGGATCACTTCGTCGCCGCGCTCGAATTCCCAGATGGCCCGCGCGCCGCTGGAGAAGCGCAGGCGCAGGCACGCGAGGTGAAGAAGGTCGCGGGGATGCGCAGGGCGGCCATGGACATCGAGATAGGCCGGAGCCGCCGCCGTGATTATCCGCTGCGACCGTGGTCCGATCGGTAACGCGATCATGTCCTGCTCCAGCCGTTCCTCGTAGCGGATGCCGGCGTCGGCCCCGGAAGCGAGAATATCGACGAAGCTGTCTTCCACAGTCACTTCCACCCGGATCTGCGGATGCGCTTTCAGGAATGTTGGCAGGATGCCGGGAAGGACGGTTCTGGCGACATTCGCCGGGACGTTGAGCCGTAGGGTGCCGGCCGGCTGGTCGGTCTCGGCATGGACGGCGTCGAGTGCGGCATTGATCTCGTTCAGGGCGGGGGAGAGGCGCTCGAACAGCCGGGTGCCCGCTTCGGTGGTCGAGATGCTGCGCGTCGTGCGGTGCAGCAGGCGCACGCCCAGCCGCGCCTCCAGCCGTCGAAGCGCTTCGCTGAGACCGGATGCGGAAACGCCCGATACCCGTGCGGCCTCGCGAAAACCGCCTGCGCGGGCCACGGCTACGAAAGCCGATAGATCGTCGAGTTCAGTCGCCATTGTGCAAATTCTCGTACAGCCTGTGCTGATTTGCACGGCTTATCGATCGTTGGCAAGCTGTCCATATGCCTGGTCGCACCTTCAGGAGATTTGCACATGACCGACCTTGTACCCGCGAAGACCTTTGAACTTGGCGACCGTACCGTCAGCCGGATGGGCTATGGCGCCATGCAGCTTGCAGGGCCTGGCGTGTTTGGCCCGCCGCGCGATCGCGCCGCCGCCATTGCGGTCCTGCGCGCCGCAGTAGAGGCCGGGGTCAACCATATCGACACGAGCGACTTCTACGGACCGCACGTCACCAACCAGATCATCCGCGAAGCGCTGCATCCCTATACCGATGGTCTGATCATCGTGACCAAGGTGGGCGCGGTACGTGGCGACGATGCCGCGTGGCTCCCGGCGCAAAGCCCAACCGAACTGACGCAGGCGGTGCACGACAACCTGCGCAATCTGGGCCTGGAGCAGCTCGAAGTCGTCAACCTGAGGCTGATGGGCGATGACCACGCGCCGAGCGAAGGATCGCTCGAAGTACAATTCTCCACGCTTGCGCAATTGCGCGAGCAAGGCCTGATCCGGCATCTTGGCCTCAGCAACGTCACGCCTTCGTAAGTGGCCGACGCGCAGAGGATTGCGCCGGTGGTCTGCGTCCAGAATCAGTACAATCTCGTCCACCGTGCCGACGATGCGCTGTTGGAAGACCTAGCCGGCCAGGGGATCGCCTATGTCCCGTTCTTCCCGCTGGGCGGGTTCAGCCCGATCCAGTCGGATGCCCTTTCCCGGATCGCGGCGCGGCTCGATGCCAGCCCGTTGCAGGTTGCGCTGGCGTGGCTGCTGGCGCGTTCGCCCAACCTGCTCCTGATCCTAGGCACCTCGAGCGTTGCGCATCTGACCGAGAATATGGCGGCCGCGAACCTGCGGTTGTCGCAGGATGTTCTCGACGAGATGGACGTCGTGGCGGGCACCTGAAATCTGCCACCGTCAAAGGGTGGACGCGCGGTGTTCAACAGATCACGGTCCGGGCGAATGCCGCAGCTGCCTCAAGGCCATCCTGCCCAACGCTGTGGCCTAGCCCTGGCGAGACGTGCATCTCGACGGGCACGCCGGTTGCCGTGAGTGCGGCGTTGGCCAGATCCATGGAACGGAACGGCACGACCTCGTCTTCCGTACCGTGGATCAGCAGGACCGGAGGACGGCTGCGGATATCCGCTTCCAGCAAATCCGGTGCGACCAGCATGCCTGAAATCCCGATGATCCCGGCGACGGTTTCTTTCCGGCGCAAGCCGACGTGGAGTGCCATCATCGTCCCCTGACTAAACCCAATGAGTAGCAGCCGGTCGCCGGTCAACCCGGCCGCTTCGAGTTCTGCAGTAAGGAAAGCATCAAGAGCCGGCGCCGCAGCCGCCGCGCCGACCGCACGTTCCGCCGTCGAGAAGGTCTCGATCGGCCACCACTGGTAAGCGGCTGCCATGTGAGGGATCTGCGAAAGGGCATTCGGCGCCACAAAGGCCGCATCGGGCAAGGCGGGCTGGATCATGCGCGCCAGCGAGATCAGATCTTCGCCATTGGACCCGTATCCATGAAGCAGGACCACCAGTCCGGTGGGGGCCGTGCCGGAGAGCGTTGCGAGGCGGGGGCCGTTGAGCATCAGGATAATCCTTTTAGATTGGCGATCTCAGCATGAATGCCTGCATTGTGAAATGCGAGGATCCGACCTATTGAAGCCCTCCCGCCGTCGACCGTTCCGGTCACTCCATCGCCGATTTCTATTTTCCAGGATCAGACAGGCCGCTTTTCTATCCTACATGCGCAGCGCTGGGAAAGCCGCTGACCCGTGATTGTAGGTGCTACATAAGGGATTGTTGCCAACGCACTCCACCGAGCTAAGTTGATGCAATGATTGAGTTTGGGATTCACGAGGGCGCCCAGAAAATAATGAGTAGGTTTGCCCGGATCAGGTCTGGAGACGTGCTGAGCCGCAAAAGGTATCAGCCGCTTATCTTACGGAATACGAAGTGAACCGCTTGTTTCGGCAAGACAGGATGATCGGGTGGAACACGCTACGGATAACGTTCGCACTATGGCGTGATCGGGCGATTGCTGTCGTCATGCTACTTGGCGCTTTGGCGGTGGCACGCTCCTGGTTTGCCGACCAGTCTTGGACGGTTGCGGCGTGGGTTGCATTCGCGGCTGCTGCCATGACCGGCCTCGGGGCGAGCCGCCTTGTGTTGACGCGTCTCGCGTTCCAGGTCTCTGACGGACTATTCGCGGCCGATGCTCTGCATCCACGGACGCGCCGAAGCTATATGGCGGCATGGCACTGCGTCGGAATGGCGCTACTGATCCTGGTAACGCTGGCTGCCCGGCCGTCACTACTGGTCGTGAGCGTTCCCGCCTATTTAGGTGGGGCGCTACTCGCCGGTCTGACGAACTGCTTCAGGACACCGAAGCGCGTCACCGGCACGCCCCGCCCCGGATGGACAATTCGAGCTTGGCTGCACCGTCCGATCGCCGGGGTCATTGCGGCTGTGATCTTGTTTCTGTCGGTGCTGCCAGCGTGGGGACTGGACACCAACGCACTGACGGTTGTCGTCGGCATCGAAGCGATACTGCTCACCCTAACATTGACCATGGTCGATGACAGTGCCGTCCGTTTCATGACCATCGTTGGGCATGGATCGTCGCACATCATTGTTCTCCATAGCAGGGGTATGGCGTCATTCCTTGCTGTAGCGATGCCGGGAAGTTGTCTCATCGTCGGGCCGGCCGCAGCTGGCGTCGTTGTTGCCGCATGCGCTGCGGCGCTGTTTCTCCTGACTTTACGAACCCTTGCATACCGGCAGCACGGCAAGCGGCTTGCCGATCTCCTCGTCTCCCTATTCGCAGCACTGCTCATGTTCGTTGCTTTTTTCATGCCGATTGCTTTCCCCATCGTTGCCTTCGCCATGCTCTGGCAGCTGCAACGCAAGGGCCGCGCAAACACATGGTTGCTGGCATGAAATCCGCGATCCATCTCGTCGATGTAGCGGTCGAGCGTGATGGACGGCGGGTCATACAAGGCGTCGATCTGACGGTCGCGCGTGGATCATGGTTCGGCCTTATCGGCGCAAACGGATCGGGCAAGACCAGCCTGCTGCGGGCCCTCGCCGGAAGATTGCCGTTCACATCCGGATCATGTTGGGTGAACGGCGAGGAACAAACTTGGGATCGAGCCGGGCGCGCGATGTTTTTCGGCTTTTCTCCTCCGGCCGACAAGCTTCCGGATGCATTGCGAGGGCGCGATGTTCTCGAACTCGTCGGAGGAAATATGGACGATGTCCGCGTCCGCCTTGGCGCACTGCATGAAGCATTGGGCTTGTCCCCATTGCTCGAGCGCTGGATTGGCGATTGCTCCGCCGGGATGCGGCAAAGGATCGCAGTCGCCGCAGCGTTCGCTGGTTGTCACCGGCTCGTTATCTTAGATGAGCCGTTCAATTGGCTCGATCCCGTCGCGATCTTCGATCTTCGCGAGGTACTACGGCAAATGGTTGATGGCGGCCTTACACTGATAACCGCCCTCCATGACCTTGGAACATTGGCCTCCGCCTGCGATGCTGGCCTCATGCTCGCGGGTGGCAAGATCGCGTTGACGCTGGATGAAGATATGTTGCGGACTGCTGCCCGAAATCCCCTAGCCTTCGAGCGGCAGACGATCGACTTCCTTCGGTCCGGAGCGGCCGGGTAACTGGCGGAATAATAGCGATTAGGCAGGAACGGCGCGCGTAGTAGCGCGTTGCCGCGCTCGACCCTTTAGGGACGTTCAACGGACGATTTTCGCTTCCCAAGTTCGGACCGGCAGCTTTTCCAATCGGGACGCCCAGTACCGGCCGATTCCGGAATGTCTCGTGTGGGCAAGTGACCGCATTAAA
This sequence comes from Novosphingobium sp. BL-S-19, assembly GCF_055521675.1. Taxonomy (NCBI): domain Bacteria; kingdom Pseudomonadati; phylum Pseudomonadota; class Alphaproteobacteria; order Sphingomonadales; family Sphingomonadaceae; genus Novosphingobium; species Novosphingobium sp. BL-S-19. The sequence continues at coordinate 1,098,692 of NZ_CM145497.1, forward strand.
GCCCCTCTGCCCCAAGGCGGGTGCCGCAGGCAGCACCGATCAGCCTCAGGAGCCAACAGGTGGTTGAATGGCCGTTGTGCCAACCTCCGCGCGTCATAAGGTCTCATCGTTCTACTCGTACGCAGCTCTGTCGAGCCGGCCCGTCACGCGCAGCAAAGCGGCCTCGGCCGCCAACACGTCGGACCTAGCTAGAGCGACGGCGAGCTGCGCCGCGCGAAAACTCTGGTCGGCCACGAGAATGTCGACCGTCGAACGCAAGCCGAAACCATATTCTGCTCGAACGCCTTTGAGTGCGAGGTCGGCGGCGGCAAGTCCTTCGCCATTGGCGCGAAGCCTGCCTTGAGCCGCTGTCAACATTGCCCAAGCCGTGTCCACACCGCGTAAGGCCTCGCGCTCGGCTGCGTCGGCCAGGAACCGCTCCGCCCGATTGTTCGCCTCCGCTTGCCTGAAGCGCGAGGAAACGAGGCCGCCGGTCAGCAAGGGCACCCGCAGCGTCATCCCGACCGAGGCGGCGTTCTCAAAGTCGCGTACACTGCCGCTCGAAAGCTTTTCGCCTCGCCCGTAGACACCGCCAAGATCAATGGAAGGCGCACCCTCCGCCCGTGCCTGATCGATACGTGCCCTGGAGGCTTCAACCGCAAGGCGCTGCTGGAGCAGCAGGGGATTGGACGCTTCCGCTGCCCGGCGTGCTTCGTCTTTGCTGGCGGGCAGCGCGGCGGGTGGCGGGACTTCCGCCGTTAGTGTGCCGGCATCGCGCCCCACCGCAGCCCGGTAGGATGCCGCGGCTGTGGCTAGTGCGCCTTCAGCATCGGCCAGGTTGGAGATGACGGTGGAGCGCTGTGCCTCCAGTTGCGCCACGTCGGTGCGGGTCGCTTGCCCGAGATCGTAGCGAGCACGGGTTTCGGCTACTTGCGTGTCGAGCCGTTCGATGCCGACGCGGGCCACTTCCACTGCCTGCTGGTTGTAGAGGAGCGCGGCATAAGCGGAGACGACCCCTTGCAGGATTGCAGCTTCGGTGTCGCGCAGCCCTTCCTCTCCTGCCGATACATCGCCGTTTGCGGCACGCACCGCCGAGGAGACCCGGCCGCCGGTCCAGATCGGTAAAGCAACATTCGCAGTCAGCGATGCTGCTTTGCCATAGCCCTGACGGTCGTAACCGGTGTCGCCATCGACCGACAGCGTCGGGCGGGCCAGCGCGCGCTCCTGCTCGGGCGTTTCGGCTAAGGCTTCCTGCCGAGCACGGGCGGCGGCAAGCTGCGGATTGGTTTCGTATGCTGCCGCGATAGCATCACCCAGTGTCTCCGCCGAGGCCGGAGAGGCGATCAGCAGGGCAACCAACCATACCGCTCGCTTATTCATGACGAAGCGCCCAGGCCGGAGCCGCACGACTGGCGCGAAGCGATTGCCCCAAAACCGTCAGCACCGCGATCACTGTCGCCAACAGGCTTCCCCCGATGAAGAAGAGCGGGGAAAGCGCGATGCGGTCGTCAAACCCGGCCAGCCAGGTCCGCATCGCCGCGAAGGCAAGCGGCCAGGCAAGCAGGTTGGCCAGCAGCACTGGACGCAGGAACTGGCCGACCAGCAGTTTGGCGATATCGCCGGAGGACGCGCCCAGCGTCTTGCGGATGCCGATTTCCTTGATCCGCATCTGGGTGTTGTACGAGGCCAGCCCCCAGAGCCCCACGCAGCCGATGAGCACGGCAAGGCCTGCGCCGATGGCGAAAAGCCGCGTCGCCCGCTCGTCCGCCTCGTAGAATTTGCCAAGTTCGGTGTCGGCGGTTGCAGAGTCGAACGGCACTTGCGGGGCCATCCGCTGCCACAGCTGGCGCAGGCGTTCCATTGTCTCGCGCGGATCGCCCTGGAAACGCACGGAGACGACCGGCGTGCTGAGTCTCTCCGGCTCGCGATAATAGATATAGTAAGCCGCGCTGTTGGGCTCGCGCGGGGAGAAGAAACGCATGTCCTCGACGACGCCGATGATCGTGCGCGGGGTGCCGCCGCCGACGGTCTTGCCCACGGCATCCTGCGCGGAGCGGAAGCCCAGCGTGGAGATGGCACGGCGATTGATGACGATGTTGTCTGTTTCGCCGGAACCGTGGGAGCGGACATCGTCGTCGCGGTGCGCCTCGTCGAACAGCCGCCCGGCGAGCAGCCTCGCGCCGTAGACCGCGAAGAAATCAGGGCCTGTTGCGATCCAGCGCAGCGAAGGTCCGGATCCCGCGACGCCGGGCAGCGGGACATTGATGGCGTTGTTCTCGCCGCTGCCGCCTGCCGCGCTGTTGGCGATGGCGACGCCGCGAACTCCCGGCAAAGCGCGCATCTCGGAAACAATCGCGCGGCGCTGCGCAGCGTCCAGGAGATCGGTGGCGAACGAGCGCACCACCAGCAATCCCTCGCGCTGGAAGCCGAGATCGGACTGGCGGACATGGCGTGTCTGCGTAACCAGCACGGTCGTGGCGATTATGAAGGCTATCGCGAGGCTGAACTGGAGAACGACGAGCGCTTCGCGCAGGCGGATTCCGGATCGTCCTCCGCCGGGGCTTCTGGCCGAGGCGAGGACCGCTGCGGCGGGGAAGCGGGAAAGCACGATGGCAGGGTAGAAACCGGCAGCCAGTCCCACGACAATGATCAGCAGCGCCAGCGCGGGAACAACCTGCCCATAGGGAATGGCGAGCGAGAGCCCGCCTGCGGCATTGACCAGCGGCAGGCCGAGTTCGGCGAGGATCAGGCCGAACAGCGCCGCCACGGCAACGGTCAGCATGGCTTCGCTGAGGAACTGTCGCACAAGGGCATTGCGGTCGCCGCCGAGGACCTTGCGCATGGCGACTTCGCGTGCGCGCATATTGGCCCGAGCCGTGGCCAGATTCACATAGTTCACGATGGCGACCAGCAGGGTCAGCAGACCGACGATGGCGAGGGTGACGACGGTAATTTTTCCCGAAGCGCTGGCACGTCCTTCAGGCTCCAGATGTGCCTTGGCGATGGGAAGAAAGGAGAGTTGCAGCGTTTTCCATGCATCCTTTCCCAAGTCCTTGAGCGCGCGGCGGTCTACAAAGGCTGGCAGCTTCTGCGCGAAGGCGCGGGCATCGGCGGGCGTGCCGAAACGCAGGTAGGTTTTGACGGACGTGCCACCCCAATTGTACCAATTATCGTTCAGCGCTCCCTTACGCATCGGCACGAGAACGGAGAGCTTCAGGTCGCTGTTCTTCGGCAGATCGTGAAACACGCCCGCAACACGGAAGTTTTCGGTTCTGTCGGTGCCGATCGTCAGCACCTGGCCAATAGGATCGCTTTCTCCGAAATAGCGCCGCGCGAGGGTCTCGCTGATCAGCGTATTGCCAGGTTGTTCCAGGGCCTTCCCACTGCCGCTTAGCATGGGAAGATCGAACACCTCGAAGAACGAGGGATCGACGAGGGCCAGATCGACGGTATGCGCCGCGCCGCCCCGGATGACGGCGCCGCCGCCCTCGCCGCCGAGAATGCGGGTGCCGACGATACCGGGAAAATCCTCGCGCATCTGTTCCAGCAGACCGCCCATCGTATAGGAATAGGCGCCGTTGAACGGGCTTTCCGGTATGTTCCACACGGTCTGCACCACATAGATGCCGTCATGGCGGGGCAGCCATTTTTCGTAGCTGGTCTCGAACCGGGCATAGAGGCTGAGGACGAGGAACACCGCGATCCCCACCGCCAGTCCGCCGACGTTGAGCGCGGCATAGAGCTTGTGGCGAGTGAGCGAGCGGTAGAGCGAAAGCAGGGCGAAGCGGTTCATCCTTGGCCCCCTCAGATCGATCGCATGGCCGAGGCGACGATGCGCCCGTCGAGCATGTCGATCCGGCGCTTTGCCATGTCGGCATGGCTGGGCGAGTGGGTGACCATGACGATGGTCGCGCCCTCGTCGTTGAGGGCCTGGAGGATATTCATCACCTGCTCGCCATTGGCGGTATCGAGGTTGCCGGTCGGTTCGTCCGCGAGGATCAGCTTGGGATCGCCGACGATGGCGCGGGCGATCGCCGCACGCTGTTGCTGGCCGCCTGAAAGCTGGTGCGGGAAGTGGCGTGCGCGATGGGCGATGCCGACTTTGTCCATCGCCGCCGAGACGCGTGCGCGGCGGTCTCCGCCATTGGCGCGGTAGGCGAGGCCGAGGGCGACGTTCTCCTCGATGGTCAGTTCGTCGATCAGGTTGAAGCTCTGGAACACGAAGCCGAGCGTGGAGCCGCGAAACTTCGCCAGATCCTTCTCGCCCATCGCGGCCAGATCTTGTTCGCCGAACAGATAGCGGCCGCCGGTGGGCCGGTCGACCGTGCCCAGCGTGTTGAGCAGGGTGGACTTGCCGCAGCCCGAAGGCCCCATGATGGCGAGGAATTCGCCAGCAGCGACCTCAAGGTCGATATCGCGAAGCGCGGTCGTCTCCACGTCGTCGGACACGTAGCGGCGCTGGATATTTTCCAGACGGATCATGAGCATAGTTCCCTGTTAGCGGAGATTGAGGATGTCGCCGGTGATCGACGAAGTATTGGAGGTGACGATGCGTTCGCCTGGCTGAAGGCCCGAGAGGATTTCGACCTGTTCGGGATTTCGGCGACCGGTTTTCACCGCACGGCGGCGAGCATGGGCGCCATCGGCGTCGAGCACGAAGACCGAGGTGCCGCCGCCCGTTTCCAGCCAGCCGCCGACCGGAGCGACCAGCGCAGGCGCGGTGCTGGCCAGAGTGATGCGGATATCGAGCGTTTGTCCGCGATTGAGCCCGGCGGGCGGCGCGCCCGTGAAGTCAAGCTCTGTCCGGAAACGGCCGTCCTTCACGGCGGGTAGGACTTTCGAGACGGTCAGGCGGGCGCCGTCCACGGCGGCTTTCTGGCCCACGGCCACGCGGCGAAGGTAATATTCATCGACATCGGCGGTCAGCTTCCACGAGCCTTCGCTGTCGACTTGCCCGGCCGGATCACCCGGTTTCAGCGCCTGTCCCGGCTGGATCGTGAAGTTGGTGAGGCGGCCGCCCATCGGCGCGCGGATCGTCAGCGCATCGAGGCTGGCGCGCACGGCGGCGAGATTGCGTTCGAGGCGGCTGCGGGTGTCGTTCAGGCGCGCGCCTTGCGTGGCGGTAATGCCCGCCTCCCGCGCGCTGCCCGACTGCAACTGGGCCAGTCGCTTCTGCTGGTAGTCAGCCTCTTCGGCATAGCTGCGCACCCCGGCATCGGAGAGATAACCCTGATCGTAGAGTTGCTGGCGGATCGCCAGTTCGCGCCGCGCCTTGATGAGATCGTAATTGGCCTGCGCGACCTGTCCGGCGCGGTCGATGCTATTGCGCTCGATGCCGAGGTTTTCGCCCGCCACGCCGCCAAGCTGGCTGGCGATCTGCGCCTCGCGGGTCAGCACGTCGAGCCGGAGTTCGGGGTTAGCCAGCGAGGCCAGCGGCTGACCTTCGGAAACCATGGCGCCGTCCTGTACGAGCAGTTTCTCAACCTGCCCACCTGCGAGCACGCCGACCAGCGTGGTGACTTTCGGTGCGACCGTCGCGCGCACCGGCAGATAGTCGGCGAAAGGCGCGCGGCTTACGGTGCCGGTTTCGATCTGGGCAGCAGCAATTTCGGTCGATCCGCTGGCGGGGAGCAACTGCCAAAGCAGCACCGCAGCCACCACGCTCCCGGCAATCGCCAGAACGGCGGGCCGCCGCCATAGCGGAGCGCGGCGGCGCTCAACTTTGCGATCCATCTCCGCGCCGGGGGAAACGGTTGCATGTACGGGCTGTTCGGTCATCATGGAGGCAGTGTCACTCATCTCCGCCGGAAAGCCTAAACACCGATGAATGCTGGAGTTTTTGAACATGCCGGTTCCGATGACCGTCCGCTGGCGAACACACTGTCCGCAAATGGACAGTCGGGCGGCCTGTCAAGCGACGGTGCGATTCTCCTGATCGACGATAACCCTGCCGTGGCTGGGGCCATGGCGATCGCATTTCGCATGGCCGGGCGCCGGCTCGATACTGCCGGCGGACCGGAAGAGGCGCTATCGCGCCTTGCCAGTCGGCGGTTCGACGCCATCCTGCTCGACATGAATTTTACCCCCGGCCAATCGAACGGAGAGGAAGGGCTCGCCTTGCTCGCGCGGATCATGGCGGACGATCCGGCAGCCTGTGTTGTCGTCATTACCGCGCACAGCGGCATCCGGATCGCGGTTGCGGCGATGCAGGCGGGGGCGCGGGACTTTGTCATGAAGCCTTGGCGGAACAGCGAACTCGTGGCCAAAGTGGAGGCTGCCGTTGCGCGTGAGGCACCTGCCGGCCCCGTCCCGACTTTCACGGCGGTCGATGCAGAACCCGTTCGCTTGCTGGGTGAAAGCACGGCGATGCAGGCTCTGCGCGAACTTATCCAGCGCGTTGGGCCGACGCCTGCCGGGGTGACGGTAACCGGACCGTCCGGTAGCGGACGCACGCTTACGGCAATGGCTGTCCATGCAGCTTCGGGGCAGGCCTTGGGGCAGCCGCCAAGGATCGATCTGCGCGATGAGAGTGCGTGGTCCCGTTTGCAGGACAGTAGCGGTACAGTGATCCTGCGCTATCCTGACAAGCTCGGTGAAGTGGCACAGGCGCGCCTGTTGGATCGTCTGCCGCCTTCCGTCCGCTGTATTGCGATTGCTGACGATCTCACCGCGCTGACGCCGGCCTTGCGGCGGCGCATCGCGACTATCGAAATCCCTATGCCGCCGCTCGCCCAGCGAGAGGGCGATAGCGTCCTGCTGGCCCGGCACTTTGCGCGCCTGGCGGCGGAACGCTTCGCGCGGCCCACGCCCCAGCTGACGGCAGCGGCCGAAGAGGCGATCCGCGCGACGGTGTGGGAGGATGAAGTGCGCGGTCTTGCTCTGGCCATCGAACGCGCGGTGCTACTGGCGGAAAACGGCACGATCGATGCTGCCGCGCTGGCATCGCCCGTGCTGCAGGTCGCTGGCGGCGTGGTGGAAGCCAGTTTCGACCTTACCGATGCCGAAAAGTCGATGATCGAGGCGGCCCTGCGCGAACACCGCCACAATGTGACGCACGCTGCCAGTGCTCTGGGGCTCAGCCGCGGGGCTCTGTATCGCCGCATGGCGCGCTATGGGCTCTAGGTTACGAGCGATCCTGACCGGTATCGCGCTTGCGCTCAGCGGTGTGGTGGCGAGCGAGGCCTGGCACCGGGGCATGTGGGGCACGCTGACCGGAGCCGGGTTGGTCGCGGTCTGGATCGTGCTGCTTCACGCCTGGCGTTCCGGCCTCGACGGAGCGCCCGTAGCCATGACAGCGGCGCCCTTGGCAAAGCGGATCGATTCACATCGCCTTTTGCTCGATGCCGCACCCACGCCGATGCTCGCCATTGAGGGCGGGAGTGCGCGGGCGCTGAACCGGGCGGCGCGACGGATTTTCGCGACCGACGACAGAGTACTGCCCTTGCCGACTGCGCTGACCGATGGCGAGACCAGCCATTTCCGCCACGAAGGACGCAGTTGGCGGATCGATCGGGTCCAACTGCCGGCAGAAAACCACGCCGTGGTTACCCTTATCGACATCGAGCAGGAAGAACGCGCGGCGGAAGCGCGGGCGACGGCAGAAATGATCCAGGTCCTCGGCCACGAATTGCTGAACGGCCTCGCCCCGGTCGCCTCGCTGGCCGAAAGCGGTCTTGCCGCCATCGATCGTCCGGTTACGGACAAGCCGCTGCTGCGCGAAATCATGGGCACGTTGACTCGCCATGTGGAAGGGCTTCAACGTTTCGTCGAAGGTTACCGCCTGCTGGCGCGATTGCCCGAGCCGAGCATCCGTCCGGTCCCGGTCATGCAACTGGTCGGGGACATTGCCCGGCTGTTCGAGGTCCGCTGGCCGCAAGTGGCGCTTTCACTTGATGTGGCGGATGTATCGTCATGGCCGGTAGACCGCGATCAGGTCAGTCAGGCTCTCTGGGCGCTGATCCAGAACGGCGCGGAAGCGGCGACGACCGATCGCGGCGGCGGTGCACGCATCGAGATCGCCGTGCACCGCTCGGACGCGGGTCTGGTAGTCGAAGTGCGCGATAACGGTAACGGCATCCCGCCCGGCAATGAAAACGCGATTTTCCGGCCGTTCCACACGACCAAGGTTGAAGGCACCGGCGTCGGCCTCAGCCTCGCGCGCCAGATCGCCCATGCCCATGGCGGGACACTCTCGATGCACCGAGCCGACCAAACGATATTTCGTTTATTTTTGCCAGAGCGAACTCATTCTGTTGATCGGCCCCATTTTCCATAACCGGCGGATTTCAAGATCGATTACCCAACCGCTGAATGGCTGAGAATAGGCGGTAGCGGCAAGGGCCTGGCTCCTCGCACCCGCAAGGAGCCAGCCAATCTCAGATTTCAGTGCCTTCTGCGAGCGTCAAAGCATCCTCCACGTCCATGCCGAGGTATCTGACCGTGCTTTCGATCTTCGTGTGCCCAAGCAAAATCTGGACGGCGCGGAGATTTCCAGTCGCCTTGTAGATGATCGACGCCTTGGTTCGCCGCAGAGAGTGGGTGCCATAATCTTCGCAGGGCAGTCCGATTCCCGTGACCCATTCGTCAACAAGGCGAGCATATTGCCTGGTGCTTATGTGGGCCGCGTGATCGGTTCGGCTAGGGAAAGCAAAGTCCTCCAAGGACCCACCCCGCAGTTCCAGCCATTTGAGTAGGCTGGCACGAGCATCGTCCATCAGTTCAAACTGTACTGGCCTGCCGGTCTTTTGCTGAACCACCGTTGCCCGCGTCCGAATTTTCCGGTCACAAACGATGTCGCTGATCCTGATCTTCACCAGATCGCATCCGCGCAATTTACTATCTACGGCGAGGTCAAAGAGGGCTCTGTCCCGAACTCGTTCATGCTGATCGAGAAAGAAACGGATTGCCCAGATTTGACGGGGTTTGAGCGCTCGCTTCGCGCCAACCTTCCGCCCAGCGTTCCATGATACCCGGTCGCGAGCGGCGGGATCAAACTCTGATAGTCCCATGACACATCTCCTAGGGCCATGATGGCCACAGGTAGAACGCGTGAGAGAAGGGCCGACCCATTCAAGACTTTCAGCCCTTAATTTTCGACTCTTAGGTGCAGCCCGTCCGCTTTGCGATCCTGGGTGCTCAAGATGGCCGTTTTCTGCGCGACAGCTTTTCGCCCGGGATATGTGCACAGGTGCCATTCCGCTGCCATCCGAAGTTGAGCTTGATCTGTTCCGCCGTGGTTGTGGCTGACCACACTGGCAGAAAATGACGGAACATCGGCATTTGAGCGGTCCGTGTTTAAGCCCATGAGAGTAGCTACTTTCACTCGGAACGGCTCTATCATGTATTTCAACCGCAGTGTTCGCGCCTCAATGGCTCTCTTCTCCGCAGCAAGCCTGATCATCGGTTGCGGTTCAATGGCAGCGAGCGCAACGGCCAAACAGAATCGTGCCGCCCCGCAAACAGTCGACGAGCGTATCACGCCCTATCAGGCGCGCATTGGCCGCACGCGGCCTGTCATCGCCGTCGTCGGAGAGAACAGTGGAACCGAACTGACCGACTATGTCATCCCTTACGGAATTCTGCGCGAAGCCGATATCGGAGAGGTTATCGCGGTTGCGACCAAGCAAGAGCCGATGACGATGCGACCTGCCCTACGCCTTCAGCCGCAGGCCTCCACGGCCGAATTCGATGGGCAATATCCGGAGGGGGCAGACTATGTGGTGGTCCCGGCGGTATCCCGGCGCGATGCCCCTGCCTTGCTTGCCTGGATCCGGGAGCAGGCGGCGAAGGGCGCTACGCTGGTGAGCATCTGCGACGGCGCACTCGTGCTTGCTGGCAGCGGCGTGATGGACGGACATCGCGCCACTGCGCATTGGGCAACGGCAGGCTATCGCCGCAAGCAATATCCAAATATTCACTGGGTCGATAACCGCCGCTACGTTGCGGATGGAACGATAGTTTCCAGCGCGGGGATCAGTGCCGCCATACCCACGTCACTGGCACTGGTCGAGGCGATTGTGGGGCATGAGCGCGCCGCTTCGATTGCATCGAAGATCGGCGCATCGGACTGGAGCCTGGTCCATGACAGTCGGCGTTTTCATCCAAAACTCGGCCGCAATCTGTCGGCTTTTGCAGTGACAGAATATTTCAATCGCTGGTTCCACAAGACGCAGGCCTTCGGGTTTCCGGTCAGCACGGGCGTGGACGAGGTCGCTTTGGCGTTTGCAGCTGACGCTTATAGCCGCACCGGCCGGGCGCGGGCTTATGCAATCGGTGCCGGTCAGGCGCCCGTGCAGACACTGCACGGCTTGACCGTTCTGCCCGATGCTCCTGCCGAGGGACAGAATATGCGCACCGTAGCAGTTCCCACCGACAAGCCTGCACTCGCCCTGGACAACGTACTGACCGATATCGCCCGGTCATACGGCAGGCAGACGGCCTATGGCGTAGCACTCGGATTCGAGTATCCCGGCTTCCATGATTGACGCTGCCATCGACATGCCTGTTGGACGCACGGCACGATCCTTGCGGGTGGTCCTCCTCGCCCATGACGGTATGAACCTTCTAGACCTTGCCGGACCGCTACAGGCGCTCGTCACTGCCAATCGGAGCGCCGCTGTGGGAGATGTCGCCCGCTATGAGACGATTGTCGCGTCAGGTTTCGGTGGCGCGATCGTCACCAGTTCGGGGCTGCCCGTGGTCACGGTCTCGACTGCGTCTCTCGCAGACTTGCCGATCGACACGCTGATCGCACCGGGCGGGTGCTGGGGTGACGAATACGACGTCGACCCGGCGCTGCGCGACTTCATCCTCGCTCGCGCGGACTCGGTACGGCGTCTGTGTTCGGTGTGCACCGGTGCGTTTCTATTGGCGGCGGCAGGTCAACTCGATGGTCGCAAGGTGGCGACGCATTGGGCATGGCTGGACAAGTTGAAGGGGCGACATCCCACGCTCGAAGTTGATGCGGACAGCATCTTCATTCGGGACGGGTCGTTATGGACATCCGCGGGTGTCAGTTCTGGCATTGACCTTGCGCTTGCCCTTATCGAGGAAGATTTCGGCCCGCGAGTAGCGATCGATGCCGCACGGCAGATGGTGGTGTTCATGAAGCGAGCGGGCGGGCAATCGCAGTTCAGCGTACCCCTTGCCGCGCAGACACGAGACAACGGTTTCGTCGAGCTGCACGCCTGGATGGCCGCCAATCTCGCATCGGACCTGTCGGTTCCCCGCCTTGCGGACCAAGCAGGCATGGCTCCGCGCACCTTCGCGCGCACCTATTTGAAAAAGGTTGGTCAAACGCCTGCCAAAACGGTCGAGCGGATGCGGTTGGAGGCTGCATGCAGGGCCCTTGAAGAGACGAATCTTCCGCTCAAGAGTGTCGCCGTCCAATCAGGCTACGGTGACGAGCAGAAGCTTCGACGCGCATTCCAACGCCACCTCAACTCCACCCCGACAACCCACCGCGCGCGCTTCTCCCGTCACTAGGTCACATACCCATAAATGGGATTCCAAAAGGGGTGGCGATCTGATTCATTCTCCGGGAAGGAAATTGAGATGGCACGGTTCGATTTGACGGATTTCGAGTGGTCGGTGATCGAGCCGTTAATGCCGACGAAGGTGCGAGGGGTTCCGCGTGTTGATGACCGGCGAGTTCTCAATGGCATTTTTTGGCGGTTGCGCACGGGCGCTCCCTGGGCGGATATTCCGGCGCGATATGGACCGCATACGACGTGCGTGAACCGTTTCAACCGCTGGCGCAGGGCCGGCCATTGGGCTCGAATATTGGAAGCGGTGTCAGTGGCTTACGAAGGCGATGTGCAGATGATCGATAGCTCTTCGATCCGGGTTCACCAGCACGGTGCCAATGGTGATAAAAAGGGGGACCCGGTTGCATGGGTCGTTCGCGCGGCGGCCTGACGACCAAAATCCATGCGCTAGTCGATGCCAATGGCTTGCCGATCGCACTCAAACTCACCGCTGGCCAAGCGCATGATGGCCGCAGCGCTGCCGATATGATGGGCACTCTGACCGATGGCGACGTGTTGCTCGCCGACCGTGCCTATGACAGCGACGCGCTCAGGATCGAGATGGCCGCTCGCGGCGTCTGGGCCAACATAAAGCCTATGCCAAACCGCAAGCGCCGTCCCGTCTTCAGCGCCTTCCTTTATCGATATCGCAACCTCGTCGAGCGCTTCTTCAGCAAACTCAAGCAATTCCGCGCCGTCGCAACCCGCTACGACAAGCGAGACGACAACTTCCTCGCTTCAGTCCAACTCGCCTCCATCCGAATTTGGCTGCGCCATAATGAGTCGGTGGCCTAGGGCGCTTTCCTGAAAATCAAACCCGCCCGGGATGGCATGACCTGCCGCGTGGTAACATTTTGCGGTGATAAGGCGCGACAATCAGCGTCGGAATTTACGCCGAGCCGTTCGGACTGGCTAGCCAATTCGCCATTTCAGCCATTCGTCCGGACGCTTCTTTAACAGAACTCACCGTCCATTTTCAGGGTCGGCAAAATGACTGCCGAATGGACGGCTTGGGCGCCTGGAAGCCATTCCCTCGACGGGTACCCTGAAGCCCCTTCCGCACCCGACCGTAAGCGTCCGACCGCAACCGTTGGCGGCAGAAATCGACCCTTTGAGGTCATTCAGCAGCGAGTTTTTCGTTCCCAGGTGCGGACGGACCGCTTTCCCATTCTGGACGCCCAACTCTGTCTGAAACCGGCCTGACCGCTCTCCCGCAAACCATTCGCGTTGGCGCTGCCTAGGCTGCACTGACCGTCCGGTTTCGGGATTGCCGGAAGGGCCGTTATAGGGCTGAAATGCGGGCGCTTGCCGACAGGCAGTTCGAGCTGAGATCGATCCATCAACTCATGGCCGTGAAGAGACTGTCCGGTTCTGGCAGGCGAGATAAAGCAGCCGGCAAACCTGAGGTGGCAGACCAACGATGCGTAGGGTTTCGACGTGCGGCACAACGCTGGTGATCGTGCGACGTACCGTGTCCACCCGCGACGTGTCGCCGCGATGCATCTCACTCCTCGTTATCGATGAACGGCGAGGTCAGGTCGATGATAGCGGCGTCGTTCATCGCCCAAACGTGGTTCGCTTTGGGGAATTTAACGCATTCAGGGATTACCCTAATAAGACATTGCATAAAACTCGATTACATTGTCGATTGTGGGATTAAGTTCTACGGTTAGGGATGTTATATGCCAAGGCAAGAGAAGAAAGGCAGTGTTCGACCGAATCGAGTGGCTGGGACAATTTTGGCGCAAACTGCCACAGGGCCAATTTTTCGATCTAATCAGGCTTATTCAATTCTTCCGCTATCTTGCGTTTTGTCAACATTACAGGAAATTGCCTCGCGCATTGACAATCATGACCGGGTGGTACTGTCGTCACTTGCGCAAAGAGTATCTGGAGATCTCGCGTTCAGCGCATGGGCAAAACTGTCATTGCAGCTTGCCGGACAGCTGTCACGTGCTGGTCCGAGCAGCAAAGTAGCATTTATTCGGGCAGTCGTCGCGCGATGCGATCGCTCCGGCTTCGCGCCAGGACTGGAGAGCGTCGCTTGCAGCGCACTAAACGCGGCTTGGCCGTTCCTGACCGTTAGCGAAATTAGGGTCTGCCTGAACCGTACCGGGAAACTAGCAGCCTCACGCCTTGCCGAACAGAAGCATGTTCCGGTTCTTGATCCGGTCAGCCGATCGCTTTCGATCCTTAAGCCAGGACAGCTTGGGAAAATCGACGGAGACGAATGGATCAGGAACGTCGCTGCAGCTCGGGACCATTTTGCCGAATTACCATCAACAACGTCACTAAATGGGGTGGGGAGTAAGCCGGACCTAAGTGGTCTACCCGGCCATGGGGGCAACGCTGATGCAGGATTGAATAGCTTAGCTGCCGGTCTCTTGGGTTATCGCTCCGGGCATAAAAATACGCCTTCATTGGCAGGCCTTCCGGGCCAAAATGGGGCCGGACAAGACAGCGCCGACAGCACCGTTTCTGGCCTCACTGGCGTTGGCCCGCTCGGAAGGACTGGCAGTCTTTTCGATCCTCTTCCCGGCCAGAACGATGATGGAACTGGAGGCTGGCAAAGCGCCCTGTCTGACCTTCTTGGCAGCGGACCGGGTCGACTTGGTCCAAATGGCTTTGAAGACGCGACACCACCCCTATGCGCCGACCGGCTATCTTGGGCCTCAAGGCGCACAGGGAGCTTATAGCGACTTCATGATCTGGACTGGAAAGGTCATGCAAGGCGCCGGCAGCATGCTAGGGGGGGCCGCGATCGGTGCCTTGATAACTGGTGCCGGTGCGCCCGCTGCGGTTCCGCTCGCAGCTGACGGGTTAGTTCTTGTCGGCTTAGGCGCCGCGCTGGAAGTCCATGGCAGCAATGCGAACGCCCGAGAGCAGGCGGAACAGCAAGCAAGCTCGAATGGCACGCCAGCTCCAACGGTTACGACAACGCCTGGTGCGCCGGCAGGCGCGAAGACGATTACTGTCCCGCCCGTTGTCATTACGGGCGGGAGCTCATCGACAATCACAATCCCCCCTGTGGTAATCGGACCCGACGATCCGCCGCCGCCTGAGCCTCCGAAAGATGATCCCCATGAAGGCGACCTTTACCTCGATCCGGATGGCAACGGAGGTGGACCGACCATGATTTGGGATGAGAATGGCGGGGGAGGCACTCCCAACACTATATGGGATGAAAGCGGAGGTGGTGGAACTCCAAACACCATCTGGGACGAGAATTTCGGAGGATCTGGGCCTAAAACGCGTCCTACCGCTACCCTCGTGGCAGAAACGCTAGTCGGTCCGGGGCTGCGGGCCCAATTCGCGCAGGTTGGACCTGGGACGATCGTCTACTGAACCTAGTTAGGGTAGATAGGCGGCTACCAGCCACCGCGAATCTGACCGACCGCTTTCGGAATCGTCGAAGTGGCTGCCAAACGGCTGAATTGGGGGCGGTTGCTGCCGATGGATTTTTAGCAAGCTGGACGTTGGGAGTGTCTGGTTTCGGGTGTCGGGAACTCAGAACGAGAAAGTCGCGAAGGTCCCAGCCTCAGCCAATCGGGCAACCAGGCGTCAGACATCTAAGAGCAGCAGGTTTTGGCTTGGTTGAGGGCGGTTGACCGCGCGCCCATGTCGGCTCGGAAGCTATTGGTGTTGCATATCCGGGGGAATGTGGGATCGAAGGTTACGGTTTTCTCTCTCGAGGGCGGTGATTACCTGCCGGTGCAACCCAACCATCAATCCCACTGACCGAAATCTGGATCGGTGATTTAAGTTCCCGGAGCAGGTTTCCTGAACGTCTTCCGGTCGATGGTCGTAGTCAGGTCGCCTTCCAACGGCTCTCCTAGAGGGCTGATGACGAAGCCGCCTGGTTCCGAAGTCCTTTTTGTACCGGTTTGTGCGCCGCTTGAACGCAAATTCGAATGCCAGACTATCCGGGGGCGCCCCTCCTGCATCAAGAGTTCGGCGCTCTCCGTTCCATCGATCATGTGAGTGCCATCGTCTGTGAAGCCGCAGTATGTTGCCGAAACATAGGAAATTCGACCATTTGCGGCCTTGCGGATTTCGACAAGAGCCTTGCCGCCCTTCCAGCCTTCCATTGTGAACTTTCCAGCGGGTGCAGAAGGATACCGCTTCGGCATCGGATCTCCTGCGCGATATCGAGTTCCCCAGGGCACAGAGAGCGCTGCCGGTGGAACTTTGCGGCCAAGAGGTAAGGCGGAGCGCTCGGGTAATCGTGCGATCATCAGTCGCGTATGCCTTCCGCCCGGTTCGTTCGAGATCGGGCAGGGTAATGGATTGCCGCCGCCGCAGTCGGGCGAAGTCACTAGCGCCTGCCAATAGACGACATTCGTGCCATCGGGCGACCATGCCGGATCAGCGCGCGCGTTCCAATTGGGATCGCTGGGGCTTCCGGGAGCACCGTCGCCGGCATTAAGCTGCTGACCGCGATAGTCCCCTCGATCGCCCCACCGGTCGATGAGGATCGGCTGGAAGAAGCGGCGCATGCCGTTGCGATAGCCGAACTGAGCACTGAGCATGACCATGCGCGTCAACTCATCGGTCAGCGGTGGGATGCCCTGCATGGCACCGTAGTACATGTGCCGATCAACCGTACGGTTATCGAAGACCACGAACCATTTGTCGTCGGGGGACATCAGGATGGGGTCGGCATAGCCAGGGGCCGATGTTAGCCGCTGAGACTGGCCGGATTGGAGGCTGGTGATGAACATGTCCACATTGCCGGATTCGGGCATGCCCATGCCGACGGCGTTTCTTCCGTCACGCGTCCATCCTCTTGCCTCGCCAATCGCGCCTTTGGGCGGATTATGGATCAGGCGACCCGGCTTCTTGGGGTCTTCGTGAAACGGAGTGAAGTCCGGCGAGGTGGCATTGGTCAGGACCCAGACATCGTCGAGCTCATAGCGTGGTGCCAACGGCAGGCCGCTGCGCGGCGCTGGGTTGAACCTGAGCCTGCCAACGAGACCGTGCTGGTCGATGTCGGGCCCAGTGGCATTCATATGGCTCCACATCAGATGCTGGCCATCCGGATTGAGGCGCAGTTCGCGCATCGAGCCGCCGGGGCCGCTTCCATCTGCCGTCGCATTCCAGCGGATAGGATAGATTAGGATGCGATCGGGCGTGCAGCGGTCGTCCGTCAGCTTGTATGTGCCGCAATCGACGACGTTGGTCCCCGCGACGATCTTTGTATCGCCGGGGAATGCCTGGGGATGGTCCAGGCTCAACCACCCGGCGCTCTGCGGGACGCGGCGCCCGTGTTCGTTGGTGGAAGCGGGGTTCGCGTCGCGGCGGGCCTCGGCCGGCACGCCGCACGTTATGCATTTCCAGGCGTCGCCATTGGAAAACACTGTGCCGTCGGTCTTGATGGCGATGACCTGTGGGCCATCGTAAATGGAGCCAGTGCCCGGTGCCGCAGGCGCCCCGGCGAACTGGACGGTGAGAAGGACGTGCCTGGCATCTCCCATGTAGGCAGGGCCTTCGACAATGCCGTCATCGGCGGCGGTCATGCAGCCGGTTCCTCGCGGATTGACGTCTGACGAGCAGGCACCGGCGGCTTCGGATGGCGCGGTGGGAGGCAAGGGAAGTGTTACGATGTCCACGCGTTCGGGTTTCGGGGGCGGCGGTGCTGCTTCAGAGGCCGACGAGACGGGAATCGACGCAATTCCGGCGCCAAAACAGGCCAATGCAATGGCTATGCTCGCGGGTTGACCGGCCGGTCCGCGCAGGCGCGCACGCTCGGTTCTGGGCATATCGGTTCTCTCCGGAAATCTTTTGGTATTGCCACGCGGTAGTGCGTGGCCAAGACGGAAGGGCGTTTGTTCAACTCAATCGTGCGAGCACCGGCGGCAAGGTCGCAGTCGTGGCGATACCAGGCGAAGCGGCACAGATGCTGGGTATCGCGTTGACGGGGCGATGGGCGGTCAGGTTGGGGAGGGTGTTCTGGCGTTCGCCATGCGGGATGGGAAAGCCGATGCTGATGTCGAGCGGCGTGTCGCCTTCAACCGTGACCCGCCATCCGTCTCCGCGAAGATCCCAGGGCTGATCGAGTTGGTCGGTCACGAACCAGTTGCAACGAAAGCGCATGACGGGCTTTCCGCCGCGATAGCCGGTGGTGACCATTCGCTGCCCCGCAACGGAGCCTGGCGGAATAGTGCTTTCATGGAGTTTGACCGGAACTTTGGCGAGCGCCACTTCACTGGAAACTTCGAACCGCTCGATCTCGATGCCCACTGCTTGTGCGAGGGCGCGCAATGAATGGTTGAAGACTGCATCCCGCTCGTAAAACGGACGCCGGGCAAACACTTCTGGCGTTTCGCCAAAGCCCATAATGCCGACCAGCATTTCCTCCGAGCAGCCGTCGATGCAATTGGCGAACTCATCGATGGTGAGAAGGTCGAGGCGCCGAGCCAGTGACAGGAGGACCAAAGGGAGAGCTTCGGTTATGAAGCCGGGGCTGCTGCCGGAGCTGTGCAACGTCGCATTCCCTGCAGCGCAGGCTGCCTCTATGCGATCGCGAATGGCCGCATCCATGCTGCCGGGATGGAAGAACTCCGCCCGCGTCGACGAGATATTGATGCCGCTTTCCAGAAGAGCGCAGACATCGTCAAAATCGGTGTGTTCGGGCATATAGAGTACGCAGTCTGGCCTGAGTGCCAGTACCGACGCCAGATCGCGAACCGCCTTGATTCCGGTTTGCGGCATTCCGCATAGCTCTCCGGCGTCCTTGCCTTCTTTGGTGGGCGAGTAGACCTTGACCCCGACTAGCTCCATGTCGGGGTGAGTCAGAACGGCGCGCATGGCTGCTGCGCCAACTGTTCCCGTGGCCCATTGCACCACGCGCAGCTTTCGGGCTTCTGATGGCTTGCTCATTGCCTTCTCTCCCAGGCATTTTCAGGTGGAGCGGCGACAGGTCCAAGCGAGAACCTCGCCTGATGCCGTCGCCGGAGACCCGCCTTTATCCGATGAACATGCCGCCATTGACGGCGAGTACCTGGCCAGTGACGTAGCTGGCGCCATCCGACGCCAGGTATTCACAGGCTGCTGCGATGTCGTCCGGAGTGCCGGGACGCGGAATCGGGATGTGCTGGGAGATGACTTCCAGCGGCGGGAACGTTCCCGCTGCAACACCGGCCTCGGCCATGGGGGTGGCGACGACCGAAGGGGGGATGGTGTTGACGGTAATGCCCTGGCCGGCGAATTCGCGGGCAAGGGAGCGGGTCAGCCCGATCACGCCGGCCTTGGCGGCGGAATAATGCGCGCGGTCTGATGCCCCGGACTGCGCCGCCTGCGACGAGATGGTGATGACACGGCCCCAACCGGAATCGACCATGTCGGGCAAGGCGGCCTGAACCGTATGGAAAACGCCGGTCAGGTTGATGTCGATCATGCGCTGCCAGGTTTCGACGGTCACGTCCTGAAAGCGAATGCTCTCGGAAATGCCGGCATTCGCGATCACGATAGCGATCGGGCCGAGTTCTCCGCGAACGTCTGCGTAGGCGGCTTCGACACTCTCCCGATCGGAAACGTCGACCTTTCGCGCGACAATACGCGCGCCCTGCGCCCGAAGCGCTTCACTTTCGCGCTCCAAAGCTTCCTCCTGGACGTCGAGCATCGCGACGGGGTGGCCTTTGCTCGCAAATAGCCGCGAGACTCCGAGGCCGATACCCGACGCTCCGCCCGTGACGACGACGACACGATTGGCAACCATTCCTTCTCTCCCGCTTGTGGCGCTCGGCAAGAGCTCGCCTACGCCTTTTCGTGTCCGGCAAACGATCTTCGGTCATGCCAGTTTGTGCGATATTGTGGCGCACAACTTGAAACCTGTCCAGCCTGCAGATAGGCAAGCGTGCGTCACGATTCGAATGCGCGGTGCAATCGATCCTGGTCAGCAGGAACCTTTTGATGGCGCCGTTATCAACCAACAGTGGAGCCGGGCCGAGCTCCACAAACAGGAGAAATGGGGATGCCAGTGCCAGACGTTTCGGAGCGCTCGCTCGATCAACTGATCTCGCTCAAGGGGCGCAGTTCGGTCGTTACCGGTGCCGCCTGGGGGCTTGGAAAAGCCGCTGCGCGGCGCCTTGCGGAGGCTGGAGCCGCCGTTCTAATTGCCGATATCGATGAGGAGGGCGCTGCCGCAACTGCCAAGGAACTGGCCGAGCGCTTCTCCGTGGATGTAACTTCGACCCGTCTCGATGCCGGCGATACTGCGTCGATCACGGCCGCAGCGGATCTGGCCGAGAGCCGGTTCGGTAAGCTGGACATCTGGGTGAACAACGCGGGCATACCTTCGTTTTCCCCGCTGCTCGACCTTAACGACGATGAGTTCGATAACGTCCTCGCGATCAATCTACGCGGCTCCTTCGTTGGAGCCAGGGAAGCCGCGCGGCGGATGATTGCAAAGGGGCAGGGCGGCGTGATCGTCAATGTCGCTTCGCTGGCCGGTGTCATGGGCATATCTGAAGGCCAGGCCGCCTATTGCAGCTCGAAGCATGGCGTAGTCGGTTTGACCAAGCAACTGGCGATCGAACTGGGTTCGCAAGGCATTCGGGTGCTCGGCATCGCGCCGGGATTCTCGCTGACCGAGAAGACCATGTTCATTGCTGATTGGGACGAGGAAACCATCAAGGCATGCCCGATTCCGGGCATCGGCAGCAGCCGTCTGGGCCGGGTCGGTGTCGCCGACGACATTGCCCGGGCCATCCTCTTCTGCGCATCGGACATGGCCATGTTCATGACCGGCAGCACGTTGCTGCTCGACGGCGGAATGGCGGCCTGAATGGTGGCGGGTCCCGGAGCACAACGCATCTGGGGCCCGCAGTTCGGAGAATTGAAGTGGCTATGCGTCCCTATCGGAGCGCAGGAACCGTTCGCGCGTGGCGGCAACCGACTGGCGCGCAGCAGCGACCGCCTCTTCCTCGACAGCGAAGAGAAGGTGCTGAAGCACGGCATTGAGGTGCGCGTGCATGGCCTCACGCGCGGCGACGGGATCGCGCTGTCGCAGCGCGGTCAGGATGGCGCGGTGTTCCTCTACGACCGGCTTAACATTGGCCGTCCGGGCTTGCTCAAGCAGCAGTCGGCATTCCGGCGAGGTGGACCGCAGGGTCCAGAGCTGTTCGACAGTCCGGGCAATGGCACTGTTTCTGCCGGCCCTGGCGATCGTCATGTGAAAGGCCATGTCGGCATTCTCGCCACCATTTTCCTCGGCGTTCTCCTGCTGGATGGCTTTGACGAGTTCTTCCAGTCGCTGGAGTTCCTCATCGCTGATATGGCGCGCGGCCAGCGCCGCAGCCTCGCCCTCGATGAGCAGCCGGGCTTCTACTAGTTCGAATGGGCTGACCGCGAATTCCGGTTCATTGTCGATTTCGCCGGGAAGGCGGATCACGAATGTGCCAGCACCCAGCCGGGCCTCGACAAGGCCCAGTACTTCCATCGCGAGCATGGCTTCGCGCACGACGGGCCGGCTTACGCCCATGCCGATGGCAATATCGCGCTCCGCCGGCATACGGTCGCCCACGGCATAAGTTCCCGATTGCAGTTCGGCGATCATCGCCTTGGCCACGCGGCGGTATAGCCGACCGTCATCGTCGGCCGCCGGATCCGCTCCAAGCGGCGGCTTCGCCCCCATGATACCTGCCATAGCTTTCCACCTTATCGTTGTGGTAAGACCAATATTATCTAACTGGTCAACGCAATCTAGCGTGCTTTAACCTAGCCGGGATCAAGTCGACACATGAAAATTCAATCGGCCAAAGTGATCGTCACGTGCCCGGGGCGCAATTTCGTCACACTCAAGATCGAGACCGACCAGGGCGTCTACGGGATCGGCGATGCCACGCTGAACGGGCGTGAGAAATCGGTGGTCGCCTATCTTGAGGATCACGTGGTGCCCTGTCTGATCGGCATGGACCCGCGCCGGATCGAGGATATCTGGCAATATCTCTATCGCGGCGCCTACTGGCGTCGTGGCCCGGTGACGATGCGCGCGATCGCGGCAGTGGATGTGGCTTTGTGGGACATCAAGGCCAAGATGGCGGGCATGCCGCTCTACCAGCTGCTGGGCGGCCGCAGCCGCGACGGCGTGATGGTCTACGGCCATGCCAACGGCAGCGACATCGCCGAAACGGTTGAGGCGGTGGGCCAGTATATCGACATGGGTTACAAGGCGATCCGCGCCCAGACCGGCGTGCCCGGGATCCGCGATGCCTATGGTGTGGGCCGGGGCAAGCTCTACTATGAGCCCGCCGACGCGGCGCTGCCTTCGGTAACCGGATGGGATACACACAAGGCGCTGAACTACGTGCCGAAGCTGTTCGAAAAGCTTCGCGAAACATACGGGTTCGATCATCACCTGCTGCATGACGGGCATCATCGCTACACGCCGATGGAAGCCGCGCGGCTAGGCAAGGCGCTGGAGCCGTTCCAGCTGTTCTGGCTGGAGGACTGCACCCCTGCCGAAAACCAGGAAGCCTTCCGGCTGGTGCGCCAGCACACCACGACACCGCTGGCCGTGGGCGAGATCTTCAACACGATCTGGGACGCCAAGGACCTGATCCAGAACCAGCTGATCGACTATATCCGCGCCACGATAGTCGGCGCCGGCGGGCTGACGCATCTGCGCCGGATCGCCGACCTTGCGGGCCTCTACCAGATCCGCACCGGCTGCCATGGCGCCACCGACCTCTCACCCGTCACCATGGGAACGGCGCTGCACTTCGATACG
The DNA here is from genome assembly GCF_055521675.1 of Novosphingobium sp. BL-S-19. Lineage (NCBI taxonomy): Bacteria > Pseudomonadati > Pseudomonadota > Alphaproteobacteria > Sphingomonadales > Sphingomonadaceae > Novosphingobium > Novosphingobium sp. BL-S-19. The sequence continues at coordinate 1,120,925 of NZ_CM145497.1, forward strand.
TGGGTGCCCAATTTCGGCATCCAGGAATACATGCGCCACTCCGAAGAGACCGACGCGGTGTTCCCGCACGACTACCGCTTTGAGAAGGGCGAGCTGCTCTGCGGCGAGACCCCCGGCCACGGCGTCGACGTCGACGAGGCGTTGGCAGCGAAGTATCCGTACAAGCCGGCCTATCTTCCCGTGGCGCGCCTTGATGACGGCACGATGTGGAACTGGTGAGATGAAGCGCCTTCCCCCGGCACCATCCCTTCGCGGGCCGATGCCGGGGCGCACGGGTCAGGCGAGTTCGACGAGGGCGAGACCTTCAGGAGGCAGTTCGAGCGTGAGCGTTCCGTCCGCATTGAGGCGGCGGGTTTCCACGACCGGACGAGAGACCTGACGCAACTGCGCGATCTGGGGGCGCGAGGGATAACGGGGCGAGCCCATCGCCCGCCAGGTCGGCATCGGTGATCCGCGCTCCCAATCGACGAACCGGACTTCGGCCGTCTTGCGGCCCTTGATCCCGTCAAGCTGCAGCGTCAGCCTCTTGGGGCCTCCCGTGATCTTGCGCTCCGAGGTCATGCCCGGGATTCCGCCCGGCTGGTCGACTTCGGCAAGGTTCCAGACGAGTACGGAAATCCGCCCGTTCTTGTCCTTTGAAGCCAGTGCCGGCCCCTTTGCAGCAAGGCGCTCTGTGCCGAGGCGATGCAGCAGGCGATAGGTGTTGAACGAGGGCTTGGCGATGCCGTCGATCATCATGCTCCATCCCATAGAGCCTTCCTTGAGCATATAGTCGTCGACGCCGAGTTCCTCGTACATGCCGCTGAGGGTCCACTGCGACATGCCGGCGCAGTGGACCATGCTGTTGGCGATGACGTGGGCAATCATCGCCGGGCTATCGGACGACCATTCGGACAGCCACATCGGCTTGCCCGCGAATGGCCCGGCATCGATCGTGCGCCGGGCATTGGCAAGGGCCTCGGGGATGACGTCGTTGATGCCGCGTCGGGGGCTGCCCTTGCCGAAGACGTCGTCCTGATCGTCACCCGCATAGACATGGGTGGCGAAGAAATCGACCGGGGCGTTGTTGGCCGCGCACCATTGCCCGAAATCGCCGATCCAGGCGGTTTTAGAGGTTGCCGGTCCGCCGACCTGGATGCGCGGATCGACCGATTTGATGGCGGTCGCGGCAGCCTTGTACATCTCGAAGTAGCGCTGCTTGTCGGCGGTCCAGAAGAAGGAGAGGTTGGGCTCGTTCCAGACTTCGAACGGCCATGTGCGCACGGTCTCGATGCCATAGCGATCCACCATCGCCGCCGTGAAAGACTTGATGAAGGAGGCGTATTCCGCATCGGAGGTCGGCGGTGTGATGTTGCCACCGTAAAAGCCGAACTGGCTCTTCCCGGAAGCGAGCTTGCCGGGCATGAAGCTAAGCTCGACATAGGGCGAAACCCCGAGATCGAACAGGCCGTCGTAGACACGGTAGACATTGAGCCAGTTCGGCCCGCCGTTCCGGCGCATCTCCAGAATGCTCTTGCCGAAGACGCCAAGCTCGTCGTTGAAGATGCCGTGGAACCGGGCGCGCTTGATGCCGGCTTCGGCCACCGCCAAGCGCATGTCCTGCCGCCATTCCTCGCGCATGGTGATCGCCGCGCGGTCCGATCCGACGCATTCCTCCCAGACATGCGGCAGTGTGCCGGCAATCGTGCGGGTATCGACCCGGACAGTTTCACCGGGAATATCGGCGGCCTTCACGCCGCTTGCCGAAAGCGCGGCCGCCGCCGCGCTCGATGCCAGAAAGGTGCGCCTGTCAAACATGCTTCTCTCCAAGGAATTCGGGCTTGCGGCGTTCACTGCGAAATCTCGATCCCGGCCAAGGCGGCATTTCCCGAGACGCTTGAAAAATCGAGGATCAGGCGGCCATCGGCGACGGTGACCGGAAAGCTGCGGACCAGTTCCTTGAGCGGGGCGCCGGCTTCCTTCAGGATATTGAGGCCCTGGATGACAGTCTGACCGTTTGCCTTCACGGTAAGCGCCTGATCGGGCGAGGCCGTCTTGCGCGGTTCGAACAGATGAAGGGTTACCGTCCACCGGCCGTTGGGCAGCGGGATGTCGTAGGCGTAAGCGTCGCCATCGCGCCAGTAGTCGAACAGAGCCGGGTCTGCCGCCTGCACCTGCCGGATCGGCGCCATCGAGCGGCCGCCGAAGCCCACGAGGTTGAGCACGACAGGCTTGCCGCCCTTCACGAAAGTGTCCGAGCCGAAATGCCGGGTGCCAAGGTCCAGCCCGGCAAGACTGCCGGCATTGATCCGCAGGCCATTGCGTTCGAGATCAGGGCCGTTCCAGATGGCGGTATCGCGCAGGGTCTTGCCGTCCGTTGTCGTGGAGACCACCGCCTCATTGGCGCCGGGGAGAAGGGCGACATTCCTCCATTCGCATACGAAATCGCTGCAAGGCGCCGTGCCGATCGATTTGCCGTTGATCGTCAGGGTCGCGGTCGGGGCGGTCGAATAGGCTTTCACATCCATGACCGGATAGGCCCGGTCGACATAGCGCTTGCCTGCGAAATGCAGGGCAGGGGTATCGCTCCAGGCGACCTTGTAGAACCAGAATGCGTCCTTGCGTTCCTTGCGGTCTGCAGTGACCAGCCCCTTGTCGTTGAGATCGACGGCATCGCCTTCGTCGCGCAGGTCGCTGGAGAAATCGAACATGGCCCAAACCCAGCTGGCGAAGACGAAATCGCGCTTGGCGATGCTCGGCCATGTCTGTTCGTGGACCCATGCCTGATATTCTTCGGGGTGAGGGCGGCCGACGAAATTGACGAAGCCGCTCAGCACGTCGTCGCTGTGCTGGCTGATCGCGCCGCCTGCGCCGTATTCGCTCAGCGATAGGGGCAGCGCGGGATGGTCGCGGTGGAACTTGTCGAGCGTGTCGCCAAGGTCCGCCCGTGCCTGCAGCGGGTTGGGGTAGTACCACCCGTAATAGCGGTTGTAGCCGATAAGATCGGCAGTCCCGGCGAGTTTCTCGCCGGCGGTCTGGATAAGGCCGAGACCCTCACAGCAGTCCGCAAAGGTCGTCGGGCGGTCCGGATCCTCCTCCTTTGCGATTGCATTGAGGTGCTGGAGCAGCGCGAGCGGTTGCGGTGGTGCGCCCTTCTGGCCGAAGCCCTTGGCGGAATCCACTTCATTGCCGACCGACCACATCAGGATCGAGGGATGGTTGTAGTTCTGCCGGATCTGTTCGCGCAACTGCTGTTCGGCGTTGGCCCAGAGTGCATCCGAACCTTTTCCGCCCGAGACACTGGGCGTGGTGACGTAAGGCAGTTCGGCCCAGACGACCATGCCGGCTTTGTCCGCCAGATCGGACCAGGCATCGGCATGCTGGTAATGGGCCTGACGAATGGTGTTCGCACCAAGTTCCTCGATCAGCGCCATATCATCGGCATGCTGTTTGGGTGTGAGCGCCCAGCCTGCGCCAAGCGCGTCCTGATGGCGGGAGACGCCCCGCAGCTTTACATGCCGATCGTTGAGGAAGAAACCGGCATCTGCATCGAAGCGGAATGTGCGCAGGCCCAGTGGCTGCGTCACGCGATCTAGCTGTGTCCTGCCGTCCGAAAGGGTGGAAGTGACCGAGTAGATGTAGGGATCGGCTCTGCCGTCCCAGCGATGGGGGCGGGCGATATCCAGCGCTGCGCGTTGCTCGCTGGCTCCGGGTGCCAGAATGACGGGCTGAACCGTTCGGGCCACGATCTTGCCACGCGCGTCGCGGATCTCGGTTGCAAGCGTGAGGTTTCGAGGCGCAGCGCCTGCGTTGCGGAGCTTCGTGCGGACTTCGACGGCGGCAGTTTCCGGCGTGATTTTGGTTGCGTGCGCGTAGACCCCGGGCCCGCCGAAATCGAGCGGGTCGATCGAGGCGGCCGGAAGCTGGAGCAGCGAAACCTCGCGGTAAATGCCCCCATGCACGAAGAAATCGCCCGACAGCGGGATGACTTCGGAGGTGGAACTGCCGGGCTCCACTTTGCTGTTGTCGGCACTGACCACGACCAGATTGCGCTGGCCCGGCTTCCATGCGTCGGTAACGTCGAGGCGGAAGCGGGCGAATGCGCCCTTATGGGTGCCCACATGGTGGCCGTTCACCCACACTTCGGCCAGCTTGCCGACCGCGGCAAAGTCCAGATACTGGTGATCGCCCGGCTTCGCCTTCGGCGCATCGACCCAGAGGCGATACCAGCCCACCCCCTGCCGGTTATCGGTCTCGGCGCCGCGTGTCAGGGTATAGGCGCCGATGTGGTTCCAGCTGTGCGGGACAGAGACCTGCTGCCAGTCGCGGTCGTCGAAGTCGCTTCCCGTGACTGACGCAGGTTCATCGCCGAAACGAAAGCGCCAGCCATGCGACAGGTCGATTGCGGGCCGGGCGGCGGTGGTTTGGGCCGCAGTGCGATCCTTGGCAACCAGAGAAGGCGAAGCGAATGCCGCGCTCACGATGGCCGAGCCCAACAGCATTGTTTTCAGTACCCGCTTGATATCGCCCACTTGCCTTTCTCCCGGTTAGTTGAGGGGCCGCGCTTGCGGCCGGCCGACTTGTGTTCATTCGGAATTACCGGTTGTTCAGCAGCCGTACCGGGCCGAGCAGACCGGATGGGCGCAAGGGCGCGTCCTTCCGGTAGGTCGGGGTCGCGGTCCATGTCACTTTCGTGGCGCCCGGCTGTGCGTCGCCGATGAGACGATTGACCCACAGGTTCGCCACGCGGATCGAGAGCCGGTTCTTGCCGGAACGCATCTGGCCCGAGATGTCGATGCGGTAAGGCTTGTGCCAGGCATAGCCTGCCCGCTGCCCGTTCACGCTAATCTCTGCGATCTCGCGCGCCTCGCCGAGATCGAGAAACAGCGGCATTCCCTTCTTCCATCCGCGCGGAGCCGCGAACTCTTTCGTGTACGTGGCGATACCCGAAAAGTAGCGGATGGACGCGTCGGCGTTTTCGCCCAGCGGAGAGAGTTCGGGAAGGCGGGTTTGGGGCGGTGCGCCGCGACCCGGCTCGAATGCGACATCCCATGGACCGCCAAGGATCGCTGCTTCCGTCAGTTCGACCGGAGCGACTTTTTGTTCGGTCTCTGCAGTGTTCTTGCGGAAGACCACATGCACGGACTCGTCCGGCCCCAGGGTCAAGGGAACCGTGGTCATCCCATCCTGAACCGAGAAGCTGACGGGTTCTGATTTACCCGTCTCTGCATGCCAGAGTTCCGGGGCCTTGCCGGTCACTCTGAAGCGCGCGGTGATCGTTTCGCTGCGATCCTTCTGGTTGGCGATGAAATAGGTATCGCCATCCGCCAGCTTGCGGTGGACGAAAGGTAGTGCTGCTCCCTGCTGGGCATCTTCGAAGACGAAATCGGGCAGGATGCCAGCCTGGGGCAGGGCTCCGGCGAGATCGCTGGTCGCGATCACCCTGCCTCGTCCGACCTGGTTCACGCCCGATCTCGGCCACAGCTTTTCGAGCAATGCCTGGTAGCGCTCAGGATCAGCCGAGAGACCCGGGTCGCTGACGGGGCGAGGGCCGATGACCGTCGCGCCTGCTTCCACCAGTTCGGCAATCCGGTTGAGAACCCCAAGGCTCATCTTGCCAGCAGAGCCTCCCAGATAGAGCGCGCGGTAGCGTGCCCCTCCGCTGCTCACCAGATCGCCGCCGTCGTTGGACAGGGCGCCGAGGAGGGCATCGGCGTTCACGAAATCGAATGCGGTGCCGGCAGGAACATCGGCGACCGGCCTGTCGCCGAACAGCGATGTCAGCGGGGCCTCTTCGCCGTAGAAATAGGCGATATCGGCGACATTGGTGCCCTGCTGGAGCATGAGGGAATTGCGTGCGATATAGTCCATCCACGGGCGCGCGAGTTCGCCCCATGCCTCGTTGCGGTTGAAGTCCTGTCCAAAGATCGACAGGCGCAGACCCGGCTTCTTGTCATCTACCGGAACATGTACTGAAGTATGGATGACAGGGCGGTTGATGCCGCTCACAAACTCGAGGTCGATCATCCGCTTTAGGTCGTTCGGGGCAAATGCCCAGGGCGAGAGCATCGAGGTCAGGGATTCCGCTGCGACGTACTTGCGCCCGTAAACGTGCGCGACCGATGCAGCGCCCTTCATGTCGGCAAGGTAGGTCGGCTTGGGCCCGCGGTCGCGCTGGAACGACCACATGGCGGACATGGGCACGTCAGCCCATCTGCGCATCGCCATATCATCGCCGAGCTGTGGTCGGTGATCCTCCAGCGCCTCGCCATAGACGACAAGGTCATTGTCATGCGCGGCCTTGGCAACCGTGCCGTAGTGCTCGCTTGCCAGAAGGTCCGCCAGGGTCCGCCGAAAATCGTAGAGGAAGCGTTCGCTTTCCTGCCGCGATCCGATGATCGTCCCGGTCAGTGCTGGCATCCAGGGGATCGGATCATAGCCACGCAGTCGCTTGAACTGGGCCACCATTTGCGGCGTCCAGTTCGCTGCGCCGACCTCGATGCTGTCGGTGAGTATGGTCCGGATGCCCTTGCCGCCCATGAGGTCGGGACCGACCGTTTCGCGGTAGGTCGAAAGGTAGTGTTCCATGTAGCGACGGACCGCATCGGCGTCGTACTTGTCCACTTCAAGCCCGGTCGCCTCGAATGGAGCGGGATGGTTCATCGTGCCGACAAGCGAATAGCCGAAACGAATGATGCGCCAGCGCCCGGCGGGAGGCGTCCAGTCCAGCGTGCCGTCCGGCCTCAGCCGATTAGTAAGGTCGATGACCTTGTTCGGTGCCACCCCGGCAGAATTGGCAAGGCCGCTGTCGAGCGCATAGTAATCGGGAACGACATCGAAGCCCGCCTTGGCCTCAACCCGATTGACCCGATCCTGGCCGGACAGCACGAATTCGGCGATGCGGATCGAGGTGCTGGGCTTTTCACCTGAAAAGCCGGCAGCGAGTGCAGAGAGGTCCACGCCGGCAGGCGGCGGGGCGATGTTGGGAAGGCTGCTGACCTCCTGAAACGAAATGCGGAAATTGCGGGCAGTCACGGGCGCGAAGCCGAGCGTGGTGGGGACACGGCTCATCGGAATGTCGCCGATAGAGATCCATTTTCCCGCAGAGACTTCCGCCTCGAGGCTCGCCTTGAGGTTGGCGCCGATGAACTTGCCCGCGCCTCCGGGAACAAACAGCGTGACCGCGCGGATCGTTTGAGCGCTTGGGTAACGAGCGACAAGGAGCGTCGCTCCCTTGCCTGCCTTGGCAAGGGCGATGCCCGTCTCGAGATCGCTGTCGGTTAAGGCTTTTGCATCGATGGCTTTCCCTGCGGCGTCGGCGAATGCGGGAAGGGCCGAAGTGTCTCCGGGCGAGGCGGGCACTGCGACAATCACGGCGTCGCGATAAAACGGTGCCGGGACATCAGGCGCTTTCTCGTTGATGGTCGAGTTGGTCCCCGACGTCGCGGCGATCGACTGATAGGGTCCGGTCACGGATGGTGGGGCGGGAAGGCTGAAGGGCGCACGCGCTCCGCCGCTGACCGTCACTTCGCTCCAGACCAGCTTTTTCATGCCGTCTGCTGAAGGCACCCATGGCCCGCCGGTTTCCGACCAGCCCGGCGAAGAGGCAATGGCCAGTTCAATGCCCAGGCGATCCGCTTCCCGGGCGGCGGCCTTGAAAGCCGTTCGCCATGCGGGTGTCATGTAGACTAGGCGCTGATCTACAATCTGCGGGCTTTGGAGATTGACGTCGAACGCCTGCGCGCCGCCAATCCCCACACGCTTCATCCAGGCGAGATCCTTGAGAAGTCCGTCCTCGGTGATGTTGCCGTTGATCCAGTGCCACCACACGCGAGGGCGGGCATCCATCGGCGGGTCGGAGAATTCCGCTTCGAGATTATCCGATACGGCGGGCGGTGATGCTGCTTCGCTGTGCGCGCGTGCCAATGATGGGCACGCGGCGACTGACAGCAAAAGCGCCAACTTCACCGATACGGCAGAGTCTCGAAACGCGTAGTTCTTCGCCATATCTGTTTTTCGCCTGACGTTCGCATCAGCAGGTGCGCATGATCGAAGCGCATCCCGCAATTCTCCCAGCATCGCCTCTTTGTGCGATAGTGTATCGCGTATAATTGAGGGTCCGTACTGTCAAGTCGGTCAGACCAATTTGGAAGTTGCGTATCCGAGAAGGGAGCTGAATTCATCAGGTTTCGGTCTCAGAGCGCCTTGGAAGGCACCTCGGACGCCATGGATAACGCCGCAGCGATCAAACCTATCGAAGTTCTATTCGGTCGTGAGATTCGCCGCGGAACAATCGCGCCGCCAGTGGGCGCGTTGGCGGCCTGTAGGTTCGAGAGTTTCTAAGCGGATGGCCGGGAGATTAGGTCGGCCGCATCAGGACCAATGCCGCTCGAGCGGGCCATTTCTGCAATGCGCGATTGCAAGCCTTCCGGGTTGACGTCCTCAAGTTGGTAGACGTATGCGACACTGTATCGCATAAAAGTGGATGTGCTCATTTTGGCCTCACGCGAGCCGACGGAGTGCGGTTCGCACCGACGGCAATGATCGCAGCCACGAGCACACAATAGGTCAGAACCTGAAAGAGGGCTGAAAATGGCATCAATTACCGTCGTGGGCGTCTTGGGAGAGGAAAGGGTTCTCGAGGCAAGGCCCGGGCAAACCGTGATGGAAGTCATACGCGACGCAGGCTTCGACGAAATGCTGGCGCTGTGCGGCGGGTGCTGCTCGTGCGCGACCTGTCATGTCCATGTGGAAGCTGGCCCTGCCGACGCTCTCGCCTTGATGAGCGACGACGAGAACGACCTTCTCGACTCGTCCAGCCACCGTGGCGGTCAGTCGCGCCTGTCGTGTCAGTTGCCAATTACAGATGCCCTCGAAGGGCTGCGTGTGAGGATCGCGCCGGAAGATTGAACGAACGGACATCGCTTGCCCGCCGAAAGAGCGGGCAGGAAGCAGGAGTGGGATGAAATGACTGAACTGGCAGATCGCGATTACTTCACCGACCACGAAATCCTCGTCGATCCTTACGCTTACTTCGAAGCGGTGAGGGGCAAGGGCCGGGTCTATCAGCCCAAGGGCAAGGACTATCTGATGGTCATGGGGTTTGAAGAAACCCTAGAAATCATGCGCAATTCGGAGGATTTTTCGGCGATTATCGGTCTGCAGGGGGCTGCTGCACCTCTCCCGTTCACGCCGCACGGATCCGACATCACGGCCCAGGTCGAGGCGCACCGCGACGAGTTCCATGGCGGCGACCTGCTGGTCAACCTCGACGACAATCCGCACCTGCAACTGCGTTCGCTGGTCAATCGGTTGTTCACGCCTTCGCGCCTCAAGGCGAACGAGGAGTTCATTCAGGCTTTCTCGGACGAACTGGTTCGTGACGCCGTGGCAAATGGCGGCGTCGAACTGGTCAGGACAATCGCTACGCCCTTCGTCACGTTGGTCATCGCCGACCTGCTCGGTATTCCGGCCGTGGATCGGCAGAGGTTCATCGACCTTATCCAAGACGCGCCGCCTCCCGGAAATCTTGACGGCGAACTCGACCTCGATGCCGAAGACCACCCGTTCATGATCATGGGCGGCTATTTCGCCCAATACGTCGCCGATCGTCGTGCCAATCCGCGCGAGGATATTCTCTCCGAACTGGCGAATGCGCTCTACCCCGATGGCACGCTTCCCGACGAGATGGCGATCGTTAAGCTGGGCATGTTCATGTTCGGCGCTGGCCAGGACACCAGCGCCAAGCTCCTCGGCAATGCGATGCGCTACATCGTCGATGAGCCGGGCCTGCAGGACAAGCTTCGGGCCGATCCCAAACTCATCCCCGCACTGATCGAGGAAGTTCTGCGGCTCGAGGGTTCGACCAAGCAGACTGCTCGGCTGGCGCGCCGTGACACGAAGATTGGCAATATCTCGGTCCCGGCCGGGACTAAGATCATGCTGTCGATCGCTGCGGCCAACCGGGACCCTGCACGCTGGGAAGATCCGAAGGAATTCAAGCTAGACCGGCCGAAGATCCGCGAACACGTGGCTTTCGGACGCAGTGCGCATACCTGCGCCGGTGCACCGCTTGCGCGTGTGGAAGTGCGGATCATCCTGGAAAAGCTGCTCCAGTATACCTCGGACATCGATCTCGATCCGGAGATTCACGGCCCGCGCGGCGCGAGAAAGCTCAACTTCGAGCCGAGCTTCATCATCCGCGGCCTCGCGGAACTGCATCTCAAGCTGACGCCGGCCGCCGGCGTCGATCTTTCGTCGGACCGGCCATCGGTGATCCAGAAGTCGGAAGCAGCTTCGGCTGCGCCCGTGGCGACTGACGTGCCTGCTGCCGCACCGACCGCGGGGTACTCAACCGGCGCAACGAAGCTGGCAATTCTCCTGGCGGATGCTGGTGCCAAGGCGGTGCTCGATCAACACTTCCCGGGAATTACCACCGACAAACGGATTGGGATGGCGAAGTCGATGACGCTGCGGGCTATTCAGAAGTTCGCGCCGGGCCAGTTCACCAATGAAGCACTCGATGCCGCCGACCGGGACCTGGCCGCTCTGCCGGCAGATTGAACCGAACGATCAGAGTGATGAGCCGGCAGAACCGCGAGGCGTCTGCCGGCTCCGTTCAAATACCAGATCAACAGACTTCGCCTGAGCGAAAGGTCAATCCATATTTCTTAAATGGATTGACCAATGCGATAGTGTGGCGCACAAAATAACAAATAGAAAATATCAGGTAGGGAAGGGGATTCGATGCGTAGGAAGAATGCGCTCATATTCGTTGGAGTGAGTACGCTGGCCATGGCCGCACCGGCGTTTGCACAGGATGCGACTTCGGCGGCGCCTGCTGAACCGGCTGACGCAACGGCGGTGAATGAGATCATCGTTCAGGCTCGGCGCCGCGACGAGAGCTTGCAGGACGTGCCGCTGGTGGTGAATGCCGTTACTGCGGATGCGATCTCCAAGCTGAACATCCGCAACTTCACCGAAATCAGTTCGGTTGTCCCTGGTCTTCAGCTCACGCCCAATGCGAACGGCATCGGAACCTCGTCCTCGATCCGCGGGGTCAATCATGACGTGAACGTGAGCGCCGAGAACGGCACGATCCAGTACTACCGCAACGATGCTCCCGTACCGTCGAACTTCGTCATGCAGACGATGTACGACGTTGGGCAGATCGAAGTGCTGCGCGGTCCGCAGGGCACGTTGCGGGGGCGCTCGACACCGTCCGGTTCGGTTACCGTGACCACGAGAGAGCCTGACCTCGTTGAAGCAGGGGGCTATGTTGCCGGAACGCTTGGTTCGGCTTCCGCAACCAATTTCTATGCTGCTCTGAACATTCCGATTATCGCGGATGTACTGGGTATACGCGTGGCAGGACTGCACAGCTTCGATCGCGGTAACCGCGTGACAAGCGTGAACAGCGACGAGAAGCCGCGCAGCGAAACCAATGCGATCCGCGCAGCGGTCCGCTTCGAACCGATCCAGTGGCTTCGCCTGGGCTTCCTGTACGAAGGCATGCAGAATGACGGGACCCGCTTCGATCAGGTGCGGTCCGTCAGCCAGTACGATCCCGATTATGTGCCCAGCGTCGGTGCTCCTGACTATGGCGAGATCGGCCTGAGCGACCGGCTTTCGGTCCAGTCACGCCCAAGCACGACCACGCAAAAGTTCCAGTTCTACAACTGGAACGCCGAAGTGGACTTCCTGGGGCAGCGCCTCATCTACGTGGGTTCGGCTACGTCTCAGAAATACCACAGCTACGGCGTGCGCGACCTTGCCAACTTCTTCCCTGACCTCGAGATCGCACAGATTGCGGATACCAAGGGGACGACCAGCAGCCACGAAGTGCGCTTGCAGAACCTTGATCGGGTCGCAGGGCTATTCGACTATGTGGTGGGCTATTTCCGCTACTCGGTCCCGTCGCAGACCAATCTAAGCGATCTCAGCATCACCCAGCTCCGTCTTGCCGGTCTCGGCATTCCGATCGCGGCCCCGAGCGTTACCGACACGCCCATCTACATTGCGAAGGGCACTCCGACGGAAGACTCGTTCTTCGGCAACCTGACATTCCATCTGACCGAATCCACCGAACTTTCGGGCGGACTGCGGCGCATACACTTCACCGATAATCGGGACGGGCTGTTCATCAGCTGTACGCCGGACATGTACGCTGCAGGCGATTGTACGCGCCAGAACGGCACGCAATCGGACGTCAACGAAAACACCACGATCTACAGCGCCAGCATCAAGCACCGCTTCACGCCGGGGCTGATGATCTATGCTTCGACCGGCAGTTCGTGGCGCCCTCCTGTCGTGGCCATCGGCAACTTCACCCATGCCGATTACACGCCCAACGAAGTTGCCCATATCTCGCTGCCATCGGAAAGCTCCAAGTCCTACGAAATCGGTTTGAAGTCGGATTGGTTTGACCGCAAACTGCAGTTCAACCTCACTGCTTATCACCAGGACTACAAGAACTATCCCTACCGGGCCGGCGGTGCAGGTATTGCCTACATCAACATCAACTCGGCGGGCGCGCCGACGATCGGCAATTTCAATTTCGTGAGCGCAGTGCCGATCAAGGTCAACGGGGTCGAGGCCGAACTGGCATTCACGCCGACATCGCGCTGGAACCTGGGCGCTACGGTCAACTTCGCGCGCAGCCGCATCGGTAATGCCCTGCTGGCCTGTACCGATGCACTCAACAACCAGACCGGGGCTGTGGGTTCGGATGGGGTTCCCGATACGGTCACGCCCACGCTTGCGCAAATGGAGCAGGCTTACGGCGATGAGCGCGTGGCGCAATGTCCCGGCGGCGGACAATCGGCGACCTTCCAGCCGGAATGGTCGGGCGTGTTCAGGGCCGAGTACACTCTGCCCGTCGGCAACAAGATGGATGGCTATTTGCGCGGGCTGTTTAGCTGGAAGGGCAAATCCAAGACGGATCCGAACAACCCCTACGATGATGTAAAGGCTTACGGCATCGTCAATTTGTTCGGCGGCCTGCGCTCGCAGGATGGTGCCTGGGAAGTGTCGGTCTATGCCAAGAACATCTTCGATACGACGAAGCTGATCAGTCAGGACGATCTGGCCCAGTTTACCTCCGTCACCGACGTCTATCTCCGCCCGCCTACCTTCGCTGTCTCGGGCATCGGATCGACGGTCTACAGCAGCCGCTATGCGGGTGTCTCGGTAACCGCTCCGCGTGAATTCGGTGTGACCTTCCGGGCAGCATTCGGCTCGCGGTAAGAAGCTTCCGAACGGAAGGGCTGTGGGATCTCCCAACCGCAGTCCTTCCGGCCTTGGATTTGCAATGTGCTCCGGTGATGGCGGAGCCCCTGGCTTTGACAGGTAAGCGAGCAGGGAGGACCATAATGCGAACTCAAAATAGCGGTCCTGTCTCTCGTCGGGAACGCGCGCGGCCAAGGAAAGGGCAGGGGCCCGATCTCAAGCAGCTTGGGCGTTGTGCCTTGTCGGCATTTTCGCGACGCGGTTTCGAGAATGTTGGCCTGCGCGAACTTGCGGCATCGGTGGGCATCGCACCGACCTTGATCCTCTATCGTTACGGCTCGAAACTGGCATTGTGGAGGTCGCTGGTCGATGAATTGGGTGAGCGCGTCGATTTGGCATGCGCCGCAATCGATTCTACTTACGCACTGGCCCAGCCGTTTCCCGATCGCGCCAGTGCGGCGCTGCGGCACTTCGTGTTGCTTACCATAGAGATACCGGAATTATCCCCGCTGTTTATAGGCGAGATGTCCGAGCCGGGAGAGCGGCAGGAATACGTCCTGGAAAAGATCTGGAGCCCGTTTCTCGCTTCGGTATTGCCCATCATTCACGATGCCGAGCGTTACGGGAATTCCGACCTGGGTGCCCCCAAGTTTGCCGCTTTTTCCATCGTCAGCATGATATTCGCAGCTCAGTACATGGCCCCCATTATCGACCTGGCCGCCGACGACCGGCAGAACGATTCAGCAGTACGCGTTCTTCGGCCCATTGAGCGGTTGCTGACCCTGGTACCTACGCAGAACTCAATCCGGCGCCATGATTGAGGTCGAAAGAAGTCGGTAGAGGATCTTGGCGATTTCGGAGACGCTGTAGGCCTCTTCGGGTTGGCCGACCCACCACGCTAGCGTTTCGGCAATGAGCGTGGCGGCGCAGATCGTGCCAAGTTCGGTAGGCAACCAGGCGTTGATGGGCTTCTCACTTTTTGCCACGACCATGGAGACCCGCAGCCATTCCTCGCGCATTGCGCTGCCGGCACCGCCGTTGAGAAGGATTGCCCAAAGAGCGCGGTGGTCGGCGACGTATGCGCACAAGGCTTCAAACCCGGCCTCGTAGCTTTCGGCATTGCGAATCGACAGAGTCAGCTGGTTGAGGTGCGCGATTTCGTCCTTGGCGATGGCATTGAGCAGCGCTTCTTTGGTCTCGTGATGCCGAAAGAACGTGGCGTAGTGGACCTTGGCTTCGGCGCAGATGTCGCGGACGCTGATCTGGTCGAATGGCTTGCGCTGGAGCAGGGCCAACATGGCTTCCTGCAGTGCCTTGCCTGATCGCAAAGCACGCGCGTGGGTCGATCTAGATGATGCCAGCGGCTCGGTTTTATGCGATACTGTGTCGCCCAACTTGCGATTCGGTTTGCTGTTCTCGGCCATCCCATCGTGTGTGACGCAAAAATGCTGGTTAGCGCAAGCAGGTAGCTGGTTGCCACGCTAGGCCGAGCAAAAAGGGTCAATGCCTGATCGAATTGGATCGGGATGATATCAATGAAGAGAGGATTTAACTTATGCTTCGTCAGATTTTGACCGCCGGAACCTTCGCTCTCGCCGTAGCTGCGCCGCTGTCGGTCAACGCCGCCGAGCCCGCTACAGCCTCGGCACCAGCCGGGGCCTTTTCGACCTCGACCAGCTCGATCGGCACTCTGCTGGACAATCCGGCAACCAAGGTCATTCTCACGAAGTATCTCCCGGATTTGGTGAGCAACCCTCAGATCGAGATGGCGCGGGGCATGACCCTGAAGCAGATTCAGTCATACTCTGCCGACACGGTCACCGATGAAGTGCTCGCAAAGGTCGACGCTGAACTCGCGAAGGTCCCGGCTCAAAAGTGATCCAATGAAGGAGCCGGCAGCCCGGTGGCCGGCTCCGCTAGCTGGAGATATCGCTTGGGACCTTTTTTGCGTGTGTTTGCCGCAGGCCTTGTCCTTCCGTTGGCTGCAGGAAGCGTAACGGGGCTCGCCCGAACGATGATAGTTGCCAACAAGGGAGAGAACACCGCGAGCTTCATCGATATGGAGACGGGAAAGGAATGGTCTCGCCGGCCGACCGGACCTTCGCCTCACGAGGTGAGCATCTCGCCAAACGGCAAAGTTGCAGCCGTCGCCGCCTATGGTGGCTCGACAATCGACTTGTTCGATGCCCGCACAGCAAGGCACATCAAGACTATCGACATATCGCCGGGCAAAGCGCCACACGGGATCGCCTGGATTTCGGACCAGCGCCTTGTGGTTGCTGCTGAAAAGTCGCGCAGTCTGGTTGTTGTGGATGTGACTGATGCCAGCTTGCAGTCCGTAGCCCTTGAGCAGGCGGGATCGCATATGGTGGTCCTCTCTCCCGATCACAGGACCGCCTATGTTTCCAATGTTGTGGCCGGGACGGTCAGCATCGTCGACCTTCGTGCAATGCGAAAGCGCTCTGATCTCAAAGTGGGTGGTAACCCGGAGGGGCTGGCAGTCAGCCGAGATGGCACGGAACTCTGGGTTGGCGATAACTCGGCGCCGCGCCTGCGTGTCGTCGACATCGCAAAAGGCAAAACGCTCGCCGTTCTGCCCGCGGACCCGGTGCCGATCCGAGTTGTGATGAGCCGAGATGGCAAGACCGCGGTCAGCTCAAATATCGGGGCCGGAACGCTCGGTATCTACTCTGTGCCTCGGCGGCAGCTGCTGCGCACAATTTCCGTGAGCGGGGCGGTCGATGCGATTCAGGTAACGGCGATTTTTGCCGATTCTGATGATCGAGTTCTCGTGGCGGAAACCGGCCGGGACACTGTAGCGGAAGTGCAGGTAGCAGAAGGAAAAGTCGTCAGACGGTATGCGGCCGGCAAAGGCGGCGATGGGGTGGCCATATCGCCGTGAAAGCATTTCGGAGTCCGGCGGAAAACGTCGATCAAGCTGACAAATCCACCGCGCAGCCGGCACATGCAAGCCGCCACCGCCGCAACGAGCAAAAGAGCCGGTTTGAGGATCTCAGGGTCGCGAAATCATATCATGCCTTGCGCAGCGCATTTCTCGACCTGCTGAAATCCTCTCCGCTTGAGCATATCGCGATCACAGGCATTGCGGACAAAGCCGGAGTGACCGTGCCGGTGTTCTACCGGCAGTTTGCCTCGAAAGAGGCTTTGCTCGCCGACATCGCAGGTGATGAGACTCGGTTCGTCATCGAGCATATCCGTTCGGCAATCGTCAGTTCTGACAATGCCGGCGACCTGCGAGACCTTTGCGCGCTTGTCGACGGGAAACGCGACCTCTGGAAGCTGCTGCTCACACATGGAGCGGCAACATCCATGAGAAACGAATTTACTCACTCGATCATCGGGATGGATTTGGATCTCGAGACTTTCTGCGCCGATATGCCGCCTGCGTTGGCGGCCACGTTTGTTGCGCACGGCGTCTTCGACGTCCTTGCCTGGTGGCTGGATCAGGGTCCGAATTATCCTGTCTCGACAATTGTGCAAGCTTTGCAGAATCTGGTGATCGGACCCGCAGCAAACCGGGTCAATCGCTAACCAGCGGGCGGAACGCTCATGTCGAAGCCATCCTCGAACGCCATGCAGTGTGCGAAGCCATGCTGGGGATACAGGGCATCGTTCGGATTGCCGATTGAACTCGGACCCGGCTTCCCCCAATTTGGAGATCCGCTGGGCCGCCTCTCGCACGGTCGTCGCGTAGTATCGCCATGCGGTGGAATGGATAGGCGCCGACTGTTTGGGTTGCGACATTCACATACTTTATCCCCTCGGACTGGTCGCGGACGTGGATCACACACCTACTGTCAGCGATGATCTTGTCATCGACTGCTCTTCATCCAGTCATTCCTCTTGGGCCAGGACCGGAAAGCTGACGGGCCGGTTTTGGGATCATCAAAGCGGTCGGGGAACGACTGGAATGGGGGCGAAGCCTGCCACGGGCCCGACGTAAACCGGCTGCCTCGTCGGGCGCGTACTCGAGACCCGCGAGGGAGGGGTAGGTACAGAACCGGTCTCTTGCAGCACGGTGTATTATCTCGCCAGCATGTACCGGTCTGGTGGTGAAGGAAAGTTTCACCAGGCAAGCGGTGTTGCCGTTCCTAGAGTGGCATTCGGGGGGCAGGTCAGGTCGAATGTGGCGAATTCATTTCTACTCTATCCTGCGCGTTATTCAGAAAGCCGATGATGAGTTGGGCCATCGCGTCCTCCAGCTCAACCGTACCTAGCAAAGTGAGAGATCGTAGGGTTGCGGCGCGTAGGACCTCCACGATGGCCGTGGTCAGGACGAATCGCTCTGCGTCGGTCAGCCTCCGGTCATCCGCCTTGCTTGCCCCACGCCATACGGCGACAATGGCATCAGCGACATACTCGGCGGGTTCGGGCAAGCCGCGATCCAGTGTGAAGGTGACAAGAGCGCGGATCAGGCGGGGATCGGCATGGCGATACCGGGCGAAGGCATCGTGCATTAGGCGCACGATCGCCCGGACCATCACCTCCCGCGGTTCGTCGTCGCGCGCTTTCAGCAGCGCGTCGATATCCCTCCGCATCGCCTCCCGCTGGCGCTCGATCAGTGCGACGACGACGGCCTCCCGGTTGTCGAAATACTGGTAGAGAGTGCCGATAGAATAGCCGGCGCGCTGCGCGAGCAGGTTGGTGGTCAGGCTTTCGCCGCCGTCGCTGTCCAGAATCTGAGCGGTTGCCTCTAGGATTGTGTCGACGGTGCGCCGGGATCGATCCTGTCTTGGAGTTTTTCTTTTTAGATCAATTCCTTGATTCATTGGCATCCTTGCCTGCGACCGCGTTTTGGTTCGCGAGTATGAGCCTCAGCGGCGCTCGATACAATGCCGGCTCCCGAACGTTGCCGCTTCGACGCGATCACCGCATCAGACAGAGAGCCCTATGATCAACCTACGCCGTTTCCGCGAACGGTGTCGCAACGCGTCATCTCGGCTTGCGATCATTTGCTGCGCGCTGCCCCTCTTGTTCGCTTGCCACAACGCACGCGCACAAGGATCAGGCGGCGAGGAACCGTACCATGCCAGGGTTGCGGCCGCTGGCTACGTGCACCGGTTCGCCGAGGTGAACGGAGTTCGGCTGAGCTATTGGGAGGGGCAAGCGCCATAATGCTTCATAGCGATGCGACCGCTGTCGCGACGGTCAGGCTGCAGGAGGATGCAGTCATCGAGCATGATGCGCGGTGGATTCCGGGCTGGACGCTGGCCGATAGCGACCTGACGGGTCGCGCAACCTTCGAGAAGCGCGGAGCCAAGCTCGACGTATTCACGGCCAACAAGCGGCCGCTCGAGCAGTTGTTCGGCGTCGATCTCATTTACTTCAACGAGGCCCGCGGGGCCCTCGTGATGGTCCAATACAAGATGCTCGAACCGCAGGAGCGCGGCCGCCGCACGATCACGACCGACCTGTTCGATTTCGAGGAACTCGACGACGAGGAATGGATCGTTCGCATCGACGATCAGTTCGAAGACGAGATGGAGCGCATGCGTAGATTCGATAGGGATCTCGACCCACAAGGCCCCTATCGCCTCCACTCCGGTGCCTTCTTCTTCAAGCTGGTCCGTCGCCATGCCTCGGCCAGATCGGCCGGCATGCTGCTGAGCCTTGGGCATCTCGATCATCTGAAGGGCGACGGCACACTCGCTGGTCCCAAGGGCGGCCTCAGGATCAGCTATCAGCGCCTTGATGGACATTATCTTCGGGGCGACCCGTTCGTGGAACTGATCCGCTCGGGCTATATCGGAACGCGGGGCGCCACGACCGACCATCTGCAGGCGCTTATCCGCGCGTCGCTCGAGGGCGGCAAAGCCGTGGTGGCCGGCGTGCAGCGCGCGCTTGATCCGGAGCGGCACGCCGTTTAGTTGGACATATGCCGCCCACCTGACGGGCTGAAATCAATGATGCCCCCTCACTAACAGGGCGTTTCATCAAGCGATCTTCTTCCCGAATTCGTTGCCGATGCCTTCATCGAGTGGAATGGCGCGCGACAGATAGCCGTCGGCAGGATCTCGCACGGAGGACAGATGATCCGGTGCGAACGCTTTCTCGGCGAAGGTGATAGCGTCCTTGGTGGCTGCGACAGCGCAAGCGTGAGGAACGGTTATGATGTGATGATCTGACCGCCCAGCAAGGATGGGGCTGCCGTGATGGGCGGGTTCGGCATCAGCAACGAAACGGGGCCCGCCTTCCCGCAATGCTTGTCTGCTAGATCACGATTTGCTGTGGAAAAAAGAACCATTGGGCCACGCTCGATGTCCGCCGGTGACCGAGGTTGCTCGCACTCGGATATTAGACCCATATTAGATCGGTCATTTTTTAGGAGGCGGAAAGCAAGCTAAGTGCTTGAAAAGACTGGTGACCCCTACGGGAATCGAACCCGTGTTTCAGCCGTGAGAGGGCCGCGTCCTGACCGCTAGACGAAGGGGCCGTAAAGACCAGTCGCGACTGTCCGGAGACTGTCGATATGGTGACCCCTACGGGAATCGAACCCGTGTTTCAGCCGTGAAAGGGCCGCGTCCTAACCGCTAGACGAAGGGGCCAGAAAAGGCATTTTAACTGCACTCAGCGCACCGAAATGGTGACCCCTACGGGAATCGAACCCGTGTTTCAGCCGTGAAAGGGCCGCGTCCTAACCGCTAGACGAAGGGGCCATTCCGAGCTGCGCCGGAGGCAGGACCGGCCCTCTAGCGGTGGTCCCCCGGGGGGTCAAGCCCCTCTGACGAGAAAAATGAGCTATGGGTGTCGGTTGTTGAAATCAGGCGAGGAAAGCCGCGTCGTCGACGTGCAATTCCGCCTGCGGGCGACTGCCCCAATCGTCGATTTTCGCGCGACCGGCCAGCCAGAGCCGACGTCCCTGCGTGGCGTGGAGCAGTGCCTGGCCCAGTTCGGATTCGGCGGCACGAAAAGCCATGGCCTTGAAGCGGCCGCCATCATTGCCGCTTACGATCAGGCGGACGTGATCGGCGCCGACGGTATCTGCCTTGATCACGCGGACCGGGCCGACGGCTACGCGCGGGCCGGGCCAACCCATGCCGTAGGGGCCGGCGCTTTCCAGCGTTTCCACCAGTTCGGGCGTAAGGCCGCCGGGGGCGAGGGCGAGATCGAGCAGCATCGATTGATGGGCGCTGGCGAGGGCCACGTCGTTGCCGAGGCGCGAATCCAGCCATTCGGCCAGAGCGTCCACCTTGTCGGGTGCGATGGTGAGGCCGGCAGCCATGGCATGCCCGCCACCGGCGACCAGCAAACCAGCCTCGCGCGCGGCGATGATGGCGGCGCCAAGGTCGACGCCGGAAATCGATCGGCCCGAACCTTTGCCCTGTCCTGCCTCGTCGGCATCGAGGGCGATGACCAATGTCGGCTTTCCGGTCTTTTCCTTGATTCTACCGGCCACGATACCGATTACGCCGGGGTGCCAACCCGCGCCTGCGACAACCACGACCGCGCGGTTGTGCTGCGCGGCCAGTTGCGCCTCGGCCGCTTCCTGCACGGCCTGTTCGATGGCACGGCGCTCATCGTTCAGGCGCGAGAGTTGGGCGGCGATGTCACGGGCCTCGTCAGGGTCGGTCGTGGTGAGCAGGCGCACGCCAAGCGTCGATTCGCCCACGCGGCCGCCGGCATTGATGCGCGGGCCGAGCGCGAAGCCAAGATCGGAACAAGTGGGCGCGCGATTGAGGCGGCTGGCGTCGATCAGAGCCGACATGCCGATATTGTCGCGCCGAGCCATGATTTTGAGGCCCTGCGCGACGAGCGCACGATTGAGGCCGTGCAGGGCGGCGACGTCTGCGACGGTGCCCAGCGCCACGAGGTCCAGCAGAGCAAACAAGTCAGGCTCTCGCCGGCTTGTGAAGAATCCCTGGCGGCGCAGCACGCGCACGGTGGCGACAGCCAGCAGGAAAGCCACGCCCACCGCGGCGAGATGACCGTGCGCGGCGGCAAGTTCGCTCTCGTCCAGTCGGTTGGGATTGACCAGCGCCATCGCGCGCGGAAGCACCGCAGCGCACTTGTGATGGTCCACGACCACGACGTCGACGCCGGCGTTGCTGGCCATCTCCAGGGCTTCATAGGCCATGGCGCCGCAGTCGACAGTGACGATCAGGCTGGACCCTTCGCCGGCGATTCGCACCAATGCCTCTCCGCTCGGGCCGTACCCCTCCAGCAGGCGATCCGGAATATAGTACCGTGCCTTATGCCCCAGTTCGCGCAGAAGGAGGATCAGCAGGGCGGCGCTGGTCGCGCCGTCCACGTCGTAGTCGCCGTAGACCGTAACCGATTCGCCCGTCAGCACGGCCTGCGCCAGGCGCTCCGCAGCCGCATCCATGTCGCGAAATTCCGACGGATCCGGCAGGAAGGAACGCAGCGAGGGGTTGCGGTGGCGGTCCAGATCCTCACGCGGGACACCGCGCGAAAGCAGCAACTGGGTGACGATATCGTCGATGGACCCGCCGCCGACGCCGGAACCCGGTTCGGAGAGGTCCATGTTGCCGCCGCGCCAGCGCCAGGATTTGCCGGAGAGCGAGCGATCTACGCCGAAGACGGATGCGGGTCGGGAAGCCATTCAGGCCGGTTATACCAGCGCGAAGCAGACGGGAAGACGCGGATATGCCGATGGCGGGTGTTCTGGCGGCATTGATGACTAGGGAACCGCTTCAAGCGAGCGTATAGTACCGGCAAAAGCCGAGGAGAGGGCTGCCATGACGATACGCGCGGAACAAGCGATGCGTCCGCCTGCTGGCTGGAAAGGCTGAACCATGCTGGCGATCATCTGGCACAGCCGCACCGGCGCCGCGCGCGCAATGGCCATCGCCATCGCGGAAGGGGCAGGGCAATCGTCGTACCTGCTTCCCGCCGCCGAGGCGATGCCGGCCATTCTACTGGGCGCGAGTGGATATATCTTCGTCTGTCCCGAGAATCTTGGCACGATGTCGGGAATGATGAAGGAGATGTTCGACCGCTGCTATTACCCTCTGCTCGGCAGGCTTGAAGGGCGCCCCTACGCCACTGCCATTGCCGCCGGCACCGACGGCATGGGCGCACAGGCTCAGGTGGACCGCATCGTCACCGGGTGGCGGCTGAAGCGCGTTGCGGATCCGTTGATCGTGCATGTGAATGCGCAGACGCCCAAAGAAATTCTTGCCGAAAAGACGGTTTCACACGGCGATCTCGATGCATGTTGTGAACTGGGCATGGTCTTTGCCGAAGGACTGGCGCTGGGCATCTTCTGAAGAGTCTGCGATGGCATGGTTAATGCTTGTTCATCGTGAAGAATCGGACTCGACGAGTCTTGAATATTGGTGCCAATTG
This sequence comes from Novosphingobium sp. BL-S-19, assembly GCF_055521675.1. Taxonomy (NCBI): domain Bacteria; kingdom Pseudomonadati; phylum Pseudomonadota; class Alphaproteobacteria; order Sphingomonadales; family Sphingomonadaceae; genus Novosphingobium; species Novosphingobium sp. BL-S-19. The sequence continues at coordinate 1,143,458 of NZ_CM145497.1, forward strand.
TTCGCGTGGAAACGGATGATCCCGTGAGCTTGGGGCTTCGCAATAACGACGCGCGATCGCGTTCGGGGACCTCCACCGGCATTTCGTTGTTGTTTGCCCCCCCGTCCAGGCCGTCGGTTGCCATTATCGAAGGGGTGCTGGCGGCAAACGACGGCGGCGCGCCGACGGCACGGGTCAGCCATCGGCCACCTGCCGACCAGGGATGGCTCGAATTGCTCGCAAGCGGGCTCACTTTCGACATATCGGGCCTTGCGCCCGCCAAAGCCGCTTCGGTTATGCCTTCGTGCCATGTCTATGGGTTCGAAACACCACCCAGGCTGGACGAGCTTGAGGCGATTGATCTGATGCCGAGCGGCCATATCGCCGGGGGCGGAACGATGCCTCCGGTCGTCCGCACGCTGGTGGGCCTCGCGGCCGCACTGAGCCTGCAACTGCCCGTTTCGGCGGTTGTGTGGCATTTGGCCGGCACGGTCATGGCGCCGGGCTATTTCGTACGGATCGTGATGAACTGGCTCAGCGGCGGCGCATTCCCGGCCTTGGGTCTGTCGGCGCTGGCGCAGGCGGACGACGGCAGCATTGCCAGTCAGGGGCTGGAGGCCTTTTGCGGCCAGGAATTTCAACTTGAAGCGCGGCAGGGTGAAGCGCAGGCGGATACCTTGAAGCTTGCCCTGCGTGTGGCCGATTACCTTGTGCGTCGCGGACCCGTAACGTCGCCCACGCCGATCGAGGGAACAAGGTTGCTTGCAGAACCTTCGCAGGTCGGCAGGCTGGTCTGGATCTGGCGCCAGGATTGAAAGGGGCGGCAGACCACTGCGAAAGCCCCTACCTTTTCGGGCGGTGAACCTGCGGCATCACCCAGACTACGATCCCGGGCTCCAGCGGCACCATCTGGTGCCGCGAGAATTGCTGGGCAGACCAGCCTTCGCACGCATGTTCGCAGCCGTTGGCAACGAGCGGGCCCATTTCGACAATTTTCGCGAGAACGGCTTGCTACTGCCATGCAACGAGCGTGCGGTGCTGCGTATGGGCTTGCCGCTGCATAGGGGGCCGCACAACCGCTACACCGAACTCGTCATGGAACGCGTTTCGCAGATCGAGGCGCAGTGGCTTTTGGGCAAGGCGCGGAACCCGCGCGGCGCAGCGGCCGAAGCGCAGATGCGCCTTACCTTTCTGCGCCGTGCGCTGCGGCGGCTTTTGCTTTCTCGCCGGGCCGTCCGTCCGCAGCTGAACCGGCATGATCCGTTTAGTGCGAACCTCGATTTTTCCGATCTGGATGCCGCAGCGGATATGCTCTGGCTTGGAACAGGGACGGGGACAAGAGACGTCACGCACCCCGTCCCCGTGCCTCAGCAAATGCCGGTTCGTCCGCTCAGCTCGATCTTGGCGGCCTGATACTGCGCCTCCAGAGCGGCGACGCGATCGGCAACCGATTCGATCCGTTCCACCGCGCCTACGCCTTGTCCCGCGCCCCAGATGTCTTTCCACGCCTTTGCCGCAGTGTTGCCGCCGGAGCCGAAATCCATCTGGTTCTTGTCACCCTCGGGCAGATGGGCCGGATCGAGGCCAGCGGCCAGGATCGAGGAGCGCAGATAGTTTCCGTGCACCCCGGTAAAGAGGCTGGAATAGACGATGTCTGCAGCATGGCTGTCGACGATGGCCTGCTTGTAGCTTTCCGCCGCGTTAGCCTCGGTCGTGGCGATCCAGGGGCTGCCGACATAGGCGAAATCGGCGCCCATGGCCTGCGCCGACAGGATCGAGCGGCCGCAGGCGATGGCGCCGGAAAGCGCCAGAGGGCCGTCGAACCAAGCGCGAATTTCCTGCATCAGCGCAAACGGCGATTGCGTTCCGGCATGGCCGCCGGCTCCAGCGGCAACTGCGATAAGTCCGTCGGCACCCTTTTCGACTGCCTTTCGCGCGAAACGATCGTCGATCACGTCATGCATGACCAATCCGCCCCAGCCATGCACTGCGGCGTTCACCTCGGGTATCGCCCCAAGCGACGTGATCACCAGCGGCACCTTGTGCTTTTCCAGAACCTTCAGGTCTTCTTCAAGCCGGTTGTTGCTTTTGTGGACGATCAGATTGACCGCAAGAGGCGCGCTGCAGCCCGATGTTTCTTCGGAAATTCTGTGAAGCCATTCGTCCAATTGGCTGGCCGGCCGCGCATTGAGCGCCGGAAAGCTGCCGACGATCCCCGCGCGAAGCTGGGCAATCACCAGATCGGGATTGGAAACGATGAACATCGGGGCAGCAATCACGGGAAGGCGCAGGTGGGAGAAGGGCGCAGGCAGGGTCATGTCCGGTCCGTTTAAGTGATCGATTAAATTGCGGCATAATCGGCTACCGTCACCCTGTCGAGAGCGGCATAGCGCCACGGCGTTACCGCAACGCACCTGTCCCTTTGAGGCGTGACCTTCGCATGGCGAGGTGTAATAGACAGCACTGTCGACCATTAATGGGCCAAGCAATGGCCTGGATCAGGAGAGGATTTCGCCATGGCCGAAGCGGCAACCGCCACGCTGGATTGTTCGGACATCGATCAGTACCTCGGCAAAGTCATCGATTCCTCGCCGATCCGCGAACCGCTGGGCAACAACGACATCCGCCGATGGGTTCAGGCGATGCACTATGCAAACCTGCTCCACTTCGATCCTGCCTATGCCGCGGCAAGCCGTTATGGCCGTCTCGTCGCGCCGCAAAGCTTTCCGATCGTCATGGACGACGGCCACGGCACAGCGCCTTCTTGCGTCGGCTGCATCCCCAATTCTCACCTGCTCTTCGGCGGCGACGAGTTCTGGCACTACGGCCCCCGCGTGTTTGGGGGCGACACCGTCACCAATGAGCGCATTCCGTTCGACTACGTGGTGAAGAACACGGGCTTTGGCCCCACCTGCTTCCAGCGCGGCGACAACTTCTATCGCAATCAGCATGGCGAACTGATTGCCAAGCAGCGCTCTACGGCGATCCGCTATCTTGCCCATGCCGGCGGCGATACCGTCAACACGGCGGAGTTCGACGAACCCGAATGGACGGACGAGGAGCTGGAGAAGCTGGAGGAGCGCAAGTTCGCGTGGATCCAGATGATTCACGATCTGGGTCACAAGGAGCGCTGGTGGGATGATGTGAATATCGGCGACCAGCTTCCCGAACGCGTTTTCGGGCCGCACACCGTTGCCAGCTTCACGACCGAATGGCGTTCCTATCTCTTCACGACCTGGGGCACGCTGGATCGCCGCGAGCTCGATCTTGCCGCGTTGGGCTTCACGCCGGAAATGGCTGGTCACGAGAACGATCCGCATATGGAGCGGATCAACCCCGAACTGACCGACGGGGCTTATTTCGGCCCCTCGCGCGGGCACCTGTTCCCCAAGTATGCACGCAAGATCGGTATGCCGCGCGCTTATGGCTATGGCGCCTCGATGGGGGCCTGGGTGACGGACTATCTGGCCGGATGGGCCGGTGAATGGGGCATGGTGGTCCACTCCACCGCGAACTATCGCGGCCCGGCGCTTTCCGGCGATGTCACGATCCAGACGGCCGAAGTGGTGGACAAGATGGTGGACGAAGACGGCCGCCACCTTGTCCAGGTCAAGCACAAGATGGCGAACCAGAAGGGCACGTTGATGTGTGCCGGTCTGGCAGAGATTGCGCTGCCGAAGAAGCCGGGCTGAATCGTCAGGCGGTCATGGTCGTGATCGGCAAAACGGATGCGGCCCTGGGATCGGGGCCGTATCCGTTCGCGCCTTTCGTGCCGGGGGCCAGCAGCAAAATCAGGTAGACGAAGCCGAACGCAGGAAACAGGATCCAATCCAGATAGCGCGTGACGGCTTCCATGCTGCCGCGCGCTTGCCACCCGGCGGTGCGTGTAACCAGTTCGAGCGCCAGATTCTGGATGGCCACGAGCGGCATCGGCAGGGTCCACCATCCACGATAGCCGATGTCATGCATACGCCGCGCAAACAGCGCAAAGCCGGGGATTATGGCAAGGACGGTAATGGCGAACCGCGTCCATTCCAGCGTGGCGCCGGAAACCGTGAGCGAAGAGACCGCGCCGGCAACGGTGTCCACCAGCAGGACCAGGGCGGCCCACGAGATCAATTCGCTGCGCGTGGCTCGGCCCGATACCACGAAAGTTCGACGTACCGACTGAGTAGCGAGCGTCAGCCAGAGTTTAAGCGTATCGTTCATGAAATCGCTTCGATTCCGTGGGTGCTGGCATCCAGTCCGGCGCGCTCGGCACTTTCCGACATGCGCATTGGAAACAGGATCGAGGCCATCAGGGCGGCAATGGCGCTTACCACGGCAGACCACAGGCAAACTACACCTAGCCCTACTGCCTGGGCAAAGGTTTGTGAAACCATCGTGTAGCCGGCGGCATATCCGGTTCCGCCCAACTGAGGGTTTTGAAAAACGCCTATCAGAAGAGTCCCGGCCGCGCCGGCCAACCCGGCCGAGGCAAAGATGCCGAGTGCATCGTCGATTCGCATGCGGCCGAGCAAGGCAAGGCCCGGCAATGCGATCAGCACGCCAACCACGCCAAGCACCAGCGCGGCGCCGGGGGACACGTAACCGGCGCCAGGCGCGATGGCGGCAAGGCCGGCCAGAATGAAGGTGCCAGGGCCGGCAATCATCCGGGCGCGATCGCCGGCAAGGCGCGCGGCCCCCAGCCCCGTCAGCAGCGCGGCTGCCATCGCGATGTGGGCATTGATGGCAGCCGCGGCGGCAGTATCGTTGGCCGCCAGCGCCCAGCCTGCGCAAAGTCCAAGTCCGCCTATCCACAGCAACGCGCTGCCCACGAGCGGCATGGGCGAGCGGTTCCCGACCCTGGGCGGGGCAAGCCGGCGGCCCATCATCATGGCAACGACCAGCGAGGAGACGCCGGCCGCGACGAACACCACCAGTCCGCCCGCCCAATCGAGCGTGCCGACCGAACTGGCCAGCCATCCCCCGCCCCAGATCCAGTGCGCGACCGGCGCGCCGATCATCAGGGACCATAATCCGCAAAACAGCAGCACCCAGCCGAACCGGGCCCGCTCTGCCCAGGCGCCGGTCATCAACACGGGGGCGAGTGCGGCGACAGCCAGTTGGAAAAGCACGAAGGCGCTTTCGGGCACGGCGGTGCCGACCCGCAGTACGCCAAGCCGGATCAGCATCCAGGCGTTGCCCGCCCCGATCCAGCCTCCGCTTACGTCACCGAAGGCCAGCGTATAGCCGACGACCACCCAACTCAGGGTGACAACGGCAACGATGGCAAGCGCCTGAAATATCACCGACAGGGCGTTACCTTCCCGCAATCGGGCCGAATGGATAAGCGCTATGCCGGGCAGCGCCGCCAGCAAGACCAACGCTGTCGCAGCCAGAAGCCATGCCGTATCGCCACTGTCTGCAACGAGCGCCGGGCCGGTAGCCGGTTGCGCTGCGCAGGGCGCGGCATTCACAAATCCTGCAAGCAGCAGCCCCACGGGAACCGTGTAGCGCTTGGTCATGGTATTCCCCCCGAACGGTTCAGGCAGCGGCCGAACACGGGGAAAGACTTAGAGCAGGAAATCGTGCGGGGGAAGCGGCGCTGCCGGGTTGGCGCCGGGCGCATCAGGGCAATTCGGGAAGCACCTGGTCCGGCGGGCGATGGCCGTCGACCCAGAAGCGGATGTTGGCGATGATCCGCTCACCCGCCGCGCCGCGCCCCTCGAACGTGGCGCTGCCGAGGTGGGGGAGCGCCACAAGGCGGGGAAGGGCCAACAGCCGGGGATCGATGTCGGGCTCATTGGCGAAGACGTCGAGCCCCGCCCCGCCGATGCGCCCTTCGGAAAGCGCGGCGATCAGCGCTTCTTCATCCACCAGTCGGCCGCGGCCGGTATTGATGAGGCAGGCCGTGGATTTCATACGGGCAAGGCGTTCGGCGTCGATCAGCGGCACGCCATCGGGCAGGGCCGGGCAATGGAGCGTCAGGATATCGCTTTCGGCGACAAGTCGGTCCAGATCGGCTTCAAAACGGGCGCCGAACATGGTTTCCAGCGCGGAAGGCAGCCGCCGGCGGTTGTGATACGTCACTTCCAGCCCGAAAGCGCGCGCGCGATGGGCAACGGCTTGGCCGATCCGCCCCATGCCGACGATACCGAGTCGCTTGCCCGAAAGCCCGTGGCCCAGCATCGCCGAAGGGCCCCATCCACTCCATTGCCCCGCATGGAGCAATGCCTGATTTTCGCCGAAACGACGCATCGTGAAGAGAATCAGCGCCAGTGTGAGGTCGGCGGTGTCGTCCGTGAAGACGCCGGGGGTATTGGTGACGACGATCCCGCGCGCGCGTGCCGCTTCCACGTCGATATGTTCGGTGCCCGCCCCAAAATTGGCGATCATTCCGAAGCCTTCTCCGGCTTGGGCGATCAGATCCGAATCGATGCGATCGGTTACCGTGGGGACCAGGACGTCGCACTCTTGCATCGCCTTGGCCAGCGCATCGCGCGACATCGGCGTATCGGTGCGGTTCAGCGTCACGTCGAACAATTCTGCCATCCGGGCCTCGACCGCAGGAAGCAGGCGCCGCGTGACGACGACGCGAGGGCGTCCACCGGGGCGATGGGCCAATTCGGTCTCGGTAACCAGGGTCATGTCGGAAACGGGCTAGGCCTTCCACAGGCGGCGGGTCAAGCGGCCTTGAAGCAAGGCGATGCGGCAATGTATGAACCTGCCATGTCTCGAGGAAAAACCTTCCGGCTGCGTGCGGCCGCCTATGCCGCGATTGCCGCCGGCCTGGCCTTTGTCGTGGCGAGCCCTGCCGCGGCCGCCGATGATGGCAAGGTGCCCTATTGGGCCTCGATCGATGCCGATATCGCCAATCTTCGCGTCGGGCCGGGAGAATCCTACCGGATCGACTGGGTGTACCGCCGGCAGCATTTGCCGGTGAAAGTGATCCGGCGCGAAGGTCCGTGGCGCTTGGTCGAGGATCCCGACGGCGCGCAAGGCTGGATGCGCGATCTGCTGTTGTCCCGCTCGCGCTCGGCCATCGTCCGTTCCAAAGGCGTGATCGAGATGCATGCCGAGCCGAAAGCATCGTCCGCCATGCTCTGGCGCGTCGAGCCCGGCGTGGTGGGAATGCTCGGCGAATGCAAGGAAGGCTGGTGCCCCTTCGACGTTGCCGGGCACAAGGGGTTCGTCGAACAGGATCAGCTATGGGGCGCCGGCTCGCTCTGAGAGTCCGTTTGAAAAATGCCCGCAGGGGCATTTTGAGGCGGCACTCTGAGACTTCCGGACCAAGCGTTCGACGTAAAAGAAAAACCCCCGCCGTCGCCGGCGGGGGTTTCTTCTTGAGAGCCGTGTGAGCCCGATCAGGCGAGTTCGATTGCAACCGCCGTGGCTTCGCCGCCGCCGATGCAGAGCGAGGCGACGCCCTTCTTCAGGCCCTTTTCCTTCAGGGCGTTGATGAGGGTGACGATGATGCGGGTGCCCGAAGCACCGATCGGGTGGCCGAGCGCAGTCGCGCCGCCGTGGACGTTGACCTTGTCATGCGGGATGCCAAGGTCGTGCATTGCGAACATGGCGACGCAGGCGAAAGCTTCGTTCACTTCGAACAGATCCACGTCCGACAGCTGCCAGCCCACCTTGTCCATCAGCTTGGTGATCGCGCCGACCGGGGCCGTGGTGAACTTGGCCGGTTCCTGCGCATGGGCGGCAACGCCCACCACGGTGGCGACCGGGGCAAGGCCCTTGGCATCGGCCACGCTCTTGCGGGTCATGACAACGGCGGCCGCACCGTCCGAGATCGAGCTGGAGGTGGCGGCGGTGATCGTGCCGTCCTTGGCGAACGCGGCCTTCAGCGTGCGGATCTTGTCCGGATTGCCCTTCGGCGGCTGCTCGTCGGTGTCGATCACCAGATCGCCCTTCCGGGTCTTGACGGTGACGGGGACGACTTCGTCCTTGAACGATCCGTTGGCGATCGCTTCCTGCGCGCGGCGCAGCGACTCGATCGAGTAGTCATCCTGGTTTTCGCGGGTCAGCTGGTATTCGTCGGCCGTCACTTGCGCGAAGGAGCCCATCGAGCCGCCTTCGTAGGCGTCTTCCAGGCCGTCGAGGAACATGTGATCGTAGAGCGTGTCATGCCCGGCGCGTGCGCCCGAGCGGTGCTTCTTCGACAGGTACGGCGCATTGGTCATCGATTCCATGCCGCCGGCAATGATCACGTCCAGCGAGCCGGAAGCGAGAGCCTCGGCGCCCATGATCACCGTTTGCATGCCCGATCCGCAGACCTTGTTGACCGTGGTGGCCTGCACCGACTTCGGCAGGCCGGCCTTGATCGCCGCCTGACGGGCCGGGGCCTGGCCGAGACCGGCCGGCAATACGCACCCCATATAGATGCGTTCGATGTCGTCACCGGCAACACCGGCACGCTCGACGGCGGCCTTTACCGCAGTTGCACCGAGGTCGGTGGCCGAAACTTCCGCGAGCGAGCCCTGCAGGCCGCCCATCGGGGTACGCGCATAAGAAAGAATGACAATCGGGTCCGAAACCGAGATCTGGGCCATTATTATGCCTTTCACGCTGGAAAACAGGTATCCTTGGCAGGTGAACTAGTGTTGCGCTGCATCAATTGCAATTGGCGACTCTGGCGATAATGGACGGGAAGATGCTCCATCCCCGTGGCGTTGGGCAGTTCCCGACAGCGTCGTTTTTCGCAATCTGGCTGCGAAATCTTGCATCTGTGAGGCGAAAGCGGGTTTGCGGGTAGTATGCGGCCTATCCCGCAGGGTTCTGCGGGTTTCCGGATGATGCCCGATGGTAGCGTTCCGTGTCTGGAGGTGCCCTTATTGCGAACGTGTTGCAACGCGGCGAAATCGGGCCGAATATTCCCATCGGACACCTTGCGATAGGGGGAGGGCTGGCCTAAGGACGCCCGCAACGACCGGGCGTTGCCTTATGGCATGAGTCCGGCTGCCGTAATCCGGTATGAGGCCAGAACCATTGACTGATCTGTCACAATACCTGCCGATTCTGATCTTCCTCGTGATCGCGCTTGCGCTCTCGTCGGTGATCGTGCTCCTGCCGCTGGCCGTTTCGCGCCTGACCGGCACGCACAATCCGAGTGCCGACAAGAACAGCGAGTACGAGTGCGGGTTCCCCGCGTTTGAAGACCCGCGCAGCCAGTTCGATGTGCGCTTCTATCTCGTGGCGATCCTTTTCATCGTCTTCGACCTTGAAGCCGCGTTCCTGTTCCCCTGGGCCGTTTCGCTCAAGCTGACCGGTTGGGCCGGTTGGCTGACGATGATGGTGTTCCTGGGCGAACTGGCCATCGGCCTCGCCTATGCATGGAAGAAGGGAGCTCTGGACTGGGAATGAGCACGCTCGTGAACTCCGCCGGCCAGCCTCTGGCGCCGGCTGCAAGCCAGGGCGGCGCGATCACGCCGCCCGATCAGTCCTTTTTCAAGGACCTCAACCAGGAAGTGTCCGACAAGGGCTTCCTTGTCACCTCGACCGAGGAACTGTTCCAGTGGGCCCGCACCGGCTCGCTGTGGTGGATGACGTTCGGCCTCGCCTGCTGCGCGGTCGAGATGATCCACGTGAACATGCCGCGTTACGACATGGAGCGCTTCGGCGCCGCGCCGCGCGCGTCCCCGCGCCAGTCGGACGTGATGATCGTGGCCGGTACGCTCTGCAACAAGATGGCCCCGGCGCTCCGCAAGGTCTACGATCAGATGTCGGACCCGAAGTACGTCATCTCGATGGGCTCGTGCGCCAACGGCGGCGGCTACTATCACTACAGCTACAGCGTCGTGCGCGGTTGCGACCGGATCGTTCCGGTCGACATCTACGTGCCGGGCTGCCCGCCGACTGCCGAAGCGCTGCTCTATGGCGTGATGCAGTTGCAGCGTAAGATCCGCCGCGTCGGCGCGCTTGCCAGGTAAGGACGACGATGACCGTTCTGCATTCCGCCCCGAAGTTCGCTTCGAATGAAGGTGTGATCGAGACGCTCTCGGCCGCGCTGGGCACCATGGTCGAGGCGAGCAAGGAAGAGCATGGCGAAGTCGTGCTCACCGTCGCGCGTGACCAGATCGAAAACGCCCTTCGGCTGCTGCGTGACCATCACGAATACCAGCAGCTGATGGAAATGGCCGGCGTCGATTATCCGTCGCGGGCCGAGCGTTTCGAAGTCGTCTACATGCTGCTCTCGGTGACGAAGAACCATCGCCTGATGGTGAAGGTGAACGCCGCCGAAAGCACCCCGGTGCCGACCGTGACCACGCTGTGGCCCAACGCGGGCTGGCTGGAGCGCGAAGTGTTCGACATGTACGGCGTGATCTTCGCCGGCAACCCAGACCTGCGCCGCATCCTCACCGACTATGGCTTCGAAGGGCACCCGTTCCGCAAGGACTTCCCGCTCACCGGCCATGTCGAGCTGCGTTACTCGGAAGAGGAACAGCGCGTGGTCTACGAGCCGGTCAAGCTCGCGCAGGATCTGCGCCAGTTCGACTTCATGAGCCCGTGGGAAGGCGCCGAATACGTGCTCCCGGGCGATGAAAAGGCCGAAGGAGAGGCGAAGTGAGCATGTTGCTTGAGCAGTCGCCGACCACCGGCGACGAAGTCATCACCAACTACACGATCAACTTCGGCCCGCAGCACCCGGCGGCCCACGGCGTTCTGCGCATGGTCATGGAACTCGATGGCGAGATCATCGAGCGCATCGACCCGCACGTCGGCCTGCTGCACCGCGGCACCGAAAAGCTGATCGAGCACAAGACGTATCTTCAGGCGCTGCCGTATTTCGACCGTCTGGACTACTGCTCGCCGCTGGGCATGGAGCATTCCTACGTCCTCGCGGTCGAGAAGCTGCTCAACCTCGAAGTTCCGATCCGCGCGCAGTACCTGCGCGTGCTGTTCGCCGAGCTGACCCGCATCTGCAACCACATGCTCAACATCGGCTCGCACGTCATGGACGTGGGCGCGATGACCCCGAACCTGTGGCTGTTCGAAATCCGCGAGGACTGCCTCAACTTCTTCGAGCGCGCTTCGGGCGCGCGCATGCACTCGGCCTGGTTCCGCCCCGGCGGCGTCCACCAGGACGTGCCGCTGAAGCTGCTGACCGACATCGCCGACTGGCTCGACACCCGCTTGCCGGAGCTGTTCGAGGACGCGATGAGCCTCGTGGTCGACAACCGTATCTTCAAGCAGCGCAATGTCGACATTGCGCTGGTGAGCAAGGAAGACGCGCTGGCATGGGGCTTCTCCGGCCCGATGATCCGCGGCGCGGGCATCCCTTGGGATATCCGCAAGTCGCAGCCTTACGACGTCTATGACCGCATGGACTTCGAGATCCCCGTCGGCACCAATTCTGACTGCTACGACCGCTTCATGGTCCGCGTCGAGGAAGTGCGTCAGTCGGCCAAGATCATGAAGCAGTGCCTGGCCGAGATGCCGGAAGGTCCCATCGCCTCGTCCGACCGCAAGGTTACGCCGCCGAAGCGCGGTGAGATGAAGCAGTCGATGGAATCGCTGATCCATCACTTCAAGCTCTACACCGAAGGCTTCCACGTTCCGGCCGGCGAAGTCTATGTCGCCACGGAAAGCCCGAAGGGTGAATTCGGCGTCTATCTGGTGTCGGACGGCTCGAACAAGCCGTATCGCTGCAAGATCCGCCCAACCGCCTTCTCGCACCTGCAGGCGATGGATTTCATGTCGAAGGGGCACATGCTTCCCGACGCGACCGCCATCCTGGGCGCCATCGACGTGGTGTTCGGGGAGTGCGACCGTTGAGCAAGCTCGCCATCGCCGAGGCCATGATCGCCGCCTACAATGCGCAGGACGCCGATCTTTACGTGACTTACATGACCGACGAAGCCAGCGAAGCGAACTATCGCGGCGCCGTGGTTCGTGAGGGCAAGGAAGGCACGCGCTCGGGCCTCAAGACGGCTTTCGCCAAGTGGCCCGAGAACAAGGCCGAGATCGTCTCACGCGAAGAGACCGACAATTATGTCGTCTTCCGCGAGCACGTGACGCGCGGCCCGGCGACGGACGGTTCCGATCTCGTCGAGCCGTTTGACGTTCTCGCTGTCTACAGCTTCGAGGGCGACAAGTGCTCCCGCGTCGAGTTCATCCGGTGAGGGAGGTCTTCCGGTGAAGTTCAATACGCTCGAACTGACCCGCATCTGGGCCGCTGTCACCGGTGTGGCGCTCGCGGTCTGGTATTTTGCCGCCGTCTACCTCGCATTCCAGCCTTCGGCCGTGCTGCCGATGATGGTGACTGCGATCGGCGGTTTCGAATTGTTTCTTTTCGGCCAGGACCAGTGGCTGAAGCGCAGAGGTAAGCATGGCTGACCGCTATATCGAACCCGATACGCCCGAACTGCGGGCGCGTTGGGGCAATTTTGCCTGGACTCCGGAAAACGCCGAAAAGGCGAAGGAAGTCGTCGCGCGGTATCCGGAAGGGCGCCAGCGCTCGGCCGTGATGCCGTTGCTCGATCTCGCCCAGCGCCAGGTTGGCGCCGAGCTGAACACGCAGGGCTGGCTGCCGATCCCGGTGATGGAATACATCGCCGCCTATCTCGACATGCCGATCATCCGCGTTGTCGAGGTCGCGACCTTCTACACGATGTACAACATCGCGCCGATCGGCCGTTTCCACGTGCAGGTCTGCGGCACCACGCCGTGCATGCTGCGCGGATCGGACGATCTGCTGGCGACCTGCAAGTCGCGCGGCATGAAGAAGGGCCACATCTCGGAAGACGGCCTCTGGTCGTTCACCGAGGTCGAGTGCATGGGCAACTGCGCCTCGGCCCCGATGGTCCAGATCAACGACGACAACTACGAAGACCTCACCTCCGACCGCCTGAACGCGGTGCTGGACGCGCTGGCTCGTGGTGAAACGCCCAAGGCCGGTACCCAGGACCCCGCCCGTCACACCGTCGAACCGGTGGGCGAGCCGACCAACCTGGCGGCCATGATCACTGAAAACCATGACTATCGGAGTGAGTGGTAATGGCTCTCCTCGATAAAGACCGCATCTTCACCAACCTCTACGGCTATCAGCCGTGGAACCTGAAGGAAGCACAGGCGCGCGGCGCCTGGGACAACACCAAGGCGCTGATCGAGCGCGGCCGTGACGCCATCATCGACGAGATGAAGGCTTCGGGTCTGCGTGGCCGTGGCGGTGCGGGCTTCCCGACTGGCATGAAGTGGTCCTTCATGCCCAAGCAGCCGCCGCTCGACCAGCACGGCAATCCCAAGCCGAGCTTCCTCGTGATCAACGCGGACGAATCCGAGCCGGGTTCGTGCAAGGACCGCGAGATCATGCGCCATGACCCGCACCTTCTGTTCGAAGGCGCGCTGGTCGCGGGCTTCGCAATGGGTGCGCGCGCGGCCTACATCTACATTCGCGGCGAATACATCCGCGAGGCAGAGACCCTGTTCGCGGCGCGTGAAGAGGCTTACGCAGCCGGTCTGCTGGGCAAGAACGCCTGCGGTTCGGGCTATGACTTTGACGTCTTCGTCCACCGCGGCGCCGGCGCCTACATCTGCGGTGAAGAAACCGCGATGATCGAAAGCCTCGAAGGCAAGAAGGGCCAGCCCCGCCTGAAGCCGCCGTTCCCGGCCGGCGCAGGCCTCTACGGCTGCCCGACCACGGTCAACAACGTGGAATCGATTGCCGTCGCGCCGACCATCCTGCGTCGCGGCGCCGCGTGGTTCTCCAGCTTCGGCCGCGAGAACAACAAGGGCACCAAGCTCTTCCAGATCAGCGGGCACGTGAACCGTCCCTGCGTGGTCGAGGAAGAGATGTCGATCCCGTTCAGCGAACTGATCGAGCGTCACTGCGGCGGCATTCGTGGCGGCAAGGACAACCTGCTGGCGGTGATCCCCGGCGGTTCGTCGGTTCCGCTGGTTCCGGCTGCCGAGATCTGGGACGCACCGATGGACTTCGACGGCCTGCGCGCCGTCGGTTCGGGCCTCGGCACCGCTGCCGTCATCGTCATGGACAAGTCCACCGACATCGTCCGCGCCATCAGCCGCATCTCGTACTTCTACAAGCACGAGTCCTGCGGCCAGTGCACGCCCTGCCGCGAAGGCACGGGCTGGATGTGGCGCGTGATGGAGCGCCTGCGCACCGGCGACGCGGAAGTCGAGGAAATCGACATGCTGCAGCAGGTGACCAAGCAGGTCGAAGGCCACACCATCTGCGCTCTGGGCGACGCTGCGGCGTGGCCGATCCAGGGCCTGATCCGTCATTTCCGTCCGGAGCTTGAGCGCCGGATCGCCGAAAACGTCCGCGAGGCTGCCGAGTAATGCCCAAGGTCAAAGTCGACGGCGTCGAGATCGACGTCCCCACCGGCGCAACCGTGCTGCAGGCCTGTGAGCTTGCCGGCAAGGAAATCCCGCGCTTCTGCTACCACGAACGCCTGAGCATCGCCGGCAACTGCCGCATGTGCCTGGTCGAAGTGAAGCCCGGACCGCCGAAGCCCCAGGCTTCGTGCGCGCTTCCGGCCGCCGAAGGCCAGGAAATCCGCACGGATTCCGAAATGGTCAAGAAGGCGCGGGAAGGGGTGATGGAGTTCCTCCTCATCAACCACCCGCTTGACTGCCCGATCTGCGATCAGGGCGGCGAGTGCGACCTTCAGGACCAGTCCGTCGCTTACGGTCGTGGCGCTTCGCGCTATGACGAGAACAAGCGCGCGGTCACTGAAAAGTACATGGGCCCGCTCATCAAGACGACGATGACGCGCTGCATTCACTGCACCCGCTGCGTGCGCTTCTCGGAAGAGATCGCCGGCGTGGACGAGATCGGCGCGCTCTATCGCGGCGAGAGCATGCAGATCACGACCTACCTCGAACATGCTGCCAAGCACGAGATGTCGGCCAACGTGATCGACCTGTGCCCGGTCGGCGCGCTCACCTCGCGTCCCTACGCCTTCGAGGCCCGTCCCTGGGAACTCAAGAAGACGCTGGGCATCGACGTGTCGGACGCCACCGGCGCCAACATCCGCATCGATGCGCGTGGCCGCGAAGTGCTGCGCGTGCTTCCTCGTAACAACGATGACGTGAACGAGGAATGGATCAGCGACAAGGCGCGCTACATGGTCGACGGGCTTACCAAGCGCCGTCTCGACAAGCCGTTCCTGCGCCGTGACGGCAAGCTCGTCGCGGTCAGCTGGAACGAGGCTTTCGCCGCCATCGCCACGCTGAACCCGGGCAACTCGATCGCCGCCGTCGCTGGTGACATGGTCGATTGCGAAACGATGTTCGCCGCCAAGAAGCTGGTCGGCGCGCTCGGTTCGAAGCTCATCGAAGGTCGCCAGACCGGGATGGACTACGCGACCGACAGCCTCGCTGCCGTCAACTTCAACACCACTTTCTCGGGCATCGAGACGGCTGACGCGATCCTGATCGCGGGCAGCCAGGTGCGCTGGGAAGCTCCGCTGCTCAACGTTCGCCTGCGCAAGGCGGTCAAGCGCGGCGCCAAGGTGGTCCTCGTCGGTCCCGAGTGGGAAACCACCTTCGGCGGCGAGTTCCTCGGCGAGGATCTCTCGGTCCTCGGCAATCTTCCGCAGAACGTCACCGATGCGCTGTCGAACGCGAAGCGTCCGGCAGTCATCCTCGGCGGTGCGGCGCTCGGCCGTGGCGGTCTGGAAGCGGGCCTCGCGCTCGCTGCCCAGTTCAACCTCGTTCGCGATCTTGAAGACGGCACCAAGTGGAACGGCTTCAACGTCCTCCACATGGCGGCAGCCCGCATGGGCGGCCTGATGCTCGGCTACGCGCAGAAGGGCGGCATTGCTGACCTCGTCGCCGCCAAGCCCAAGGTTCTGCTCGCGCTCGGTGCCGACGAAGTGGACTTCACCCAGTTCGCCGGTTCGATGATCGTCTACATCGGTCACCACGGCGACAAGGGCGCCCACGCGGCGGACGTGATCCTGCCGGCTTCGGCCTACACCGAAAAGGCGGGCACTTACGTCAACACCGAAGGCCGCGTGCAGTGGGCCGACAAGGCCGTCTTCGCACCGGGCGATGCCCGTGAGGACTGGACGATCCTGCGTGCACTTGCCGATGCCTTCGGCGTGACCGTGGGCTTCGACACCTTCGATCAACTGCGAAACGCAATGATCGAGGAAGTTCCTGCACTTGGCAGCGAAGGTCTTGCCGACTACGGGAGCGTTCTGCCCAACGGCGGCGGTTCCGCTGCCGGTCAGATCGCTTATCCGATCAAGGACTTCTACATGACCAACCCGATCGCCCGTGCGAGCGCCGTCATGCAGCGTTGTTCGGCTGAACTGCTGCGCGGTGAAGAGCTGGCGGAGGCCGCGGAATGACCGCTTTCTTCCAAACTCTCGGGATGAGCTACGAGTGGGCCTGGTTCGTGGCCACCGTTTGCGGCATCCTGCTCATCGCGCTGCCGCTGATGCTGGCCGTGGCCATGATCATCTATGTCGACCGCAAGATCTGGGCCGCCATGGCGCTTCGCCGTGGTCCCAACGTGGTCGGCCCGTTCGGTCTGCTGCAGTCCTTTGCGGACGGTCTGAAGGTCTTCCTTCAGGAAACGATCATTCCTTCGGCGGCGAACAAGGGCCTGTTCCTGATCGCCCCGGTGGTGACCTTCACGCTGGCGCTGCTGTCCTGGGCGGTGATCCCGTTCAACTCCGGCGCTTTCGTCTCCAACATCAACATCGGTCTGCTCTACATCCTCGCGATCAGTTCGCTGGGCGTCTACGGCACGATCATGGCGGGCTGGGCTTCGAACTCGAAGTACCCGTTCTTCTCCGCGATGCGCGCTTCGGCGCAGATGATCTCGTATGAAGTCTCGATCGGCTTCATTCTGATTACCGTCGTCCTCTGGGCGGGCACGTTCAACATGAACGACATCGTCTGGGCGCAGAAGGGTCACGTTTGGATCATCAACGGCTTCGTCGCGAACCCGCTGCTGTTCCCGATGTGGGTGATGTTCCTGATTTCCAGCCTTGCGGAAACGCAGCGCGCCCCCTTCGACCTTGCCGAAGCGGAATCGGAACTCGTCGCCGGTTATCAGACCGAATACTCGTCGATGGCCTTCGCCGCCTACTGGCTGGGCGAATATGCCAACGTGCTCCTGATGTGCGCGCTCAACGCGACGCTGTTCTGGGGTGGCTGGCTGCCGCCGCTCGACATCCCCGTTCTGTACCTCGTGCCGGGCTTCATCTGGTTCCTGCTCAAGGTCTTCTTCTTCTTCTTCGTGTTCAGCTGGATCAAGGCCACCGTTCCCCGGTACCGCTATGACCAGTTGATGCGCCTGGGCTGGAAGGTCTTCCTGCCCGTATCGCTGCTGTTCGTTGTTCTCGTCAGCGGCTACCTCATGGCTACCGGACACTTCCAATGACCGTCGGACAACTCATAAAGAGCTTCACGCTCTGGGAGTTCGTGAAGGCGCACTGGCTGACCTTGAAGTATTTCTTCAAGCCCAAGGCGACGATCAACTACCCCTTCGAGAAGAACCCGCTTTCGCCGCGTTTCCGTGGTGAGCACGCCCTGCGCCGTTATCCCAACGGCGAGGAACGCTGCATCGCCTGCAAGCTGTGCGAAGCGATCTGCCCGGCGCAGGCGATCACGATCGAAGCCGCACCGCGTGAAGACGGTTCGCGCCGTACCACGCGCTACGACATCGACATGACGAAGTGCATCTACTGCGGCTTCTGCCAGGAAGCCTGCCCGGTGGACGCGATCGTCGAGGGGCCGAACTTCGAATACGCGACCGAAACGCGCGAAGAACTGCTCTATGACAAGGCCAAGCTACTGGCGAACGGGGACAAGTGGGAGCGTGCGATTGCCGCGAACCTTGAAGCCGATGCGCCGTATCGATAGGGGCCCGCGGACATGATCCAGACCATCGCCTTCTATCTCTTCGCTGCGCTGACCATCGCGTCGGCCGCTGCGACGATCCTCTCGCGCAACCCGGTTCACTCGGTGCTGTTCCTGATCCTGGCGTTCTTCAACGCCGCCGGGCTCATGGTGCTTACCGGTGCCGAATTCATCGCCATGCTGCTCATCATCGTCTATGTCGGTGCGGTCGCGGTGCTGTTCCTGTTCGTCGTCATGATGCTCGACATCGATTTCGCCGAACTGCGGGCCGGGTTCGTCAAGAACTTCCCGCTCGGCATTCTCGTCGCTGTCATTCTGCTTGCCGAATTGGTGCTTGGCATCGGCGCTTACAAGTCGGGCAGCCTCATTCTCGGCACGCCTGACGGCACCAACGCCGCTCCGGCCGGCACCACGAACATCGAAGCAATCGGCGCGCTGATGTACAGCCGCTACTTGTTCCTGTTCGAGGCCGCAGGCCTGATCCTGCTCGTCGCGATGATCGGCGCCATCGTGCTGACCCATCGCCAGCGTGGCGACACGCGCGGCCAGAAGATCAGCAAGCAGATCGCCCGTCGTCCCGACGAAGCGACCGTGAACGTCAAGCCGGAAGTCGGCAAGGGGGTCCAGCTGTGATCGGCATCGAACATTACGTGGTCGTGAGCTCGATCCTTTTCGTGCTCGGCGTCCTCGGCATCTTCCTCAACCGCAAGAACGTCATCGTTCTGCTCATGGCGATCGAACTGATCCTGCTTGCGGTCAACCTTAACCTCGTCGCGTTCAGCGCGGCCCTGCACGACCTCACGGGTCAGATCTTCGCGATGTTCGTGCTTACGGTCGCCGCCGGCGAGGCTGCAGTGGGGCTTGCAATCCTCGTGATCTACTTCCGTGGCCGCGGCACCATCGCCGTCGACGACGTCAACCGGATGAAGGGATAAGGCCTTGCAGTCGATCCTGATCATCGTCTTCCTGCCATTATGGGCAGCGATAATCGCCGGGCTGGGTAACAAGCAGCTCGGCAACGTCGCCGCGAAGTCTCTCACGACGGGCGCACTCTTCGTGTCGTGTGCCCTGTCGTGGCCGATCTTCCTTCAGTTCCTCGGCGGTCACGCCGAAGCCAGCGTCGTTCCGGTCCTCAAGTGGGTCCAGTCTGGCGCCATGACTTTCGACTGGGCGCTGCGTGTCGATACGCTGACCGCCGTCATGCTGGTGGTCATCACCTCGGTCTCTGCGCTCGTGCACCTCTATTCGTGGGGCTACATGAGCGAGGAGCCGGATCAGCCGCGTTTCTTCGCGTACCTGTCGCTGTTCACCTTCGCCATGCTCATGCTGGTGACGGCGGACAACCTGGTGCAGATGTTCTTCGGTTGGGAAGGCGTGGGCCTGGCCTCGTACCTTCTGATCGGCTTCTGGTTCCGCAAGCCTTCGGCCGGCGCTGCCGCGATCAAGGCCTTCGTGGTCAACCGCGTCGGCGACCTCGGCTTCATGCTCGGCATCTTCGGTACGTATCTGGTGTTCGGCACCGTCTCGATCCCCGAGATCCTGCATGCCGCGCCCGGCATGGCCGGTTCGACCATCGGCTTCCTCGGCGCCCGTTTCGACACCATGACGGTGATCTGCATCCTGCTGTTTATCGGCGCGATGGGTAAGTCGGCACAGCTTGGCCTGCACACCTGGCTTCCGGACGCGATGGAAGGCCCGACCCCGGTGTCGGCGCTGATCCACGCGGCCACCATGGTCACCGCCGGCGTCTTCATGGTCTGCCGTCTCTCGCCGATGTTCGAGACCAGCGAGACCGCGATGCACATCGTGGCCTTCGTCGGCGCCTGCACCTGCTTCTTCGCTGCCACCGTGGGTTGCACCCAGTGGGACATCAAGCGCGTGATCGCGTACTCGACCTGCTCGCAGCTCGGTTACATGTTCTTCGCTGCCGGCGTCGGCGCTTATGGCGCGGCCATGTTCCACCTGTTCACGCACGCTTTCTTCAAGGCGCTGCTGTTCCTCGGTGCCGGCTCGGTCATCCACTCGATGCACCACGAGCAGGACATGCGCTTCTACGGTGGTCTGCGTAAGCACATCCCGGTCACCTTCTGGGCGATGACGGCGGGTACGCTGGCCATCACCGGCGTCGGTATTGCTGGTTTCGCCGGCTTCGCAGGCTTCCACTCGAAGGACGCGATCCTCGAAGCAGCCTTCGGTTCGGGTACGCAGGTTGGCGGTTTCGCCTTCTGGATGGGTATCGCTGCCGCGCTCATGACGAGCTTCTATTCGTGGCGCCTGGTCTTCCTGACCTTCTTCGGCAAGCCGCGCTGGATCCAGTCGGAGCACATTCAGCACGCCGTTCATGACGCGCACGGCCACGGTCACGACGACCATGCTCATGACGCACATGCCCATGACGATCATGCTGAGGACGAAGATTCGCACGCCAGCGAAGACCTCGGCTCGCGCGGTCCGGACTACTCGCAGCACGGCGACGGTACGGGTGGTTATCACCCGCACGAAAGCCCGCTGGTCATGCTGCTGCCGCTGATCATCCTCTCGATGGGCGCGATCTTCGCCGGCTACATCTTCCAGCACGCCTTCGTGTCGGAAGGAGAGGGCGAGTTCTGGAAGGGCGCACTGGTCTTCCACGAACACCTGATCCACGCGATGCATGGCGTTCCGACCTGGGTGAAGTGGGCACCGTTCACGGTGATGGCGTTGGGCCTGCTGACCGCATGGTACGGCTACATGAAGAACCTCTCGTTCCCCAAGGCAGTCGCCGAACAGCTCGGGCCGGTTTACACTTTCGTGTTCCGCAAGTGGATGTTCGATGAGCTCTACAACACGATCTTCGTCCGTCCCGCTTTCTGGTTCGGCAATGTGTTCTGGAAGGTCCTGGATATCGGCGTGATCGACAAGTTCGGTCCCGACGGTGCGGCCTGGGTCGTCGCCAGGGGTTCGACTTACGCGCAGAAGGTCCAGTCGGGCTATCTGTACAGCTACGCACTTGTCATGCTGATCGGCGTCGTTGCCGCCATCAGCTGGGTGATCGCGGGATAAGATGATGAGTGGTTTTCCGATCCTCAGTCTGATGTTGCTGGTGCCGCTCGCGGCGGCACTGGCTTGTCTTTACCTTGATGCCAAATCGGCCCGAGTGGTGGCGCTTCTCGCCACCCTCGTGGACCTTGCGCTTGGCATCGTTCTTTGGATGAACTTCGACATCGGCGGTGCGCAGTGGCAGTTCCAGGAACGGCATGAGCTGTTCTCGGGCTTCTCCTACGCCCTCGGTATCGACGGCATCGCCTTGCTTCTGATCATGCTTTCCGTGTTCCTCATGCCGATTTGCATCGGCGCGAGCTGGAATTCGATCGAGAAGCGCGTCGGCGAATACATGGCCGCCTTCCTGCTCGTTGAAACGCTGATGATCGGCGTGTTCGTGGCTCAGGATATCTTCCTGTTCTATATGTTCTTCGAAGCAGGCCTGATCCCGATGTATCTGATCATCGGTATCTGGGGTGGTGCGGACCGCATCTACGCCTCGTACAAGTTCTTCCTCTACACGCTGCTCGGCTCGGTGCTGATGCTCGTGGCGATGCTGTGGATGGTCCACACCGCCGGCACGACCTCGGTCCCCGAACTGATGAACTATGACTTCGATCCGAAGGTCCAGACCTGGCTCTGGCTCGCCTTCTTCGCCAGCTTCGCGGTGAAGATGCCGATG
This sequence comes from Novosphingobium sp. BL-S-19, assembly GCF_055521675.1. Classification (NCBI taxonomy): domain Bacteria; kingdom Pseudomonadati; phylum Pseudomonadota; class Alphaproteobacteria; order Sphingomonadales; family Sphingomonadaceae; genus Novosphingobium; species Novosphingobium sp. BL-S-19. Next base: position 1,164,963 of record NZ_CM145497.1, read on the forward strand.
TGGCCGGTTCACACCTGGCTTCCGGCGGCCCACGTTCAGGCGCCGACCGCAGGTTCGGTCATCCTGGCCGGCGTGCTGCTGAAGATGGGTGGCTACGGCTTCATCCGCTTCTCGCTGCCAATGTTCCCCGAAGCCTCGGCCTATTTCGCGCCGCTGGTGTGGGGCCTGTCGATGGCTGCCGTCGTCATCACCTCGCTCATCGCGCTGGTGCAGGACGATATGAAGAAGCTGATCGCCTATTCGTCGGTCGCCCACATGGCGATCGTCACCATCGGTCTCTTCGCTTTCAATCCGCAGGGCCTCGAAGGCTCGATGCTGGTCATGCTCAGCCACGGTCTCGTTTCGGGCGCGCTGTTCCTCTGCGTCGGCATCATCTACGATCGCCTGCACACCCGCGAGATCGCCCGTTACGGCGGCCTTGCCATCAATATGCCGCGTTACGCGCTGTTCTTCCTGCTCTTCACGATGGCCTCGATCGGCCTTCCGGGCACCAGCGGTTTCGTCGGCGAATTCCTGAGCCTTGGCGGCATCTACCAGGCATCGAGCTGGACTGCGCTGATCTGCACCACCGGCATCATCCTGGGCGCTGCCTACATGCTCTACCTTTATCGCCGGGTTGCCTTTGGCGACCAGAAGAATGCCGATGCCGCCGCCATGGCCGACCTCGATCTGCGCGAAATCCTGATGGTGGTTCCGCTCGGCCTCGCGGTGCTGTGGATGGGCGTCTACCCTGAGAGCTTCATTGCTCCGATGCGCGCAGACATTGCCGCGCTCGACGCCCGGCTCGCTCGCGCAAAGCCGGAAGGAGACGCCAAGTTGGCCATGGGCAAGGAAAAGCCTGCGCATGAAGAAGCAGCCGCGCATGAGGGGGCACACTGATGGACTGGTCACAGTCGCTGCGCCTGATCGCGCCGGAAGAAACGCTTAGCATCGCAAGCCTCGTCTTGCTCCTTGTCGCCGCTTGGGGTGGCGACAAGGCAGCGAAGCTGATCTCCGTTCTCGCCGTGGCGGCGCTTGTCGCCGCAGGTTTCCTGGTTGCCCCCGCGCTTTGCGGCGGCGCCATGGGGGCCGAAACTTACGCCTTCTTCGGCCAGTTCAAGGCCGACGCCTTCGCGTCCTACGCCAAGGTGCTGATCTACATTTCGGCCGCCGTCGCGCTCGTGGTGGCACCGAAGTTCTTCGATCGTTTCAACGCGATGCGTGCCGAATATCCGGTGCTCATCCTGCTGGCGACGATCGGCATGAGCATGATGGTTTCGGCCACGAACCTGCTCACGCTCTACATCGGCCTCGAAATGAACTCGCTGGCGGCCTATGTTCTGGCAGCTTTCCTGCGTACCGACGGTCGTTCGGCCGAAGCGGGTCTCAAGTACTTCGTACTGGGCGCGCTGGCTTCGGGCATCCTGCTCTTCGGCATGAGCCTGACGTACGGTTTCGCCGGCACCACCTCGTTCGACGGCATCAGCGCCTCGATGGCGCAGGGCCTCTCGAACGGCGCGCTGTTCGGTCTGGTCTTCGTCTTCGCCGGCCTTGCCTTCAAGATCAGCGCCGTGCCGTTCCACATGTGGACGCCCGACGTTTACGAAGGCGCGCCGACCCCGGTGACCACGCTCTTCGCCACGGCCCCGAAGGTTGCGGCGCTGGCGCTCACCATGCGCGTCGCCATGGAGGCGTTCGGCAACCAGGCCCATGCCTGGCAGCAAATCATCGTCTTCGCTGCGCTCGCCTCGATCGTCGTTGGTGCCCTCGGCGCCATCCGTCAGTCGAACATCAAGCGACTGATGGCCTACTCGTCGATCAACAACGTCGGCTTCATGCTGGTCGGCCTTGCCGTCGCCACGCCTGAAGGCATCTCGGCCATGCTGTTCTACCTCGCGATCTACGTCGCGATGTCGATCGGCGGTTTCGCGATGATCCTCATGCTGACCGACGAAAACGGCAATCAGGTTGAGGATCTTGGCAAGATGGCCGGCCTGTCGCGCACCCGTCCGGGACTGGCGCTGGGCCTTGCCATGATCATGTTCAGCCTTGCCGGTATCCCGCCGATGTTCGGGTTCTGGGGCAAGTTCCTGGTCTTCAAGGCAGCCGTCGACGGCGGTATGATCGCGCTTGCCGCGCTGGGCTTCGCGGCCTCGGTGATCGGCGCGTTCTACTACCTCAAGGTCGTCAAGATCATGTACTTCGACGAACCGGCCGACGTCGTGAAGGGTGAGAGCGACATCTGGCACAAGCTGATCCTGTTCGGCTCGTGCGTGGTGATCTCGCCGCTCGGCTTCTTCCTTACCAAGTGGCTGGGCCATCTGGCCGATACGGCCGCTGCGGCCCTCTTCGCCGGCCTTTGATAGAGGTCGTCGAAGAAACCGCTTCGACCAATGCCGATCTCGTCCGGCGCCTCGGCGCCGGCGAGGGCATTGGCGAAGGCTTCTGGCTGCGCGCGGTGCGACAGAGCGCCGGGCGCGGTCGCCGGGGCAAGGCATGGTCCTCGCCCGCCGGCAATCTATACGCCAGCACCGTGGTCGCGCTTCACGCTGGCGACCCGCCGGTCCACACGCTGGCCTTCGTCGCGGCGATTGCGGTTCGCGACCTGATCGTTTCGCTGCTGCCTGCCGAAACCACGATCCAGCTCAAATGGCCGAACGATGTTCTCGTCGAAGGGGCCAAGATCAGCGGCATCCTGCTTGAGCGCCGCGGCGATGATGTGATCGTCGGGATCGGCGTCAATGTCGTCTCCGCGCCGGAACTGTCGGATCGCGCGACCACCTCCATTCATGCTGCAAAAGGGCGCGATATCGACGCTCAGGGCGTGCTGGAACTGCTGGCAAGTGCGTTTGCGGAGCGTCTTGTCCAGTGGCGCCGCGATGGAATTTCCGCCACTTTGGCAACGTGGCAGCAGGGGGCCTATCCCCAGGGAACGGCGCTGAAAGTGATGCTGGATGGGGAGGGGGAAGTGACCGGCACCTTTGCGGGGCTTGACCCGGACGGTGCTCTGCGCTTGCGTCTTGCGGACGCGTGCCTACGTGTCATCCATGCGGGCGACGTCTCGCTGGTCTGAAGGAAATTCCATGCTGCTCGCGATCGATGCCGGCAATACCAATGTCGTTTTCGCGCTTTTCGAAGGACGCACGCTGCGCGGCCGCTGGCGCATCGCCACCGATCCGCGCCGCACGGGTGACGAATACGCGGTCTGGCTGATGCAATTGCTGTCGATCCGCGGGGTAGACCCCAAGGCGGTGGAAACGGTCATCATCTCCACCGTGGTGCCCCGCGCGCTGCACAATCTCGAAATCCTCTGCCGCCACTATTTCGAAGTCGAACCGCTGATCGCAGGTCGCGGGAAGGCTGAATACGGGATCGATATCGATGTCGATCAACCGAGTTCGCTGGGAGCGGATCGTGCGGTCAACGCCATTGCCGCGCATGAACGCCATGGCGGCGACCTGATCGTGGTCGATTTCGGGACTGCGACGACGTTCGACGTGGTGGACTATCACGGCGCCTACAAAGGCGGTATCATCGCGCCGGGCATCAATCTCTCGCTTGATGCACTGGTGGGGAACACCGCAAAGCTGCCGCGCATCGCCATTGCCGTACCCGAAACCAAGTCGGTGATCGGCCGCAATACCGAGGACCAGATGCTAATCGGCGTCTTCTGGGGCTATGTTGCGATGATGGAAGGCCTGATAGCCCGCATGCGGGCAGAGATCGGCCGCCCCGCGAAAGTGATCGCCACGGGCGGCCTTGCCGTCCTGTTCGACAAGGCGACCGATATTTTTGACGCCGTAGACGCCGACCTGACGTTGGAAGGCCTTGTGATTCTAGCCGAAAGGGCTGCCAAGAAGTGATTCCGGGTAACGAACTGCTGTTTTGCGCGCTGGGTGGGTCCGGCGAGATTGGCATGAACGTCAATCTCTACGGCTGCCAGGGCAAGTGGCTGATGGTCGATCTTGGCATGACCTTCGGCATGAACGAGTACCCGGGTGTCGATCTGGTATTTGCCGACCTTGAATTCATCGAGGGCGAGCGGGAGAACCTGCTCGGCATCGTGCTGACCCATGCGCACGAAGATCATATCGGCGCCGTGCCCTATTTCGCCGAGGAACTCGGCGTACCCATTTATGCCACCCCCTTCACCGCGCGCCTCGTCGCCGCGAAGCTGGAGGAAGCGGGCATTCTGGAAGACGTGGAACTGATCGTCGTCGAAGACCTCGAGCGGTTCGAACTGGGGCCTTTCGGCATCCGCTATGTCCCGCTGGCGCATTCGATCGCAGAGGGCAACGCGCTGCTGATCGATACGCCTTACGGCAAGATCTTCCACACCGGTGACTGGAAGCTGGACGATGAGCCTCAGGTCGGCACACCGGCCACCTCGCAGGAACTGACCGCGATCGGTGACGACGGCGTTCTCGCGCTCGTCTGCGATTCGACCAATGTGTTCAATCCGCAGGCTTCCGGTTCCGAAGGCGAAGTCTATCGCGGGCTGCTGGAGGAAGTGAAGAAGCACCGTGGCAGGCGAGTGCTTGTCACGACGTTCGCCTCCAACGTGGCGCGTCTGCAGACGCTGGGCGATGTGGCGCGTAAGACCAATCGCAAACTTTGCGTTGCCGGGCGTTCGCTGGACCGCATCATCGAGACGGCGCAGGCCAGCGGCTATCTTGGAAAGCTGCCGGACCTGGTGGACATCGATACCGCGATGGACTTGCCGCGCGGCGAAGTTCTGATCGTCGCGACGGGCGGGCAGGGGGAGCCGCGCGCGGCACTTTCCCGCATTTCGGAGGGCAACCATCCGATCAAGCTTGAAGCCGGCGACGTGGTGCTGTTTTCCAGCCGCCAGATCCCCGGCAACGAAATCCCCATCGGCCGCATCCAGAACCGCCTTTCGGATGCGGGCATCGTCATCGTTACGGACCGCCAAAGCCTGATCCATGTCTCCGGCCATCCCGGACGGCCTGAGCTGGAAGCGCTCTATGGCTGGATACGGCCCGAAATTCTTGTGCCGGTGCATGGCGAAGTTCGCCATATGCGCGAACAGGCCCGGCTCGGGCTTGAATGCGGCATTCCCAAAGCGATCTTCCAGAAGAACGGCGATCTCGTTCGCTTGGCGCCCAGTCATCCGGGCAAGTTCGGGGAAGTGCGTGCGGGGCGCTTGATCCTCGACGGCGATATCATCGCGCCCGCGGATGGCGATGCCATGGTCATGCGCCGCCGGATTTCGTTCAACGGCGTCGTATCGGTCGCCGCTGACCGCAAAGGCCATGTGCAAGTCGCTGCCATCGGCCTTCCGCTTGATGAGGACTACGCGAAGTTCGTCGAGGAAGCACAGCGCGACGTGGCCGATGCGCTCGGGCGGGCGAAGAAGTCCGACCGTGAGGTTCGCGTCGAGGCAGCGCGGTTGGCCGCGCGGCGCGCGGCAACGCGGTGGTCCGGCAAGAAGCCGCAAGTGCAGGTATTGCTGCTGGAGGATTGAGCGATGGCCATGCAATGGACTTCGATGGTGGCGATCTATGGCCTGTTCTGGGTCCTGAGCGCGTTCCTCGTAATGCCGTTCGGTTTGCGGACGCCAGATGAAGTGGACGGCTATCAGGTGGAGAAGGGACATGCGACCAGCGCGCCTGTGAACTTCCGCCCCAAGCTGATTGCAAAGCGCGCGACGATCCTCGGCGCCGTGCTGTTTTGCCTCTATTACGTGAACTATGCCGAGCAGTGGATCACGGTGGACGATCTGAATTTCTTCGGAAAGCCGCCGGTGCAAGATCTGGGATACTAAGCCGCTGACGGTTCGGTATGCGAAAAGAGGCGAGGGATTCCGGATCCCTCGCCTCTTTTCGTTTTCCGGTCAGCTGCGCAGGCGTTCAATGCCTTGCGCGAGCGCCACGTAGAGCTTGCCCATATCCGACGAGAGCAGCGTGACGCCCAGGGCATTGCCGTCTCGTGTGGAGAGTATCTGGCGCAGGATGGCCTCGAAATCGTGGATGTAGCGGCTGACATGCTCGCGAAACGCGTCGTCGCGCTCGAACAGTTGCTGGATTGATTTTACCTCGCCGGCGTCAAGCAGCGCCACGGCCCGCCGGGTGAAGATGCCACGATCGCCGCGCAGATAGGCGGCCCAGGACGTGTCCGAAACGTCGGTGGACAAGGAGTTTGCAATGTCGATCGCGTTCGAATTGAGCGATTCGGTGATAAGTGCCACGCGCCGGGCGAAATCATTGTCGACCTGCTCTTCGGCACGTTCGCGGGCGTGGGCGACGCGATTTTCCAGATTGCCCACCAGTTCGTCGACTTTGCCCAGCTGGTCGCGCAACTGGATCGTCGCTTCACGGGTGGCGCCGGATGCGTGGGCCACGGCTTGATCGAGCTGCCCGGTTACTTCGGCCACCCGCTGGCGCATTGCCTTGTCGATGGCCTGGGCGCTTTCCGAACCGAGCGATTCGGCCACGCGGCCGATGCGTTCGACACTGTCCGTCTCGATGGCATCGACGGCACCGGCAAGTGTGCCTTGAAGCGCCACCACAGCGTCGCGCAACTCGCCTTGAGCCTTTCCGGCGGCGTCGCTCGTGGCGATCTCGATCGCCGATACGGATTGGCGCAATTCGTCCAGCAGCCTGGCGTGCGCCTGCCCGCTTTGGGCAAGATCGGCCTGCGCTTCGATCAGTTCGCTGGTCAACGCCTTGAGGCTGCTGCCCGTGCTTTCCACGGTGCCGGCAAGTTCCGCACTGTTGCCGTTCGAGGCGTGCAGGGCGTCCAGCAGCGTGGAAATGGCAGTTTGCAGGCGGTTGAGGCGGTCTTCCGACACGGCCAGCGACTCGGGCAGATCGTGATTGGCGTAGCGTGCGCTGCCCTGAATCAGTTCAAGCAGGCGCACGCTGGATTCGGTCAGGCGGTCCACCTCACCATCGGTGGCGGTCAGCGTGGCCCGGGCCGCGGTGAGGCGATCGGTCAGCGAGGTCAGGCTGGCAGCGAGCCGTGCTTCGACGCTCTCGCTGCTGGAAACGATGCCGTCGAGACGCGCCTGGTAACGGTCCAGCTCCGCAGTGATGGCGCCGGCGCGTTCGCCCAGCGTCGCGGCTTGCAGGCGATGGCGTTCCAGCCTTTCCGCAATGCCGCTGTCGAGATCGCCGAGCATGAGTTCGATCCGCGCAGCGGCAGATCGTTCGTACTCGGACTGGCGCGACTGTCGTTCCTCCATTTCGGAGGCGAAATGTTCGCGGCGAGCGGCGATAGTGCCGTCCATCTGCTCCGCGTCGGCCGCAATCGCTTCCAGACAGGCACGCAAGGCGCCGATGGCGACATCCTGCGTGCGGGCGATGCCGCGGGCGACTTCGCGCTGTTCGTCCTCGAGTTCTTCCAGCGCCTTGCGCCAGGCCTCGGCAGCGCGCCCTTCGCTTTCACGCAGGGCGCGCGATACCACGTCGCTTTCCTCACGCAGTGAAACCAGGCGGGCGCGCAGGGAGGTAAGGCTTTCCTCCTCATGCCGGTCAAGCTGCGCGCGGGTGTCGGCTATTTCGCTTTCGAGCGCGGCGGCGCGGGTGCGAATGCCGGCGAGGGCCTCCACTTCATGGCGGTCCAGATCCGTCCGGAATGCCTCACCACGCTCCGCCAGCGCTGCAAAGCGTTCGTCGGCGAGGCTACCCATCTGATCGCACCGGTTCGTGAATTCATCCAAGGCCGTGCCCACGGCTTCCCGCAGGCGCGAGACCTGCCGTTCGCTGGCCGAACCGAATTCGTTGAGGCGGTTGAAACCGTTGATCATGTCCTCAAGCTGGACATGCGCGGCGCGCCCGGCATTGCCGATATTGTTCGTAACGTCCTTCGCGGAACTGGCGATCACGGGAAGCTGGCTGCGCAGTTTCTCCATGTTGTCCAGCGCGGCTACGCTGACATTGCTGATGGAATCGATCCGGCCGCCATTGTCACGGATAAGATCCTGAAGGCGTTCGGCATTTTGAGAAAGGCGCTCCGTGGCGATCCGGCCGAGCGATTCCAGATCGCGGGACTGCGCGGCGACGAATTCACGCGCCAGGCTCAACTCGCGATTGACCGTGACCAAGCGCGCCTCAAGATTGGCGGATTCCCGTGAAAGGGTCTGCGCAATGCTCCCGAAACGTCTGGACTCGCGCGCGCTGTGACGCATGGCCAGCAGCCAGGCAAGACCGATCAGCAGGAGCGGCACCGCCCATGTCGTCAACACGGCAGGCACGGCGCCGAGCGGCAGGGCCGCCAGCAGCGGCCATTGCGACCAGATGAAGAAACCGGTCCATCCGAATGCCATGGCCCCGGCAAGGGCGGGGGCGATCCAACCGGCGGCGCGGGGCGTTTCCTGGATTTCGACAGGCGTGAATGCCTGCTGCCATTCTTCCTGCGACGGCGCCATGATGCCGTTCCCGATCTCCGTCATGACCGGCTGCGATTCCGCGCCATTTTCGTCATGGTTCGCGCCGAACGCGATGATCCTGTTTTCCCCAGCCATGGCGGCAGGATACCATGTGCGCCGCGCCAATAAACCCTACTTTAACCCTTCCCGGATTAAGCTGGGGAAATGGCATATGAAGCAGGCGCACTGGAAGCGACCCTGGCCGCTGCGGCCGGAGGAGACGCGGAACTCTTCGCCGAGCTGCGGGCATCCTATATCGAAAGCATAGCGAGGCAGGCAGATCTGCTGTCGCGATCGCGGTGCGACGGGAATTGGCACATGGCCGCCATGCGGCTGAAGGGCATCGCGGCCAGCTTCCACAGCGCACCCCTGCTGACTCTGGCCGAAGAGGCGCTGGACGCGGCGCCGGGCGATCCATCGATCGTCCGCCGTCTGAAATCCTATCTGGCAGAATTTTCCGACAGCTGATTGCAGGCCCGCGCTTGGCACCTGCCCATGCCATGTCTACATGGTCGGGGGCGCTGGAGGGTTTACAAGCTGCGTATCGCATTGCTCGCCATGACGGAGCCCGCCGCAGCGGGGCAGGCGGTTCCGCGCGCGTTCCTGCGCGTGGGCGGGGCAACGCTTGCCCGCCATCAACTGGGCCTGGCGCTGGCGATGGACTGCCAACGGGTCATCTGTATCGCGCGAGGGGCGTCGCCCGAACTCATCGCCTTGCAGCACGCGGCTGAGGATGCCGGGTTGCAATTCTACATTTCCACCGGATCCCGCCCGCTTTCCGGGCTGGTGACGGCGAACGACGAACTCGTCGTCGTCAGCGAGGGGCTTTTCGTCGATCCCGCTCGGGCGCCGGCGCTGTTCGACGGTGTCGCGCCGGCAGTGCTGGTGCAGCCGGTCGAGAACGCGTTGGCCGAAGGGTTCGAGCGTATCGATCTCAATCGTGCGGGAACCGGGCTGATGCAAATCCCGGGGCGCCTGATCGAGCAATTGCACGAGCTTCCGGCCGATTGCGATGTGCCTTCGGCGCTCATGCGGATCGCTCTGCAGTCCGGCGTGCCGATGCGGGAAATTCCGGCGGATCTGCGCACCGGCGCGAACTGGCGGCTGATCCGCTCCGATTCGGAGGCCTATGCGGTAGAGACCGAATGGCTGCGCACCCGTTTCGGCGCGGGCGAACCGATGTCGCCCGGCCGGTCGCTGGCGCGGCAGGGCGTGATAATGTTCGGATCATCGCTGCTCCATGCAGGAAATGCCAGCAACGCATTGAGTGCGGCGGTGCTCGTCGTGCTGGCGATTGCCGGGGGTTTCGCTTGGTTCGGGGTGCTTTCCGTCGCCTTCCTGTTCACCGCGCTGGGCGCCGTGCTGATCGAGGCCAGCCGCCTCATCCGATCGGCGGAGCGGCAGGCGCTGGGCCAGCTGCCGCCGGCCATTCCCCGCGCGAATGTGCTGGGTTGGCTGATCGATACGACATTCGGCCTGCTGATCCTTGCCGGAGTGACCCGGCTCTTCGGCGAAACCCTGCTCTCGTGGATGTTCCCGCCGGCGATGCTGATGATGTTGCTGGCGCTGGTGCCGCGCGTGGTGGCGGGGGCGGCGACGCGGTTGATGGGCGATCGTGCCTTGCTTGGCGTGGTACTGGCGCTGGCCGCCGGTTTCGGGCAGGTAGAGCCTGTGGTGGAAATCCTGGCGATCGCCTTGGTCATCCTCGGCATGGCTCTTCCGCTGCGCCGCAAAGGATAACCGAGGCTTAACCAAGTACGAGGTAGATGGGACGGATGATCGACAATGCTGTCCATCCGGCCGACGTTCAGACCGTGGAGGCCCTGTTGCGCGCAGAACTCGCGCGGGGTGACGCCCTCGCTGCGAGCGTGCAGCCGGTATTGCGGCATCTGCTGGCTGCGCAGGATGGCGCCTTGTTCAGTGACGAGGTGCTTGCCCGCGTGCGCGGGATGCTTGGCGATCTTGCGCGCGGCCTGCTGGAAACCGCTGCCGATCAAGCGGAACCGGTGCCGTGCGGCGAGGAGTGCGACGCGCTTGTTCGCGCGTTGATGGATCATCGATCGCTGCTGGCCCATGTCCATGCACTGGCATTGGAATGGCATTGGACCGACCGGTTGCAGGGGCGTCTTGCGCTGGATCCGGTCGTTTCTCCGTTGGTGCAGTCGCTCGTCTCGTCCGAGCACGAGGCGACGCAATCGCTGGCGATGACCTGGCTGGCATCGCAGGCGCGCTGGTGCCAGATGCAGCGCCGGATGGGGCTGCCCTTCACCGAATTGCCGGGTGAACTGCTCTACGGCGCGCTTCAGGCGATGCGGGCTGCCCTTTCCGGCACGCCGGGTGCTGCTGTGCGAATCGCCGCGGCGGAGGCAGCCGTGCGGGCGCGCTATGAAGAAGCGACAAGCCGCCTTGGACTTGCCGCCCGACTGGTCATGGCGCTCGGCACCAGCGGAGGTACGGCCCTGATGGTCGGCTATGGCGGGCTGGCGCTGTTCCTCTCCGCTCTGGCGCAGCGGTCCGGCGTGGGACGTGACGATCTGGCGCTGTCCACACATCAGGCTCAGGCGACTCGCCTGGCGCTCGCCTTGCGAGCAGCAGGCCTGGCGCCTGATGAAGTGAAGCGGCAGATGGTGGTCTTCCACCCGGCACAGGCTCTTCCCGAATCGTTCGAGCAGATTGGCGCGGACGCAGCAGCGTCCATCCTAGCCACCGGGGGGGTGGGCGGCTGATGCTGGCGGTCGGCAACATCGTGGCGCGGGCAGAATGCGACGGGCAGGATTGCCTGTCGCGTGCCGATGAGCCGCTTGCTGGCTTGCAAGAGCGCTGCGGCGGCACCGTTCCCGGTGCGGTTGCCATTCCGGATTTGCTCGATCTGATCCGTAAGGCGCGTGGATACGGCTTCCGCCTGGCGCGTGCGATCACCGCTTTCGACGGGGCGGAATTCGTTACCGCGTGGGTGGAAGTGCAGCCGCTTTACGGCGAGGAAGCCGACGGCGAGGCGGGGTGCTGCGAGATTGTGGTCCGCAACTGGCAGGCGACGCCAATTCCGGTGGAAGACACGGCCTCTACCGATTTGCGCCGGACCATGATCGATCGGCATCTCGCAGAACTGACGGCGCGGCTTGACGGTGCCCAGCGGGTGCTTTCGGTCGAGAGCGAGAGTTCGGAACTGGCTGAGGTGGCAGCGGCGATGGCAGCCGGACGCGGCCGCCCATGGACGGAATTCCTGCCCCCCGACAACGTCACGCACAAGCAACCGCTCCATTGGCGCCTCCTGGACGGGGTATCCGTGTGCGTCGCCGGATCGCAACGACCCTGGCGGGTGGCGCTGGTGCCGCAATTCCAGCCCGGATTCGATCCGACCGGCTTCGAACTTCTCCTGGTTTCGGATGCGCCGGCGGCGATGGCGGCAACACGGCCCAGTGCGGAACCGTTGACGCAGCGCGGTCTGGTGGGGCAGGATCTGGCACCGGTGCTGCGCCAGCCGATTGCCCGGATCATCGCCAACGCCGAAACGATTCGCACGCGCCTGGCCGGCCCGCTGCCCGATGCTTATGCCGAATATGCTGGCGAAATTGCTGGCGCGGGAAAGCTGTTGCTGGCCTTGCTGGAAGACCTTGCCGACCTCGAAGTCGTCGAATCGGACAATTTCAGCACCGTCTCCGACCATCTGGACCTTTCCGACGTCGCCCGGCAGGCGGCCGGCATCCTCAACGTCCGGGCGCGTGAAAAAGGCATCAGTATCGAAGTCCCGCACCCAGCGGAGACACTTCCCGCAGTCGCGGAATTCCGGCGCGTGCTGCAGATCCTGCTCAACCTGATCGGCAATGCGATTCGCTATTCGCCTGAAGGCTCGCAGATCTGGGTGAGGCTGGAGTCCGCGGGCGGACGTGCCTGTGTAACCGTCGCGGACCAGGGCGCCGGCATAGCGCTTGCGGATCAGGACCGGGTGTTCGAGAAGTTCGAACGCCTCGGCCGTAGCGGCGACGGGGGCTCCGGCCTGGGGCTCTACATCTCGCGTCAGCTTGCCCGGGCGATGGGCGGCGACATTTCTGTCGAGAGCGCGCCGGGGCAAGGCGCCCGGTTCCTGCTCCAATTGCCGAGCGACTACGAGACCTGACCGCTTTTCAGGTCATTCGCCGACAATTCGGCCTATTTTCTTGATGTGCGGTGGATGCCGGCCGGAGCGCGCCTAGAGATGATTGCCGCTGCGCCCGTTATTGTTCCGACAGGCCAGCCATAACAGGATAACGCCGACGCAGGCCATAACGGCACCGCGAACGGCCCATCCGCGATCGTCGATCATGAAACTGTTTGCCGGCCAGAGTACCAGGCCGGTTCCCTGGCCAACCCACAGCGCGCCGAGCGCGATGGCTAGCAATCCGATGACGAAGGCAAGAATTCGCAAGAACAGCATCTTAATGCCCCTGTTTCGGCCCAGTGGCAGGATAATGACAACTTGCGGCCAATTTGTGGCTTGCGCAACCTTATCCGCAATTATCCGTGAAAATGCAAAAAGGCCCCCGCTTTCGCGAGGACCTTTGAGAGCGTTGCCGCGCCGAAGCGCAGGCAATACCGTAAATGCTGGGATCAGCGCTGTGCCATCGGCACGTAGTCGCGCTGCGTCGGGCCGGTGTAGAGCTGACGCGGACGACCGATCTTCTGGCCGGGATCCGAGATCATTTCGTTCCATTGCGCCACCCAGCCCACGGTGCGGGCAAGAGCGAAGAGCGCGGTGAACATCGTGGTCGGGAAGCCGATGGCCGAGAGGATGATACCCGAATAGAAGTCGACGTTCGGGAACAGCTTCTTCTCGGCGAAGTACGGATCGCTGAGCGCGATTTCCTCGAGGCGCAGGGCGGTCTCGAACAGCGGATCGTCGACCTTCAGCGCGTCGAACACTTCGCGGACGGTCTTCTGCATGACCGTGGCGCGCGGATCGTAGTTCTTGTAGACGCGGTGGCCGAAGCCCATCAGGCGGAACGGATCGTTCTTGTCCTTCGCGCGGTCGATGTAGTGCTGGATCTTGTCCGGCGTGCCGATTTCCTTGAGCATGTTGAGCGCGGCTTCGTTCGCGCCGCCGTGGGCAGGGCCCCAGAGGCAGGCGATGCCGGCGGCGATGCACGCGAACGGATTGGCACCCGACGAACCGGCAAGGCGCACGGTCGAGGTCGAAGCGTTCTGCTCGTGGTCGGCGTGGAGGATGAAGATGCGGTCCATCGCCTTTTCGACGGCGGGGATCACTTCATATTCTTCCGCCGGCACGCCGAAGGTCATGCGCAGGAAGTTGCCGGTGTAGCTCAGCTTGTTGTCCGGGTAGAGGAAGGGCTGGCCAACCGAGTACTTGTACGCCGCAGCGGCGATCGTCGGCATCTTGGCGATCAGACGGTGCGAGCTGATCTTGCGGTGCTCGGGATCCGAGATGTCGGTCGAGTCGTGGTAGAACGCCGAAAGGGCGCCGACCACGCCGCACATGATCGCCATCGGGTGGGCGTCGCGGCGGAAGCCGCGGTAGAACGTCGCCAGCTGCTCGTGGAGCATGGTGTGGCGCGTGATGGTGTTGGTGAAGGTGTCCAGTTCCTCTGCGTTCGGCAGTTCGCCGTTCAGCAGAAGATGGCACACTTCCATGAACGAGGAGTGCTCGGCCAGTTGGCCGATCGGATAGCCGCGGTGCAGAAGGACGCCCTCGTCACCGTCGATATAGGTGAGCGCGCTCTCGCAGCTGGCCGTCGACGTGAAGCCGGGGTCGTACGTGAACTTGCCCGTCTGGGCGTAGAGCTTCCGGATATCGATCACATCCGGGCCGACACTGCCCTTGAGCACGGGATAATCGAATTCCGTGCCACCAGCATTCAGTTTGACCTGATCACCCACCAGTTCTTACTCCTTATATGTGCGACCCGGTCGTGGCGTCCGCCTGCGCGCCAATGCGAGCAAGGCTTTCGTCCCGGCCGAGCAGAACCAATACGTCGAAAATACCCGGAGAGGTCGTCTGACCAGTCAGGGCGGCGCGCAGCGGCTGCGCGAGCTTGCCGAGGCCCAATCCCAGCTCCTCGGCCATTGCCTTCAGTTGCGCTTCCAGTGCCTCCAGGGCCCATTCGGACTCTCCGGAAAGGCGCTCATGGATCGCCGCAAGGCGCGAACGCCCTTCGTCGGTCAGGAGTGCCTGCGCCTTCTCGCTCATGGCAAGCGGGCGCTGGGCGAACAGGAAGGCGGCGCCTTCGGCAAGTTCGTTGAGGTCCTTTGCGCGGACCTTCAGGACAGGCATGGCCCGCGTCAGCAGGGTCATGTCGGGATCGGTGAATCCGGCCGTTTCAAGGCGCGGCTGAACAAGGCCGGCAAGCCGGGCGTCGTCCGCTTCGCGCAGATAGTGGCCGTTGAGGTTCTGCAGCTTGGCGATGTCGAAGCGCGAGGGGGATTTGCCGACATCGGCCATGTCGAACCATTCGACGGCCTGATCGCGGCTGATGAATTCCTCGTCGCCGTGGCCCCAGCCGAGCCGCAACAGATAATTGAACAACGCTTCGGGCAGGATGCCCATCTCGTCGCGATACGAATCGACGCCGAGCGCGCCGTGGCGCTTGGACAGCTTGGCGCCGTCCGAGCCGTGGATCAGCGGCACATGGCCGTAGACCGGCACGTCCCAACCCATGCCGTGGATGATCACCAACTGGCGGAAGGCATTGTTGAGATGATCGTCGCCGCGCAGAACGTGGGTGACACCCATGTCGTTGTCGTCGACCACGACGGCCAGCATGTATGTGGGGGTGCCGTCCGAACGCAGGATGACGAAATCGTCGATCTCCTCGTTCTTCACGGTGACTTCGCCCTGGACCAGATCCTGAATGGTGGTCTCGCCCTCACGCGGGGCTTTCACGCGCACGACGTAAGAACGGTCCGCAGGCCAGGTGGAGGGATCGGCATCGCGCCATTCGCTGTCGATGCGGAACGGACGGCGTTCTTCCTGCGCCTTCTGGCGGCGCTCGGCCAGTTCCTCGGATGTGAGGTAGCAGCGATAGGCGTGGCCGTTGGCGATCAGTTCGGCGGCGACTTCGGCGTGGCGGTCCGAGCGTGCGAACTGGAACTCCGCCGGTTCGTCACCGCCAAGGCCAAGCCAGTTCAGACCGTCGAAGATAGCCTCGATAGCGGGCTCGGTCGAGCGGGCGCGGTCGGTGTCCTCGATGCGGAGGAGGTACTTGCCGCCGAAATGGCGGGCGTAGAGCCAATTGAACAGCGCCGTGCGCGCACCGCCAATATGGAGAAAACCCGTGGGCGAGGGGGCAAAGCGCGTGACGACGGTCTTTCCACCCGTCTGTCCGCTCGATGCGCTGCCGCTTGCCATTGTCCTTACCTTCCGTCCTTATGTCGACCATGGGGAGCCAGGCCGCCACGATCGATGATCCCGATGTTCCGGCCCTCGCCGGAGCCGCTGCATTGCAGCATCGCCCATGGATCAGCCAGAGCCACATGTCGAGCAGTTTGGCTGGTGTCGAGTGTTTTCTTTCGAACTGCACTTTCGACCGCGGACCATGGCTTGCGGTGGGCTTCGGGGCCGGAATTTCGGCGTGGTTTACCATGCCAGACGCCCACTGGTGGATTGCGTTTTGCGCAATTTGTGCGAGCGGTGCAATCGGACTCGGCGTCTGGCGGCACGGTCGGGACAATTTTCCGCTGCTACGTCTCGCCGGAATGTCGTTCATGATCGTCCTGGCGCTTGGTTGTCTGGCCGCCTGGGGGAGATCGACGGTGATCGGGGCGCCCCCGATTCCCCGGCCCTTGACCGGTACGTTCGAGGGTCGCGTGCTCGCGATCGAGGAAATGCCGGCGTTCAGTCAGAACCGTCTGCTGCTGGCAATGCGGGAGCCTGGCACGGGCCGGGCGATCAAGGTGCGGCTGAGCCTGCCCCATGATTTGGGGGTGATGGGCGCGGGCCAGGCACCCGAGACGGGCGCCCTGATCCGGTTTCGCGGAAGGCTGGTCCCTCCTGCCGCTCCGATGCTGCCGGGAAGCTACGATTTTGCGCGCGCTGCCTGGTTTGCAGGGCTTTCGGCGTCCGGACGGGCGCTGGCACCCGTCGAGGTTTTGGAGCCCGGGAACGGGACGGATGTTTTCGCGGCATGGCGGGCCGACCTCTCCGGACATATCCGGTCTCAGCTTGAGGGCACAAAGGCCGGGATTGCCATAGCCTTTGCAACGGGAGATATGGGCGCAATCGCCGCGGATGACGCGCAGGCGATGCGCGATGCGGGATTGGCGCACCTGCTTTCCATCAGCGGGCTTCACGTCAGCGCCGTGATCGGCGCAGTCTATTTTCTTGCCATTCGCTTGCTGGCGCTTTCCCCCGCGATCGCACTGCGATGGCGCCTGCCGGTGGTGGCTGCGGCCTTGGGTGGTCTGGCGGGGATCGGCTATACCCTGTTGACGGGATCGCAGGTGCCCACCGTCCGCTCTTGCGCGGGCGCCCTGCTGGTGCTGGGCGCGATGTTGCTGGGGCGTGAAGCGTTGTCGGTTCGAATGCTGGCGACCGGGGCGTTTCTCGTCATGGTGTTGTGGCCTGAGGCTATCGTCGGTCCCAGTTTTCAGATGAGTTTTGCGGCGGTGCTTACATTGATCGCGGTGGCGAAGGCAGCGCCGGTGCGTCGCTGGATGGCGCCACGCGATGAAAGCGTGCCGATGCGAGTCTTGAGGTCGGCAGCGCTGATGCTGGTGACCGGCGTCGCGATCGACCTGGTTCTGATGCCGATTGCCCTTTATCATTTCCACCGTGCAGGCGTTTTTGGCGCGCTGGCCAATCTCGTGGCCATTCCGCTGACGACTTTCGCCGTCATGCCCCTTGTGGCCATTGCGCTCCTTCTCGACGTCGTCGGTCTTGGAGCGCCGGTATGGTGGCTTGCAGGCCACGCCATTGCGCTCCTTCTTGAGCTTGCCCACGTCGTTGCGGATATTCCCGGCGCGGTTCGCCTCCTTCCGGTGATGGGAGCGGGGCATTTTCTCCTGTTCGTCACAGGCGGTTTGTGGCTGGCCTTATGGTCGGGGAAGGTGCGTTTTCTCGGTCTCGTTCCGGCGTTTGCGGGTGTCGCCGGATTGGCGCTGATCGGTCCTCCCGACATTCTGGTGAGTGGTGACGGCCATTACATTGGCATGACGGTGGGGGATGGGCGCCTGGCTATCCTGCGTGAGAGCAGAAGCGGCTATGCGCTGGACAACATGTTGGAAGTTACCGGGCAGCGCGAACTGCCGCTCGCTCTGCCCGGACAGCGTGAGGTCCGATGCAATAACGACTTTTGCGCGGCGGCCTTCCGGCGAGGTGAGAGGATGTGGCATGTTCTGATCGCGCGCAGCGATGCTTATGTGCCGATCCCTTCGCTGGCACGGGCCTGCGGCCGCGCGGATATCGTCATTGCCGATCGCTCGCTGCCGCAAAGCTGCAAGCCGCGATGGCTGAAAATCGATCGTCCCATGCTGAAGCAAACGGGCGGGATCGTTATAGATCTGGAAGGTCAGGCGCTGCGAACGGTGGCCCAAAGCCATGGTAGCCACGGCTGGTGAGATATTTGGAGGGGTTGATCCGACTGCCTCGGATCAACCCCTCCAACTCCCGTATATCCCGTTTTCCGAACCATCCGGTGTTTTCACCCGATTGGAAAACACCCCAAGAATGTCGCGAGCCTGTGCAGCGATGCCAGTCCGGCGATCGGGTCCGTACCCCTTGTCAGTGATAGCGGCGCAAAATGCCTGCGAGTTTGCCCTGAACCTGCACTTCCCCGGCGCCGTAGATCTGGGGCTCGTATGCGGCGTTCGCCGGATCGAGCCGAACCTTTGGCCCTTCGCGGCGGAGATACTTGAGGGTGGCTTCCTCACCGCGGATGAGGGCCACCACGATTTCCCCATCGCGCGCCGTGTCGGTGCGCTTAACAAGCGCCAGATCGCCATCGAGAATACCGGCCTCGATCATCGAATCACCGGAAACCTCAAGCGCATAATGATCTCCCGAGCCCAGCAGGGCTGCCGGCACCGGCAGCGTCGCCTGACCTTCGATTGCCTCGATCGGAACGCCGGCGGCGATGCGGCCGTGTAGCGGTATCTCGATTACGTCGTTGGCCGGTTCCGGAGCCCGCGGAGCCGCGCGCAGTGCAGCGGGCGCTTCTCGCGGTGTCGCAGGCGTGGCGGCGGCAGCAGGGGCCTTATTGGTCACATCGTCAGGCTGGCGAAGCACTTCAAGGGCGCGGGCCCGATTGGGGAGACGACGGATAAAGCCGCGTTCCTCCAGCGCCGAAATCAACCGGTGAACGCCCGACTTCGATTTGAGGTCCAGCGCATCCTTCATTTCTTCGAAGCTGGGCGAGACCCCGCTTTCTTCAAGGCGAACCTGAATGAACCGGAGCAATTCGTGCTGCTTGCGCGTCAACATCTGGCTGCCTCACCTGCTTCGCCGAGATTGGCGGTCTGTTCCCTTCGCGAAGAACACATGGAGGTTCATTCGCGAACAATGAGGGAACAATTAAGCAACGAATCCGGTAGCGTCAAGCAATACCGCCATTCTGGAGCAAGTATACCCAAACCGTATCCCCGCGATTGGCAGCGGGGGCGTTGCCGGGGCGATCGATAAGAACATTGCTTGTGGCCAGAGAGACCAAGGCGCTGCTGTCCTGCACGCTATGGGCGCTGACGGTTTCGCCATCCCAAAGGCCGCGCACGAATTCGCGTCGATCGCCGCTGGGCGGCAAGGCGTCGGCCAAGCGGGTCAGCAACGGCATCTGTGCAGGCCTGCGGGCGCCGAGCAACGCGCGAAGAGCCGGCAACATGAAATGGTATGCGGTTACGAGACTGGAGACCGGATTCCCCGGCAATCCGATCACGATCTGCGCGCGCTGGCCGCGCGCTTTTCGCGCCACCAGCAATGGCTTGCCCGGCCGGATTGCCACGCGCCAGAAATCCAGATCGGCACCCCATGCTTCGAGTGCGGGACGAACGAGATCATGATCGCCAACGGAAACGCCGCCGCTGGTAACGATGACATCCGCGTCACCGGCAGATTCGAAGGCGCGGATCAGGGCGTCGAGATCGTCGCCCACCGGGCCGATTCTGTCGACCGCGACCGGAAGGCTTTGGCCCATCGCGGCGAGCATGGCGCCGTTGCTGGCGGGTATCTGATGCGGTTCGCAGCATTCCGGATCCACGGCCAGTTCGTCCCCGCTGTCGATCACGACAAGGCGCGGTATCCTTCGAACCGGCAAGTGCTTGTGCCCCGCCACGATCGCGAGTGCGGCCTGGGCGGCGCCGATACGGGTGCCGGACGGCAGGATTTCCCGCCCCTCGGGGAAGTCCATACCCTGGCGGCGTATATGTTTGTGCAGCGGGGTGGGGCCTTCGCCGGTCAAGGTGACGCGATGCTGATCGCGCGTGACATCTTCCTGAAGGATGACTCCTCCTGCGCCGGCAGGGATCAGGGCGCCGGTCGAAATGCGAATGGCCTGCCCCGGCGTGACGGCGGCTTCGTAAGGATGCCCCGCGGCACTTTCGCCCACGACATGCCAGGGCCCGGCGGTATCGCCTTCCGCAACCGCGTAGCCATCCATTGCCGAAATGTCGCGCGCGGGCTGAGTCCTCCGGGCAACCAGGGGTTCGGCCAGATAGCGGCCGAGGGCGCTGGGCACATCGACGCGCTCGACCGGCGTGGGCTCGACAAGCTGCAGCAGGCGGTCCTGGGCATCTTCCAGCGAGAGCATGGGCTGCCGGGCCATCAGATCGCGCCTGCCGCGATCCACACGCCGGACTTGCCGCCGCGCTTTTCGATCAGCCGTATCGCGCCGATCACCATGCCTTTGTCGAGTGCCTTGGCCATGTCGTAGATCGTCAGGAGGGCAATGGAAGCTGCCGTAATTGCCTCCATTTCGACGCCGGTCTTGCCTGTGAGCGAGGCCGTGGCGATCGCGCGGATGCCGTCTTCCTCGAAACGGAAGTCGACGTTGACCGCGTCGAGCGGCAGCGGATGGCACATCGGAATCAGGTCGGAGGTCTTCTTTGCCGCCATGATCCCCGCAATCCGGGCCGTTCCCAGCACATCGCCCTTGGGCGCATTGCCGGCGCGGATCGCGTCGAGCGCCTCCCGCGTCATGGTGATGAGTCCGGATGCGATGGCGAGGCGTTGGGTATCCGGCTTGGCGCCGACATCCACCATGCGGGCGGTGCCATCCGAATCGATGTGGGTGAGGCTCTTGGTCATTTCGGGCGGCTCATGTGCGTTGCAAGGTGACAGGTCGGTTGACACAGTTGACACGGTTCTGAAGTGAAATAGCGGAAGGCACCGAACTGGCGAATTTTTGCGCTTTCAACGAAAAACGGGCGACTGGTCATGGCGTTGCGATGGCAGATTTCGTCACAGTAGGACAGGAACCGCAAGGCGAATTCCGCAAGATCGGTCAGGCAGGCCGGATTCCTTCGTGCCAATACGGTGGCCATGACGCAAACCCCGAAATCACCTGGACTATTCCAGCGGCGCTATCTGGAACGGATGGCGCAGGTGGTGGAGCGGATCGAGGCTGAGCCGGACGCCGCGCTCGACCTCGAAACGATCGCGGCCTGGGCGGGGTTTTCGCCTTTTCACTTCCATCGACAGTTTCGGGCGCTGTGCGGGATGCCGCTTCAGCGCTTCGTGCAGCTTTCGCGGCTGCACCGGGCCGGAATGCAGCTTGCCTTCAAGCCCGGCACGCGGGTGATCGATGCGGCGCTGGATGCCGGGTACGAGACGCCCGAAGCCTTCGCGCGGGCATTCCGTGCGCAGCTCGGCCAGACGCCATCGGCGTTTCGGTCTTCGCCGGATTGGTCGGCATGGGAAGCGGTGAGCGCGTCACTTCAGGCAGCAAGGAGCAGAGCCATGAATGACGTGATGACGGCAAAAGTCGAAATCCGGGAATTCGCACCCATTCGCGTAGCGGTGTTGGAGCATCGCGGCGATCCTGCGCTGATCGGGGATAGCGTTCGCCGCTTTATCGACTGGCGTCGAGATGCCGGATTTACCCCGGAGAAAAGCCGCACGTTCAATGTATTCCCAACCGATCCGCGCACATCACCTGAAGATGATCACCGGGTATGGCTGTGCGCGTCCGTGCCCTCATGGTTTGTTGGCGACGATAAGGTCAGGATCGAGGAAATCCCCGGCGGGCGCTGCGCGGTTCTGGCCGTGACAGGCCCGGCGATGGATCTGGAAGGACCCGCGCTGCATCTCTATCGCGATTGGCTGCCCGGCAGCGGCGAGGCCCTGCGCGACTTTCCGCTCTTTTGCGAGCGGGTGCGCCTCTATCCGCAGGCGTCTGCGGCAGAGGCGCTTACCGAATTGATGTTGCCGCTGGCCTGAGGATCAGGCGCCGGTCAGCAGCGCGCGGGTCGCCGCTTCGACGTCAACCTCGCGCATCAGGCTTTCGCCAACGAGGAAGGTCCGCGCCCCGCAACCCGAGAGTCTTTCGAGGTCGGCGTGGGTATTGATGCCGCTCTCGGCCACCAGCAGCGTGCCTTCGGGGGCCAGCGGAGCGAGGCGCTCGGTGGTGCCGATATCGGTGACGAAGCGCTTGAGATCGCGGTTGTTCACGCCGATCAGCCGCGATTTCAGGCGACTTGCGCGCTCCATCTCGGATTCGTTGTGAACTTCGACAAGGCAGTCCATGCCGCGCTCGTGGGCGGCGGCTTCGATTTCGGCCATCAGCACGTCGTCGAGCGCGGCGACGATGATGAGGATCGCGTCGGCGCCGATCGAGCGGGCTTCGGCTACCTGCCAAGGGTCGACCATGAAGTCCTTGCGGATCACCGGCAGCGCGCACGCAGCGCGTGCGTCCATCAGGAAGTCCTCATGGCCCTGGAAGTACGGTGCGTCGGTCAGCACCGAGAGGCAGGCCGCGCCGCCGCGCTCATAGGCCACGGCATGTTCGGCCGGACGGAAATCAGGCCGAATCAGGCCTTTCGATGGCGAAGCTTTCTTGATTTCGGCGATCAGCGCGAAGCCGGTTGCAGCCTTGGCGCGCAGGGCCGCCTCGAAACCGCGCGGGGCGGTCTGATAGGCGGCATGGGCGTCGAGGTCGGCCATGGTCGCAACGGTCTTGCGCTCGGCAACTTCCTCGCGCTTGGTGTCGCAGATTTCGGTAAGCTTGTTGGACATTGTAACCCTCTCGCGCGGCTCAGGCCTTGAGCGCGGAAATCCAGCAGTTGAGCAAGGCGTTGGCGAGGCCCTTGTCGATGGCTTCGGCCGCTTCCTCCACGCCTTCGCGCCAGGTTTCGACCTCACCCGCCACGATCAGCGCGCCGGCGGCATTGAGCAGCACGGCGTCGCGATAGGGGCCGTGTTCGCCCAGCAGCAGGCGGCGCAGGGCATCGGCATTGAAGGCGGCATCACCGCCCCGGATAGCGCCGACCGGCGAGAGCGGGAGGCCCACGTCTTCCGGCCCGACGCGGCGCATCGAGAGTTCGCCGCTGCGGATCTCGGCCACTTCATTGCCGCCGGCAAGGCTCAACTCGTCGAGCCCTTCATCGCCGGAAATCACGAAGGAGTGCTCGCTGCCAAGGCTCATCAGCGCCTCTGCATAGATCGGCACATAGGCCGGGCGGGCGATGCCGACGAGCTGGCGGCGCACATTCGCGGGGTTTGCGAGCGGGCCCATCAGGTTGAAAATGGTGCGGCGGCCGATCGCCTTGCGGATCGGCATGATGCGGCCCATCGAGGGATGATGACGGGCGGCGAACAGGAAGCAGATGCCAAGATCGCCCAGCGTCTCTTCCGCCGTTTCGGCCGCGCGGTCGAGATTGAGGCCGAGCGCTTCCAGCGTATCTGCCGCGCCGGCCTTGGAGCTGGCGGCGCGATTGCCGTGCTTAGCGACCGGCACGCCGCAGGCCGCGACGACCAGCGAAACTGCGGTCGATACGTTGAGCGTGTGATGCCCATCGCCGCCAGTTCCGCAAACGTCGATGGCGTTGGCAGGGGCGTCGATGGGGATCATGCGGCTGCGCATGGCGCGGGCGGCGCCGGCGATCTCGCTCGCCGTCTCACCGCGCTCGGTAAGGGCGAGGAGGAAGCGGACGACGGCGTCGTCACCCACGCGGCCATCGAGAATGGCGCCAAAAGCCTCTTCGGCCTCGGCTTCCTCGATAGGGTGGAGAGGATCGGGCAGGATCATCGTCGTCATGCTACCTTCAGGCCGGTGTCGAGGCGAACCGGGAGCTTTGGCTCGATGCCGCAAGTCCGCAGGAAGTTCGCCAGCATTTCGTGGCCGTGCTGCGTGGCGATGCTTTCCGGGTGGAACTGCACGCCTTGGATCGGCAGCGTCGCATGGCGGAAGCCCATCACATGGTTGTCGTCCGAACGCGCGTTGACCACCAGTGTCTCCGGAATGTCCTCGACGATCAGCGAGTGGTAGCGCGTGGCCGTGAAGGGCGAGGGCAGGCCGGCGAAGACGCCGGTACCGTCATGGGTGACGGGGCTGGTCTTGCCGTGCATCAGCCCGCCGCGCACGACTTTGCCGCCGAAGTACTGGCCGATCGATTGGTGACCGAGGCACACGCCGAGCAGCGGCTTTCCGGCATCGGCCGCAGCGCCCACGAGGTCCAGGCTGATGCCGGCCTCGTTGGGGGTGCAGGGGCCGGGCGAGATCAGGAAGCCCTGCGCGCCGCTGGAAATCGCCTGTCCGGCAGAGAGTGCATCGTTGCGCACCACTTCGACTTCGGCGCCCAGTTCCATCACGTAATGGACCAGGTTCCAGGTGAAGCTGTCATAGTTGTCGATGACGAGGATCATGGCCTGTCCTTTCCGCTAGAGCCCTTTGCGCTTTTCTCGACGACGATCAAGGGGCCGAGCGGCGGTCCGCCGTCCACGCGCCCATGTTCGGGGTCCCATAGCGAGGACACGCTGCCGTCGAGGAACAGCGCGTTGGGGCAATCGAGCTTGTCGCGGAATAGCCGCGCCAGTTTGCCGAACGAGACCGGCTCGTCCGAAATCACGAAGTGGGCGCGGCCCTGCCGGTCCACCCCGACGGCATTGCGCAGTTTGAGCGACTGGCCATCGGCGTCGATCTTCGGGTGCAGTTTGCCATCGATCACCAGCATCGGGCCCGACTGGGTGCCGAAATCCGGGCGATTGTCGACATGGGCGGCGAAGTCCTCGCTCGTGCGGACCTGCCAGTGGCCGGCAGCGTCGCCGAAGAACACCCCATTGGGCAGGAGGTGGAAATTGCCCCAGCCCTTGTTGGTGTTGATCGCATGGACGCGCTGACCCTCGATCACGGCATAGCCGATGGGCTTGCCGTCGGCGTCGAACATGCCGCCGTTCATCGCGAAGGCGACCGCGGGGCTGCCCGAGGGCCGGCTTACCGCAAGCTGCGAGAGGCTGCGATAGGGCGCGCCATTCTTCGGCCCCAGAACGAGGTGGATCGTGTGGCGACCGGGCGTGGCGGTGCAGTGCGTGAAACTCGCGCCTTCGAACGAAGCGCCTTCGCAGGGCGGCGGAGGCGGGGCTTCCGCCTGCTTTTGCGGCTGCTGGGCGCCGGACGAACAGGCAACGAGTGTGAACGCAGCCGCCAGAGCGGCGCGCTTCACTGGCCGAAACCCGGTTCTCCGGCGACGCGGATCGCTTCGCGCGCGGCGGCGAACAGGGCGCCGGACTTGGCCTCGCACTCGCGATGCTCGTAGTCGGGATCGCTGTCGGCCACGATGCCGGCGCCGGCCTGCACATGGAGCACGCCGTCCTTGAGCACGCCGGTGCGCAGGACGATGCACGAATCGACCGTGCCATCCGGCCCGAAGTAGCCGACGCCGCCGGCATAGGCGCCGCGCGTTTCGGGTTCGAGGCTGGCGATGATCTCGCAGGCGCGAACCTTGGGTGCGCCGGAGACGGTGCCGGCCGGGAAGCCCGCGAAGACCGCGTCGATGGCATCGTGCTTGTTCGTATCGAGCCGGCCGATCACGTTCGAGACGATGTGCATCACGTGGCTGTAACGCTCGATCGTGTAGCTGTCGGTCACTTCCACGGTGCCGGCGGCGGAGACGCGGCCGACATCGTTGCGGCCGAGGTCGAGCAGCATCAGGTGCTCGGCGCGTTCCTTGGGATCGGCCAGGAGGCTGATCTCGTTGGCCTTGTCCTCGGCCACCGTCTTGCCGCGCGGGCGGGTGCCGGCGATCGGACGGATCGTGACTTCGCCTTCGCGCACGCGGACCAGGATTTCCGGGCTCGAACCGATCAGCGCGAAGCCGGGCAGGTCGAGGAAATAGAGGAACGGTGAGGGATTGATGCGGCGGAGCGCGCGGTAAAGCGCGACCGGCGGCAGCGGGAATTCGCAAGTGAAGCGCTGCGCCAGCACGATCTGGAAGATGTCGCCTGCCTCTATGTAGTCCTTCGCGCGGGTGACCATCGCCTTGTAGTCATTGGCCGCCATCACCGGCGTGCGCACCGGCTCCGGCAGGTCCGCGATGGCGGGCGAGGCGGGGAAGGGCTCGGCCAGCTTGCGCAGGGCTTCGTCGATCCGCTCGGCAGCGGTTTCGACAAGGCTCTCCGGCGCGCCGTTTTCCGGCCAGAGCGGGGCAACGCAGAACAGTTCGTCGCCCAACCGGTCGAACACCAGGATCAGCGAGGGGCGGACGAACAGCATGTCGGGCAGTTCGAGCGCGCTTTGCGGCGCGCGCGGCAGCTTTTCGACAAGGCCGATCGTCTCGTAGCCGAAATAGCCGACGAGGCAGGCGAGCGCCTTGGGCAGTTCCGCCGGAACGTCGAACCGGCACGATTCGACGAGGCGACGCAGTTCCACCAGTGCGTCGCCGGGCAGCGGCTCGAACGCCTCGCGGTCGTGCTGCCACTTGCGGTTGATCGCGCAGGCATGGCCCTCGGCGCGGAACACGAGGTCCGGATCGAGGCCGAGCAGGCTGTAGCGGCCGCGCACAGCGCCGCCTTCCACCGATTCGAGCAGGAAGTCGCCGCGCCCTTCGGTGAAGAGCTTCAGAGCGGCGGCGACAGGCGTTTCGGTATCGGCGACGAGGCTGCGCCAGAGCAGCGCGGGCTTACCCTCGCGCAGCCGTGACAGTGCCTCTTCGCGATCCGATTCGCGCTTCATCTGGGTGGGTGTCCTTTACTTGGCGTATTTGGGATCAGTTGGCGGCGGGGGTGCCGCCAAGCTGGTCGCGCACGGTCTTGATCGCGGCGTCGTGCTTCTGGAACCCGACCTGCTTCTTGATCGCGTTGGCAAGTGCATCGGTATAAGCCGAACCGAGCTGGCTGCCGAGTTCGCGCTGGGTGCCCTTCACCACGACGTCGTTCTGCGCCTTGGGCGTTTCCACGTCGTTCAGGGCGACCACGAACCAACCGCGACCGGCACCGGCCGACTGCACCTTAACGGTACCCTTGGCCATGTGGAACAGCAGCGAGACGGGCGGCGGAACCTGACGGCCCTGGCGCATGGCTTCGGTCAGCATCGGGCGGCTCATCGCCACATCCTGCACCGGGGGCAGCGTCTTGCCGAGACCGGCGACCGCCTGGTTCAGCGGCTTCCCGCCGCGCACGGCAGCCATGACCTTCAGCGCTGCGGCCTTGGCATCGGCGGAGCCCTTGTCCAGCTTCCAGGCCTCGGTCACGTCGGCGACGATTTCCTTGAACGGCGCGGGCGCCGAAGGGGTGATGTCGGTCACGTCATAGACGACGTAGCCGGCCGTGGTCGGCGTGGCGGTCGTACCGGGGGTGAGCTGGCCCAGCTGCGGCTTTTCCTGATCCATGGAGAACGCGGTCGAAAGGATCGGCTGCAGTTCGGCCGGGATCGTCTCGCCCGGCTTGCCATAGACGGCGCCGGTGGCGGTGACGGGCTGCGTGGAGGAAACCGTGGCGCCGATCGCCTTGGCGACTTCGACGAGGCTGGCGCCGCTGGTGAACTCCTCATCGATGCGCGAGAGCAGATCGGTGAAGGCGGCTTTGCGCTTTTCCGTGGTCAGCTTGGCGGCGATTTCCTCGCGGACGGCCGCAAGCGGACGTTCGGCGGTCTTCTGCTCCTGCTCCACGCGGATCAGGTGCCAGCCCAGCGCGCTCTTCTGCGGTGCGGCGAGCTTGCCGACCGGCGTGGCGAACACGGCGTCGGCCAGGGCCGGCGAGAACTGGCCCGCCAGTTCATCGTGGCTGAAGAATTCAAGCTTGGCGGCCGACAGGCCCTTTTCGGTGGCAGCCAGTTCCAGCGACTTGCCGGCAGCGACTTCGGCGGCGACAGCCTTGGCGGCAGCTTCGGTCGGCACGATCAGCTGGGTGATCTTGCGGGCATCGCGCGCGGCATAGAGGGCCGGCTTGTCGGCTTCGTAGCGCTTGGCGATTTCGGCATCGGTGGGGGCGGCCACGTTCTTCAGCGTGTCCTCGCCGAAGGTGGCGTAGCGGATCACGCGGCGCTCTGGGCGGACGAACATGTTGGAATGGGTCTTGTAGAACCCTTCCAGCTCTGCCTGCGTGGGGGCCTGGGTGGGCGCGAAGGCGATCGAGGGCAGGGTAACGACCTGGCCCTTGCGGTTTTCCTCCAGCAGGGCGGCATAGCGCTGGGCCAGCGACAGCGGCATGGTCGCACCGAACTGTGCGGGCACCATGACCTGCTGGGCGATCAGGCCCTGCGAAAAGTCGTCGCGCAGTGCCTGTTCGGGGATGTTCTTCTGGGCCAGCGCCTGTCGGAACGCATCCTGGCTGAACTTGCCATCCACGCCCTGGAACGCGGGGATGCGGGCGATTTCGCTGTCCACCAGGCGCTTGCTGGCAACGACGCCCACGTCCTTGCCGAACACGCCGATGGCGGTGCGTGCGATCAGTTCGTCAAGAATGCGCTCAAGCCCACCCTCGGCAACGAGCATTTTCATCGTCGCGGTCGGGTTCTGCTGCTTGATCTGTTCCAGCTGCGAATTGGCCGCGGTCGACAGTTCGCTCGCCTCGATGTTCTTGCCGCCCACCGTCGCAATCGCCGTGGCGCTGCCAAGGCCGGCGGAGTTGCGCAGGCCGTTGATATCGCCGCCCGCGAAGGCAAGCGTGATGAGCACGAGCACTGCCAGCGCGATGCCGGCACCGATCTTGGACTTCAGGAAGGTACGGAAGAATGAGAGCATGGACCGGGCCGATCAGCGTGAAACGAATGTGCGGACAAGCGCAAAGGCATAACCGATGCGGGCGCTGGCTTTAGGGGGCGCAATGCAATCCTGCAATGGCTGACGTCGCCGCTCATGGCAGCTTCCCGTCTCACATTCCCGTCTTCATACCCGCAATGAGACAAGTTGCATCCCGTGCAGGCGGTTTTGCTGAGTTGGCAGGCTGGGGATTTTGACAATTCGGGCCCGGCTGCCTAGCAGCGCCTCGCAAGCGTTCGGCCGATTCCCGCTCTCGTGGTAGGCGAAGTGGTAGATGGGCAGCCGGATGCAGATAAATGAATCAGGGTTTTAGTTGAAAATGGCCGCACTGCCTTACATCGTCGGTAACTGGAAAATGCACGGCACGCGCGCGATGCTGACCGAGGCACGGGCGATCGACCGGACTGCCGCACGCTTTCCCAGGGTGCAGGTTGCGCTGGCGCCGCCCGCCACGCTGATCTTCCGCATGCGCGATACCGTGGAACTGATCGGTGTTGGCGGTCAGGATTGCCGTGCCGAGGAAAGCGGCGCCTTCACCGGCGATATTTCCGCCCCCATGCTCAAGGATGCCGGTGCGGACTTCACCATTCTCGGCCATTCGGAGCGCCGGACGCTCCACGGTGAGAGCGATGCAGATGTGAACGCCAAGGCGCAGGCCGCGCTGGGCGCGGGCCTTGCAGTGATTCTCTGCGTGGGTGAGACGGAAGCGCAGCGCGATGCCGGCGATGCCGTTGCGATCGTTTCCGGCCAGCTTGAAGGTTCGTGCCCGCGCGTTGACGGGGCACCCGAGAAGCTTTCCATCGCCTATGAGCCGGTCTGGGCGATCGGCACCGGCCGCGTGCCTTCGATCGAGGACGTGGCCGAAATGCACGCGGCGATCCGCGCGAAGCTTGTCGCGCTTTATGGCGAAGGCGGCGCGGACGTGCGCATTCTCTACGGCGGCTCGGTAAAGGCTGAGAACGCGGCCGAACTGCTCTCCGTGCCTGAAGTGGGCGGGGCGCTGGTCGGCGGTGCCAGCCTGAGCGCCGAAAGCTTCACGGCAATCATTGGCGCGGCCGCGCTGCTGACCGCCGACTGAAGCCGTTTTTGGGTTTCGCCGGATCGGGGCGGGCTACGATTGTCGCCCAAATCCGGCTGATGGCTTGCGCAGAAGCGCCGCAGCGCTTATCTGCGCGGCTTGAATCGCGGGGTGATAATTCGCCCCCTTCGAAAGATTGAGATTTACACGATGCTGTTCACTTTCCTGACCGTTGTCCAGGCGATCGTCGCTCTTCTGCTGGTGCTCGTGATTCTGGTGCAGAAGTCGGAAGGTGGCGGCCTCGGCGTCGGCGGCAGCCCCTCGGGCATGCTTTCGGCACGCGGCGCGGCAAACTTTCTGACGCGTGCGACCGGCGGCCTTGCCGCGGTCTTCGTGATTCTCTCGATCGTCCTTGCGGCGCTGGCCGTCGGCAAGACCGGCGACGACGTCGACACCTCGCTTCAGCGTGACGCGATCCCCGCTGCACCGGCGCCTGCCGCGCCTGCGCAGTCCGATCCGCTCGCCGGCGCGGCCAATCCGGCCGCGGCTCCGGCCGGTGGTGCTCCTGCAAGCCCTGCTGCCAGCCCGGCAGCCGGTCAGCAGGCCCCGGCCAACGATCCGCTTTCGGGTGCTGCCGGTCACTGATCTGACCCGGTAACTTCCGGCGTATCATTGTAACACGAATGCCGTCTGGCGTTGT
Organism: Novosphingobium sp. BL-S-19; assembly: GCF_055521675.1. Classification (NCBI taxonomy): domain Bacteria; kingdom Pseudomonadati; phylum Pseudomonadota; class Alphaproteobacteria; order Sphingomonadales; family Sphingomonadaceae; genus Novosphingobium; species Novosphingobium sp. BL-S-19. The sequence goes on from NZ_CM145497.1 coordinate 1,195,158, forward strand.
CAGGCGGCATTTGATCTGTTTTGTTTTGTGGATTGCGGTACAGGGCTCTTGCCCTCGTGCCCCCATGCAATTTAAGGGCCGACTCCCATGGCGCGGCATATTTTTATCACCGGCGGCGTGGTCTCCTCGCTCGGCAAAGGTCTCATGGCGGCGAGCCTCGCGGCTCTGCTTCAGGCACGCGGTTACCGCGTCCGCATTCGCAAGTTCGACCCTTATCTGAACGTCGATCCGGGCACGATGAGCCCGTATCAGCACGGTGAGGTCTTCGTTACCGATGACGGTGCCGAAACCGACCTCGACCTTGGCCACTATGAGCGCTTCACCGGCGTTTCGGCCCACCAGGGCGACAACATCACCTCTGGCCGCATCTATCGCGACATCATCGCCAAGGAGCGCCGCGGCGACTACCTGGGCGCCACCGTGCAGGTGATCCCGCACGTGACCGACGCGATCAAGGATTTCGCGCTGGCCGATACTGACGACCTTGACTTCGTGCTCTGCGAAATCGGCGGTACCGTCGGCGATATCGAGGGCCTGCCCTTCGTCGAGGCGCTGCGCCAGATGCGCAACGAACTGGGCCGTGAGCAGACCTGCTTCGTCCACGTTACGCTGGTGCCCTACATCGCGGCGGCGGGTGAGCTGAAAACCAAGCCGACGCAGCACTCGGTGCGCGAACTGACCGGCCTTGGCATCCAGCCCGACATCCTGCTGTGCCGTTGCGACCGCGAACTGCCGGAGAGCGAGCGCCGCAAGATCGCGCTGTTCTGCAACGTGCGTCCGCAGGCGGTCATCCCCGCGCTCGACGCGCCGAACATCTACGCCGTTCCGCTGCAGTATCACATGGAAGGTCTGGACGCGGAAGTGCTGCACCACTTCGGCATGACTGCCCCCGGCCCGGAACTGACGCGCTGGAACGACATCACCGACCGTTTCGAACACCCCGAAGGCGAAGTGACCATCGGCGTGGTCGGCAAGTACGTTGGCCTGCCCGATGCCTACAAGTCGCTGAACGAGGCGCTGGTCCACGGTGGCATGGCCAACCGCGTGAAGGTCAACGTCCAGTGGATCGATGCCGAAATCTTCGAGAAGGAAGATTCGGAAATCGCCGCCGCCCTGGAACCGATGCACGGCATTCTGGTGCCCGGCGGCTTCGGTGAGCGCGGTTCGGAAGGCAAGATCGCTTCTGTCCGCTTCGCGCGTGAACGTGAAGTGCCGTTCTTCGGCATCTGCCTTGGCATGCAGATGGCCTGCATCGAAGGCGCCCGCGCCGCCGGTATCCAGAAGGCCAGTTCCACCGAGTTCGGCCCGACCGAGGAGCCGGTGGTCGGCATCATCACCGAGTGGATGACCGAGGACGGACTGCAGACCCGCGCCGAAGGCGGCGATCTGGGCGGCACGATGCGTCTTGGCGCTTACCCGGCGATGCTTTCGGCCAACAGCCACGTCGCCTCGATCTACGATTCGACCGAGATTTCGGAGCGCCACCGCCACCGTTACGAGGTGAACGCCAAGTACCGTGATGCGCTGGAAGGCAACGGCCTGATCTTCTCGGGCATGTCGCCCGACGGCCTGCTGCCCGAGATCGTCGAGCGTCCCGAACATCCGTTCTTCGTGGGCGTGCAGTTCCATCCCGAACTCAAGTCGCGCCCCTTCGAACCGCACCCGCTGTTCAAGGGCTTCATCGCCGCCGCACTGCGTCAGGCGCGTCTGGTCTGATCCTTCGGGCGGATTGAAATCGAAAAAGGGCCGGTTCCTCAGCGGAATCGGCCCTTTTTCATTGCCCGCTTTCAGCGCAACAGGGAGAGCAGCAAAGTCACCGTGCCGACGGAAAGGACGGTCGAGGCAAGGATCACCTTTGCGGTTAAAGCGCCTTCGCGGCGGTGGAATTCCGCCAGCATGAAAGGCCCGGTGCCGGTAGGGAGCGCGGCCAGCAGCACCGCCGCATTGCGCAGCGCCGCGGGCAGGGGGAATACCCAAAGCGCCAGCACCAGCGTGAGCGCCGGATAGACGAATAGCTTGAGGGCAACGAGGGTTGCCGTCTCCGCCAGCGAGCCCTCGCCCTTGTCACGCGGTTCGGCCAGGAACATGCCCAGGCAGACGAGCGCGCAGGGGCTTGCGGCAGAGCCCAGCAGCTTCAGGAACGCGTCCAGCGGCGCGGCCACGCCAAGGCCGCTGGCCATCACGGCGGCACCGGCAAGCGGTGCCAGTACCAGCGGATTGCGGAACAGCGCCTGCCCCACGCGCAAGGCGATCACTGCCGGATTTCCGCCCTTCTGGTTGCCGAACTCGATCAGCACGATGGCAAGGGCGAAGAGCACGCAGACGGTGTTGATCGTGGCGATCAGCGTAAGCGTCTGCGAGGCTGGCCCCAGCGTTGCCAGCAGCAGCGGAAAGCCCAGAAAGGCCGTGTTCGAATAGCTGGAGTTGAGCCCCAGGATCGCGGCGTTGCCGATCTCCCGCCCCAGCCAGCGGCTGACCGCGACTGTCAGAACGAAGAACAGGAAGGTGCTGAGCGCGAAGACGGCAACGAAGCCCGGCTGCCAGAGTTGGTCGAGGTTCGCCTTGGCGACGATGTCGAACAGCAGCGCAGGCAGGGCCAGATAGACGACGAAGCGGTTCAGTTCGGTGGTCGATTGCGGGCCGAAGATGCCGACGCGGCGGGCAAGCCAGCCCACGAAAGTCAGTGCGAAGATCGGCAGGACGACCGAAAGGATCGAAAGCATGGGAAGACAGCGGCCCGCATTGTGCAGAAAGCGCGGGACTTATCGCCAGCCTGCCACCGACGCCAGCGCGGAAAAGGCTCTCAAGAGTGCGGTGCACGCAAAAAGGGCGGCCCGGATAGCCGGACCGCCCCCAATCATGTCAGTGTCTTGAAGCGGGATCAGGCCGCTGCAGTCTCGTCCGAGCCGCCTTCGACCACGGTCAGCGTATTGCCGCCGATCGCGATCTTCTTGGGCTTCATCGCTTCTGGCACTTCGCGCACGAGGTCGATCACCAGCAGGCCGTCGGCCAGGTCTGCGCTGTCGACGCGGACGTAATCGGCCAGTTCGAAGCGACGTTCAAAACCGCGCTGGGCGATGCCGACGTGCAGCATCTCGCCTTCGGGCGTTTCCTCGGGCTTGTGGCCCTTGACGACGAGGAGGTTGGCCTGTGCGGTGATGTCGATATCTGCCGGCTTGAAGCCCGCCAGCGCCAGCGTGATGCGATAGGCATCGGGGCCGCGGCGTTCGATGTTGAAGGGCGGATACTTGTCGCCTGCGTTCGCGCGGGCCTGGTTTTCGATCATGTCGAACAGGCGGTCGAACCCGACCATGGTGCGGCGATAGGGGGTAAAGTCGATACGGTTCATGACAAAAATCCTCTTATGAGCAATCTTCGTTGCAAGCGGCCCGGATCGCCGGCGCCGCATGTTCGAGCCATCCCCATGGCGGGCCATGACTCGCATCCCTAGATATGATAGCGCCCCCGGCTTTCAAGGGGACGCTACCCCTTTTGGAGGATCCCGTTCGATGAGCCAGCCGAAGGTCGAAATCTACACCAAGTGGGGCTGCCCCTATTGCGTCATGGCGAAGTCGCTGCTGGACGGCAAAGGCGTGGTCTATGAGGAATACGACGTGACCATGGGCGGCGAGAAGCGCGCCGAAATGGAAGAACGCGTGCCCGGCGCCCGCACCGTGCCGCAAGTGCTGGTGGACGGAAAGCCCTATGGCGGATTCGACGATATCAACGCGCTCGACCGTGCGGGCGAACTCGATCCCGTGCTGGGGCTCTGATCCGATGACGCGCGCCGCCCTGTTCCAGATGACCACGGGTATCGATCCCGCGGCCAATGCCGAAGCGATCGTTGCCGCCGTGGCAGAAGCCCGCGCAGGCGGTGCGGCGATGCTGTTCACGCCGGAAATGTCCGGCCTGCTGGACCGCAAGCGCGATCGCGCTGCCGCCAACATCGTTGCCGAGGGCGACGATCGCGTGCTGGCATCGGTGCGCGATGCGGCGGCGCGTGAAGGCATGTGGGTGCACATCGGCTCTCTGGCGGTACGGCCTGAAGGTGGCGACGGACGCTATGCCAACCGCGCCTTCGTGATCGACGACAAGGGCGAAATCCGCGCTCGTTACGACAAGATGCACATGTTCGACGTGGATCTGTCGACGGGCGAATCGTGGCGCGAATCCAACGCCTATGCACCCGGCGACAAGGTGGTGACGGTGGAAACCCCGCTTGGCCGTCTGGGGCTGGCGATCTGCTACGATGTGCGGTTTCCCGCTCTGTTCGAAGCACTGGGCCGCGAAACGTGCGATGTGATCGCGACCCCTGCCGCTTTCACCGTGCCGACCGGCAAAGCGCATTGGCATCTGATGCAGCGGGCCCGCGCGGTGGAGGCCAGCGCCTTCGTGCTCAGTGCGGCGCAAGTGGGCCATCATGAGGACGGGCGCGATACTTACGGGCACAGTCTGGCGATTGATCCCTGGGGTGATATCCTGCTGGACATGGGCGGAGAGAAAGCGGGGCTGGGCTTCGTCGATCTCGATCCCGCGCGCATTGCCGAAGTTCGCGCCCAGTTGCCGAGCCTTGCCAATCGCCGCGCGATCGCCAAATAGCCCATGGAAGCTAACGGGTTCGCGTAAGAAGTGCCTCAATGATTGTCTATGATCTCGAATGTCGTGCCGAGCGCCATCGTTTCGAGGGCTGGTTCAAGTCCTCGGACGATTTCACGCGCCAGCAGGAGCGGGGGCTGCTGTGCTGCCCGCAGTGCGGCACGGCGGAGGTCGACAAGGCGCTGCAGGCGCCGCGACTGACCCGCAAGGGCAACCAGCGGAGCGAGGTGGTTCCGACGCGCGCCGCGCAGCCGGCGTCGCCGCCGCGCGATCAATCCGCGCCTCCGGTGCCGGTGTCGGCGGCTCCGTTGCCACCGCAGGCGGTCGAGATGATCAAGGCGTTGGCGAAGATGCAGACCGAAGCGCTGAAGGACAGCCGCTACGTGGGCAAGAGCTTTGCCGACGACGCCCGCGCCATGCACTATGGCGAGCGTGAGCAGGAAACCATCCACGGCGAGGCGAGCGTGGAGCAGGCGAAGGAATTGCTGGAGGAAGGCATCGCCGTTGCCGCTCTGCCGTTCGCCGTGGTTCCGCCGGAACGCGCCAACTAATCCTTTGGCGCGCCGGGTTTCGGCCAGGCCTGAAATCATTGGATCATGCGAAACGCCGCCCGTGAGACGGGCGGCGTTTCTGCATTCGGAAGGGTTCAGATCAGCGTTTCAGGCCGGCAGCGGCGCGGCGGGATCGACCAGCCCTGCCTGGCGGATTTCCGCCCAGAACGCGGCCGGAATGATCTCGGCATAGGCGGCGCTGTCCTCGGCAATGCGTTCCGGACGGCTCGCGCCCGGGATGACGGCCGCCACAGCCGGATTCGCGAGCGAGAACTGGATGCCCGCCGCCTTCATCGAAACGCCGTGGCGGTCGGCAATCGCCTTGATCGCGGCGACCCTTGCGAGGATTTCCGGCGTGGCTGGCGCATATTCAAAATTCGGCCCGCCGACGAGCGCACCCGAACTGTAAGGCCCGCCGACGACGACACCCAGCCCCAGTTCAGCAACCTTCGGCATCACCCGCTGAAGCGCGCGTCCATGATCCAGCAAAGTGTAGCGGCCGGCCAGCAGGAAAGCGTCCGGACGCGGTTCCTGAAGATCCAGCAGGATCTCGATCGGCTCCACCTTGTTGACGCCAAGCCCCCATGCCTTGATCACGCCTTCATCGCGCAGCCGATCCAGCGCCTTGAACGCGCCGCCACGGGCTTCCTCGAACCGGGCGATCCATTCGTCGCCCCAGAAATCCTGGGCGAGATCGTGGACGAAAACGATCTCGACATGATCGGTGTGGAGACGCTTCAGGCTGTCCTCGATCGACTTCAACGTGGCGTCGTAGCTGTAGTCGTTCACCACCTTGTTCGGGCGGCCGTTGGCAAAGACATCGCCCTTTTCGCCGTTGTCGCGCAGCGAAACGTCCTCGACCTCATCCAGGATGATGCGGCCGACCTTGGTGCTGATCACATATTCGTCGCGCGGCTTGCCCTTCAGCGCCTCTCCCATGCGGATCTCGGCAAGGCCGGCGCCGTAGAAGGGGGCGTTGTCGTAATAGCGGATGCCGTCGTTCCAGGCGGCCTCTACCGTGGCCAGCGCTTCCTCTTCCGGGATTGCGCGGAACATGTTGCCAAGCGGCGCGGCGCCGAAGCCCAGCTTGCTGGGGAGGATATCCTTGAGTGCCATCGTCTGCATCCTTTCGTCAGGCGACCACCAGCGGGTCGAGGGTCAGTGCCGTGCGTTCGGCGAGGTCGTTGATGGTTGCGAGATAGGTCTGGAAATGGGCTGAGGTGCGATGGGCGGACACGGCCTCGCTGTCGACATAGAGTTCATCGAGCACGAGGCAGGCCGGATTGGAGCTGTCGGTCCAGAGATCGTAGCGCAGATTTCCCGGTTCCGCGCGACTTTGTGTGACCATTGTGTCCAGCAGTTCGCGCAATTCGGCGTCCTTGCCGGGGCGAGCGGTGAGGATGGCCATGATCTTCACGTTCGTCATCGGATGTCCCTTATTCCGGAGAGCGGGGCGCCGAAGCGCCCCGCCGGTCATGCGCGTTCGCATCTGCTCGCCGCGGGATCAGCGCTGGCGCGCATCGAGTGCTTTGACCAGCGCCGCCGCGATCGGATGGTCGGAGCGCGGGTTCTGGCCAGTGATGAGTTCGCGGTCGATCACGACGTTCGGCGCGAAGTCGGTTGCCGTCGTTTCCACCCTACCGCCCGCTGCAGTCAACGCCTGCGGCATGGTGAAATACATCTTTGCGTGGAGGATGTTATCCTCGACCACCTTTTCCTCGGATGCCGAGAAGACGGTCATGCGATAGCCGGCATAGGGCCAGTCATGCGCAAGTTCGGCTGCCTTGGCGGTGTCTCCGGCGATCAGCGCGGCGCGGAAGGCCGGGGCCTGCTCCATCGCGGCGGTCAAGGCGATCGGGCCATGGCAGAGAAGCGCGGTCGGCTTTGCCTGCGCATGGAAGTGCCGGAGGATTTCGCCCAGTTCGGCGCTCTGCATCAGGTCGACCACTGGGGCCTGACCGCCGGGCACGAAGACGGCGGCGTAGTGGTCCAGCCCCTCGTCGATCACCTGGCGCAAGGTGCGCACGCCGGTCATCGCGGGATCGTGGAAGAAGAAATCCCGGGCCCGGGCGTAGGCAGCCTCATCGCCCTCGAAATGAGCGGCCGAGTCCGATGCCTCGTCGATGTGCGGCTGGGTGCCGTCGGGCGTGGCGAGGACCACGTCGTATCCGGCATCGATCAGCGCCATCGCCGGCACGACCGTTTCGTTGAGATACTGACCGGTTGCGCCCCATCCGCCCTGAACCTCGATCCGGGTGGCGTTGGAGCCGATCACGAGCACTGTACCCTTGGTCATTTGAGTCTCCATCAAGTTGGTGTGGTCCCTTGCGGGCACCGCTTGAATGCGCCTCAATCAGGCATTTCAGAACTTTATTTCTTGGATATTAGACATATCGATGAGAGTATATCTCATGCGCTATGACCTCAATCTCCTGCCGATCTTCGTCGCCCTGATGGAAGAACGCAACGTCACCCGTGCGGCCGAGCGACTGGGCATGACGCAGCCGGCCATGTCCAACGCACTATCCAGATTGCGGGCCATGTTGCAGGACCAGCTTTTCATCCGCGAACGCTATGGCATCCAGCCTACGCCCGTGGCGCTGGAACTGGCACCGGGCATTGCGGACGCGCTGGCGCGGCTGGACGATGCGATATTGGGGCAGCAGGATTTCGATCCGGCCAGGGCCCAGCGAGAGTTCACCATTGCGCCCAACGGCTATGTCGAGTTCGCGCTCGTACCCGCGATCGTGGCCCGGCTGGCGGAGGTGGCGCCCGGCATCAAGCTTCGCCTGACGCCGTACAGCAACGATCTGGTCGAAACGGGCGTGGTATCGGGCATGACGGCGATGGTGCTGGGCCGGATAACCGACCCGGCCGACAATCTGGTGGTTCAGCACCTGATGAACGATGGGCTGGAATGCGTCGTCCGTTCCGGCCATCCCGAGATCAGGGAAACGATCACGCGTGAACAGTTCGAGCGGCTGCGCCATGTGAACGTGATGCCGCCGGGCCGTATCCGCGCCGGCCTGCATCAGGCGCTCGCCTCGCAGGATCTGCGGCGCGATGTCGCGCTTTCGGTCACCAACTTCTTCGCGGTGGCGGAGATGGTTGCGGTTACCGATTATTGCACCACCCTGCCGCATCTGATCTGCCGCCGGCTGCGCCACGATCCACGGTTGAAGGTGCTGCCGGCGCCGGTCGACCTCGGCACGTTCCCGGTCGAGATGGGTTGGCATGTCCGTTATCGCCACGATCCGGCCCATCGCTGGTTGCGGGGCCTCGTTGCCGATGTCGTGCGTGGGATCGGGCAGGGGGAGGGAGTGGCCGTCTAGCGCTACTTCCCGTTTCCGGTCGCCACGCCGCGTATCTCGTTCGCCTGCCAGATGAGCAGGGTGGGCAGGCCGATGGCCAGATCGCGTGCCCGCTTGGCGAGCGACAGGGCAAGGGCAGTTTCCGGGGGCAGGCCGAACAGCGGGCCGGCGAAGGCATAGCCGGCCTCCTGCACCCCCAGCGCGCCGGGGATGATGAAGGCCACGCTGCGCAGCGTGAAGATCAGGCTTTCCAGGGCCAGGATGTCCCAGACCGATGCATGGGTGCCCATCCATCGCAGCGCCAGCCACGCGCCGATGCCGCTGGCGATCCAAGCCGCCAGATTGGCGCCGAAGGCCAGGGCCACGCGGTCGCGCTGGGCATAGATGCGCGATAGTTCGGCACGGATACCGGCCATGGCGATCGATCCGGGAACGAGGCGGGCGGCAAGGCGGCTGGTGAAATCCAGCGCGGTGCGCTGCATGGCGAAGAACAGCAGGATGATCGCGATCATGACGAACGTGCCGCCAAGGATCGCCGGCCGCAACTGCGCCGCCGCGCCGTCCCCGATCAGCAGGGAACCCATAAGCGCCAGCCCGAACAATGTGTAGGCGAGTTGGCTGGCCATCTCCGTCGTCATGTCGACTACCAGAGAGCAATGCACGCGGTTGGAAGGAAGCGCGGCGGCCGTCAGCGTCCGGACGCTGACGATGATGCCGCCCAGTTGCGAAAACGGCAGCAGGTCGGATACCGCCTCCCGTACCATCCGTGCCCACGAGAACAGCGGCCAGGCGGAAAGCGGTAGGGATCGGCCGTTTTCGTCGGGCGCCGCCGCGAACCATGCCGCGCCTAGCAGGAAGAAGACACCCAGCGACCACAAGCAGTACAGCAGAAACCCGGCTGCGCCCATGCGGCCGGCGATGCCGAGCACATCTTTCAGCCCGGCCGCGCCGATCGTCCAGACGGCGATGCCCAGCCCCGCCAGAGTCGCTAGCAATATGCCGATGCGGGTCCAATGCTTCAGGCGACTTCTCCCGCCTTCGGCCCTTTCACGAAGCGCAGGACGAAGCGGATCGCGCCCGGCACGAAGCGGGGCCGCAGCAGGCGCCGGTCATAGGCGGAAAGCCGCCGGTCGTTCTCCGCAAGACACAGCCGCGCCAGTTCGGGGAAAGTGATTTCCACGCCTAGTTCCTTCGACCCGTTCAGCGTGAAATTGTTCTCCTGCGCGCGGGTATTGTCCTTGCCCATGCCCTTGGCCATGTCGAGCCGTTCCCAGATCAGGAAGATCCACACCGCAATCACCTTGAGTTCGAACCACGGCCGCCGCCACAGCGGCATGTTGCGCCGCCACCAGGCCACCCAGTTCACGAAGAACAGGATATGCCGCCCTTCCTCGCGCATTACGGGCTCGAACGTGTCCACCAGTTCGGGTGGGAAGAAGCCCGAATCCTTGGCCACCTTGAACAGGCCGAAGCCGAAGAAGCTGTCTATGCATTCCGAATAGCCGGTGCGCATGAAGGCGAATTCGGGATCGGCGGGGCGCTTGTATTCCGGTTCCGGAACCAGTTCGATGCCGTAGGCCTGCACCATGTCTGACAGCACCAGCTTGTGCCGCGATTCCTCGAAGGCGTTCATCTCCACGGCGGATTTCAGCAGCGGATCGTCCACGCCTTCGGAAAATGTGCGCACGTTCATGCCCGCGCGGCCCTCGGTGGCGACGGCGATGTCCCAGATCGGCAGGGAGACGATCTTGTTGCGGGTGCTTTCGTCCAGCGTCGGCCAGTCGATCAGCGCCGGGCGATAGGGATCGTGCGTATCCAGCAGCGTCCGGCTCATCAGCAGCAGGTGATCGGGGCTGCCGTACTTCAGCCGGCCGGTGGGCAGGGGGACCGTCTTGTCATAGTCGCCCCAGGAGCGAGCCAGTGTCATGAGCGCTCTCCTTCGATAAAGTCCGCAAAGCGTCCGAGAGTGATGGCATTGCGCGCGATCACCCGCTTGGCAAGCGCGTCGGTCAATGCCGCGAGTTCTTCGGCATAGCGGTAGCCCGGCGCCGATCCGGGGTAAGGCCCGGTGGCGGGGTGGGCATAGATCTCGCTGAGCCCATTGGGCAGATGTTCCAGCAATCCGTAGACGCGCGCCGGGGTCATCGCGCCGGACCATGCCAGCCCGAAGACCTGATCGGGCGTGGCAAGGCTGGCGCGGCGCATCAGTCTTTGCACCTGCCGTGCCCAGATCCCCTCGATGCCCGAAGGCGTGCCCTCATCCTCGACCTCGCGCAGCACGGCGCGCGGCTCCACCGGGGCGCGAACCGTGCGCATGCCATGCGCCTTGCCCACTTTCACCAGCGTCGCCGCGATAGTGGGGTGCAAGTGGAAGTGCTTATGCGCATTCACGTGGTCGAGCGGCAGACCGGTGGCGGCAAAGGCGTCGAACTGCGCTTCCACTTCCGCCGTAAGCTGGCGGCGCGCGGCGGGGGAAGCGAAGATGCGCATGGCGGCGCGCACCATGTCGGTGCGGAAATTGCCCTGCGCGTCGACCAGCGCGGGAATGCGCTCCGGCGGCAACACCGGCCGTCCGTCCACCAGCACGATATGCAGCCCGACGCCGAGTGTGGGCAGGCGCCTGGCTCGCTCGACCGCGTCGCCTGCCGCCGCTCCGTTCACCATCAGGCTGGCGGCGGTCAATATGCCATCGCTGTGCGCGCGCTCGACCGCCTCGTTCACTTCGGGAGAAGCCCCGAAATCGTCGGCGGTGACGACGAGGCGCTTCACGACACGGATCAGTGCCGGCTGGCGAAGGGAACGCGCATCACGCCGTTGCCTTGCGTCGGCGCAGGAAGTCGAAGAACTCCACGCCTTCGCGCAGTCGGCGCTTCATCATGTCCCAATCGCGCACCATTTCCCAGACGATCGATCCGATCTTCGATGGGCGGAAGTAGAAGCGCTTGTAGAACTCTTCCACCTTGTCGAAGATCACCGGCGCCGGCAGATGCTCATAGCTCAGCTGTGCGATCTGGTTGCCGCCGTCGGTCAGCAGATGGTCGGTGCCGTCGAACCAGCCGTTGTCCATGGCCTGCTTGTAGAGGAACGTGCCGGGATAGGGTGCCGCCAGCGAGACCTGGATCGTGTGCGGATCGATCTCCTTGGCGTAGTTGATCGTTTCCTCGATCGTCTCTTCCGTCTCGCCGGGAAGGCCGAGGATGAAGGTGCCGTGGATGACGATGCCCAGTTCGTGGCAGTCCTTGGTGAACTGCCGCGCGACATCGACGCGCAGACCCTTCTTGATATTGTGCAGGATCTGCTGGTTGCCGCTTTCGTAACCGACCAGCAGCAGGCGCAAACCATTGGCTTTCAGCACTTCCAGCGTCTTGCGGGGGACATTGGCCTTGGCATTGCAGCTCCAGCTCATCGGGAAGCCCGGCTTGCCGAAGCCGAGCTTCCCCAGCGCGATGGCCAGTTCCTCCACGCGGGGGCCGTTGTCGGTCAGCGTGTCGTCGTCGAAGAAGATCTCCTTGGTCTGGGGGATGTTCTCCATGACGTATTTCACTTCCTCGATCACATGCGCGATCGATCGGGTGCGGTAGTTGTGCCCGCCCACGGTCTGCGGCCAGAGGCAGAATGTGCAGCGGCTCTTGCAGCCGCGCCCGGTGTAGAAGCTGACGTAGGGGTGCTTCAGATAGCCGCCGAAGTACTTCTCTATCGTCAGGTCGCGTTTGTAGATCGGGGAGACGAAGGGCAGCGAATCCATATCCTCCAGCACCTTGCGGTCCCGGTTATGGATGATCGCGCCATCGTCATCGCGCCATGAGATGCCGTCGATTTCGCGCAGCGGAATGCCATTGGCAACGTCTACGATCGTGAAGTCGAACTCATTGCGGCAGACGAAATCAATCGCCGCGCTGGCGGTGAGTGCCTTTTCGCTCTCCACCGCCACTTTGGCGCCGATCATGCCGATCAGGGCTTTGGGATTGCGCGCCTTTATCAGTTCGGCGGTGTGCACATCCTGATTGAAGCTGGGGGTGGAGGTATGGAGGATCACCAGATCCCTGCCGTCCACCTCATGCGCGATATCGTCCCACGACAGATCGTGCGCGGGGGCGTCGATCAGTTTCGATCCTTCCACCATGGCGGCGGGCTGCGCCAGCCAGGTGGGATACCAAAAGGACTTCACCTCGCGCTTCATCTGATATCGCGCGCCGGCGCCGCCGTCGTACCCGTCGAAGGAGGGGGCCTGAAGGAAAAGCGTAGACATCATGGTCCGGCAGTCTCCGAAGCTTGGACTCGACCGTCACTCAGCATAGTAAGCGCGCTTCCGCGCCAATCAATCGACCGGACGAAGAAGCTGGCAAAGAAAATCGCGAAATTCAATGTATCGCGTAACGGCAGCATCCAAAAAGGCGTCGAAGCGTCCCTGGAGTGACTGTCCGCCACGTGCTTCGTGTATAGCCGAACGGCTGCGGTCACGGCGATTACCGCGAGTGCGGGCACGGGGTGAAAGGGCAGGGCCAACAGCGCCAGCGGCAAAGGCATGGTGATGAAGGACCCGGCATATCCCACGGGGGCCAGTCCGCGCACGGTGGCCGCCCAGCGCAATTCGTGACGCCAGAGTTCACGAAAACCGCAGTCAGTGAAGGCGTGGGTCAGGAGCATGGGCGGCATTTCCACTGCCAGCCCCAGCCGCTCCACCGCCTGCCCGATGGCATGATCGTCCGCCAATACGTCCGCAAAGCGAGCGAAGCCGCCGATGGCGTCCAGCGTCTCGCGCCGCAGAGCGATCGTCGATCCCATGCAGGGCGTCGCCATGCCATGGGCCTTTGCAAAAGCGAGGTTCGGCAGGAACTGATACGTGCTGCCCGCAGCGGCCAGCACGGACCAGAAGCCGGCGTCTCCCCGCCCACGATAGGGGCAAGTCACGGCACCGACTTTCGGCTTGCGAAGTGCGGTGAGTATGCCGGACAGGTAGGAACGGCCCACCGCGATATCGCTGTCGCTCACCACCACGGTGGGGTGGGACGCGTGCTTCATCATGTTGGTAAGGTTCGATATCTTGCCGTTGGCGCCGTGATGCGCGGGATCGACGACAAGTTCTATCCGCGCATGGGGGTAGCGGGCCTGAACCTCCCGCACCGCACAAATGGCGGGATCGCCTGCTCGCTGTACGCCGCACAGGATCTGGACAGAGCCTTCATGATCCTGCTCGATGAAGCTTGCCAGATTGTCGGCAAGGCGCGGCTCGGCGCCGTGTAGCGGCTTCAGGATGGTGACGGCTTCGTTTCCCGGCCGGTGCTCGCCCCGCGCATGCAGGAAGCGTCGGAGCGCCAGGGTCGCAGCCACCATGTAAAGCGCGCCTGCTGCCGCCGCCAGCAGCAGGGCCCAGCCCAGGGCAGAGGTCACGATGGACAATCCGGCCATTGCTTTCCTTAAAACAAGCGCTGAACCCGGCGAATGGAAAACTTGTGAAACTCAAGAAAGATACTTGCCAGTTGCTTTCACGGGAATAGGAATAGCACAGTCTGTCGGCAACCATTCGGATGTTCGGTCAGAAATGCCTGAATCCAATCGATTGATCCTCATTACCGGCGTTTCGGGTTTTGTGGGTTCGGCGGTCGCCCGGGCGCTCGACGGCCGTGGCTACAGGCTGCGCGGGCTCGTTCGTTCCGGCAGTTCGCCTGTGAACCTGGCGGATTTTCCCGGCGAACTGGTGGAAGGCGATCTGCGCGATGCGGCCGCCATGGGCCGTGCCATGCACGGCGTGGACATGCTGTTCCATGTCGCGGCAGACTATCGCCTATGGGCCCGCGATCCCGAAGAGATCGTCCGCAACAATCTGTCCGGCACCCGATGCGTGATGCAGGCGGCGCTGAAAGCAGGCGTGGGCCGGATCGTCTACACCAGCAGCGTCGCCACGCTGAAGCCGTCCCATACCGGCGCGGTGGACGAACGGGCCGCCGCCACTCCGTCAGAAGCCGTCGGTGCGTACAAGCGCAGCAAAGTGGTGGCAGAGCGGCTGGTAGAGCAGATGGTGGCGCAGGAGGGGCTGCCCGCCGTGATCGTCCAGCCATCGACGCCGATCGGCCCACGCGATGTGAAGCCGACGCCGACGGGCCGGATCATCGTGGAGGCAGCCAGGGGCAGGATGCCCGCATACGTCGATTCCGGGCTCAATCTGGCGCATGTCGATGATGTGGCGGCCGGGCACGTTCTGGCGATGGAGAAGGGCAAGGTCGGCCAGCGCTACATCCTTGGCGGGCAGGACGTGATGTTGGGCGATATGCTGGGCGAGATCGCCACCCACACAGGCCACCGGCCGCCGCGGGTTCGCCTGCCGCGTGCACCGCTTGTGCCGCTGGCCTGGATCAACGAGGGGATCACCCGGCTGTCCGGTGGCAGCGATCCGTTCCTGACGCTCGATTCGCTGCGTATGGCGCGGCATCGGATGTTCTTCAGTTCGGCCAAGGCGGAGCGTGAGCTTGGCTATCTTGCCCGGCCCTGGCCGCAGGCGATCGGCGATGCCGTCCACTGGTTCCGGCAGCGGGGAACGATCCAGTGATCGGGCAAGGCTTCGGACTGGCCGTGCTGGCCATCTGGCTGGGCCTGATCGTGGGGCGCGACGGTTTCTGGATGGCGCGTGAGCGAGACGATCGCGACCTGCCCCTTCCGCCGGCGCGATGGCCGGACGTGACGGCGGTAGTGCCCGCGCGAGACGAGGCGGATGTCATCGCCCGTTCGATCGGCAGCCTGATCGCGCAGGACTATCCGGGCCGCTTCCGCATCCTTCTCGTCGACGATTCCAGTAGCGACGGCACCGGCGCCATTGCCCGATCGCTGGGGTCGGAGCGCGTCGAAGTGCTGACAGGCAAGCCCCTGCCGCACGGATGGACGGGCAAGCTCTGGGCCATGGAGCAGGGCATCGAACAGGCCGGCACCGTGCCGCAATGGCTGTGGTTGACCGATGCCGATATCGCCCATGCACCCGATACACTGCGCACGCTGGTCGCGCGGGGCGAAGCGAACGGCCTGTCGCTGGTCAGCCTGATGGCGCGGCTGCGCTGCGAAACGCTGGCCGAGCGGATGCTGGTGCCTGCCTTCGTGTTCTTCTTCCAGATGCTCTATCCGTTCGGGCGCGTGAACCGGCCGGGAACCCTGGGCGCGGCGGCGGGCGGTTGCATGCTGGCAAGGCGCGCGGCGCTGGAGCGGGCGGGCGGCATTGGCGCAATTCGAGGGGCTTTGATCGACGATTGCTCGCTGGGTGGCCTGCTGAAGCGACAGGGCCCGGTCTGGCTCGGGCTCACCGATCGATCGGTGAGCATTCGGCCCTATGACGATTTCGGGTCGGTTGCGGCGATGATCTCACGCTCCGCCTATGCCCAACTCCGCTATTCTCCGTGGATTCTGATGGCGACATTGGCGGGCATGCTGATCGTCTATGGTGCGCCGCCCATGCTTGCCCTGTTCGGGCATGGGGTGCCGCGCTGGTCAGGCTTGATCGCATGGTTGGCGATGGCGGCTATTTTCCAGCCCACGCTACGTTTCTATCGGCTTAGCCCGCTCTGGGGACTGGCCTTGCCGGCCATCGCGGCCTTCTATGCGGGCTGCACGGTGCTGTCGGCCTGGCAACATGCGCGCGGGCGTGGCGGCATGTGGAAGGGCCGGGCCCAAGCGGGAGCGGAAAGCTGATGGAAGCGGCTGATCTGGCATCCGGCAAGGGCCACCGGGACGAGAACTTTCCCGTCGCCAGCCTGCTGATCCGGCCAGACTGCCGCCCGCCGATCATGGCATTCTATCGCTTTGCACGCGCGGCGGACGATATCGCCGACAATCCCGCTGTCACGGCGGAGCAAAAGTTTGCCCTGCTGGCGCGGATGCGCAGCGGTCTGGATGGAGAGGGCACGGAAGAAGCCATGGCGCTGCGCGATGCGATGGCGGCACGGCGGATCGATCCGATCCACGCGCATGACCTGCTGGACGCCTTCGACCGCGACGTCACTGTAACGCGTTATGCCGATTGGGCCGATCTGATGGGCTATTGCCGCTATTCAGCGATGCCGGTGGGGCGCTTCGTTCTTGACGTGCATGGTGAGGATCGGGCGCTCTGGCCTGCGAACGATGCGCTGTGTGCGGCCTTGCAGATCGTCAATCACCTTCAGGACTGCGGGAAGGACTATCGGATGCTCGATCGCGTCTACGTTCCGCTCGATACCGGTTTGACCATTGCTGACTTGCAGGGCGACCGGGGTAGCCCGGCCCTGCGTGCGATCATCGCCGATCTGGCGCGGCGGACGCGCGGCCTGCTGGATCAATCCGCAGCGTTTGCCGCCGGCATTCGCGACCGGCGGCTCGCCGCGGAAGTCGCTGTGATCCACCGGCTTGCCCGCAGCCTGACCTACCGCCTTGAACAGCGCGATCCGCTCAGCGAGCGGGTCCATCACGGCAAGACGGAAACGCTGTTCCTTGCCGCCGGCGCTGCGCTGCCGGTTCTGCTGCGGAGGGCGGCATGAGCGAGGCCGTCGTCGCCGGCGGCGCCTCGCGCAGTTCGTTCTACGCGGGCATGCGCGTGCTGCCCAAGGTGGAGCGCAGCGCCATTTTCGCGGTCTACGACTTCTGCCGCATCGTCGACGACATTGCCGACGACCAGCAGGGAGATCGCGCATCGCGGGCCGCAGAGCTCGACCGCTGGCGCTGCGATCTTGACGCGCTTTACGCCGGGCGAGACGCCGGGCAGGCGAATTTCCTGCGCGCCGGCGTCGATCGTTTCGATCTTGAGCGTCGCGACTTCGAAGCGGTGATCGACGGCATGGCCATGGATGTTGAGCGCGACATTTGCTGGCCGGGCGAAGCGGAACTGGATCTCTATTGCGATCGTGTCGCTTCTGCCGTGGGCCGGCTTTCGGTGCGCATCTTCGGCATGGATCGCGAGCCGGGGCTCGATCTGGCCCATCACCTTGGCCGGGCGCTGCAACTGACCAATATCCTGCGCGACATAGACGAGGATGCCGCCATCGGCCGTGTCTACATTCCCGCCGAAGCCCTTGCCGCGGCGGGGATCGTCCCCGCGACCGCGCTGCAGGTGGCGGCCCATTCGGGCATGGACCCGGCCGGGCGCTGGCTGGCCGCGCGGGCGCAGCGGCATTTCGAGGAAGCGGGCAGGCTGCTTGCTTCGCGCCCGCGCGGGCTGCTGTTGGCGCCCCGCCTGATGGAAAGTGCCTATGCCCGGCTGCTGCGGCAGATGATCCGGACGGGCTGGGCGCCGCCGCGCAAGCGTGTACGCACCAACAAGCTGCGACTGGTTCTGACCGTGGGGCGATTGTTGGTGACCGGGTGAGGGCAGGCCGGGCCATCGTCGTCGGTGCAGGGCTGGCGGGCCTGTCGGCCGCGGTTCGTCTGACCGAGGCAGGCATGGCCGTTCAGGTGATGGAAGCTGCCGCACAGGCCGGTGGACGTTGCCGCTCCTACCACGATCCGCAGATCGACCTGACTATCGACAACGGCAACCATCTGGTGCTTGCCGGCAATCACGCCGTCCACCGCTTTCGCGACACGATCGGCGCGCGCGAACCTCTTGCCGGGCCGGATCATGCCGATTTTCCCTTTGTCGATCTCACCAGCGGTGAGAGATGGGTAGTACGCATCAACGATGGTGCCTTGCCCTGGTGGGTCTTCAGCCGCCGTCGGCGCGTGCCGGGCACGGCGCTCACGGACTACTTTGCGCTGGGCAGACTGATCTACGGCAAGCCGGAAGAAACCGTGGCCGACCGCATCGCCCCCGATGGAGCCTTGTGGTCGCGGCTGATCGATCCCGTTCTGCTCGCCATCCTCAATACGCCGGCCGAACAAGGATCGGCCAGCCTGACGGCGGCAGTCATTCGGGAATCGCTTTTGCGCGGCGGAAGGGCGAGTTTGCCGCGCATCGCGCATCCCAGTCTGGCGGCGGCCTTCATCGAACCGGCGCTGGGCTGGCTGGCCGCGCAGGGCGCGTCGATGACGCTGGGGCGCCGGCTGAGAGGCTTGGGCATCGAGGGAGGGCGGGTCCGCTCGCTGGATTGGGGCCAGGGACCGGAAGCCCTGAATGCGGACGACATCGTCGTACTCGCCGTGCCGCCCACCGTTGCGGGCGCCTTGCTGCCGGAACTGACGGTTCCCAATGCGTTTCATGCGATCGTCAACGCCCATTTCGCGGCAGCCCCGCCGGCTGGCGCTCCTGCAATGCTGGGGGTTCTGGGCGGAACGGCCCAATGGCTGTTCGCTTTTCCCGACCGCATTTCCGTCACCGTTTCAGCCGCCGATGCCCTTGTGGAGACGGATCGAGAGACCCTGGCCGTTCGGTTCTGGGAAGAGATCCAGCAGGCCTATGGCTTTTCCGCAGCGCTTCCGCCGTGGCAGATCGTGAAGGAAAAGCGGGCGACCTTTGCCGCTACGCCGGCGCAGGATGCCCGGCGGCCGGGCGCCGGAACCCCTCTTCGCAACCTGTTCCTGGCAGGCGATTGGACGCAGACCGGCCTGCCTGCGACCATAGAGGGCGCCATCCGGTCTGGAGAAACGGCCGCTCGGCTCGCCGTGGAGCGGTGTGGTGCTGGACGGGGACCGGGACGGGGAAGAGGATGACGATTGCCAGGCGCGCCGCCTCCATGCCTGCGATGACGGCCATCGAAACGGTCGTCGATCGGGCCGCGGCCGCTCTGGCCGAAGCGCAACGACCGGACGGGCACTGGGTGTTCGAACTGGAGGCCGATTGCACCATCCCGGCGGAATATGTGCTGCTGCGGCACTATCTGGGCGAGCCGGTGGACGGCGAACTGGAAGCCAAGATCGGCCGGTATCTGCGCCGGATTCAGTCCGCCGACCATCAGGGCTGGGGGCTGTTCCATGCCGGGGCCTTCGATGTCAGCGCCAGCATAAAGGCTTATTACGCGCTGAAGATGATCGGCGATCCCATTGATGCGCCGCACATGTCGCGCGCGCGCGAAGCCATATTGGGTGCAGGCGGGGCGGAGGCCGCGAACGTATTCACCCGCATCCAGCTTGCCCTCTTCGGTGCCGGTCCGTGGTCGGCAGTGCCCGATTTGCCGCCCGAGGTGATCCTCCTGCCGCGCTGGTTTCCCATCCATTTGTCCCGGATGTCCTACTGGGCGCGGACCGTGGTGGTTCCCTTGCTGGTGCTCTGCGCGCGCAAGCCGCTGGCCCGCAATCCGAAGGGCATCAAGGTTGCCGAACTCTATACGGGACGCATGGCCCGGCGCCGGACCCAGGCCGCCGATCCCAAGTGGCTTTGGACGCTGGGCTTCAACACGCTCGATCGGCTGCTGAAGCTGGGGCAAGGGCTCTGGCCGGCAAGGCTGCGCCAGCGCAGCATCGACACCTGCGTCGCGTGGGTGACGGAGCGGCTGAACGGAGCGGACGGCCTGGGCGCCATCTATCCGGCCATGGCGAACAGCGTGATGATGTTCGACCTGCTCGGCTATCCGGAGGACCACCCGCATCGCGCCATCGCCCGCCAGTCGGTCGAAAACCTGCTCGTGATTCAGGAGGAAGAGGCTTATTGCCAGCCCTGCGTCTCGCCAGTGTGGGACACGGCGCTTGCCAGCCATGCGATGATGGAGGCGGGCGGGGCGGCGAATTCGGCCCGTGCCGAAGCGGCGCTGGATTGGCTGAAGCCGCGCCAGATCCTGGAAGTGGCGGGCGACTGGGCAGAGGAACGCCCCGAAGTCCGCCCGGGCGGCTGGGCGTTCCAGTACAACAACGATCATTACCCCGATCTGGACGACACGGCCGTGGTGGTCATGGCGATGGACCGCGCGCAAGTGAAGGATCGCGCCCCGATCGAAAGGGGCGTTGAGTGGACCGTGGGCCTTCAGTCGAAAAACGGCGGCTGGGGGGCGTTCGATGCCGACAATACTTACGACTACCTCAACAACCTGCCGTTCGCCGATCATGGCGCGTTGCTCGATCCGCCTACGGCCGATGTCACCGCGCGATGCGTATCCATGCTGGCACAGCTCGGCGAAGGGCTGGACAGCCCCCGCATGGGCGCCGCTATCGATTACTTGCGCCGGGAACAGGAGCCGGAGGGAAGCTGGTTCGGCCGCTGGGGGGTAAACTATATCTACGGCACCTGGTCCGTGCTCTGTGCCTTCAATGCGGCGGGAGTGGATGCCGCGGATCCTGCGGTGGCCCGCGCGGTGGCCTGGCTCAAGGCGATCCAGAACGAGGACGGCGGCTGGGGCGAGGATTGCGACAGTTATGCTCTGGATCGCAAGGGGCACGCTCCGGCGCCGTCCACCGCATCGCAGACGGCCTGGGCGATGCTGGGGTTGATGGCGGCGGGGGAAGTGGACTGCGAAGCGGTGGAACGCGGTGCCGCCTGGCTGGTGGAGCATCAAGAGCCGGACGGGCTATGGGGGCAGGAGCACTATACCGGCGGCGGTTTTCCGCGGGTGTTTTACCTGCGCTACCACGGTTATCCGAAGTACTTTCCGCTCTGGGCCATGGCGCGCTACCGCAACCTCAAGCGCTCCAATGCGCGTCACGTCACGGTTGGCATGTGACCCTGCTGGTCGCCTGCGGCTTGAAGCGAGAGGCGCAATTGCTTCACCGGCCGGGTGGCAACATCTTCGTCGTCGCAGGCGGCGGCGATGCCGCGCGGTTAGAGCGGGCGCTTGAAGCGCTGGCCGGGACGCGGCCGGGCATCGTCCTGTCGTGCGGAATTGCCGGCGGCCTCGCGCCTGAACTGCGATGCGGCGATCTGGTCGTCGATGGCGATGCGATGCTTGTCGCCTATCTGCTGAAGCACTTGCCGCAAGCGATTTCAGGAAAAATCGTCGGGAGCGACACTATCGTGGCGACGGCGGCCGAAAAGCGGGATCTGGCTGCGCACAGCGGCGCCCTTGCTGTCGACATGGAAAGCCATGTCGTCCGGCGCGTGGCCGAACGAAAGCAACTGCCTTTCGGCGCGATCCGCGCCATTGCCGATTGCGCCGCGGACGATTTGCCGCCTGCGGCCCTGGTGGGGATGCGGCCCGATGGCGGGCTTGCCCTGGGGGCTGTGTTGCGCTCGCTGGCGCTACGGCCCGGTCAATTGCCGGCGCTCGTTCATACCGGGCGGCAGGCAAGCCAAGCGCTGCACGCACTGTCGCAGGGGTATGGCCGGCTGGTCGATGCCGGGTTGGATCGGCTGGATCCGGCCGGTCTCTCTTCCTGACCGCTTCAGCCCCGCCTGGCGACATGTTTGGCAGCGGAGGGATCGGCGGCCTGGATTTTCGCGAGTTCGCGCTCGACGTGGGATGAGTAGACCTCCTCCGCAGGCCGCTGGTGCGAGAGATCGACGTCGGGCGCCATTGGCCCCTCGGTCCGAACGCCCTTGCGTCCCACGGCAAACATCTTGAGCGGATGACGGATCGCGTCCGTTGCGGCTGTGCCTTCGAAGCCGCAATGGGTCATGCAATTGGCGCATTTCTCGTACTTGCCAACGCCGTACTGATCCCAGTCCGTGCCTTCCATCAGTTCGGCGAAAGTGTCGACATACCCTTCGCCGAGCAGGTAGCACGGCTTTTGCCAGCCGAAGACCGTGCGCAGCGGCATCGACCAGGGCGTGCATTCGTAAGTCTGGTTGCCCGCCAGAAAATCCAGGAACAGCGGTGAGTTTGTGAAGGTCCACGCCTTGCCGCCCTTGCCGCGCTTGAACACGTCGCGGAAGAACTGCTTCGTGCGTTCGCGATTGAGGAAATGCTCCTGGTCCGCCGCGCGTTCGTAGGCATAGCCGGGCGAAACCGTGATTTCCACGCCCAGCGTTTCCATCTGATCGAAAAAGGCCGCTAGCCGCGCCGGATCCGCGCCGTCGAACACGGTGCAGTTCACCTGCACGCGAAAGCCTTTGGATTTGGCGAGATGAATGGCTTCCACCGCCACGTCGAAAGTGCCGTCCTGATCCACCGCCTCGTCATGCATCCCCCGGTCGCCATCGAGATGGATGGACCATGTGAAGAAGGGAGAGGGCTGGTAGTCGCCGATTTTCTTTTTCAGCAGAAGGGCATTGGTGCAGAGGATTACCAGCTTCTTGCGCTCGATGAAGCCCTGCACGATGCGCGGCATGTCCCTGTGCAGCAGCGGCTCACCCCCGGCGATGGAGACGGCGGGGGCGCCGCACTCCTCGATCGCGGCCATGCACTGGTCGAAGCTGAGGCGTTGATTGAGGATAGAGTCGGGATAATCGATCTTGCCGCAGCCCGGGCAGGCCAGATTGCAACGGAACAGGGGTTCCAGCATCAGCACCAGCGGATACTTCCCGCCCTTGATGTGCCGGCTGAGAGTATAGGCGCCGATCCGCGCAATCTGAGACAGGGGCAGGGTCATCGGATGCTTCCTATTCGGCGGCGCGCACCTGCGTGGTGGCGGCGCGGCGCAGGGCTGCCGGCAGGCGGAACTGGATGGTTTCCTTCACTCCGTCGAGTTCGGAGACCGTTGCCGGGCGCAATTGCTTGAGCGCAGCGATCACGCTGTCCACCAGTTCGTCGGGTGCGGATGCGCCGGCGGTGATGCCCACCGTGCGCACGTTGTCCAGCCATTGCGGATCGATCGCGCTGCCATCGTCGATCAGATGGCTTTCGACACCCATTTCCGTGCCGATTTCACACAGTCGCATGGAATTGGAACTGTTGTGGGCGCCCACAACCAGAACCAGATCGCTTACCGACGCCAGTTCGCGCACGGCAGTCTGGCGGTTCTGCGTGGCATAGCAGATGTCGTTGACCTCGGGGCCGACGACGTTGCTGAAACGTTCGTGCAGCGCGGCGATCACGCTGCGGGTGTCGTCGATGCTGAGCGTGGTCTGGGTGATATAGGCGATGGCCGTATCGATATCGAACGGCAGCGCCATGACGTCTTCGGATGTCGAGACCAGATGGATCGGCGCATCGATCTGGCCGATCGTGCCGATGACCTCGGCATGGCCGGGATGGCCGATCAGCACCACCGCGCGCCCCGCTTTCACATAATGACGGCCCTGGAAGTGGACCTTGGTGACCAGCGGGCATGTGGCGTCGATCGTGGGCAGGCTGCGTTCGCGCGCCTCCTCCTCCACGGAGCGGGCGACACCGTGCGCGCTGAATATGGTCATCGCGCCGGGGGGGATTTCGGAAAGTTCGTCAACGAAGACCGCGCCTTTTCCACGCAGCTGGTCGACAACATGCTTGTTGTGGACGATTTCATGCCGAACGTAGACGGGTGCGCCGAACTGTTCGAGCGCACGTTCGACAATTTCAATAGCTCGAGTAACACCAGCGCAAAAACCGCGCGGGTTGGCGAGTACAATCTGCAACGGTTCGCCTGGGTCGGAATTCGGAGTTACCACCGATATCTCCCCTCATGGGAATGGCATCGCCCCTCTGATACTTGTTTAGTGGCATCGAGGAAAGCGAAGAGACGGTAACACCGGAATAAATCTAAGGAAGTCGCAGGAGGGTGCAGCTCGTCCTTGCCATCGCGACAGGTGATGGTGCACCACCGTCGGCGCAGAGGGATCGCGATCCGCCAGTGACGGAGTTCTTGAATGCGCCATCCGATTGTAACGCTGAGCCTGCTTTTCTCGCTGACGCCGGTTGTCGCCGCGGCCCAGACTGTAGATCCGGCACGCGCGACAGTGCAGCAACTTAATGACAATCTTATCAAGGTGATGAAGAGCGGCGCCGCGCCGCAGGCGCGAACGGCGGCGCTATCGCCGGTGTTGGACCGGGCATTCGATCTGCCGTTGATGACCCGTCTGGCCGTCGGACCCAGTTGGACGAAATTGGCAGCGGCGGACCAGGATGCGCTTGTTCGTAGTTTCCGGCGCATGACGATTTCGCAATACGCCCGCAATTTTGATACCTGGTCCGGCGAAAGCTTCGCGATGGACCCGCAAGTTCAGCAGCGCGGCGGCGACAAGTTGGTGCGCACGACGCTCAATGCGCCGAAGCAGGCGCCTGTCGCCATAAGCTATCGGCTGCGGCAGAGCGGCAGCGACTGGAAGATCATCGACGTCTTCTACCGCAATTCGATCAGCCAGATCGCCACGCGGCGATCCGATTTCGCCTCGGTATTGCAAAAGGGCGGGGCGGCTTCGCTGGTCGCGCACATGGATGCCATTGCAGCCAAGGGCGAGAAATTTTGATCACCCCGCTGATCGTGCCGGCAGTGCTGTTTGCGTCGCCGGCCGATCTTCCCGCGCCAAATGAGACCGCGGTTCAGGTGGGGCGACTTGCCCTTGCTACCCCGCTCGCGAGTGATTCGGGCGGGCCGGTGCAGATCGATCTGCCGCCGCCCGTGGTCATTATCGACATGCAGGGCCAGACGGGGCCTGCCTCTGACGATACCACGGACGCAGCTGCGGCCGTGCCGGCCGACGATATCGAAGCCGATGCCATCAAGGCGGAAAAAGACCCGCTGGAAGGCTTCAACCGCACGATGTTCGGCATCCATCAGGCGCTGGACAAGGCTTTGTACCGCCCGGTGGCCATGGGCTACCAACATATCGTGCCGAAGCCGGTCCGTTCCGGCATTCGCAATTTTCTGAGCAACCTGACCGAACCCTTCGTTTTCGTGAACTTCCTGTTGCAGGCGAAACCGGGCAAGGCGGCAGAGACTTTCGCGCGTTTCACGATCAATTCCACGCTCGGCCTTGCCGGGGTGATCGACGTAGCGAAACACAAGGACTTCAACTTGCCGCATCGGCCCAATGGGTTCGGCACGACATTGGCGATTTACGGTGTGAAATCCGGTCCTTACCTGTTTATTCCGTTCATCGGCCCGACGACGCTTCGCGATGCAGTGAGCATGCCCGCCGATGAAGCCCTGCTGCCGCTAGCGGTCGGCCGCCCCTTCACGGCCTGGCAGTACCAGCTGTCAACGGGAGCGGTGAACGGTTTCAACCTGCGGGCCGAGGCGGATGTGGAACTGCGCACCTTGTTTGCCGATGCGATAGATCCTTACGCGACATTGCGGTCGGTCTACCTGCAGAATCGCGCCGCAGAGATCGAGGAAACCCGGGGGCATCACCGGGTGAACAAGGGTGATACTCCATCGGAACTGGGCGATCCGCTGAACGATCCGGCGGGCCAGGCTGCGCCCGCCCAGCAATCCGAGGCGCCGGAGTTGCGGGATCCGATGAAGGATCCTGCAGGGAACTAGCGGTCAGACTGCTTGCGCGGAGGGCCCAGCAGAGCCGGCTCGAAGATCAATGCGCAGATCAGCGTCCAGATCAGCGAAATCATCAGGATTTTCCCCATGCTGGCGGTCCCCGGGTGACGGGATAGCCACAAGCTTCCGAATGCCGTTCCGGTAGCGAATGCGCTGAACATGACCGCGCGGGCCAGGCTGGATTGCAACAATCCGGTCGCGCCGCTGCGCCAGGCCATGACGAAATAGATGTGAAACGCCACGCCCACTCCGAAGAGCAGGGGGAAGGCAATGATATTCGCAAAGTTGATGGGCTGTCCGATCAGCACGCAACTGCCGAGCGTCAGGAAGATGGACAGGATCACCGGGGCAAGGGTGAAGGCCACTTCCGTCACATCGCGCAGCACCAGGAACAGCAGCACGCTGACCAGCAGGAAGGCCAATATGCCCGCCTGAATGAAAGCGCCGGCGACCGTGCCCGCCGCGGCTTGGGTCGCCACCGGCAGGCCGGAAATCGCGGGCGTGACTTGCGCAACGGCGTTGCGGAACTGGCGGATCACCGCATTGTCGTTGGCATTTCCGCTAGGGAACACCTGCAGGCGGACCAGTCCATTCGGAGCCACCCAGTCGCGGATCAGATCCGGCGGAAGCGTTTCGCGGGTCACGGGGGCGGCCTGCAATGCCAGCCTGATCTGATCGAGCATCACGCCGAGCGGTTGCGAGAGCATGGTGTTGACCTCTGCGCGCTTGTCGGCCGAAGTCATGCCCAGCCGGTGAAAGGACACTGCAAGCCGGCGGGCCTCGTTTCCATCGGCGCCGGGATGCGCGGCGGCGGCTTCGCGAAGCTTTGCCTCCATGCCGCCGATGGCATCGCGCAAGTCGGCATCGCTTGGCGGTGGCGCGGTATCGAAGGGATTGATCGTCAGGTCCAGCAGCAGCGATGCATCCTGGATCAGCGCCAGCTTGGCGTCCTGTTGTTCCGGCACGAAGCTGTCCAGCGAGACGACTTGCGCGACTTCGGGCAGGCGCGAGAGACGCTGGGCCAGTTGTTGGCCCTCGGCCGGATTGGCTGCCAGCACGTCGATCACGTTGGGGGTTCGATCGGGATCGCGGGTCAGATCCTTCAAGGCGCGCATCGCGGGGGCATCGGGATCGCGCAGGTCCAGCGGATTGAAGTCGAAAACGGCCCAGGGCAGCAGAGCGATGCCGGCAGCCATGGCCAGGCCGAAAGCCCACAATACCGCGCTGCGCTTGCGCTCCAGAAAGCGATCGACCGGGGCAAGCGCCTTGAAGCCCACGTCACCGCGGGGCGCGCCGGGGCGCAGCAGCAGGATCAGCGCGGGCAGCACCGTCAGGCTGAACAGCAGGGCCACGATCATACCAAAGCCGGCGATCACGCCCAGCTCGGCAATGCCGACGTAAGCAGTGGGCAGGAACGCGCCGAAGCCCAGGAAGATGGCCCCCGCTGCCAGCAGCAGCGGCGCGCCCAGCGCCACGGCCGCCTGCCGCAAGGCCACGTCCGGAGCGGCACCGGCAACCCTCTCGGCATTGAAGCGCACGCAGATCTGGATGCCGAAATCGACACCCAGGCCGACGAAAAGGGGTATGAAAGCGACTGAGATCAGGTTGAACCGTCCGATCGCCAGCAGGCCGACGGCGCTGGTGACGATCAGGCCGGACAGGATGGTGATCATGATCGCCGCGACCAGCCGCACCGACCGCGTGGCGAGCCAGAGGGTCAGCAGCATCGCCGCCATCATGACGATTGCGACCAGACCGATATTTTCCTGAAGCGTCGCAAACTCTTCGTCGGCCAGAGGAACTTCGCCGGTAAGGCTGATGCGGAGGCCATGCGCCTGATCGAGGGCAAGCGCCTTGGCAGCCTTGGCCACGGCAGCGCTTGCCGCCTCGCCGGGCATCAAGGCGCCGTGATCGAGTACCGGCTGGGTCAGGATCAGGCGCCGGGTCGGCGGGCTCAATCCTTTGCCTTCGCCGGCGAACAGTCTTTGCCAGGAAAAGTGAGGGTTCCTGCCATCGAGTGAATCGTCGATCGCGGTGCTGAGAGCGTCAAGCGGCCTGTCGATCCGGCTGAGGGGGATTTCGCCGGAGGAAACGCCGTCCAGCATGGTGGAAAGCGACACCGTCACGCCGCGCAGGCTCGGATCTGCGGCGAGGGGGCCCAGCATTGGCTGAGCGTCGATCATCGACTGGGTGGCACTGCGCACGTCTTCCACCGATCCGAACAGCAGGCCTTCGCGGGCGAAGAAATCGCCCCCGTCAGGCCGCGTGACCAGACGGAAATGCGCCTTGTCGCCGCTCAGGCTGGCGGAAAGCCGGGTGGCTGCATCTTCCGCCAGTTCCGGCGTTTCGCCATCGACGATGATGAGCATGTTGTCGCGCAATTGCGGAAACGCGGTTTCCATCCGCTGTTCCTGCTGCCGCCAATCGACCTTGGGCGAGATCAGCGCAGCCGTATCGGTGGTCATCGCGATGCGATCGGTCACGATGAACAGCGCCAGTCCGGTAAGGATCAGACCCAGCAGCAGCGTCACCCACGGTGTGCGGATGCTCGCGATGACGAGTGCGGATGGCGAAAGGTGCCTCAATGCCCGCCGGGGCCCCTGGCGCCCATGAAATAGCGCAGGCTGAAGCGGATCGTTTGCGCGCCGCCATCATAGTTGAAGGCCGCATCGGCGAATTTGGGCGGGCCGAGCGAGATCTTCGCGTCGTTTGAGAAGCCGACGCCTTCCTTGGGAATGCCAAAAAGCGCGCGGTCCACTTTGCCGTTGCCGTTCTCGTCCAGAAACGCCTGCACGGCATAGCGCCCGGCCGGAACGGAACGCGCGACGATCCGCGTAACGCCGGCCTGCGCCGGTGCTTCGGCCGAATAGGGGCAATCGTCCTTCAGGAAACGGCTCTCCGGACAGATATCGACATGGACGCGCCCCTTGGAGACGCGGACATTGCCGACATCGATGGTCAGTACAGCCCCGGCCGGCGCCGAGGCAGCCAGCAATCCGGGCATCAGGCAAAGAAGCAAGGCCGTTCGGGGCACTGCTGGCCGGAGCATCAAAAGTGAGGGCCGCCTACGGATTGACGGAGCCACGCGTCCGTCCATAGCCGGGGATTTCATGCCCCAAGGCTGCGAGCACCGTTTCCACGATCGCGGCCGCGTCCAACCGGGCTTCGGCATATTGCTTTTCGGGCTTGTCCTGCCCCTGAAACACGTCCGGCAGCCGCATGGTGCGGATTCTCAGCCCGGCATCGACCAGTCCCAGATCGCTGGCCAAGGTCAGCACATGGCCGCCCAGACCGCCAATCGCGCCTTCCTCGATCGTCACGGCCACGTCGTGCGTGAGCAGCAGCTTGCGGATCAGCGCTTCGTCCAGCGGCTTGGCGAAGCGCAGGTCGGCCACGGTGGTTGAAAGGCCCTTCGCATCCAGCGTTTCGGCCGCTTTCAGCGCCTCTTCCAGTCTGGTTCCCAGAGATAGGATGGCGACATGGCGCCCTTCGCGCATCACGCGGCCCTTGCCGATCTCCAGCCGCTCCGGCGTTTCCGGCAGGGGAACGCCAGTGCCGTTGCCGCGCGGATAGCGGAAGGCGATCGGCCCCGTATCGTGCAGCGCGGCGGTATGCACCATGTGCACCAGTTCCGCCTCATCGGCCGCCGCCATGACGACCATATTGGGCAGGGTGGCAAGGTAGGTGACATCGAAGCTGCCCGCATGGGTCGACCCATCGGCGCCAACCAGACCCGCACGGTCTATGGCGAAGCGCACCGGCAGCTTCTGGAGCGCCACGTCGTGCACCACCTGGTCGTAAGCGCGCTGCAGGAAGGTGGAATAGATCGCGCAGAAAGGGCGCATGCCCTGCGCGGCCAGACCCGCCGCGAACGTCACCGCATGCTGTTCGGCGATGCCGACGTCGAACGTGCGATCGGGGAATGCCTTGGCGAACTTGTCCAATCCGGTGCCAGCCGGCATCGCGGCGGTGATCGCGCAGACAGTCCCGTCGCGCTGGGCTTCGGCGATCAGTGCCTGCGCGAAGACACCGGTATAGCTGGGCGGCCCGGCCGGCGCCTTGGCCTGCGCGCCGGTGATGACGTCGAACTTCTGCACCCCGTGGTACTTGTCGGCCGCGGCTTCGGCTGGGGCGTAGCCCTTGCCCTTCTTCGTCACGACGTGGACGAGGCAGGGGCCTTCCGCCGCGTCGCGAACGTTTTCAAGGATCGGGATCAACTGGTCGAGGTCATGACCGTCGATCGGGCCCACGTAGTAGAAGCCCAGTTCGTCGAACAGGGTTCCGCCCATCGCCATGCCCCGCGCGTAGGAATCGGTCTTGCGCGCGGCGATCATCAGCGGGCGGGGCAACTTGCGGGCCAGCCGCTTGGCGATATCCCGCAGGCCAAGGAATTCGCGGCTGGACACCAGCCGCGCCAGATAGCCGGACAGCCCCCCGACGGGCGGCGCGATCGACATGTCGTTGTCGTTGAGGATGACGATCAGCCGATTGCCCGCCTCCCGCGCGTTGTTCATCGCCTCGTAGGCCATGCCGGCGGACATCGATCCGTCGCCGATGACGGCGATGGCCTTGCCCGGCTGGCCGCTCAGCTTTCTGGCGACGGCGAACCCCAGCGCCGCGCTGATCGAGGTGGAGCTATGGGCCGCGCCGAAGGGGTCGTAGGGGCTCTCGTCCCGCTTGGTGAAGCCGCTGAGGCCGCCGCCCTGGCGCAAGGTGCGGATGCGATCGCGCCGCCCGGTCAGGATCTTGTGGGGATAGCATTGATGCCCGACATCCCACACCAGCTTGTCGTCGGGCGTATTGAATACGTAGTGAATGGCGGTGGTCAGTTCCACCACGCCGAGGCCGGATCCCAGATGTCCCCCGGTCACCCCGACCGTAGAAATCACTTCCTGCCGAAGTTCGTCAGCCAGTTGCGGCAGTTGATCCGGCCGCAACGCGCGCAAATCCGAAGGCCAGACAACCTGATCAAGAAGGTTCCGCTTGGGCATCATAAGCTTGGGCTCCCTGTATATTTCAGGCTGCACAGCGCACGATTGGCCCATGGGTTAAATCAACTGGGTGCCGGATGCCATATAAATCATGCCGTTCAATGCCATGATCCCGTCGCATTCCCGGTTCGGGGGCTGCGGGATCATGGCATTGAGACGGGGTGTGGAGAGCTGTTCAGGCCTGGCCCCGAGCATTTGCGGCGGCCTGCGGCTCCGCACGAAAGCTGATGGCCATCCGGTTGTAGGTGTTCATCAGCCCGATCGCGAGCGTGAGGTCGGCCAGTTGCTTCTCGTCGAAGACCTGCGCCGCTGCCTCATAGGCCGCATCGGGCACGTGCGTTTCGGAAACGCGGGTGACCGTTTCCGCCCAGGCCAGTGCCGCGCGTTCCTGCGCATCGAACAGTGGGGCGCTCTCCGCCCAGGCCGGCACCAGCACCAGCTTTTCCAGCGCCATACCGTCCTTGATCAGATCGCGGCTGTGCATGTCGATGCAATAGGCGCAGCCGTTGATCTGGCTGACGCGCAGGTAGACAAGGTCCACCAGCGCCTTGGGCAGGCCGCTGGTCATGATGTAGCCATAGAGGCCGCCCAGCGCCTTCATGCCGTTCGCTGCTGCCCGGTTGTAATCCATGCGCATCGTTCGTCTCCTTGAAAGAGAGAAGGGGCGGCGCCCCGATGGAGCGCCGCCGGTTTTCCTTCAGATATTGCTCATGCCGCCGTCGATGATCAATTCGCTGCCGACGGTGTAGCGGCTCTCGTCCGAGGCAAGGTGGACGATGGCCTCGGCGATTTCGTTCGGTTCGCCGAAGCGGCCCGCTGGGATGGCGCCGATCAGATAGTCCTTCATGCCGCTGAGATCCGCATCGGACAGGCCCAGCTTGCCATAGATCGGCGTGGTGACCGGCCCGGGGCTGACGACGTTGGCGCGGATGCCGCGTCCGATCAGTTCGCCGGAAAGCGTGCGGGCAAGCGAGATCAGCGCAGCCTTGGATGCGGCATAGACGATCGAGTTGGGCTTGCCGAGGCGGGCGTTGATCGATCCGTTGAGAACGATCGAGGCCGGATTGCCGAACAGCGGCAGCAGCGCCTGTACCAGGAACAGCGGGCCCTTCACATTGACCGCGAATGTGCGGTCGAAGCCGGCTTCATCCCAGTTTTCGAGCGGGCGGAAGTCGGCCACGCCGGCGTTGACGAAAAGGACGTCCAACCGGCCGAACGCGGCGCGGATTGCCTCCGCGATCGCCGCCTGTCCGGCAACGTCGCCGGCATCGGCGCGGATGGTGAGCACGTTGCCCAGTTCGGCCTTGGCGGCGGCCAGCTTTTCCTCGCTGGTGCCGGTGATGGCGACGGTGGCGCCTTCTTCGATGAAGCGGCGGGCAGTGGCGAGGCCGATGCCGCTGGTTGCTCCGGTTACGAGTGCGAACTTGTTGGAAAGACGGTTCATTTCAAAGCTCCTTGTATGGGGCCGGCGTCCATCGCGTCGGCGACAGGTATCCATCTATGCTTCAATCGATCCTTGATCGATGGGCAGAAGATGGGGCATTCATTCAGGAAAGCTGAAGGATTGGCTTATGGACCGTTTGCGTGCCTATGAAGTGTTTGCCGCCGTGGTTTCGCGTGGCGGCTTCGCGCGCGCCGCCGATGCGCTTGATACCTCTCCGGCCAATGTTACCCGTTATGTCTCGGAACTGGAGGGGCATCTCGGCACGCGCCTGCTCAACCGTACGTCGCGCCGCGTCTCGCTGACCGAAGCGGGCGAGGCCCTTTACGAGCGCGCCCGCGCCATTCTGGACGATGTCGAAGAGGCGGAGGCCGCCGCGACCGCCAGCGCCGCCGGGGCGCGCGGTCGCTTGCGGATCAACGCGCCGCTCGTCTTCGGCATGCGCCATCTGGCCCCGCTGTGGCCGCGCTTCATGGCTTTGCATCCGCAAGTCGAACTCGACATCGCGCTGACCGACCGCGTTGTGGACATTGTCGAGGAAGGTTTCGACCTCGGCATCCGCATTTCGCGTGGCGGATCGCAAAGCTATGTATCCCGCAAACTGGCAACGTCGCGCAATGTCCTCTGCGCTTCTCCGGCTTATCTTGCGGAGCACGGCACACCTCGGGATCCTGCTGCACTCGCCGACCATGCCTGTGTAATCTATGGATATGCGCCGGAACCCGATATCTGGACCTTCCTCGACGATGCCGGCGTTGAAACGCGGGTGCGCGTGGGAACGCGGCTGCGCACGAATAGCGGCGATACCGCGCGCGCCGTGGCGCTGGCGGGCGAGGCGATCACCTGGCAGCCCAGTTTCCTGATCGGTGAGGATCTGCGTGACGGTGCCCTGCTGCCGTTGCTCCCCGGCTGGAACCTTCCGGATATCGACATCCTCGCCCTCTACGCCAGCCGGCGGCATCTTTCCGCCAAAGTACGGCTTATGGTCGATTTCCTTGCCGATGCGTTCCGGGGCATTCCGCCTTGGGAAAGCGATGCCCAGGCCCTGTCCGAAAGGCCCGCTCCAATGGCTCCCCAATAGTCCGTCCGGGAATCGTCACGCGCCAGAAACATCCGTGCAATGTGCGCCTGATAGGCCATGTTGAGCCAAAGCGGATGCGCTCGCTCTGGACAGTTGCGCCCTCGCTGCTTTAATTACCGATCAAACAGGTCGCTAGAATTGTGGAGTTGTGTGTGGCCGGTGGGCCCGATCTTGGACTTAAGGGGCTGTGCCCCGGTGATTTGCTGATCGCTTTCGGCCTGAGTCACGAATGTGCTGTTGGATACGGGCGATTCCCGTATCGGCGCCTCGATATTCAAGGCTGATCCCATGAAGCGTCGCTTGCACGTCCCCGCCATCGGCGGGCGGCATCAATTCGCGCACTTTTTGCCTGTCGCTTTCGAATTGCAACGCCGGGGTTCCTTCGACGTGACGGTCTTCGTGCCCCATGCCGACGATATCTGCGAGGTCAAGGCCATTGCGGACGGCGTGGGATACCCTTTGCCGAAGATCGTGGCCATGGATCTGCCTTCGTGGCTTGGCAGCCACATGCCCCAAAGGCTCGACAAGCTTTCCCGCCTTCTGTTTTGGGCCAATCGCATTCGCGCTGCCGACGCCATTCTCTGTGCGGAACGGACTTCCACCCTCCTGAAGCGTCTGCCGGGACGCTGTGGCAAGTTGATCCACATTCCGCATGGCGCCGGGGATCGGGCCGTCGGCTTCGAAAAGCGGTTCCGCTTTTTCGACTACGTGGTGGTTGCCGGTCGTAAGGATCGCGACAGGTTGCTCTGCGAAGGACTGGTCAACGAACAGAACTGCGCAGCCGCCGGCCCCGTGAAAATTGCCGCAAGCCTTCGCATGCAAGCGCAGCGGCCGCGCCTGTTCGACGACAGTCGCCCGATCATTCTCTACAATCCCCACTTCAACTGCAAGTTGTCCTCGGCAGGCGATTTCACTGCCCGCCTTGTCGAGGCGGTTCTCGCCGATGGCCGGTACAATCTGGTCGTCGCGCCCCATGTCAGGCTGGCGGAACAATGGGATGATGCCCGACTTGAGGCGCTGAAGGCGCTGGCCGTGCCGGGCCGCGTGATCGTCGATCTGGGATCGCGGCGTTCCATCGACATGACCTATACGTTTGGCGCCGATCTCTATCTGGGGGACGTCAGCAGCCAGGTTTACGAATTTCTCGTCCAGCCGCGCCCATGCTTGTTCGTCAATGCGCATGACGCCCGATGGGAGGGGAATCCCGATTATGCCATGTGGCAATTCGGCGATGTGATTTCGCCCGATTGCGATATTCTTGGCGGGATAGATCGGGCTTTCCACCGCCACGACCGGTACAAAACGGCGCAAAGGGCGCGCGCGCAGCAGGCGCTGGATGGCCTGGACTGGGACGAGAACGGCGAAGTCAAACTGGCAGCCGGGGATCCGATTGCGAGAGCGGCAGAACTCATCGAACAGAGCACGAAAGCCGACTACGCAAGGCCGGCGCGCGCCGCGATCGCCACGCGGTGGAAGAAGCGCGATCTGTCGTTCAGATGAGCGGTCGGAGCATCGCCGACAGGTGAGTTGAAGACCGCCTGCCGCACGGCGAAGGCCCCAAGCGTGCGAGGGGCGGGACCGACGCCGAATATCATGCATGAACGATTTTATCGTGTCTTGCCGAGGGATGGGCGCGGCGCAACCGTATCCCCTGCATGACGTCGCACGATATCTCCGGTCGCCCCCTGTTGCAGCGTAGACGTGTGCTTGCCCTTGGCGGCGCATTTGCCGGAAGTCTCGGAATGGCCGGGCTATTTCCGGCATGGGCGAAGAGCGGGACGTCGGGGATCGTCCATGCACGCACCGATCCCGGCGTTCTTACCGGCAACTCCATCGCGCTGCAGATCGGCGAGAGCCATTTTGCGACCGGCGGGCGTTCGGGCCATGCGGTAACCGTCAATGGCACGCTGCCCGCGCCGCTGCTGCGCCTGCGCGAAGGCGAGACGGTGCGCATCGCCGTCACCAATCGCCTGAAAGAACAGACCTCGATCCACTGGCACGGGCTGCTGGTGCCCTTCCAGATGGACGGCGTGCCGGGCGTCAGCTTCCCCGGTATCGATCCGGGCGAGACCTTCGTCTACGAGTTCCCGCTGACCCATTCGGGCACGTTCTGGTACCACTCGCACTCCGGGATGCAGGAGGCGGAAGGGCTGTTCGGCCCGATCGTGATCGATCCTGCCGGCCCCGATCCGATCGCTTGCGACCGCGAGCATGTGCTGGTCCTGTCGGATTGGAGCCCGATCCACCCGCACGAGCAGATGCGCCGGCTGAAGATGATGAGCGGGTACTTCAACCGCCAGCGCCAGACGCTTTCCGGGCTGCTGGCCGGCAAGGACCAGCCGCTGGCCGAGCGTCTTGCCTGGGCGAAGATGCGCATGGACGCGACCGATATCTCGGACGTGACCGGATCGACTTACAGCTTCCTCGTCAACGGCCATGGCAATGCCGAGAACTGGACCGGATTGTTCGCGCCGGGCGAGAAAGTGCGCCTGCGCGTCATCAATGCCTCGTCGATGACGAACTTCAACTTCCGCATCCCCGGCCTGCCGCTGACCGTGGTGGCAGCGGACGGCAATCCCGTGCAGCCGATCGAGACCGACGAAGTGCAGATCGCGATTGCCGAGACTTATGACTTCATCGTCGAACCCGGCTCGGCGGAAAGCTACGGCGTGATTGCAGAGGCCATCGACCGCTCCGGCCTCGTCCGCGCAACGCTGGCGCAGCGTCCGGGCCTTGTTGGCGAGACACCGAAATTGCGCGAACGGCCTGTGCTCACCATGCGCGACATGGGTATGGACATGAGCGGCATGGACATGGGGGAGGGCGGTGAGATCGACCTCAGCAAGCCCGCCAACAGTTCCATGAGCGGCCATTCGATGTCGATGCGCGATCCCTCGGTCGCGCCCGGCGTGAAGCTGGGGCCGGGCGTTGCCACGCTTTCGCCGATGCCGGTGGACCGGCTTTCCGACCGTCCGACCGGACTGGAAAGCGTCGACCACCGCGTGCTGACGTATGCCGATCTGCGTTCGCGCGATGCCAATCCCGATCCGGGCGTGCCGAGCCGCCAGATCGACGTGCATCTGACCGCTGCGATGGAACGGTATATGTGGAGTATGGACGGTGAAACGATGTCGGAGAACCCGGCGCCGATCCCCTTCCGGCTGGGCGAGAGAGTGCGCGTCAATCTCATCAATGACACGATGATGCCGCATCCGATCCACCTCCACGGCCACTTCTTCGAGCTAGTCAGCGGCGAGCCGGGGAACCGGGCGCGCAAGCACACTGTCAACGTGTTGCCGGGCGGCAAGGCCTCGTTCGATCTCACCGCCGATGGCGAGGGCGACTGGGCATTCCACTGCCACATGTTGCTGCACATGCACGCCGGAATGATGCGCGTGGTGACGGTGCGCCGGGAGGGAGAAGCCTGATGGCTCGGTTCTTCCGGGTCCTCACCTCGCTGCTGCTGGCGACCTCCCCTTTGGCCGTGCAGGCACAAGAGACCACACCGACGCAGGCCGACGAACATGCCGGAATGGATCATGGTAGCATGGACCATTCACAGATGGACATGTCCGGCATGGACATGAGCGCGCCGGAGATGAAGGGCATGGATCATTCCGCCCACGCCATGCCCGCAAGCACCGTCTCCGACGAGCCGGGCGATGCCCCGCCGCCGCCGGTGCCGACCGACTATCCCGCCGAGCGCTTCTTCGCGCGCGAACGCATGGCGGCCTCGCGCGCCGCGATGGTGAAGGAGATGACATTCAACACCTTGGCGCTTCAGGTCGATCAACTGGAATTCCGCACCGGCAAGGGCGGAGACGGCTTCGGCTGGGAAGGACAGGCGTGGTACGGCGGCGATATCGACCGGATCGTGCTCTCCAGCGAGGGCGAGGGCACGTTCGGCGAGCGGGCCGAGCGTATCGAGCTTAATGCCTACTGGCGCCATGCGCTCGATCCCTGGTTCAACCTGCAACTCGGCATGCGACAGGATTTCCGCCCCGATCCGCAGCGTACCTATGCATTGGTCGGCATCGAGGGGCTGGCGCCTTATTGGTTCGAACTGCAAGGCCAGTTGCTCGTTTCCAACAAGGGCGATGTCCATGCACGTGGCAAGGCGGGTTACACCCAGCGCATTACCCAGTCGCTGGTAGTGGAGCCCGAGGCCGAGGTGGATTTTGCGTTTCAGGACGTGTCCGCACTGAACGTCAGCGCAGGCTTCGAGCGCCTCGAAATGGGCGCAAGGCTTCGTTACGAGCTAAACCGATCGCTGGCGCCTTACGTGGGCGTGAATTGGGAGCGTAAGCTTGGCGGAACCGCCCGAATTGCGCGGAATGCGGGTGAGGGTGTGTCTGGCGTCTCGGCGGTTTTCGGCGCGCGTGTGATGTTTTGACTGCGGCGCTAAATGGTATTGGAATGGGCGCAATTTGTAATGGTTGCGCACCCCCGCAACCACCGATACCGACAACGGAGCAGGAACAGACCCGGATACGCGCTTGTTTCCGGCGGATTCGTGCTGCGATGCCCATTCCATAATAGCCCCGAACTCACCGTGAAGCGTGGCACTCATTTCGCCAGGATTCGCTCCGGGAAATAGCGTGACGCGCTCGACCAGTCCCCGCGTTGAATCACCATCGGCTATCATGTTTACAAGGCGCTCGACCGTCTTCACGACCTTTTTGAGTTCGGCCTTGTCAGCCGTTTCTGCTGCGCGCCGCTGTTGGTTCAGGCGGTTGGTTTCCTCGACATAGGCATGGACTGCTTCTGCTACAATTTCAGGGGCCATCAGCCGGTTGACCCTGTCCCGGAAAATGCCTCCAGCGGGAATGAGAGGGGTCTGGCAAAATCGAAGCTGATTTGAGCTGGAGCTTTGCATGAAAAAGTCGAAGTTCACGGGCGAGCAGATTGCGTTTGCACTGCGTCAGGCCGAGGTCGGCACGCCAGTCGCCGAGGTGTGCCGGAAGATGGGCGTCTCGGAGGCGACGTATTACCGCTGGAAGCAGTTATACGGCGGGTTGGGCCTTCGGAGCTGCGCAAGATCCGGCAGCTTGAGGAAGAGAACCAGAAGCTGAAGCGGCTCGTGGCGGATCTGTCGCTGGACAAGGCCATGCTCCAGGAGGTTCTGGCAAAAAAGTGTAGCGCCTGGTCGACCGCGCGAGATCGTCCATTGGGTGCAGGATCGTTATCGGGTGAGCGAGCGGCGTAGCTGCGCGGTTCTCCGGTTCGATCGCAAGACGCACCGCTATCGGTCGATCCGAAGCGACCAGGCGCCGCTCAGGAACAGGATCAAGGAGATCGCCGCGACCCGCGCGCGCTATGACTATCGTCGCATCCACGTCCTGCTTCGGCGCGAAGGTTGGACGGTGAATGTGAAGCGGGTACACCGCCTCTATCGCCTGGAAGGCCTTAATTTACGGGCCAAAAGGCCCCGCCGGCACGTCATGGCCGCGCGGCGAGTGGAACGGCCGCTGCCCTCGCGCGGGAACGAGATCTGGGCGATGGACTTCGTGTCCGATGCCCTGTTCGATGGTAAGCGCTTCCGCGCCTTGACCGTAGTTGATGCCTACACCCGCGAGTGCTTGGCAATCCATGTCGATCAGGGGATCAAGGGTGAACAGGTCGTCGCTGTCATGGATCGCCCGCTGTTCGAGCGCGGGGGTGCGCCTGAGAAGATCAGGGTGGACAACGGCCCGGAATTTATCCCTCGGGCGCTCGATCATTGGGCCTATATCAACCGCGTCACGCTGGACTTCACCAGGCCTGGAAAGCCGACGGACAATGCCTTCGTTGAAAGCTTCAACGGCCGGCTTCGCGATGAATGTCTGAACACGCACTGGTTCTTGTCTTTGGACGACGCAAGGAGCAAGATCGAGGCGTGGCGGACGGACTTCAATGAGAACCGACCTCACACATCCCTGGGGTTCATGACACCGACCGAATTTGCTTCATCGGCCGGGGTTAACCCCGGCCGATGAAAAGCCGAATCTCTCGTTCTGGCCGGTGGCATAACTGGGACAGGGTCATAGGCTTAATCCACTAACAAACCAATCGGTCCACTCGGTGGGGGCAGATCAGGTTGCCGGTCTTCATCGAACGCGTCTACAATACCCGGCGACTGCACTCGGCGCTCCGATACCGGCCGCCCGAGGAATTCGAAGCGCTAATCGCCCAGAAAGCGGCTTAGTTCGATGGACATCCCGTGGTCCAGCTTGTGGGGTTCACTCCATCCCCGGGTCAGTTCTCGGTGAAACTCAACAACTTTCATCTTCGGCGGGGCAGATTTGAACGGACGAACCCTCAAGCACACATGGATTTCTGGTGCCGAGGTTTCGCTTCGTCATGCTGGCAAAGGCATGGGCTCCAATTTCAAGGAACGGCCTATTCCGCTGACTGTGCTGGCCCCGGAGTAGGGGCGTAAATGGATGCAGTGGTCGCACTATAGCTCGTCGAAGATAGGCCTGCCGCAAGGTTGCCATGCGGTGGTCTGCTTCGATTCGCCAGGAAGTATTTCTAACGGGGCAGACGAGGGGCAAAGTAAGTTAGATGACGGGTTAGCTGCCGCTTCAGTCCGCACGACTATCGGGCGTGCCCTCCCGATCAACCAAGATTTGGCTCGCGCTTTGGTTTTTTCCTCAAAGATGTCCTGGGGAGCCTGATCGAAAAAATTAGAAGGAAACGGTCGAAAATCAATGTGCCTCACTTCAATTGACAAATTGATTTATTTATCTGATCAATCCTCCATCGCGCTCTTCCACGGAGGAGCAAGGTTATAAAAAGCTCGGAAAAAGCGAGCCTGGCAGAAATGCCGCCTTAGGGGAGAGAAACGTGAATCACGGTTCCGATCGTTCGCATGCGCGCGTCAAACGCTGCCTTGTCACCACCGTAGCGGCTATCGCCGTCTCGGGGTTGTCATGCGCTGGCCTTTCCGCACGGGAACGGACGATAGAGCCGGTGGACGAAGCCAATCCGCTGGTAGGCACCGCGCCGCTCGATCGTCCCGAACTGATCGGCAACGCGCCGCCTGCGGGAGAGCCGCTCTATTCGGGGATTACCTCGCCCGGAGCGCGGCTGCCGCACAGCGCCGTCGAGGCCGCGCCGGTCAACGTCAATGTCGAACTGAGCTATCCCTGGGGCGTCCCCACGCCCTATTACTACACCAACCCGACGATGATCGGCTTCACGGGCGGCGGCGGGCCCACCTACGGTGCCAACGCAACGCCAAGCTTGATGCCGATCGTCGGCGACTGGACGGTGCCGCCCGTCTACACCGAAGCCTATTACGACAAGGCCCGTGAAATCGCGGCGCCGGGCTACTATTCGGTGTTTCTCGACACATTCAAAACCAAGGTCGAACTTACCGCGAGCCAAGCGACCGCGCTGATGCGCTTCACTTTCCCGGCCACCGAGCGCGCGCATGTGATCCTTAATCTCCAAGGTCGCGGCGGCCAGGTCGAGGTGGTGGGCGACCGCAAGATTCGCGGCGTCGTTGCATCGGAAAACGACCATGAAGCGCGTGACGGCCGCTATTTCGTTGCGGAATTCTCCAAGCCATTCAAGCGCTTTGGCATGTTCCGCAAGGCCCCGGGCAATGCGCGCGGCTTCGGTATTGGCGACAAGGACGTTCAGCCCGATGCGCGCTCGATCCAGGGCGCCTTCGCGGGCAGCTATGCCGATTTCACCACGCGCGAGGGTGAGACGGTGATGGTAAAGATCGCCCACGGCGCGAGCTATGAAGTGGCCGAGCAGCGGTTGCGAGAGGAAAGCCCAGGCTGGGATTTCGATGGCATGCACACCCGCGCGCGGGCCGAATGGGGCAAGCTGCTCAACCGCGTCGAAGTGACCGGTGGTACGCCCAAGCAGCGCATGATGTTCTATTCGACGCTGTTCCAGTCCTTCGCCAGCCCGCGATTGGTGGCGCGCAAGGGCGAGGATTACACCGACAGCAAGGGCAAAACCCAGGCCGCGGCGTACGACCGCTATGGCCCAGTGCCGTTCTGGGATACCGGCCGCAACCAGATCGTGCTGCTCGAACTGCTCGAACCCGAGACGACGATCAACGTGATGCAGTCCGAACTCGATATGGCGCGCGAACGGGGCTTCATGAACACCTCGTTCCACGGCGACAATGCCGTATTCCTCTATCTGGGCGCGATGCGCCGCGGCATTCCGTTCGATTATTCTGCGGCTTATGAGTTCCTCCGCAAGAACGCGCTGGACACTAACGGGCCGCGCGCGTTCCTGGCGGAGTACCTAAAGCAGGGCTGGGTTTCGGACGAGATCCCCGAGGGCAATCCCAGCCCGCCTTATGCTGGCGGTAAGGCGGGCGCGGCCAAGACGATCGAATATTCGTGGGACGACAATGCACTGGCCGAGATGGCAGATCGGCTCGGAAAGCGCGATGATGCGCAGCTATTCCGCAGGCGCGCGAGCAACTGGCGCAATGTGTTCGATCCCTCCATCGGTTTCGTTCGCGGGCGCACTGCCGACGGAAAGTGGATCAGTCCGTTCGATCCGGCCGAACCCTATTACAACTACATGATGAAGGAAGCCTCGGGTTGGTCGACGCTGTGGCTTGGCGCGCATGATGTGCAGGGTCTTATTGACCTGCTAGGCGGACCCGCCCGCTTCAATGCCAAGCTCGATGAATTTTTCACAAAGCCGTACAATCCCAAGGGCATCTGCCGCGATTGTACCGGCGTGATCGGCCAGTTCGTCCAAGGCAACCAGCCTGACCAGCACGCGCCCTATCTCTATGCGTGGAGCGGCCAGCCATGGAAAACGCAGGCACTGGTCCGGCGGATTTTGGCGGATCTCTACGGCAGCGATGCTTCGGGCTACGGCTATCCGGGCATGGACGATCAGGGCGCAACTTCGTCCTGGTACGCGCTGAGCGCGCTCGGGTTTTATCCGGTCGATCCGTCGAGCGACGAGTATATCATCGGCAGCCCGATCTTCGATCGTTCGGTGCTCAAGATGGGCAACGGCAAGGCGCTTGAGATCATCGCCCGGAACAATTCGGCGCAGAACATCTACATCCAGTCAGCAACGCTCAATGGCCGCGTCTGGACCAAGCCGTGGTTCAGCCATGCCGATATCGCCGATGGCGCCAAGCTGGTTCTGAGAATGGGGCCAAAGCCCAATCCGGCCTGGGGCAGCGCTCCGGCAGATGCGCCGCGATCGCTTTCGCGGCCGACCAAGTGATCATTGAGGGAAGAAGCAACATGCGGAAATTTGTGGGCGCCTTGGCGCTGACCCTCGCGATGATCGACGCGGGCGCCGCTCTGGCACAGGCGGACGCCCCGGCAACGGGCGAACGCAGCGATTCTGTCTATACCAGCAAGCTGGTCACGCGCTGGGGCAAGGCGGTGACGCCGGAAAATGCCTGGCGCAGCTATCCGCGCCCGCAGCTTCAGCGCGACGCGTGGCAGAATCTCAACGGTCTGTGGGACTATGCGATCGTCAAGGCATCGCAGCCTCAACCGACGCGGATGGACGGTCAGATTCTGGTGCCGTTTGCGGTTGAGTCCAAGCTTTCTGGTGTGGCACGCAAAGTGCTGCCCGAAGATCGCATCTGGTATCGCCGCCACTTCACCGTGCCCGCCGGCTGGGCCGGGCAGCGCGTTCGGTTGAACTTCGGCGCGGTCGACTACGCGGCCACCGTATTCGTCAACGGAGTGCCGGTGGGCGCACACAAGGGTGGATCGGATGCATTCAGTTTCGACATCACCGATCCGCTTCGCCCCGGCGACAATGAACTCGTTGTCCAGGTAGCTGATCCCACTTCGAAGGGTAGCCAGCCGCGCGGCAAGCAAATCCTCGATCCCGAGGGCATCTGGTACACCCCGGTAAGCGGCATCTGGCAGACGGTGTGGCTGGAGCCCGTCCCCGAACTGCACATCGCCGATGTACGCGCAACGCCGAACATCGACACTGGCAAGATCGAAGTCGATGTCGCTTTGAGCGCGTGGGCCGAAGATACAGATGCGGTGCGCCTCAGCGTCAAATCGGGCGGCAAGACGATCGCTTCGACGATCCTGCGGGGCAATCGCCACGCCACTATCGAAATGCCGCGCGCGCATCTCTGGTCGCCAGAGGACCCGTTCCTCTACGATCTCGTGGCTGAACTGGTGAAGGTGAAAGACCCTTATGCGGGCAAGCCGGATCGAAATCGCACCGCTTATGACTCGCGCTTCACCAAAGGCGAGTCGGAGACTTATGCCGCTGCCCAGGTGGTCGGGCAGCCGCTCGACACGGTGAAGGCCTATTTCGCGATGCGGAAGGTCTCGGTGGGGCCGGGCAATGTGAACGGCCAGCCGATGCTGCTGCTCAACAACAAGCCCTATTTCCAGAACGGCGCGCTCGATCAGGGCTGGTGGCCCGACGGGCTGCTGACGCCGCCTTCGGAAGAGGGGATGCGATACGACCTGGAGTTCCTGAAAAGCGCAGGCTTCAACATGGTGCGCAAGCACATCAAGGTCGAGCCGGCGCGCTACTATTATGATGCCGATCACATGGGTATGCTGATCTGGCAGGATATGCCATCGGGCGGCGGTGAAGATCAGTTCGTCACCGGCACCAGCCAAAGCCAGGCCGTGCTCTCTTCCGAAGTGATGGCGGACCAGCAGGCCGAACTCGCGCGGATGATAGGTGCGCTGCGTGCCTTCCCCTCGATCGTGACCTGGGTGGTCAATAACGAAGGCTGGGGACAATACGATTCGGCAACGCTGGCCCGCTATGTGAAGGGCATGGATCCCAGCCGCCTGGTCAATGCCGATAGCGGCTGGCTGGATGTGGCTCCCGATGCCTCCGACGTCTTCGACATCCATACGTACGAGGACGTGCCCCATGTGCCGACCCGCCAGAGCGGCCGAGCGATCGTGATCGGCGAATATGGTGGGGTGGGCTGGCCGATCGATGGGCATCTCTGGCGCGAGGACAAGCGCTGGAGCTATCAGGTCACGACCGATGCCAAGGACTATCTGGCGCGGTATCGCCGCAAGTTTGACGAGATCGTCCGCCAATCGCAAGTCAATGGACTGAGTGCTTCCGTCTACACTCAGACGACCGATGTCGAAGGCGAGATCAATGGGCTGCTCACGTACGATCGTGAGGTCGCCAAGGCACCGGCCGCCGCGTTCGCGGAACTGGCCAGACCGATCAATGCGGCAAACGCCACACCCTGATAAATTTTATAATTCAATGAAATAGAGTTCGCCCTGACGATGATCCGAAACGGATCATCGTCCTGTGGACTCGACGCAAATATGATTTAATTGACAAATTGGTTTATTAATAGAAGTCTGAATTCGAAAGATGACGCAGGCACCCGTTCGGGGCCTGCGGGGAAAGTAAGCCGAGGGCGGATCAACGTCACGGCAAGGGGAGGAAATGGAATGAAGGGTGCACTTATTCCCAATGCGCGCGGCCTGTTCGCGCGGAATTTGATGCTTTCGGCGAGCATGCTGGTGATGATGACCGGGGGCGTTGCGCGCGCTCAGGACGCCAATGCACCGGCCAGCGATGCGGCTGCACCGGCAGAGCCCGCAGGTGAGATCGTCGTTAGCGGTTTCCGCGCCTCGATCGAAGAAAGCCTATCGCAGAAGCGCAACGCCAACGCATTCGTGGACGTGATCACAGCGGTTGATGTCGGCAAGTTCCCGGACAAGAACGTCGCAGACTCGCTCCAGCGCGTACCTGGCGTCATTATCGAGCGTGACGGCGGCGAAGGCAGCCGCGTCAGCATTCGCGGCCTCAGCTCCGATCTTACGCTGACGGAACTTAACGGCAACTTCATCGCCTCTGCCGACAGCGGCGATCCGTCGCGCTCGTTCAACTACCTGCTGCTGCCGTC
This sequence comes from Novosphingobium sp. BL-S-19, assembly GCF_055521675.1. Classification (NCBI taxonomy): domain Bacteria; kingdom Pseudomonadati; phylum Pseudomonadota; class Alphaproteobacteria; order Sphingomonadales; family Sphingomonadaceae; genus Novosphingobium; species Novosphingobium sp. BL-S-19. Next base: position 1,240,143 of record NZ_CM145497.1, read on the forward strand.
GGCGCTGATCGGTAGCGTCGAAGTGTTCAAGTCGCCCGAAGCACGCCTTGACGAAGGCGGTGTCGGCGGCGTCATCATCAACCATACGCGCAAGCCTTTCGACCTTGAGCCCTGGTCGGGCAGTGTCACTGGCGAAGGCACGTATTCGGACGTCACCAAAAAGGTGGAGCCGAACGTTTCGGGCCTGCTTTCTTGGCACAATGAAGAAAAGACGCTCGGCTTCCTGCTTGGCGGCACTTATCAAGTGCGCACCAACCGTTCGCTCAGCGCGTCCGGCGATAGCTGGCATTGGTGGACCGACGATAAGGACAGCAATCCCGCGACCGACGTGAACGGCAACACTTTCGCCAATGATTCAGCCATCGATTACTGGAATAGCGGCAATAATGCCGGGACGACCACTCAGAGCGGCACGCACTATAGCGGTTATTGGGCGCCCCAATCGGTCAGCGAAACGATCACGGACCAGAAGCGCAAGCGCCTTGGCATCCAGGCGACCGTGCAGGCGAAGCCGTTCGACAATCTGGAACTCACCGCCAACTATTTCCGGTTCCAGCTCAACGGCGATTACACGCGCAGCAGCATCAAGATCCCCGAATGGGGCTATGGTAATTTCTTCTCTGACGCCACTTTCGACAAGAGTGGCACGATCCTTACCGGCGCGACGTTCCAGGTCCCGGCCGAAGGCACCGGATGCCGCGTCGCGGGCAATATGTGTACTATGGAAACGCCCGCTATGCAGGACACTTATGTCCGCGAAAAAAGCGTCTCCAACACGTTTGACGTGCGCGGAACGTGGGACGTCGGCCACCTGAGCGTCGATTTCGTGGCGGGCAAGACCAAGGCCACCGGTGGCCCGTCCTTCCAGTTCTTTGCCCAGGCCAAGCCGCGCAACGGTTCGGTCAACGCCAATTCGCTTAGCGCGTGGAACTTCACCGATCAGTCGATCGCGATGCAGTTCTCCCCTGACCTGATCCAGAACATACAGAACGGCACGGCTCAGATCGACCTTGGTTCGACCGGCTCCGGATTCACCAATAGCTCGATTTCGCAGCGTTACGCGCAGGTAGACGTCACCCGGAAGTTCGATTCGTCGTTCCTCGAATCCATCCAGGTCGGTGCGAAGTGGCGGGACGGCCGCATCCATCGTGAGACCGGCCGCTTCGAATGGTATTCGGATGCCGCGAACACGTTGCGCTTCCAGGATACGCCGGGCGGCGCATTGGCACTGCCGGAAATATTCTATCCGAATTCGCTCGGAAACCTCGCCGGCGGCTTCGAGACTTCGTCCTTCCCGGCGATCAATATCAAGAACTACATCAACTATCTGAACGATACTTATAACGGCCCGGTTCGCGTTCCCGAGCCACAGAACCTCTACAACATCAAGGAGCGGATCTGGGCGGGATATGCCCAGGCGAACTTCGGGTTCGGAAGTGTTCGCGGCAACGTCGGCCTGCGCGTGGTCAATACCAAGCAGGACGGTACATCGACCGACGTTCTCTTTTATGAGAATGACTACTGCGTGGATGGACCCGGCGGCGCGTTCGATCCGAACAAGCCGCGTGGTGAGGATGGTAACTGTCTGGTGATCCCTGAGAGCCAGCGCGAGCTGCGGGCCTACAGCCAGAATGCAGAAGGCAAGAGCTACACCGACTTCCTGCCGAGTTTCAATATTTCGTGGGAAGTCGCGTCCAACCTGCTGGTGCGCGGTGCGGTATCGAAGGTCATTGCACGGCCCGGCTATGGCGACCTTGCCGGTGCGCGGTCTTTGACGTTCAACGCCGATCCTTTCGTGTTCGACCGTGCCGAATTCGGCGCGCTGCCGGGCTGGTTCGGCAATGGCGGAAACTTCGACCTGAAGCCGTTCAGCGCGTGGCAGTATGACGTTGGCGTGGAATGGTATTTCCACCCCGGCTCGGTGCTTGGCATGACCCTGTTCCGCAAGGACGTGTCTGACTTCATCGTACCAGTCGTGATCGATCTTCCGCAGGAAGTGGCCGGCGAGACGGTGACGGTTCAGCAATATGCCACCCAGGCGAACGGATCGAGCGCGGTGTCACAGGGTGTCGAACTCTATGCCCAGCATACGCTGGACTTCGGCCTCGGCGCGCAAGTAAACTTCACTTACAACGATACCTCGCAAGCCGATGTTGCTTTGAACGGCACGAAGCTGGGCGAATCGCCGCTGGTCGGCAGCGCCAAGACGCAGCTCAACGCCTCCGTATTCTACGAGCACGGACCCATCCTGCTGCGTGCATCGTACAATCGCCGGGGTGAGGTGGTGCGCGGGCTGTCCTCGGGCCTCAACGTCTATGACGATCCTTACGATCAGGTCGATCTCAACGCCGCGTTCGACGTGTTTGAGAACTTCCAGATCACGGCTTCGATCATCAATCTGACCAAGTCCGAACAGCGTTCGCATCTGGGCAACGATACGAAGGCGCGCTTCATTTCGAACGTCTATTCGGGACGCCGCGCCTATCTGGGCGTCTCGTACAAGTTCTGACGCGGCGTTCTGTCGACGCGCACACTGAACCCTCAAGGCCAACAGGAGGTGACCCATTCTCACGGGTCACCTCCGCCCTTTTCGATTACCGGGGCGGTCTTTCGGGCGACGAGCCGGTTGCGCCGGCACAATTTCAATGCGGGAAAGAGGCGGTATGAAACAAAAGATCCTGACGGGCCTTGCTGCTGCGGTAGTGATGCTTCTTACGGCCTCAGCACCCGCGCAGAACCCGGTCCTGCCCGGCTGGTATGCCGATCCTGAGATACGGCTCTTCGCCGGGCAATATTGGATTTACCCCACTTATTCCGACGATGCTGCCGGTCCCGAGGTAGCGCCGCACTTCACGCCGGGTCAGCAGCGCCTTCGCCAGACCCACATGGTTCGTCCGTCTTACGGCAAGCAGACCTATTTCGATGCGTTCTCCTCGCCCGATCTCGTCCACTGGACCAAGCATCGCCGCGTGCTCAGCACCGAGAATATCTCCTGGGCGGGCTATGCCGTTTGGGCGCCCTCGGTGATCGAGCGCGGCGGTAAATATTACATGTTCTTCGGCGCCAACGACATCCAAAGCGATTCCGAAAGCGGCGGCATTGGAATCGCGGTCGCCGATAAGCCCGGCGGGCCGTTCAAGGATGCACTGGGCAAGCCCCTGATCGGCGCATTCCATAATGGTGCCCAGCCAATCGACCCGTTCGTGTTCCGCGACGATGATGGCCAAGTCTATCTCTATTACGGCGGCTGGCAGCACTGCAACGTCGTGCGCCTGAGCGACGATTTACGCTCCTTGGTGCCCTTTGCGGATGGCAGCACGTACAGGGAGATCACCCCTCCCGGCTATGTCGAGGGATCGTTCGTGATCAAGCGCAAGGGCGTTTATTATCTTATGTGGTCGGAGGGGGGCTGGACCGGCCCCGATTACAGCGTGGCTTATGCGATGGGGCCGACCGCTCTCGGGCCGTTCAAGCCGATGGGGCAGATCCTTGCCCAGGATTTCAGTATCGCACGGGGCGCGGGTCACCATTCTGTTGTCAATGTGCCGCATAGCGACGACTGGTACATCGCCTATCATCGCCGGCCGCTTGCGGACGATCGCGGAGAACACCGTCAGGTCGCGATCGACCATATGTTTTTCAACGCCGACGGCACGATCAAGCCCGTCGTGATGACCAAAGAAGGCGTGAGCCCACGCCCCCTGGACGGCGCGCGCTGATGCGGCCCGGCCCCCTCTTTCCAGTTGGAGACTTGTCTTGAAGACCTTCGCTCGATCGCTGCGCGGCGCCGTCGCGCTCTTCGCGACCACCGGACTCGTTGCGCCGACACCTCTGCTCATGTCCACGGCGAGCGCCCAGACCGAGCAGGAGCCGCTTGTCGATCTCGTCAATCCGCTGATGGGCACGGATTCGAGCCACGAACTGTCTTATGGTAACACGTATCCGGCGGTTGCCGTACCTTGGGGGATGAACTTCTGGACGCCGGTTACCGGCAAGATGGGCGATGGCTGGGGTTACACTTACGATGCCGAAAAGATCAACGGCATCAAGCAGACTCACCAACCCAGTCCCTGGATGAACGATTACGCCGCCTTTTCGCTGTTCGCGGAGACAGGCGCGGTCAAGATCGGGCAGGAAGAGCGCGCCAGCTGGTTCAGCCACAAGGCCGAGGAATCGCGCCCCTACAAGTACAAGGTCTATCTGGCCGACTACGACGTGACCGCAGAGGTCGCGCCCACCAATCGCGCCGCGCAGTTCCGTTTCACGTTCCCCAAGAGCGACGATGCGCACATCATCCTCGACGGTCAGGCTGGCGGATCGATGGTGGCGATCGACACGGCGCGGCGGCGGATCAGCGGCTATGTCCGCAACAACCACGGCGGCGTGCCGAACAATTTCCATAACTATTTCGTCGCCGAGTTCGATCACGACTTCACCGTCACGCGCACCTGGGATGATAACGGCCAGCTCACTTCCGCCGCCTCGCGCGAGGGCGATCATGTCGGCGCCGTGGTCAGCTTCAAGACCCGCGACGGCGAACAGGTCGGTGTGAAGGTCGCCTCCTCGTTCATCAGCCCCGAACAGGCCGAGCGCAATCTGACGAACGAAATCGGCAAGGACGGCTACGCCCAGACCGAGGCCAAGGCCAAGGCAGCATGGGAGCGCGAACTGGGCCGCATTCAGGTTTCCGATCCCAACCTAGACAATCGCCGCACTTTCTATTCAGCGATGTACCGCATCCTGTTGTTCCCCCGCATGTTCCACGAAATCGATGCGCGCGGGAAGACCGTCCACTACAGCCCTTATGACGGGCAAGTGCACGACGGCCCGCTGTTCACCGACAACGGTTTCTGGGATACCTGGCGCGCGGTCTTCCCTTATTTCGCGCTCGTCCATCCCAATCTCGACAGCCAGATCATGCAGGGGCTGGTCAACACCTACAAGGAATCCGGCTGGCTTCCCGAATGGATGAGCCCCGGCCACCGCGACGTGATGATCGGCTCGAACTCGGCGAACCTCATTGCCGATGCTTACCTTAACGGCGTGCGCGGCTTCGATGTCGAGACACTGTACGAAGCGATGGTCAAGAACGCCTCGACCTCGGAGGGGCGACCGCGTGACAAGCGCGGCAACGTGCTCAGCGCCGTCGGCCGCGAAGGCGTCGAATATTATAACAAGCTCGGCTACGTGCCCTATGATGTGGGCATCAACGAGAATGCCGCGCGCACCCTCGAATATTCTACCGCAGACTTCTCGCTCTCCCGCCTCGCCGCAGCCCTTGGCAAGACCGAGGACGCCCGGAAATACGCGGCCCAGGCGCAGAACTATCGCAAGATTTACGACGCCCAGTCGGGCTGGATGCGGGGGCGCAACCAGGACGGTTCGTGGTCGACCCCGTTCAACCCCTACAAGTGGGGCGATGCCTTCACCGAAGGCAATTCGATGCATTACAGCTGGTCGGTGATGCAGGACGTCCAGGGCTTGATCGATCTGATGGGCGGCGACCAGAAGTTCGTGGACCGGCTCGACTCCATCTTCACTCAGCCGCCCTTGTTCGACGACAGCTATTACGGCTCGGTGATCCACGAGACCCGCGAGATGCAGGTGGTCAATATGGGGCAGTATGCCCATGGCAACCAGCCGATCCAGCATATGATCTATCTTTATGACTGGGCCGGCGCGCCTTGGAAGGCGCAGGCCCATGTCCGCGATGTGATGACCAAGCTCTATTCGGCGACGCCCGACGGCTATCCCGGAGATGAGGATAACGGGCAGACTTCGGCGTGGTACGTGTTCTCGGCGCTGGGCTTCTATCCGGTTACGCCAACCACCGGCCAGTACGCGATCGGCAGCCCCCTGTTCCGCACGGTGAAGCTCACCATGCCCTCGGGCAAGGTTCTGACGATCGAGGCGCAGAACAATTCGGCCGCGAATGTCTACGTCCAGTCGGTCTCGCTTAACGGCAAGGCTCAGGACAAGGCCTGGCTCTCGCGCAAGGCGCTGCAGGGCGGCGGTACGCTGCGCTTCGTGATGGGGGCGACGCCCAACAAGCGATGGGGCGCCGACAAGGCCAGCGCGCCTTTCTCGATGTCGGCTCCGGCTGCGAAATAAAGGTAGAATAGATGTTCAATCGTCGTGAGCTGATGATCGGGGCTGGAACGCTGGCCGTGGCGACGGCGCTCCCCACGCGTGCTGTGTTGGCGCAGGACTTCGTTTCCAGACGCCCGCCGGTGAGCGAGCGCCGCTTCGTCAGCAAGGCGGTCGAGGAGGAGATCAAGGCCGTGAAGGCCAAAATCGCCGATCCCGAGATCGCCTGGCTATTCGAGAATTGCTACCCGAACACGCTCGATACCACCGTCGCCCAGTTCGGCACGTTCGACGGCAAGCCCGATGCAGCGGTCATCACTGGCGACATCAATGCGCTGTGGCTGCGGGACAGTTCGGCCCAACTGCAAACCTACGTCCATCTAGCGAACAAGGATGCGCCCCTCCGTGCTTTGTTCTACGGGCTGATCCAGCGACAGGCGCGCTGCATCTTGCTCGATTCCTATGCAAACGCTTTCATGGAAGACCTGTCGAAGGCGACCGATCTCGAATGGTCGCAGACCGACCTTACCGACATGAAACCCGGCGTTGCCGAGCGGAAATGGGAGGTGGATTCGCTCTGCTACACGTTGCGCCTTGCCCACGCCTATTGGGCAGCGACGCGGGACAAGGCGCCGTTCGACAATCTCTGGTCGCAGGGCGCGAAGCGCGTGGTCGCGACCTTCCGGGAGCAGCAGCGCAAGGACGATAGCCGGCCCTATCGCTTCCAGCGCGTCGACAAGTCGCCCACCGAAACGCTGATACTTGGGGGGTATGGTGCGCCCACGGCCAAGGTCGGGCTGATCCACTCCATGTTCCGTCCGTCGGACGATTCGACCGTGTTGCCGTTCCTGATCCCGTCCAACTTGTTCGCGGTGTCGGCGCTGCGCAATATCGCACAAGTTCATGCGGAAGCGCGGGGCGATACTGCTGCCGCGCAGGACTGTCTGGCGCTCGCCGCCGAGGTCGAGGCGGCGCTCAACGCGCATGGCAAGATGTCGGATGGGCAGGGCGGCGAAGTCTGGGCGTTCGAAGTCGACGGCTTCGGCAATGCCATCTTTATGGACGACGCCAATGTGCCCAGCCTCAGCGGGCTTGCCCTGTTGGGTGTGGTCGATCGTGCAGACCCGCTGTTCCGCCGCACGGCGGCTCTCGCGTGGAGCAAGCGCAATCCCTATTTCTTCTCAGGCACCGCGGCTGAGGGGATCGGCGGGCCGCATGTCGGCATGGACATGATCTGGCCGATGTCGATCATCGTCCACGCCCGCAACAGCGATGACGACGCGACCATTCTTAAGTGCCTGCGCTGGCTTAAGACCACGCATGCCAACACCGGATTCATGCACGAGAGCTTCAATAAGGACGATCCGACCATCTACACCCGAAAGTGGTTCGCCTGGACCAACGGGCTGTTCGGAGAGCTGATCCTGGACATCGCCAACCGCAAGCCGGCGCTCCTTGCCAACCCGATCTAATGGCACAATTCTTCGAGGGGAAACCTGTGATCACCGCAAGCCGCCGCCAGCTTCTGGCCAGTGCCGGCATCGGCGCGATCGGTGCTGCGGCACCGGCATTCGCCCAGTCTCCCGAGGCCCGGCCGTCCGCCGCGCAAGCCGTCAAGCCTGACGTTTTCGTCGGCACCGGCGGGCATGGGCATGCCTTCCCCGGCGCATCGCTGCCCTTCGGCATGGTGCAATTGAGCCCTGATACTGACAATGCGCGTTGGGATGCGTGTTCCGGCTATCACCGCACCGACACTTCGATCATGGGCTTCTCGCATACCCACCTGTCGGGCACGGGTATTGGTGACATGCTCGATGTGCTGGTGGTGCCGACGCGCGGGCCACTTCAACTCGAACCCGGAACGCTCTCCGATCTTGGCCAAAGCTATCGACAGCGCTTTTCCGACGAAGCCGCCGAACCCGGCTATTACCGCGTCCGCCTGGAATCCGGCGTCCTTGCCGAACTGACCGTCACCGAACGCACCGGACTTCACCGCTATCACTTCCCCACCGGGCCAGGGCACATCCTGATTGATTTCGCCCATATGATCCTCGACGTTTGGGACAAGGGTACGATCATCGATCAGGCCTCGCTGGCGATCGACGACACGGGGATGCTCACCGGCACCCGCCGCGTGCATCGCTGGGCCAAGGGCCGCGAGATCCACTTTGCGATGCAACTGTCGCGCAAGGCCGATCGCGTCGAGTTCTTCGGTGACGACAACGCCCCTGCACCCAAGGGCGCGAAGGCGATCGCCGGAAACAAGCTGAAGGTCGCGCTGTTCTTCGACAATGCGGGCGGGGAGCCGATCCTCATCAAAACCGGCATTTCCGTAGTCGATCCCGCCGGGGCCAAGGCAGCGCTTGCCCAGGAAGCCAAGGACTGGGATTTCGATCGTGCGGCCACGGCCGCGCGCCGCGCCTGGGGCAAGGAACTCGAATGCGTTCGCGTCGAAGGCGGCACGGCCGAACAGCGCACCATTCTGGGCAGCGCGCTCTATCACTGCTTCCTCGCCCCGACGCTCTTCACCGATCGCGATGGCCGCTACGTCGGCATGGATCGTCAGGTCCACCAGGCGCCCACCGATACGCCCGCGTTCAGCACGTATTCGCTATGGGACACCTACCGCGCGCTTCACCCGCTGCTCACCGTGATCCAGCCTGAACGCGCGGCGATGTTCACCCGCGACCTGATCCGTCAGACCCAGCAGAGCCCCTATGGTCCCCCGGTTTGGCAGCTTCAGGGCGTAGAGACTGGTTGCATGATAGGCTGGCATTCGGTGTCGGTGATGGCCGAGGCCTGCACCAAAGGCATCAAGGCCGATTATGCCGCGGCTTGGCCCAACGTCCGCCGCCGAGCTTTCGATCGCGAATTTCCAGACAGCGATGGTTCGCTCGGCCGGGGATACTACTACGATCTTGGCTATATCCCAGCGGAGCATGTCTGGGAGTCGGTCAGCCGCACCCAGGAATATGCCTATGACGATTGGGCGATGGCCGTGCTCGCCGACGCGGCGGGGGCAAAGGACGACGCTGCGGCGCTTCGCAAGCGCAGCCGGAATTACCTCAATGTCATCGATCCCTCGATCGGTTTCGCCCGTCCGAAATTCGCCGACGGCAGCGTCTGGGCCGAGTATGATCCCGTCCAGATCGGGCACATGCCGAAGAAGCACCGGGACTATACCGAGGCGAATGGCTGGCAGGCCACTTTCCTCAATCAGCACGACTTGTACGGTCTGATCGAGCACCTCGGCGGCGATGCCAAGTTCGAGGCCCGGCTCGATGCGTTGTTTACCGCGCCCTCGGTTCTTCCCGAAAATGCGCCTCCCGACATATCGGGACTGGTCGGCCAATACGCGCACGGCAACGAGCCCAACCACCACGTTGCCTATCTCTATGCCTATGCCGGGGCGCCCTGGAAGACCCAGGCCATGGTCCGCCGGTTGTGCAATGAAATGTACAAGGCCGACCCGGACGGCGAGATCGGGAACGACGATTGCGGTCAGATGAGCGCGTGGTTCGTCTTTTCCGCGCTCGGTTTTTACCCGGTCGATCCGGTGAGCGCGCTCTATGTGTTCGGCTCGCCCTTGTTCGACCGCGCTGAGGTGAAGATGGGGGCAGGGCGTATGCTCAAGGTGGTCGCCCGGAACAACGGCGTGGACCGGCCGTACATCCAATCGGTCGCATGGAACGGCAAGCCCTGGACGCGAAACTGGATCAGCCATGCCGAGATCGCCAAGGGTGGCGAACTGGTTTTCGACATGGGAGCCAGCCCCTCACGCTTCGGCGCCGCCAAGGCGGACCGTCCGCCATCTTATGGGCGACTGGCAGTCTGATGATGCGATTTCAGACCATCGCCGAGGCTGTCCCGGCTCCGCTTCCCGGCTTCCAAAGCGCTCCGGGCTTGGGCAGCAGGAAATGGCTGAACGGCAGGATCGCCGCGCCGACCGCCGGTGCATCCTGTGACAACTTCGCGCGAATGACGGGTGCAACCGCAGGTAGTGCGTCACGGCGTTCCTGCATCAGCGCGTTGGTGCGTGCGGCCAGCGCCTCCAGCGCCACAGTCGGCAGGCGGCCGCCCATTAGGACCACCGACGGGTTGATCAGGCAGTTCACCGCTTCCAGCGGAACGCTAAGCTGATGTGCGGCATTCTCGGTCCAGTCGGTAAGGCAGGCCAAGGCTTCGGCCGAGGGATTGCCGTCCGTCAGCGCTTCCAGCTCGATCCCGCGCGCCTCCAGGAATCGCGCAAGCCCCGAGAGCGAAACCAGCTGCTGTATCTCGTCCCCGCTTGCCCCGCGCATGAAACCCAGTTCACCGCTGCGTCCGTTGGCCCCGCGGAAATACGTGCCGTCAATCACGAGACCGCCGCCCAGGCCCGACGAGATCAGGATGTAGAAGAAGCTGTTGTTCTTCTGGCCAAGCCCCAGCTGCATCTCGCCCATTGCTGCGGCCGCGGCGTCATTCTCGTTGAATACCGGCAAGTCGAACGGCTCATCGAACAAAGCGGGGATATCGACACTGTCCCACGCGGCATAGGCAGCCGGCCGCCCCGGCAGATCGATTTGACCGAGCTGGTCGGGCAGCGCGACGCCGAGACCGACAAGTCTGGTCTCATCGATCGCCGCCTTGCGCAGCATCTTCCTGATCGAACGGCGGTACAGCGATCGTACGTCCTGGGGCAGCGCATAATCGATCTCTTCGGTAACCCGGGCCAGTGTCTGTCCGGCGAAATCGACCAGAACGATGGTGATGTGATCGCGGTCGATATTGACTCCGATCGAATAGCAGGCGTCCCCGCGCACCATCAGCGCTGTGGGCGGTTGGCCTCGCCCGCCGCGGCGTTGCCCGGCTTCCTCGATCAGTCCGTCCTGAAGCAGCCGCTTTGTGATGTTGGCTATTGCCGGGCCGGTGAGCCCGGTCACCGCGGCAAGCTCCACGCGCGTCAGCGGCCCGAGCAGGCGGATCGCATGAAGCGTGACGCGCTGGTTGTGATCGGCCGCCCGTTCGAGATTAGTGCCGGAGAGGCGCGGACGTTCGCGAACGACGGTATCTGTCATGCCCGCTGCCCCTTAGTTCCGCACATCGTCTTCCTGACCATCCTGTGGTGTCTCCAGCGCGTCTCCGATCCCCTTCGGCGTGACGCCGCGCCTCAGGGAAATAACGCAATACTACGACAAAATGCACTAAGATGGCTGCGGCGAACAGCCAGAACCGTAAAGCATGGACATCGTGTGCCATCACGGGAAAGCCGAAAAAAATCAATGCATCCTCGCCCCAAGGCGCTGCGCTGCGTGGGGCCGAAACCTGGCCGCTTTCCCGGATGGGGAAGATCTCCAAAAAGACAGGCCCAGATCACTGCGCGCTGCAAGATCGCGACGAACAGAGTGGAGGTTATCAGGCAGGGCAGCATCGGCGCATTGGCTCAAGGAATAGATCGCCGCCAGCGCGGCGGCAGTACGCAGCGCGCCGGTCAACATGCCGAGACAGCGACGCCAAGTGCCGCGCCCGCGCCCGCGATCACTGCGATGAGTGAACGGAATTCGGTCTGGACTGGCGCCAAACACGCCGAGCGGTTCAACCTTTTTCCTGCGCCCCCATTGCGTCGATGCATCGCATTGAATAATGTAATTTGAAATATTAAGTCGGTTGACGGGGGTGGAAGAACCCGCCGGGTGGAGGCGCTTTCCAGTCAGATAGGCTCGCCTCCACACACTGAAAAAGCGAAAAAATAACAACAGAAAGAGCATGATCGGATCATGTTCCCGCACATTTTGGGAGAGACAATGCAGGGATTGCCACGCGCGGGCGTCGAGCTGGGCGGCACGAAATGTGTATGCACGCTGGCCTATGGACCCGATGAGATTCTCGATCAGCGCACCGTACCGACGACGGGCCCCGAAGAAACGCTTCCGGCGATCCTCGCGATCCTTAGCGAATGGAGCGCCCGGCATGGTTTCGCGGCGCTGGGCATCGCATCATTTGGACCGATTGACCTTGATCGCACTTCGTCCACATATGGCCAGGTGCTGGCGACCACCAAGCCGGGCTGGCCGGGTGCCGACGTGCTCGGCACATTATCCACGCCGTTCGGCGTGCCCACTGCCTTCGACACCGACGTCAACGGCGCGGCGCTGGCGGAGCTTGCCTGGGGCTGCGCAAAAGGGATCGACGATTTCGCGTATGTTACGGTGGGAACTGGCATCGGTGTCGGGTTGATTGTCAATGGCCGCCCCACCGGCGGTATAGGCCATAGCGAATGGGGGCACATCCGCGTGCCGCGCATGGCGAATGATTCCCATCGCAGTGTCTGCGGTTTTCATGACGATTGCGTCGAAGGACTGGCTTCGGGTCCAGCACTGCTCTCGCGGCTTGGCGCGCGCGACTTGAACAGCCTCTCGCCCGAGGATCCCGTGTGGGAGGCCATTGTCCATACGCTCGCGATGATGTGTCATGCGCTGGTCTGCGGCGCTGGCCCGCGCCGCATCGCGATCGGCGGGGGCGTGTTCTCCGGACAGACGCACCTGATCGTCCGGGTCGAAGCAGCCCTGCGCGCCAGCCTCCACGAATATATGCGGCTCCCCGAGGCGCCCTATGTCGTCTCGCCCGAACTCGGCGTCGCAGCAGGTCCGCTCGGATCGATAGCCCTTGCCGACGGTGCCTTGGTCGCAGGATAAATCCTATCAGCACTCCAGGGGAGGAGGACGAATGGGTTGGCGGCAGGCGCTCGCTCGATCGAAAAGACGACCGCCGAGGTTACCGGCGGAATTTTTAGGAAACTCCCCATGGCTCTCGCGCCATGAAGGGAATCTTATTCCACGCAGTCTCGCACACCCATTCCGGCCTCAGTTTCCGACGTGCATTGCTGCATGCGATTTTAATCCAGGAGTGAAAAGCTGTTGAGTTCCACCGAGAACTGACCCGGGGAGGCTAGAGAAAGGGGATGTGGACGAAAACTTGGACTGATTTATGTCTAAAATCCCAAGATTTCCCGATATTCGGTGGGGCTAAGAGAGCCAAGGGATATCTTGATCCGCTTCTCGTTATACCATCGGATGTAATCATCAACTTCTTTTACGAACTTCTCTATTGCAATGGTATTCCAGTCCCGAGGGTAAAACAGCTCCGTTTTCAACCGGCCGAAGAATCCTTCACACGCGGCGTTATCCTGCGAGCAGCCTTTGCGGGACATTGAGTGAACCAGGTTGGCATCACTGACCCGCGTCAGCCATCCTGGCCAACGATAATGGGCTCCCCGATCAGAGTGGATGATTGGCCGTTCCATGTCGCGGGTCAGCGTTTCGATGGCGGCGTCGAGCATTGTATTGACCAGCCCAGAATCTGGCTGCGTTCCAATCGACCAGCTGACGACCATGCCATCGAAGCAATCGATGACGGGGGAGAGATATACCTTGCCGGCCGGGATCTGGAACTCCGTAATGTCGGTGAGCCATTTTTCGTTAGGCGCTTTCGCGTGGAAATCGCGATTGATCAGGTTCTCTGGCGCAGGACTTATCTCCCCCAAGTACGAGCCAAAGCGCCGCCGTTTGGGCTTGGTGACGACCAGGCATTCCTCTTTCATCAACCGCTGCACAACCTTCTCTGAGATTGTCACGCTTTGTTTGGCCAGCGACGCCTGTACTTTGCGATAGCCATAGCAGCGGTGATTGGCTTCGAAGATTGCAGTAATGCGGCGCCGAATGACTTCATACTTGTCAGCGAGGTTCACCCGGGCGTGATGGTAGAAGTACGAGCTACGCGCCAAACCTAGCTGGGTGAGCAACTCCGGCAGCCGGTAGAGATCTTTGAGGGCGTCAACCAGCTGTGTCTTCTCCCGATTTCCTAGGAGGTGCAGATCGACGCCCAGGCCTTTTTTAAGAGTTCATTGGCCTTATTCAGGAGGTCATGCTCGAGTTGCAATCGATGGATATCGCGTTGCAAGGCTTCGAGTTGGCGTTCAAGTGCCTCGCGCTCCGACGCTGGCGGAGAGGTATTGCGGTGCTTCATCGCTGACAGAGCCTCATGACTCAGTAACTGGCTTTTCCAGTTGTACAATGTCGGTCGGCACACGCCCAGACGATCCGCTACCTCTTGCGCCTTTTCGTCTCCACAGCATAACGCGATGACGCCGGCCTGCTTTAAGGCTTCGGGGTACGCAGGACGCCAGGATCGACCGACCAGGGGTGTCCTAACATCAGGGAACGCCTCTCGAACCCATGCCGTTAAAGTGCCACGACCGGGATAACCCAAGGCTCTCATTGTCGATGCGATGCAGCGATCGTGAATGCGGTAGTGCTCGAGCGCCGCCTGCTTTTCAGCCTCGGAATACTTCGGCGCTCGAGGTGCACAGCGCACTCGCAAATCTTGCTGCTGCTCGTACTCTCGGCACCAATCTCCAAGCGCATTCTTGGTGGGATAACCCAGCTGGCGAATGGTTGCCCTGTTTCGCTTGCCAAGCTTGAGATACAGCTCAACCGCCCGGATCCTGTCTGCTTAGGAATACATGAACTACCTCCATGGTGGTCCAAGTTTTCGTCCGCATCCCCCCTCCGTTGCATCGTCCTAACTTCGGTGAGGGTTTCAGACGCGCGTACGCACCAATTCTTGCAAAATGTCAGTTTGTGCAAGTTGATCAATAAGTTGTCCGGTGGTTCGCATCGCGTTCGAAATGAAGATTACAGAAGGTTGTGAGCCCGTGCTTTGACGTCGTATGGTAAAGCAAGTTTGCAATTGCCGATTTCGCGCGGCGGATTGAAGCGTCAGCTTACTTGGCTCGTATTGTCAAATGATCGGGCGTTCGCCCACGCTTCAACTTCGGAGAAGGCGTAGACGACACGCCGCCCGAATTTCCGAAAGGGCGGGCCTCCACCAACAACCCGCAGCTTTTCAAGCGTGCGCGGTGAAAGGCGCAGATACTCGGCGGCCTCGGAATTTATCAGATGTACTTCGGTAGATTTGGTCATGGCTTCTCAGCCTTCTTCCGCAAAGACAGTCTTGAGCTCTTAGCTTGGCATCACGCAGGAATTCGGGGAACATACCTTCGAGTGCACCACGCCACCTCTCTGATGCACCGAGCTTCGAATATTCAACGACAGCTGGATTCTGGCGTACTCTTGCGGAAACTTGGTTGGGCGAGTTCAAATGATTGCGCCGAAGGTAGCCGGCCTTTGTGGAAGGGGTGCAGGGGGTCAATCATGAGGGCAACGGTGCTGCGGACAAGGCTGAGGCTCCGCCCCTGAGGCAGAGCATCGAGTAGGTGGCCTGGTTTGAGCACGCCTGAGTTTCCTTTCGCGTGGCTCCTATATGGCTCCCAGCCTCGATCTGCCCCAACACAACGCTCTTCGGTCTTTTGATCATCTCTCTGTATTTACGTTATAAACTCTCTCCATCGTGACTGCTGAACGGGCTATCGCAAATATGGAGCGCTACATGTGGTCCATGGACGGCGAGGCGATGTCGGAGAATCCGGCACCGATCCCTTTCCGTCTGGGCGAGCGCGTGCGCGTCAATCTCATCAACGACACGATGATGCCGCACCCGATCCACCTCCATGGCCACTTCTTCGAACTGGTCAGCGGCGAGGCGGGCCACCGCGCGCGCAAGCATACCGTCAACGTGTTGCCGGGCGGCAAGGCCTCGATCGATCTCACCGCAGATGCCGAGGGCGACTGGGCATTCCACTGCCACATGTTGCTGCACATGCACGCCGGAATGGTGCGCGTGGTGACGGTGCGCCGGGAGGGAGAAGCCTGATGGCTCGGTTCTTCCCGGTCCTTACCTCGCTGCTGCTGGTGACCTCCCCTTTGGCCGTGCAGGCACAAGAGACCGGCTCCACACCGACGCAGGCCGACGAACATGCCGGAATGGATCATGGCAGCATGGACCATTCACAGATGGACATGTCTGGCATGGACATGAGCGCGCCGGACATGAAGGGCATGGATCATTCCGCCCACGCCATGTCCGCAAGCACTGCCTCCGACGATCCGGGCGACGCCCCGCCGCCGCCGGTGCCGACAGACTATCCCGCCGAGCGGTTCTTCGCGCCCGACCGCATGGCGGCCTCGCGCGCGGCGATGGTGAAGGAGATGACATTCAACACCTTGGCGCTTCAGGTCGATCAACTGGAATTCCGCACCGGCAAGGGCGGAGACGGCTTCGGCTGGGAAGGACAGGCGTGGTACGGCGGCGATATCGACCGGATCGTGCTCGCCAGCGAGGGCGAGGGCACGTTCGGTGAGCGGGCCGAACGCATCGAACTGGGAGCCTACTGGCGCCATGCGCTCGATCCCTGGTTCAACCTGCAACTCGGCATGAGGCAGGATTTCCGCCCCGATCCGCAGCGCACTTATGCACTGGTCGGCATCGAGGGGCTGGCGCCTTATTGGTTCGAACTGCAAGGCCAGTTGCTCGTTTCGAACAAGGGCGATGTCCATGCGCGTGGCAAGGCGGGTTACACCCAGCGCATTACCCAGTCACTCGTAGTCGAGCCCGAGGCCGAGGTGGATTTCGCGTTTCAGGACGTACCTACGCTGAACGTCGGAGCGGGCTTCGAGCGCCACGAAATGGGCGCAAGGCTTCATTATGAACGCAACCGCTCGCTGGCGCCTTACGTGGGCGTGAATTGGGAGCGTAAGCTTGGTGGAACCGCCCGAATTGCGCGGGATGGGGGTGAGGGTGTGTCTGGCGTCTCGGCGATCTTCGGCGTGCGTGCGATGTTTTGACCGGCGCGGTCGACACTAGAGCATTTTCTAATCAGATGGAATCATCTGATGACTCGGAAAATGCGGCCAACCAAAAACTTAGAGCAGTCGATCCGACGCAGTCGGGTCGAAAACTGCTCTAGGGGTTCAATCGCGGCGAAGACGGGGAATGTCCCAATAGCCCGCGTATTTCCGCCCGCTTAGCGTTTCGACCGGCAAAACTTTTGTCGTTGACGACAGGGGGAGCGGGTGCGCGACGATTTGCTTGGTCGGAAATTTCGCACGGTTGCGGTGTTGGGCGGCAGTCTCATCCTGGCCGGTATCGCTTCGCCTTTGCGCGCGCAGGAAACGGATGCCTCGCAGCCGGTAATTGCCGCCACCTCCGAGGTGCAACCGCCGGATGCCGCTGCGCCTGAAGACTCGTCAACGCAGCCGCACAAAACCGGCTTCTTCAGCCGCTTCATTGACGAGCAGGATCACGGGTTGGACTTGTCCAATTTTCTTGCCAAGGGCGGTTTCATACCCGTTCCGATCATCATCACGGAGCCTGCGGTGGACGGTGGGTTCGGGTTGGCGGCCGCCTTCCTCTCGGTGCACCCGGACCGTCCCAGACAAGTCACCAAGCACATCGTGGGGGCCTTCAAGACCGGTAACGGTTCGAAGGGCATCGGCTATTTTCAATCGGGCTATGCCGTCGATGGACGGCTGAATTATCGGTTCGGTATTGGCCACGGCAAAATCACCCTGGATTCCTACCCCGCTTTCGCACCCGGCGGCGTCGAATATACCAACCACTACGACTACGGCATCCTGGGATCCGCACTCTGGCATTTCGGCGACGAACGCTTCTCCGCAGGACCGCTGTTCGATTTCCGGAAGCTCAAGTCAAAGTTGGATATTTCCGGGCTACCCGACGACTTTTCGGACAACTTCAACCACACCCTGCACACAGGCGCGCTGGGCTTTGGCTTTCACTTCGACAGCCGCGACAATACCCTGACGCCCACCAAGGGAACCAACGCCTATATCGAAGGAAAATTCAACCGGAGCGCTTTCGGCAGTGACCGGAACTATGAAACCTACAGCCTGGAAACCTATTCCTTCGATCACTTCACATCCAATCTGCGCTTTGGGATGAAGTTCGAACTGAAGGCCATTCGCGGTGATTTTCCTGTCTTTTTCGCACCTGCCGTCGATCTGCGCGGCGTTCCAGCCATGCGATATCAAGGTATGAGCGCCGTCAGTTCCGAATTCGAAACGACATGGCAATTGACCCCGCGCTGGTCTGTGCTTGCCTTCGGCGGCTTCGGGACGACGGATGCGGGCAGCAAACGGATTTACAAGGATTCGGGTGGCATCTGGGCGGGCGGCGCCGGCTTTCGCTATCGCCTCGCGCGCAAGCTGGGTTTCGATGCCGGGGTGGATGTCGCCTATGGACCGGACGGGGCCGTCTTCTACCTGCAGTTCGGCCATGCCTGGTCATTGGGCATGGACTGACCTGACGGACGCGCAGATGCTTCGTTACTTCGCACGCCAAGGCGGCTAGCTTTACGGTCTGCGATGTGATGAATCTGATGCTATGGAAGGCGACAAATGGGGCGGACGCCAGCCAGACCCGCTATCGCGACTATGACCGCCGCGTGGCCAATATCGCCGACATTTGCACAAGAAGACTACTGTCGTTGTTTCCAGCAGGAGAATTCCGATGGGTAAGAGCAGATACATGGTGATGGGCGGGTTGGCGCTGGCGGTCGGCGCCGTGGGGCTGGCCCAGGCAAAGCCGCCCGCCGCTCTAGCTGATCTGGTGGGTATGCGCGGCAGTTCGGTTGACAACGAGATGTCCAGTCGCGGCTTCGAACTGACCCGCACGCAAGGCACGCAATTCTGGTGGAATGGTTCGAGCCGCACCTGTGCAGCGGTCTCGATCGGCAACGGCCGGGTCGCGCGGATCGACACCGCGACGCCGCAGCAATGCGGGAAAAGCGGAAGCGCAAGCGCATCGCAAGGGTTCGACTGCAACGCGCCCGATGTTTCCGAGGCAGATCGTTATCGCTGCCAGCCCGGCGCCAGTGGCAGCGGACAGTCCGGCGGCCGCGCTGCTGCTATCAAGGCCTGCCAGGACGCATTTGGCCCCAATGGCAAAATGGGCACGGTAAGCGCGCTGAGGCCTGGTTTCTGGGAAGTGATCCTCTCAGACAATTACGGCCGCAAGGTCTCCTGCACCGGGCGCGCCGAAGGCCGGGTGGAGCAATGGGACGAAATCGGGAAGAAGTGACGGATAAGAGCCGGATCGTAGCACGACAGTGCCGCGACCCGGCCCAGAACCCATTCCAGTTGGCAGATGCGAGGGCAAACGATGAAATGGGCCATCGGCATTTCGGTGTTTTACGTGCTGCTTTGCGCTTCGGCGTTCCTGCTGATCCCGGCGAGTTCCCACGGTTGGTTCGGGGTTTCGGACGATCCGCTTAGCGGGGTCTTCGTGCTGCTGCTGGCTCTGCCGTGGACGCTACTCCTCCCGCATCTCGGCGATCCGGGGATGGTCGGGGCAATTGCTGTGATAGTCGCCGGCATAATCCTGAATGTGGCGATTGTACTTTGTGCGGGCCGCTGGGTAAGCCGGAGGAGGCGTTGAAACATAAGCGGCGCGTCGCGCTGCCGCTAAGGGCGTAAGCGTCTCGTTAGATAAGCCCCCGGGATAGCGATCAGCATCCCGGGGGCCATTCTATCGTTCAGGCCTGCACGAAGGCGAGCAGGTCGGGATTGATGGTGTCGGCGTTGACGGTCAGCATGCCGTGCGAGAAGCCCTCGTAGATCTTGAGTGTCGCATTCGGCAGGATTTCCGCCTGAAGCACGCCGGCATTCTTGTAGGGCACGACCTGATCGTCATCGCCGTGGAGCACCAGCGTGGGCACGGTGATCGCCTTCAGATCGTCGGTCTGGTCGGTTTCCGAGAAGGCCTTGATACCGTCATAGTGCGCCTTGGCGCTGCCCATCATGCCCTGGCGCCACCAGTTGTCGATCACCGCAGGCAGGACGTTCGCGCCGTCGCGGTTGAAGCCGTAGAACGGGCCGGCGGCAACGTCGCGGAAGAACTGCGAGCGGTTGGCGGCAAGCCCGGCGCGCAGACCGTCGAACACTTCGATCGGCAGGCCGCCCGGATAGGCTTCCGTCTTGAGCATGATCGGCGGCACGGCGCTGACCAGCACGGCCTTGGCGACGCGGCCCTGCGGAATGCCGTAGCGGGCGACATAGGCCGCGACTTCACCGCCGCCCGTCGAATGGCCGATGTGGATGGCGTTGCGCAGGTCGAGGTGTTCCATCACCGCCGCGGCATCGGCGGCATAGTGATCCATGTCGTGACCATCGCTCACCTGCTGCGAGCGGCCGTGGCCACGGCGGTCATGAGCGACGACGCGATAGCCCTTGGAGAGGAAGTACAGCATCTGCGCGTCCCAGTCGTCCGACGAGAGCGGCCAGCCGTGGTGGAAGACGATCGGCTGGGCATCCTTGGGGCCCCAGTCCTTGAAGAAGATTTCGACGCCGTCTCGGGTGGTTACGTATGCCATGGGGAAATTCCTTCAAAGATGTGTCGTTGGGCAGAGCCCTGGAGCGGGGCCTTGGTGTCAGCCGCTGACAAGACTTCTGGCGAAGATCAGGATTTCTGAAAAGTCGTATAAAATCTTTGTTATATTTCGATAAATTGGAACATTTGACTGTCGCTTTGACCGGGATCGGGCTTGAGGATGCAGTTGCCGCGACCGGGGGCGCGGGAACGTCTCAGGCTTCGTGCCGGTTACGGACAGGAAGAGGCGCCGCAGTTCGGCACTTTTTCGAGGAGATGGAGCATGAGCGATAGCCAGTCCCGCCAGCCCGGGGATCGTCCAAAGAACCACGAAGTCGAAAACGAGATGATCAAGCCGCCCGCCGCCAAGGGGAAGCCACCGCGCGCAGCAACCGATCCGCACGGCAGCGACAAGGCGACTGGCCGGGGCAAGGACGGTCCGCCGCCGCCGGGAAACATTCACGAGGTCGAGGATCGCAAGGGCGCATCCTGATGCCTTCACGTTCCCGCCGAGCAACGGGGCGTCTGGCGCTATCGCGGGCGCAAACTCGCTTACGGGGTATTATGGCCGGGGGCACACCGCGTGTGGGCCACACTCTGCCTCGACTGGGCCTCGATCGGTGGCGGGATCGGGAGCTTATTCAGTTTTCGCGCGCTTCATTTCCGTAAGCCAAGCATGGCAAGAACACAGGAGAGTTTGATGAGCATCAAGGGCGAAATCAAGGAAGCCGCCGGCTACGTGAAGGAAGAAGCCTACGAACACGGCAAGTCCGCCAAGAGCCAGGAAAAGGCTCAGGAAGGGCGTGATCTTCGCAACGAAGGCCGGATCGAAGATGGCAAGGCTCCGAAGTCGGGCACGCCCGGCAACGGCAAGCCGTGACCCTTACAATCCTATTCCGGCAAGCCTGATCGCAGGCTAGCCGGTCCCTCCCGCCGCCCCGATCTCTCCGGATTGGGGCGGCGTTTTTTCGTCGTCGCAGTTTGCGGCACGATGGCTTCGGGGCAAACTTCACCGTTGAAAACGATAGGGATCGAACAGCTTCGCATCCGGCCCCGGCGCCCCATCGATGGCAGCTTCCAGTAACTCAGCCGCCAGCGCTGCAAAAGCGATCCCGTTGCCCCCGAACCCGGCGGCGATCCAGACATGCTCCATCGATTGCGCGGGACCTATCGCCGGCAAGCTGTCCGGGGAACTGCCGAAGGTGGCTGTCCAGGCGCAATCCCAGTCGATCTTGTCCTGGCCCAGCATGGCGGCAAGGCGGGCCGCGATCCTGCCGGCCTTGGCTTCCAGCAGACCATCGCGTGCTTCGGCCTGCGACAGTTCGACATCCTCGCCGCCGGCAATGATCCGCCCTTCGCTGCACGAACGGACGTAAAGGTAGGGATCGTTCGCTTCCCAGATCATTGCATCTTCCTGCCACAATGGCGCGGTACCGGGCGTTGTTGCGATGACGTATGTCGACAGCAAGGAGAACTGGGGCGGCAGGAAGAGGCGGGCCCGTTCATATCCGGTGGCCAGGATCACGTCCTTTGCCATGAACGTTCCACCCGCTGCCGTTTCCAACTCGACGCCATGACAGGACGGGTGAAGCGCGACGACGTCCACGGGATAGCTCAGCGTGCACCCCTGCGATCCGGCATGAGCCAGAAGGGCATGGCAGGTTCGCACCGGGTCGATGGCATAAGTGCCGGTTGAAACCAGTCCGGCTCTTGGTGCTATTCCGAACCGCTTTGCGACCGCTTCTGCGGGAAGATAGTGGCTTGGAAGCCCGTGCCGCCGGTGAAGGCGTCCCTCGGCTTCAAGCCCCTCCGGATCCAACAGACTTCCGGCCAGATAAAGCGTCGGGCTATCGCGCTTCAACGAAGCGTCCAGATGGTCGAGGTGCTTGCCGAAGCGCTCCACGGCTTCAAACACGCGTCGCCATCGCCGGACGGCTTCCGCTTCGCCCAGTTCCCGGGCCAGAAAAAGCAAAGGTGTGTCCATGGCCCACATGATCTGGGCCGTGGACGCCGCCGTGCTTCCGGTGCCCGGCGGACGCCGATCGCAGATTGCCACGCTTCGTCCGCCGCGGGCGAGTCTCTCTGCCAGAACGGCACCCATGATCCCGCCGCCAAGAATGGCGACATCGACTGGCGATGTGGGCAAGGAAGCGGAGCCGGGAGGGTGCCAGTCCAGTTCACGCCACGGCACTCTGCCGGTCCGCAGATCCCGTGCCTCGGTAAGCGGTATGGAAGCGCTCACGCGAGATCGCGCACTTTCGCCTCGCGCGCCCAGTGCCGCTTCGCGCCCACTTTCGTGAATTCCTCCACGGGCACGACACCCTCGTCCTTGTCGATCCCAGCCTTGTCGAGGATTACCTGCGAGCCCGGGCAGTGGGCGATCGTCTTGCAATGCCCATAAGCATCCATGAACCATTGGACCGCAGCACCCTGCATGGCCAGCTTCTCGGCGGCTTGCGGCATCAGGATAGAAGCGACGGCGTCGAATAGCACCGAGGGAGAGCCGGCAAGCTGGCCATCGGCTTCCAGCGTCCCGCCCTTGACGGCAATCCCGCCGACCTTGGGTGCCACGAGAAACGGCGTGCCGCCTGCTTTCGCGATCGCGGACTTGAGCGTTTCGATCGCGGTCTTGTCGGATCCTTCGGCAAACAGGATGGCGACCTTGCGCCCTTCCAGCGTATCGACCGCCTTCTTCTGGATGGAAAGCGCATCCGACGGCTTCATCTTCACCGGCGCGCGCGCGGCCTTGGCCTTCCCCGGCAGATCGATGGCGAGGCCGTCCGCCACGCGCTTGGCGAGCTGCTCGTCGACATTGCGCAGCCGCGCGACCACGCGCTCGCGAATGTGGGGAATGGCAACCTTTGAAAGTTCGAAGACAATGGCCGATGCGATGTGCGCCTGCTCGTTCTCGGTCTGCGAATGATAGAACAGCGCCGCCTGGCTGTAGTGATCGGCAAAGAGTTCGGATCGGACGCGCAGCTTCGCTTCCGGTTCGTTGCGTTCAGCGTTTTGGGAAAAGGTGGTAAAGCCGGTTTCCGGCGAGGCGCGTGGGCCGGCATCCTCGCCGGCCTCTGCCAGGCTATTCGGTTCGTAGTTCGCCCTTCCGGTCGGCACTTGCGTCTGCATCATGCCGTCGCGCTGGAAGTTGTGGAACGGGCACTTCGGCGCGTTGATCGGAATCTGGTGAAAATTGGTCGTGCCGAGCCGCGACTTTTGCGTGTCCAGATACGAGAACAGGCGGCCTTGCAGCAGCGGGTCGTTGGTGAAGTCGATCCCCGGGATCACATTGCTGGGCAGGAAGGCGACCTGCTCGGTCTCCGCGAAGAAATTGTCGACATTTCGATCGAGAGTGAGGCGCCCGACAATCTCCAGCGGGATCTCCTCTTCCGGGATCAGCTTGGTCGCATCGAGCACATCGTAAGGCTGCTTGGCGGCCCAAGCCTCGTCGAAGACCTGCACGCCTAGATCCCAGGCGGGAAACCCGCCGTCCGCAATCGCCTCGAAGAGGTCGCGCCGGTGGAAATCCGGATCGGCGCCGGCGATCTTCACCGCCTCGTCCCAGACCAGCGATTCCATGCCGAGCACCGGCCGCCAATGGAATTTCACGAATTTACCCTCGCCGCCTTCATTGACGAAGCGGAAAGTGTGGACGCCGAACCCTTCCATCATCCGATAGGAGCGGGGAATGGCGCGGTCCGACATTGCCCACATGATCATGTGCAGGGATTCCGGCATCAGCGAGACGAAATCCCAGAAAGTGTCATGCGCGGAAGCGGCCTGCGGATAGCCGCGGTCGGCCTCCATCTTCACCGAATGGATCAGGTCAGGGAACTTGATGGCATCCTGGATGAAGAACACCGGGATGTTGTTTCCGACCAGGTCCCAGTTGCCCGTCTCGGTATACAACTTCACCGCGAAACCCCGCACATCGCGCGGCGTGTCCACCGAGCCGGCTCCTCCGGCGACAGTCGAAAAGCGTACGAAGACGGGACAGGTCGCGCCCTTTTCCTGGAAAATCGAGGCCTTCGTCAGTTCCGGGATGGCCCGGGTGCATTCGAAGGTTCCGTGGGCGCCCGTCCCGCGCGCATGAACGATGCGTTCGGGAATACGCTCATGGTCGAAATGGAATATCTTTTCGCGCAGCACGAAGTCTTCCAGCAGCGATGGGCCCCTTGCCCCGGCGCGAAGACTGTTCTGGTTGTCGGAAATGCGATGGCCGAAATTATCGGTCAGGAACGCCGCGGGGTCGCTGGCCGCGCCAGAAACCTCCTGGTGCAGTTCGCCGCCATCGCCCGGCGTAGTCTGGATGTCGTTGCGGCCGGAACCGGGGGCAATCGTGCCGAGCGCATTCTTGACGGCGGGGCTGCGGTCGTCCTTGGGGGAGGGCATTGGAACGTCTCCTGCGAATTGGGGCTGGGGCCGGAACGGCCGGTCAACGTGACAATGAAAGTGCCCTGAACGCCTCGGCGTTCCTCCCAGCGATTTCGCCTCGTCGTGCACCGGGCGCTGCCTGCCGTGGCCGTGCCGGGCGCATCGATCCCGGAAATCTCGCAGGCCCCGATAATTGTTTGACCTTGCTGGCGAAGCACGCATCAAATCGCCGCTTCGGGTGTTGTCGTGTCAAATCGGCTGCGGGGCTGGCAGAGAGAGAGATGCAGGATCAAAGTCTGGAAAACATATTTCCCGGGTCCTCCGAGATGGCGCGGCTCATGCGGGCGCACGATTGGGCTTCAACCGACTTGGGAGAACCAAGTCGCTGGCCTGAAGGTCTAAAAATCCCGCTCAGAATGCTACTTACTTCGCGGTTCGAAATGTGGCTGGGCTGGGGGCAGGATCTCAACTTCTTCTATAACGATGCCTACATCCCAACGCTGGGCATCAAGCATCCTTCGATGCTGGCAAAGCCCTTTCGCGAGGTCTGGGCCGAAGTCTATGCAGAGGTCGCGGATCAGGTCGAAACCGTGAAGGCCGGCCAGTCCACCTGGAACAAGGCGCTGCTGCTGCTGCTGGAGCGAAGCGGCTTTCCCGAAGAAACCTATCACAGCTTTTCCTACAGCCCGCTTTACGGCGATGGCAGGGAGGTTGCCGGGATGCTGTGCATCGTCACCGAGGAGACCGACCGCGTCATCGGCGAACGCCGGCTGGAGATGCTTCGGCAACTGGGAATGAAACTCGTCGGCGTCAGCGACGAAGCAGCGGTGGGCCGCGCCGTATGCCAGGTGTTCAGCGAAAATCGCCACGATTTCCCGTTTGCGGTCATGACGCTCGCATCCGATGGCGGCACTCGCTCCTTCGCTTGCAGTCCGGACACCGATTGCATTCGGGGTCGTCAGCTTGCCGGGATCGACGGCGTGATCGCAGAATCGCGCAGGGTCGATCTCGATCCCGATCTTCCCTGGCCCTGCGGTGCTTGGGAGAGAGCGCCCGGCGAAGCGTTGATCGTGCCTATTCCCGGAACGGTAGAGGAGCGACCTGCCGGCAATCTCGTCCTCGGCCTCAATCCCTTCAAACCCTTCGATGACGAGATTTCCGATTTCGCAGCGCTTCTCGCCGGGCAGATCAGCGGCGCGCTCGCCAATATCGCCACGCTTGATGCGGAGCGCCGCAGGGCGGACAGAATATGGGCGCACGGCCGGGATATCATGGTGGTCGTCGACGCGGACGGCATTTTCCGATCGGTCAGCCCGGCCTGGACGCGCATTCTGGGGCATGACATCGAGGAAATCGTCGGCCGGCCTTTTGCGGATTTCATTTCCCCCGACGATCTCGCGCCCAGCAACGCAGCCCTGTCGGCGGCTCTGGGTGAGACGGAGCTGACGGGATATGAGAACCGCTTCAGATCCAAGGACGGTTGCTATCGCTGGTTTTCCTGGAATACCTCGATGGAAGATGGCTTGGTCTATGCCTATGGCCGCGATATCACGGCACACAAAGCCGACATGGAATCGCTCGCCGCGGCAGAGGACGCGCTTCGTCAGGCCCACAAGATGGAGGCCATCGGCCAACTGACCGGCGGCATCGCCCATGATTTCAATAATCTTCTAATGGCGATTACCAGCAGCCTGGAACTGCTGCGGCGGCGGGCTTCGCTCGATGAAAATGCCGTTCGACTGATCGACAACGCCGAACAAGGCGCTCGCAGAGGGGCTGCGCTGACCCAGCGGATGCTGGCGTTCGCCCGCCGGCAGGATCTCGTCACCGAACATGTGGATGTCCACAAGCTCGTAACGGGCTTCCGCGATCTGATCGAACGGACGCTTGGCCCTTCGTGGCCGCTCGAACTGGCGATCCCTGAAGGTTTGCCGCCGGTTCTGGTCGATACGAACCAGCTTGAAATGGCGCTGCTCAATCTTGTGGTGAACGCCCGGGATGCGATGCCGGCGGGCGGAATGGTGAGAATCGAGGCCAAACATGAGCAGGTGGCCGAGGGAGAGCAGGACGAGATAGCGGGCGGCGCATTCGTTACCCTTGCCGTTGCCGACACCGGGCATGGCATGGACGCCAAGACACTTGCCCGGGCGACCGAACCGTTCTTTACGACCAAGGGCGTGGGCAAGGGGACCGGGCTTGGCCTTTCGATGATCCACGGATTTGCCAAGCAGCTTGGCGGCGGCTTCGTTATCGAGAGTTCACCCGGCCTGGGGACGGTTGCCACGCTCTGGGTGCCGGTAGCCGCTCCGATCGCGAACCCCTCCGCGCCCGTCATTCCGCGTAAGACAGGTCCAATAGAGATGCGAAAGTTGAAAATTCTTGCAGTCGACGACGACGGTCTGATCCTGATGAATACCGCCGCTATGCTCGAGGATCTGGGGCATGAGGTGTTAGAGGCGCATTCGGGCCAGCGGGCCATTGAATTTTTGGAAAAGAATCCGGATGTCGACCTTCTGATCACCGATCAGGCCATGCCGAACATGACCGGCACACAGCTCGCCGACCGAGCAATCGACCTGAAGCCCGATCTGCCGATCATTCTTGCCAGCGGTTATGGGGAACTGCCGGCGGGTGCACCACCGCGCATGATCAAGTTGGGCAAACCCTTTGGCCAGCTTGATCTGAAGCAAGCGGTGGACCTAGCGATAAACGCAAAAGTCTGACTTTCGCGCCCGTGCTGGAAAGATCGAGGGGCCGGTGGGCCGGGTTCAATAGCCTCGGGCACGGTCGATCTCGCCGGAGAGCCCCTTTCCGGCGAGATGCCCGCGCAAGTTTTCGATCAATGAATGCACGGCCGTCTCGATCCGGGTGACGCCGGCGACATGGGGGGTGACGATTATGCGCGGATCGCTGCGAAAGGGATGATCGCGCGGCAGCGGTTCGACCTCTGCGACGTCGAGCATGGCGGCGCCGATCTGGCCGGATTCCAGCGCGGCGAGAAGGTCCTGTTCGACCAGATGCCCGCCCCGCGCCGCGTTGATAAGGCGCGCCCCGCGCGGCAGCTTGGCGAAGAGGTCGGCCGAGAGAATGCCGCGTGTTTCGGCAGTCAGCGGCAGCAGGCAGACGAGAATATCGGTATCTGCCAGGAAGGCATCGAGTGCTTCTTCTCCCGCGAAGCATTCGACACCCTCGATCGTACGGGCACTGCGGTTCCAGCCGCGCAGGCGAAAGCCCAGCGGAGCCAGCATACGCAGCGATGCCTTGCCAAGTTCGCCCAGCCCCATGACGCCCACCCGGCGTTCTTCGCAGAGCATCGTCGGCAATTGGGTCCATTCGCCACGCAATTGCGCCTGGCGATAGAACGGCAGGTCCCGGTGAAGGGCGAGGGCGGCGGTGACGATATATTGCGCCATGGTGGTGGTGATGCCCGGTTCGATCATGCGCACGATGCGCACATGGTCGGGGACACGTGAAAGGTCCAACTGGTCTACGCCCGCGCCAATGCTGAACAGGATTTCCAAAGCGGGCAGGGCGGCGATCAGATCGTCGGTCAGTTGCCATGCTACAAGGTAGCGGACGTCGGCCGGATCGCCGATCTCCGGCCAGTTGCGGAACTCCACTTCGGGCAAGCAGCGGCGGAATTCGGCCTGCCAGAACCGCCCGCGTTCTTCGGGGCCGACGTGGAGGATCGCGGTCATCTTCGGGAAAGTCCTGATTGGGCGGTTTTCGGTCAGGAGGGCTGACGGTTGAACCGCCGGGGCCGTAACGCATCGCGCATCGCGAAACTGGAGCTGATGCGCGTCACGCCTGGAAGGCGGGAGAGCACTTCACCGTGGATCGCCTCATAGGCGGCGACGCTTTCGGTGCGCAGGCGCAGCCAGTAATCGACATTGCCGCCCATCAGGAAGCATTCGCGAATTTCCGCGCATTGCCGAACGGCGTTTTCGAAGCGGGAAAGATAGTCCTCGGTCTGGCGCTCCAGCGTTACCTGCACCACTACGTCCACTCCGCGCACATCGTCGTTTTCCGGCCCGGTAATCACCGTATAGCCGCGAATGACGCCGCGATCCTCCATGATGCGGATCCGCCGCAGGCAGGCCGAGGGCGAAAGGCCCACTTCCTGCGCCACTTCGGCATTGGGCTTGCGCCCGTCGAGACGAAGCACACGCAGAATCGCCCGGTCAACGTCGTCGGGGATCCATGGCATGATCTTTCACAACCTTCAAATGATGGTGCCAAATTTCGCAAATCGTAGCAGATCGTGCGAATAATTGGCAGCCTATTTGAAACAGGGTGCGATAGCCTCGATCCCTGCCGGCGCCCATTCGGTTGGAGGGCGTCCGGTTGGGAAAGGAACGATCGTGGTTGCAGGAGCACGCCTGACAATCGACCTTGCAGCACTGGCCGCAAACTATCGGCTGATCCGGGACCGCGCCGCGCCGGCAGCGGTGGGCGGCGTGGTCAAGGCGAATGGCTATGGCCTTGGTGCGGTGGAAGTTGCCCGCACATTGATCGGCGAAGGGTGCCGGCATCTTTTCGTCGCCTTGCAGGGCGAGGCGGAGGCCCTCGTCCCAGAGCTTCCCGCAGGCATTTCGGTCTATATTCTGAACGGTCTGCTGCCCGGCGGCGAAGCAGCCTGCGCGGCGCTGGGTGCGATCCCGGTGCTCAATTCGCTGGACCAGATCGAACGCTGGTCGGCCGAAGCGGTCGCACGGGGCAAGCGGCTGCCGGGCGTGTTGCAGGTCGACAGCGGGATGTCACGCATGGGCCTGCCCAGTGACGAGATCGAACTCTTGCTGGAGAGCCCGGACCTGCTTCGATCTATCGACCTGCACTTCATCATCAGCCACCTTGCCTGTGCCGACGAGCCCGGCCATGGCGCGAATGCAGCGCAAGAAGAGCGTTTCCGCGAGATCGCTGGCCGCTTTCCCAGCGTGCCGCGGGCGCTCGACAACAGCGGCGGCATTTTCCACGAGCGCGGCCACTTCGACCTCGTGCGTGCGGGCATCGCGCTTTACGGCGGCGCGCCGCATGGCGATGCGACCAACCCGATGCGGGCGATCGTCGCACTCGAAGCGCGCATCGCTCAGCTGCGCACGATTCCGGCCGGAACCGGTGTCGGCTATGGACTCACTTTCCAGACCGCGCGTGAAAGCCGCATCGCCACTATTCCGGTGGGCTATGCCGACGGCTGGCCGCGTTGCCTTGGCAACAAGGGTTCGGCCTATATCGCCGGCATTCGCGTGCCGATCGTCGGGCGCGTGTCGATGGACAGCATCACGCTCGACGTGACCGACGTGCCCGTGCAGCACCTCTGTCCGGGGGCGCCGGTCGAACTGCTGGGACCGCATCAGGACATCGATCGGGTTGCCACGGACGCGGGCACCATTTCCTACGAAATCCTCACCCAACTCAGCCGCCGCTACGAACGGGTCTATCTTCCCGCGAGCGCCGGCGCGCGTATTCGGAGCATTGCGCCATGAAGATCGCCATTCTCGGCAGCGGGGTCATCGGCGTCACATCCGCCTGGTATCTGGCTGAGGCTGGGCACGAAGTGGTCGTGATCGACCGGCAGGACGGCCCGGCATTGGAAACCAGCTTTGCCAATGCCGGCGAGATTTCGCCGGGCTACGCTTCGCCTTGGGCTGCGCCCGGCATTCCGATGAAGGCCGTGCGCTGGCTCACGATGGAGCACGCGCCGCTGATCCTGCGCCTCCATGCCGATACGGCGATGCTGCGCTGGCTCTTCGCGATGCTGGGCAACTGCAACGCGCGTGACTATGCGATCAACAAGAGCCGCATGGTTCGCCTGGCCGAGTTCAGTCGCGATTGCCTGATCGCGCTTCGCCGGGATACCGGCATCGCTTATGACGAGCGCATGCAGGGCACCCTGCAACTGTTTCGCGAGCAGAAGCAGCTGGACGGCATCGGCAAGGATATCGAGGTCCTGAAAGCGGACGGCGTGCCCTTCGAAGTGCTGGACAAGGCCGGTTGCATCGGTGCCGAACCGGGGCTGGCCAGCAGCAATGCGCCGATCGCGGGCGGCCTGCGCCTGCCGAATGACGAAACGGGCGATTGCTTCAAGTTCACCAATGCTCTGGCGGCGATGGCTGCCGCCAAGGGCGTGCGTTTCCTGAACGGCACGAAGATCCATCGTCTGGTCGAAGAAGGCGGGCGGATCACCCATGTGGAGACCGACCAGGGCAAGCTCGCGGCCGATGCCTACCTCGTCGCCATGGGCAGTTTCTCGCCGCAACTGGTGGCGCCGCTGGGCATTCGTCTGCCGGTCTACCCGGTCAAGGGTTACTCGCTGACGGTGCCCATCGTCGACGAGCCGCGCGCGCCGGTCTCCACCCTGCTGGACGAGAGCTACAAAGTGGCAATCACGCGCCTGGGCGACCGTATCCGCATCGGCGGCATGGCCGAAATCTCTGGCTTCTCGCGCGATCTGCCGCCTGCGCGCCGCGCCACGCTGGAGCATTCGGCGGGCACGCTGTTCCCCGGCGCGGGCAACATGGCCGATGGCAGATTCTGGTGCGGTCTCAGGCCGATGACGCCGGACAGCACGCCGGTGATCGGCGCGACCAAGGTGCCGAACCTGTTCCTCAATACCGGGCACGGCACGCTGGGCTGGACGATGGCCTGCGGGTCGGCCCATGTCATCGCCGACATCATCGCCGGCCGCAAACCGGCGATCGAGACCGCCGATCTGGCCATCAGCCGCTACTAACTCCCCAAATCCCCCTCTCTCGCAAGGATCAGACATGACCATTACCCGCATCGACCAGGGCCCGCGCATGAGCGAGGCCGTGATCCATGGAGACACTATCTACCTGGCCGGCCAGATCGGCGCGCCGGGGGAAAGCGTGACCGCGCAGACAAAAACTGCGCTGGCCGAGATCGAGGCGCTGCTGGCACAGACCGGCAGCAGCAAGGATCACCTGCTGATGGCCACCATCTGGCTGGCCGACATGGCGGACTTCGACGAAATGAACGCCGTCTGGGATTCGTGGATTGCCGGCCACCCGGCGCCGGCTCGCGCCACGGGTGAGGCGAAGCTGTTTACACCCGAATACAAGGTCGAAATCATCGTCATCGCCGCGAAGGCCTGATCGCCGCGGGGAGGGCGTCTTGCCCGAACTGCCCGGCACGACCGATTGAAAATCATCGAGGCCCACCGATCCGCTGCGATTGGCGGGCTTCGTCGTTGCGGCGCGTGTCGATCTGGCGCGTCATCGCGCGCGCGATCCGGTCCACGTTGCCCCGCGTCCTACGCCAATCGTACTGTGGGTGATCAGATTTTGCTTGTACGACAGAGAGTTGTCTCGGCCGTTCGGAGGTGGGCCCGGTTCCGGCGAGTGGCTGATTTGCCTCGTCAGAGCGAATAACAAAATTGATTTTATAGTACGATTTCTGTCGCGTGCTTGAGCGAATTGCATTATTATGACAGCATAAAGGTAATAAAAATATACGGGAAGAGAGTCTGATGGTTCTCGCACGATTGGTTGCAGGCGCATTGGCGTTGGCGGTGGCCCCGAATTCGACTTCGGTGGAAACGGTGAAGGCGACCCCTCCCGCTGTCGATCAGCAGGCGGCTGCCGAAGCGCCCGCTTATGCCGCATATGCTCCCTCTTGCAGCACGCATTGCGGTTGGGGTGCTTTGCCCTTCGCCCGATAGATCTTCGTCGTTAGGGCTGGGCGCCGTTAGGACTGGGTTGGCCGGGCCGCATATCCCCGGCGGCCTGTTTCATCTTGCATGGCTGTAACCAAGGCCGCCTTTCTAGCGTTTTTTCGATCTGCGATCGTGCCGACTTGAAAGCCGGGACGCGCTGCCCATTCGTTTGATTGGGCGTCATCCAGTTCCCTCAATAGGCGCCGCGAGAATAGGTTCAGCGGGGCAGGCCGACAGATCCGGCGCGGAGATTTTCTGCCGTCTTACCCTCTCATCAAGGCGGCGACGATCATGCGCGCGCTGCATTCGGCAGTGCGCGCGGCGTCCAGCCTTGGAGCGGAGATGCTGCGATGCCCCAGGCCGAACAGACATCCCAGTAGCAATTCCGTTGCGCCGGCCAGTTCGTCGCCCTCCAGCGCCGGGTTGGCGGCCCGTGCGAATTCATCCAGATAGTCCCGGAACTGGCCGCACATTTCGCCGATCGTCTGGCCGACCCGATCGTTGCGGTAGCCCTCGGCGATTATGTCGAACGACAGCGCTTCCTCCTTCGTGTCGATGACCTGAAGGAACAGTTCGGTAAACGTTTCCAGAACCGTCAGCTTGCCGCTTTCCAATCGGCTGCGCAGTTCATCCAGTTCTGCGATCTTCTCTTCGAAATCGGCGCGCACGATGGCTTCGATGATCTCTCCCTTGCTCTTGAACGAGCGGTAGATCAGCCCGACCGACATGTCGGCCGCAGCCGCAAGCTCCGCCATGGACGTCTGATGGAATCCTTTTGTGGCGAAGAGCTCCTTGGCCGCGACGCGTATGCGATCCGGGCTGGAGGCCTTATGTTGCGGTGCAACCATATTTCGTTCTCTGCATTCTTTTTTCTTGAATTCTCTTTGGCAGATTTCTAGGTGCGTCGCAAGGTGAATGAGTATTCATTCATCGGCCTCCCCCCAAGACCGCATCGGATGAACCAATGAAAAAGGCGATGATTTTCGGGCTTCTGGCTTGCGCTTCGGCGCTTTCGCTGGGCGCCTGCGGGCAGCAACAGCCTGCCGCGCCGCCTGCGCCAGCCGTAGGAATAGTCACTCTCACGACCGACTCGGCGGAGCTGACGAACGAACTTCCCGGCCGCATTGCAGCGCTGGAAACCGCAGACGTACGCCCGCAGATCACCGGCGTGATTCGCCGCCGCCTGTTCACCGAAGGCAGCGAGGTGCGGGCCGGTCAATTGCTGTACGAGATCGAGGATGCGCCTTACCGCGCCGCAGTCGCCCAGGCGAAGGGCGCGCTGGCGACTGCCAATGCGACGATCAACTCGACCACGCTGCAGGCCCAGCGCTACAAGGACCTGATCGCGATCAACGCCGTCAGCAAGCAGCAATACGATGATGCCGCTGCCGCCGCACAGCAGGCCCGCGCCAATGTTGCGGCGCAGCAGGGCGCGCTGCAGGCGGCGCAGGTGAACCAGAACTTCACCCGCATCCGTGCGCCGATTTCTGGCCGGATCGGTCGTTCGCTGTTCACGCCGGGTGCGCTTGTTTCGGCCGCACAGGCGGATGCGCTTGCCGTCATCCAGCGTACCGACTCCGTCTATGTCGATGTGACCCAGTCCGCCGCGCAGATCATCGATCTGAAGCAGGCGATGGCATCGGGCGGCGTGAGCGAGGCTGAAGGCGCGCGCATCCAGCTGATCCTGCCGAACGGTTCGGTCTATCCGATCGAAGGCCAGCTGAAGTTCGCCGACGTCACCGTGGATCCCAGCTCCGGCTCGGTCATCCTGCGCGCGACGTTCCCCAATCCCAAAGGCTTGCTCCTCCCGGGAATGTACGTGCGCGCCAAGCTTGTCGAAGGGCTGCGCCGCAACGTCATCCTCGCCCCGCAGCAGGGCGTGATCCGCGATCCGCGCGGCCGTGCCACCGCGATGGTGGTGGGCAAGGACAACAAGGTCGAAATGCGCCAGATCGAAGTCGATCGCGCCGTGGGCGACAAGTGGATTGTCACCAAGGGCCTGAACATCGGCGACAAGCTGATCGTCGAAGGTCTGGTCAACCTGCGTCCGGGCACGGTGGTCAAGCCGGGCATGCCGCAGCAGATCACGGTTGCCACGGGCTCTGCTGCAACAGGTGGGGCCCAGTAACCAATGTCCCGCTATTTTATCGACAGGCCCATCTTCGCATGGGTCATCGCTATCGTCATGATGCTGGCAGGCATGTTGGCGATCCGTTCCCTTGCCGTGGCCCAGTTCCCCGAAATCGCGGCGCCTGCCGTGCAGATCGCGACCAGCTATCCGGGCGCCAATGCCCAGACGCTGGAATCGACGACGACGCAGGTGATCGAACAGCAGCTTAAGGGCATCGACCACTTGCGCTACTTCGCATCGTCCAGCGACGGTGCCGGTAACCTGAGCATCACCCTGACCTTCGAACAGGGCACGGACCCTGACATCGCGCAGGTTCAGGTGCAGAACAAGCTTTCGCAGGCAACCCCGCTGCTTCCGCAGGAAGTGCAGCAGCAAGGCCTACGCGTCACCAAGTCGACCTCGACCTTCCTGATGGTCATGGCCGTCTATGCCGATGATGGCATTCACGATCAGCAGGACGCGGGCGACTTCATTGCCAGTTCGCTGCAGGACCCGATCAGCCGCGTGAACGGCGTGGGCGATACCCAGCTTCTGGGTGCGCAATATTCCATGCGCGTCTGGCTCGATCCCTTCAAGATGGCCACGCTCGGCGTCACTGCGACCGATGTAACCGCCGCGATCAAGGCACAGAACGCGCAAGTTTCGGCCGGCCAGATCGGCGCTTCGCCTTCGCCCAAGGGGCAGGCGCTGAACGCCACGATCACGGCTCAGTCGCGCCTGCGCACGGCGGAGCAGTTCCGCCAGATCATGCTGCGGAACAATCCCGACGGATCGGTCGTCCATCTCTCCGACGTCGCGCGCGTCGAAATGGGCGCGGAAAACTACAGCTTCGGCGCCAAGCTGAACGGCCATCCTGCCGCAGGCTTCGGCATCAAGCTGGCGCCGGGCGCCAACGCGCTGGACACCGTGGACGCGGTGAAGACGCAGATCGACCAGCTTTCCAAGACTTTCCCGAGCTGGGTGAAGTACAAGTTCCCGGTCGATAACTCGACTTACGTCAAGCTCTCGGTCGAGCAGGTGATCCACACGCTCGTCGAAGCGGTCGTGCTCGTGTTCATCGTCATGTTCCTGTTCCTGCAGAACTGGCGCGCGACGCTGATCCCGACCATTGCCGTGCCGGTCGTCCTGCTCGGCTCATTGGCTGTGCTCCAATTGGCCGGCTTTACCATCAACACGCTAACTCTGTTCGGCATGGTGCTGGCGATCGGCCTTCTGGTCGACGATGCCATCGTCGTGGTCGAAAACGTCGAACGCCTTATCCAGACCGAAGGGCTCAGCCCGAAGGAAGCGGCGCGCCGCTCCATGGACGAGATCAGCGGCGCGCTGGTCGGCATCGGCCTTGTGCTTTCGGCGGTGTTCCTGCCGATGGCGTTCTTCGGCGGTTCCACCGGCGTGATCTTCCGCCAGTTCTCGATCACCATCGTTTCCTCGATGGTGCTGTCGGTGCTGGTGGCGCTTATCCTGACGCCGGCGCTCTGCGCCACCATCCTTAAGGGATCGTCGGACGGCCACGGCCACGGAACCGGCCTTGGCGAAGGCAAGCAGACCGGCATTGCCGGTCTGTTCAATCGCTTCTTCCACTGGTTCAACACCACGTTCGATCGCGGTGTGGATCGTTACGGCAAGGCCGTGGACAAGGTGGAGCGCAACTGGGGCCGCACGATGCTGGTCTATGGCCTGATCGTCGTGGGTATGGGCGTGATATTCCTGCGCCTTCCCGGCGGCTTCCTGCCGGACGAGGATCAGGGCATCCTGATCAACCAGGTCTCGCTGCCCGCCGGCACGACCATGGAGGAAACCGAACGCACGCTCGCCCGTGTGCGCGATCACTACCTCAAGGACGAAAAGGCCAATGTCGCCGACGTCTTCACGATTTCCGGCTTCGGTTTCGTGGGGCAGGGCGAAAACGTGGGCCTTGCCTTCGTTCGCATGAAGGACTGGTCCGAACGCAAGGGCAAGGACAATACCGTCAGTGCCATTGCGCTGCGTGCCAATCAGGCGTTCCAGAAGATTTCGGCCGGTATGGCGATCGCCTTCGCACCGCCAGCCGTCCAGGAACTGGGTAATGCCACCGGCTTCGAGTTCCAGCTCGTCGACCGTGGCGGGCTGGGCCATACGAAAATGCTGGAGGCACGCAACCAGCTTCTCGGCATGGCCATGGCGGACAAGCGCCTCGCCCAGGTACGACCCAACGGTCTTGAGGATACGCCCCAGCTGAAGCTGGACGTTGACCAGGCCGCGGCCGGTGCCCTTGGCATCGCCCAGTCGGACATCAACGCCACTATCAGCACGGCGATGGGCAGCACTTACGTCAACGACTTCATCGATCGCGACCGCGTGAAACGCGTGTTCGTTCAGGCCGATGGACAATTCCGCTCCACCCCGGAATCGATCGGCCAGTTTTTCGTGCGCGGCAGCACCGGCGTGATGGCGCCGATCTCCTCCTTCGCCCGGACGGAGTGGACTTACGGCCCGGCCAAGCTCGAACGCTTCAACGGCGTGTCGTCGCTGCAGATCATGGGGGCGCCTGCGCCCGGCGTCTCCACCGGCGATGCGATGAAGGTTGTCGAGGAGATGGCCTCCAAGTTGCCGGCGGGTGTCGGCCTTGAATGGAGCGGCATTTCCTACGAGGAAAAGACCTCCGGCGGCCAGGCTCCGGCGCTCTATGCGCTGTCCATGCTGATCGTGTTCCTGTGCCTTGCCGCGCTTTACGAGAGCTGGTCGGTGCCGATCGCGGTCATGCTGGTGGTGCCGCTGGGCGTGCTGGGCGCGGTGATTGCAGCCACCATCGTGGGGCTCAACAACGACATCTACCTGCAGGTGGGCCTGATCACCACCATCGGCGTCTCGGCGAAGAACGCGATTCTCATCGTCGAATTCGCGGAAGAGAAGATGCGGGACGGCTTGCCTCCGGTGCAGGCTGCGCTGGAAGCGGGCAAGCTGCGCCTCAGGCCGATCCTGATGACCAGCTTCGCCTTCATCTTCGGCGTGCTGCCGCTCGCCCTTTCGACCGGCGCCGGCGCCGGTGGTCAGAATGCGATCGGCTGGGCCGTGGTCGGCGGCATGCTGTCCGCCACCGTTCTCGCGATCTTCTTCGTGCCCGTGTTCTTCACCGTGGTGAAGCGCCTGTTCCGTGAACACCACGGCACGGGTGGGGGCAGCGATCGAGACAATCTCGACGGTACGGCTTCGGCCGAGCCGCAGGAGGCATGAAAATGCGTAATGTGAAAGCGCTTACCGCCACGTCGCTGGCGCTCGCGCTGGCGGCCTGCAACATGGCGCCCAAGTATGTCCGCCCGGATCTTCCCGTTCCCGCGACCAGCCCTTCGGGGCCGGCCGACGGCACCGCGCAGGCCAGTGGCGCAGGCGCGGCCACGGTTTCGGCCGATACGGCCTGGAAGGACTTCTTCACCGACCCGCGCCTGGCGCGGGTCATCCAGACCGCGCTCGACAACAATCGCGATCTGCGCATCGCGGTGGCCAATGTCGAACAGGCACGCGCGCAGTACAAAGTGCAGCGCGCCGACCTGCTGCCCACTGTCGCTGCCGGTGGCAGTGCCACCTATCAGGATCAGCCCTTCGCACAGGCTGCGGCGGGGGGCGCGGGCGCAGCGTCCGGTCGTACGGACATCTATACGGCTTCCATCGGCGCGTCGTCGTGGGAAATCGATCTGTTCGGCCGGGTGCGCAATCTGACCAAGGCGGCGCAGGAAAGCTACTTCGCCTCGGTCGAGAACCGCAATGCCGCGCAAACCGCGCTGATCGCCGAAACCGCCAATGCATGGCTGACGATGGCCGCCGATCAGGAACGGCTGAAGATCGCCAGCGATCTACAGAAGGCCTTCGGGCAGACGCTGGATCTGACCAAGGCTCGTTTCGCCAAGGGCATCGCCTCTGAGCTGGAAGTGCGTCAGGCACAGACCAGCTACGATCAGGCACGTTCGGACATTGCGCTAGCGACCACGCTGGTCGCGCAGGACCAGAACGCGCTGAACCTGCTGGCGGGCACCAGCGTGCCGACGGCGGATCTGCCAACCGAGCTGCCTAGCGCAGACGTCACACTGAACGATCTGCCGGCCGACCTGCCCTCCACGTTGCTGCTGCGCCGGCCGGACATTGCGGCGGCCGAGCACCAGCTGATCGGGGCCAATGCCAATATCGGCGCGGCGCGCGCGGCGTTCTTCCCGAAAATCTCGCTCACTGCGGCATTCGGGACGATGAGCCTCGGTCTGTCGGGCTTGTTCAAATCCGGCAGCGATTATTGGTCTGTTGCGCCTTCGGCCAGCCTGCCGATCTTCGATTTCGGCCGGAATCAGGGCAATTTGCGCTATGCCCGCGCCACCTATGACGCGATGGTCGCGACGTACGAAAAGAGCGTCCAGACCGGTTTCAGGGAAGTGGCCGACGCGCTTGCCCGCCGCGCCACGATGACCGCGCAGCTGGAAGCGCAGACGTCTCTGCGGGATGCGGCGCGCAGCAGCTACAAGCTGTCCGATGCGCGTTTTCGGGCCGGGGTGGACGATTTCCTGTCGACACTGGCCGCGCAGCGCACGCTGCACAATGCGGAACAGACCCTCGTCGCTACGCGTCTGACCCGCGCCAGCAACATGGTGGAGATCTACCGCGCCATCGGCGGCGGATTGAAATAAGCCGCTGAACTCCGCGCAAGAGGTATGGCGCGGGGCGGGGTGGCAAAACGGAACGGATCGGGCTTTCCTTGCCCGGTCCGTTCGGTTCTTCAGCGGGGCGGTTCGCGGCCACTCATGGGCGATAACGGCTCGGCGGCGCCCCCAGCACGCGTTTGAACATCGTCGAAAAATTACCCGGGCTGTCGTAACCGAGATCGAGGGCGATGGCAGTGACGGAATCGCCGGCCGCCAGCCGTGGCAGCGCTGCGGAAAGGCAGGCCTGTTGCCGCCATTCGGCAAAGCTCAT
Organism: Novosphingobium sp. BL-S-19; assembly: GCF_055521675.1. Taxonomy (NCBI): domain Bacteria; kingdom Pseudomonadati; phylum Pseudomonadota; class Alphaproteobacteria; order Sphingomonadales; family Sphingomonadaceae; genus Novosphingobium; species Novosphingobium sp. BL-S-19. Next base: position 1,279,601 of record NZ_CM145497.1, read on the forward strand.
CCCCGTTTCGCGCCGAAACAGCCGCGTGAAGCGGCGGCGGTTCATGGCCAGCGCATCCGACCATTGATCGATGGTCTCACTTGCGCGCGGGCTTTCCAGGAACCGGTGGCAGCGCCGCGCCAAGGCGGCATGGCGCGGAAAGGGCACGACGATCGGAATGACCGGCGCCTGCGCGATTTCCGCCACCAGCAGCGCCATCACCAGACCGTCCCGCCCGTCCAGATCATATTCGGCCGGCACCTCCGACGCCGCGACCAGAAGCTGGCGGAGCAGCGGGGTGACCGAAACGACCCGGCAGGTCCGCGCCAGCATCGCCCCCGCTGCCTGGTCGATCAGCACGCTGCGCGTCTGCACGGCGCCGACCATGCGCACCGAATGCGGCGTACCTGCCGGGATCCATACCGCGCGCTCCGGCGGGGCGACCCACGCGCCTTCCGGCGTACCGACCGCAACCACGCCGCTTGCCGCATAGAGAAACTGCCCCCGCCGATGGCTGTGTTCGGCCAGTTCGAAGGACGGCGGATAGTCGTTGCCGATACCGACCACAGGGCGCGGCACATCCTCGAAGTCATCGGGCTGGCGGTGTGGAGGGGAATGTCCCATTTGCATAATTGATTGACCCATACGACAAAGCGGGACGCTTTCAAAGCGCATAGGGGCAATTCGAGAAGCCAAGCCATGCAAAGGAGACACGCAGAATGGCTGCCAGCAGGTCCAGCACGCCGATGACTGGCGCCGCGACGGGAACGGTGAACGGAACCGTGTTCGGCGTCATTATCGCCATCAGTTTCTGTCATCTTCTCAATGACATGATGCAATCCTTGCTACCGGCAATCTATCCCGGCCTGAAAGCCGACCTGAAGCTTAGCTTCGGTCAGATCGGGCTGGTGACGCTGGCCTATCAGATCACCGCTTCCATCCTGCAGCCGCTGATCGGCCTTTATGCAGACAAGCGGCCGACCCCGATGGCGCTGCCGGTCGGGACGTTGTTCTCGCTTGCCGGGCTGACCGTGCTTTCCGCCGCGCATAGCTATTGGCTGGTCCTTGTCGGTGCGTCGTTGCTGGGCATGGGCTCTTCCGTGTTCCATCCGGAATCCTCGCGCGTGGCGCGGATGGCAGCAGGTGGGCGGCATGGTCTTGCCCAATCACTGTTCCAGGTCGGCGGCAATGCCGGTCAAGCCCTGGGGCCGCTCGCAGCCGCGCTAGTGGTCGTGCGGTGGGGGCAGTCGAGCCTGGCGTTCTTCGCCATGCTGGCGCTGCTGTCGGGCGCGGTGCTGTGGAACGTTGCAGCGTGGTATCGCAGCCACGGCCTCGAACGCCTTGCCGCAGGGCGCAAAGCGAACCTGTCAGCCTCCCTTCCGAAGGGGCAGGCGGGGCGCGGCATTGCCATCCTGCTGTCGCTGATCTTTTCCAAATACGTCTATCTGGCCAGCCTGACGAGCTACTTCACGTTCTACCTCATCCACCGCTTCGGGCTGTCGGTGCAGAATGCGCAGCTGCACTTGTTCGCCTTCCTCGCGGCGGTGGCGGTCGGCACGGTAATGGGCGGTCCGCTGGGCGATCGTTTCGGGCGCAAATACGTAATCTGGTTTTCGATCCTGGGCGCTCTGCCGTTCACCCTGCTGCTGCCCCATGCAAACCTGTTCTGGACCGGTCCGCTGACCGTGGCGATCGGCCTCATCCTGGCTTCGGCGTTTCCCGCCATCGTCGTCTTCGCGCAGGAACTGGTACCCGGCAAAGTCGGGATGATTTCCGGGCTGTTCTTCGGCTTCTCGTTCGGGATGGGCGGCCTTGGCGCGGCGGCACTGGGCTGGCTGGCCGACCACACCAGCATCGAGACGGTCTATCAGGTCTGCGCTTTCCTGCCGGCAATCGGCCTGCTGACGGCGTTCCTGCCGCGGTTGGAGAAAGCCTGAGGCTTTCGCCAATTGGCTAGGGTTTGCCCCGGAAACGCGGCAAACCCTACCCTTTGAGTGGTGGATCCGTTGGCGCCGGATCCACCATCAGGCTGCGATGAATGGGATTGGCGGCCGATCAGTCCGCCTGATCGCGAACGGCGCCGACATGGGCAACACCCCGTGCCGCTGCGAGCGTTTCCTGGCGATGCCGCTCGCGGTACGAAGCCCGCTGCGCGTCGCTGCGCTCCGAATGGCACGCGGGGCAACTGACGCCTTCTTCGTAGAGCGGTGAAAGGCGGTCGTCCTGGTCAACCGGGCGGCGGCAGGCATGGCACAGGGCATAAGTGCCTTCGACCAGACCATGCCCGATCGTTACCCGCTGGTCGAACACGAAGCATTCGCCGCGCCACAGGCTCTGGGTTTCGGGCACCGTCTCCAGATATTTCAGGATTCCGCCCTTGAGGTGGTAGACGTCCTCCACCCCTTCCTGCTTGAGGAAAGCGGTGGATTTTTCGCAGCGGATTCCGCCGGTGCAGAACATCGCGACTTTTGTCGGCTTGCCACTGTCCAGCAACCGTTCGCGCTCCCGCCGGAACCATTCGGGGAAATCGCGGAAACTGGCCGTCTTCGGATCGATCGCGCCTTCGAATGTGCCAACGGCCACTTCATAGTCGTTGCGCGTGTCGATCACGATCGTGTCCGGATCGCTGATCAACGCGTTCCAGTCCTGCGCATCGACGTAAGTGCCGACACTGGCGCGGGGATCGATATCGGGCTCCCCCATGGTCACGATCTCGCGCTTCAGCCGCACTTTCATACGATGGAACGGCATGTCGGCGGCGGTGGACAGTTTGACGTCCAGCTCCGCGCAATCGGGCAGACTGCGCAGGTAATCGACGACAGTGGCGATGCCCTGCGGCGATCCCGCGATCGTGCCGTTGATCCCTTCATGTGCCAGCAGCAGCGTGCCGCGAATGCCCTGTTCGCGGCAAAGCTGCTCGATCGGTTCGCGCAAGGCGGCGCAATCGTCGAAACGGGCGAAACGGTACAGAGCGGCAACCTGCCAGGGTTCGGAGAGGGTGGGGCGGGGCGTATCCATGGCGGGCCCCATAGCGGGAAGCGCGGCCTTCGTCAGCAGGCTTGCGATATATGGCGGAGTGCCCCGCTTATGCGAAACCGGTTTTTGCGCTCAGGACTGGGAAGGTACACTGGCGCATTGTTCTCGCCGGCTCTTCATCAGCGGCTGAATGCGCGTGCCGAAAGCCTCCACGCCTTCCAGAAAGTCGTCGAAGGTGAGCAGTACGCCGCCGGTGTTCGGCACTTCGGCCATCTCGTCCAGCATGCGCGCTATGCTTTCGTAGCTGCCGACCAGCGTGCCCATGTTGATGTTCACCGCCCCCTCCGGTGCGGCGAGCTGGCGCACATTGGTATCGGTGTTCACGGTATCCTTGGCGCCCTGGTCGGCCAGCCAGGCGATGGCCTCGATATCGACGCCGTCATTATAGCTTTGCCACTTGGCCATCGCTTCCTCGTCCGTCTCGGCGGCGATCACCATGACCAGCACGAAGACCGAAACCTCGCGCCCGGTTTCCGCCGTGAATTTCGAAAGACGGTCGTTGTTGAAGGCGAAAGCCGTCGGCGTGTTGACGCCTTTGCCAAGGCAGAAGGCATAGTCCGCCCACTTGGCCGAGAAGGCGAGGCCCGCGTCGGAGGAGCCCGCACAGATGATCTTCATGTCGGCTTCGGGCTGGGGACGGACGAGGCAGTCCTCCATCTGGTAATACTTGCCCTTGAAATCCGAGCGGCCGTTTTCCCACAGCTCGCGCAGCACTTGTGCATATTCGCCCAGGACTTCGTAGCGGTTGCGGAAGTGTTCGTCGCCCGGCCACAGGCCCATCTGCGTGTATTCGGGCGGCTGCCAGCCGGTGATCAGGTTCAGCCCGAAGCGGCCATGGCTGATGCTGTCGATCGTGTTGCACATCCGCGCGGCAAAGGCGGGCGGGATGATCAGCGTGGGGCACGTGGCGAAGATTTTGATCTTCTCCGTCACTGCCGCCAGCCCGGCCATCAGCGTGAAGCTTTCCAGGCCATATTCCCAGAACTGCGTCTTGCCGCCGAAACCGCGCAGCTTGATCATCGAGAGCAGGAAATCGAGCCCGTATTTCTCGGCGCGCTGGGCGATTTCCTTGTTGAGATCGAAACTGGGCAAGTATTGCGGGGCGTTCTCGCTGATCAGCCAGCCGTTGTTGTTGATGGGAACGAAAACGCCGACTTGCATGAGCTTCAGCTCCTGAGAAATTCGAGAACAAGGCGATTGAAGGCTTCCGGATCGGTCACGTTGCAAGCGTGGCCACCCCAGTCGAATGTGGCGACATCGGCGCGCTCCACCGGCTCGGCGAGATCGAGCGCGGTGGCGAATGGCACGAGGAAATCGTCGCGCGTGGCGATGGCGAGCAAATGTTCGAGCGCGGCGAGGCCTGTCGGATCGGGCCTGTAGGCTTGCACGGCGGCAATGCGCTTGGCGGTGGTGGCCGTGCCGGGGAAGGTTGCAAGGTGATGATCGAGATCTACCGTCAGTTCGCCATCGTGCGCGGCGATCCAGTCGGGAGGATAGAGGAACAGCGGCTGCGCTTCGAGAAAGGCGCGCTCACCCGCTCCTTGCAACAGTGCAAGGCGGGCGGCGAAGCAGCGCCGGGTATGCGGGGACAGCGTCCTCCAGCCGTTGATGACGATCAGCCGATCGATCCGGCCGGTACGGATGGCGGTTTCGATGCCGATGGCGCCGCCGAGGGCGTGGCCGATGAAATGCGCGCGCTCAATGCCCAAGCCATCCATCAGCGCGACCACATCGCTCGCCATGTCTTCGACCGAGGTCGTCTCAGGCAGCGTACGGTCACTGCGGCCCGTGCCGCGATGGTCGTAGGTGAGAACGCGGAAATGCTCGGCCAGCGGCGCGAGGTTGGGTGTCCAGTACCCGGCCGAGCCGCCAAGGCCGCTCGACAGGATCAGCCATGGCGCATCCGCGCTTCCGTGAATTTCGTAGTAGAGCCCGCCAGTCTCAGCCAAGATGGGCGACCGAGGCTATCTCGACAAGGCAATCCGGCTTTACCAGCTCGCACTTGATGCAATAGCGTGCCGGCTTGTCGCCCGGGAAATACTCGGCATAGACCGCATTGAAGGCGGCGTAGTCGTTCAGATCCTTCAGGAAGATGTGGTTCATGGCGATATCCGCCATGGTGCCGCCAGCCGCCTCTACCGTGGTCTTGATAACCTCCAGCACGTGGCGGGTCTGCGCGGCGGCATCGCCCACATGCAGCACTGCGCCGCCCTCGCCCAGCGCCAATACGCCGGAGACGTAGACCACGTTGCCCGCCTTGGCTCCGGCGGAATAGGGGGCGATGGGCGTGGGGAACTGCGGCGGATTGATCGGTTCGAAGGGCATCACGCTTCCTTTGGTGGCAGTTGACCGACGGCAGTGCGGAAATCGGCGACGCTGCTCACCCAGCCGAAGAACTTCTCGACATTGTAAAGGCTGGCTTCGCGGATGAAATCCGGGCCCAGGTGATGCACCGCGTCCTCCAGCAACACGCCGAAGTATTCGAGGTGGAAGCCATCACGCAGGGTCGATTCCACGCAGACGTTGGTGGCGATGCCGGTGAAGATCAGCGTCCGGATGCCGCGTGCCCGCAGTACGGAATCGAGTTGCGAGTTGAAGAACGCCGAATAGCGCGGCTTGTGCACGCGTAGGTCGCCTTCATGTACGCTCAGGGTCTCTACAAGCTCATAGTCCCAGCCGCCACGGGCCAGGAACTTTCCGGCAAGCTCTGGCCGGGCCCGCATCGTCTTGAGCGCATTGGACTTGTGCCAATTGGGCGAAAGCGGCGTGCCCGCTTCGACATAGCCGGAATCCCAGCCGTTTTGCAGGAAAATCACCGGCATTCCCGCCGTGCGTGCCACATCGAGCACGTCGGCAATCTTCGGGATCACGCTGGCCGCCGGGCCGACATCGAAGCCGGCTTCGTCCACATAGCCGCCCTTGCTGGCATAGGCGTTCTGCATGTCGACGACGATCACAGCCGTTGTCGCGGCATCGAGCCGGATCGCTTCGGGCCGCGCCGGCAGCACCACCGATGGGCCGGAACGCGAGGGGACGGGATCGACGATTGCTTCGCTCACCGGCGCAGGATTGTGCAGTTGCAGCGAATGGTCAAGAGGACCTGTCGGAAGGCCATTCCCCAGTGGACCGACCGCGTCACGTGACCAGCGACTGGATGGCCGGCCACTGTTCTTCCACCGCCGCGCGCCCGGCATCTATGGCCTTCCTGATCTTGGCGGGATCGAATTCCAGCGTATCCGAATATTCTTCGCGGGGCTCGATGACGCGAACTTGCGCGAAGCGGTAGTGAGAGATCTGTTTGTCCAGTGGAAGCAGCAGCCTTGCCGCGTCGCTGGCCGAAGTGCCATTCGCCTGCAGCGCCGTGAACATCTGGTCGCGGGCAGCAAGCATGTCATTGATTAGCGACGTATTTGCCAGATCGTTGCGAGAGACCTCGGACTGCAGAAGGTCTACGGCCCGCAGCCCGACATCGATCAGGCCGCCGAAGTTTTTCGTTGAAGACGATTTGCCCAGCGGCGATGCGCGGATGACGATCACGCCCGTAGGGTTAAGCTCCAGCGCCGCACCCAGGGGTGTTACATCGCGCACGCCGCCATCCACCCATTGCTGCCTGTCGCTCGTCTGCAGCGGATCGAAGAACACTGGCATGGCGCAACTGGCGTAGACCCAGTTGTGAATGTCCGGCACGCTCTTGTCGATCGTCCTGAATTCGCCGGACTGGAGGCTGACGACGCCGAGACGAAGATCGACGGTGGAGGCGGCCAGCTTGGCCGGGTCTGCGAATTGTTTGAGCAGACGCCGCAGCGGAGCGGCGTCGTAAATGGCCTTTTCACCGAACAGGACAGCGCCCGCAATCCCGCCGCGCTTCTTGTAGATATCGTCATCGCCCTTGAGGCCAAGCCATACATTCAGCAGCCCGGCGACGTCGTTCTGTGCCACCCCCAGCGCCTGGATTGCGCCTGTGGAGGTTCCGACAACGATCGAAGGCGTGACGCCGTGCTTGGTTATCAGGCCGTCGAGAACTCCGACCTGAAACGCGCCTTTGGCGCCGCCGCCACTCAGGACAATAGCAAGTCTCGATGCCATCGCTTTTCTCCGGATACGGTTTTGAGAGGCTCTTCCTTGTTCGTCCGCTCGTCAACTCTCCGGGGTGTCCTGAAGCCGGCCCACACCCGCCGCCGCATTGTCCGCAAGCTGTGCATAGCCTGTGGACAGCTTGCCATTCGGCTGGCGCCGACGATTCGCCAGCGCTAGGAAAATCATCCGCTTTTCGGCTTGACCGGTGTTCGCCGTCCGAGGGGCGAGCGCTGTACAAGGTGTCCACGGAGATCCTCATGACCGGGGCCGAACTGGCTCTCGCCCGCAAGAATCGCGGGTTGACCGAAGCAGAATTGGGCAAGGCCATTGGCTATCGCGATCCTGCCCGTGCCGTGCGCCGGCTTGAGGCGTCGAGCCAGGTCAATTCGCGGGCGCTGACCATGATCAAGGTGGTTTTCGGAACCGTGGATCAGGATAATGTGCGTGAACGCGGCGCTCGGCGACGCACAGCACACCCCGATCAGCTTTCTTTCGTGTTCTGAGGCGATCGTGGCGGGCGTTGCCGCGAAATTCGCTTTTGGCGAACTTCCGAACGATCTCTAAGTTCAGGTGTCCGGGCCGACTTGCGGTTGGGGAGAGACCGATATGGGTGCGTGTGTTCGCTTGCTTGGCGCGTTCACTGCCATCGCCATGGCCTTCATCGCGGTTCCGATCTCCGCCCGGCAAGAGGGTGCCGCTTCGGCGGCTGATGGGGCATTCGCCGGGCACTATTACCTGACCGGCATCATGGAAACCGGATCGGAGCTTTTGCTGCGGCCGGACGGAACCTTCGAATGGTATCTGTCATACGGCGCGCTCGACCAGTTTGCCGACGGAACCTGGCGGCGTGAGGGGGATGACATCATTCTGGCCGCGTCGCGTCCGGCGAAGGACAGGCCGCTTTTCGGTTGGCTGGGCGCCGATCCATGGTCGGCGGCGGCGGAGACCCGCCTGCTGAACGCACGCTATGAGGAAAGCGTGGATGCAGTTCGCGCGCGCTGTCCGTTTCTGGAACCCGAGGATGCCGTCGCCCCGGTTGTCGAGTCCGTTCCCGCCCCCGCTTCCGCCGAAGGGCGCGATGCGGCGTCACTGGCGTTTGACCGTGCGGTTGCCGCGCGAACGGCCGTGGAAGCGCTTGCCCGGCGGGCGATGGCCTTGACGACGATCGACGGGGCCACCGCCAGCGAGATCGAACGCGCGATGGCCGAGTGGACGGCCGCGCACGACAGCGCGAAGGCCGAAGCGGTCGCCGCCGGACTGCCGCCGCTGGCATTGCGCGCACCCGCCTTACCCCCAGCGTGCGATCTGCCGGCGCGTCCGCAAGTACCGGATGGTCCGCAGGCGTGGCGGGGCGGTATCGCCGTCGGCGTGGTCGATCCTGCCACAGGCCGGTTCGCGCGCGACATTCACGTCACGCTGCGGTTGGCGGACGGCCGCGAGGCGGAGGTGACCACGACGGGCGGCGACGGGATGGACCTGTTGGACGGCGCGCCGCCCATCGCGGTGGTCGGGGCGCAATTGCAGGCCAATTTCGCCCCGGACAGGGATGCGTCGTTCACGTTTGCGCCCGTCACGCGGGGCGTGCTGCGATTCTCCATCGATGCCGCGTCGCTGGATGCGGCGCCCTTCGTCACGATGACACTGCACATCGACGGGAATGGGCTGGTCCCGATTGCGTTCGGTCGGGGGCGGTACCAACGCGGAAAATAACGCCGTTAAAGGCGCAGACGCCTGCTTGTCGCCCGGATGGGTTTGCGGCATCGAAGGGGCCGATCAAAGGCGCGCTCGCCACGGGCGTTTCGGGTTGCGGTTCAGGGGGATTCTTCATGATTTCGAAGCGGGGTTTTCTCGCCGGCGCGATGGCCACGGCCGGTATTGCAATGACCTCGCGCCTCCATGCGGCAGAGACGGGGACGGGGACGGGGACGATCGCTGCGCCTGCCGGGCCCCCCGTTCAGCCGATCTCTCGCGAGGAGCATGCCGCGCGCATCGCCAAAGTCCAGGGGCTGATGCGCAAGGCCGGAATTGGCGCACTGATCGTCGAGTCCGGATCCAGCCTGCGTTATTTCACCGGTGTCGAATGGCACCGTTCCGAGCGCGTCACGGCGGCGGTCATCCCGGCGGATGGCGACACGGTGATCGTTACGCCCGCCTTCGAGGAGCCGAGCGTGCGCGAAACCCTGCGCATCTCGGCCGAAGTGCGCGCGTGGAACGAGGATGAGGATCCCGAAGCGCGCATGGCCGGCGTATTGGTGGATCGCAAGGTTTCCGGCCGCAAGGTGGCGATCGAGCCGACTGCGCGCTTCTTCATCGTCGATGCCTTGCAGCACGAGCCGCGCAAGTGGGAAGTCGTCTCGGGCGAGGCGCTGGTCAACCAGTGCCGCCAGATCAAGTCCCCCGCGGAACTGGCGCTGATGCAGCGCGCGAACGACATCACCATGGCCGCGCTGAAGTATGTTCACGGCCAGGTCCGCGCCGGGATGACGCAGGGCGACATTGCCGACCTGATGGACAAGACCTCCGCCGCGATGGGCGGGCCGCCGGAATTCTCGCTGGTCCTGCTGAACGAGGCGAGCGCCTATCCGCACGGATCGCATCAGCCGCAGACGGTGCGTGAGGGATCGGTGATCCTGATGGATTGCGGCGCGCAAGTCTTCGGCTACCAGTCGGACATATCGCGCAGCTGGGTCTACGGCGAACCCTCCGCTCGCCAGCGAAAGGTGTGGGACACGGTCCGGCGCGGGCAGGATATCGCGCTGGAGACGGCCAAGGTCGGCGTGCCGGTCGGCGCGATCGACGATGCGGTTCGCACGTTCTACACGCGCGAAGGCTGGGGCCCCGGCTATCGTCTTCCCGGCCTGTCGCACCGCACGGGCCACGGCATCGGTCTGGACGGGCATGAATCGCCCTATCTGGTGCATGGCGCCGACACGCCGCTGGAGGTGGGGATGTGCTTTTCCGATGAGCCGGGCCTCTATATTCCGGGCGAATTCGGCATCCGGCTGGAAGATTGTTGGTACATGACCGCATCCGGGCCCAAGCTGTTCACGCCGCTGGCCAAGTCCATCGATCAGCCTGTGTAAGGGCGCCATATCCTCTTGCTCCGTCCCGCGCTGCGTGCGAACGGCGGGACGGAAATAGAATGGAGAGTATGGCGTGAGCACAGGCATCGAGATCGTCGAGAATGAGGGCATTCTCGAAATTCATATCGATCGTGCCGAAAAGAAGAATGCGCTGACCGCCGCGATGTATGGCACCATGATCGCCGCGCTGGAAACCGCGTCGACGCGCAGCGACATCGGCGCTGTGCTGATCGCGGGCAAGGGCGACGCTTTCTGCGCGGGCAACGACCTGGCCGATTTCATCTCCGGCCCGGAAGGGGCTGCGGCCGCATTCGCGTTCATCCGCGCCATCGCTCTGTTCGACAAGCCGATCGTCGCTGCCGTTCAGGGGCTGGCCGTGGGCGTCGGGACGACGATGCTGTTCCATTGCGACCTCGTCTATGCGGCGCCCGATGCGCGGTTCGTGATGCCATTCGTCAATCTGGGTATCGTGCCGGAGGCGGGATCCAGCCTGCTGGCGCCTGCCACGCTGGGCTATGCCAAGGCGGCGGCGATGCTGCTGCTGGGTGAGCCGATGGGAGCGGAAGCGGCGGACGCTGCCGGCCTCGTCACCGCGCTGGTGCCGGGTGAGGAATTGCTTGCCCATGCGCGTGCCAAGGCCGGGGTACTGATGGCGAAGCCGCCGCAGGCGCTGTTGGCGACGCGCCGGCTGATGAAGGGTGATCCGGCGGCAGTCGTCGCGCGGATCGAAGAGGAAGCCCGCGTTTTCCGCACGGCGATGCAATCGGCCGAAGCGCGAGAGGCCTTCACCGCATTCTTCGAGAAGCGCCCGCCCGTCTTTCGCCGCGATTAAGGCGCCCGCATCGGCTTGGCGCCGAACCATGCCGCGTCTGCTGCGTTGATCGTCGGGAACCCTGCCGCAAGGTGTGGTCTCTCCGATCGAAGCAAAGGCGCCGGCAATGCAAACTGCGGACGTGTTCACGAAGCTGGAGCCGGAACTGCAGCCGGATCCCGCGCGCACGGTGATAAGGCCGTTCCGTTTCGCTTATCCCGAAGCCTTCGCGCAGGGCGCAACGCGTGCGCAGGCGGTGGTCGACCGGTTGGAGGCACTCGATGCCGACGTCCGGGAACGAATGCTGGCATTCGTCATGGGCCCGATGCGCGCCCGCCATCGCAATGCGGAACGCACGTTTCTGCGGCAGGTGGAAAGCCTTGCGGAAGAGATCGACACAAGCGGACTTTCGAAGAGTGACCGTCTGCTGCTGGGCGCCTATTTCAGCCAGGAATTCGCGTTCGAGGCGGCGGCCTTGTTCAATCCCAGCATCGTGCCCTTGCCCGAAAAGGATGGCGGGGATCGTGCCGGCAAGGATCATGTGCGCTTCCTCCTTTCGCTGCGGGGCATTGGGGAGGGCCATGTATCTTCCGTCACCTTCCGCACCGGCACATGGGATTGCGGATCGGGCCTGACGATCGACCCCGCCAGCCCGCACTGCATGACCCCCGACATCCAGAGCGACGACGAAGGCTGGGTTCGCCTGCAATGCGACGATAGCGAGAATGTGTCGGAAACGGTGATCTTCCCGATCCTTCCCGATCAGCGGCAAGGCGTGGAGGACTTGCGCATGGTGCTTTTCCAGGGCGATGACGGCCGCGAGAAGCTGCTTGGAACTTACACTGCCTTCGACGGTCGCACCGCGCGGCAAGGGCTCTTGCGCGGCATAGACCTGCGAACGTTCGAAATGCGCACGCTGGAGGGCGCGATGGGCGGGTACAAGGGCATGGCGCTGTTCCCGCGCAAGATCGACGGCCAGTTCGTCATGCTCGGCCGTCAGGATGGCGAGAACATCTGGCTTCTCCGGTCGGACGATCTCTATCGGTGGGATGCCGGCATTCCGATCATGGCGCCGCGTTACCCTTGGGAATTCGTGCAACTGGGTAATTGCGGATCGCCGATCGAGATCGAGGAAGGTTGGCTGGTCTTCACCCACGGCGTCGGAATGGTGCGGGGCTATTGCATCGGCGCCTGCGTGCTGGACCGTGACGATCCTTCGAAAGTGCTCCTCCGCACCCGCGCGCCGTTGGTGTTCCCCAGTGCCGAGCAGCATGGCGGATATGTGCCGAACGTCACCTACAGTTGCGGGGCGCTGGTCCACCGGCGTCGCGTGCTGCTGCCCTATGGCATCGGGGATCAGTTCACCGGGTTTGCTGTCGCCGATCTGGGCGATTTGCTGGGCGTGATGGAGCCGGCTTAGAGCCTAATCTATTTTACCGGCTCTGCCGTTGCCCACGTCCTTGCGTGGCTTGCCGGAAACGGTGCGCTGGGCGGCAGCGCCGGCGCCCGCCAGCACGGGACCGCAGGCGGCGGACTTCGCATCGCCAATGTCCACGAAGGCCAGCAGGCCGGCGACGGGCGTGGCAACTACCGCCAGCCCAAGTCCAACGCCGGCACGGCCGATCAGTTGCGGGCTGATCACGTCGAGCGACGGGTCGGCGAAGTGGCCGCGCAAACCGACCGGGGACTGGCCGGAGAACAGGCTGAACTTCTTGCCGTCCGCCCGGAAGGCCAAGTCTACCGCTTCGGTGTCGAAGCTGAAGCCGCCGCGCCCGGTGACGACGTTCTTGCTCGTATCGATCAGGATCGGATCGGCCGCGGCGATGCCATTGCGCACGGTGAAGCCCAGCAAGCCGCAATTGATCTCGATCGGCTTCTTCAGCTTGCCCTCGAACATCTTGGTCACGAAAGTGCCGATATCGAGTTCGGCCAGCTGCGCATTCTGTGTCCACAACGTGCCGCGCGGCATCACGAAGGCGATGCGGCCGTAGGAACTGGCGAGTGAGTCATGGATGGTGTCACCGCGCCCTTCCAACTGAATGCGGCCCTTGATCGAACCCGTGGTTCCCGATTGTACCACGCCGTAGCCCGCGAGCAGGCGACCCATCGGCGTTTGCGAGAGGCGGATGTCGTAGCTGACGGCGGAAGGGCGCCGCCGCGTGTCGAAGATCAGGTCCGACGAAACCGTGCCGCGCGCCATCGAGAATGTCAGCGGTGAAAGCGCCAGCCTGCCGCGATCGAGCGTGAGTTTGAGGGCAATGTCCTGCACCGGCACGTTGCGCGACCGCACCACGCCGATCTGCCATTTCAGGGTGGCATCGAAGCGCTGCATCGCGTCCACGGGAAGGCGTGCATCGGGCATGACCCTGCGCGGGCCGGCGCCGGTTGCCGCCGCGGCAGCAACGGCACCCTGGGCGGCGACGATATCGGGGTTGTAACCAATGAACGGTGCGGCATCGACAATATCCAGTCGCCGCGTCTTCAACTCGGAATCCAGCCGCAGGCGTTCGCCGTTCGTGACGGTTAGCGTCCCGGCCAGATCCGAATTGCCGAAGCGGCCGGACATTCCGGTGAAGCGGTAACGTTCTGCGTCCTTCACCAATTGCGCGGTCAGCGTATAGCGGCGGGTATGGGGGATCACGACATCGATGATGCCCAGCAGATCCGACAGGTCGCGCCCTTCAGAGCGGACATGGAGCGGTACATTTTCGATATCGGAGATGGACGGGAGTTTGCCGGAAACGTCGATCACGTTATTCGCAGCCCATGCCCGCAGTTGCAACGCGTTTTCACCGTTGCCGATGGTTTCATCCGGCGAAAGCAGGCGCGCGGAGACGCGAAAGGGCGTGTCGCGCAGCGTGCCGTCGCCCCGCACGGCGATGGCCTTGCCGATTTTGGCATTGGTTGACGTGATCGGATCGACCTGCAGATTGGCCACGATCTTCATGCGGGGATCGAGGTAGCGCACTTTCGTGCCGGTAATGGTGGCGCGATCGATGCGTGGCAGTTCCAGCGGACCGCCTTTGCCCGGCGTGCCGAAGGTCCAGGTATTGCCCTGGTGGCGCGCGTCCCATTCCAGATCGGCAAAGCCCTGGTCGAGGTCCAGCGTGTAGATGTGGCGCCGCCCGAAGAGGAGCGAAAGCGGTGCGATCCGCGCATCGATGCGCTTTGCCGAAAAAAGGTCCGGTTGGCTTGCCCACGCAGGGTTGGCCACCTGCAAACGCTCGGCAAGGAACTTGATGCGCAAGGGCGCGAAATAGAGCTGGAAATCACCGCCCACGGAAATCTGGCGATCTGCCATGGACGAGGCAATGCGTTCGAACGGATGCTTCAGAAAGCGCCCCTTCGTGACGAATAGAACCAGCCAGACAGCGAAGACGGCAGCAATGATCGTCAGCGCTATGTTGCGCGCTATGCGCAAGCCACGCGGCGAACCGAAGCGCGCGCGGTGAGGCCAGAGATAGCCACCCTGGCGTTCCTTCGCACCGTGTATGCCCGAGGTCGCGTCCATAACGACTGGAAAGCATTCAATCGGGGCAATTTGTTTCCCAATCCGCCCGTATTTACGAACGATTGGTCGAAAATGCAGGTGTGTTAGCTGCCTTCACTCAGAAGAGCCTCGAGCTCTGCCGCCACGGCCAGCGCGGCGGGTGACCGGGTGCGCCCGCGCCGCGTGACCACGCAAATGTCGCTAAACGCCGGTGCGAAACCTGTGACAGTCAGTTGGACGATCCGGCCCTTGCGCAAGTCGTTCGCGAGGAAGAGCGGTGATGAGACCCATACGCAATCGCTGCGCAGAACGGTTTCACGCAGGATGTGGAAATTGTCGCAGACGAAGCTGCCGGCTTGTCCGCTTCCAACTTGCGCGCCGGATTCATGCAGGTCCACGGCGCTGGCGATCGGGTAGTCTTCAAGTTCGGCCGTGCTCACGCTGCCCCGGTTCGCCAGCGGATGGCCGGATCGTACCATGAAGGCCACCGCGATCCGGCCAAGCCGTTCCACTTCGGTGCCCGGCACACGGCCGAGGTTCCAATTGTTGCCAAGCACCATCTCGATGCGGTCGTTCAGCAATTCGGCAACAAGCTGGTCCGGCGCACGAACCTGTGTGCGGATGCGGATCGCCGGCCATGCCTTGAGCAGCGAACCGGCAATGCGTGGCAGGAAAAGACCTGCCATCAACGGCCCCAGGCCGATGGAGACCTGCGCCGGTTCGCCCAAGGGATAGCGCTTCAGGCTGCGTTCCAGATCGCCGGCGGCATCAAGCAGCCGGGCGGCCTGTCCCACCACATGGCGGCCGGCCGGGGTCAAGAGAGCGCCGCCCCGGCCGCGGTCGAACAGGCAGACGCCGTATCGTGCTTCGAATGCGGCCACGCTGCGACTGAGCGCAGGCTGGGTGATGCCCTGTTCCTCTGCCGCTCGCGAGAAGCTTTGATTGCGGGCAACGGCCAGGATATGCCGCAGGCGGGTGAGGTCCATTCCATTCCCAGTATGCATGTAATGATGCCCATATATGCATTGGACGTTATGATTTCGCGAGAGCTATCTTGTCTGCGAAGGCAGGGGGATCATGACGATGACGCGTAAGTTCGGATGGCTGCTGGCAGCGGCGGTCACGGCATCGGCAGTGGCGACGGCCAGCGGAGCCCAGGATCGGCTAGCCCGGAATATCCTGCCCGTCCCCGCAACGCCATTCAGTGGTGCCGTGGCAGAGAACGCGCTCGATGCGAGGGGCATGGCGCAACCGCCGGTCCAGGCACCGCAAGGCGCCCCCAACGTGTTTTTGATGATGAGCGACGATGTCGGCTTCGCAATGTCGAGCGCGTTCGGCGGCCCGGTGCCGACCCCGAATTTCGAGGCGCTGGCCGCGCAAGGGCAGCGCTACAACCGCTTCAACACCACCGGCATCTGCTCGCCCAGCCGCGCGGCATTGCTGACCGGGCGGAACCATCATGCCGCCGGTGTCGGCTGGCTGAGCGACGTGCCTTCGCCGTTCCCCGGCTATGGCGGGCGGATCCTGCCGGAAACCGCCACGATTGCGCAGGTACTGCGCCTGAACGGCTATAGCACCGCGATGTTCGGCAAGCATCACAACCTGCCATCCAATGAACGCAGCGAGGCGGGCCCTTTCGACGGTTGGCCGACAGGCCTCGGTTTCGATTATTTCTACGGCTTCGTCAGCGGCGACAGCGATCAATATTCGCCGATCCTCTATCGGGGTACGCAGCGGGTTGAGCGCGACGATGGTGACGGGCGCCTGCTCGACAGCCGGCTGGCCGACGATGCCATTCGCTGGATCCACAACCAGAAGGCCGCCGCGCCGGACAAGCCCTTCCTCGTCTACATGGCGCCGGGATCCACCCATGCGCCGCATCAGGCCCCGCCCGAATATATCGCCCGGTTCAAGGGCAGGTTCGATCGGGGCTGGGACGTGCAGCGCGAACAGACCTGGCGCCGTCAGCTGGCGATGGGGATCATCCCCAAAGGCACGAAACTGACGCCGCGCCCCGCCGAAATTCCTGCCTGGGATAGCCTGACGACCGGCCAGAAGGCCTTCGCGGCGCGCACGATGGAAGTCGCCGCCGCCCAACTGGCCTATCAGGACGAGCAGATCGGCCGCGTGATCGCCGAATTGCAACGCATGGGGCAGCTCGACAACACCATGGTCGCGCTGGTGATCGGGGACAATGGCGCCAGCGCCGAAGCCGGACCGCGTGGCACCATCAACGAGCTGCGTTCCATGGGCAAGCATGACGAGAGCGAGGCCTGGATGGAGGCCAATATCGACCGGCTTGGCGGCCCGATGACGTATGAAAGCTATCCCGCCGGATGGTCCTGGGCGATGAACACGCCGCTGCGCTGGACCAAGCAATACGCCTCGTACCTGGGCGGCATCCGCAATGGCATGATCCTCAGCTGGAAGGGCCATGTCGCGCATCCGGGCGCGGTTTGCGGGCAATTTTCCCACCTCGTCGATATCGCACCGACCGTGCTCGACGCCGCGCATCTGCCTGCGCCGGAAGTGGTCTATGGCATCCGCCAGAAGCCGCTTGACGGGCAGAGCCTGCTGGCCAGCCTTGCCACTTGCGATGCCGCGAAACCCCGCACCCAGTATTTCGAGATCGGCGGCAAGGTGGGGCTTTACCATGACGGCTGGTTCCTTTCGGGCGACGATGGCCGCATGGCATGGCAGAACCTGCCGCCCGGGGGCGCGCGGCCGCCGATGGAGTGGTCGCTCTACAATCTCGACAAGGATTTTTCGCAGTCGGCCGATCTGGCCGTCAAGGAGCCGGCACGCCTTCAGGCGATGATGGACCTGTGGAAGCAGGAGGCGGCGCGCAACAACGTCTTCCCGCTCGATCATCGCTTCGGCATGGCGCGCGGCGCGGCCATGATGCGGGGCGGCGGGCGCAAGCATTTCGACTTCTGGGGCAAGGATGTCAGCCTGCCTTCGAACACCGAACCCGTGCCGATCGCGCGCAGTTTTACGCTGAATGCCGATCTCGTGCTGGAAAGCGGTGCGGCATCGGGGGCGGTGTTTGCATATGGGAGCCGGTTTGGCGGCTGGAGCCTCTATCTCGACAAGGGAAGGCCGGCCTTCGTTGCGGCCCGGTCAACCGATCCGGACGAGATCACCCGCGTGGTGGCGGACAAGGCGCTGCCGCAAGGGGCGACCAAGCTGACCATGCGCTTTGCGGTGGACATGCCGGGGGGACCGGCGACGGTCACCTTGAGTGCGGACGCAGTGCAATTGGCCTCCATACGTGTGCCAAGCTCCATGCTGATGGCGGCCGGCAATGGCGAGACGATGGATGTTGGGCGCGATCTGGGCGTGCCGGTTACGGCATACGCCGCGCAGCAAGGCCGGATCGAGGGCGACATTCCGCATGTGACGCTCGATTTCGATTGAATCGCGCAGAGCGGGTTCGGCAAATTCCATTTCGGCAATCGTTTCACTGGCCTGACCGGATGGCCCGTGCCATCAGGGGCGCGGCGCAAGGCCGGGTTTGAAGCGAAGTGAAGATGACTGGGATCGATAATACCAAAGCCGTCCGCGGCCAAACGGCCGCTGGGCCGATTGCGGAACTTACTGTGCGCGGCGTGCTGCTGGGCGGCGTGATCACGTTGTTCTTCACGGCCGCCAACGTCTATCTTGGCCTGAAAGTGGGCCTGACGTTCGCAACGTCGATCCCGGCGGCGGTCATCTCGATGGCGATCTTGCGCGCGCTGGGCAATTCCACGATCCTCGAAAACAACATCGTCCAGACCGTCGCCAGCGCTGCGGGCACGCTGGCCGCGATCATCTTCGTATTGCCCGGTCTGGTGATGATCGGCTGGTGGCAGGGCTTCCCCTATTGGACCACGGCGGCGATCACCGGCACCGGCGGCATTCTGGGCGTGCTGTTCTCCGTGCCGCTGCGCCGTGCGCTGGTGGTCGATACGCCGCTGCCTTATCCTGAGGGCCACGCCGCCGCCGAAGTGCTGCGCGTCGGCTTCGCGAGCGATCAGGGCGCCGAAGAAAGCGCCAAGGGGCTGTCAGTCCTGCTGTGGAACGCGGTCGCTTCGGCCGGTTTCGCGGCGTTGACGCAGACTCGTCTGATGGTGGCCGAAGCCTCCGTGTGGTTCCGCGCGGGATCGGGTGCGACTGGAATTTCCGGCGGCCTGTCCTTTGCGCTGATGGGCGTGGGCCATCTCGTCGGCCTCTCCGTCGGCATGGCGATGTTCCTTGGCCTAGTGATCGGCTGGTGGGTCCTGCTGCCGATGTTGACGGCGCGGCACCCGATGCCGGGCGGCAGCGTGGAAACCTGGGCGACCAGCGTGTTCAGCGCGGACGTGCGCTTCTTCGGTGCCGGCGTCATTGCCGTGGCGGCGATCTGGACGCTGTTGCGTATCGCCGGGCCGGTGCTGGGCGGCATCCGTTCGGCACTGGCGGCCAGCCGCGCGCGCCAGGCCGGCAAGGTGCTGGCTCTGGAAGAACAGGACCTGCCGATCGGCATCGTGCTGATCGGTACTCTGACGATGCTGGTTCCGATCGGAATCCTGCTCTCCAGCGTACTTTCGGGCGGAGCACTGGCAGGTTCGCAGGTTCTGCTGGTAAGCGGCGCGCTGCTGTTCGTGCTTGTCATGGGTCTGCTGATCGCGGCTGTCTGCGGCTACATGGCGGGCCTGATCGGCGCGTCCAACTCGCCGGTTTCGGGCATTGGCATTCTCTCGGTGGTGGCCGCATCGCTCCTGCTGGCCGGCCTGTTCGGACGCGAGCAGACGCCCGATGCGACTGCGGCCTTGATCGCCTATGCGCTGATCGTCACCGGCGTGGTTTTCGGCGTGGCCACGATCTCCAACGACAATCTGCAGGACCTGAAGACCGGCCAACTGGTTGGTGCCACGCCGTGGAAGCAGCAGGTGGCGCTGGTGATCGGCGTGGTCTTCGGATCGCTGGTGATTCCTCCGGTGCTGGACCTGCTGAATACCGCCTTCGGTTTCGCCGGGGCGCCAGGCGCCGGTCCGGAAGCGCTGCCGGCGCCGCAAGCTGCGCTGATCTCGGCGCTTGCCAAGGGCGTGCTTGGGGGCGATCTCAACTGGACGATGATCCTTTGGGGCGCGGGTGCAGGCGTCGTCTTCGTGGTGTTGGACGAAGTGCTGGGCGTGATGGGCCGGCTGCGCCTGCCGCCGCTCGCCGTCGGTATCGGCATTTATTTGCCGATGAGCGTGATCCTGCCCACCGTGACCGGTGCCGTTATCGGCTGGTTCTACGACCGCTGGGCCGACCGCCAGAGCGACGCGGAATTCAGCAAGCGCATGGGTGTGCTGACTGCGACCGGCCTGATCGTGGGCGAAAGCCTGTGGGGCGTCGGTTTTGCCGGGATCGTGGCGGCTTCGGGCAGCGACAGCCCCTTGGCGCTGGTCGGCGATCTGGGCCAGTTGCCGTTGGTGCTGGGCACGGCGGTGTTCGCCATCCTCGTCGCGGTGCTTTACCGCCGGACATGCAAGCTGGCGGCAAAACCCTAAGCGATTTCGGCCCCGCCAGGCGGGGCCGTCAGCGCAGGACGACCGGATTGTCCGGCGCGTCGCGCAGGCGCAGATGCAGCTTGCCGTCGACCGGCTGCGGCACTTGCAACGTTGCGCCAGTGAAGCCGGGCGGCACCGCAACGGGCTGTGCGAAGGCGGCATCTGCCGAAACCGCGTCGATCAGGAAAAGATCGCGCCCGGAAAGCGTGCAGGGTGCCGCTTCCTTGGCTTTGCCCTTGGCATCGCAAGTCAGGTTTTCGATACGCGGCAGCCGTGCAAGCGTTGCCAGCGGGGTCCAGTCTCCTGCGGTTTCCCCGTCGAGCAGCCGGAAGCGGAGCGGGCCGAAGGTTCCGGGGGGAAGGTCCGCGGCCTTGAGGCGGGCGACCAGCACTTGCTGGCTTTCCAGCGTCAGGCCCTTGCCTACCGTAAGCCGCGCGGCAGCGGCATCGCCGCCGGTGCCGATTTCGATGGCGTCTCCGGCATCGAAGCGATTGCCGGCCGCGGCCTTGATCGAGAACACCAGATCACCGTTGTCGGGCAGCAAATCGCCCAGTTCCAGTGGCCGCGCGCCCGGTGCGGCGGGGCCTGGATAGACCGTACGGCTTAGCAATTCGGCGTGCGGACGGGGCGCGGAGATCTTGGCGGGCAGGGTGAGCGTGCGGCCATCGGCCAGACGAATGGTGGCCTTATTCGCTGCGTTCGCTGCGTCCTGCGCGGGCACCCGTGCGGCGCCCTGTGCCGTCAGCCGCAAGTGATCGACGGCACCTTCACGCGTTAGGCCATCCGGGCGGAATTCGATATCGCCCAGCGTCAGCGACTGCACCTGATCGAGCCGCTGGCCGGTCAGTACGCCTTGCCCATCACCGGCGTGAACTTCGAAACCGTCGATCCGGCTGGCTTCCGTGCGGGCACGCAGGGTGATCGTTTCCGGGTTCTTCGCGCCCAGAAGACGCAGTTCCATCTGCAGTTCGCCGGGGCCGGTCGCGCCCTTGGGGACGGTGACTGCCAAGTGATTGCCATCCCGCACTTTCCATTCGAGCGGGCGGGGCACACCATTGCCTTGCCTCACCGTAACCTCGTCCACGCAAGAAGGGGCATTGCCTTCCAGCACGACTTCGTTGTCGCGGCCGATCACCAGCCCGTCTGCATCGCCGGACACTTTCCAGGCATTGCCGTCCGGCCGCTGGACCAGGAAGTCGGGCCCATCGAACGGTGAAAAGCCCCAATTGCCGTGAAGCTGCGCGCGCATCGATCCGGTAAACGCGCTGGGCAGCGCATCGCCCGCCAGCGCATAGCCGCCCCTGTCGGCGCGGGGCAGCACGGTGACGTCGGTCGTCTGGC
The DNA here is from genome assembly GCF_055521675.1 of Novosphingobium sp. BL-S-19. NCBI lineage: Bacteria > Pseudomonadati > Pseudomonadota > Alphaproteobacteria > Sphingomonadales > Sphingomonadaceae > Novosphingobium > Novosphingobium sp. BL-S-19. The sequence continues at coordinate 1,300,934 of NZ_CM145497.1, forward strand.
CCGAAGCATTGGTAAGCTTGACGCGCATGTCGTGTGCCAAGGCAGTGGAAAAGACCAGCGGTGCACCTTCCACGCCCAGCACCGCGCCGGGACGGGCCAGGCAGACCGGCGCCTTGGCGGTGCTGCGCAGTTGCGGCGGAATGTCGGTTTCCACGGCCGGAAGCGCCGCGACCATGACCGACTTTGGCTTCTGGAAAGAGGGCGCGGTGTTGAGCAGCAGAGACATCGTATCGCCGCGCCGCACGGCCAGCGTGGGCAGGTAGCCGAATTGCGGGTTGCTAAAGGCGCCAAAGATACGCGCAATGTCGCGGGCGACGCCGATATAGGCGCTGTAGTAGCCGGCGCCTGCCTGCGGCGTGGCGCTAAGCTGCAGGGCAAGATCGGTGGGGGCGCCGGTCAGCGTGTCGGCGATCGAACTGGAATGAACGTCGTTGAGGACCAGCTGTTCGCGGTTTTCCAGCAGGCAGGACGCCTGCATTTCGATCACCTTGGAAAGGCAATCCTCGTTGAGTTTGATCGAAAGGCTGCGCGCCAGCACGGGCGCTACCGTGCGCAAGTATTCCGGGGCATTGTTATCCTGTGCCTGGATCGCATCCATGAACGCGGTGAGGCGCGAATGGTCGAGCGAGGCCTGGTTCAGATCCTGCCCGGCGCGCACGAATTCGCCCGGCTTGCCGCGCACCGCATCGATCAGCGCGCCTTCAGCGCCATTTGTGTCCGGCACCATCAGCAGCACCGCCTGACGCGCGCCTTTGGGCACCGTGAGCGAGAGCGCCTTGTCCTTTTCCTTCTCCTTCCAGGTGCTGGCCGTGGCGATCCAGTCCTTTGGCGGCGGATTGGTCGCCCCGCGCAGGAAGGCGGAAACCAGCAGGAACTTCAGGCCCTGATCGGCGGGCAGGGCGGCATGGATGGAGAGCTTGTCTCCCTCGGCAAGGCTGGGCACTTGCGCGATCGGCAGCGTTTGCTGCCCGCGCGTCACCTCGATCGTCAGGTCGGGGCCGGTCAGTTCGAACGGAGCGGGATCGGCGCCGGCGGGAGAGGCCGCCACCATGCCGGCCAGCACCGCCAGGGCCGAGGCGGACAGCAACCGGGACCGGCGCGGGCGGAGCGAATCGTCTTCGTTCATACAGGCAGGCAAAGCGACTGTTTCCTGACCCTTGCCTGACTGGACGGGGCGATCGCCCAAAAAATCGTCGGTTCGGGCGTTCGCGGGGGTAGGGCGCGGGGGTAGGGCGCGGTGGTTCGGGAGAGGCGGATCGATGCTCCGCCGCCATTTCCGGGCCGCATCGCCGGAAAGCGGCACGCCCGGTAAATGGCCCGGTAAATGGCCCGCTACGCCTTATTTCGCGGCCGGAATCTGCGCGAGATCGGCGTCGACCTTCGCAAGCACGCTGTCGGAAAGCACGTCTCCGGCATAGGCTTGGACTTGCTTCAGCGTCATGCCGCGCGCCATGTCGATCTGCGGATTGGCGACAAGCGTGGGAACGTCCTTGACCAGCACGGCTTTGGTGGCCGGATTGTCCAGAAGGTCGCCGATCGGCGTGGTGGCCGAGGAATAGGCAGGCGTTGCCGCAGGAGCAGCAGGCGCCGCAGCAGGTGCAGGGGCGGCCGAAGCCGGAAGCGCGGCCGCGCTACCGATCAGGCAGGCGCTGGCAAGCAGGAACTGGCGAAACGTCGATTTCATTGCCTTGCATCCCTTAAATCAGAGACTTGTCGCATGAAGGCCCGCGTGACGGACGATCATGCGCGGTTATATGGGCCGCACCAAAGCCGGGCAAGCGGCCCCACCGCGCGGAATAACCGCGTTGGCGATTGAAATTTGGTCGGCTGCATTGTGCTCAGTCGGGAGCCGGAAGAGTGAGCACCACTAACAGGCCCGGCCCGTCCTGACGGTCCTCCAGGCGGATCGTCCCTCGGGCCAGCGTCATCGCCTTGACGGCGATGGACAGGCCGAGGCCACTGCCCGGACTGACCGACGGCCCGCGCTCGAAGCGGCGCAGCAATCGCGCGCGGTCATCGGGCGCGACGCCGCTGCCCCGATCGCCTACCGTGATGACGAGGTGATCGGTCGTCCGCACGATGGCGATGTCGATGCGGCCGCCATCGCCGGCATGGCGCACGGCATTGTCGATCACCGCCGTCAGCGCGATCTGCAGCGATCCAGGGTCGCATTGCCAGCGCACCACATGATCGGGCAGGACGGCGAACTCGATCGCATCGCAGGGCAGGTTGACCACCGCTTCGGCCACGACGTCGGCAACGATGGCATGCACGTCGATGGAGCGAGCGGAAACGGCAGTGGCGTTCAGGCGCGCCAGCGTCAGCATGCCACCTACCAGTTGATTGGCGCGCATCACGGTCGCCAACAGCCGGGCAAGCTCGTCACGCAGCGCGTCCGGGGCTGTCCGTGCCAGAACTTGCGCCTGTGCGCGGATCGCGGCGAGCGGCGTGCGCAGTTCGTGGGCCACATCGTCGGTGAAGGCCTGCTCCAGTTCATAGGCCTGTTCCAGCCGCGCAAAGAGCTTGTTGAGCGCGGTTATCAGCGGCCCCAGATCGCGTGACCAGTCCTCGGGAACCAGCGGCGTCAGATCGGCCAGCGAACGTGCGTTGAGTGACGAGGCCAGCCTTTCGACTTCGGACAGGCTTTTGCGCAAGGTCAGCCACAGCACGATCATCGCGGCGGCCATCAGTAGCAGCAGAGGCAGAGCCAGCTTGCGCAGCATCGGCGCGAGTGGAAATTCGCGCATGGAGTCGCGTTCCGCCACGACCACCAGCAGCCGCGCATCGCGGCCGGGCAGGCCATAGCTGCGCCAGCGATCGCCGACTGCCGTGAAATCGTGCAGGCCGGGCTGCCGCGGCACCAGGTCGACCGGCGCCCCCCAGCCGGACTGGGCCACGGGCCGGCCTTCCCAGAACACCGCGAACATGCACCAGTCGTAGGAGGCGTGGAACGCGCGCTTTTCTTCCGAGGACAGCAGGGGGTCGGTGGTGCCCTCCAGCCCCTTGCCGCGGGCGGCCAGCACGCCGGCGGTCAGTTCGTCCTGCATCATCATGTAGAGCAGGCGCGATGCGTTCACGAGCTGGGCATCGGACGCGCGGCCGATTTCCTTGGCCGCCACCGAATAGAGCACGGCACCCATGGCAAGCCCGGTCAGCGCCAGCAGCACCAGCACGCGGCGATAGAGCCGTGTGGAAAGCGAAGCGCGTTTCATGCGCTGCGCCTCATGAATCCGATCCCCCGACCATATAGCCAAGGCCCCGCGCGGTGCGGATGAAGTCGCGCCCGAACTTGCGCCGCAGGGCGGAGATGGCGACTTCTATCGTGTTCGATTCCACCCATTGATCCTGATCGTAAAGCTCGCCTTCCAGATCGGCCTTGGAGACGAACCGCCGCGCGCGCCGCATCAGCAGGGCCAGCACGCGAAATTCCTTGGCCGTCAGCGGTACTTCCTCGCCATCCCGGCTGGCGACATGGCCGGCGAAATCCAGAGTGACGCTGCCCACGCTCGCACTGTCGCCATGGCGGCGGTCGCGCCGGCGCAGTTGAGAGCGGATGCGGGCGGCCAGTTCCTCCAGATCGACCGGCTTGACCACATAGTCATCAGCCCCGGCATCCAGCCCGGCAACGCGGTGCGCGGTGCGGTCCAGCGCGGTGATGACGATGACGGGCGTTTCGTTGCGGGCGGAACGCAGCGTGCGCAGCGCCTCTATGCCGGACGTGTGCGGCAGGCCGAGATCCAGCAGGATCACGTCATAAGCGGCGGTGCCGATTGCGGCGAGCACGTCATCTCCGCGCGCGACGAGATCGACGACATAGCCGTCGAGTTCCAGCGCCCGCTTCATGGCGGGGCCAAGGTCGGCATCGTCTTCCGCGACCAGCAGACGGGGCAAGATCGGCTCTCCGGGCCAGGTTGAGCGCCGCAGGAAGGGGGCGCGAGAGGCCGGATTACGCCAGCTTCGGGCCGACCGTCAAATGGCGAAAAAACATTTCCGCGCCATCAGCTTCGCATCAGCTTCGCGGCCTAGGCACGATTGCTCGACCCGAATGCATGAGCCCCCGCCGCGGCGATACCGCCCCGGCCCGACGGCAGGACCGGCCAACGATATCATGACCCTTCACAAGTCTCCGCGCGAGATCGCGACCCGTTCCTCACTCGATACATCGTTCGACACTTCATTCACCCAACCATCCGCCCGGTCGCAATCCGGCCTGGCACCCTGCGTCGCGCTGATCGGCTGCGACGGTTCGGGCAAATCGACGCTGACGCGCGATCTGGTGATGTTGCTGGACCGGCAAGCACCCACCCGATCGATGTATCTGGGGCTGGGCACCGGCGACCTGGGCCGCAAGATCGGCGAAGTTCCGGTGATAGGCCGCTTGGTCGAAGGGTTCCTGACCGGAAAGGCGCGCAAGGCGCATGACGGCAAGAGCAGTTCCGGCCCGGACAAGCGCTTGCCCGGGCTGTTGACGGCGCTGGCGATGTTCGGCTTCTCGCTCGCGCGGCATCGCCGTTTTCGTCAGGTGATCGATTTCCGCCGCAACGGCGTGCAGGTGGTGACGGACCGCTATCCGCAGGCCGAAGTATCCGGCAGTTTCGACGGCCCCGGCCTGTCATGGACGCGCAAGGGATCGGCTCTGGTGGAGCGCCTCGCCCGGCGCGAACGCGCGCTATACGATGGCATGGCCGCCTATCGCCCGACGGTGGTTATCCGCCTGAATGTCGATGTGGATACGGCGCTTGCACGCAAGGCCGATCATGAGCGCGCCATGCTGGAAAAGAAGCTGGCCGTCGTACCGACGCTGCGCTTCGCCGGGGCCCAGATCGTCGATGTCGATGCCACGCGGCCCTATCACGAGGTGCTGGCATCCGTCCTTGCCGTGCTGCGCCGCCATGGGCTGCAGAGCTGATGAACTTCCCCACGATGAAGAAGCACCACGCGTAACGCCATGACCCTTCCCCCCCTTATCGCCGTCGTCGGCTGCGACGGTTCCGGCAAGTCCACCGTGACGGAGGCGCTCTGCGCCTGGATGAACGAGGATCGGCCCACGCGGCTCTGCCATCTGGGCAAACAGTCCGGCAATATCGGCCGCCGCATCGCGCGCCTGCCGTTGCTGGGCGGCAAGTTGGACAAATCCATTCATGCAAAGGCGCGCAAGGCCCAGGCGGAGACCGGGCCGGGGCTGCTTGCGGCGCTGGTGATCTATGCCTTTTCGATGCGCCGGGTGCGGCGGTTCAACCGCATGATGCGGCTGCGCCGCGCCGGCCATGCCATCGTTGCAGACAGGTTTCCGCAAGTGAACCTGCCCGGCCCGATGGACGGGCTGGGCCTGTCTGCCTGCAATGTGGCTGCGCCGCGCTCCGGGCTTGTCGGCCTGTTGGCGCGCAGCGAATTGCACCAGTATCGGGCCATGGCGGAAACGCGCCCCGATCTGGTGCTGCGCCTGAACGTGTCGTTGGATGTAGCGATCTCGCGCAAGCCGGATCATCGCCAGTCTTCATTGGCGCGCAAGGTCGCGGATGTGCCGCGCCTGACGTTCGAGGGCGCGCCGATCGTGGAGATCGATGCCGAACAACCGCTGGAGCAGGTGCTGCTACAGGCGAAGGCCGCAGTCTTTGCGCGCCTTGCCCTGCTTGAGCCGGCGGCGGGACGGAAGGCGGCCTGATGAAGTCTCTGACCGCGAAATCCTTCACCGTGAAACACTGGTTTGCCGACGGGGTGTTCCGCACGATCGTGCGCAATGCCTCCTATCTTGGATCCGGCAAGCTGGTGGCGGCGCTGCTGGGCCTCGTGGCGCTGGCCTGCGCGGGGCGCGGCATGACGCCGGCGCTGTTCGGCACGCTGGTGATCATCCATTCCTACGCCAACGGCGTGGGCGCGCTGGTCAAGTTCCAGACCTGGCAGTTCATCGTCCGCTATGGCACGCCGGCGATGGGGCGCGGCGATATCGACGAACTGCGCGATGTTACCGGCTTTGCCTTCGGGCTGGACCTTGCCAGCGGCCTTGTCGGACTGGTGGGCGGACTGGTGCTGCTGCCGTTCCTGGCAGACTGGTTCGACATTCCGGCCGAAGATGTGCAGATGGCCATGTTCTACTGCCTGCTCATCCCGACGATGACGGCGGCCACGCCCACCGGCATCCTGCGCGTGCTCGACAGGTTCGACCAGTTGGCGTTGCAGCAGTTGGTGACTCCTGCCTTGCGCGCGATCGGCGGAGCCATATCCTATTTCGGCAATCTGGGCTTCCTTGGCTTCATGGTGACCTGGTTCGTGGCGGACCTTGCCGGCGACTTGTGCCTGTGGGTCATGTCGGTGATTGAACTGCGCCGGCGCGGCATTCGCGGCGCGCTGCGGCCGGGGCTGATGGGACCGGGACGGCGGCTTCCGGCGGCGTGGGACTTCGTGTGGACCACCAATATCGCGCACTCGGTATGGGCCGCATGGGGGCCGGTGAGCAATCTGATCGTCGGCGCCATGTTGGGGCCGACCAGTGCCGGCCTGTTCAAGATCGCGGCAACCTTCTTCGATTCCGCCAGCAAGCCGGCCGATCTGATGTCGCGCAGCTTCTATCCGGAGATCATGCGGCTCGACCCGGCCAGCCGTCACCCCTGGCAACTGGCCATTCGCAGCGCGCTGATCTCGGGCGGCATGGGTCTGCTGATCCTGCTGGTGGTGATCCTGGGGGGAGAGCCCGTGATCGGCTTCGTCTTCGGCAAGCGCTATGTCGAGGCTTACGACCTGCTGCAGTTGATGACTGCGTCGCTCATCGTCACGATGGCCAGCTTCCCGCTTGAATCGCTGCTTTACATGGCCGGGCGCCAGCGGTCGGCACTGGCGGCGGAGGGGACGGCAGCGGCAGGTTATGCGCTGCTGTTGTTCGTGCTGATTCACCTGTTCGGGATTACCGGCGCGGGTCTGGCTTATGTGGCCGGCGTGTCGCTGAAGGCACTGCTGATGCTGCTGCCCACGGTGCGCGCCTATCACGGCCGGGACAAGCTGGTGTCGGTGATGACGCAAGGCGCGCGGGCATGACGGCGGCGCGCACTTTCCCGCGGGAAACACTGGATGCGATGTTCCTGGCGGTCGAGATGAACGATGTGGTCGATCCGGAGGTCAGCCTGCCCGATCCGATCCCGGTCGTCTGCGATGAAGAGGTGATGCGCAACTGCTTTGCACTTTGCCTGCAGTTCTGGCGGGAAGGGGCGGACCGGGTACAGATGCGCGATCTCGTCAGCGCGCTGCTGTTTTCGGGCGACCTGCCGCATGATGCGCGGGTTCGCTACAAGAACATTCGCGCGGCGTACAAGCAGATGCGCTTCGCGCTGGTACTCTACGGCAGGCGGCACAAGGTTCCGCTGCTGTTCGGGGTGACCGTGGCTGCCATGGGCCATCTGCAGGACGCCTTCCGCAGCCGCCGGCGATGGGCGGTAACCGGCTATGCGCTGGCATTGCGGATACTGCTTTCGCGTCCGGTCTGGATGGCGGTGCAGCACGAAGTCGAACGTGCGGAACTGGATGACGCGCAAGGCTTTCGCGCCTTTCACATGGCGGAATTCCAGCGCCTGCAGGGCTGGCTGAAAGATGGACCGCTGACCGGCCATCGTTTCCATATGATGCGTAAGGTGGTCAGCCGGCAGGTCTCGTTCTACGATGCGATGCGCACCCTGCGGCCCGACGATCGGGTCCATCGCATGTCTCGCTTTCTCAGTGCGATCAACGGGTTAATGGGCAGTATGCACGATGATCTGGTGGAGCAGGCGGGTGCCGGGCAGCGCGATTATCATACGGACGATTTCCCGATGCCGCGCGATATTGCGGACCGGCTGGAGGTATTGGTCGCCCGCAATCCCTTCCAGGCGGCCTGACCGGCCCTGAATGAGAACGCGCAGTGCGCGACCCTAGTGGTCGCGGCTGCCCTGGCGCAGTTGTGCTTGCGAAACCATGCCCGGCATCTGCGGTTCGTAGAACGCCATTTCGCGCGCCATCACGGCCGCCTGCGTACGATTGCGCGCGCCCATTTTGGTAAGGATCGATTTGACGGTGGCCTTGATCGCCGCCTCGCTGACCTTGAGGTCGTAGGCGATGGTCTTGTTCTGCAGGCCGTCACGAAGGCTTTCGAGAACCTCCCGCTCGCGATCGTTGAAGTTGAAGGCGGCGAGGTTCGCTTTGTTCGGGGAAGTCCGGCTGGTGACGATCAGCATATGGCCGACCAGATCGATGATCTCCGGCGGCGCCACCTTCTGCCCGATGGCCACCATCTGCATCATGGCCACCAGCGCCTGGCAGGGTGAGTTGATCAGAAAATAGGCATGGGCGCCGGCCATGTAGAGCGCCGTCATTTCCGCAAAGTCGAAAGTTTCCACCAGCACGACGACCCGCAGGCGGGAGCAATGCTTGATCAGGGCGTTCAGGGCCCCGGGGCCATCGACCTCGCACAGCGACCGGTCCACGATCAGGATCGGGTTCTCGTATCGCGCCGCTGCGGAAGGGGAGAAGTTCGCCAGATTCTTGACGGCTTCGATGTGCGGGAAGCCGGCATCGGAAAGAATGCGGCACAGCCCTTCGTGGGCGAGGGAATTTCTTACGGAAACGAATATCGCGGTAGACATGATGGCATGGCCCTTCGTCATGGCGCAATTCGGGAGGAGGGGATCAGCGGGATTTGCCGTGAACCAGGTGAAGGAATGGCTGGCCGCCGCGGGGAGAGGACCCGTCCGGATATTCGACCCTGCCGTCTGGCCGCAAAATGCGGAAATCGGAGGTGTCTATCGATCCGTTGATGGTGATCGGGCAGATCGTCGAGATCGGCACCTCGTCGCCGGCGATGCGGAATGTGTCGATGCGCCAGGCGATCACCTGGTCCATGCCGTCGGGAGCGGAAATGTCCTTTGGCCCTTCGTGCGCCATGGGGCCTTGCATGGTGGGCGAGACATAGAAGCCGTCGCCTGCGGATACGCACGTCGTCGAAATCAGCTCGTGGGTCATGATGTCCCCAGCCATTGGCGCGGATGGCGCCTGGACAATTGCTTGACGCGCCGGGCAGATCCCCCGCCATTCCGCGCCTTGCCCTTCGATTCTACCCCTGCTTGGCTTACGGCGACCTTACAGGGGCTTCGCGGTTGTGGGCCGCTCCGTCCCGCGCTTGCGGGTCCTGCGGCCAAGACGGCGCGAAGCGAGCAGCGTCGCTGCCATCGCCATCCCGGCAACCCCGAAGCCGAACAGCACGAGATGGCCCTCGTTGATCGACAGCATCTCTCCCAGCGGACCTGCCGCAAGATAGCCCGGTGCGAACATCAGCGGCACCCAGAGCACGGCCGAGGCGATGTTGGCGATCTGGAACGGACGTTTCGGCATCGTCAGCACCCCGGCGACCAGCGGCACCGTCGCCCGGATGGGGCCTAGGAAGCGGCCCATGAAAACGGCCGCGAAACCGTACTTGCGAAAGAACAGCCGGGTGCGGGCCACTGCCGGACGATGCCGGTTGAGCGGCCAGCGGCGATAGACTTTGGGGCCGATCCTGCCGCCGAACAGATAGGAAAGCCAGTCTCCCACGATCGATCCGACCACGGCCCAGAGGAAGATCGGCCAGGCATCCAGAGCGTCCGCCCCGATCAGGCCGCCGATGGCGAGCATCACTGCAGTAGCCGGAACGAACAGGCCGACGATGGCCAGCGATTCACCCAGACAGAGCAGGCCCACGACCGGGCCGGCCCAAATCCCGTGGGTCGCGACGAACTGGCCAGCCTGATCGATCAGGTTTTCCATCCGCGGTCAGGCAGCCGCCGCCATGGCACGCCGCGCGGCATGCCAATATGGCCGCCGCCCCAGCGCATCAAGGTAGCATTCCAATACCTGGTGCGAGGCGCTGTCCCAATCGTAGGCGGCGCTGGCGGTGCGGGCATAGGCGCCCATCGCGCGCCGTTCTTCCGCGTTCGTGACCAGTTGCCGCAAAGCGGTCAGCCCGGCATCCAGATCGCCCGGCGCGAACAGCACCCCCGATCCGTCCTGAAGCAGATTGCGCCCGCTTGGCACGTCCACGCAGACGGTGGGCAGGCCGGCGGCCATGGCCTCCAGCGTCACGTTGCCGAACGCCTCGGTCATGCTGGGGTTGAGGAAGATGTCTGCACTGGCGACGGCGCGGCCGAGATCCGTGCCCATCAAATGTCCGGCGAAGCGCGCCTGCGGCAGTTTGCGCGCCAGCCAGCCACGCTCGGGACCGTCGCCGACCACCAGGGGGCGCACCGGCAGGCCTTCGTCCAGCAGGCGTCGACACAGCGCGGCATATTCGGTCAGCCCCTTCTCGCGGACAAGGCGGCCGAAGTGCAGCACGGCGATCTCGCCATCGGCAATGCCGGCCGCGCGGCGCCAGCGCATGTCGCGATTCTGCGGGCTGAACTGACGCCGATCGACACCGCGACCCCAAAGCCGAGTGCGGGCAGCCAGGCCTGCTTCCTCGAATTCGCGGGCGATGCCGGGCGTCGGTACCAGGATGCGATCGCTGCGTCGGTAGAAGCGGGCAAGGTGGCGCTCCATGGCGGGGCGCAGCAGTCTGGCGCCGTAGAAGGCGGCATATTTCTCGAACCGCGTATGCAGGCTGGCCACGACCGGAATGCCGGCCTTGCGGGCATGGCGCTGGGCGGCGCTTCCGGTCCAGTCGGGGGCGGAAACATGGATCAGGTCGGGCGCGAAGCTGTCCAGATCGGCGCAGATGGCGCGCGGCAGTCCCAGCCCCAGGCGATAGTCGCCGCGGCCAGGAATGGCGATCGACGGAACCGATACCAGCGTGCCCTCCGGCGCGAAGGCGGGCGCTGACGATGTGGGAGAATAGACCCTGACGGCGCAGCCCTGCCGTTCCAGATAGTTCACCAGACGGTTCAGCGCCTGGTTCGCGCCATCGCGTATGTAATTGTAGTTTCCGGAAAACAGCGCGATGCGAGGGTGGCGGTACGCATTGCCTGTCAGGAGGCCATCGGGCAAGTTGTCGATCTTCGGTATCATTTTTCGTTTTGCAAAGGTTCAGCCGCCAGACGCGGCCACCCGGTTCAGCTATCCGCAACCAGCTTACGGCAACCTTACAAGACCGCTTGCGATTATGGGGCGTATATATGCGTTTTCGGGTCATTTTCGCGGCAGCGGGCAGTTCTTTCGATGCATCGGTTGCGTGCCGATCGGATCGCCGCGATAGGGGTGGGATGATGGCGAACCAAGGCTTCGATGCGCCGGCCATGGCCCGTGCGCGCTTGCCCCGACCCAGCGGTGGGCGCGGATGAGGCTGCTGATCGTAGAGGACAATGCAGAGCTTGCCGAACTGATCGGGCAGCATCTGACGCAGGCGGGCTTCGCCAACGACATCGTCGCCAACGCAGAGGATGCGCGCGCATTCGTTGCCGCCGGCGATCATGCGGCGATGCTGCTGGATTTGGGGCTTCCCGATGAGGATGGCATCGTGCTGCTGCGCGAATTGCGCGCCGCCGGGCACTTCCTGCCGATCATGGCGCTGACCGCGCGTTCGGCCATCGCGGATCGGGTGGCCGGGCTGAATGCCGGTGCGGACGATTACCTTTCGAAGCCTTTCGCGGCGGAGGAACTGATTGCCCGCGTTGCCGCGCTGCTGCGCCGGGCCATGGGCGAACAGGGGGGAGAGATTGCCTGCGGCCGCCTGCGCTACGATGTCGCCTCCCAGACCCTGCGCGTGGCGGATGCAACGATCGTGCTCGCCCCGCGAGAGGTGCAACTGCTGGACCTGCTGATGCGCCATCGGGACAAGGTAGTGCGCAAGACCCAGATTGAATCCGCCTTTTTCGGCCTGGGGGACGAGTTCTCCTCGAACGCGGCCGAAGTCACCGTGCACCGCCTGCGCAAACGTCTGATGGCATTGGACGGCGGGGCAGAGATCGTCACCGTGCGCGGCCTCGGCTACCTGCTGCGTGCCGAGTTGGAGGCCTGATGCGCACACCGTCCGTCTTGCGGCGGATATTGGTCCTTCATGCGGCGGCCACGCTGGTCACCGCCGTTGTCGCCGCCGTGGGCGCGTGGGTGCTGATAGACAGTACGGGCGACCGGCTGCAGCGGCAGATCCTGGATGAATACGTGCAGAAGATGCAGGCGGGGCTTGAGCGCAATGCCCGTGGCTGGACGATATCGGAGGCCGCTGCCGCCGGACTGCGCGGCGGGGGCAGCAGCTTCAGCTTCTGGGTAGAGGATCGCGGGCATCGCATCGCGATCGAAAATCTGAAATCCGATCCCTCCCTGGCAGTGCCGACGCGGCGGACGACCCGCTATTTCCGGCGGGTTCGCGGATCCAAGATCTACTCCGGGGTCAGTGTGCCGATGGCGCGCGAACCTGGAAGCTGGATCGTCATCGTCCAGAATTTGGACCATCCGGACGTGATCTTCGACGATCTCCGCGCGCAGATCGTCATGGTGGGCGGCGGCTTGCTGGCGATCTTCCTTATCGGCCTGCTTACGGTTGATACTTATATCATCCGGCAGTCGCTGGCACCGGTGAAGCGCGCCTCTCGCGAGGTGGAGCAGGTTTCTCCCAATCAGTTGCAACAGCGCGTCGACACCGAAGGGATGCCGGAGGAAGTCCTGCCACTGCTGCGTGCCTTCAACGGGGCGCTGGACCGGGTGGAGGATGCCTACCGGATCGAGCGCGAATTCGCCGCCGATGCCGCGCACGAACTGCGCACGCCGCTGGCCATCCTGCGTCTGCTGGTGGCGCAGACCGGCGAGCTGGGCGGCACGTCGGACGTGCAGGCAAGGATGTTGCGGCAGATCGACGTGGTAGAGGCGATCGTGGAGCGGCTGCTGCTGGTGGCTGAAGTCGATGCGATGGCGTGCGATCCGGAGGATGTGGTGGACTTGCGGGCCGTGGTGGAGGACCGCGTTGCGGCGATCGCGCCCCTGCTGATCGCAACGGACCACGGGGTGGAGATTGTCGGGGAGGATCGCGTCATCGCCTGCGCGTCCGAGCATCTGGTGGGCCGGGCGCTGGATTCGCTGCTTGAAAACGCGGCGCGGCATACGCCGGCGGGCACCGATGTCACCGTGACGGTCGGCCCCGGCGCGCAAGTGCATGTTGCCGACACCGGACCGGGCCTGCACGCGTCGGACGCGCAGATATTTCAGCGTTTCGAGGCGGTTCGGCGCGATCTTTCACGCAGTTCCGGACTTGGCCTGGCGATCGCCAGCGAGCTTATGCGCAAAGTCGGCGGACGGTTGGACGTTCGCGCGAATGTGCCGAAAGGCACGGTGTTCACGCTGAGGTTTCGACCGTCCGAAACGGAACGCCCGCATGGCCTGAATGGCGATGCGGGCGCGCGTACTACCAGGTGAAGCTGACAGTGCCCTGCACGGTGCGGCGGTTGCCGTACCAGCACCAGGAGTAGGCGGCGAAGCAGCTGGTCAGGTACTTCTTGTCGAAAATGTTCGCGGCGTTGAGGCCCAGCGTCACCCCGGCAAGATCGGGGCTCACCTTCGCCAGGTTGTAACGGATCAGCCCGTCGAACACCGTGTAGGACGGGGTGTAGATCGACGTCGTGCCGTCAAGGCTGCCGGCATAGACCTTGTCGACATGACGGACGCCGCCGCCGATCGACAGGCCGGAGAGCGAACCATCCTTCGGCTCCCACGCGAGGTTTGCCGAAATGCCGCCCTTGCCCACGGTGGCGAGGCCCTTGCCGACGTTGGCGGGGTTTTCGTCTTCCAGCACCTTCACGTTCTGCGTGCTGAAGGCCGCGCGGAACTTGAAGTCGTAGGGCAGCGAGCCGCTCGCCTCGAACTCGACACCGCGCGAGCGTACTTCGCCCGACTGGAAGGCGGCGAACGAGACCGGGTTGTAGACCACCACGTTGGTCTGGTTGATCTGGAACCACGCACCGGTCAGCAGGATGTCGGTGCCGGGGATTGCGTACTTGGCGCCAGCCTCGATCTGCTTGCCTAGCGAAGGCTTGGCCAGATCGCCGCTTTCAAGTTGCGCCGACTGCGGCTCGAACGAGGTCGAGTAAGTCACGTAGGGCGAGATGCCGAGGCTCGTCTTATAGAGCGCTGCAGCACGCCAGGTGAACTTCTTGTTCTTCTGGACAGCACCGTCCTGCTCCTGGCGGGCCCAGTCCTGACGACCGCTGAGCGTCACGTTGAGGCCGCCGACCGAGATCTGGTCCTGCAGGTAGACGCCCTGCTGGCGTTGGCGGACTTCGGTGTAGGTCGGCGTTACCAGAGTGTTCGGATCGTAGTTGAAGTCTGCGTCGTAACCCGGCACCAGATAAGGGTTCTGCGGCGTGCGCATCGTACCGTAGACGGGCGCAAAGCCGTTGATCGTCGAGGCCGAGCCGAAGGCGAAGAGTTCGTCCGAATGCGCAACCTGACGGTCCACGCCCAACAGAACGCTGTGGCGCAGCGGGCCGGTATCGAACTTGCCGGTCAACTGGTTGTCGAACGTCCAGTTGTTGAGGTGTTCGGTGGTCGCATAGGACGCGCGGTTGAAATCGGTGGTGCTGCCAGTCACCAGCGAGCCGGAAGTATAGACGATGCCCAGCTTACTCTTCACGTACTGGTAGCGGCCCGAAGAACGGAACGCCCAGTCCGAGTTGAATTCATGGCGGAAGATGTAAGTGGCGCCCGCCTGCTCGCGCTTGAAGAAGTCGCCCGGTTCGCCGCCGTAGAAGCTGGTGGGCAGCTTGCCGTTCGGATTGTCGAACAGCGTGCCGCTGGCGGGGAACACGCCGTAGTTGCCGTTGAACGGATCATGCGAATAGGCGCCCAGCACGGTGAAGGTGGTGGGGCTGCCGGCGCCGAAGGTCACCGCGCCGGAAACCGTCTGGCGGCGACGCTTGCCGAAGTCCTGCTGCGCATCGGCACCGTTGACGCTGCCGTAGATGCGCCAGAGAATGGATTCGCCGGCCTTGCCGCCGATGTCGCCATCGAACCGGTAAGTATTGTAGTTGCCGTAGGATCCTGAGACCGCACCGTAGAAATCACGATCGATCGGCAGCTTGCTCTGCTGGTTGATGAATCCGCCCGGGCTTGACGAACCATAGAGCGCCGATGCCGGGCCCTTGACGATTTCGATGCGATCCAGACGCGACATGTCCACTTGCGGGACGGCGTAACCGGACCCGCTGCCGAACAGCTTCAGGCCATCGAGGTAGGTCGGTGCGTCGAAGCCGCGCAGCTTGAACTGGTCGTAGACTTCGGCCGAGGCACCCCGCGTTTCCGGGGTGACGCCGGCCACGAAGCGGAGCGCCTGATTGAGGTTCTGGATGCCGAGATCGGCGATGGTCGAAGCGTCGATGACCGAGATCGACTGCGGGGTGTCGACGATCGGCGTATCGCTCTTGGTACCCGACAGGGCAACGGTGGCGGGACGATCGCCGGTAACGATGATGTCGTCGACATCGGCCGCGGCGGCCTGTGCCGCTGCGGGAAGGATGGCAATCGCCACCATGCCAGTTGCCGCGCCTGCAAGGAGGCGGCTGCGGACCGTCGTTCGAACCATGTGATGCCTTTCGGTATGAGTCGCGGCGGCTGTTAGTGATAATGCGACTGGCTCGCAAGATGAACCGAGGCTTTTGTCTTGCGATTGCTGGAAGACCGAAGCAAAATGGGCACACAGGGGGGAGAAGCGGCGCAAATCCAGCCGGCGGGCGCCGCGATTTCGCTGCGTTGGGGAGTCGGCTGTCGTTGCAAAGCGCAATTGCCGAAAGCTGCCAGCGACTTGAGCGCCACCGGGCTCAAGTCCGCCAGCTGGCGCCCGGACTGGCGACGTCAGTGTTGTTGTTTCAACTGCCCGGTCGTGGAGCGCGGCGCGGCGGCATGGCCGCTGATTTCCGCCCCGGCATGGGGCGCGAAACGCAGGTTCCACAGCGTCGCGGAAAGCGAAATCGCCGTCACGATCCAGAATGCGGTCGAGAAGTCCGTGAGCACGGGCGTCTCGTGTCCATGCGCTACCATCGAAAGGTGCAGCGCCATGGCCGCCACGCAGATGCCCAGGGACAGCATGAGTTGCTGGAACGTTGAATAGAACGCCGTGGCGCTGCTCATCTGGTGCTTGTCGATCCCGTCATAGGCAATGGTGTTGTAGGCGGTGAACTGGAACGACATGAAGAAGCCGGCCAGCGCCAGCGTCGTGAAGATCGCCCAGGTGGGCCACTCGGGGCTGAACAAGCCGCAGACCGCATAGCCGGCGGTCGCCACCACACCGTTGACGATCAGCGCCTGCCGAAACCCGAACCGGCGCAGAATGCGCGGGGCGAAGCTTTTCATCGCCAGCGATCCGATCGCGGTGGCCACGGTGATTGTGCCGCTGCGGGCCGCCGAATAGCCGAAGCCCACTTGCATCATCAGTGGCAGCAGGAACGGCTGCGCGCCCTGGGTGATGCGCGTGATCGAACCGGCGATCACCGAAAGGCGGAATGTGTCGTCCTTCAGCAGGGCAAGGTCCAGGATCGCGCCAGCGTGACGCCGGGCGTGGAGGATGTAGCACGCGCCGGCGACAATGCCGACCGCGATCAACGCGGCAGCGAACATGCCCTGTCCCGGTCGGCTGACCATTTCGAACCCGAACAGGAGGCAGCCCAGCGCCATCCCGCTAAGCACGAAACCGATGGTGTCGAAGCGATTGGGCCGTTCTTCGCGAACGTTGGCGATGAAGCGGCCGGTCAGCCACAGGCCCAACAGGCCCATCGGCAGGTTGATGTAGAAGATCCACCGCCAGTCCAGGTAAGTGACGATCAGCCCGCCCAGCGGCGGCCCGACGATGGGGCCGATCAGCGCCGGCACCAGCAGCCAGGACATCGCGCTGACCATGTCCTGTTTGGCGACGGAGCGCAGCAGCACCAGTCGGCCTACCGGGATCATCATGGCACCGCCGATCCCCTGCACGAAGCGGGACAGCACGATCAGTTCCAGCGATCCCGACTGGCCGCAGGCAAGGCTGCCCAGCATGAACAGCCCGATCGCTGTGCGGAAAACGGTGCGTGAGCCGAACCGATCGGCCAGAGTCCCGGAGGCGGGAATGAAGATCGCCAGCGCCAGCAGGTAGGATGTGAGCGCCACGCTCATGTCTTGCGGGCGAACGCCGAAATCGCGCGCCATGGTCGGCAGCGCGGTGGCCAGCACGGTTGCGTCGACGAATTCCATGAACAAGGCGGATGCGATAATGAGCGCGATCAGCCGATAGTTCGACGCGGCCGGGGCGGCGTCCATCTCCGGCGTCATCGCAATCGCGCCGGCCGCGGGCACGATACCGTCGCGCACTTCGGCATTGACCGAGGCGATACCGCGCCGGCGCGGCCTCAACATGGGATGGAAACCCGGCGAATCGGATGGTTACGCAAAATCACTATGCGCCTCATAGACCCATCCGGGCCGTTCGAAGCGATCGAACTATGCATCAGGTGTTTCGTTTAGGCGAACTGTCGACCTTGTGGCGGAGCAAAAAAATAGGGTGAGCGGTGCAAGACCACTCACCCGTAAGGAGGGATTGTTTGCCGTTCAGCCGCGCAAGATCAGCGGCCGAAATGAACCTTCAGGCGCATGCCATACATGCGCGGTTCGCCCAGTGAGGCAAGGATCAGCCCGGTCCCCGAAACGCCCGGCAGGAAGGTGTAATACTTTTCCTTGGTGACGTTGGTCGCGAACAGCGAAAGGTCCACCGGCGATCCGCCGATCGAATCCCAGCTGGCATTCAGGTTGAGCAGATTGCTGGAAGGCAGCCAGCTCAGGCTGCGGAATTCCGCCTGGGTGGCCGGATCGGGGCTGGTGTAGAAACGGCTGGAATAGTTGCCCAGCGCCTTGTCCGAATGGGTGAACGTGGCGCCGAACGAGACGGTACCGATCTCGGAATCCAGCGGAAGTTCGTAAGTCGCGGTCACCGTGTACTTGTTCTTGGGCGAAAGCAGCAGCGGATCGCCGACGCGGGCCTGGCCGTAGACGACGAAGCCGGTGGTCGGCCCATCGACCGAGAAGGTCTGGATCGAGCGGATCTTGGTATTCAGATAGGCGTAGGAACCCTGGATCGTCAGGCCATGAAACGGCTTGAGGGAGCCATCCACTTCCACGCCCCAGATGCGCGAGCTGCCGGCGTTGGCAGGTGCGGTCGTGGGCGAGACGCTGGGCGGATTGGTGGCGCCCGTCGGGTCCGAATACTGCAGGAAGTCCAGCTGGATCTGCTGGTTCGAGAAGTCGTTGTAGAACGCCGCGACGTTCAGGGTGCTGCGCAGGAAGTCATGGAAGCTGCCCTTCATGCCAACTTCGTAAGTATCCACCTTCTCGGGCTGGACATAGGCAAGGCTCAGCGGAACCGTCGGCGAAACCGTGCCCGTGCGATAGCCGCGCGAATACTTCGCATAGAGCATCAGGTCGCGCATCGGGTTGTAGTCCAGGTCGATCACCCAGGTGGGGGCGCTGGATTTCTGCGTCAGGTTGATGCGGCAATCGGTGGCGGCGTTGAAGTTGGCGAACGTAACCGTGGCCGCGTTGCTGGTGGCGGGGTTGCTGCAATAGATGTCCGTCGGCGCGCCGTATCCCACCGCCGGGAAGCCGGTGTAGGTCACCAGCTGGCTGTCGTTGGACACGCGATCCCAGGTATAGCGGAACCCGCCCGTCAGCTTCAGCTGTTCGGTCAGCTTGTAGGTCGCCTGCGCATAGAGGCCGACGTCGCGGAACGAGGTGCGCGATGCGGTGTAGTTGACGACGCCGGCGGGAATTCCCGGCACCGGCAGCATCGACAGCGGCGAAGTGCAGATCATCGCCGTCACATCGGTGCAGTTGCCGTAAACCGGCGACTGCGAGCCCGAAAGGCCCAGCGGATCGCTGACTTCCAGATAACCGCCACCCTGATACGTGAGCCGATCGTCAAGCGCGTGGCCCTGAAGCTGCAGTTCCTCGGTCAGCGTGGACTGGCTGCCGGTGGCGCCGCCCGGAACCGGGTTGACGGTGGCGAAGCCGAACGCGCCGTTGGGCAGGCCGATGTTGGCGGTGTTGAGATCGGTGCCGAACAGCGCCGATGTCAGATTGTCACGCAGTTCCGCATAGCTGGCGATGTTCTTCACGGTCAGCGTGTCGCTGGCCTGCCAGGTGGTGGTGTTGATGATCTGCCACTGCTCGATCTTGGAGGAGGGGTTCTCCATCGTCTGCCAGGCGTCGTAGAAGCCCGATCCCTGCTTGGTCAGCTGGTTGCCGGCGAAAGCGCCGAAGCCTTCCGCCGGATCGGCGGCGATCAGTTTCTGGATCGTGCCGTTCGTGTTCGAGCGGCTGTATGAAACGATCATATAGTTTTCGAGGTTGGGCGCCAGATCCGCCACCGCGCTGAAGCGCAGCGCGGTATAGTTGACGTCGCCGAAATCCTTGGGGCCGATGCCGCTGTTGTTGTGGATGTAGCCGTCGCGCGACTGGTGATCGACGCCCAGGCGAATGCGCAGGGAGTCCATCACCGGAATGTTCAGCACGGCCTGGATGCGGCGCATGTCGTAATTGCCGATAGACCCTTCGACATAGCCTTCCAGATCGTCGGTCGGCTTCTGAGGCACCAGAATGACCGCACCGCCGGTGGTGTTGCGGCCCTGCAGGGTACCCTGCGGGCCTTTCAGGACCTGCACATTGGCAAGGTCGAAAAAGCTGCCGGGCCCGGCACCGTCGCCGACAGGCACGTTATTGGACGCACCGCGCGGCGCAACGACGTCGGCAAAGTAGACGCCGACCGAGGGAGCCGTGCCGGTATCCTGCACGAAGCCGCGTAGCGCGAAGGTGGAATTTTCGTTGCCGAAGTTGGAATTGGCCGAAAGCGAGGGCGTGTAGCGTGCAAGATCCTGCGCATTGACGACGTTGCGGTCTGCCAGCTGCTCCTGATTGAATGCAGTAATGGAGATGGGAACGTCCTGAAGACGTTCCTCAACGCGGCGTGCGGTAACGATAATGTCGTTGCTGGTAGCTTCTGCATTGCTATCCGTTTGCGCCATTGCCGGTGATGACGCCAAAGTGATGGCAATAAGGCTTGCGCCCGACATTATAGGTAGAGACTTGAATGCACTGGCCACGCGGCTCTCTCCATTATTATATTCTGAAATTGTCAAATATTTCGCCCGCACGACGGCGACCCAGATTTATACTGAGGGATGTGAATTCTATTCCTGATTGTGGATTTGGCCCATAGGCAGCCGCCCGCCATCCGGGCAATGAAGATCGTATGCAGCATGCGACTGATCGCAGTGATGATGGGCAGGCGCGGGATGTGATTGCGGGTGGATCGTATATATCCGGTTTTGTGCAATTTTTTGGATATCGCGGGGTGCCGCCCGGCGGCGGACCTATCGCCGTGGCGACTCGGCCTGTGTCAAAACATTGCCGGGGCGCCCTGCCAGATTGACGCATCCGCCCGGCAATGAGAGGGCCTTGCAGAAGATGCCGCTGCCGTGAGATGCACAAGAAACTGCGGTATCGGTCGAGAGAGGTGCCTGTGCCCCGTTTCCGCCCCTGGCGCCTGCCGGCGCAGGCCGCGATCCTGATCCTGTTGATCGGCCTGGTTCAACTGGCCGGCAGCCTGCTGTTCTATCAGTCGATCGATCGCCAGACCCTGCGCGAGGATCATGCCCGGCGCATTGCCGAACTGCTGGTGGTGAGCGAGCGGATCCATGCCAACGATCCGCGGCAGGTGGTGGAGGTTATGTCCACCCGGCATCTTGAGGCGGAAGTGGCCGCGCGTCCGCGTGTAACCCATGCTACCACGGCCCGGCCGCTGGGCTCGATCGCGAACGAGGTGGTGCGCTGGGAGCCGGGGCTGGCAGGCCGCGAACTTCACCTGGCCTATTCGGGCGGGCCGGACGGGCGCCGCGACCTCGTCGGCTCCATGCGCCTTGCGAACGGGTCATGGCTGAATTTCCGGTCGAGCGACATTGGCTCGATGTGGCCGGTGGCGACGCGGGCGATGGTACTGACCCTGCTGACCGCGCTGGCGTGTCTGGCTGTTGGGCTGGCGGCGCTGAGCTTCCTGACGCGGCCGCTGCGGCGGCTGGCCCGTGCGGCGGATGCCATCGGGCATGGCCAGCGCGTTGAAATCGACGAGCAGGGATCCGCAGACTTGCGCGATCTGGCCCACGCCATGAATGTGATGCAGGAACGTATCGCCCGTTTGGTCGAAGATCAGGCCCGCTCTTTCGAGGCGATCAGCCACGATTTGCGCACGCCGCTGGCGCGCCAGCGCGTGGCCGCCGATCTTGTGGAGGATCGGGAACTGGCAGAGATCATGGGTGCCAGCATCGGCGAGATGGAAGGCCTGATCGGGTCGCTTCAGGGCTACCTGCGTGCGCAGCACGTTGCCAGCGACCCCTCCGAAGTGGACTTGCGAGCGCTGGCGGATGCCGTCGCGGCGCAGCATGGGGACCGCGTGCAGGTCTCCGGACCGGATCATGCGATCGCCACGACGTACGTGGAGCCGGTGCAACTGGCACTGGGCGCGCTGGTGGACAATGCCGTGCGGTTCGGCGGCGCGGCGCAAGTCGGGCTTGAACGCGCCGCCGAAGGCTGGACCATCGAGGTGGACGATCCCGGCCCCGGCATCCCGCCACATCATTTCGCCGATGTGCTGACACCGTTCTTCCGAATGGACGAGGCGCGCAGCCGGGATGTGCCTGGCTTTGGGCTGGGCATTCCGACCGCGCACCGGCTGATGATGCGTTTCGGCGGCGAGCTTGCTTTCGAGGCAAGACCGCAGGGCGGGTTTGTTGCTCGGATCCGGGTGCCGGAGGCGGCCGAAGACTGAGACCGCGTTAGAGCAGTTTCAGCGCAGACGCGGATCGACCACCGTGCGGACCGGCGCGTTGGGCCCCGACATCGCGGCGATAGCGTACGCCACGCCGTCAACGCCGATGCGATTGCCCAGCCAGAGCGATACGTCGATCCTGCCATCGGCGATGGCCCGCATGGCAAGGTCCATGTCCTGCGGTTCCTCCCCGCCGGCGAACTGCACGTTCAGCCGCTTGTTCTGCGCGGCGAAGACGAACAACGCCTCTTCCTCCATGCAGTATCCGCCCATGACGATGCGCCCGTCGAACGGCGCATCGGCGATGATGCGCGAGAGCATGCCTTTCTGGCCGACATTCTCGTAGACCAGATTGACGCGGCGCCCGCCGAGGCCGGGAAGCGGGCCATAAGGGCTGGTTTCGCGCGGATCGACGGCCACGTCCGCGCCCATGGCCAGCGCGATTTCCCGCCGGCCGGGGTGGAAATCGGCAGCGACGATGGGGCCGATCCCGGCAAGCTTCAGCCCGGCGATCACGCCAAGGCCGATGGCGCCGCAGCCCAGTACCAGCGGCACGTCGCCCGCTTCCGGCCGGCCGCGCCGCGCATGTTCCAGGCCCACCGCCAGCGGCTCGATCATCGCGGCGCGATCGTCGTCCAGACCGTCACTCACTTCGATCAGCATGGCTTCGTCCAGCAGCATCAGTTCGCCGAAGCCGCCGGGGCATTCGTGGCTGAAGCCGATCACCGAATGGCCGCCGCCCGTGCGCATGATCGGCACGGACGTGACGCGCCGCCCGGTCTTGACCGTGCGTGCGCTGCCCGGGCCATAGTCCAGAACTTCGCCCACGAATTCGTGCCCGGGCACGAACGGCCGCGCGAAATCGAGCGCCGCATAAGGCCCGCCGAAGCGGCGGGAGAGGTCGATCACGTTCTGCCCGGCGTGCAGGAAATGCGCTTCGGACGCGCACATGCCGCAGCTATGCGTGCGCACCAATGCCTGGCCCTTGCCCGGTACCGGCTCGTCCACGGATCCCACATGCACCGCGCCGTTCTCGATAATGGCGGCTCTCATCGATCGCCCTCCAGCATCAGCGCGGCGTAGGACGGGTCGTTCCGATCCCGCAGGCCCTTGTTGCGATGCTCCATCGGCGTGACCACTCGCATTTCCTCGTGATCGAACACGACCGTGCGATGGACGAGGCCCCAGCGCCCTTCGCGCCGTTCCCACTTGTCGCAATAACGCCCCCAGACGGCGATATGCAGCACATCCTCACCGCGCCGTGCCCGCATCGTGCCGTGGACATAGGCCTCGCTGCCAGCCCGGTCCCCGTCGACGGTCACCAGCACATTGGCCACCTGATGCGAATGGCTGAGCAGGCGTGCATGGTCGGCGCAGATCCGGTCTATCACGCCCTTGCCGGGGCCCTTATAGAAGTCCTCGCCATAATCGGCATGGCCATCCTCGTGCCAGATCGAGTGACCCAGCGGGACATCGATCCTGTCTACTGCACGACAATAGCGGTGGATCAGATCGCGGATTGCGTCCTTGTCCGCCAGGTCGCGCAAGATCGCTTCGCTATCCATGCTCACGCCGCCTGTCCGGCCATGGCGGCAGCGATCTGGAGAATGCGTGCGCGGCGCGCGGCAGCCGAGAGACCGGCATAGCCGCCCTCGTCGTCGGCAAGGCCCCAGTTGCAGATCGGTCCGTCCGCCAGCCGGGCAAGGCCCTGCGCGGCGACATCCTCTGCAGAGGCGCAGTCGGCGGGGAAGGGTCGGCTCATCCGCTCCATCAACTCACGATGCGCCGGTGTGTCGGTGCGGCCCATGATCAGGTTCAACACATCCACCCCGTGCGGTTTCAGCTCGGCCCAGAGCGCTTCCCCGAAGACCAGATTGAAAGCCTTGCTGCCGGCATAGGCGGCGATGCCCGGCAGTCCGCCGTAGCACGCGCCCGATCCCACCAGCATGATGCCGCCGCGTCCGCGCTCACGCATGGGAGCGGCGAAGCGATGGCAGGCGCGCATCGTGGTCATGACGTTGCGCGCAACCAGCGTCTCCCAGTCCGCCAGTGCCCCGTCCAGGAACGGCGCGCCGTAGGGATCGGCGCCGGCATTGAGGATCAGCAAGCCCACTTCGCGCCCGCCAGTCAGATCGATCATGCTATCGGCGGCGTCGTCCTGCGCCAGATCGATGGAGCCGGTCACGCAGGAAACCCCGTGATCGCGTGCAAGTTCGTCGGCCAGATCGCGCAGCGGTGCTTCGCGCCGGGCGATCAGGATCAGGTCGAAGCCCGCCGCCGCAAGTTGACGGGCGAAGGCCGCGCCGGTTCCTTCCGATGCCCCCGCGACAAGGGCCCAGGGCCCGTAGCGTTCCCGCGTGATCGTCATGTCCACTCCCATTTCTGTGCCGGATCGTTTCCGTTCGCCGGGAGGATATCGAAGCACGGGGCCATGCTGCCACTTCAATATGCGGCAGACTGCCATCTCAAGATGAGATAGGAGGCAGGGCATGGAGATCAGACGTCTGCGCTACTTCCTGCGGATTGCCGAGGACGGGTCGCTCACCCGATCATCGGGAATGCTCCGGATCGCCCAATCGGCGTTGACGCGCCAGATGCGGCTGCTGGAGGAGGATCTGGGGGTCAAGCTCTTCATCCGGACCTCTCGCGGAATGACCCTGACCGAGGATGGCGAACAGCTACGCGCCGCCGTAGCCGCGCCGCTGCGCGAGCTGGAACTGGCACTGGACGGGATCCGGCGGCCGGGTCAGGGCACGCGCCCCACCGTGGTGATCGGGCTGCCGCCGGGGCTGGCGGACCTGCTTGGCTTGCCGCTGGCGCTGGGACTGGAACAGCGCGTGCCCGATATTGCCGTGCGCATGGTGGAGGGCCCTACGGGCAGCCTGGTCGACTGGCTCAATCGCGGGGTAATCGATCTGGCCCTGCTGGAAGACGCGGCGCGCGACGGCAGGATCGAGGAGTGCCTGCTGCATCAGGAACCGCTGCGGTTGATCGGTCCGCTCGATGCCGCGTTGACAGGTCCTGTCCGGTTCGAAGATGCGGCGCGGTTGCCATTGATCGTGCCGTCGCATCATCTGGGTATCGGCGGTGCGATAGAGGACGCCGCCGCCGCGCAGGGCCTTGTGCCGAACGTCCATATGCATGTCGATGCGGCACGGTTGACGCAGGACCTTGTGGCGAAAGGGGCGGGCTATGCGATCCTGCCGCGCAGTTATTGTGCGCAGGGAATTACGGAGGGGCGCTTCTGCGGGTGGGATCTGATCGATCCGGAACCGACGATCGGTTTCTATATCGCCTTCCGGCGACACCGCCGAGCGCGAAAGGGTGATTTCGACAGGTTGCAGCAGGCAGTAATGGCCATCGCCGCATCGCAGTTGCGGCCGGATGATGCGGACTCCGGCGGCGCTACCGATGCCAACACAGGCGGCATCGCGCGAAAACCATAACAAGACGGTATGGCATAGTGCAACAGGACCGCTTCAATCCCCTGACCACGCAACCGATATCGGGACGGAACATCCAAGGAGGCCGTCATGTCGAACGCCATTGCCACTGTATCCCTGCGCGGCACGCTGGAGGAAAAGCTGAAAGCCGCGGCGGATGCCGGGTTCGACAGCGTCGAAATTTTCGAGAACGACCTGATCGGATCGGCCCTGCGCCCTGCAGAGGTGCGTGCGCTGATGACCGATCTGGGCATCGCCTGCTCGCTCTACCAACCGTTCCGCGATTTCGAAGGTATGCCCGGCGACATGCGCCGCCGCGCCATGGAACGGGCAGAGCGCAAGTTCGACTTGATGGGGGAACTCGGCACCGACCGTATCCTCGTCTGCTCCAACTGTTCGCCTCATTCGCTGGGCGACCGCCAGCGCATCGTCGACGATTTTCGCGAACTGGGCGAACGTGCGGCGAAGCGCGGCATTCTGGTCGGCTACGAGGCGTTGGCGTGGGGTCGCCACGTCAACGATCACCGCGATGTCTGGTCGATCGTCAAGGAGGTGGACCACCCGGCCATCGGCATCATCCTCGACAGCTTCCATTCACTGTCGCGCCGCATTCCGAGCGAGAGCATCCGTGAGATTGCCGGCGACAAGATCGTCTACGTCCAGTTGGCCGACGCGCCGCTGCTGGACATGGACCTGCTTTACTGGAGCCGCCACTTCCGCAACCTGCCGGGGCAGGGCGGGCTGGATCTTCCCGGCTATGTCGCCGAAATCCTGCGCACTGGCTATGACGGTCCGCTTTCGCTGGAGATCTTCAACGACCGGTTCCGCTCAACCGCATCGCGTCTGGTGGCGCAGGACGGATATCGATCGCTGGAATATGTGCGCGACGCTGCCCAGCGCCTGTTGGGCGCGGAAACGGTGATGCCCGCGCCGCAGGCCCCGCTGGGCGCCGAATTCGTGGAATTCACCGCGAGCGGGGACGATGTGGCGCGTCTGGGCGAGACGTTTGCCACGCTGGGCTTTGCCGAAGTGGGGCGCCATCGCACCAAGAAGGTGACGCGCTGGCGGCAGGGGCAGGTGAACCTTGTTATCAATGCCGAGGCGAAGGGGTTCGCCCGGTCTTACCGCATCGTTCACGGCACCTCTATCTGTGCGATCGGCGTGCGGGTGAGAGACGTGCAAGCGGTGATGGACCGCGCCGCCGCGCTCGGCATTCGTGCCTACAGCCCCGAAGGACGGCCGGGTCGCATGGCGATGCCGGCGCTGCGCGGCGTGGGCGGAAGCTTGGTCTATCTGGTGGAAGATGACGGCGCGGAAGCTTTGTGGGCGCGTGAATTCGCCGCGCTGCCGGCCGATCCGGCGCTGGAAGGTGGCGAGGTTCACGATGCCGGTGTGTGCAGCATCGATCACCTTGCCGCCGTGGTCCACAATGACGAGTTCCTGTCCTGGCAGCTCTATTGGCGTGCGCTGTTCGGCCTTGAAGGGCGCGATGCGAACGATGTGATCGATCCGTCGGGTCTCGTCCACAGTCAGGCGCTGCAGTCGCCGGGCGGCGGTTTCCGCCTGACGCTCAACGCGTCGGACGCGCGTGAGACGCTGTCTTCGCGCTTCCTTGCACAAGGGCTAGGCGGCGGGTTCCAGCATGTGGCGCTGACGTGCGAGAGCATCATGGCCGCCTCTGCCGAAATGCGTGCGCGAGGGGCTGCACTGCTGGACATTCCGGCGAACTACTATGACGATCTCGCCGCTCGCTTCGGCTTCGATCAGGCAGCGTGCGAAGGCATGGAACAGGCCGGCGTGCTCTATGACGAGGATCTCGCCGGAAACCCTTATCGCCAGCTTTACAGCCGCGCGTTCGACAAGCTGTTCTTCTTCGAATTTGTCGAACGGGGCGGGGATTATGCCGGCTATGGCGCGCCGAATGCGGGGATCAGGCTGGCCGCGCAGAACCGCTTTCGCGGACCGAAAGAGGCGCTCGGTTAGAGCGCCTCTTCTCGATTGGATCACCGATCGGCGGGCAGGCGGATGAAAGAGACGCAGAGACCTGCAATCACGGCCGGCACCGCGAAGATCGCGAAAATGATCGGCAGCGGCACATGCCATGCCAGCAGCAGGCCGCCCAGCATCGGGCCGATCACGGCGCCGATGCGGCCCACGCCCATCGCCCAGCCCAAACCGGTGCTGCGCACGGCGGGCGGGTAGAAGCTGGTGGCCAGCGGGTAACAGCCGTTGAAGCCGCCCTGGATGAAGGCGCCGATCAGGAAGGCGACCAGCAGGGTGACGACGACAGGCATCGCGATCCCGCCGAAAATGACAAGCGCTGCCGCAGCCAGTACCATGTAGAGAAGGATCAGTCGGCGCAGGTCGATATGCGTCGCGATCAGGCCGATGGACGTGATGCCCACGAACGCCCCGATATTGTACACCGCGCCGGCATAGATCGCCTGCGTGGCGGGCAGGCCGGCCTCTACGGCCAGCTTGGGGATCCAGCTGATCACGAAGTAGAGCGTCATGAAACCGAAAATCGTGGCCATCCACAGCAGCATCGTGCCGCTGCGGCGGCCTTCGCCCAAGACGCCGCGCAGGCCGACCTCGCCCCGTTCGGCAACGCGGCGCTCGGGCAGGGCGTCCAGCGGCGCGCGGCCGATCGAGACGAGCAGGCGGTTCGCGCGTTGGAGTGCATTCGCCGGTTGGCGGGCAATCAGGAAATCGATGGATTCGGGCAGCAGGGCCCAGACCAGAGGGAGAGCGACCGCGCAAAGGATTGCGGCGCCCAGCAGCATTCCCTGCCAGCCATGCGCTTCGATCTGCCGGGCCACGACGAAGCCGGTGATCGTCGCGCCCACAGGATAGCCGGCCTGAAGGAAGCCGACCGCAAAAGTGCGGTGCTTGGCCGGGGCGTATTCCGCAGTCAACGCAGCCATCGTCGCCAGCACGGTGCCGATACCGATGCCCACCACGAAGCGCGAGACAACCAGTTCGGCGATGTCATGCGCGAAGGCCGATCCGAACATGGCCGCCGTCATCATCAGGATCGCGGCGATGATCAGCCGGCGTCGTCCGAAACGGTCCGCCAGAGGGGCGATCAGCAACCCGCCGGCCGCCATGCCGGCAAGGCTGGAACTGAACACCACGCCCAGGCTTTCCGGGCTGATCTTCCAGTCCGCCGAGAGCGCCGGGGCAATGTAGGACAGGATCAGCACATCCATGCCGTCCAGCATGTTCAGAACGAAGCAGATCGCGACGACAAGGATTTGCCGCGCGCTCCAGCCATCGGCCGGTGCAACGGCGGATTTCCCGCTTACGGTCACGAAAGGGCGCACGGAAACCGATCCGGCTGCGGAATATGTGGCCATGGTCTTGCCTCTTCCCATGTTCGGCGGCGCTTGGCTGCGCCGGACTCGCTGCCCGCCGCCATTCTGCGGATCACGGGCATTGGAAGGGTGTGGGAAGGGTTAGGGCATTGCCAGTGAGCATGACTGGGTCTCTCATAACCTTATGTTATGTGTGTGCGCCAGAGGCGTTCGGCATCTTCTGGCATTACCGGCGCGGTGTTTCCAGATCGCCGTGCCCGAACCACCGCTCCACCGCATGACGGGCATCCGCTTCCTCGGCCGGCCCGTCGCAGGCCCAGGCTACGACGCCGTCCGGCCGTACCAGCACTGCGGTGAGGCCCAGGCGATCCTCGGCATCGGCGGCAAGATAGCAGATTTTCCCAGAGAACGGGGCGACAAGCGCCCGAAGCGCCTCGTCATGGCCGAAATCCAGCAGCAGGCCGCGCCCATCGCGCAGATGTTCGTTAAGTCGCCCGCCGTCGTCCAATCGAAAATCGGGCGCGCCAAGGCCCACCAGCGCATGATCGCCGCCCAGGTCGTAGCGCAGCCCTGCGCCGCAGACGCGATCGGCGAAATAGGTGGCCCCATCCGGCGTGTCGATCAGATCGCGGATGATCCCCTCCAACGCACGCGACGCCGGTGCCGGGCGCATCAGCGCAACTTGCGCGCGCGACCAGTCCAGCACACGTGCGGCCACCGGGTGGCGTTCGCGCTCATAGCTGTCTAGCAGGCCCGGCGGCGCATCGCCCCGGATCGTCGCGGCCAGCTTCCAGCCCAGGTTCATGGCATCACCAAGTCCCAGGTTCAGCCCCTGTCCGCCCAGCGGCGAATGGATATGCGCGGCATCGCCCGCCAGCAGGACGTGGCCCTTGCGATAGGTGTCTGCCTGGAAGGCGCGATCGGTCCAGGTGGCGGCCATGGCCAGCGACTCCACGGAAACGTCGACGCCGGAAATCCTGCGCAGCATGGCTTCGATATGCTCGCGGCCGATCGGGCCCTTGCGATGACTGGCGCCGCCATCGAAATCGACCATGCCGATGATGCCTGGATGCGCATAGGTGTACATACCCGTGGCGGTATAATGTCGGCCGGGGTTTAGCCGGTCCGCATTCGCCAGGTCCGCCTGTATCGAATAGCCGGTGAATTCGGGATCGGTGCCGGCGAACGCGATCCCCGCCGCCTTGCGCACGCTACTGCGCGCGCCGTCGCAACCGACAAGCCAACTTGCCCGGAAGTGCGACGCCCCGGCTTGGACGACGAGGCCGTCTCCGTCCTGGTCGAAACCCTCGACGCTGCAATCCCGCCGAATTTCCACGCCCAGGGCGATGGCTCTTGCCGTCAGCACGGCTTCCACGCCCGCCATGTCGGCGGCCATGGTGTCGACCGGCGCGGACAGGCGGTAGGGCCAGTGCGCCGGGTCGATTTGGTCCCGGTAAAACTGGATGCCTGCGAAATGCCCGGCGGGCCGTCGCGGCTGACCCAGCCAGTGCGCGGCGGCGGGCTCGTCCCGCCCGACGGCACGGTCCCTGAGCGCCTCCAACATGCCGCGCCGGTCGAAAGCGTCGATGGTCGGGACCGAGAGGCCGCGCAGACCGAATGGCAAGTTCTTCATGGGCGAAGCGGCTTTCGCACCGCGCTCCAGCACCAGCACGGAGCATCCGCGCAAGCGAAGCTCGGCGGCGAGAAACAGGCCGACCGGGCCGGCGCCGGCAATAATCACGTCGTGGTAAATCGGGGTCACATGCTGCTCCTGCGTCGATGTTCGACCGGAGCGTTCTCCATGCAGGAACCACCGCGAGCGAACGATGGAGCGCAATCGCTTGCGCCCGGTGTTCGCCGTGGGGGTCTCGTGCGCGAAGCCAAAGACCAGAGCTTTCGTTACCGAAAGGACTTGGGCTGACCAGACCAAGTCTGCCTTTTCCGACCCCGCCTAGTTAGCCGGCGCCTGCCGATATCGCAACGGGGCGCTGAAAAGCGGCTTTGAGTAAGCTAAAATCGCATGGATCTAGGTGCTTGCATCAGGAAGTTCGGAACCATTCGCCACATCGCGCGTTGATTGACGGGGCTCGGTGGGCAAGTTCCCTCACCACAATGCTGACTGAGTTCCTTGACACTGCCTTGGCCCGTTGGGTCCGCGGCGGTTGTCAAGACGACCCAGACTGGCCTCGCGGGGAGGGATAATAGTCCGCGAGGCCGATTTTTTCGCATCCCGCTGGGCTTCTTCGCCAAACTTGTGGCGCGGTATGAACAATTCGGCGCGCGGCGCATTTCCATTTGCGATGCGCAATGGCTTCGTGGGGTGAGATGAATCTGCAGCAGTGGCTTTCGGTGGCACTCCTCTGCGCGATGATGGGGCTTTTCATCTGGGGGCGCTTTCGCTTCGATGTCACTGCCGTCATCGCCCTGCTTGCCGGCGTCGCCATCGGGTTGGTGCCGCCGGACAAGGCATTCTCCGGCTTTTCGGACGATATCGTCATCATCGTCGCCTCGGCGCTGGTGCTTTCGGCGGCCGTACAGCGCTCCGGCCTGGTGGAGCGGGCGGTAGACAGGATGGGGCACCGCCTGCGCCGCCCGGGCGGGCAGCTTTTCGCGTTGACCACGATCGTGGGCATCGCCTCCGGCCTGATCAAGAACATCGGCGCGCTGGCGATGCTGATGCCGGCCGCATCGCAACTGGCCCGCCGAAGCGAAACCAATCCTTCCCGCTTCTTCATGCCCATGGCCTTTGCCTCGCTGCTTGGCGGCTTGACGACGATGGTGGGGACATCGCCCAATATTATCGTCAGCCGCGTGCGGGAGGATATGACCGGGCATCCTTTCCGGATGTTCGATTACTTGCCCACCGGCCTGGGGCTGCTGATCGTGGGGCTGGCGTTCCTGTATCTGGGCCGCCGACTGCTGCCCGAACGGCAGGCACGGACCACGATGGGAGAGGCGCTGAATATTTCCGCCTATACCACCGAGGCGACCGTCACGGCCGAGGCGACGGTGATCGGCGATACCGTATCCGCCTTCGTGGAGGGGCAGGACGGCGCCATCGAGGTTATGGCCGTGCTGCGCCACGGTCTGCGCGCCGAAGTGCAGCCCGACACGGAAATTGCCGAAGGAGACGTGCTGATCCTGGCGGGCGATCCCGACGCGCTGGAGCGCGCAATCGCCGGAACCGGGCTGGCCTTGCACGAACCGGACGACAGCGAGCCCGCCCACGACGATGTCGGCGTGATCGAGGCGGTGGTGACCGCCGGATCGGCGCTGGTCGGCTCGACGGCGGGCCGGTTGATGCTGAAGGAGCGCATGGGCCTGCGCCTGATCGCCGTCGCGCGGGAGGGTGAACGGCTGCACAACAAGCCCGCCGGCGTGGCGCTGCAGGCAGGCGACATCATCGTGCTTCAGGGCGTGCTGGACGCCATGCCGGGCCAGTTGCGCCAGCTTGGCGTGTTGCCGTTGGCCGAACGGCCGATCCGGCTGGGGCGGGAGCGCAAGGGATGGCTTGCGCTGGGCATTCTGGCGGCCGCGATGGTGGCAACTGCGACGGGGCTGGTGCCGGTGGCGCTGGCCTTCTTCGCCGGGGCCGGACTGGTTCTGATCACCGGCGCGCTGCCTGCCGAAGATGCCTACGAAGCGGTGGAATGGCCGATCCTGATCATGCTGGGCGCGTTGATCCCCGTCAGCGAAACGCTGCAGACCACCGGCGCTTCGGACGTTCTGGCGGTGAACCTTGCCCATCTGGCCACCCACCTGCCGCCATGGGGCGCGGTGGCGCTGGTGCTGCTGATCTCCATGGCGGTGACGCCGTTCCTCAACAATGCGGCGACGGTGCTGGTCATGGCGCCGATCGCGGCCGTCTTCGCGCACGATCTG
Source organism: Novosphingobium sp. BL-S-19 (assembly GCF_055521675.1). NCBI lineage: Bacteria > Pseudomonadati > Pseudomonadota > Alphaproteobacteria > Sphingomonadales > Sphingomonadaceae > Novosphingobium > Novosphingobium sp. BL-S-19. The sequence continues at coordinate 1,333,333 of NZ_CM145497.1, forward strand.
GGCTACCACCCCGATGCCTTCCTGATGGCCACCGCGATCGGCGCGGGCTGCGATTTTCTGACGCCCATCGGCCATCAGTGCAACACGCTGGTGATGGGGCCGGGCGGCTATCGCTTCACCGACTATGCCCGGCTGGGTGCGCCCTTGTCGCTGCTCGTGCTGATCGTGGGGCCGCCGCTGATCATCGCGTGCTGGCCGCTGTAGGGTGCCGCGTCAGGCTGCGGATCGTCGGGACCGGCTTGCCGAAATCACGTTGCGGGCGATCTCCTCGAACGTTTCGCCGATGATCGGCCGTGCGGCCTCCACATTGCGGCTGATGTAGACGGGAAGCACGCCGGGCGCATCGAATTCCAGAAAGCGCACGGTATCGGCATGGGCCTGCATTGCCGTGAAGCTGTCCACCAGGGCCAGCCCCATGCCATTGGCCACGAACGCCACGGCGGTCTCCGCGAAACGGACGTAAGTGGCTACTTCCAGTTCCTCACCGGCGTCCGCGTACATGTCGGCGATGATCCGGCCGTGCGGCGTGTCCGCCCGGAACGACTGAATGCGCTCGCCCCGAATGTCGGCGACGGCAATCTGCCCGCGCTCCGCCAGGGGATGATCGGCGGGCACGGCGCAGACCATGCGGCCGCTGCCGATGCGGCTGGACAGGACATTGGGATGGTCGATGGGAAACACCGTCAGCGCATAGTCGCCGCGTTGAAGCGCAAGGTAATCGTCCGCCTGCTCCACCGAGAGAATGTCGAACTGGATGGTGAGGCCGGGATAATTGGCGGTGAGGCGAGAGAGCATCTGCGGCACCACCGAATGCCCCAGCGAGGGTGAGGCGCCGACGCGGAAGGTCCGGTCGCTGCCCTTGGCCAGCCGCTGGACGACGTGCTCCAGATCGGCAAAGCCCTTGTAGACGTGTTCGATCTCCTCGAACAGCGCGCGGGCCTCCTGCGTGGGCACCAGCCGGCCGCGCGTCCGGTCGAACAGGCGGAAGCGCAGGCGATCCTCCATATGCCCCAACATACGGCTGAGGCCGGGCTGCGAGGTGCCCAGCATCCGCGCGGCACCGCTTACCGTCTTGGTGATCATCACCGCGCGGAAAATCTCGATCTGCCTGATCGTCAGCATGGGCCCGGCTAGCACGCGGGACGGGCGCGGGGCAATCTCTGCGACGATGAAGGCCAGAGGGTCGGAGGTCGCGCAGTGCAGATCAGAGCAGCGGGCTGACCAGCCGCGCAAGGTTTTCGGCGAAACGGGCGGTGCGGGGGCGATTGCGCCATTCCGCCAAATCCAGTTCGTCGCTTCTGGCGATATAGCCGCGCATCACCTCATCCAGCAGGGCGACCGGTTCGGTGCCGTACAGCACCAAGCTGATTTCCGCATTGAGCGCGAAGGATCGCATGTCGGCATTGCTGGAGCCGACCACGCCGAAAGTTCCATCTATGGCCACGGCCTTCGCGTGCAGTAGGTGCAGGCGAAACCCGTGGATCCGCGCCCCGGATTCCAGCAGCTCCTGATAATAGGATCGCTGCGCGTAGCCCACCAGCCGCTGATCCACCACTTGCGACACGATCAGGTCCACCCTTACGGAACGCGCTACCGCGTTCTTGACGGCTGTCAGCAGGGCCTGATCGGGAATGAGGTAGGGTGAGACAATGGTAATGTCCCGGCGCGCGCGATGGACCAGTTCCACCAGAAGGCGTTCGTAGCCGGCGGTGCCGAAGTCCGGTCCGCTGGGCATCGCCTGGGCAAGCGCCTCTCCCACCGGCGCCGGGATCGGCAGGGATACCAGCCTTTCGGCGGTTTCCAGATACCAGTCGCTGGCGAACATCGCATCGAATGCGGCAACCACCGGACCTTCGACATGGGCCACGAGTTCGTCGTTGACGATGCGCGGCTTGAAGTCCCGGTCGACGATGTTCTGCGATCCGACGAAGGCGATGCGGCCATCGATCAGGCAGAGCTTGCGATGGTTGCGCAAATCGGATCGCGCATGGTGCAGGGCGGCGAAGTGCACTGGCAGAACCAGCCGCGCGGATACGCCGGCATCGTGCAGCATCTTCATGCTCCGCCTGGCCCAGGCGCGCGACCCCAGCGCATCGATCAGCACGTGCACCGCAACGCCCCGCTCCCGGGCGCGGCGCAGTGCCTGCGTCATCGTTTGCCCGGTGCGATCGTCCGCGAAGATATAGGTCTGCAGCCGCACGCTGATCTGCGCCGCATCGATGGCGCGGACCATTTCCATGATGGAGCCTTCATAGTCGGCAAGCAGGCGGATCGCATTGCCGGTGCAGGCCGGGAAACCGCCCAGCGTCTCGGCCAGTTGCGCCATTTCCGTGGGCTCTGCGGCGTGGGCGGCCAGTGCCAGCGCGGTCTGTTCCCGATAAGGCCGGTCGCTGGCGAAGCGCTGCTGGCGCCAGCCCGGAAACTGCGCTCTGCCGATGAAGTGGTAAAGGAGGACTGCCGGTACTGGCAGGAACAACACCAGCAGCAGCCAGCTGCGCGCCGCTTCCGGAGACCGGCGCATCGGCAGCACTGCGACCATCACCAGCCGGATGGCCCATTCCAGCAGCAGGTAATAGAGTGCAAGCCGCTCGGGATCGAACATGGCTGCAGGGTATCGGGCTCTACCCGTAAATGCCAGCGGTTGCGTTCTTCAGCGAGTTAGCGCCCGCGCAAGGGTGCGCGGCTGAGTTCGTTGCCGGCGCGCGTCAACTTGGACAACAGGCCGACGAAAGTCTCCTGCTCGGCATCGGTGAGCCCGGCCAGGATATCGTCCTGCACCTGATCCACGAAGGGGATCGCCCGGTCCAGCACGGCCCGCCCTTCGCCCGTCAGCGTCAGGATCCGGGCGCGTCGGTCGCTCGGGCTGGTTTCGCGGGCGACGAGGTTCTTCTGGACCAGCCGGTCGATCACCCCGCCCAGGGTCACGCGGTCATAGGCGATCAGGCCGGCCAGCGTCTGCTGATCCAGCCCCGGATGATCGCGCAGGGTCAGCATGGCGGCGAACTGCACCGCCGTCAGATCGATGTCGGCTTCGGCCATGCTGGCAGTGAACAGGGCCACCGCGATCTGCTGGAGACGGCGGATCAGGTGGCCGGGCAAGGTTTCGAGGTCACGGTGGCTCATATCCGCACCTAACTGCAAATCTGCGATCGCCTCAAGCCCGCGGGACCGTTCGCACACATCGGCGTGCGTACGGTCCCGCCGAAAGGCATGATCAGGACTGCGGCATCAGGATTCCGGCGAAGTAGGCCGCCAGTTCGGCATGGGCGCCGAGCGGCAGGACCTGCCCGATGTACTGATCCGGACGGACGACGACCATGCAACCCCGATCGCGATCGATGCCGCGCATGTCGAAGATGTCGCCTGCCTGTGCATCGGCGCAGAACGCCTTTTCGTAATCGCGCAGGCCGAAAGCGCCCTTGCGCGGCCAGAGCAGGCCGGGAAGTTCGTCCATCGAAAGCGACTGGTGCGATTGCTGGAACACCGCGCGCACATCGATCGCGGAATCGATATCCGCTCCGGCGGCGCTATGGCGCGCGACGGGGGAGGCGGCATCGCCTTCAAGGAAGCGGCAGAGCGTTTCGATCTGCGATCCGGCGGCAAGCCCGTCCTTGCCCGCGAAGAGGTAGATGCGCCAGCGGCCATCCGCCTCTGCCACATGGCCCAGATGCATCGGCTTGGCATCGGCAAGGCGCACCACCGGGGCGGAGTGGAAACGCATGCCCACCGTGAAACCCCGGGCAAGCCCCTGATGCTCCGCCCCGCCGGTGAGGGCAGAGGGGCGATACTGGGTCGCCGTGCCGGCAGTGAAACGGCCCTGTTTTACGAAATAGCGTTGGAAGGCGGCGGGATCGACGCCGTCCTCGTCTTCCGCCGTCTTCGGCTTGGCGCTGAACATCGCGGCGAATTCGCGGTCGAAATCGATCAGTTCCTTGGCGATGGCCTGACGCTCCGCCGAATAGCTGTGGAGCAGCGCGGGCTCTGCCTGTCCCTGTAGCACGGCCGCCAGCTTCCAGCCGAGGTTGAAGGTATCCTGCATCGATACGTTCATGCCCTGGCCGGCCTTGGGGCTGTGCGTGTGGCAGGCGTCACCGGCGATGAACACGCGGGGCAGGCGGTCTGCTTCGTCGCTGAAGGGCACATCGTCGAACTTGTCGCACAGACGCTGGCCGATTTCGTAGACCGACCACCAGGCAACCTGTTTCACATCGAGGACGTAGGGCTGCAGAATGCGGCCCGCAGCGGCGACAAGCTGCTCGACGGAGATGTTCTTCGCGGAAACCCGCTCATCCTTGCCTAGCTTGTCCAGCTCTATGTAGAGCCGGACCAGATAACCGCCCTCACGCGGGATGATGAGGATATTGCCCTCGTTCGCGGAGTGGATCGCGCTCTTCAGGCGAATGTCCGGGAAATCGCTGTAGGCCAGCACATCCATGACGCCCCAGGCCTGATTGGCGGATTCGCCGCTCAGTTCGCGGCCAATGGCCTTGCGGACCTGGCTACGCGCGCCGTCGCAGCCGACGACATAGCGCGCGCGCACCGTTTCGGTTGCAGCGTCGCTTTCCGCGCCGACTGGGCGAAGGCGAACCGTGACGGGTTCCTGCGGGTCTTCGGGAACCGTCAGGTCGACGATTTCCATGCCATAGTCCGGCACCAGCCGACTGGGCGAATTGCGCATGGATTCGAGGTAGAAGTCATGCACGCGGGCCTGATTGAGGATCACGTGCGGGAATTCGGAAAGCCCTTCCTCGGTATCGCGGATGCGGCCGTGGCGGGCGATCTTGCCGGCTTCGGCATCGTCCGGCTTCCAGAAGGTCGTCTCGTTGACCCAGTATGCCTCACGCGAAACGCGGTCCGCGAAGCCGAAGGCATTGAACATTTCCATCGTGCGGCAGGCAATGCCGTCCGCCTGGCCGAGTTCCAGCGGCCCCGCGTTGCGTTCGACGATGCGCGTGCGGATCGCCGGGAAGCGGGCAAGCTGGGCGGCGAGCGTGAGGCCGGCAGGGCCGCAGCCGACGATCAGCACATCGACATCGGCGTCGCTGCCGGTCTGCGGGGCGGCCGGGTGGACATCCGGGTCGCCGGTGTGGAATCCGTTCAGGTGAAATTGCATGCCTGCATCCTCTGCGTGCGGCGGCCTCGATGGGGGGAGGGCTGCCTTTGATACAATATAAGTAGTATACTACGTAAATCGTGAGGTCAACGCGATCAGGACTGTGCCGGTTTCCCAATCGCTTCCGCTGAGCTTATGCTGGCCATCCCGGATTCGTCCGCCCCCCAGAACAGTCCCGACAGGAACATGACACCATGCCCCACCACCTGAAGATCGACTTCGTTTCGGACGTCGTATGCCCGTGGTGCGTGATCGGGTTGGGCGGTCTTGAACAGGCGCTGCAATCGCTGGAAGGCGTGGTGGAGGCGGAAATCCATTTCCAGCCCTTCGAACTCAATCCCGATATGGGGCCGGAAGGGCAGGATATCGGCGAACACATCGCGCAGAAGTACGGCTCCACGCCCGAACAGTCGGCCGCCAATCGTGAGATGATCCGCAAGCGCGCTGCCGACGTAGGCTTCACCATGACGATGGCGCCGGGTTCGCGTATCTACAACACGTTCGATGCCCATCGCCTGCTGCATTGGGCGGCTGAAACCGGCGGCCAGCGCGCGCTGAAGATGGCGCTTTTCGAAGCCTATTTCACACGCGGGGAAAACGTTTCCAGCCGCGATGTGCTGATCGACGTGGTCGGCCGGGCCGGGCTTGACCGGACGCGGGCGGCGGAAGTGCTGTCAGGCGGGGAATTCGCCGAAGAGGTTCGCCGCGACGAGGATCTGTGGCGCTCGCGCGGGATCAGCAGCGTGCCGGCGGTGATCGTGAACGACCGCTACCTCATTTCCGGCGGCCAGCCGGCGGAACATTTCGAACAGGCCCTGCGCCAGATCGCGCAGTCCGCGGCGGCCTGATCGGATCACACCTCCAGGCTGGAAAACCGGCGGGGAAACAGCATCCGCTCCCGCCCGCGCAGCCATCGGTCGACCGGCCGGTCGAACCCGCGATAGGTCGCGATAGCGGCGGCCAGCGTAACCAGCAGCATTGCCGCTGCCAGTGCCACGTCGCCAACGGCGCTTTGCCCGGCCCAGCGCGCCATGAAGATGACCATTGGCCGATGGATCAGATAGAGCGCGAAGGATGCCTCCCCCAGCAGCTGCAGGCGTGGATCGCGCAGCAGGCGTGACAGCGCGCCCTGGCCGTGGGCGTAGACCAGCACCAGCGCGGCCATTGGCGGTACGAACACCAGTTGATAGCGAAACACCAACGGCACCCGGAACACCTCGACTGCGACCATCACGGCCGGCACCAGCAGGGTGAGCAGGATTTCCGCTTTGCTGCCGGCCCAGGAACCGCCGAAGCCGTTTTGCCACGCCCGGTAAAGCAGGACGCCCGCCACGAATTCCACCAGCCGGGTTACCGGGAAAACGTAGAACAGCCAGTCGACATAGGGTGAATAGCCGCCGACCCACTGCGCGGCGAAAGCGGCGCCGGCTGCGATCACGGCGATGCCCGCCACGAAGGCACGGGCCAGGACCTTTCGGTCCAGCTTCAACAGCAGGGGAAACAGGGCATAGAAAAACAGTTCGTCGGACAGACTCCAGGACGGTCCATTCATGGAATAGTGGACCAGCGGATCGGGCGACCAACTGTGCAGCAGCCCCAGATTGAGCACGATCGTCCGCATCGGCGGCGGGTCTCCGCGCCAGACCAGATAGGCCAGCACCGCCAGAGCGACCACGATGTGCAGGGGAAATATCCGCGCTGCCCGCCGGTAGAGGTAAACCCCAACCGGTACGTCTCCGGCTGCCAGCGCGCGCTCGTAGGCGTGGGTGAGAATGAAGCCGGAAAGGATGAAGAAAAACGTCACCCCACAGGCGCCTTGCCGCAGGAAGAGGTCATAGCCGGCGCGCAGCACGGGGCTGCGGCTCTGTTCAAGGAACACCAGATGCGAAAGCAGCACCAGCAGTGCTGCGAAGAAGCGCAGCGATGTCAGTTGTGCCAGTCGCTTGTGGCCCTCCACCACCTGCATGGAAAGTCCCTTTCAAACCGCCGGCGTCAGCAATTCGAGATAGCGGCTGGCAGAGGCGCGGGTGGTGAATTGCTCCAGCCAGGATTTCGGCACCGGGGCCGGGCGTTTGCGCAGCGTATCCAGCATCGCGGTGGCCAGTTCGTCGGCATCCTCCACTTTGACCAGCCGACCGAACCTGCCGTTGTCCAGGGCTTCGGCCGGCCCCGAGGGGCAGTCCGTCGCGATCACCGGGGTGCCAAGTGCCATCGCCTCTATCACGACGTTGGCCAGGCTCTCGAACCGGGAAGAGAGCACGAAAAGGCTGGCCTTGGCGGTATAGGCATGGGGGTTGGGCGCGAAGCCGGGCAGCGCGACATCGTCCGACAGGCCAAGATCCTCAACCAGCCTTGCCAGCATCTCGCGCTCCGTGCCGTCGCCCAGGATCATCAGGCGGCAGCGCATCTGCCGGCGGACTTTGGCGAAAGCGGTGATCAGGGTGCCGAAATCCTTCTGGTGCTCCAGCCGGCCGACGCCGATCACGATGGGCACGTCGGGATCGTGGAACCAGGGATGGTCCACCGGCGCCTGTCCGGATGCGATCAGGCCATCACTGACGATGGGATTGTAGATGCAGTTGATGGATTTCGGATCGATCCGGATCACCTTTGCCAGATCCTGCGCGGTTCCTTTCGACACTGCGACGATCGTGTCGGCCAAGGGATAGAACAGGTGCGCCAGCCGGAAGAACCAGTAACGCGATTGCCAGGGCTTGGCCGCGTCCAGATCCACCGAAGGGAAGCAGTGTTCCGTCAGCATCAGGTTGAAGCGGAAACCGGCGATCCAGCGCACCATGATCGCGCAGATATTGGGAAAGCCGAAACCGGTGCACATCACCGCGCGCGGCCGCGTGCGGCGCAGATAGGTACGCAGCTTGACGATCCGCGCCAGCGCGCCCTTCGCATCCAGCACGACGTAGGGGACATCCTTGGGGATCAGGTCGCGGAAGGGGGACCAGGGATTGTCCATGTCCACCACGATCACCGGCTTGAGGCCGCGCGCCAGGAATTCCTCGGCCAAGTTGAAGACCACCCGGTCCACTCCGCCGTTGTACAGCTGCCGGGCATAGAATACGATGTCCGGATTGTCGGTCTTTTCCATGGCGCGCCTTCTGCTCATGTTGCCGGTTGGGGTGAGGGTGCCTGGCGCGGCCGCGAAACGCCTTGCAGGATTTCTGCGACGGTGCGCGCCTTTACGGCCCAGTCATGGCCTTCGCGTTCAAGATGATGGCGCCCCGCGCGGCCAAGATCGCGGCGCAGGTCTGGCGAGGTGGCAAGGTGCCGCATCGCCGCCGTCAACCCTTCCACGAAGTCCGCCTGCGACGATGGCGGCACCAGGATCGCGCAGTCGCGGCTGGCATATTGCGCGGCGCCGCCCCAGTCCGTGGCGATTACCGGCACGCCGATCGCCATCGCCTCCATCATCGCGATGCCGCCGCATTCGCGCAGCGATGGCGAGACGAAGGCGCCGGCATCGTGCAGCAGTTCGATATAGCGTTCCAGCGGTACACGGCCGTGGAGGACGACGTTTCGGCCGATGCCTTCGTCCTCGATCAACCGTTCGATTTCCCCGAACAGTTCGCCGTCACCGACAAGGTCCAGCCGCACGTTGCCCGCGCGTGCCAGCGGCGCGAAAGCCTTCACCAGCAGCGAGATGCCCTTCCAATCGACGAAGCGGCCGCAGAAGATGAAGGACATCGGCCCGCGCAGCGCCGGGTCGGAACTGCGCGGCTGCCACCGGCCCAGATCGACGGCGCTTTCCATCACTTCACGCACTTCGCCGGTGGTGTGGATGGGGAGCGCGGCCCGCGTGCGTTTGTTGGCGACCAGCAACATGGCGGCTTTGCGCTTGCCGGGGATCAGCCGGTGCAGCAGTCCGGTGGCGCTGCGCGATCCGGAGATCGCCAGCCGCACCAGCGGTCCATCCATCCGGCGAAAGGCCGGGGGCAGGTCCATTCCGCCGCTCATCGGCCCGATCACCACCGGCGCGCCCAGGTTGTACATCGAACTCACTGCCTTCACGGCGATGGGGGCGGGCTGGAACACCACGTCCACCGCGCCGGCCGCCACGTGGTCGCGCGCCAGCCCGCGCATACGCATCTGCGTCAGAAGCTGGATCAGCTGGTTGAACACAAGGTCCGCCACGCGGTGCGGGAACAGGCCGCCGACCCGGTGCAGCGCTTTCTGCAGCGCGCTGTCCTTGACGAAGGTGAAGCGCGCGAAAGTCGCTGCGTCCAGTTCGGCCTTCAGCTGTTCGCGCACGCGTTCGTGGCAGATGACGCGAACCTCATGCCCTTGGGCCAGGAAATGCGTGAGGTAGTAATAGGGAAGAATGGTCTCTCCGCTGAGGTTGCGGGAGACGTTTTCCGCGACCATCAGGATGTTGAGCATGGCATGGCCACTATCCGGAAAGTCGGAAGAGGTCGGCATGGCTGTCATGGCACGCGCCCTCAGGGCCGTTCACCGTTGCGGGCGCTGAAATCGGCGATGATGCCGATCGCGTTCTCGACATGGCGCGGGGCCAGATCGGGATAGAGCGGCAGGCACAGGATGCTTTTCGCAAAGCGGCGGGCCACCGGCATATGCGCGCTGGCCGAAGGCAGGTCGCGATAGACCGGATGATCGCAGACCAGCGGCCAGAAATAGGGCCGCGCATGGATCCCCGCGGCCAGCAGGCGCGCGCAAAGTTCGTCCCGTCGCGCGGCCAAGCGTCCGTCGAGCAAAAGCGGATAATAGGAGTGGTTGCGCTGCCAGTCGGCCTCCGGCTGAAACAGCGCGATGCCATCGATCGTTCGCAGACCAGCCGTATACAGCCCGGCGATGTGGGCGCGGCGGGCGATCACCTCGTCCGCGTATTTCAGCTGGAGCAGGCCGAACGCTGCCTGAAATTCGCTCATCTTGGCATTGGTGCCGATCGCGTCGACCGAATAGGCATCGGAAAAGCCGAAGTTGCGCAGCCGCGCGATGCGCGCCTTGGTGGCGGCATCGGCGCAGACGACGGCACCGCCTTCAAAGGTGTTGAACACCTTGGTCGCATGAAAGCTGAGGCAGGCCGCATCCCCGGCGCGCAGCAGGCTTTCGCCGCCGCGGCGCACGTTGAAGGCGTGCGCGGCGTCATAGACCACCTTCAGACCATGGGCCTTCGCGATCTGGGCGATGCGATCGGTGCGGCACGGGTGGCCGAAGCAGTGGACCGGCAGGATCGCGCTGGTGCGCCCGGTAATCGCGCGCTCCACCCTCTCGGGGTCTAGGTTCCCCGTCTTCGGGTCGATATCCACGAATACGGGCTGCAGATTGCGCGATTTCAACGCATGGGCGGTGGCCACGAAAGTGAAGGGCGTGGTGATGACCTCACCTGTCAGATCCAGCGCCTGCAGCGTCAGTTCCAGCGCGCTGGTGCCGTTCGACGTCAGCGCCACGTGCTCCACGCCCAGATAGGCGGCCAGCTCTTCCTCGAACTGCTGGTGATAGGGGCCGGCATTGGTCAGCCAGCGATTGGCCCAGATGCCCTCCAGATAGGGCAGGAATTCGTCCAGCGGCGGCAGGAACGGCCGGGTGACCGGCGCATCGTCCAGATCGATCGGCGGCGCGCGGCGCTTCTGTTTGGGCCGGGGCGCACGGGCGACGGTGGGTGGTTCGACAAGCGTGTAGTCCTCGCTCGCAGGGCGCTCGTCACTCGTGCTTCGATGCAATTCCATTGCCGCCCCCAACCATGAACGGAACATGGGGCAAGAGTATCGTGGGGCAAGAAGCCGGGGCAGTCTGCAATGCCAGTACAGATTTTCAAGGGGAGGGTTCTTTCGAGCGGATGCCCGCTCCTTCAACTGACCCCTTCAACTGGCCCGGCGCAGGCATTCCGCGGTGTTTACCCGGGGAAACTCCGCACAATTCCACCGCGCCAAGGCACTGCCCTGACCGTTGGCATGCCGTACGAAAGTGAACGATATGGCATCCACCGCACTTCCCGGAAGCGGCAATGCGGTGGCGCGGCGGGCCGGGTCCGTCCAACCGACGAAGCGGCAATCGGCCAGTCCGGCGCATTGCTGCTCTGCCAGACGCACGAAGCTGTCCGGATTTGCCCCGAGGGGAAGCGAGACGAGGAAGACGCCCTGCTCCTGCAGCGTGGGCGGCAACGGGGGCGTGGCCGGAGAAGCGTCGGCGGGGGCGCCGGAAATCGCCGCCAGATCTTGCCGGCCGGGATCGTCGCCGGAGGCGGGGGCGTGGGCGGGGGACAACTGCGCCAGCCGCGCGATCTGCGGCTCGCCGCCGGCATAGCGGCGGGTGAACGCAGCCGGCGAGCCCGTGGCGCCGCGCCAGCGGAAGAACAAGTGAGTCTTGACGATCGCCAGCTTGTCCATCGTGCGGTCCCACGGCGGGCTCACCCAATCGGTATGGTAATGGGTGGCCTGGCCCACGGTGGCCTCAACGCGGCCCAGCAGCATTTCCGCCGCCGTGCGACGCGCCTGTTGCCATGCCGCTGGGCTCGGCCTGCGGCGAACCAGCGAACCGTCGCAACTGAACGTGAACTGGCATCCGGTCTGCCGCTCCGCGCCTTCGAACACGACGCCGCAGATCGAGGATGGAAATGCGGAATGGCGCACGCGGTTCAGCACCACTTGCGCCACCGCGCGCTGGTCGGCCGGATCGCCCCCCGCCTCATAGAAGTCGGCGGCGGCAAGGCAGTCCAGCGCCCGTGCACGGTCGGCAAAGGAAGCGTCGAGATGGAACGGCTGGGCCGCGATCAACGCACCGCGCGCCAAGGGAGTGGCGGCATTGAAGGCACGGGCCAGTCGGGCCTGATCGTCCGTGCTCGACTGTGGGCGATAGGGGATACCCGGCGCGATCGCCGGCGTGACAGAAGGCGTAGCTGGCCTCATCGCCAGCCGCGCCGCAGGGGCGCCCGCGCCGGGGCCGAACAGGATCGCCGCGCCCAATAACAATGCGCCGTGCCATCCGCGATGACGTGGTGCCGCCACGGCAAGCCTCCCGTTGATCACGCAAAAGTTCGCATGGCGCGCGCGCGGGCGCATCCGGGCCTTGAGGTTCCTACAGTCCACTGGGTTAAGTTCATTGGCCCAAGCGCCCCAGCCAAAGTCCGGAGGTCAAAACGCATTGGAAGAATTCGCAATGACGTCCGGGCGGCGGCTCGATCATAGTGGCCGCCATGACCGAAATTGCAGGCACTCCCGAAGCCGCGCTGACATGGCATTCCACGTCCGCGCTCGTGCGCGAGGATGCCGTGCACGCAAGGCGGCCGCGCGGCGCCGGGAAAACGTTGGCGACGGAACAGCCGGCGGAAGCGGATACCCGGCTTCGGGTCGCCTATCTCACCAATGTCTATCCCAAGGTCAGCCACAGCTTCATTCGCACGGAGATCGCGGCTCTGGAACGGCAGGGCCTTGCCGTCAGCCGGTATACCGTGCGCCGATCGGACCAGCCGCTTCCCGGCGCGCAGGATCGGGAAGAGGCGGCCAGGACGGTGGGCCTGCTGGATCACGGCATGGCGCTGGCCGGCGCGGCGGCGGCCTGCTTCGTGACGCGGCCGCAGGCGGCGTGGCGCGCGCTGCGGCTTTCGTGGCAAGTCTGCGGGTCCGGCAATCGGCATCGTGCCGCGGCCTATTTTGCAGAGGCTGCACTGCTGGCGCGCCGACTGGAACGAGAGGGGATCCGGCATCTCCACGTCCATTTCGGCACCAATCCGGCGATGGTGGCGCGGCTTGCCGCGCGGCTCGCGCCGATAAGCTACAGCTTCACGGTTCACGGGCCGGATGAGTTCGATGCGCCGCAGGCGCTGGACCTACCCGGCAAGATTGCCGATGCCGCTTTCGTGGCCGGAGTCTCCAGCTTCGGACGCGGCCAGTTGATGCGGTGGTCCGATCCAGCGCACTGGAGCAGGATCCACGTGATCCGCTGCGCACCAGACCCAGTGTTCCTTGCCGATGGCGCCACTGTTGCCGGTGAGGGCAAGGCCACCCGGTTCCTCTGCGTGGCGCGATTGAGCGCCCAGAAGGGCCTGCCCCTGCTGATAGAGGCCATGGCGCGCATTGTCGGGCAGCGGTCGATCGCGCTGGATGTGATCGGCGACGGGGAGGACCGGGCCGCTATCGAAAGTCAGATAGAGCGTTTGGGCCTGCAGGGCAGGGTCAGATTGCTGGGCTGGGCCGGACCGGACGAAATTCGCCGCGCGTTGGCGCGATCGCATGTCTTCGTGCTGCCCAGCTTTGCCGAAGGCCTGCCTGTCGTGTTGATGGAGGCGATGGCATTGTGCCGCCCGGTGATCGCCACGGCCATCGCCGGTATTCCCGAACTGGTCGACGATGCGGTGGGCTGGCTGGTGCCTTCCGGATCCGTGGAAGGGATCGCCGCGGCGCTGGTCGCAGCATCCGATGCACCGCCGGAAGCGCGACGGACAATGGGCGAGCGCGGGCGGCAGCGCGTCCTCGAACGCCACGATCCCGATCGCATCGCGGCGGATCTGGCAGCCTTGCTGAAGCCTTTGGCAATGCGTTCCTGATCAGGGGCTGCCAGTCATCCTCATCTTCTCGGCTGCGCTAATCCAGAGAGGCGGAGCCGGGCTCATCGCGATAGTAGTGGTAGCCATAGGTGTTCTGGCTGCGCGGCCGGGTGATCGAATTGTTGAGGATCGATCCGATGATCGGCGTCGGGTTCAGGGCGTTGATGACCTCTACGATGTCACCCTTGCGACTGCGCGCTTCCTCAACGACAAGCAGCACGCCGTCGATCCCGCGTGAGATCAGCACCAGATCGTCGCTGACCAGAGCCGGCGGGGTATCGAGGATGCAGATCGGCCCACTCGCGTCGGCGCGGAACTGCCGCAGGATCTGTGCCAACAATGGGGATGCCAGCAGCGGTTCCGCATTGACGCGGGCCCGACGGACGCGGTGGACGGTGAGGTCGAAACCTTCGACCGGCACGGCCGTGTCGGCCCATTCCGCTTCTCCGGACAGGTAATCGTCCACCCCCATCCTGTCGGTGGGCAGGCCGAACCGGGTGCCCAATTGCGGTTGACGCAGGTCCAGTTCGACCAGCACGGTCGGATGGATACGGCTCAGCGTCGCGGCAAGGTTCGCGGCGATATGGGTCTTGCCATTGCCGGCCTGGGCAGAGGTGATAGCGAAGACGCGTTGGTGCGTGGCGACGGTATGGTGCAGCAGCGCCGCGCGCAGCATGAAGAATGGATGCACATCCTCGTTCATGGAACCGAAGCCGACGATATGGTTGTCGGCCAGCACCGCAGGATCGAGAATCCACGGTGCCGGAGCGAGCGCAGGAGCCGCAGCGGCTGCCGGCGTCGCCGAGGTTTCGGCGATCGGCGCGACGCCGGCCGATTTCGGCTTCGCCCGCGATCGGGTTTTCGTCTTCGCGCCGGATACGGCGTTCGAGAGGGGTGAGGTGATGCCGGTATCGGCTTTCATCGGGCTACTCCTGCGGTATCCGGCTTGGCCGCAGCGCCCGCTGCGGGGCTTCCACCGGACAGGGCGCTGCGCCATTGCTCGGGAAGGCGGCCCGCCAGCCAGCCGGGAAACCGCCGGTTCCGCAGCCACTGCGTCAAGCCGTTCAGTAGGGGGCTCAGCCGGCCGGCCTGTCGCCGCCCCGGCACCACGCCCAAGGTGGGAATCTGCGTTGTCCGTGCCAGCGTCTGCTCGCCGTGGATCGTGCCATTCGCGAATTCGTAGACGAAGATCAGGCAAAGCCCCAGACCGGCACCGCCGACCACGCCCATCATGAGCAGCAACAGCGGTTTGGCGCCAAGGGGCTCCAGCGGCAGGCTAGGCTGATCCACGACGGTGAAACGCTCCCCTTTATCCTCGGTCTGCAGGTTGGCGGCGACTTGCGCGTCCAGCTGCTTTTCGCGGAGCGAATCGTACTGGCGCTTGATGTTGTCGTACTCGCGCTCGATCATGTTCAGCTCATAGGCCGCCTCCGGCGCCTGCGCGGCGCGGCGGTCCATTTCGGCCATCGTGCGCACCAGTTCGGATCGGCGGCTGGCCAAGACGTCGATACGGTTGCGACCGGAGGCAATCTCGGTCTGCACCAAGGTGGATTGCGGGATCGGATTGGCGTTGACCAGCGCTCTTTGGCGTTCGACTTCGGCCTTGGCGGCGATCACGTCCGGAAAGGTGTCCGAATGGGTGGACTGAAGCTGCGCCAGCCGGATTTCGGCGGTGCGCAGGCCTTCGGTGCCCGGGGGCGGGCCTTGCGCCAGATCCTGCTGCCGCGACGCCAGCATCCCGTTCTGCTGAATGATGCCCTGCGTTTCTGAATCGGTGCGCGAGATTTCCGCCCGCAGCGCCGAACTGGATTGCGAACTGAGCGCCACGTCGCTGGGCAGCGCCCCGGCATAGCGCGCCTCCACATCGCGGCGCTTGTCTTCCAGCGCGCTCAACTGGCGGCGCAGCTCTTCCGAGCGATGCTCAAGGAAAGAGGCGGTGCCGGTCGCCTGCTCGGTGCGGAAACGCTTGTCTTCCACCAGGAACATCCGCGTCAATTGCTCGGTCACGGCCTGCGCCTTGTGCGGATCGGGGTACTTGTAGGACAGGGTGAAGGCGATCGTGCTGCCGCCGTTGTGCCCCTGGTTGGCGGCGACAAGGTCCACACCGATATTGGCGCGCATGATCTCCATCAGCGTCGGTGCATCCACTTTCGCGCGTTCGGCGGGATAGAGGTCGTTGGCGCGGATCAGCCCGGCCAGGCTGTCGCGGCTGACGATCTGCTGCCGGATCTTGGCAATCCGCTCGTCCGCGATGTCGGTCAGTGGGGACGCGACCAGCGACGTGGGAATCTGCGGGGAATCGATCAGCAGCGTGGCTGCCGACTGATAGACCGGCTTGCGCATCGCGATGGCCACGCATGCCGCCAGCAGTCCCAGTATCAGTGGCGCGATCAGCCAGCGCCATCGGCGCTGCAGCATGGCCAGAATCTCGCGGGGGTAGATGCCGAGCCCGTCGGGATCGGTCTTGGGCAGGACTGGAGGCTTCATCGACAGCGTCATTGGCGCGGCACCCCGATTGCAATGCCGATCTGGAACTGGGCGGAATCCACCGCCCGACCGGTCAGGTCCGTTCGGCGGTAATATTCGGGCCCGGCGAACAGCGAGACTTGCCCGTTGAGCCGGTAATCGTAGCGCAAGGCCAGCCGCATCGTGTCGATGTCGTTGCTGGGCGCGGGCTGGGGCGATCGCCGGTAGTCGGCGCTGCCGGTCAGCGTGCCGCGTTCGCTCGTCCGCCAGTTCAGCGTGGCGCCCACGGCCGTTTCTCTTTGGATGCCGCCATAGGAACTGATCACCGGCTGGATCGAGGCCGTAACGCATACCGAGACACGCCCCGGGTCATGGCAGAGCAGGGCATCGCCCGCGAACTGCACGCCGCCGCTCCGCCGCTCGCCAAGATCGTTGAGTTGCGAGGTGCGGGTGATGCCCAGTCCGACCCGCGCGCGCCAGCCATGGCCCATCCGCCGTTCCGCGGTAAGCTGGGCGGTCCAGGCATGAGGGTCGCCGCCCGCGCTTGAGCCGGAACCGGAACCGGAACCGGAACGCGACCATGTCATCGTGGCAACCGCGCCCAGCGTGGTAACCGGATCGATCTGCCGCTGTGCATTCAGCGTCAGAGCAAGGGCAGAAGTCGATTGAAGCAAGGTAGAGCCGCGCGGGTCCAGCCGGGTCCAGCCCAGCGTGCCGCTGACTGTCGAAAGCGCGTCGCTGTGCCAGGTGACTGTCTGCGCCAACTGGTAATTGTCCTGGAGGCTGAGCGGATCCACGGCGGAATCGATGCTGCTTTCCTGCGCGGTGGTCGGCAGCACGCGCTCGTAGGATGCCTCGCTCAGGAACGTCAGATATTCGTTATGCCGGTGATTCAGGGCCATGGCGGCGCGCCCGGTCAGGAAGTTGCCGTATCTGCTACTGTACTGCCGAAATGCCACCCCGCCATCTGCGTCGAGGTCGGTGCCGGGCGCCAGTTGCCAGTCCGCATGTCCCTTCGCGGCAAGGGCGATGGCCGCGGTAACGGCATCGTCATCGTCATCGTCCACCAGGAACGGATTTCGGGCGGCCAGCGCGGTCACATCCACCTCGAAAGGCGCTTGATAGGATGGGAGCGGCGCCGGCTGGGACTGGGCGGCGGCGGAACCGGGGAGGAGCACCGCGACGGCCAGCGCGAGGGCGGGAATGGCGATGGCGGCATCTGCGGCAGAGCCCTGGATCGGTTCATGCTTGCGCCCCTCACGGAATGACGAGGACATCGCCGCTCGAGAGTGTCGGCAGGGGCTTGTCGAGACCACCGGCCTCCAGCGCGCGCTTCCCCTTGAGAAGCTTGTTGAGCGCAACCGGCTCGACCACTTCGCCATGCGGGGTCTGACGCAGGATCACCGCGTTCTTCACGTCGGCAAAGTCCGACGTGCCGCCAGCCATGCTGAGGGCCTGCAAGATGTTCGGAGAGGTGCCGCTGGTGAAGCTGCCGGGGGAGCGGACTTTGCCGACCACATAGAAACGCATCCCCGTCGCCTCCCTCACCGAAACGGTGACGTCGGGCACGGTGCCGCGATAATTGAGGGAAATGCGCTCGCGAATTTCGCTGGAGATGTCGGATACGTTGCGGCCGCTGGCACGGATGGTTCCGGCCAGCGGGAAAGCGAATGTGCCGTCCGGCTGGACCAGCACCGCGCGTTGCATGCGATCCTCGCCCCAGACGAAAACGTCCAGTTCGTCGCCCGCGTTCACGGTGTAGCGCGGACCGGCCAGTCCGGTGAGCGGCGGGGGGACGGCGGCGCCCATCGCGGCCGCATCGGCCACTGTGCCTGCCTGCTGGGCCATGATGGGGGGGGCAATGCACGAGGCTGCAAGGAACGGTACGATCAACGCGATCCGGGCCGTTCTTCCCGATCTCTGGCCCAGCCGGTGCCGAACAGGCTGCCGGTACGGAAACGGGTCGCTTGCATCGCGCACTTGAGCCTCCCTGATGCAGAACCGGTTCAAGAGCCGCGAAAGCCTGTCCCCGATCCTGCCGGAAAGCATAACGATTTGGGAAAAACGGTGAAATCGTTCGAAGAAGGTGCCGTCTTCCCCCCTCGGAGAAATCGCAAGGAGCCTGCGATATACCTGCCGTCCGGATGGAAAAGCGGCGTGTGGATGGGAGCGGCGGCGGTCCCCGATCCACGGATTTGGTCCCGATTTTTGTGGAGGACTTCTCCGAAGCAATTTCCTGTAGGCGCTATGCGGTGCGCAGTTGGGCGAGCAGATCGTGCGGCGCGCGCGCGGCATAGTGCGCGTGGGAGGTCGAGCGCGACCATGTACAGCATGCAGCAGGACTTCGAGGCACCCGTCATTCCAGCGTTGGGGCCAGCGTTGGGGCCGGTATTGGGCCCGAAGTTGGGCCCGAAGCTCAGCATTACCCCGCTACCGGCACCGACTGCACGCGATGCGGTGGAATTCCTCGAACTGGCCTTCACTCCGATCGACATGGAAACCGCGCTGGATGCGATTGTGCGGCGGGCGCCCTCGGCACCCTTCACGTATGTGGTGACGCCCAATGTCGATCATGTCGTGCGCCTGCAATATCGGCGTTCCGACTTGTGGCCCGCCTATCGCGGCGCGTGGATGACGCTGTGCGACAGCCGCATCCTGGCGCGGCTGGCGCGTACGGTGGGCCGGGACCTTCCGGTCGTGCCGGGCAGCGACCTGACCGCCGCCCTGTTCGAACGCGGGATCGCGGCGGATGGGTCGGTGGCGATCCTGGGCGGCAGCAGCGCCAAAGTGGAGGAAATCACGCGGCGCTTCGGCCTGACGGACGTGCGCCATTACAATCCGCCGATGGGTTTCGTGCGCGATCCGCGCGAACTGGCGCGGGCGGTCCGCTTCCTGGTGGAAGCCAAGGCCCGGTACAGCTTTTTGGCCGTGGGATCGCCCCAGCAGGAGATCGTCGCGCGGCGCGTCGCCAAGGCCCGGGGCGCAAGCGGCATCGGATTCTGCGTGGGGGCCAGCCTTGAATTCCTGACCGGCGAACAACAACGCGCGCCCGTGGTGATCCAGCACATGGCGCTCGAATGGCTCTATCGGCTCTGTTCCGATCCCCACCGGCTGTGGCGGCGCTATCTGGTGGAAGGGCCGCAGATCTTCAGCATCCATCGGGCATGGCGCCGCAACGCCTCCCCGATGGCGGCCAGCGTCATGCAGATGCCGGTCAAGGGCATCGCCGGAGGAAACCCGTCCTGAAACGTCGGATCCTGTTTTCATCGGCGCTTGTGGTTGCCGTCGCCGGGGCCGCGCTGTCGATGCACCTCTGCGCGGCAGAGCGCGAAACTGTCCGGGCTAGCGCACCCGCTGCGGCGCCGGAGCCGGCGCCGCAGCGGGGAAGGCGGCCGATGGTGCTGGGCGTCAATCTCTATGGCCTGCAGACGTTCATTCGCCAGCCGGTCTTCGCCAATCTGCTGGCACAGGCCGAATGGATGTCCTCGCGCGGGTCAAGCTGGACCCTGTTGCCCGCAGAACAGATCGACGCATCGGGATGGGTGCGTTTCCTCCGGCCCGACGAGACGGCGCCGCATATGTTGATGCTGCCGGCCGCTCCTTTCCGCCCGATCACGGTGCGCTGCAGCTTTGCGGGCAAGGGCGAACTGGGTGCGGGCGGGGCGGCCAGAATTACCGCGCGCGACGCGCAGGGCATGACCATGGCGCTTGCCCCCACGGGCAATGAGGAAGAGGTGGCGTGGATCGAATTGCTCCGCACCGATCCGGACGATCCCATCCGCAACATTGACTGTCGCAAGGAGGGTGTGTCCCCGAAGGCCAGGTTCGATCCGGAATTCCTCTCGTTCCTTTCCGGTTTCAAGGTCATCCGTTTTCTGGACTGGCAGCCTGTCAACGGCAACCCGGAAGTCGACTGGGCGACACGGCCCAAACCGTCGTCCGCATCGCAGGCGGGACCGGCAGGCGCTTCCATCGAGGATATGGTGGACCTGGCCAATCGGGTCGGGGCCGACCCATGGTTCGTGATGCCTTACAATGCCGATGCTGAATACTTGCGCAATTTCGCGCGGCTGGTGCATGGCCGGCTCGATCCCGGCCGCACCGTCTACGTGGAATTCGGTAATGAGGTGTGGAACGGCATGTTCGAGGCCACCCACCAGGCGGAGCGGGAGGGGATGGCGCTGGGCCTTGGCCAGGGCAATCCGTTCGCCGCGCGGGCCGAGCGTTATTCCGAACGCATGGTGGAAACGATGAAGATCTGGTCGGCCGTCTATGCCGACCGGCCGCAGGCGTTGGTACGCGTCTGTTCGGCCCAGAACGGCAATCCGGACATGGTGCGCATCGAGCTGAGCCATCGCGACGCCGCCCGATGGGTCGATGCGGTGGCCGCGGCGCCCTACATCGGTTTCGATCTTGCCGGGTTCGCCGCTACCCCGCAGGATGTAGACCGGATCTTCGCGGGCCTGCCCAATGCGATCGACCATGCTTACGCACTGGCTGACGCCAATCGGGCAGTCGCCGCGCAATTCGGCAAGCGCTTCGTGACATACGAAGGCGGTCAGCACCTCGTGACCGACGATCTGGCGCTGGCCCGCGCCGTCCAGCGCGATCCGCGCATGCGCGCGATCTATGCCCGCTACATCGAAGGCTGGCAGCAGCGCTTCGGGGACACCTTGATGCTCTATGCCGCCACCGCGCCGATTGCCGGCTTCGGTTCGTGGGGGCTGCGCGAATATGCCGGGCAGCCGGTGGCCGATGCGCCGAAACTGGCGGCCGTGCGCCGCTTTTTGCGAGAATAGAGATGATCGAAGCGCGATCCGGCCCCGCCAGGCCGGGCGAACTGAACCTCCGGCCATTGCTGGCCTGCGTGGCAGCGCTGGCGGTACCGGGGCTTGTCGCGGGCGTCTGGGTTTCCAGCCACATGGCCGTCTATGCGGCGCTGGTCGGCATGTCCGGCGTCGCCCTTTTCGTATGCTCGCTGCGACGTGAGTTTCGGCAGGACATGATGATCCGTGCGATGCTCGGCGCCCTGCTGGCGCCGATCGTCGCCTGGACCCTGCCGAACCTTTTGTTGCTGTTTTTCGTCATGTGCTTCTGGGTTCCGGTGATGGCGGGCCGGCGGGACCGGATCGCCGGCGTCTACCTGTTCTGCCTCCTGCTGCTACCGGGGCTGGACGTTCCCATCGAGATCGGTCAGCTGAAACTGATCCCCTTCGGCGTGCAGGATGCGTTGGCGCTGGGCAGCGTCATTGCGATCGCCCGCAATCCGGTTCGCCACCCCGGAAGGTTCGTGGCAGACCGCTGGGTGCTGGCGCTGATCGTGTTGTTCACGCTGGCTTTCGGACGCGATACGAGCGCCACCAACATGCTGCGCACCGGCTGCAGCGTGGTGCTGCACCTGGGCTTTCCGTACTACGTACTGAGCCGGGGCATTGCGAACGCGGCGGAGCTTCGCACGACGATCCGCTGGTTCGCCTGCGGCGGGATGGCGCTGGCCTCTTTCATGATTTTCGAAGCGGCGCGGGCCTGGAGCCTCTACAACGAACTTTACGAGCATTACGGCGTGCCGAGCATGTTCTACCTGAAGGTGCGCGGCGGCATCGTGCGCGCGGCGGGGCCATTCATGGAATCGACCTCGGCCGCGCTGGTGCTGGCGGTGTGCATGGCAGGGCTGTGGTTGCTCCGGGACGATTTCCGATCGCGCCTGCGGCATTACCTGCTTCTGGCCATACTGTTCCTGGGCACGTCGGTGCCGCGATCGCGCGGGGCCTGGATGGGCGTAGTGATCGGCTGGCTGTTGATCGACATCTATCGCCGCGATTACGCCTCGTTGACAAGGCGGTGCATGGTGATTGCGGTGCTGGCCGCGATTGTTCTGGTACTGGCCGGCCTTTCATCGACCTTTGCGAATGCGGTGGGGTTTTCCGCCGGATCGGCGGACACTGCCGAATATCGCAAGATGCTGTTCCAACGCGGCACGGCGCAGATCATGCTGCGTCCCTTCACGGGATACTCGATGGGCCAGCTGGACATCGTCCTGGGGGACTTGCGCCAGGGAGAGGGGATTATCGACTACGTGAACAGCTTTATCTGGGTGGCGCTGGTATCGGGCATCGGCGGGCTGGCGCTGTTCGTCGGCAGTTTCGCGGCCCCGATGTTCCAAGCCTGGACACGTTGCCGGAACTGGACCGTGGGGCAGGGGCGCGATGCCGGCGCGTTCGTGTTCGCCTCGCTGGCGATGCTGATCGTGATGTTCGCCTTCACTTCGTTCGGTGCGCGCCCGGCCAGCATCACTTTCGCCCTTTTTGGTTTCGGCTGCGCGCTGCGCGGTATCGAGATACGCAGCCGGACGGCGCGTGAAATCGAACCGCTGCGCGCATCCCTCGCGCATGTCGCGCCGGAAGCCGTTCTCGCGCGTTGAAGGTTTTCAAAATGCCGAGGGCGGCGCATCAGCCCAGCAGGCGGATGACGACCACGTCGACCAGCAGCCCTGCCGCCATGCCCAGCGGGGCGACCATCAGGATCAAAAGTTCCTGCCGAAGATCCAGCAGATCGAATGTGCTCAGCCGTTGCCAGCGCAGCAGCAGCGCGGGCACTTCCATCAGGCCCACCGCCACGATCAGCCCGAACGCGCCATAAGTCAGAAAGCCGATGCCGCCGGCGACGACCAGCCAGACCAGCTTGGCCGTATTCGCCTCAAGAAACGCGCGCGCGTTGCCCACGGCAGTAAGCGTTTCGTGCGCCGCATAGGACGATAGAGCCAGCAGCGAGGATATGCCCAGGATCTGCAGGTAGACGGCCGCCTCCGCATAGCGCGCGGTGTACAGGAACCGCACGATGGCGGGCGCGGCGCCGATGATGCCGCCGCTGGCGAAGACGTAGAGCAAGGCAGGCAGTCGCCGCCGGGCATAGAACCGGGCCTTCAGATCCGCCTGCCCTTCGCGCCACATTTGCGCATAGGCCGGATAGAGCACGCGCGTGTTATAGGCGGCCGCGAAGCCAAGCGGTGCGGAGGCGAGGTTGCCGGCCAGCACGTAGAAGCCGAAATCGTCCAGCGGCATGATCTTGGCCAGAACCAGTTTGTCGCATTGCGAGATGATCAGGAAGATGATGCTGGAACCCGTGACGTAACGGGCAAAGGACCACAGTTCGCGCAGGGTTTCACCGTCCAGGCGCAACTTGCGGAAGGCATTGTCGAACGCGGCATAGCTCAGGACCATCCTGAACGCGCCGTTCGTCAGCATTCCGACCAGGATCGCCCAGTAACTGCGCCAGAAATAGGCGAGCACGGCGCTCACCGCGATCTGCACCACTTGTGCGGCAATATCGATGATCGACAGCTTGAGCACCATACGCTGGCGCAGCGCGGTCAGCAGGGAGGTGGACGAAAGTCCGTCGAACAGGAACGTCAGGCTGGAGGCGGCGATTACCGGCGTCAGTTCCGGCTTTTCCAATAGCATCGCCAGAGGCTGGGCCAAGGCGACCAGTGTCAGCCCCAGGAAGATCGATCGCACCAGGGCGGCCGTCCACACGGTATCCAGGAAGCGCGGATCATCCCCGTCCTTGTGGCGCACCACGAAGGGCTGAAACCCCAGGTCCGTTGCCAGCGTGACGGTGAACTGGATCGATCCGATGATCCCGGAAATGCCGAAAACCTCCGGCACCAGCAGCCTTGTCAGGATCATCCCGCTGACGGCGCGCAGCAGGTTGTTCAGAATGACGGATACGACCACCACATTGGTATCGCGCAGGACCAGCGTCCGGACGCGCGATATCAGCGATGGCTTTGGCGGCGAGCCGGCTTCCGCAGTATTGGGAAACGGCATCAGGCGGCGACCCGGGGGCACTCTTCGCCTGGTGAGCCTGCTTCGAAGGGCACGCGCAACTCTCCGTCCGAACCTCGTGCGAAAACTCTATGGGTCGCCATGGCGGCTGTCGATCATGAGAACTTCCAAGGGAGTTTCAGGTCTGCCGCGGCCCATTCATTGCGATCTATTCTGAAGCATACGGTGCTGCGCGGGGGGTGCCCCGTGCGCAGGCCGTGGCGGCAAGCTGGGAGGCGGTGCGACGATGGCTGTTGCGGAAATGGGCTGGATCCTTCTGAAGCGATGATCCTTGCGCTTGCCTGGATACTTGCCGTTCCGGTGGCCTTGCCGGCCCTGGTGCTTGCGCTGGAATGCGCGGTAGGTGCGGGGCGCTCCGCGCAGGGCCACCGGTCGGAGGAAGCGGATAGCCGCCCTTGCATCGTGCTCATGCCCGCGCATGACGAGGCGAGCGGGATCGCCGCCGTGGTTGCAGAGGTGCTGGCGCAACTGCGCACGCAGGACGAACTGGTGGTGGTGGCGGACAATTGCACCGACGATAGCGCCGCCATTGCCCGCTCGCTGGGGGCGACGGTTATCGAGCGGGTGGATCCGGCGCGGCGCGGCAAGGGACATGCGCTGGAATTCGGCCGCGCTTTCATCGATAGCCAGCGGGCAGGGCATGCATTCGCGACCGTCATCGTCATCGACGCCGATTGTCTGCCGCTACCGGGCGCTATTCCCGCGCTGGCGGCAGCATCGGTGCACCGCAATGCGGTTGTGCAGGGTGCGTATCTGATGACGCCGCCGGCCGATGCGGAAGCGGTAGTGCGCGTGTCCTGCCTTGCCTTCCTGATCAAGAATCTGGTCCGCCAACTGGCGCTGGATCGATTGGCCGGCGCGGCCCTGTTGCAGGGATCCGGTATGGCCTTCCCGCGCGCGGTCTTTGCCGGGATGCGCTGGTCCGCCGCCTCGCTGGTGGAAGACCTGGACATGGGCATGGACTTGTTGCTTGCCGGCCGGCACGTGCGGTTCGCAGGCTCGGCCGGATTTGTCAGCGCCGCCAGCTCCGCAAGAGGCACCGCCGGGCAGCGCCGCCGCTGGGAACATGGCATGCTCCAGAGCGCCATCCGTTTCGCACCGCGCCTGATCGTGGCGGGGCTTTCCGGGCGTCCCCGCCTTGCCTTCGTCGCGCTGGATCTGCTGGTGCCGCCCACCGTGCTGCTGGTCGCGGTACTTGGCGGCGCTGTAGGGCTTTCGCTGGCGGCTGTGGGCCTTGCCGGCCCGACCCTGCTGCTGCTGAGTGCCGCACTGGCGCTGACCATCGCCCTTGCGGCCGCTTGGTGGCGGCATGGCCGCGCGGTTCTGCCGGCCGCCAGCCTGGCCCGGATACCGGGCTACATTCTGTGGAAGCTGCCGCTGCTGGTGCAATTCGTAACCCGGCGTGAGCGCAACTGGATAAGGACGGAGCGGGGGCCATGATCGGTGGGACGCACGACGAGGTCGGTTTCGTCATTATCGGCCGTAATGAGGGGGACCGGCTGGCACTGGCCATCGCCAGCGTGCAGCGCCAGGCCACCCGCGCGGTCTATGTCGATTCCGGATCGGTCGACGGCAGCGTGAGGCGGGCCGCAGGCCAAGGCTTGCCGGTAGTGGAACTTGATCCCGCAACTCCCTTCACGGCTGCCCGCGCGCGCAATGCCGGGCTGGACTGGCTGGTACGCCGATATCCGGACCTGGAGTTCGTTCACTTCATCGATGGCGATTGCGAACTGGTACCCGGGTGGCTGGACCATGCGCTGGCCGCGCTGCGCGGCGATGGCGATCTTGCCGCCGTATGCGGCCGCAGGCGGGAACGCGATCCCCACGCCAGCCCCTACAACCAGCTTTGCGACAATGAGTGGAACACGCCGGTCGGGCTCGTATCGACGTGCGGCGGAGATGCGCTGTTCCGCGTTGCGCCGCTGCGTGCGGTGGGCGGATATCGGGAGGATCTGATCGCCGGGGAGGAGCCCGAACTGTGCTGCCGCATCCGCCGCAACGGGTGGAAGATCAGGCGGCTCGATGCCGAAATGACGATCCACGACGCGGCGATGATGCGCTTTTCGCAGTGGTGGCAGCGCAATCGCCGCAGCGGCTATGCGATGGCGGAAGGGTTGGTGCTGCGGGGCGCATACGATCCCCGGTTGCGGCACAAAGTGATCAGCAATCTGATCTGGGCCCTGCCGCCCATGTGGCTTCTCTGGCCGGTGTTGTGGACGCGGGTGTGCCTGCGCAGCGGCCCGCTGGACGCCAGCTTCATCACCCTGGGCAAGCTGCCGCACCTTCAGGGTCAGTCCGATTATTGGTGGCGCCGCCGCCGCGCCAAGGCAGAGCGGCCCCGCACCACGGGGTTGATCGAATACAAGTGACCGTGCCTTGCCGGTCCAATCGCTAACGGCGCCAATCGTCAACCTGGCGGCGGATTCCGCGCCCATTTCATCTTGGCCGATGCCGCCGCCAATTTGGCCTGCGGGTACCCCCACCATGAAATTCCGGACTGAGTTGATGAAATGGCCGTTCCGTGACGGAGCCGATAGGCTGTTTGGACAAGGAGGAAGTCCATGGGTGGGACGACTGACGTGACTATCGATCCTCTTGTTGCAGCTTCCAGTATCGAACCCGGCAGTAGTGATCGCGCGCAAATGCGCACGATACTTGTCGGCAACGAGACGCTTCTTGCCGAATGCGGGGAATTGCTGCGCGCGAACGGCCATGCGATCGTTGCAGTGCTGGCATCGCCTTCCTCTCCGGCGGCGGCTTGGGCGCGGCGCGCCGGGATCCCGCTGTTCTCTCGCCAACGCGACTTGCTGGCAGGCGGGACCGGCTCGGTCGACTGGCTGTTCAGCATTTCCAACCTTTCGGTGCTTCCCGGCGAAGTTCTGGCGCTGGCGGCGCGCGGCGCGGTCAATTTCCATGATGGTCCTCTGCCGGATCGGGCCGGCCTGAACACGCCGGTCTGGGCGCTGCTGGATAATGCAGCGGCTCATGGCGTGACCTGGCACCTGATGACGCGCGAGGTCGATCGCGGCGCGGTGCTGGCGGCGGAAACTTTCTCGATTGCTGAGGGGGAAACCGCGCTTTCGCTAAATACCCGTTGTTTCGAGGCCGGCTTGCGCAGCTTTGCAACGATCGTGGCCGATCTGCAGGGCGCGGTGGCCACTGCCGTTCCGCAGGAGCAACCGCCCCTGCGGATGTTCGGCCGCGCAGACCGCCCGGCTGCCGCCGCAACGATCGACTGGACGCGCCCGGCTGCAGAAATCGCGCGGCTGGTGGGGGCGCTGGACTATGGCGCTTATGCCAACCCGATGGGCGCCCCGAAGGCGCTGCTGGGCGACCGGCTGGTACTGGTGAAGGGCGTGACCGTTCTCGACAGTCATTCGGGGGGGCATTCGGGGGGGCATTCGGGCGCGCTGCCGGGCACGATCCTGCATTCCGGCCCCGCACCCATCGTTGCGACGGGTCATGGCGATATTCGGATCGAGGGGCTGGCCGATCTCGACGGCGCGCCGCTGGATGTGCTGGAAGGCGGCGTGTTCGACACCCTTGATGTCGACCAGCGCGCCAGCCTTGAGACGCTGGATGCGGCCGCCGGTCGGTTCGAGGCGTGGTGGCGCCGCCGTCTGGCCCAGCGCGAAAGCCTGCAACTGCCCGCTTTTCGCCCGCCTTCGCCAGAGAGCGGACCGGTCTGGACCTCGCTCGACATGCCGTTGCCCGAAGGGTGCGGGGCGATGGCGGCATTGACCGCGATGATCGCCTGCCTTGCCCGCTGCGCAGACCGGGACAGCGTGGAAATCGGCTATGGCGACGAAGTGGGGCGCTCGCGGCTGGAGGATGTCGCCCCGTGGTTTGCCGGGGAAGTGCCGTTCAAGGTCGGGGTGGATTTCGATGCGCCGCTGGCGGTTCTGCGCGAGACGGTGGAACGCGAAATCGCCGACCTGCATCGCCATGTCGCCGTGGCCCGCGATCTGATCGCGCGCAGCCCGGAACTGCGGGGCGGTGCGGGTTTCGCTCATCCCGTCAGCGTGGATCTGGTCGACAGCCTTGCCGATGCGGAACCGTCCAAGGGCACTGTGCTGGCCATCGCGATCTGCGCAGCATCCGCAACATGGCGCTGGACTTTCGATGCCACCCGCGTCCTGCCGGACGAGGTGGACGATCTGCGCGGCGCTTTCGAAGCGATGCAGTCCGCCGCTGCCGTTTCGCCCGAACTGCCGGTGGGCCGTCTGCCGCTGCTGACCGAAGCCGAACGCGATCGCGTGATCGTGCAATGGAATGCGACCGAGGCGCCCCCACTGCCCCTGGCGACGTGGTATGAGGGCTTCGCCGCGCAGGCCGCCCGCACGCCCGAGCGGACGGCGGTGACCGCGTGCGGCACTGCGCTTTCCTATGCGGCGCTGGACGCGCTTTCCAACCGCATCGCCCATGCCCTGATCGCGCGCGGTGTCGGGCCGGATGTGCTGGTGGGCCTGCACCTTTCCCGCTCGGTGGAGATGCTGGCCTGCCTGATCGGCATTCACAAGGCGGGCGGTGCCTACGTTCCGCTCGATCCTGCCTATCCGCGCGACCGGCTTGCCCACATGGTCGCGGATTCGGGCATGAGGCTGATCCTTACCGAAGCGGCGCTGGTGGGCGATCTGGCCACCGGCGATGCCAAGGTGGTGCGGATCGAAGACCTGCGCGCCGGGCTTGCCGCGTTTCCGGACAGCCCGGTCGAGCGCCGGTCTGGCGGCGATCACCTTGCCTACATGATCTACACCTCGGGCTCTACCGGGTTGCCGAAGGGCGTGATGGTGGAGCATCGCAACCTGCTGAACTTCTTCGCAGGCATGGATGCCAAGCTGGAGCACGAGGGCACCTGGCTGGCCGTCACCAGCCTCAGCTTCGACATCTCGGTTCTGGAGCTGCTCTGGCCGCTGATGCACGGTTATCACGTCGTCATCGCCAATGAGCGCGAAGTGCGCGGCGATATCAGGCCGGCGGCTGCGCAGCGCCATGTGGGTTTCAGCCTGTTCTACTTCGCCAGCTCCAGCGCGGGCAGCGCGGCGGAGCAGTACCGCCTGTTACTGGAAGGCGCGCGTTTTGCCGACGCCCATGGGTTCGAGGCGGTGTGGACGCCGGAAAGGCACTTCCACGCTTTCGGCGGGCCCTATCCCAATCCCTCGGTGGCCGCCGCCGCCATCGCCGCCAGCACCACGCGGGTGCAGATCCGCGCGGGCAGCGTGGTGGGCACGCTGCACCACCCGCTGCGCATTGCCGAGGAATGGGCACTGGTGGACAACCTTTCGGGCGGCCGCGTGGGCATCGCCTTCGCCTCTGGCTGGCAGCCTGACGACTTCGTGTTCAACCCGGCCGCCTTCGCGGACAAGGCAGGCACCTTGCGCCGCTGCATGGACGACGTGCGCGGGCTCTGGCGCGGGGAGGCGCGGTCCTACCCCGGCCCGCTGGGCAACGATGTGGAAATCCGGACCTATCCGCGCCCCGTTCAGCCCGAACTGCCGGTATGGATCACCTCGGCCGGCAATGTCGCGACCTTCATCGAGGCCGGCCGCGTGGGTGCCAATGTGCTGACCCACCTGCTGGGTCAGTCGATCGAGGACGTGGCCGAAAAGCTGGCCGCCTATCGCGCCGCGTGGCGTGAGGCAGGGCATCCCGGCGATGGCCATGCCACGCTGATGCTGCACACATTCCTGGGCGAGGACGAGGCCACCGTGCGCCAGATCGTGCGGGAGCCGCTGATGGAATACCTGCGCACGGCCACCAACCTGCTGCACCAGTATGCCTGGTCCTTCCCGGCCTTCAAACGGCCGGGCGGCGAAGTGGAGGCGATCAGCCTGGACACGCTGAGCGCGGAAGAGACCGACGCGCTGCTGGAACATGCGTTCGAACGCTATTTCGAAACCAGCGGCCTGTTCGGCACGCCGGAGGACAATCTGGAACTTATCGCCCGGCTCTCCGCAGTTGGCGTGAATGAAGTGGGCTGCCTGATCGATTTCGGCGTGGCGGTGGATACCGTGATCGGCCACCTGCCGGTGCTGGACCGGCTGCGCGCGCGTGTGCAGGCGGGGCAGGGCGGCCAGGATGCGGCGGACACCTCGCTGCACGAACTCATGGCGCGCCACGGGGTTACGCATCTCCAGTGCACGCCCTCGCTGCTGCAGGTGCTGGCCGGCGATCCCGCCGCACGCCCGGCGCTGGCCGCACTGCGCCGGCTGATGGTGGGCGGAGAGGCATTCCCGCCGCAACTGGCGCAGGACATGGCCGGGCTGGTCCACGGCCGCGTCATGAACATGTACGGGCCGACGGAGACGACGGTGTGGTCCGCCGTCCACGTTCTGGATCCGGGCGAAGCCGCCCCGCCGCTCGGGCGGCCGCTGGCCAACCAGCAGATCTACATTCTCGACCGCCGGCAGCAGCCGGTTCGGCCCGGAACGCCCGGCGAACTGGTGATCGGCGGCGCCGGCGTCGTGCGCGGATACCATGCGCGGCCCGAGCTGACCGCAGAGCGCTTCGTCTCGCACCCCTTTACGGCCGGAGAGCGGGCCTACCGCACCGGCGACCTTGCCCGCCAGCGCGCCGACGGCACGTTGGAGTTCCTTGGCCGGTTGGACCATCAGGTAAAGATACGCGGCTATCGCATCGAACTGGGCGAGATCGAGACGGCGCTGACCGCGCATCCCGCCGTCGCCGAGGCGGTCGTCGCGGCCCGGCGGGACGGCGCGGCGACTCGGCTGGTGGGCTATCTCTCGTTCCGCGATGCCCCCGTGCAGGTGGACGTGCTGCGCGAACATCTGCGCGCCGGCCTGCCTGAATTCATGGTGCCCGGCACGCTCGTGGTGCTGGACGCACTGCCCCGCACGCCGAACGGCAAGATCGACCGCCACGCGCTGCCGGATTCGGCAACGGTGGCCCCCGCCGCCCCGCAGACCGACACCGCCGCGGAGGCAAGCGCTGCGGAAACGACGCCGCTGACCGAGATCGAGGCGCAGATCACCGCCGTCTGGTGCGATCTGCTGAAAGTGCCGCATGTCGGCCGCGGAGAGAACTTCTTCGATATCGGCGGCCATTCGCTGCTGGCCATTCAGGCGCATCGCCGCCTTGCCGCCATCGCGCCGCGTCCGCTGGCGCTGACCGACGTATTTCGTTTTCCCACCATCGCCGCGCTGGGCGCGCACCTTTCCGCCGGAGAGGCAAGCGATCCATCCGCGCCGCGCGAGATGAACGAGCGCGCGCTGGCCCGCCGTTCCGCACTGATGCGGCGCGGCGCGGTGCGGGCAGGTCCGCGCGTGGGCACGCCAATCGGATCGGGGTTCTGAGATCATGCACCAGTCGTTCGGCTCCTTCGACGATGGCACGCTTGCCGCTGCCGGTTCGTCCATCGCCATCGTCGGCATGTCCTGCCGCTTCGCCGGCGCGCGCGATCCCGACGAATTCTGGGCCCTGCTGCGGGACGGGCGAGAGGGGATAGAGACGCTGGCCGAGGCGGACCTGCTGGCCGCCGGCGTTTCTGCAGCGCTGCTGCGCAACCCGGACTATGTGCGCCGCGCCGCCCCACTGGCCGATATGGAATGCTTCGATGCCGCGCTGTTCGGCCTGAGCCAGCGCGATGCGGCGATCATGGACCCGCAGCACCGCCATTTCCTGGAATGCTCGTGGGAGGCGCTGGAAGATGCCGGCCACACCCCGCAAGGTTTCGCTGCCGATACCGGCGCGGGAGCGGGGGGCACCATCGGCGTCTTCGCCGGATCGGGCCACAATGCCTACATGCCCTTCAACCTGCTGACCAACGGCAAGTTGGTAAAGGACGTGGGCCTGTTCCTGCTGCGCCATACCAGCAACGACAAGGATTTCCTGACCACCCGCGTCTCCTACCTGCTGGACCTCAAGGGCCCGAGCATCAATGTGCAGACCGCCTGCTCCACGTCGCTGGTGGCGATCCACATGGCGATGCAGAGCCTGCTTTCGGGCGAGTGCGACATGGCGCTTGCGGGCGGCGCCTCCATCGAACTGCCGCACCGTCAGGGCTATCTCTACGAGGAAGGGGAAGTCCTTTCGCCGGATGGGATGTGCCGCCCGTTCGATGCGGCATCGAAGGGCACCGTGTTCGGCAGCGGTGTCGCCGTGCTGGCGCTGCGCCGGCTGGAGGATGCCATTGCCAGCGGCGACCACATCCACGCGGTGCTGCGCGGTTCCGCCATCAACAACGATGGCAGCGGCAAGGTGGGCTATCTCGCGCCCAGCGTTGACGGGCAGGCTGCGGTCATTGCCGAGGCGCTGGCGGTTTCCGACGTGGATCCTGCCGAAATCGATTATGTGGAGGCCCATGGCACCGGCACGCCGATCGGCGATCCGATCGAAGTGGCCGCGCTCACCCAGGTCTTCGCCCCGTCGTTCGCGGGCGGCGCGGATCCTGCGAAGCGCTGTGCGCTCGGCTCGGTAAAGGCGAATATCGGCCATACCGATACCGCTGCGGGCGCCGCCGGCGTGATCAAGGTGGCGCTGGCCATGCGCCATGGGGAGATCCCGGCGGTTCCGCATTTCACCAAGGCAAATCCCGATTGTGCGCTCGATGCCAGCCCCTTCACGGTGCCGGCCTCGAACGTGCACTGGCCCCGGCGTGCTCACGCCCCCCGACGCGCCGGGGTCAGCTCCTTGGGTGTGGGCGGCACCAATGCCCACGTGGTGATGGAGGAAGCCCCCCTTCGCGCACCCGGCAGCACCAGCCGCCGGTGCCAGCTGCTGTTGGCATCGGGGCAGGGGGTGGATGCCGCCCGCGCCAATCTTGCGGTATTGGGCGGCCATTTCGCGCGGCATCCCGAAACCTCGCTGGCCGATGCCGCCTTCACGCTGATCGCCGGGCGCCGCCATCTGCCGGCGCGGCGCTTTGCCGTCGCGACCGACGCTGAGGCCGCCGTAACCGCGCTGGAATCGGCGGCGCTGGACATGGCGGTCCGGCCACCCTGTGTTCCCGGTCGTCCGGTCGCATTCCTGTTCTGCGGCGGCGGTCCCCAGCATGTGGACATGGCGCGCGATCTTTACGAGACCGAGGCGGTGTTCCGGGCCGAGGTCGATCGGGGGCTGGCGCTGGCGGCAGGGATCGGCGTGCCGGACTTGCGGCGCTGGCTGTTCCCGCAAGAAGCGGACCGCGCCCGCGCCGTGGAGGAACTTGAGCGGCCCTCCATGGCGCTGCCCGCCTTGTTCATCGTGCAGACCGCGCTGGCGCGGCTGTGGATGTCGATTGGGATCGCGCCCACGGCGATGATCGGGCATAGCTGCGGCGAATATGCGGCGGCGCACATTTCCGGCGTGGTCGATCTGGAAACAGGGCTGCGCATCGTTCATGCCCGTGGCCGCCTGTTCGAAACCACCGGCGAAGGGGCGATGCTGGGCGTGCCGCTATCCGAAGCGGAACTGGCGGCGATCCTGCCAGCGGACTTGTCCATCGCCACGATCAACGCGCCGCGCCTTTGCGTCGTGTCGGGCGCTGCGGGGGCGATCGCCCGGTTTCAGGAAGAACTGGCCGCGCAGGAGATAGAGACCCAGCCGATCCCGATCACCGTGGCTGCGCATTCGCCGATGCTCGATCCCATCCTGCCCGAATTCCGCAGCCTGCTGCAGGGCATGGTCTTGCGGGCGCCGACGATCCCGTTCGCGTCCAACCTGACCGGCGACTGGGTTCGCACCGAAGAGGCGCGTGATCCCGAATACTGGGTTCGCCATTTGCGGGAACCGGTGCGCTTCACCGATGGCTTGCAGCGCCTGTTGGACGATCCCGAACGCCTGCTTCTGGAAGTGGGCCCCGGCCGCACGATGGCCAGCCTTGCCCGCCATCATCCCGGACGCCCGGCGACGCAGCCGGTCGTGAGTTCGATGCGCCACCGCGATCAGGCGGTGGCGGACGATGCCTGCTGGATGCAGGCGCTGGGCGAGCTTTGGGCCGCCGGCGTCGATGTGGACTGGAAGGCATGGTGGGGAAGCGAAAGGCGGCTGCGCATTCCGCTGCCGACTTACCGTTTCCAGCGGCAGCGCCACTGGATCGAGCCGGGCCAGAGCCTGATGAGCGCGGCGGCCGATGCGGCAGACGATACCCGGCTGGACCTGGCCGACTGGGCGAACGAGCCGGTCTGGTCGCGCTGCGACTTTCCGGCGGGAGAGCCGATGGAAGGCCCGGCGCTGGTGCTTTGCGATGAAGCCGGCTTCGGCGATCGTCTGGCGGCACGTCTGCGCGCAAAAGGCGTCTGCGTCGCCACGGTGCGGGCCGGCAAGCGCTGCCTGGAAACGGCGGAAGGCGCCTATGTCGTGCGGCCGGGACAGCGGATGGATTGGGGCTGGCTGCTCGGCCGGCTCGCGGAACGGGATCTGCTGCCGCGCCAGGTGCATCATTGCTGGCTGGTATCGGGCGACGCCGGCCCTGGCCACTCGATTGTCCGTCAATCCACGGAGCAGTGCCTTGAGCGCGGGCTCTACAGCCTTGCGGCGCTGGCCCCCGAACTGGCCGATGCCTGCGATGGTCGGGACGTAGCCGTGGCGCTGGTCACCAATCACGCGCAAGGCATCGGCGGCGAAGCCGTCAGCGCGCCGCTAAAGGCAACTGCCATTGGCGCCGCGCGCACGGTATCGGCCGAGTATCCGGGGCTGCGCCTGCGCGCCATCGACATCGATCATGTCGCAGGCGCCCACCCCAAGGCGGTTTCCGCGCTTGCCGACTGGGTGATCGCCGCCATCGCCGAGCCGGATGGCCGCGATCTGGCAGTGCGCGGCGGGGAGGGCTGGACGCTCGATCATCGCATGGTCGCAGGCGCGCTTCCGGCAGAGCGACCGGGCTGGCTGCGCAAGGGTGGCACTTACGCGATCACCGGCGGCCTTGGCGGCATCGGCCTGACCATCGCGCGCGATCTGGCAAGCCGGTTCGGTGCGCGGATCGTGCTGATCGGCCGGACCCCGCTGCCCCCGCGCGATCGCTGGGCCACGCTGCTGGCTCGTGGAGAATTGCCGCTCGCGAGCGAGGAACGTGTCCGCAAGCTGCTGGCGCTGGAGGCGGCGGGCGCGGAAGTCGAACTGGTCACGGCCGATGTGACCGATGTCCGCGCTTTGCGGCGGGGCCTGCGCCGCGCAGAGGCGCGGTTCGGGCCGATCACCGGCGTCTTCCACGCCGCCGGCACGCTGGACGATGGCCTGATCGAAACGCGAACCCATGCCGACATGCAATCGGTGTTGCGGCCCAAGGTGGACGGCACGCTGGCGCTGGAACAGGCATTGCAGGGCCGCGAGCCCGAATTCATCGCGCTGTTCTCCTCGATCAGCGCCTTTGCCGGCATTCCCGGCCAGATCGATTACGCCGCCGCCAATGCGTTCCTGGACGCCTATGCCCGCGCGCGCCGGCACGATCCGGTTACGCGCGTGCTGTCGATCGGGTGGAGCCAATGGGCCGAAGTCGGCATGGCCGCCGCGCTCAACCGGCAGGACAGCGCAGTCGGCGAGATGCCGGCGAACCTTGGGCCGGCCGAGGCGATCAGCCATCCTTTCCTGGATGCGATCCACCGGATCTCCAGCCAGGAATTCGTTGTCACCGGCACCCTGTCTCCCCAGCGGGACTGGGTGCTTGACGAGCATCGGGTCGCCGATGCGGGGGCGCTGCTGCCCGGGACCGGTTATCTCGAACTGGCCCGGGCGGCGGTCGCCCTGACAATGCCCGGACCGCTGGAGTTTTCGGATTTCTCGTTCCTGCGCCCGTTCCGCGTCGCCGATGGGGAGGCGCGTGCGCTGCGCATCCACGCCCGGCGCCGGGCCGAAGGGGGATGGCGCGTGGCCATCCTTGGCCGACCCGAAACGGGTGGCGACTGGGTGGAACATGCGCGCGGACTGGTGCGCAGCCACGCCGCCGCGCCGCTGAACGCCGCGCTCGATCTGGACGCGATTGCGGAGCGTTGCCGGCCGGGCAGCGGCGGCAGCGCCGATCAGCCGAAAATGCAGTTCGGCCCGCGCTGGCAAAACCTCTCCCGCACGCTGCTGGGCAGAGGTGAGGCGCTGTTGCAGTTGGAATTGCCCGAGCGGTTTCGCGGCGATCTTCAAGAGATCGCCCTTCACCCTGCCTTGCTCGATTTCGCGACTGCGGGCGCGCAGGCATTGATCCCCGGCCGCGATCCGCTGCAGGATTTCCACGCCCCATTCACCTATCGCAGGTTCCTGCTCCACGCCCCGCTGCCGGCGGAGATCGTCAGCCACGTGCGGCTGCGCGGTGGAGAGGACGGTGGGCACACGGCCGTGTTCAACGTCACGATCACCGATCCGGACGGCATGGTGCTGGCCGAAGTCTGCGAATTCACGATGATGCGGGTTGCCGATACCGGGCAATTGGGCCGTGACGGCGCCCCCCCGCAAGGCGTCGCCGTCGGCACGCCCTCTCACGGGACTCTGGCGGAAGCGATCCTGCCGGAAGAGGGCGTGCAGGTGGTGCACCGCCTGCTGTCTGGGCCAGGGCGTTCGCATACGGTGATCTCTCCCTATCCGCTGGCCGGCGTGTTGGCCCGTCTGCGCAAACCGACCCGGCGCGCCCCGGCAAGCGGCAGCGGCGCCGATCCTGCCGACCTTCCCGCGACCGAGGCGGAGAGGACCATCGCCGATCTCTGGTGCGACCTGCTGGGCATGGAATCGGTTGGCCGGCACGACAATTTCTTCGATCTTGGCGGCCATTCGCTACTGGCCGTGCAGTTCACCAACCGCTTGCGCCGCAAGACCGGGCAGACGCTGCCGCTGGCGGCGATGCTGGGGCAGCCGACCGTGGCCAATCTGGCGGCGATCATCGATCCGGACAGCCGGGCCATTGGCAATGTCGGCGATGCTGCCGCTGTCGATACGGCCGAAGACGGCATTATCACCATCCGCAAGGGAGGGGCCGGCACGCCGCTGTTCCTCATCCATGACGGGCTGGGCGAAACGCTGCTCTATCGCGGGCTCGCGCTTCGTCTGGATACCTCGCGCCCGGTGCTGGGGCTGGAGCCGCTGCGCAAGGCGGACGGCAACTATGCCCATACCCGGATAGACGAGATGGCGACCCATTTCGTCAGTCGGATTCGGCAGGCGCAGGCCACCGGCCCTTATCTGCTGGGCGGGCTTTGCGCTGGCGGCGTGATCGCCTTCGAGGTTGCGCGGCAGTTGCAGGATCTGGGCGAGCAGGTGGCCTTCGTGGGCATCATCGATGCCGCCGATGTAGAGGCGCGCAAGCTGCGCTTCCGCAATTCACGCCTGCGCCTGGCGCGTGTGCGTGCACGGGTGGCCGGGCTCGGCACCAAGCAGGTGCTGTCCGAACTGGCGCGGCGGGGATGGAACATGGCGCGTTGGGAAGTGGGATCGCGCGTTAGGCTGATCCGCGATCGCCGCGAGGTCCAGTCGCTGCGCGCCGGAAGCGGTCCCGCACCGGCCGGCCCGGCGCCACGGCCCGCCATGTCGTTTCTCAAGCTTTACGAAGTGGCGCACCGCGAACACCGGCCGCAGGGGATTTTCGAAGGCGGCATGGTGGCCCTGTTCAAGGCCAGCCACCTGACGGACCTGCCGGACGATCTGCCGTACCGCATGACCTATCGCGATTATGCGCTGGGCTGGGGCAAGCGGGTGCGTGACGAGATCGTGATCGTGGACGTGCCGGGCGGGCATGGCAGCAACCTGCAGGAGCCCCATGTCGATACGCTGGCCCCCCTGTTCCAGGAGGCGCTGGATAGCGCGCTGGCCGAAACCGCCTTGCGATCCGCCGATGCGCGGCGCGAACCCATCGGAGTGCCCGCAGACATCATTCCCGTCGAAATGCTGGGAGTTGCCGCGGAATGACGGCGGTTCCCGTGGCAGACGCGGCCGCCCCGAAAGCCAGCTCAACATCGGGGCCAAAATCAGGGCCAACATCGTGCGTCGACGTCGTCCTTGTGAATTATCGAACCGGGCCGCTGGTGGTCGCCTGCTTGGAAAGCCTTGCCGCCGAGCGCGCGCCCGATCTGCAATTGCGGGCTTTCGTGGTGGACAATGCATCGCCCGACGATTCCGCCGCCGTGATCGAGAAGGCCATAGAACGCCGCGGCTGGAACTGGGCGCGGCTGATCCGCTCGCCCGTGAATGGCGGTTTCGGCGCGGGCAACAACATGGGCTTTGCAGAGCTGCTGGCACAGGAGGACCCGGCCGAAACGGTCTGGCTGCTCAATCCCGACACCCGCGTGATGCCGGGCGCGACACGGACCCTCACACGTTTCATGGCGCGCGCGCCGGCCGCAGGCATAGTCGGAACCGGGCTGCTGGAAGGTGACGGGCAGCCCTGGCCCTACGCCTTCCGCTTTCCCAGCATCCTGGGCGAGTTGGAGGGGGGGCTGCGCTGGAGTGTGGCTTCGCGCGTGCTGGCGGACAGCGCCGTCCTGCGCCCCATGGGCAGCGCCCCCATGCCGGTAGACTGGGTAAGCGGCGCAAGCATGGCCATCCGCCGGGAGGTGCTGGAGGCCGGCCTGCGTTTCGATGAGGACTTTTTCCTCTACTACGAAGAAACCGACTTCTGCCGAATGGCTCGCGCCGAAGGCTGGCAATCGTGGTATCTGCCGAACGCGCTGGTGCTGCACATTGCTGGACAGAGCACAGGGGTGAAGGAGGGGGATTCCGGCCGGCGGCGCATGCCGGAATACTGGTTCGATTCGCGCCGTCACTATTTCGTGAAGAACCATGGGCGCGCCTACGCAATGGTGGCCGACATGGCCTGGATGGTTGCGCGCGGGGTGTTCGAGGTCAAGCGGCGGCTTTCGCGGCAGCGGCAAACGGATCCCTACCGGTTTATGCGCGATTTTGCCCGCCACAGTGCACTGGTGCCGCCATGGGCGCGCGATCGAAAGCGAGAGCAGGGGCGCGGATTCGGCCGTGCATAGCGCTTCGCCTGCATGGATGGGGGACGGGGCAGGAGCGTGGCGTGCGGGCAGCGCGCTGAAACGAGCCGGCCTTGCGGGGACGCGGATAGCGGCGCCATTCCCGTTGTGGCTGGTGACAGTGCCCGACGCGCTCGACAGCGATCTCGTCGCCTGTCTGGACCATGCGGAAAGCGCCCGGGCCGGACGTTTCATCAATGGCTTTCTGTCCCGCCGCTATCTGGCCGCGCATTGCGCCTTGCGGGTGCTGGGCGAATACTATTTCGGGGTGCCGGCAGCGCGCCAGCGCTACGTGCCGAACGCATTCGGAAAGCCCTGTCTGTCCGGTGCCGGCGGGGCGCAGTGCAGCATCAGCTACAGCCGCGAAGCGATATTGATCGCATGGTCGGCCGATTGCGAAATCGGCGTGGATGTGGAAACGGTGCGTCCCATCGCGGATGCCGCGGACCTGGTGGCGCTCCACTGCACGTCGGCCGAGCGGGCGGCTCTGGAAGCGGCTGGTCCGCTCACCGATCTCGCCTTCCTGGGCGTGTGGGTCAGGAAGGAGGCCTGCATGAAGGCATTGGGCAAGGGGTTCGCATGTCCGCCGTCATCGTTCGACTGCGGTATCGGGCACGGCCTTACGTCCTGTTTCGGAACTTGCGCCGTGGAAGTCGAAGGACACCACATCGATTGCGGTAATTACGACCTGAAGGGCGACCTTGCGGTCGCTTGGGCCCGGCGGCGCCTGGTGGGCTGACCGGGACCATCGGCATGAACTGCCTGTTGGCTTATTGCTGGGGCTGAAGCAGGCCTTCGCGAATGACATGCGCGATCATGTGGGCCCGATTGCGCGTCCTGGTCTTCAGGCGCACATTTTCCACGTGGCGTTCAACCGTGCAGGGCGCAATATTCAATTCGATGGCCGTTTCTTTTGCCGAACGACCCATCGCAACATAACGCAGAACGTCCAATTCCCGTGCAGTCAGTTGCACGGCATCATCATTGCCAAATCTATGCATGAAATTCCCCCATTTAATTGATGAGGTCAACTTGGCCTCCTCTGTAGTGTTACCTAGTGACCGGGGCGAGTCACGCTATATTTTGGGCAACGGGACTTCCGGATGGATTTGCACGAAGGTATCTTTGGCATCGCATGAGCCTGGGCAATTCATACTAAATCGCCGGGTGAGCGTAGGTCCTGCTCCGTGAGAGTTATGTTGACGTTTGCACACAAGGAAAGCTCACCGTCGCCGAGACAGGGATGAAAATCGACGAGCGTGTTGGGATAATGGCGCAAAAATGCGGCAGCTGTTAGCTAACAAAATCGCCGCGATGGAAGGGCTTGCGCCTTGGGGCGATCCGTTCTGCCGCGGCGGCGAATCGAGCCTGGTGATGCATCCCGCTGCTGCCATGCGCTGTGATGCCGGCTGTCGCCTCGCGCTGTCGCCGCAAAGGTTCTGCCAGCGCCAGTTCACCCGCCATCACCGCTGCCTGGGTGCGGTTGCGCACGCCCAGCTTCTTCAGGATCGACTTCACGGTCGCCTTCATGGCGGATTCGCTGACCCCCAGATCACGGGCGATCGCCTTGTTGGGTAGTCCCTGCCCCAGATGGGCAAGCACGCGCCGTTCCCGTTCGTTCAGGTTGTAGATGTCGACCTGGGGGCGCTGGGGCGGGCAACTCGTAACCAGTAAGATATTGTCCAGCAGATCGACCAGTTCGGGTGGCGCCACCTTCTGGCCAACGGCCACCATCTGCATCATCGCCACCAGCGATTGATAGGGGACATGGTCCAGAAAGTAGGCATAGGCGCCCGCGGCATAGATCGCGACCATCTGCGAAAAGTCGAAGCTATCGACCAGGGTGACGATGCGCGTGCCGGGAAAGCGGTCCCGCAGGGCGGACACGGTACCGGCGCCGTCGATGCCCAGCAGCGATCGGTCGATCACCAGGATATGGGGATTGCCGGTGGGCGGCGGCGCGCTTGGGTTCAGGGAAGCGGGCGGGGAAAGCACCTGACCCTGCCCCAGAACTTGGCCTGGAACTTGCCCGCTTGCCGGGCCAAGTTCTGCCAGATCGTCCACGGTCTCGACGATCTCGAACCAGGAATCCGAAAGAATACGGCGCACGCCCTCTCGGACGAGTGCATTGCGTATTGCTAGGGAGACTGCGGTAGCCATAGGGATCGATCGCCTCTGTTCTCCAATGCGCCAAGGATTGCAGCGCCTCAGACGAGGTGGCCGTATGTGCTGCTCCGCCAAGCAGAAATATTCGGGCAATGGTATTACAGATCTAATTTCGCCTCATCCTATAGTTATTAACGGTTCGTCGCAATCGGCACATGCTTTGGCGTTTGTCCAAATCGGAGCCGGCGTCTTTCGGTGGCGGATCGATTTTCGGCGGAAAGAGCCATGTCGACTGATCTGGCAGGCGGACGTATGCCTGCCATTCCCTTGGTGATTTCAGGGTGGTGAAAATCGGGATGGGGTATGGTGGTCCCTAGCGTGGGTATGGGCAACTGGCCCGCTTTTTGGCTTTAATCGCCGGGAATAGTGCGAAATCGGTGTTGCCATGCACGGTGTAACCGTGTCCGGTACGGTTCGCTCACTGTCGGGAGTTCGCATGAAGGGCATTATCCTCGCCGGCGGAAGCGGCACCAGGCTCTACCCCATGACGCTGGCCGCTTCGAAGCAGCTCATGCCGGTCTATGACAAGCCGATGATCTACTATCCGCTCAGCACCTTGATGCTGGCGGGGATCCGGCAGGTGCTGGTGATCTCCACGCCGCGAGACCTGCCGGCGTTCCAGGGCTTGCTGGGTGACGGCAGCCAGTGGGGCATGGAAATCGAATATGCCGAACAGCCCCGCCCCGAAGGGCTGGCGCAGGCCTATGTGATCGGGGCCGACTTCGTGGCCGGCGGCCCATCGGCGCTGATCCTGGGGGACAATATCTTCCATGGGCACGGGTTGCCGGAACTGCTGGCGCGTGCTGGAGGACAGGCCAACGGGCAGGCCAACGTGCAAGGCCGCGCGGGAGCGAGTGTCTTCGCCTATCACGTGCAGGATCCGGAACGATACGGCGTGGTGGAATTCGACGCCGAGATGAATGCCGTCTCCATCGAGGAAAAGCCGGAACTACCCCGCTCGAACTGGGCGGTGACCGGGCTGTACTTCTATGATGCGCAAGTGGTGGACATCGCCGCGGACTTGCGCCCCTCGGCGCGGGGCGAGTTGGAGATCACCGACGTCAACCGGATCTATCTGGAGCGCGGGGCGCTGTCGGTGGAACTGATGGGGCGGGGCTATGCCTGGATACCGGCACGCCGGAAAGCCTGATGGACGCCGCCGAATTCGTGCGCATTCTGGAAAAGCGCCAGAGCATGAAGATCGCCTGCCCGGAAGAAATCGCGTTCCGCCGCGGCTTCATTGACGATCGCGAACTGGAACGGTCGATCGTCCGGCTCGGCAAATCGGACTATGCGCGGTACCTGCAAGGGGTGCTGGCGCAGGGGCGCCTTGCGGATGGCGTTGTGGAAGAGGAAGCCGCGCCGGTCAGGCTGGTAGGCTCCCGCTAGAGCCTTTCAAAATCAGCCGGCGTCGCTTTCGTCATCGCCGGCGGCGGCGATAACGGTGCTGGTCGTGCCGTTCGCGTCGGTGCTGGTTTCGGCATAGATGAAGCCGAAAACCGGATTGCTGCGCGAACCCAGGCCGCCGGAGGGGGCGTACCACACGCGCACTTCGCTCCAGTCACCGGCGGCGGACACGTCTTCCGCCAGGGCGCCGCGCTCGATCCGGCCGGGCGACGACCAGTTGGCGTGGTCCAGCAGGATGTGGCGCGAATCCACGATCTTCTCCACGACGGCGACATGGCCCAGCGGCATTGCCTGCGAAGGCGCCATCGCCAGCACCGCGCCGATCTTCGGCGCATTGCCGCGGGCGTAGACGCCGCGCGCCTTGTCCCACCAGGTCCAGGCATTGCCGTGGATCTCGATCCCGGAATGGTCGCGGGCATAAGGCACGCACTGCAGCGGCGAAGCGAGGGCCTGCGAGGAAAAACCGCCTGCAAGACCCAGGGTGGCGGCCAGCGCCAGCAGCGCGCGCAGCCCGAACGAGCGCGCCGAAGTATTGATCGTGTTGTTCATGCTACCCGAAGATGCTTTGACAAGAGAGACCCACTCGCCGTGTTACCGGCGCCACCCGCAATTCTTTCAAGATGCCCTCCCGGCGACCCGCTGACGATGTCGCGATGACATCACGGACAGGAAGGCGTTTCCGAACGGTCTGCCCTGTTCCGATCGCGATTGATCGAAGAAGCCGATTCGTCCGGTGGACTTGGAAAAGCAGCCGGCCGAACAATTGGCCATCGCCATGCCTTGGATAGAGACACAGGCGCGGCGAATGGAGTGGCTTGGCGGGAACCAATGTGCGGTTAGGTGCCGTTCAGGTGCGCAACAGGTATTGGCCTTAGAGACCGTTTGAAATTCGCGAAATGCGAATTTTGCGGCACCGGCCCGCTCCCCCACCCTACCACCCATCGGTAGTATCCTGCGGGTGGTAGGGTGGGGGAGCGGGCCGGTGCCGCCTCAAAAATGCCCCTGCGGGCATTTTTGAGGCGGACTCTTAGAGGCGCGGCGTCGCGCTCAACGAAGGGAAGCTCGTGGTCGCCATCGGATGCCTGTCGCTTGTCGTCCTGCCGCTGTTGGGCCTTGTGATCGGCGGATTTCTTGGCGGCGCGGCAGGAGCACGGTGGGGAGCGGGGATCGGATTCGTCCTTGCGGCAACGCTTTGCGGAATCAGCAGCTATGCATTGGTGAAGGCCGCCCGGCGCAACTGAGGCTTCGCCGCGCGCACTTGCCTTGCGGGGGCTGCGGGCTCATGTCGTCATTCCCCCCAAACCAAGGCCTTAGGACGCATCGCGCATGGAACACGCACTACTTATCGACGGCAAGCTCGTGCCGGGCGCTTCCACGATGGAAGTCGTCAACCCGGCAACCGGTAGCCGCCTGGCGCTGGCCCCGCGTGCCGACGAAGCGCAAGCAGAGGCCGCGATTGTCGCCGCAGAACGGGCTTTTCCCGCTTGGGCAGCGCTTGGTTACGCGGATCGTCGCAGCTATCTTGAGCGGCTCGCGGCGGCGATGACCGCGCGAGCAGAGGATTTCGCCCGCCTGCTGACGCAGGAACAGGGCAAGCCGATCGATCAGGCGCGCGGCGAAGTGGGCGCTTCCATCGCGGCCATTGCCTATTATGCCGAGCAGGAACTGACGCCGCGCACCTTGCGCGAAACCGACGATGTGCGGATCGTGGAGCAGCGCTATCCGCTGGGAGTGGTGGCCGCGATTACGCCATGGAACTATCCGCTTTTGCTGCTGGTCGTGAAAATGGCGCCCGCGCTGATCACCGGCAACACCGTGATCGCCAAGCCCGCGCCGACGACTCCGTTGACCACGCTGCTGCTGGGCGAGGTTGCCGCAGAAATCCTGCCCGCAGGCGTGTTCCAGACGCTGGCCGACCAGAACGATCTGGGCGCCTTACTGAGCAGTCACCCCAAAGTTGCCCACGTCAGCTTCACCGGTTCGACGCCGACCGGCAAGAAAGTGCTGGCCAGCGCCGCCGACAC
Source organism: Novosphingobium sp. BL-S-19 (assembly GCF_055521675.1). Classification (NCBI taxonomy): domain Bacteria; kingdom Pseudomonadati; phylum Pseudomonadota; class Alphaproteobacteria; order Sphingomonadales; family Sphingomonadaceae; genus Novosphingobium; species Novosphingobium sp. BL-S-19. Next base: position 1,377,756 of record NZ_CM145497.1, read on the forward strand.
GCTGAAGCGCTTCACGCTGGAACTGGGCGGCAACGATGCGGCGCTGGTGCTGGACGACGCCGACGTGGCCCGCGTTGCTCCACGCATCTTCGCCGGCGCGACAACCAATTCCGGCCAGATCTGCTTGGCGATCAAGCGAGTCTATGCGCCGCGCGACATGGTGGATGCGCTCTGCGACGCGCTGGCGCAGCAGGCGGGCGCCGCGGTCGTCGGCGATGGACTTGAACAGGGCACCACCATGGGGCCGATCCAGAACCGCGCCCAGTACGAAAAGGTGCTGGGCTTCATCGAGGAAGCCAAGGGGCAGGGCACGCTGGTGGCCGGCGGCGAGGCGATCCAAAGCGACGGTTATTTCATTGCCCCGACCATCGTGCGCGATCTGCCCGACGATGCCCGCCTAGTGCGGGAAGAGCAGTTCGGTCCGGTTCTGCCGGTGCTGGCCTATGACGATCTGGACGATGCGATTTCGCGCGTGAACGACAGCGACTACGGCCTTGGCGCGACGGTGTGGACCTCCGATGTGGAGCGCGGCATGGCCGTGGCATCGCGTATCGAAAGCGGCACCGTCTGGGTCAACCGCCATCTTGACCTGCCCTTCGACGTGCCGTTCGGCGGCGCCAAGCAGTCCGGAATCGGCCGTCAGCAGGGGATCGAAGGGATGGAGGATTTCACCCAGCCGCGCATCGTCAACGTGGCGCTCTCGTGAGCGGGATTGGCGAGGAGACCATCCTGCTGTTCTCCTATGGCACCTTGCGTGATCCGGCCGTGCAGCAAGCGCTGTTCGGCCGGCTGATTGATGGCGAGGCGGACGCCATTCCGGGCTGGCGGCAGCGTATGATCGAAATTACCGATCCCGAAGTCATCGCCAAGAGCGGCACGCGCTGGCACCCGATGGTGGAGCGCAGCGACAAGCCGGACGACGCGGTGGAAGGCACGCTGTTCAAGCTTTCGCCGGCCGATATCGCCAGCGCCGATGCCTACGAGGTAGACTACGAGCGCCGCGAGGTGCGTTTGCGCTCCGGCACGGTGGCGTTCATCTACGGCGATCCCGCCGAATAGTCGTCCGCGCCAAGCCGGGCCTTTGGGAAGTTGCCTTCGCGGTTCGCGGCTCGATCCTGCCGCGGATAGCAGGACGGTTGGTGTCCATCGCGGCGGTCTGCATCCTGGCCGTTAAGAGACCGTTCGCTTGAGATGAGTGATCCCTAAAAGCTGCCGCTAGCTCAACAGCAAGGGAAGTCGATACCTCTGGGCAGTGGAGAGGACGAAAGGGCGCCTTCCGCCGGGAGGTGCCCCTTCCATTATCAGAATTCCAGACGGAGGCCGGCATCGGCCTTCAGGCCGTAACTGTGGCCGATGTCGCGCATCGCCGTCTTGCCGGAGGCTTCGCCGAAGAGGCTGACGCCATGGCCGAGCATGACCGTGCCGCCCAGCCCGAACTCACCCCACAAACGATAGGTCTGGCGGGCAATCGCGGCACCGGAGACCTCCGCCACGGTTCCGTCGAGCCATTCGTAGCTGAGATTGGCGACGGCGTAGAGATGGCTCTGCGCGTCCTGCCGGTCGAGCGAGAAGCCCCAACGGGTCTTCAGGCTGTCTCCCAGCTTGGAGGAGACGCTGGCGCCATAGGGATCGACGAAACGGTTGAAGCTGGCCGTCGAATAGACCATCTGCACTTGCGGCGTAATCGACAGCTTGCCGCCCAGCGACGACTGCTTGCCCACTTCGACACTATAGGCCTCACCGCGCCCATCGTTGCTATCCACCAGCTTGCCCAGCGTCGCCGACTTCAGCGTGCTGTCGAACCAGGTGACTTGCGCGCGGCTGTCGACGTAGAAGCCCTGCGGCCCGAACCAGCTCAGCGTCGCGCCCAGGCTGTAGCCCTTGGTCTTGATGCTGCCATCGCCGAAGACGGACGAGATCTTGGCGCTTGCCTGACCGTAGCCCGCGACCACACCCAGGACCAGAGCCGCACCGTCGCTGCGCTGGCTGAGGACGTGATCGGCGCCGAGTTCCATCTTCCACGTATCGATGTTCACATCGCTGAGGCTGGTGGAGCTGACCGCGTTGGGGCGCGAACGCTGGCCCTCCATGCGGCCCCACACGCCGGACGGCTGGCCATCGGCATTCGCCATCCACTGCCGGTCGCCGGTGCGCTGGCGCATCGTGCCGATGTCGTTCAGCGCCAGCAGCGTCTGGCCGTAGGCCTCGTAGACCGGAACGCCCGGCTGGTAGAGCGGGGTTTCGGGGGTTTCCGGCGTGGTGCCGCCCGTGTCGAGCAGGCTGGAGCGCAAGTACCAGTCGCCGTCTGTCGGCGTGTCGACGCCGTTCTGGACAAGGCGATAGCCATAGGCGCCGGCAATGACGGCCTGATCGCCTTCGAACGTGTAGTCCCCTGCAAGGGCGAAGGTTCCGTTCGATACACCCGCCACGTCGACGACCTTGATGCCGTTCACCGTGGCGGCGCCAAGGCCGCCGCGATTGACGACCGTCACCGTCGTTGTGCCGGCCGTCGCGCCCGTTACAGAGAGCAGGTCGGTCTGGGAATTGTCGCCGCCGAGCTGCGCCTCGATCACCAGCTTGCCGTTGGATCCGGTGTAATCGCCGTCGATCGTCAGCGTGCCGAAGCCGTCACGGCCCGGTGCCAGCGTGCCGGCATTGGTCACGCTGCCGACATGCCCGGTGCCTTCCAGGCGAGCCTCGGCACCAATCGCCAGCATGCCGCCAAGTCGCCCGTCGACCGCCAGCGTACCGGCCGAAACCGTTGCCGCGCCCGAATAGGCGGCGCTGTTGCCGCTCAGCACCAGCGTGCCAAGGCCGGTCTTGGTGAGGGCAGCGGCACCGGTGATGGATCCTTCCAGCGTGAAGGTGGTGGCATTGGCCGCGGCGATCGCACCCGCGCCGGCCAGATCGAAGTCGCGGGCGCTGGTCACATTCGCGCTGGTTGCAAGGGTGCCACCATCCAGCGTTACCCCGCCGGTCGCCGCGCCAAGGTTGGCGTCCGCCGCGATCTGCACGGTGCCGCCGTTGATCAATGTTCCGCCGGTATAGCTGTTGGCACCGGAGAGCACGAGCGTGCCCGCATCCGTCTTGACCAGCTGCGTATCGCCGGTGAGCGCGGAGGCGATCGTGGCGGTGAAGCCGGCCCCGGCCGTGCTGCCGTCTCCGACGCGGACCGTCGTGGTCGGGCCGGTCAGCGCCAGCGCATCGCCGGTCACGGTGTAACCGTCGGCAGCGAACTGCATGCCTGAGGCGCTGACGGCGCCCAGGCTGTTATCGACCGTGACGGTGCCGCCGGTGCCGCCGAACACGGCGAAGCTGCCGTTCGAATAGCCCGCGTTCACATTGCCGCTGGCCTCGGTCCAGTTATCGTTACCGCCGCTGACCTGCCAGAGGCCGGAGCCACCGTTGATCGCCCCGTTGTTCTTGGGCCCGGCCGCGCCGTCCCAGAAATTGAGCGTGAGGCCGGAACTGTTCACCAGATTGACCTGTCCGGCGATCGCGGTTTGCACCGCAATATCGCTACCGGCCGGCGAAGTGCCGAGGCTCAGGCCGTTGTCGGTCAGCGTGCCGTCGTAGTTGAACAGGCGATAGACGCCGACATCGAAGGTGCCGCCTGCCGTGATCGACACGTCGACCGTGCCATCCAGCGTCAGATCGCCGCCCACGTTCACCAGATCGTTGAGCCCGCCGCCGGCAACGTTCGCCTCGCCGAAGGAGAACGCCAGCTTGCTGCCCGAGGATAGCGAGAGGTCACCCGCGATGGTGAGCGTGCCCGCCCCGCCGGCGCCCGGCGAGAGAGTGGCGCCATCGGCTACCGCAACATCGCCGCCGATGGTGCCGGTGCCGCCCAGCGTGGCGCCGGAAAGCACGGAGGTGAGCCCGGTCGCGGCGCTCTGATCGCCATTGACGAGCAGGGTGCCCGCCGTGATCGAGGTGCCGCCGGTATAGGCATTGTCGCCAGTAAGGATCAGGGTGCCGAGATCGGACTTCACCACTTGCGCCGAACCCGTCAGCACGCTGTCGATCGTCGCGGCGAAGCCCGCGCCGGCGGTGGTGCCGTCGCCCACGCGGATCAGCGACTGCGTGCCGGTCAACGTGATCACGTCTCCGGTCAGCACGTACCCGTCGCTGGCGAACTGCAGGCCCGATGCGGTGACGGCGCCCAGGCTGTCATCGACCGTGACGGTGCCCGGTGCGGCCATGAACACGGCGAAGGAATCGTTGGTATAGCCGGTGTTGAAGGTGCCGGTGATGTCGGTCCAGTTGTCGTTGCCGCTGGTGGCCTGCCATACGCCGTTGCCGCCGTCGACCGCGCCGTTCAGCTTCGGTCCGGCTGCGCCGTCCCAGAAATCGACGTTGGCGCCGGCCGAGTTGACGAGGTTCACTTGCCCCGCAACCGAGGTCTGCACCGAAACCGCACTGCCCGCCGGCATGGTGCCGATAGCGAGGCCGTTGTCGGTCAAAGTGCCGTCATAGCTGACCACGCGGTAGACGCCGGTGTTGAACTCGCCGCCCGTGGTGACGGTCGCGTTGATGGTACCGTCGAGAGTGAGGTTACCCTTCACCTGCGTAAGGTCGTTGAGGGGGCCGCCGACCACGTTCGACTGGCCGAACTCGTAATCGAGCAGGGAACCGTCGTTGAGCGTCAGGTTGCCGTTGATGGTGAGCGTGCCCGGACTGTTGCCCGGCGCGATCGTGCCGCCATCGGCCACCACCACATCGCCGCCGATGATGCCGCTGCCGCCCAGCGTACCGCCATTGAGCACGCTGGTGAGGCCGGTAGCGCCCGACTGGTCGCCATTGATGCGCAAGGTGCCGCCGGAGATCGTGGTCGCGCCGGTGTAGGTGTTGTTCGCGGTAAGGACCGTGGTGCCGGATACCTGGTTCACCGTGCCAGCACCGCTGATCAGCGCGCCGAAAGTATAGAGCGGATCGGTGTGGTTGAAATTGATCCGGCTGGATGCGCTGGTGGTCACGAAATCGGCATCGAGCGTGCCTGCGCCGGTCGCCACCGCGCTTTCGGCGCCGCCGATGTTGAGCGCGGCATTGCCCATGCCCATGTCGAATGTTCCGCCGCCGACGGTTACGGTGCCGCCATCGGCGATCGTCAGCGTGGGGCTGTTGGCGTTTGCGGTGGTGTTGATGAGCGACAGCGCGCCAGTGGTGACGAGGCGCGAATTCTGGCCGGTCACCAGCACGTCAACGGTCGGATTGGAGGCGCTACTTCCGGTGGCATAGCCGAGTACCGCGCTGGCAGCGCTCAGCACACCGCCATTGGCCACGGTTATCGTGCCGCGCCGCTGGGTCAGGGCGCCGCCTATGCTCCACTGCGCATCCGCGCCGGAAACGGTGACGTCCGCCCTCATGGCCGTCGCGGTCGCAAGGGTTCCATTCCCCAGCGTGACCGCGCCCGTGCTGGTCATCTGGGCACCGTCCAGGACATTGAGCGTCAGCGCGCCGAACGATGCGCCAGTGACCGTGCCGGTGTTGGTCAAGGTGGACCCGGCACCGATCACGTTCACGGTGCTGGCCGAACCCAAGCCGGTAGCCAGCGTCATGTTGCCGACCGAGGCATCGCCGCCGTTCTGCACGATCAGCGTGTTCCCGGAACCGGTGGCCATCGAAAGACCGGCAACAGATTTCAGCAGTGCGGTTGCACCATCGACGATGATCGATCCGCCGGCCGAGATCGTTATCGAGGATGTGCCGTTGATCTGGCCGCCCGACAGCAGGATCTTGCCGCTCACCGCGGTGGATCCCGTATAGGTGTTGGCGCCTGTCATCGTGACCGTTCCCGTGCCACTCTTGGTGAAATTGCCTGCGCCGGAAATCTTGCCCGTATAGGCCCAGTGGGTATGGCTCTACATGGCCTGACGCTGCTAAAACGCCGACTTCACAGTCCCACCGTCGACCCGGATTGTTGCACCATTGACGTAGTCGGCCAATCCACTCGACAGATAGACAACTGCACCGGCAATTTCCTCCGGTCGACCAAGTCGGCCAACGTCGTTCGGAACAATGTCGGCGACGCAGCCGCGTTCGATCTCTTCCCAGGTCTCGCCCCACCCCTGCTGCGGCGCCATGTTTTCCAGAAAGGTCTTCACCGCTGGCACAAGGATGGCCCCCGGCGCGACGACGTTCGATGTAACCCCAGTGCCCTTCAGCCTGCGTGCCAGCGATACCGCCAGATTGTGGCGTGCGGCCAGCGAAGCCTGGTAATGCGGGAGCATCGCCGTGGGCTGCTCGGCCAGCCCGCCGCCGATCTGGATCACCCGGCCCCAACCGCGCGAAACCATGACCGGGACGATCCGCTGGATCATGCGGACGCCGGAAAGGACATTCACTGCATATGCCTCGCTCCATTTGTCGGGCGTGGCGGTGTGCCAGTCATGGTGATGATAGGAACCAGCATTGTTGACGAGGATGTCCACGTCGCCGCCGGCAAGCGCCTGAGCGAGAACCAGATCGGCCCCTTCATCCGTGGCAAGGTCGCCGATCGCGACATCCGCCCGGCCGCCCGCTGCCCTGATCCCTTCGGCGACACTGTGTGTGCGGACTTCGTCCCGGCCATGGACGACAACGGCTGCGCCTTCCTCGGCGAGCATACGGGCGATCGCTTCGCCAAGGCCGGATGATGCTCCGGTTACGAGGGCACGGCGGGAATTCAGATTGGTGTTCATGGAGATGCATCCTGCCTCTTGCTGAGAACAGGAAAATGGAAGCAGAAGACTGTCTTGATTAGGCTGCTTAATCGGGATGCATCATGCGCAATAACAGGATAATCGGCCGAAACAGCCTGGGCGAGATCCAGGCCGCGCTTGAAGTCGCAGGCAGGAGCAGTTTCAGGGCAGCTGCAGAGGCGCTGGGAACTTCGCCCACGGCACTCAGCAGCACCATACGATCGCTGGAGGATCGGCTCGGCGTCAGGCTGTTCAATCGCACCACGCGCAGTGTGGCGCTGACACCGGCGGGAAAGGCATTTCTGGCGCGGGTTTCCCCGGCTCTGGCGGAGATTGAGCGCGCTGCCGAAGAGGCAAGCAATCAGGGCGCCGAACCATCCGGCGTGCTGCGGATCAACAGTTCGGTGACGGGCACCTATCAGATCCTCTCGTCGATCATGGGTCCGTTTTTGAAGCGATATCCGAAGATCGCCATCGAACTGACAACGGAAACGCGCCTGATCGATATCGTGAACGGGCAATGCGATGCGGGGATAAGGATCGCGGATTCGGTGCCGGCGGACATGGTTTCGGTGGCGTTGCCGTTTGGCCTCGATTTCTGTGTGGTGGCGGCGCCGGACTACCTGGCCATGCACCCCGGGCTCACGCAGCCGGCGGATCTGATGCACCATCATTGTCTCCGGGCCATGATGCCCGGCGGGGCGATTTACCGTTGGGAGTTCGAGCGTGGAGGAGAAGCCATGGCTCTCGATGCGCCCGGATCGCTGGTGCTGGACGATCAACTGCTGCTTCTCGAAGCTGCTCGCAGGGGGCTGGGTATAGCCTATCTGGCCCGGTCGGTGTGCGAAGAGGCGCTGGCGGCCGGTCGTCTGCGAAGCCTGTTGGACGACTGGATGCCACGGACACCGCCTCTCTCCCTCTACTACCCCCATAACCGCAACACCTCCTCAGCTTTGCGGGCTCTGGTCGATGTGATCCGCAACATGACCCGGGCGGTGGATGCGGAGGCGTTCGCAGTTTCTAACAGAGCATAACGCGCGTTTTTGCCCATCCTTTGCCAAGTCGGAGGGCCACAGCCACCACAGCAGCAAAGGCAATCCATGTCCCGGCGCTATCAAGCCAAAATCCGGCTCGTTCTCGGATTGGGTGCAGCCCTTTTGGCCGCCGCGACCGGCCTGATGCCCATAGGGCAGGGGAAAGCGTCCGCCTCCGACATTCCCGCGGCCTTCGTTCCGCCAGCGATTGAGCGCGACTATCAGCGCCGCACTTATGAGATCCCGATGCGTGACGGCATCCGGTTGCACACGGTTGTCGTCATCCCGAAAGGGCTGACGTCGGCGCCGATGCTGCTCGATCGCACGCCCTATGGCGCCGATGCGATGACGAAGCAGCAAGACGGCCCCAAACTGGGTGATATCCTGTTCCCCAGCTATGCCGACCTTGCGCGGCACGGTTACATCATCGTGGCGCAGGACGTGCGCGGCAAGTTCGCGTCCGGCGGCGACTATGTCGTCAACCGGCCCTTGCGCGGCCCGTTGAACCCGACCCGCACCGACCATTCGACCGATGCCTGGGACACGATGGACTGGCTGGTCCGGCATATTTCCGAAAGCAACGGGCGGGTCGCCACGATCGGCGGCAGCTACGATGGTTTCACCGCGCTGATGAGCCTTGTCGATCCGCATCCGGCACTCAAGGCTTCGGTGGCGATGAACCCGATGGTCGATACCTGGAAAGGCGACGACTGGTTCCACAACGGCGCCTTCCGTCAGGAGATGCTGAGCTACATCTACAACCAGACGGCAGACAAGCACTCTGCCGTGCGGTGGCCCGTCACCGCGCAGGACGATTATGAGACGTTCCTGCACTTCGGTTCGGCCGGGGCCTTGGCAGGTGCCATGGGCATGGACCAACTGGCGTTCTGGAACCGTCTGGTGGCGCATCCAGATTACGACGCCTATTGGCAGGATCAGGCGCTCGACCGCATTCTGGCACGCAAGCCACTGACGGTGCCGACCATGCTCGTGGACGGTCTCTGGGATCAGGAGGACAATTACGGCGCACCGGCGGTCTATCAGGCGGTGAAGGCCAATGCCCGCGAAGTGCATCTGGTACTGGGGCCGTGGTATCACGGGCAGCAGAACGGTTCGGGCGCCAGACTTGGCCCGCTCGACTGGGGCCAGCGCACTGCCGAATGGTTTCGTGCGCATGTGCTGATCCCTTTCCTCGACGAACATCTCAAGGACGGTGCGCCGCAAGCCGGTATCGCGCGGGTCGTGGCCTTCGCCAGCGGAGACAACCGTTGGGAGAACCTGCCGGACTGGCCTGCACCGGGAGGCAGCGCGCTTCCGCTTTACCTCGATACCGATGGCAGATTGTCCATCGGCGGTCAGGATATATCCTCCGGCTACGACGAATACGTCAGCGATCCGGCCAAGCCCGTGCCCTATCGCCCGCAGCCGGACCTTTCCATCTACGGCCCGGATTCAAGCTGGGATACATGGCTGGTGGATGACCAGCGCTTTGCCGCATCGCGCCCCGATGTCCTGACCTACACATCGCCCGTACTCACGGCACCGCAGCATATTGCCGGGCAGCCGATCGCCCATCTCTATGCCTCGACCACCGGGAGCGACGCGGACTGGGTCGTCAAGCTGATCGACGTTTATCCGGCCGCCGTGCCAGAGCAGCCCGCCATGGGCGGCTACCAGTTGCCGATCTCCATGAACATCTTGCGCGGACGGTATCGCAAGAACCCGGAGCATCCTGAACCTATCATCCCCGGCCGGGTCGAGCGCTACGATATCGTCCTGCCCGATGCGGACCACGTTTTCCTGACGGGTCACCGGATCATGGTGCAGATCCAGTCGAGTTGGTTCCCCCTCTACGACCGTAACCCGCAGAGCTACGTCACCAATGTATTCCGCGCCGCACCCGGGGATTACGTCAAGGCCACGCAGCGCCTGTTCCATGCACCCGATGCGCGCAGCGAGGTTCTGCTACCGCTCGCGGCGCGTTCGTGATGCCGTTCCATCCATCCCCCTCTGAAAGACGACCATCTCATGAAACAGGATATTGCATTCACGAGCGCCGGCATGACGATTGCGGGGTGTCTTTACACACCGGACCTGCCGAACGGGCGCGCGCTCATCGTCGGACATCCCGGCAGCTCCACGAAGGAACAATCGCCCGCGCTCTATGCCAGCAAACTTTGCGAGCAGGGCTTTCATGTGCTGACGTTCGATGCCGCTCATCAGGGTGCCAGCGGTGGAGAGCCGCGCGGACTGGAAGATCCCGCCCAGCGTGTGGAGGATTTCAAGGCGGCCTTGTCATGGCTACGAACCCTGCCTGATCTGGCGCCGGAACGGATTGGCATCCTCGGCATTTGCGCGTCGGGCGGGTATGTCATTCAGGCCGCAGCCGGAGATCGGCGCATCGGCGCGGTGGCGACAGTCGCGGCAGTGGACGTTGGCCGGCAAATTCGCGCCGGTGCCGACGGGCAGCAGGATCCCGCCGTCCTCGACGCATTGCTCGCCAGCGCCGCCGAGGCCCGTTCCCAGGCGGCGATGCGCGGCGAAATCGGCGCATTCCCGATCTTCCCTGCGGACGAACCCGCGGCGCGCGCCAGCGGAGAGCATGTCTTCGAAGGCTGGCACTATTACTGTACGCCGCGCGGCGATCACCCGCGTGCGGCCAAGGCGCTCACTTGGGACAGTATCGACAGGATGGCGACATTCGACGCCTTCCGCTTCATTGGCATGATCGCGCCGCGTCCGGTCCTGATGATTACCGCAGAGAAGGCAGTGACGGCATGGATGACACACGAAGCCTTCGATCAGGCGGAGGAACCCAAATGCCTCCACACGATCGAAGGTGCCACGCACGTCGATCTCTATGACCAGAAGCGCCCGGTGGAAGAGGCTGCTGCCGTGATTTCGGACTTCTTCATGCGATGGCTCTGACTGACCAAACACCATGCTGACGCAAAATTGCCGGTTGAACCCGCAAAGCAGGTCAGAATGTCCGCTATCGAGGCTTGCGGCCGATCCCTCGTCTGCAACAGACCGGCGATGAGGCGGTTCAGACAGTTTGGCCATCGTTTGATATTACGGCAATCATCATCGTTGCCTGAGTTAAAATATACGATATACCTTTGTGTCTTTGGCGGGGGTGAGCCTTGGACAGCGCTGACGATAACGCACTCGACATACCGTTCAGAAGCCGCAGTACCCCTAAGCGCCAGGTGCGCAGCAAGCCTGCGGGTATGCATGATCGACGTACTTTGATCCGTGCGGGGCTCGCGGGCCTGTTCCTGCCCGCGTTTGAAGCGCCGCTGCTGGCCGCGGCGTCGCCTCCGCCAGTTTCGCGGACGGTCAGTTCCATCCTCGGCGGACCCGGCAAACCGTTCAAGCTGGGCTTCGACCGCGGGCGCGTGACGAGCCTCTCTGCCGCATCGCAGAGTGTTCCGGGAGATTTCATCCACGCTGGCGCCGGTTTGGGAAATGCTGCGGGAACCTACCGCATCGCAAATGGCCCGTGGCAGCGTTTCGACACGCGCAAGCTGGAGCCCGAGCGTGTCAGGACGACGGAAGATGGGTTGCAGGCACGCTATTTCCTTGCGCCGGGAATCTCCGTCACTTGCTGCCTTGTCCTCGGGGGCGATGGGCTACGCCTGACCATCACGCCTTCCAACGACACAGCTTTGCCGATCGAGTTCGGTGATCTTGCACTTCCGCTGCCGATAAACATGATTCACGCGGCAAAAGAGGATCCTAACGCGGTTCTCAAGCATAGCTTCATTTCCGGCCGCAGTTCGCACATCTTCTGGCAGCGCAGGGACAGTCTCACCCCTTGGCTTGCCATGCTCCCCGAAGCTGGAGCCGCGCTTGAGTACTGGGATGCCCCCAAGGATTCGCCGGACCTCTATCGGGTGTTTTTCCACGCTGCCGCGGAAGTCGCAGCCGTGCAGGGGGCGGGTTCGCGCTGGCGTCTGCCGGCAACAAGCCTCGCACTGGCACCGGGAGAATCCGTTGAAAGAGGCGTTCGTTTCCTGCTCGTGGACGGCTACGCCGCGATGCGCAGGACCATCGCCCGGCACGGGTTGATCGACGTAGAGGTCATTCCCGGCATGACCGTACCGACGGATCTGGAAGTGACGCTTTCGCTGGACTCAAGTGTACCGGTCGTCCGGCTGGAGCCCGAACACTCCGCGCACACCGAATTGACCCCACTGGGTGAACGGGCCGGGCGAAAGCTATTCCGCCTTCGCTTCGCTCGTCTTGGCGAAAACCACGTCACGCTGCATCAGGCGGACGGGGGGCGGACCACGCTGGAATTCTTCGTAACCGAACCGATCGAAACGATGATTGCCAAGCGCGGGGCCTTCATCGCCGCACACCGTCATCGCGATCCGACGAAATGGTACGATGGTCTGCTCGCCGAGTGGAACATGGAGAGCGAAACCCTCCTCGGCCCGGACAATTACGATCGGATCAAAGGCTGGCGTATCTACGAGGTGACTTGCGACGATCCGGGCCTCTCCAAGCCCGCCTTCCTTGCCGCCAAGAACGCGGAATATCCGGTGCAGGCCGAAATCGACGCCTTGGATGACTATGTCGAGCACTTCGTCTGGGGCGGGCTCCAGCGCACGACCGAAGAGCCATGGCCTTACGCACTGTACGGAATTCCGGACTGGAAGCACAACCGCGACAGTGCCGATCCGGGTGACAAGGGCCGCAAGCACTTTTGGCGCCCTTACGACTATCCGCACATCGCGCTGATGTACTTCGCGCTCTATCGCATAGCACGCGACCGGCACGGCTTCCACACCCGCCTCACCGCAACCGACTATCTCGAGCGTGCTTTCGGCACTGCGCGGGCCATGTTCACCATCCCCAAGGAAATCGTTGGCTGGGAAGCGGATTCCACCGGCTTCTATAACGAACTGGTGATTCCGGACGTGATCGACGCGCTGCGGCGGGAAGGGCTCACGGCGCAGGCTGACGAACTGGCCGGGCACTGGGAGCGCAAAGTCGCTCACTTCGTGAACGAGGTCGACGATCTCTTCGCCTCGGAATACGCTTTCGATTCCACTGGCTTTGAATCGACGCAGGCGATTGCCCGCTATGCGCTCGACCGGCCGGAGCGCTTCCCGCCCGAACGTGCGCACGCTTTCGCGAAACGTCAGATGGATGCCAACCTGTTCTGCCGGGGGTGGTTGCAGCCCTCGTACTATACCCTTGGCAGCGATTACCGCGCGCAGGCGGGCGATGCCTATACCTTGAGCTACATGGCGCAGATGGGCGGCTGGGCCATCCTCGATCATGCCCTCCACGATGCGTCCGATTACCGTCCGTTGCTGCGCCTCGGCCATGCCTCGGCGCTGAGCAGCTGGGCACTGCTGAACAGCGGCACGCCGGAGAGCGACTACGGTTACTGGTACCCCGGCAAGGCCAACGACGGCGGCGCCGGGGGTGGCTTCGAGCCCGCTGCTCTTAGCGAGACATGGCTGAACCAGCCCAATCGGCATGGGTCATGGTACTATTCCTGCGAAATCGACCTCGGCTTCTGCGGAGCCCTGCGTGCGGCAGCAACCACGCTGGTGGACGACGCGCTGTTCGGCCGCATTGCCCTTTCCGGTGTGCTGGAAGAGCGCAATGATCAGCTTTTGATCTATCCCCGCGACGGTGTGCGCCGTCGCTTTCACGCGCGGCTCGCAGAGCACTCGCTCGATATTCACTTGCTTGACGACGGGCGCTTTGCGCCTGACGCGCCCATCCAGGTCAGCCCTCCGCTTGATCAATGTGCGTTCGAGATCGAACACTCGGCCGGGCCGGCCCGCACCTTGCGTCTTCTGATTTCGGGCGACAATGGCATGCGTTGGAAAATAGCAGGAGCGACCCGCCTGCGTCCGGGGGAATATGCGATCAGAGTAAAAGAAGGCGCGCTGCGAACCAGCCTAAACGCTCGAGCCGGTTAAACCGGGTAGGTCAGTTTGCGCAGTGCGCCGACGGCGGTTACGGCATGAGCGGCCATTACGTCCTGCGCGCCTGACGACGGGGCCAGATCGGCAGGCGACATCTGCCGTGGTGACGGGGGGAAGGGCGTCTATCCTGAGGCACTTTCCTGCAACATGCCGGTCTTTTGCGGGGCAAAAATAGCCGGATCGCGTTCAAACCGAAGGTAGTATTATTGAGATCGATGACTTGGGCAGAGACGCTACCGGCTCGAGGCTGAATCGGCCCGGTTTCTGGGCAGCATGGCGGCTGGAAAATTGGGCAAGATAGGCACCGCTGACCTGAGCACGCTTTCGGATGGAGTGAATTGATGGAACAGAATGGTTCGAGTCCGGAGCAAGAGCGCAACGCGGCGATCTATGTTGCCGTAATGGATGGGGCGACCTTCGGGCAGCTTGCCGAGAAGTATGGTATCAGCAGGGTCCGTGTGCAGAAGGCTTACGCACGGGAGCGAGAAAACGCATGGGAAGCGCGGAGGCGCGGTGAAAGCAGCTACCGTGATCGACCGTTTCCTCCGGACGTTTGAAACCGACACATTCGCTCGGGCATGACCATGGCCTTCTTTCTGATCAAGCGGCGAAGCCGCCATCAATCGTGTAGAGGCCGGCGGTCACGAATTCGGCTTCTGCGCTGGCCAGCCAGGTGACGAGGTTGGCAATTTCCTCGGGCTTGCCGTGGCGAGGCAACGCCATGAAGCCGTGCAGCGCTTCTGCCATCGCACCCTCGGCGGGGTTCATTTCGGTGTCGATAGGGCCAGGCTGAACGACGTTGACGGTTATCCGTCGTGCCCCGAAATCGCGGGCCAGACCGCGCGCCCCGGAAGCTCGTCGGTCAAGGCAACGGCGCGGGAGGCCACCTTGGCGACTAGTACTTCCGCAGGCGGGAGGTGTCGCTCCGCTGGTTGCTGCTGGCACCCGGCGACGACAACCGCCAGTACGCTCCCGGCGAGCGTCGCCGGTGCCTTCCAGATTCGCCCGCGCATGTATCGAAACTCCAGTTCAGTAAGTTGGAGCGGGCTCTCGCGCAGTCAGGTTGGGCTTGCGTTGAGGTTTCATGGAGGTTTTGTGGAGAAGGCTGGAACCATCTTCCTGCGGGGCTATCGTGCGGTTGGAGCCGATACCTGCGGAAGATGCCGAATGAATGCCCTGATCCTGATTGCGGAAGACGAAAGCGAGATCGGAGATCATCCGCGCCTATCTCGAGCCCGAGGGCTTCAGGACAGTCCATGCCGCGAGCGGGCAGACGGCGCTTGAATTCCATCGGGCATTGCGGCCCGATCCGGTCCTGCTCGACGTGTCGATGCCACGGGTCGATGGGTGGGACGTTCTCGCTAAAATTCGCCGCCGCGGCCAAACCCCGGTCATCATGGTGACTGCGCTAGAGCAGGATCTCGACAAGCTTCAGGCCCTGCGCATCGGCGCCGACGACCATGTCGTGAAATCGTTAAACCCGGTGGAAGTGGTTGCACGGGTCAAGGCCGTGCTGAGGCGTTCCGGCATTGCCGAGAATGCTGCGATTATCCGCTCGGCCCCTTGGAAATTGATATCGCAGGCCACTGCGCAAGGGTCATTCGGGCCGCGCCTTGATGAGCAATCGAGCTGGACCTTCCCTAGTAACGCCGAACGTCGGCTTTCGGGATCGTCGGAATGACTGCCAAGCGACCGTTTTCGGGCGGTCGCTGTCGACCAGCGCCTTGCTACTTGAATTGGCTTTCCGCTTCCAGGAATGCCCGGATAGCGCCTGCGGCTCGCGGCCAGGCGGGCTCTTCCTCAAGCACCAGATGATTTAGGCTGTCGAGCTGGACGAACTGCGAATTGGGAATGGTGGCGGCCAGCCCTCTGCCCGATGAGAACGGAATAACCGCATCCTTGTCCGCATGAAGTACCAGAGTAGGCGTCATGACCTGAGGTACCAAGTCTCGCACATCGATTTTCCCGAAGGCCTCCTGAAGCCGCACCGCGTTTTCGGGCGACGCCGAAACCTTCTGGAGCTCATTGAACCAGTCCGCAGCCTGAGGCGGCATGTCGGGGAAGAAGAGGGAGGTGAACATCTGCCGGAACGCAGGATTGTTCCTGCCCCAACCTGTGCCCGTCAGCGTGACCATCGCCCTACGCATCGCGACTTCGTCCGGCGTGTCGCGCAGTTCCCAGCCAAGTGCATAACCGCCGTAGAGCACCAGCTTGCGCACCCTGTCCGGATTGCGCACTGCATAGGCAATCGCCACGCTGCACCCTTGCGAGACGCCGAACAGATCGAAGGTCTCCAACCCGGCGGCATCGACGACGCTGGAAAGATCGTCGACGAAAGCCTCGAACCCGATGTCGCGAACGTTCCAGTCCGACAGCCCATTGCCCCGCTCGTCATAGCGGAACAGGGTCCGGTACTGGGCCAGATTGCGTATCCAGTGCTGCCAGACGGGGCTGTCGAAATCGTGTTCTAGATGGTTGAGCCAATTCGCGGTCTTCACAAGCGGCGGACCGCTGCCGACGCTCGAATAGGCCAGCCCGGTTCCGTCCCTTGCCGTGCAGAAGCGCACTTGCTGGTGCAGGGCCTGCTCGACAACGACCTCGACGTCTGCCGGGGTGCTGCCGCCAGCCGGCCCGATCTTCGCGCGCAACTGACCCGGCACACGCAATTCTGCCGCGTCGAGCGCGCGAATGGCTGCGCCGCGCTGTTGCTCCGCCTCCTGCACCCGCCCGCTTGACCGCAAAAGGTCGATCATCGTGGTGCGCGCGATCGCATCGTAGGGGTCGAGCACCGACCAACGCCGCGCCATGCAAGGGCCTGATCGCGCCTCTCCTCCTGTTCGGCAAATCGGCCAACCAGTTCGCGCAGGATCGTCAATTGCCAGCGGCGCGTATCCTCCCGCATCGCCACCAGCCAGCCCTGGAAGGTATCGCAGGCCCGCAATTCTGCGCCTTCCAGAAACTCTCCTTCCGGCGCGATGGCGGCTTCGAGGATTTCGGAATTGACCTTGCGCACATCGCCGCCGGCAACCTCGCGCAGCTTGCGCCAGTCCACGCTGATGTCCGAACAATCGAGCGAGACGGTCTCCCCTTCGGCGACCAGCCGGGCGCGACCCGCCTCATCAACCAGGGGGCGGATCTTGGAAAGGCTCCAGCGCAACGCGCCCCTGGGATCGTCCGGCAGGTCCCACAACAGGCCGCACAAGTGCTCCCGCCGCGCCGGGCGGTCGGTGGCGGCCAGATAGGCGAGAAGCGCCCGCGTCTTGCGGGAGGAAGGGAGTGAAACGCCTTCACCCTCGTGACGCAGCGCCATGGGACCGACAAGATCAAGGGCAATCCGCACCTGCATCCACCCTTCCTTGCTGCCCCCCAGCAGCCATCCGCGCGTGGTAAATTAGCAGATCGGGCTTCAAACGCCAATTTCCACGCCGCTTCCCACGCCGACTCTCACGGCCTCCCCGCACAACATTCCTACCGGCCCAATCAGGGGCCAGGGATTAAAGCGAAAGGCCCATTCCATGAACACTGCCCTTCAAGCATTCGCCCGCTGCGCCGCGCTCAGCCTGCTGGCTGCGCTGACCTCCAGCTTCGCCGTCAGCACCGCCGTCGGCCCCCTGGCGGGCGCCTTCACGCTGGCCTGACGGCAATATCGTCCTCAGCGGAGAAAACGCCCATGTACGCACCCTTTTCCTACGGCGATGTGCTCGCATCGTCGCAGAAGGCCGCCTGGCAGCTCGATGATGTGCTGCCAGGCGATGCCGAACTGGATTTCACCCGCCCGTTCCTGCCGGAAGCTCTGGCGCGAACGGGTGGCTCCGGCCTTCCGGACCGCGATCGCCTGCTCCTCAACCAGATCAGGGCGCACGAATACCTGGCCCTGTTCGGGCTGGTCGAGGAGTTCATCCTGCCCTTCGTGCTCGATCACGCCCGGCCGCTGTTGAACGGCGACGACCTGCGCGTGCGCGCGCTTCTGCAATTCGCAGGAGAGGAGGCCAAGCACATTCACCTCTTCCGCCGCTTCGCCGATACCTTTTCACGCGGTTTCGGTGAACGGTGCCCGGTGATCGGCCCGGCGGAGGCCATCGGGCGCGCCGTCATGGCGCACGCTCCGCTCTCGGTCGCCTTGGCCATTCTTCATATCGAATGGATGACACAGGCCCATTACCTAGAATCCGTGCGCGGCGATCGCCAGATCGAAGCGCGCTTCAAGAGCCTGTTGCGCCATCACTGGATGGAGGAAGCGCAGCACGCACGGATAGACACCCTGATGGTGGAGGCACTGGTCGAAGGCCTTGATGCCACGGATATCGAGGCTGGATTTCGCGGCTACCTCGCCATCGTGGACTTTCTGGACGGCGGGCTGGCCCAGCAGGCGGCCATGAACGTCACCGTGTTGGAGAGCCGGATCGGCACGCTGGGACCGGGCGTAAGAGAGCGGCTGGTGAAGCAGCAGCATCAGGCATCGCGCTGGACTTTTCTGGGCTCGGGCATGGCCCACCCCCGCTTCCGCCAGACGCTTGCCTGGCTCTCGCCCGATTTCATTGTTCGGCTGGACGCCATCGCCCCCGCCTACGCCTGACCATTCAATCGTTAAGAAAGGAAATCACCATGGAACATGCAGTATCGAATATCGTCAACGGGATCGATCTTGCGGCCCTGTCCGAAGTCGTCGCCGCCATCCAGTCCGATCCGGCCACCGCCCGCGTCCGCTTCCGCGTCACCACGCATTGGTCAGGGCGGACGCGCAGCGAGTCTGTTGTCGAGGCCTTTGAGCTGGCTGGCGAGAGGATCGAAAGGCGCTTCAAGGTCGTGGCGGACGAACCCGAAGAACTTCTGGGAACGAACAGCGCGCCAAACCCACAGGAACTGCTGATGTCGGCTCTCAATGCCTGCATGATCGTGGGCTATGTCGCGCAGGCCGCAGTGCGCGGGGTCGAACTGGAACGGCTGGAGATCGAGACGACAGGCCAACTCGATCTGCGGGGTTTCCTGGGGCTCGATGACGGTGTCCCGCCCGGTTACCGCCAGCTGGACTATACCGTGCGCATCGGCGGCAACGGCAGCGTCGAACAGTTCCGCGACATCCATGAGGCGGTGATGAAGACGTCTCCGAACTTCTTCAATCTTGCCCAGCCGATTTTCATGAACGGCCGTGTCGAAGTCGTGAATGTCGATAGCGGAGCTATCACTGCGTGATGCCAACCCGGTCATGCCTTGTCACTGGAAGGCATGGCCGGGTTCGTCTTTGGTACCGAAGTTTCTTCCGCCTTGGCGACGTCGTCCCAATCGAAACGGAAAGAAGCATGCTCTGCCATATGAATTGATAGCTCGCCGCGCGTCCGCTTCCTAACAAGCAACAGGCAAGCAATAGCCGGCCTCTTCACGTTTTTCTCGATCGCCCATTGCTGCGGGTCTGCTCCACGCTACGCTATCGTTCGCCCATCGAAGTAGGAGATTTCAGTTGCCGTGTTTTCGGCTTGTTGCTTCCACGCTCCTGTTTGGAATCGGAAACGCTGGATCAGCCTTGCTCGCGAACCCCGCCCTTGCTGATCCGACACGCGGCGCGGGCTTCGACGTTGAAAGCTACGATCTGGCGCTTACGCCAGATATGCGGAACGAGACGGTTGCTGGCCGCGAAACGATCCGCTTCCTTGCGATCGACGACGGGCTACAGCAGCTCAGTTTTTCGGCGAATGCGCTCACCATCGACAGCGCGACGCTCAATGGCGTGCCCGTCTCCCCAGCCTTGAAGGGGGACAGTCTCACGTTCGACCTGCCCACACCGGTTGCGCGCGGGCGCTCGATGACACTTTAACTCGCCTATCATGGACGCCCTGCGCGCGGCTTCTCACGATCGGCAACGTCCCTCTACACAAGCTATTTTGCCTGTGACTGGATGATCTGTCGCCAAAACGATTTTGGAGACAAGGCAGCATTCTCGCTTGCGCTTCGCGTGCCGGCGGGAATGGACACGATCTCGATCGGTCGGCTGGTGTCGAAACGGGCGGGGCCAGACGGCAGTGAGATCCAAACGTGGAAGGCGGCCCGGCCATATTCGGCCTATCTCTATGGGTTCGCCGTCGGGCAGTTCGCCACCGTCAGCAAACAGGTCGGATCGGCCAAGCTCATTTATCTCAGTGACGTGGCCGATGTGAACGAATTAGAGCAGCGGTTTGCTCCAACGCCTGAAATGGTTCGCTTCCTTTCGGAAAAGGCAGGTGTACCGCTTCCCGTTGCCGAATACCGCCAGCTCTTGATCAAGGGTGACGAAGCGCAAGAGGCCGCGACTTATTCCGTCATCGGGATGGACGAGTTGCCGGCAAGTAGTGACCTCCCTGATCAGGATTGGGTGATCATCCATGAGCTTGCGCATCAATGGTGGGGCAATCTCGTCACCTGTGCGAGCCTCGAGGATTTTTGGCTGAACGAGGGGATCACGACGTTCTTGACAGCCGCTTGGAAGGAACATCGTTACGGCCACTCTGCTTATGAGTCCGAACTCGACATTGCTAGGGGGCGACTGGATAAGGTGAGGGCCAAGGGCTATGACAAGCCACTTGCTTGGGGCGGTCATTATCCCACGCTTGGAACGCGCCGCGCCATCCAATACAGCAAGGGTGCCCTGTTCATGGACCATCTACGCACCACGCTGGGGGATGCGGCTTTCTGGTCCGGGCTAAGCCGCTTCACCCGCGCCCATGCTGGGGGTGTCGTCACTAGCATTGACCTTGAACGCGCGATGGAAGCTGCGAGCGGCCGAAATTTGCGCCAGATTTTCGCCGATTGGGTCTTTGGTGATCCGTCAGAAGCGGAAGGGCCTGCTTTTCCAAGCTCCGCCCACTAGGAAGCGATCTTCAATCCACTCGAGCGCGACGATGCGATAAACGCGGGTATCATCTCCCATCCCGCAAGCCGTGCCGTTAGAACCGGCCAGGTAATCCGCCATTTGCGCCATTCGCATGGACGCCATCCAGCGAGGCGGACGGCCGGCTTTCGGGATCACCGGAGTGGTCGCCGTATGTCTGAATTGAGGGCGGAAGCAGTCATGATGCCCTGAAGATGGCTGACGCGCCTTTGCATCGGGAGCGCTATTAAATTCCTTAACGACGTCTGGGCGGATGCAATTGGGCAACGAGCCAGTCGCTAACGAGCCCGAGAACTTCTCGTGCGGGGGCGGGGCCGGAATTGGGAAGCTCCTCGAGGCTGGTGGATGCCACATGATGGAAGTTGTGGTCCATGTCCGCGATCTCGATCACTTGCGCTTTTGGATTGGCTGCCAATGCCTTCTTTGCGGCGGGAAGATTATCGGCGGCCGGGACGATCAAATCGCGTGAACCATAGAGCGCCAAAACCGGTACGCGCAGCTTGACGAGTTGTTGCTGGAAGTCGGCCGTATACACCTCAAGAATAATCGAGCGCACGACCTGTAACGCCGCTTCGGCCTGCTCTCGGCTGAAGTGGCACGCGATAAATGCCTCAATCACAGTTTGCTGCAGAGGCATGATCTCGCTCGTCGGTGAGTTCCGGAGTTCCGCTTCAAACAACCGCTCCACCCTTGCAGTTACATTTTTTACTGCCGCCGGATCGGCGCCGCCTTTGAGGAGCGCGTTCTCCATGAGCACGAGGTTCAACTCATGACCTGGCCCAGGAAGCGCGGGCACCGCTGCAGGCCCTGCGAACATCACAACGGCGGCAATCGAGGGATCCTGGGCCGCAAGAGCCGGCCCCACCGCGCCGCCTTGGCTATGACCGGCGAGGGCGATGCGCGCAGCGTCGATGTCGCGCCGGTCGCGCAGGAAGCGCACGGCGGCAGCGCCATCAGTCTCCATATTCTTGAGCGTGTCGATGAACTGGCCGGTCGATTGCCCAACACCGCGCTTGTCATAGGTGAGCACGGCAAAGCCATCGTCCAGCAGCTGTTGTTCCAGGCGTGGGAACCCGCCGCGCTGGCCAGGCCCACTACCCGACAGCAGCAGGACCGCAGGAAATGGCCCTGTCCCATTGCGGGCGGGTATTCGCAGCCTACCGGCAAGAGTCACGCCAGGTTCCGATATAATCGAGACGTCTTCGGAGATGGCGCGAGGCCGAAAATCTGGAAAGGCATTCGCAATCTGCGTGGCGCTCGGATGCCCTGTGGTGAAAAGCACTGGGCCCAATCCCACTTTCCCTTGCATCTCGCCCATGGCGAGCGAGAGAAATTGCGACCCAGGTGGTATCCGGGAAGTTGCGACGCCTCGCACGGTAAAGAGTTTCCAGTGCGGGGTGAGCGTGACGCTGGCACTCGCCAGGCTCTTTTCTTCAGGGGTTGCTCCGTGGATGGTGACCGTCACACGCAGTGGCTGCTCCGCGCGTGCCCAGAACATGCCGCTCAAATGTTCACCAACATACAGTTCGAAGGGCACTGTAGTTCCCGAGCCAATCGACCAAGCATCTGCCGCCGGAATGTGCGGTTCCACCCACACTATTGCGGCGCCGGGAACCTCATTGTCTCGCGCAAACCGCGTGGCGGTTCCGTAAATATTGAGATCGTCGACGCCGACGATCTGGGACCGTTCGCTCCCCCATGCCGAATTCGCGTGCAAACCGAACGCGCAGGCAAGCAAAATAAGCAGAGACCGAATGGGAGAAACCATCGTCGAGCCAGGGCCTTGAGTTATCATCTGTCAGCTACGCTACCTGCGACACCGTCGTGAGGAAAGGGCGTCAGGTGACAGTGCAACGCCTGCCGAGAGATGCAACATGACGGGCGCTTTCAGAAAGACCGATATGGGCGCGTTGCCGACCGGCTGCTAACGCGAGAATAGTGGATTGCAGCAGGGGCCTCGCTTGGTTACATGCGAATCATTCGCAAATTTGAGCGGGCATTGTGGTGCGACTTTGAAGCTGGAAGAGAAGCAGATGTCGCAGCGCAAGGTCATAACCGACGTCGTTATCGAGCATCGCGACGAGCTGATGAAGTATGCCGGCGCGGTCAGCGGAGATGCGGACGGGGCGGAAGACCTTGTGCAGGAGGCATGGCT
Organism: Novosphingobium sp. BL-S-19; assembly: GCF_055521675.1. Classification (NCBI taxonomy): domain Bacteria; kingdom Pseudomonadati; phylum Pseudomonadota; class Alphaproteobacteria; order Sphingomonadales; family Sphingomonadaceae; genus Novosphingobium; species Novosphingobium sp. BL-S-19. Next base: position 1,400,438 of record NZ_CM145497.1, read on the forward strand.
GCGGCTGGACCACACGGCGCAACTGCAGGAGGTGGAGAAGCCCGTCCACCTTCTCTGGCGGGTGCTGCGCAATCTCTCGATCGATCGCAGCCGTAGGATCGCCCGCGAAGGGCGCGTGGCAGCGGCTGCAGACGACCGCGGCCTTGTCGACGTGCCGGACGATCAGCCGTGGGTGGAAGACGCGCTGATCGCACGCGACGAATTGGTCAGAATTCAGCACGTTCTTGATGGGTTGGACAGCCGGACGCGCGCCGCTTTCGAAATGCATCGCTTCGAAGGCGCGAAGCTGCGTGAAATTGCCGCTCGGCTCGGTATTTCAGTGACCGTGGCGCACGGCCTGGTAGCCTCCGCCCTGCGACAGATACGCGCCGCGATTCAGCCCTGATTCCGATCGATGGGTGTCTTGCGCGAAAAACACCTCCCTTCGTGCGTCTGTTGGGTAAGAGGATGGAGATTGCCCGCTTGAATGGGCATGACGATCGTCGAAGGCCGATGGACAATGGAAAGGGGCGATAGAGCAGGAATGACGGGCACTATCCCCGACGATGCCGCGCGGCAGGCCGATGATGAGGCGGTGGAGTGGGTCATCCTGCTGCGTGAGGGGGGCGATGACCCCGAAACGCGCGCACGTTTCGAGCATTGGCTGGGGGCCTCCACGCTCCATGCTGAGGCTTGGGCAGCCACGGCCCATGCCTATGACCGGGCGGGCGATGCACGGCCTGCTTATGCACCTCCCGTCCGCGCCGCCGAGCCACGCCCGGTGCTTCCGAGGGGGCCTTTCTCCTTTCGGCGACGAGGCCGCCGGATCCAAGCGCGCCGTCGATGGAAGCTTCGTGCCCCGCATGTCGCTATGGCTGCTGCGGCGGCTTGCCTTATGCTGGCGGTGGCGCCGTCTATCATGCTTCGCATCCGGGCCGATTATCACACCGGAACGGCTGAACTGGCGCATGCGCGGTTGGCCGACGGGAGCATGGCGCATCTCGCGCCGGGCAGTGCGATTGCGGTATCCTTCAGCGGCAATCGCCGGGAAATCCGGCTGCTGAAAGGAGAGGCGTGGTTCGAAGTACGGCACGATCCCGCGCGCCCCTTCTACGTTGACGCGAACGGGGTAACGACTACGGACATCGGCACTGCGTTCGATGTGCGGCTGGATGCCCTTGGCACGACAACGCAGGTATCCAACGGCCGGGTTCGCGTGGCCTATGCGGCGCGGCCGCCGGTATCGGAACACCTGGCTGCGGGCGATACCGTGCGAGTGGGCTTCGATGGCACCGTCGCGCGCAGCACGATGCCGCCGGCGCAGATAGCCGCCTGGCGCAATCGCCAGATCATCGTCCGCGACCGCCCGGCGACCGACGTGATCGACGCACTGCGGCCTTGGTTTGCAGGCATCATCATTGCGCGCGGTGACGGGTTCACGCGCCAGCGTGTGACGGGCGTTTACAACGCGGCCGATCCGGTGGAGGCGCTGCGGGGGCTGACACAGGCCTACGGCGGTTCCGTGCAGATGATCTCACCGTGGCTGATCGTCGTCTCACCCGACTGAACATGCCAGCTTACCTTCGAAAATAGGCCGGAAAATCGATTTTATCGATCCTTCCCGAAAAATCTCGTTCGGCTGCGTCTATTCGAATGAGAGGCGTTATTGCGACGCATGAGCGAAATGCCTCCGATCAAAGATCGTTACGAAGGAGGCATTTTTGGTGGTTCAGGGTGGGTTCGCCGGACGGAGTGGGTCGCGGAAGGACAAATCGCGCAGGGTCGCACTGGCTGCGCTGTTGATGACGGCAGGATCGGTGGTCATTGCCACGGCGGCTTCGGCACAGGCTCAGGACGATGTGCGCAGCTTCGATATTCCGGCGCAGCCGCTTGGAGATGCCCTGACGGCGTTCGGTCAGCAATCCGGGCTTCAGGTCAGCGCGCAGGCCCCCTTGCTGGCAGGGCGGACATCGCAGGCAGTAAAGGGATCGCTTTCGCGGATGCAGGCGCTGAGCCGGTTGCTCGTCGGCACGGGGCTGACGTTCCGGATGGTGGGGACGACGGTCTCGCTGGAAGCCGTGCCGCAGGCTGCCGACGGGACGGTACAACTCGGCCCGGTACGGGTGGAGGAAACGGGCGGAACGCAGAGCGCCGCCAATGCCGACGCCACCGACCCGCAACGCCCGACCGGTCCCGGCGACGGCTACGTGGCGACACGCAGCCTGACTGCGACCAAGACCGACACGCCGATTGTGCGCACGCCGCAGGCCATTTCGGTCGTCACCAGTGCCCAGATCGCCGCACAGGCAGCACAGAGCGTGCCGCAGGCGCTGCGTTACACCTCCGGCGTTCAGGCCGAGCAACGCGGCGTCAACACCGATGGCGAGGAGTACGTTTTCGGTCGCGGCTTTCGGTTGGAGGAGTATCTCGACGGTCTGATCCTGCCTGACGTTTCCTACAACATCGCTTCCTATGAGCCCTACAATCTTGAGCGCGTGGAAGTGCTGCATGGCCCCGCCTCGGTGCTGTTCGGGCAGGCCTATCCAGGCGGCATCGTCAATCTGGTGAGCAAGCGCCCCACCGCCGATCCGCTGCATGAAGTGCAGATTTCGGCCGGGAGCTGGAACCGATTCCAGGGTGCGTTCGATCTTGGCGGACCGCTGGATGCCGGGGGAGACGTGCTCTATCGCCTGACCGGTCTGGCCCGTCACAGCGACTCCCAGGTCGATCATGTCGAGACTGAGCGCTATTCGTTGGCGCCCGCCGTCACCGTCCACATCGACAAGGACACCGACCTTACCGTGCTGGGCAACGTGCAGTACGATCCCAAGGCCGGCTATTACAATTTCGTGCCGTCGCAGGGCACGGTCACTGCCAATCCCAACGGCAAGGTCTCTACCAGCCTCGACATCGGTGATCCGTCGTTCGACCGGCACAGTCGCACGCAGTGGGGGCTGGGCTATATGCTGGAGCATCGCATTGGCGAGACGTGGACGCTGCGCCAGAACCTGCGTTACACGCATATCCGCGACAAACTGGACAATGTCTTCACCTACGGCTTCCAGTCCGACTTGCGCACGCTGAACCGCTATACCTTCACCCACCACGAAAGCCTGGGGCAGGTCGCCGTGGACAATCAGGCCCAGGCGAAGTTTTCGACTGGCGCGCTGGAGCACACGCTGCTTGTCGGGCTCGATTATCGCCGGATCGACTACGAAGAGCGCTATGGCTCGGACTTCGTCGGGCAGCCGACGCTCGACGCTTTCGCGCCAGTCTACGGCCAGACATTCACGATGCCGGCCTACTCGGGCGACGAGAACGTGGGGCAAGACCAGCTCGGCCTCTATGCGCAGGACCAGATCCACGTCGGAAACCTCGATGTGCTGGCCGGTTTGCGACAGGATTGGGCGGGCTCCACGGATCACGAGCGGATCGGCGGCCAAATCACCAAGCAGAACGACAGCAAGCTGACCGGACGGATCGGTGCGGTCTACAGCTTCGCGGCCGGCATTTCGCCCTATGTGAGCTACGCCACTTCGTTCCAGCCGACCGTTGGTACGACCTATGACGATTCGGCATTCCGTCCGACCACCGGCGAGCAGTACGAGGCGGGCCTGAAGTACCAGCCTGCCGGCCTGAATGCATTCGCCACCGTTTCTGTCTTCCATCTCACGCAGCAGAACGTGACGACGCCGGATCCCGATCCGACGCACACCGGATTCAGCGTACAGACTGGCGAAATCCGTTCGCGCGGCGTGGAATTCGAATTGCATGCCCATCCGGTGCCGCAACTCGGCCTGATCGCCAGCTACACCTACCTCGACAACAAAGTGACCAAGAGCAACGACACCGACAATGCCTTCGGCAACAATCTGGGCAAGCGGCCGTTCGGCGTGCCGCGCCATCAGGCATCCGGCTGGGCCGACTATACGTTCGACGGGGGGCGGTTCTCCGGTCTGACCTTGGGCACCGGCGTGCGCTATGTCGGATCGACCTATGGAGACAGCCTAAACACCTTCAAGGTGAAAGCCAGCACGCTTGTCGATGCCATGGCCAGCATTGACCTGTCGGGCATGGGAGAAGCCCTTGAGGGCTGGAAACTGAGCGTCAACGCCAGCAACCTTCTGGACAAGCGCTACGTCGCCTATTGCCAGAACGCCTCGCTTTGCGCTTTCGGCCTGCGGCGCACGGTACTGGGTTCGCTGGCCTACCGCTGGTGACGGCCTGGTGAGGTTCCGTAGACTACAGGCCTGGTCGATCGTTCACCGATGGTCGGGCCTGGCCTGCACGGCGTTCCTGTTGATGCTCTGCCTGACCGGCCTGCCGCTGATCTTCCACGACGAGATCGACGCGGCAAGTGGCAGGTTGGTCGTGCCTCCTGCAGGAGAACATGGGCCGGCGGCTTCGCTGGACCGGATCACGGGCAGTGCCGATGGCGCGGTGCAGGCGATCTACTGGAAGGACGAGGAGCCCGGCGTCGTTCACCTCGTTACCGCGAAGGCGGGCGATACGGCGTTCGACGCGCGAACCGCGCTGCCGCTTCGCGCGCCGTCGGCCGGGCCGGATGTGATGGGCGCCGTGCTCATGCTGCACAGCCGCCTCTTCGCGGGGCTCGTCGGATACTTCGTTCTTGGTGCTTCGGGGCTGCTGGCTTTGCTGGCGATCGTCTCCGGCGTGGTGCTCTACGGACCGTTCACGCGTCATTTGCGGTTCGGAGAGATCAGGCACACCCGGCCTCTGCGGGTAAGGATGCTGGATCATCACAACCTGCTGGGCGTGGCCACGGCGGCATGGCTGGCAGTGGTGGCGGTGACCGGCACGATCAACACATTGGAAGAACCGCTCTTTGCGGTCTGGCGGGCTGCTCGCATGACGGATGGGGGTGTCCCGGTGCAAGCGGGCGGCGGGGTCTCGGCGGAACAAGCGCTCGTCGCTGCCCGCCGCGCAGCGCCTGACCTCATCCCCAACAGCATGGTCCTGCCGGGATCACCGGTCGGAAGTCCCGGCTACGTGACCGTGTGGATGCATGGCGGTTCCCCGCTGACCGGGCGGCTCTACCGGCCGGTCATGGTCGATGTCCTCTCCGGACACGCCCGATTGGATCGTGATTTTCCGTGGTATCTGAATGCCCTAAACATCGCACGTCCGTTGCATTTCGGTGACTATGGCGGGTTGCCACTCAAAATTCTCTGGGCACTGTTCGATCTGGTGACGATCGCGGTGCTGGTTACGGGGCTTTACCTCTGGTTCGGCAAGCAGAAGGCGGGAAGGCCGGGATGAAAGTGCAGGATGCATCCAGGTATCGGCAGTGGTACTGGCCGGTCGCCTTGGCCGGATTGACCCTGTTCGGGCTGCTGGCGGCGCTTTTTGGCGGCGATGGAGAGGGAGGAAACGTGTGGCGGGCGCTGTCATGGATCGCTCTTGCGGTTCCGCTCTCGGTGAGTGCGCGACACATGATGCCACCCACGATGCATCGGCGGGCGAGCAGGGGCGACAACGATGGCTTCTGATGCGCCGATCGAACGAGGGGGATATCGCCCCGCTGCAATGGGCCGCTTCTATGGACTGATCGGAACCGTCGTAATCTATGCGCTCGTCGCGGCGGGTTTCCTGATCGCGGTCTCCGTGGTCACGGCGAGGCCTCCCGCTACTTCGGCCCTGGCAGTGGTGAACCTGAGGGCCGCGGCATCTCCTCCGGAGAAGACGCCCGAGAAGCAGGAGGCCCCGAAGCCGATCGAAAACAAGCCGACGCCGGCGGCCCCATCGAAAGCGCAGCCCCCGATTCCGGTTGCCATACCCATTCTGACGGTTCCCCAGCCTGCCTCAATTGCGACCAGGCCGGCTGACCCGGCCCCCCAGCAGTCCCAGGCAGCGGCGCCAAAAACACTTCCCGCGCCGCCGGCCCCGCAGGTTTCCAGCAATGCCCCCGATTCGTGGGAGGGCCGCGTGCTGGCGGCCCTCAACGCGCATCGCCACTATCCGGCCATGGCCAAGTCGCGCAGGCAGCAGGGGGTGCCTTACGTGCGCTTCGTGATGGACAAGGAGGGCAGAGTGCTTTCCTGCCGGCTTGAACGAAGTTCAGGATTTCCGGATCTGGATCGCGAAGCGCTTTCCTTGCCAAAACGCGCCCAGCCCCTGCCAAAGCCGCCAGCCGAACGTGGTGGCGAGACGGTGGAGCTCGTCGTGCCGGTCGAATTCCTGCTTGGCTGACAGGGATGAGGGCAAAATCGCGTGGACCGAGAAAGTCCGCTTGAGAAGGCCGAGTTCTGCTCTTGAACCGAGGCCGCCCGTTGCAGCGTTGTCAGGGGAGTTTCGCCCTGCTGCCGCGAACGCGATATCGAAATATACGGGCATCTTGCGGTTGATTCGCATTAGCGAGCGTTTTACTGCGCTTTCACCGATGGGGAGGAATTGGAATTGTTGGCTCGGACGTTTTTCACTTTCGCCATACCTACACTGATCGCCGTCCCGGCCTACGCCGCTGAGGCTCCGAACGCCGATGACAAGGCGCAGCCCAGAACGGATATCATTGTCACAGGCGCTCGGTCCAAGCAGGTGGACCTCAATGAGAGTTCCTCGGCCACGGGCCTCGACCTTTCGATCCGTGAAACGCCCCAGTCGGTAACAGTTGTCGATCGGCAGCGGATCGACGACTTCGCGCTGACGAATGTCAACGACCTGCTCGAACAAACGGTTGGTGTAACCGTCCAGCGCAATGAAACCGACCGCACGGAATACAGCTCCCGAGGCTTTGACATCACCAATTTCCAGGTGGACGGCATCGGCCTTCCTCTGCTTGGCGCGGTGGATGGCGATCTCGATACGATCCTGTACGAACGGGTCGAGATCGTGCGCGGTGCGAACGCGATCATGACCGGTGTCGGCAATCCGTCCGCCACCGTGAACTATTTGCGCAAACGCCCGACCGCGACGTTTCAGGCAAACGCTTCTGCCTATGCGGGATCGTTCGACATGTGGCGCCTGGAAGGCGACGTCTCAGGCCCGATAAACGCCAGCGGAACGCTGCGGGCCCGCGTCATCGCCGCGCACGAGGAACGCAATTCCTATCTGGATTACAACCAGGTCAATCGCACCGTCGTAGGCGGTTCGGTTGCTCTGGACATTACGCCGGAACTTACCGCCACGGTTGGGTACACGCGGCAGGAAAACAAGGCCGATGGCATCCTGTGGGGTGCTCTGCCGCTGGTTTACAGCGACGGCACGCGCATAGCCTATCCACGTTCGGCCAGCACCTCGGCGCCGTGGACTTACGCCAATGTCCTGAATGAGAGCGCATTCGGGGAACTGACCTACAAGTTCGGCGGCGACTGGTCTGTGCGCGGCGTCTTCACGTACAACAACAACGATTCCCATGCGAAGCGGCTCTATGCCTCGGGTACGCCGGATCCGGAGACCGGCCTTGGCATTGTCGGAAGCACCGGCATCTATCCCAGCCAGAACAAGCAATACCTGATCGACGGCTATGCATCGGGCAGTGTCGAACTGTTCGGACGCAGCCATCAACTCGCTTTCGGCGTGTCCAACGGCTGGCTCCGCAGCAGCGAGTACGAAAGCTTTTCGGATGCCGAAATCGATTATGGCGATATCCGCCAGCTCAGTTCCTTCGTGCCGCCGGAACCCGATTTTCCCGAGATCGAGCTTCAGGGACGCGAGCGCAATCGGCTGACGCGGGTCTACGGCGCCATCCACCTTAATTTCACCGATAGGCTGAAGGGTGTGGCCGGTGCTTCCGCCGTTTGGCTGAAGACGACGGGTTTCTCCTACGGATCCGATCTGGCGCGGGACGATCACAAGGTCAGCCCCTATGCAGGCCTCCTGTTCGATCTCACCCGCAATCTCACGCTCTACGCGAGCTATACGGATATCTATTCGCCGCAAAGCCAGGTCGATATCGACAATCGCCGGCTCTCCCCCGCGAAAGGCACCTCTCTGGAAGCCGGCCTCAAGGGGAGCTGGTTGGACAACCGCCTCTCGGCCACGGCGGCCATCTTCAAGGCCAAGCAGCGCGGCCTCGCCAGCTATCTCGGCACATTCGACGGGACGGATGGCCCCCTTGGGCTCGATTACTACGAGGCGCTGGATACGACCTCCAAAGGTTTCGAGGTCGAGGTTTCCGGGCGCGTCACGGACCATTGGCTGCTGAGCGGCGGTTTCACCCACCTCAAGATCGAAGACGACCAGGGCCTGCGGACCCAGAACCAGATCCCGCGCGACAGCTTCAAGCTGGCCGCAACTTACGAGGTGCCGGAATGGCGCGACCTCAAGCTTGGCGCACAGTTCCGCTACCAGAGCGCGATCAGCGCGACTGACGACAGCGCGGGGCTTCCGATTTCTCAGAAGGGTTACGCCGTGGTGGATGCCCTTGCAGGCATCAAGGTGGTCGATCACGTCCAGGCCAGCATCAACGTGCGCAACCTGACCAACACAAAGTATCTCAACTCGTTGGCATGGGGCCAGGCATTTTACGCAGCCCCGCGCAGCGTGATCGGCACTATTCGGTTCGATTACTAGCCCAGGCATGCGGCCTTAGCGCCCGGTCATAAGATCCGGGCCGATCATAGCGTCAAGGACCGGCGGCTCTTGGGATTTAATGGTGCGACCAATACATGATCGGATTGGGGCGCCTTGCTGTCGATCTGGCTCCTCGTCGGGACGGGGGGAGCCAGTCGCCTCAGATTTCCGTGCTTTCCGCGAGGGTGAGGACATCCTCAACGTCCACACCCAGATGACGAACGGTATTTTCGATCTTTGTGTGCGCAAGAAGGCGCGTAAATTGCCAGTGGCCTTGTAGATGATTGATGCCCTGGTTCGTCGGCTGTGCACTATTCGACTTTCACCCGGATGCGCGTAATCCGTGTCGTCTTGATCTGCCAGGCTTCGCCGAACTTGACGTAGGTTTCGTGGTAGAAGCCATAGCCAGTCAACCGCGAGAATGCGCCACCAGCCGGGAAGAACATCCGGTCGGTGAAAGACCAGATGCCGGTTGCCGTATGGGGGCCGGTGATCTCGATTTCCGACTGATGGCCCTGATGCACGCTGACGATGCCGAGCCGCGCCATTCCGTCCGATACCCACTGATCGCGACCGCGAAGCGTCACGTTCATCGAAGGAAGGTAATCCACCCCGGATTGCGGATCGATACAGCATCCGTGATAATCGAGTGCGCAATCCTCAGCCAGGACTGATCGGACCAGATCGCCATCGCATAGGTCGACACCGCGCCAATAGCGCGCCTTGGCCTGCCTGATCGCCTCAATCGCGGCACACCGTTCTATTTCGGTCATGCTGTCTCCCGGCTTTTTGTTTTCCAGCGCAAACTACTCTTTTCGCCGAATTATCCGAGGCAGCAACATACCCGTGCGCTGACGATAGCGAATATATGCCTCTCCGAAAGTTTCGATCAGGTCGTGCTCCTCGAACCGGATCGCAAAAAGCATGAACACCGACATCCCGATCGCGAGAAGAAGATGGCCCGCGGTCATTGTCGGCGCCGCCCAAAAAGCCAGGAAAAAACCCAGGTAAAGCGGATGTCGCACCACCCGGTACAGCCAGGGTGTATACAAAGACGGAGAGGCTTCGATCCTGTTGCACCAGTAGTTCCAGGCTTGTTTTAGTCCGAAGAGTTCGAAGTGACTGATGAGGAAAGTGCTGACGAGCACCAGCAGCCAACCGGCGACGAACAGGGCCCACAGGATCGCAGCCGCAGCGCCGTCGGTGGCCCAGACGACGCCCGGAATGGGGCGCCACCCGGCAAACAGAAGGATCAAAGCGGCACTCGCGGCAACCACATACACGCTCCGCTCAATGGGTGAGGGCACCAGTTGGGTCCACCACCGCTTGAACCACGGCCGCGCCATGATGCTGTGCTGGAGCGCGAAAACGAGAATGAGTGCCAGATCGAGTGACGCGGCGGCGAGCGCGGGTCTTGCAGCGCCGCCGTGGTCCACGCCATGCGGAACGATCGGAAGCCCGCTGAGAAAGGCGATCAGATAGAGGAAAGTCGCCAGAAACACGGCATAAGCGATGCCGCTGAAGGCAAGGATAGCGATACGCTTCATGGTATTGCTCCCATCCCGCGGCGGTGGCAGCCGGTCTGGGCTGCCACCGCGCAAGATTACACAACCGTACCGGTCGAAAGATAGATCACCAGCCGATTCAGCGATGAAAACTGGATCAGCGTGCAGCATGCGGCGAAAGCGAGCGCCTTCGAGCGGCCCTTCAGGGCTGACAGCCATATCATGGGAACCTCCACGTCAAAAATAGAAGAAGGGATCGAGCACCCGGACCTCGGTTATCCGGTTGACGGGCAAACCGTTGCGGTCCGCCGCGATCTGGATCGCCTCGGGATCGGGCGCGTCGTAGACGCAGAAAGAGTTCTGCTTGTCGGCGGACACGAAGCTCTGGATCCAGTTCACGCCGTCCACGGCGTTTTGGTCCATAACGCCCATGCAGGCACCGGCACCGTCCGCATTGCACGGGATGTGGAGCCCGGTGGGAAAGGTCCGTTCGACGATATAGCGGGGCATTGGCATTCTCCTTGTGCTTGGTTAGCCCGCACAAGATCGCCGGCTTCGTACCTTCCCGCATCGGCCGCATTCCCTATTTTGCAGTTCCCGATTCCCCATTTTGGCTTCCCTATTTCCGGCTCGCGGCTTTCCCCGTAAAAATGGCGAATGCTGCTCGAACGAGACGACATCGTGGCGCAACTGGACGGGCTGGCGGCCGAGGCCGTCGGCGGCCACGGCTGCGTCGTCTTCCTTGTGGGCGAAGCGGGTATCGGGAAGACGAGTGTGCTGCGCGCGATTGCCGATAGGCTTGGCGCGCGGATCAGATTGCTATGGTCCGCCTGTGAAGACCTGACCACGGCCGAGGCGATGACATTGCTTCGCGAATTGTCCGTAGTCGACAACAGTGCAGTCGACTACGCAGCCGCCAGCGGGGCCCGTCTGTCCCTGTTCGCGGATACGCTGGACCGCCTCTCAAAAACACCGACCATGCTGCTGATCGAGGATCTGCACTGGGCCGATGATGCCAGTATCGATTTCGTACGCTACATCGGCCGGCGGATTGCCGATCTGCCTCTCATGCTGATCATCTCCTCGCGCAACGAAGATCAGGACGCGCGAAACCGTCTGGCCAGGGCGGCAAACGATCTGTCGCCGACAATCCGCCACCGCTTCGATCTTCCTCGCCTGTCTCCCGTTGCTGTGGGTGAGTTGGCGGCATCCCGGGGGCTGATCGGCTCCGCGATCCATGAGGCGACCGGAGGCAACCCGCTACTCGTCACCGAACTTCTGGCAGCAGGCGGCAAGCGTTCCGCTTCGATCGACGATATCGTGATCGGCCGGGCCGATCGTCTCGACGAAGCGGCGCGCGGCTTCCTCGACTATTGCTCGATCATGCCACGGCGCATCTCGCTTGAGCAGATTGGCGCCGCCGAGGTTCCAGACGCGATAATCGCGGCCTGTACCGAGATCGGGCTATTGCTGGCCGACGGAACCGGCCTCGCATTCCGCCACGAAATCACGCGCCGGGTGATCGAGGATGCGGTTTCGCCGCAGCGCCGTGCGCAGTTGCATCGCCGGGAGCTGTCGCGGCTCGATCAGGCCGGCGCCAGTGCTGCGCGCCGGCTGCACCATGCAATCGGCGCGGGGGACCGACCGCGGATAGAGGAACTGGCACCGCTCGTTGCCGCCCAGGCCTCAAGTCTGGGGGCACACCGGGAAGCCGCTGACGCCTGGGCAGCGCTCTTTGAGGGCGAATGCGCGGGCGGTGATCCTCGTCAGTTCGAACGATATGCTTTCGAATTGCACGTGACGGGCGAGATGGATCTGGCAATTGCTTGGCAACAGCGAGCCTTGGCGATCCATACGGATGCCGGTGACACCTTGCGCCAAGGCGACTGCCTTCGCTTCCTGTCGCGGCTCCATTACCTGAACGGACAGCGCAGTCAGGCGGACGACAAGGGGGCGCAAGCTGTCGCCATACTCGCCGACCATGCGACCACACCGGAACTGGCACTGGCTTATGCGAACCTTGCGCATCTGGCGATGTTGGCGGACGATGCGGTGGAGGCGGTGCGCTGGAGCGAACAGGCAATCCCGATCACCCGGCAGCTTGGCCGCGATGACATTCTGGCAACCGTGCTCAACAATTACGGCACGGCGATCCAATACGAGGAATTCGATCGCGGTCTCGACTTGCTCGACCAAAGTATTGCGCTGGGCCTCAGTTCGGCGAGCGAAGAACACGTCGCGCGCGCCTACACGAACAAGAGCTGGTCGCTGATGCAAGCTCGCCACCTGGCCAAGGCGGTCGCGGTTCTGGACGAAGGCATTGAATATTGCCGCGAGCGCGATCTGCAGACATGGGCAGACTATATGACCGGCGCCCAAGCGCTGACCTTGCTCGACCTCGGCCGCTGGGACGAGGCCGAACGTCTGGCCCGCTCTGTGGTGATCGATCGCAGCAACACCCACCTCATGCGCAATCCCGCAGTGCGGGCACTGTCCCTTCTGCGGATCCGGCGCGGAGACGATGATCCCGATACCCTCATCGCTGAACTGCGTGCGCACATGGAAAACGGCCGTGAGGCACCGCGTTTTGTGGGTATGGCATTGATCGTGGCAGAGCGCGCCTGGACCTGCGACGACGGCAAAGACGAGGTGCTGACCCTACTGGATATGGCTGCGAACCTGGCCAATGCCACCGGCTCTCCCTGGGATCGCGCTGCCTTGTGGGCCTGGCGTGTGCGGCTGGGTGCCTCGGTTCCGCCGCCCGCTGGACTGGTCGGTTGCTATGCCGCTCTGGCCGCTGGAGAGATTGCCGACGCGGCCGCCGCCTGCCGCGCACAGGCGATGCCATTCGAAGAAGCCATGATATTGATTGCAGGGGATCAGGAGCAGGTCGCCGCCGGGCTGGCGCTCCTTGATCGGCTGGGGGCGACGGCAACGGCGATCCGTGCACGCGCAGCCCTTGGCGCGCGGGGGCAGCGCCACGGGGTGCGCGGCCCCCGCAATTCCACGCGCGCCAACAGCTTCGGTCTGACCCGCCGCGAACTCGACGTGCTGCATGCCATCGACAAGGGATGGACCAACAAGGAGATCGGCGAACGCCTCTTCATTTCAGCCAAGACAGTCGATCATCACGTCTCGGCGATCCTAGGCAAGATAGATGCCAAAACCAGAGGCGAAGCGACGGCAATAGCCAGATCGCGCGGGCTTTTCGATTAGGCCGCCACGATGCCGGCCTTCGAATTATCATGGCGCGGTACCGTTATTGGCCGAAAAATGACCGGCAGGTTTTATTGCTGACCGTAGGGAAGCTGCCGGACGGGTTTCGCAGCGGCCTTGGGCCGCTGCTCTCTTATGGCGAGGTGATCTGGTCCGTCGGCTCCAGATACCTTGGTGCGGCTGCCCCTGATGGCGGATTGAGCACAAAGCGCGGGTAGGAAAGAACCAATCCGGTATTTGGGAGCGGTACGGATTGTACGCCGCCGGATTGCTGTGTTCGTGCACTATTTCCAATGCCCGTTAAGGTGCCGAAGCCATAATCGCGCACGACATTGGCGAACAACACCGCTGACGAGTACGTCAAGGGGCCGATCAAGACCTCAACCTTGCCGCTGAATTGCAGCGCTTCGCCAGGGATTGGCGCGGTCGCGGTCTCGATCGTTCCTGAGGAAAGGGAGCTATCTCGTTCACGCTTAACGTAAGTCGAGCCCTGCTTGTATGGCTTGGTGGCAATGTAGCGGAGGATACCCTCTTTCCACATATCGTCATCCCCGCCGCCATTGGCGCTGACATCGATTAGCAGGCGCTGCGTCGAAGCCGCCTTGATCCGTGCGAAACAGTTATGCGTAAATTTGAAGAACTGTGCCTTGTCGCTCCAAGCGAAGGAGGCAACCGTCATCAGTGCCGTATGGTCCGCGTCGATGCGACAGGAGTAAAGGCGATCAAAGTCAGCCTCTTGCTGCAGGATTGCGGGAAGCACATGTCCCGCCGATATTCTATGTGAGGTCTGGTCATGAAGATCGTAGACTGCCGGCGTGCCATAGAGTTTGGCGAACCCAAGCCACCAGCGCTGCGATAGCAAAGCCGCCCGAAATGCTGGCGTGTCTCCATGCATCCGGGCCAGCAAGGCGTACGCTATATCCTGGGCATCACGGCCATTTATTTGCGTGATCCTACGCCCGGCGTACGGCGTCGCGGCACCGCCCAGTTTTGCCGTAATGACCGGATAACCCTGCCTGTTGAGCTTGACTTCGAAAGGGAAAAATCCGGCTCCCTGGCGCACTTCCTCTGCGCTCTGTTCTCGCCAATTCGGTAGGCCAATGAACAAGTGGCCGTCCGCGAGCAGTGGGTTGAGTTGCGCCATGGCCGCCCACGCCTCCGCTTGCGTCATGGGGCGGGAAAGCTGCCCCCGTATTGATACTGCGGCGGCTTCCAGACGCTCTTGGGTGGTCGAATGTTCAAGTTGGGGATGCTGCCGTTCAATCGTGTCGATGGCGAAGCGCAAATCTGCCTGCAGAGCGGCGGGTTCGAACGATTGCGGAGCGGCCGCCAGGCAGGTGCTAGACAAAATGCATGCCGGAACCACGATTGCAGCAAGGACCTTAGAGCAATTCACGATCAGCCTTCCTCGTTTGCAGCCTTGTACGGATCTCGGGCTTCCATGGAACGATTCGTTGAAATATATGGGTCGTATTTCAACAGGAGTCCATGTGGATGGGTGATCAATTCGATCCAGGGGCGCTCGGCGATCCGGCGCTGATCCGGCTTCTGAGTTCGCCAATGCGCCAGGAACTGGTGGACACTTTGGCTGCCATCGGAGGCGAGGCGAGCGTTGCGACGTTGGCCGAAGAACTGGGGCGCCCGGCAGATGGTTTGTATTATCATTTGCGCACGCTCGCGGCGGGCGGGCTGATCTGCGAGGTGCCGGCGGACGAAAACGGCGATCGTCGCTACCGATTGGCTAGCCGCAGCGGCGGTCCAATTCGGCTGGCCTATGATCTGCGCCCTGAAGGCAATGCTGGCGAACTGCGTAATTTCGCTCACGCATTGCTGCAAATAGCCGAGCGCGATTTTCAGGGTGCTTTGGGCAAAGTGGATGCTGTCGTGTCCGGTCCTGAGCGCGAGCTATGGGCTTCACGCAACAAGGGTTGGCTGAGCGCCAGCGACCTGATCGAGGTGAACACGCTACTCGAACGCTTGAGCGAATTGACGAGCCAATCGAAGGCGGAAGGCAAAGATCGCCTTGTCAGCCTGGCTTTTTCGTTGGCTCCAATCGATCCACGTCCCAAGCGGAGGGCGTCCGGCAAGGTGAGATAGGGATTGCGTAATGCGTGCGCCGGTGCCGATAGTTCGTCGCGCCCCGAAGAGCGGGACCGCTGGACGAGTATCGAGGGACGGCGATAGCCCATGATTGTCCGACAGGAGGCGCGATCCGTTTCCGGTTCAATGCGCGATGATACGGTTGATCCGTGTTGCCTGTTTCAAGGCGCAGTGGCGCGTTGAGTCTTTCGCTCTTAGCTGGCGTTAGATCGGTCATCGCGGCGAGTGGTCGCAACGTATCAAGGTCAGACATCTACGCAAGCATTGCAGCGTTGTGAGTGCTTGAGCACAAATCCGGATTTTACCCTCCGATCAGATGTCGCGCGCCTCTTGTCATTTCCCTTTTTCTACAGGATGTTGCCGGCAAGACGCTCTCCAACACCTCAAAGGAAAAATCCAAACATGCGCCGCTCCGTGCTTTGTCTGCTGCTGGCCACAGCGGTTCCCGCGCTGGCGAATGCCGAGCCTTCCGGTTACCACCGTGCCCCCGAAGCCATCGCGCGCATTCTTGAAACGCCGCCGACGCCCGCCGTGGCGGTGAGCCCGGATCACCGGACGCTGGCGATCCTGGGCCGCGAAAACCTGCCGACGGTTGCCAATATGGCCAAGCCGATCCTGCGGCTTGGTGGCTATCGCATCGATCCTGCCACCAACGGGCAGGCTGAAGTGCGTGTGCCCTGGCTCAACGCCCTGACCTTGCAGGATCTTGCCAGCGGGCGGAAGGTTGCAGTCTCCTTGCCTGCGGGCACCCGGTTTACGAATGCCAGTTGGTCGCCCGATGGCAAGCGCCTTGCAATGGTGGTGCAGGTGGCGAATGGCCTGCAATTGTGGACAGCGACCCTCGATGGCAAGGCCGCGGCTCTGGTCGAGCATGTCAACGGCGCGTTTCCCGGCGCTCCTTACGAGTGGCTTCCCGACAGCCAGGGGTTGATCGTGCGCGTGGTCGATCCTGCGCGCGGGACGCCACCTGCGGAAAGCACGGCGCCGACCGGCCCGGTCGTGCAGGAAAGCAATGGACGCCGCTCGGCCGCGCGTACTTACGAGGATCTCCTCGGCGACGCGCATGACGAGGCGCTGTTCGACTATTACTTCACCGGCGTCCTCATGCGCGTCGGCCTCGATGGAGCCGCAAGTGCTATCAAGCCGGCCGGGCTGTGGACCGATTTCTCGGCCTCTCCCGATGGTCGCTATCTGCTGACAGAGCGCCTGAAGCGCCCCTACAGCTACCTGCTACCGGCCGGATTCTTCCCGACCGAGATTGCCGTTTCCACCGCCGGCGGTCAGCCTGTCCGCACCATCGTCGACCGCCCGCTGGCCGACGATCTGCCGGTCGATTTCGATGCTGTGGTGAAGGGGCCGCGCGAAGTCGAGTGGCGCTCCGATGCGCCTGCAACCTTGCTCTGGGCCGAAGGACAGGACGGCGGCGATCCCAAAATGGATGTGTCCGTCCATGACCGCCTTTTCGTCCAATCCGCGCCGTTCGCCGCAGCGCCTGCCAAGTTCGCGGATGTCGCAAAGCGCTATGCGGGAACGCTATGGGGTGACGATGGCTTCGCGCTCGTCCTGGACCGCGAATGGAAGACGCGCACGGAACATCGCTACGCCGTGTCTCCCTCCAACTCCGGCGAGGCGCGCCTTCTGCTGACGCGCAATTATCAGGACCGCTACGGCGATCCGGGCATGCCGATGCTGGAGGAGAACGCCGCCGGCAAGCCAGTGATGCGCTTCACGCCCGATCACAAGGCGGTGTTCGCCTCGGGCGAAGGTGCGACCAAGGCGGGTGCTTTCCCGTTTCTGGCCCGCATGCCGATAGAAGGCGGTGATCAGACCCGGCTCTGGATTGCGCAGGCGCCCTATTACGAGTCCGTTGAGGCGCTTCTGGACGATGCCGGCAAGCATATCCTGACACGCCGTGAAAGTGCGAAGCTAGCGCCGAATTACGTGATCGAGACGGTCGGTGGCGGCAAGCCACGCCAAGTGACGGACCTGCCCGATCCTGCCCCGGTCTTCGCCGGCGTGACCAAGCGTACGATCACATACAAGCGGGCCGATGGCCTGCCGCTTTCGGGCACGCTGTATACGCCTGCCGGTTACGACGCGAAGCGCGATGGCCCGCTGCCTACACTGCTCTGGGCCTACCCGGCTGAATTCACGGACCCCAAGGTGGCTGGCCAGACGGTCGACGAAGGTAACCGCTTCGTGCGTCCGCGTGGGATCAGCCACTTGTTCCTGCTGACGCAGGGCTATGCCGTGCTCGACGATCCGGCGATGCCGATCATCGGTGAGAACGGGGCCGAACCGAACGACACTTACGTCAAGCAATTGCAGGAAGACGCACAGGCGGCAGTCGACGCGGTCGTCGCCACGGGCGTGGGCGATCGCAGTCGTATGGCCGTGGGCGGGCACAGCTATGGCGCCTTCATGACGGCCAATCTGCTGGCCCATACGGACCTGTTCCGTGCCGGCATCGCACGTTCGGGGGCATACAACCGCACGCTGACGCCGTTCGGTTTCCAGGCTGAGCAGCGCACTTACTGGCAGGCGACGCAGACTTACACCGAAATGAGCCCCTTCACCTTCGCAGACCGGATCAAAGCGCCGATCCTGCTGATCCATGGCGGTGCGGACGACAATTCGGGCACGTTCCCGATCCAGTCCGAACGCATGTACGCCGCCTTGAAGGGCAATGGCGCAATCGTCCGCTACGTCGTGCTCCCCAACGAGCCGCACGGTTATCGCGCAATGGAATCCACGCAGGAGACCTTGTGGCAGATGACCGATTGGCTCGACCGTTACGTCAAGCCTAAAGAGGCGGTTGCCACTCAACATACAGGGAAGTGATCGGCACGGTCGCCTTGTGACGGCGCCGGCCGTCACAAGGCTGGCGGGCTGCCAGTTGCTACATAGCGCCCCGGAAGGCACGACGCCGGCGTCGCTCGATTTGCGGAGCGGGCGTCGCTCTCAAGGTGGTACCCGAGATCGGCTGGGCGGAAAGCCGGTGTCTTCCTGCAATTGGCCAAATCACTGAAGGCCATTCTCGCTCAGCCGCTATAGGAGCGAATGAGCGGTCTGCGCCGGCGCCACCGCCGCCAAAGACGTCGTAAATCGCGGCGAACCTTGTTCCACGCCATCCACGTTCCCGTAGCGCAGACCAGCGTGACGGCTGCGAGCAACGGCAGCACCACGAAGTCCCACCAGGGGCGCTTGCGCAGCACCGGGAAATCGAGACTGTGCAGGCCATCCTGCAGCCAGCGGAAACCGCGACCATTGCGATCGAACGCGCGGACGATCTGCCCGCTGGCCGGGTCGATGTAGAGCCGCGTCTTTTCGGCATCCGCCAGTACCGCGCGCCAGATCGGCAATGGCGCGGCGAAGCGGTGGCGGTAATAGTAGGCGTCTTCCTCTCGCATCAAATCGAGTGAGGCTGCGGCCATCGGCCCGGTCAGCGCGGCGCGCAATTCCGGTTCGGTCAGCGGCGAAGAATTCCCGGTGGCATCGAGCCGTACTCGGGCACCCTCATGCCGCGATACCAGCAGGAATGTCCGTCCGCCGAGTGGCGCGGTTTCCACTCGCACGGCGCCGGATGGAAGATCGTGAATGGCCGAAAATGCCTGCCACACATCGCGCCAATGCATTGGTCCCGCCAGTCTCTCACGCTCCGCCAGACCAGCCATGCTATCGAGGAAACCCCAGGGGTTCATCGAGAACAGCCCGCTCGCCACCCATGTCAGCGTCAGCAGGCCGAAGAACAGGCCGAAGACATGGTGCCACCACCACAGCCCCTTGTAGGGCGAACCGATATTGCCATCGCGCTTGCGGCGCACGCGGGCAATGCCCGCCCAGATGCCGGTCGCGGTGAGGAAGCAGCCGGCCAGTGAAGTCCAGATCACGACCTGGCTCCACAGCGCGCCGTCCTGCCGCAGGATGGTGGGGTAGAGCCAGTGCGGCACCGCGCCCAGCCAGCCCCAGAAGCGCTGAAAACGAGTGGTTTCCTGTACGACCTCGCCCGATTTGCCGGAGATGTAGATCTCGGTCCCGGCCGGATCGGCAAAATCCGCGCGGAAGAGGGGCGCGTTGCGTTTGTAGGTCTGGACCGTCCACTGGTCGATATCGGTTTCGACCGGCGTTGCAGCGCTGCCGGCAATGCCGTGTCCCGCGGCGAAATCGCCGGCAATTTGGCCGATATCGGGCGTGCCTGGCAGGGCGAGCGGCTTGCCGCTGGCAAGGTCGAAAGCAGCGGGGATCGTCCGCATCTGCGGGATCGGCCGATCGGCGGCGTCTGCGGGAATTACCCGCAAGATTGCGCGGCCCGCCATCATCTCCATGCGGGCGGAGGCGATCGGCGTGTCCGGTGCAATATCGACTGCCTCGAATGCCACCGGTTCCGGCAGGTGCAGGGGCGCAAGCCCCTTTACCTGCGTGGAAGGTTCCAGCCTCGGATAGTCCACGTAGATCATCACGAAGCCCGAAAGGCACCAGATCGTCATCAACAGTCCGGCGAAGACGCCAAGCCAACGATGAAGCACAAGGATCGGGCGCGGCAGCAGGCTGCGCGAACGGACTGCCCGAGGCTGAAGGGTCGTCATCGCCTCAGAAGCTCAGGCCGTAGCTCATCCGCAGCGTGCGCGGCACGCCCCGGTTGAAGTAAAGGAAGCGGCTATTGCTGCCGTCGAGCGCGCCTTGGTCGGTCACGGCCGATTGATAGCCGCGCGTCGCGTATTCCTTGTTGAACAGGTTATCGACATTGACGCCAAAGCGGTTCCGCCGCGCTGCACCGTCCAGGTAGAGATAGGCTCCGGCATCGACCAGTGCATAGTTGCCATAGTTCCGGCGGCCAAAGCCGGATGCGGTGGACCAGACATCGCCGATCCAGTTGACCGAGAGATTGGCGCCGAATGGCTGGTTCTCGGGCGCATAGGACAGCGTGCCCTTGGCGTATTGCTTGGGATTGCGATCGAGCTGGGTCGACGATCCCCTCTCGCGCACGCGGGCGTAAGTATAGCTGGCGTTGAGGCTCCAGCCCCCGGCCATCTGCGCCATGAGTTCAAGCTCGCCGCCTTGCGAGCGGACCTTGCCGTCAAGATTGGCGTAAGTGCCGTTCGGGTAGGCGGGATCGTCGTAGACAGTATCGATCATGTTGGTGATGCGACGGTTGAAGTAGGTCGCTTTCCAGCCCAGCGAGACCGCACCCACCGGCACCGTGCCCCCTGCTGAGGCATTGAGATTGAGGCTCTGTTCCGGTTCGAGGTTGGGATTGCCGATCTCGCAGCAGGGATCATTGCCGTAAAGCTGCGAGGCATCGGGCAGCACGAAGGAGGTGCCGCCGTTCGCTTCCACATAGAGGGCATCGGCAAAATCATAGCGACCCGAGACGTTCCAGATCGTCTTCTTCGCGCCGTCCGTACGGTTGTAGCGCAGACCCGCGGCGAGCCGGCCCTTCGATGAAATCTCGTCGGTAGTGCGGACCTGGAAGATGCCCGCGTGGACCTGCTCGCTGGTCGGCGCGATCAGCAGCACGTCATCGCGGCCGGAGAAGTTCTGGAAGTCGTAGCCCAGCAGGTATTCAAGGCCGGGGTGGAGGTGCAACTTCACCACCGCGCTGCCACCCCAATCGCGATAGCCCCAGAACGTGCCGGCAGGGTAGATCACCTGCGGCTGAAGATCGGGAAGCGAATTGCGGATCTGGACGTAGGCGGTCTTCCAGTCGTGGAAATAGCCCTTGAGGAAGAACTGCACCGTATCGCTGCCGGTGTAGTCGAGCCGGACGCTGGCGATTTCCTCGTTTCGGTCGTTCCGGCTTTCCCGGATGCGCGTGGGCGAAAGGTTGTCCAGCTTCGCCTCGGTGTGCTGGTACTGGGCATTGAACGCCAGATCGGGAGCAAGGTCATACTGATATTTCAGGCCCGCCGACCAGAGATCGTAGCCCAGGCGGCGATCGGTCAGGCTGGGCTGGTACGCGCTGTAAGGCATGTAACCTTCGGACTGGTTGTGCGAGGCATAGGCCACGAAGCGATGCCCGCCCACCGCGCCGCGGAGATAGCCGTCCACGCTGGTCCCGCCCCACGAGTCCACCGAGGCATTGGCCTGGCCATTGAAATCGTCGGTGAAACTGCGCGTCACCACGTTGATGACGCCCGCTGAGGCCTGCGTGCCGTAGAACAGGCTCTCTCCGCCGCGCAGCACTTCGATCCGCTCGATCATGCTGGCGGGCAGTGTATCGTTGGGCGAAGTGCCGCCGTAGAGGCGGTTGTTCAGGCGAATGCCGTCCATCGTCCAGAGAACGTCCTGCGTACGCGAGCCCTGAAGCGAAACGTCGACATAAGTGAACGGACCGTTGCGACCGCGAATGTAAAGGCCGGGCACCGATTCCAGCGCCTTGACCACGTCCACCGCGCCGCTGTCCTTGATCTGCTTTCCGCTGACGGTGACAACGTCGTTACCGTACCGGGAAAGCTCCTGCGGCAGAGTTTCCTCAAGGCTTTGGCCAGTCACGACGATGGCCTGATCCTCACCGGCTTCCTCGGCAAGGGCTGGCGTGTTCCAGACAAGGCCAAGCGCCACGGCAAGCGCCGTGTGCGAAACGGATGCGAACTTCATTTTAATCCCCCTGTCGAGCGCCATGCGATCCGAAGCAGGGGACTGCCGTTCGCGAACGGCCGGCGCGCCGTCCGGCCGGGCGCCCATGATAAAGGGACGACCGCTCAGCGCACCGTGCGGCCCCTGCCGCTGGTTCGTCGCTCAGACGGAGAAACACCGTGCCCCGGCCATCCCCTGGACCAAAGCAAGAGCGACCGAACGCCGGCAGGTCTCCTGGCTCGCGGGTCATAGCTTGATGCACGGCCTTCCCAGGCCTCGCATGTCTTAGCGTCCGGCCCAGTGGCTGCGACAGGCGCCTTGGCCCTGCCGCGCGATGTGCATCGCGCTCGCCGCTTACAGTTGCAGGGACAGCCTCGGATTCGAAGGGCGAACCCCTCTCACCGTGTTCCCATTTTAAGCCTCTCTCGAGGCACCGGCGCGATCTTGTCCGCCATCCCGTTTAAGGGAAGGCGGGCGCAGAGCTAGCTGGGGTGTGTAATTGGCGCAAGAGTGAACTGTCTGGTGGCATTCGCGAAGACGATATCATCTTAGCTGAATGAATGGCAGACTCAGGAGGGCACGCACGCGACCGTGAACGGCGGGAAGGGGGCACATCCCTGTCAATCTGGCTCCCCGCCGCGGCGAGGAGCCAGTTTTTTAGATTTCCGCGCCTTCTGCAAGGGTAAGGGCGTTCTCCACACCCACCCCCGCAATTTCAGCCATTTGAGTAGGCTGGCGCGAGGACTGGGGTTATGCGAGGTCAGAAGCGGGGTTCTTTCCGCCGGGGGGCGACTTGAAGACAGGGTATATTGCAGCCGCATTGATCGCCGCCATGGCATTCGGCCATGGCGCGGCCTCAGCGCAGAAAACGGAATCCGTTCTGAAGCCGACATCGCCATGGAGCTTGTCCCCGGCGCAGGACAGTTGCGTCCTCTCGCGGCAGTTCGGCGGGGCAAAGGATAATCTGTTTCTGCGCATGCGTACATTCTCGCCAGGATACAATTTTGACTACACCCTCGCCGGGCCGCCGGTTACGAGGATCAAGTCGGCGCAGGACAAATTCATCGCTTATGGATCAGGTGCCCCGTTGCCATTCTTGTCGCTCGCCTCTGGTGTTTTGGCGGCGCATGGCGCGGCCATCATTTTCAATACCGATATGTCAGTCGACCAGCCTGCGCTTGAGAAGGCGGATCGTGCCTACCCAGACGCGGCGTTGGAAGGTAGTATCAGCCGGTTCAGCATCAGCGCCGCCAAACAGAAACTGGTCCTGGATACAGGGCCGATTGCGCCGGTTATGAACGCGGTGCGTCATTGCACGGACGAACTGGTCGAAAGCTGGGGCTTGAACCCGGATGTGCAAGCGAAACTGTCCCGTCCAGTGAAGGCGCTGAACGCCCGCGCCGTGAATGCATTAGTCGCGGCCGACGACCCGCCACAAGCAGTCAGAAGCCTGGGAGGATTTGCCCGTCTACACCTACGTGTAATGGTCGACGCAACCGGTGCGCCGACCGAATGCAAAACATTCCCGACCGATGGCGTGCCCGATTTCGAAGTCAATGCATGTGATATCATAATGAAAAACGCCCGCTATTCGCCGGCCCTTGACGAGCATGAGCAACCCGTACCGTCGTATTTCATGTCAGCGATTTTCTTTGCCACCCCTGAATTCTTGCGTTCGCGATAGGATCGCTTCGGCGACATCGCAACGACGTCTGAGGTCGGTTTCTATTTGGCGTCCCTTAGCTCCGGCAGCGCAAAGCCGCCACGGTTTCAGCCGTGTTCTTTCGAACGCCAGATGCGCTGCTGGTACTGGCGCGGTGTCAGGCCGGTGGCGCGGCGGAAGGCATGGGCCAGGCTGGAGGTCGAGGCGAAGCCCACGGCATCGGCCACTTGCTTGATGCTTTCCTGCGTGGCGAGCAGGCGCTTCACCGTTTCCAGCCGGTGGTGATGGACATATTGCCCCACGGTGCAGCCCCGGCTGCCCAGAAAGCCGCGTGTAAGCTGGCGGACGGAGACGCTGCACAGTGCGGCGAGTTCGTCCAGCGAAGGCGGCATGGCATCGCGCTCCAGCCGTTCATCGATCACGCGCAGGCGCCAGGGAGCCAGGCCGCCGTGCGCGGTTTCTTCGGCGATTTCCTCGAAATAGCGGCACAGTTCGACGGTCAGTTGGGTGGCGATCGAGCCGACCAGCAGTTTGGAATCCCGGCGCGGTGTGCGCGCTTCTTGGGCAAGGCGGCGCAGCAGCAGGCGCACGGTCTGGCTGGCGATGTCCAGCGCCGCGGTGAGGCGGGGAGCAGTCCATTCCATGCGCTCCCCGAACCGGTGCCGCGCCAGCCGTCCGCGGAGTTCGCAGCGGATCGAATGCTGCGCTTCCGCTCCGTCCCATCGCAGTTGAAGCGGATGGCCGGGCGGCACGAAAACGATATCGCCCAACTTTTCGAAACGGTGCCTCTCCGATCCTTCAGGCGCGAAGGCCCCGCGCGCATTGGCGGGGCGTGGGGTAACGCAGAGGTCGAGCAGCGCATGATCGCTTGCCAGCATCGTCGCACCTCCGCTCGACAAGCTGCCATGGACGATAGTGACTTCGGCCGAGGAAAAGCTGAGGTCGGCCCCCGCCCTTGATCGTCCCCGTCTCTCGCTCGCTGCGTCCATGCTCTCCGATCCCGTCCAATACTGCGTCGCAATTTGGCCAAATCTCCGCCTCTCGTCCAGATCGGGATGCATGACCGGATTGCGAAGGGGCACCGGGATCCGCAGACTGGCGGCAAGACAGAACACTGGAGGATGCCATGCCGCAGCAGATGACCGAAGCGCTCGACGACTTCGGCGGCCAGATCGATTGGCCCCGCCTCAACGAATGGATCTCGGCGCAGGACGTGCCGGGAAGCGGCCCCGTAACTGCCGTGCGCAAGCTGGCGGGCGGGCTTCAGAACAGCGTTTTCCTGATCACGCGCGGCGGCGAAGACCTGATCCTGCGCCGGCCGGGCAAGCACCTGAAGCCCAAGAGCAATGAGACCATGCTGCGTGAGGCACGCGTGCTGACCGCGCTGGAAGGCAGCACCGTGCCACATCCGCGCGTGCTGGCGACTTGCGCCGATCCGGGCGTGATCGGGGCCTGCTTCTTCTTGATGGAGCCGCTCGAAGGCTTCGCGCAGTCGGGCGAGTTGCCGGGGCAATATGCCACCGATGCCGGCTGGCGGCGCGCCATGGGGGAGGAACTGGTCAAGGCGGCGGCGGCACTGGGCGCGGTCGATCACGTCGCGGTGGGCCTTGCCGATCTTGGCAAGCCCGACCAGTGGCACGAACGGCAGGTCGAGCGCTGGCGATCCCAGCTGGAAGGCTATGCGGCAACGCCGGGCTACGATCCGGGCGAACTGCCGCATGTCGATGAAGTGGGCCGCTGGCTGGCCGACAACCTGCCGACCGATCGCCGGATCGGTCTGGTCCATGGCGACATGCAGTTTCCCAACGTCATGTTCTCGCTGAAGGCGCCGAAGATTTCCGGCGTGCTCGACTGGGAACTGGTTTCGCTGGGCGATCCGCTGCTCGATCTGGGCTGGATCCTGTCCAGCTGGTCGGAAGCCGCCGATCCCGAAGGCAAGGCGCCGATGGTGCGGCCCTGGGACGGCTTCCTGTCACGGCGGGAACTGGTGGAACTTTACGGCGCGCTCAGCGGGCGGAACATGAGCGAGATGCCGTGGTTCTTCGCGCTTGCCTGCTACAAGCTCGCCTGCCTGCTGGAGGGCACATACGCCGCTTCGAAGGCCGGAAAGGTGCCCGCCAATGTGGGGGAATCGGTCCACGGCTACGCCACCTGGCTGATGACCAAGGCGCGCCAGATCATCGCGGGTTGAGACCTGCCAAACACCATTACGACATTTGAGGATGAGGATCACATGGACTTCTCGACCGATCCTGAATTTCAGGAAAAGCTCGACTGGATGAACCGCTTCGTGCGCGAGGAAGTGGAGGCGATGGACCTTCTGTTCCCGCAGGGCAGCGAGCAGTTCAATATCCGCAACCGCAAGGCGCGCGCCATGGCGAAGAAGCTTCAGGCGCGAGTGAAGGCGCAGGGGCTCTGGGCCTGCCACCTGACGCCGGAACTGGGCGGCAAGGGCTATGGGCAGGTGAAGCTGGCGCTGATGAATGAGATCCTTGGCCGCACCTCGTGGGGCCCGGTGATCTTCGGCTGCGCGGCGCCCGATACCGGCAATGCCGAAATCCTGGCCATGTTCGGCACGCCCGAGCAGAAGGCGCGCTATCTGCAGCCGCTGCTCGATGGCGAAATCTTCTCGACTTACGCGATGACCGAGCCGCAGGCCGGGGCCGATCCCAAGGAATTCACCTGCCACGCCTGGCGGGAGGGCGAAGAATGGGTGATCGAGGGCGAGAAGTGGTACGCCTCCAACTTCAAGGTTTCCTCCTTCGTGATCGCGATGGTCGTCACCAATCCCGAAAATGCGCCGCATGAGCGGATGTCGATGTTCCTGATCCCCTCGGACACGCCGGGGCTGGTCGATATCCGCGACGTGGCGGGGATGAACGATCCGGTCGATCACGGCCATCACGCCTATCTGCGGTTCGACAAGGTCCGCGTGCCGCTGGACGCCATGCTGGGCGGACCGGGGGAGGGCTTCAAGCTGGCGCAGGCGCGGCTGGGCGGCGGGCGTATCCACCATGCCATGCGCGTGGTCGGCCAGTGCCAGCGCGCGCTGGAGATGATGCAGGAACGTGCCGTCTCCCGCCGCACGCAGGGGCGCCAGCTTGGCGATCACCAGCTGGTGAAGGCGATGATCGCGGACAGCGCACTGGAACTGGAGATGTACCGCCTTCTGGTGCTGAAGGCCGCGTGGATCATCGATACCCAGCCGCACGGCGCCGCGCGCACGCATATCGCCATGGCCAAAGTGGCGATGGCGCGCGTCTATCACGACATCGTGCGGCGGGCCGTCCACCTTCACGGCGCGCTTGGCACCACGCATGAGACGCCACTGGCGCGCATGTGGATGGGTGTGCCGATGCTCTCCGTGGCCGACGGGCCGACCGAAGTGCATCAGGTGCAGATCGCCAATGCGCTGCTGAAGCAGACCGCCCCGGCGCAGGGCCTGTTCCCCAGCGAGCACATCCCGAGCCGGACGGCCGAGGCGGAGGCCCGCTATGCCGCCGAACTGGCCGAGATCGAGCGCGAACTGGCGGCCTGAGCCATGCCGATCACGATGGATCTCACCGGCCGCGTGGCCGTCGTCACCGGCGGCAGCCGCGGGCTCGGCCGGGCGATCGCGCTCGGGCTGGTGGAGGCCGGCGCGGCGGTTGCGGTGGCGAGCCGCAAGCGGGAGAGCTGCGCCGCGCTGGTTGCGGAGATAGAGGCGCTGGGCGGTCGCGGCTCGGCCCATGCTTTCGACGCGGCCTCGTGGGAAGACTGCGACCGCCTCTTCGCCGAAGTTAACGAGCGCTGGGGCGGGGCGGACATTCTGGTGAACAATGCCGGAAAGTCGCCGGTCGAGCCGTCCTCGCTGGAGACATCGCAGGCCGCCTTCGATCTCATCCTTGCGGTGAATCTGCGTTCGGCGTTCCGGCTTTCGGCGCTGTTCGGTGCGCAGATGGTGGCGCGCGGGGGCGGGGCGATCGTCAACGTCAGTTCCAGCGGATCGCGCAAGCCAGAGCCTTACTTCGCGCCCTATGCCGCCGCCAAAGCCGGGCTCAACACGCTGACCGAGAGCTTTGCCAAGGAATATGGCCCCACGGTGCGCGTCAACACGGTGATGCCGGGGCCGTTCCATACCGACGGCACCAAGGCATGGTCCCGCTCCGAAGGCTTTGCCGAACACGCGCGCAAGAACCAGCCACTCGGCCGCGGTGGCGAACCAGCGGAAATCGTCGGCGCCGTGGTCTATCTGGTCAGCGATCTGGCGTCCTATGTCACCGGGGCATGTCTTGCCGTTGACGGAGGGCATCTGATTGCACGCGGATGACCTGAGAAAGCGTGGGTGGGCAGTCTGACAGCTCGGCCCTTCTGCGTTGTTGCATCGGCGTTCACAAGTGCGCTGTGCTTAGCTATTGCTTCTGCAGCCGCCCCTTCCGAGATGTTCAGTGGTTAAATTTCGCCTTCTAGGAGCAGACCGTCAGGTAACCTGGATACAGCCGCGGCCTGACGCACATCAATCGATGCCGGAAACGGAACGCGTCGCCAGCGCAGCCCGTCATGGTAGCGCCGCAGAGGCGGCGGATCGCGCCCATATCTCGTTCGAAGCGGGATCCGTCATGTAGCTCCCGCCCGAGAGAAGCGTCATCGGATATTGGAGGTCCGCCAGCACGGACGGTGGAGCGCGAGATGCTCTGCGCGCTGGGTGAAAGGGATCTGCCCTCACCCGTTGCGCCTGCGGAATACGTCCTGAACTGATCCGCGCTAATATCCGAAGAAGCGCTTGAGGCCGATTTCCTTCAGCGCGCGGCGGTAGGTCATCGAACTCATATCAGCGGGGATATGCCCCTCATCCGCCGGTTCCAGAGGGAGCCATTCGGGCATTTGCGCCTCGACGATGGTCTTGTCTTCTTCGAAAATCCGCAAGTTGAAGTCGTAGACGTCCTGCACGGGCAGATCGGTGTCGAAATTGCGCGCGATCGGGGCAAAGAGGCGCGTGGTCTTGGCGGATACCGGCGATGCCGCGTTCATGATCACCAAGCGATCCTTGCCGGGAAAATGGATCTCCAGCGTCGCGGTGAACGGCAAGTGGCAGCGGAAATGGCGGAGCCAGTGGAAATCAGGCACTCCGCGCTGGGTCAGGCCGATGGGATAGTTGCCCACGCTGCTCCAATATTCTGCTTCGAAGCCATAGGCGGTGCGCTTCGGCGTGTAGGCAGGCACTTCGGCATTGTCGGGATCGGCGAATGTCTCGTGATGGACGAACGCGAAATGGGCGACGTCCAGGAACCCTTCGAGCTGGCGACCGGCGAAGCCGTGAATGTCGATCCAGGGGCAAGTGATCTGCTGGAATTCGGCCTCGTCCCAGTGCGGCATGTCGGGAATGGTGCCGGGCGGGGGAGCGGCTCCGGGAGCAAGGTCCTGCGCATCGAGGCAGGTCCAGATCAGGCCGTAGCGCTCTACGCTGGGATAGGTCTTCAGGTGAAGCCGGGCGGGAATGTCGCGCGCGGGGTGGGCGGGAACGTGGATGCACTTGCCCCCGGTGCCGAATTTTAGCCCGTGGTATGGGCAGACGACGCCATCGCTCTCCTGCGTGCCCATGCTGAGCGGGACGCCGCGATGCGGGCAGACATTGGTGGCAACGACAACTTCGTCGCCTGCACGATAAACGACCAGCGGCTGATCGAGCAGGCGGGTGCCCAGCGGGGCCGTACCGATTTCACGCGCAAGAGCGACCGGATACCAGTGCCGCGCAAGGACGTACCAGTCCTCCGCGTCGAAAGTGCAGCCATGCGGCAAGGCGGGCCGCGAAGGCTCCAGGGTGGGGGCAGTGGCCATGGATCGCATCCGGTAGTGAACGGTTGACCCGATCCATCGGTGAATTTCACCGACCTATCAAACGCAATGATTCTGACGTCGTGTTGCGAAAATTAGAGCGGCGTTGATTCCAGCTCAGGTAAGACCTTGCAGCCATTCACCGATCATCGCCCGTCCGGCCGCTACGGCGCCGGGTCCCAGTTCGGCGTGGGCGCGGCGCAGGGACTCCTCGTTTCCGCCCGCTTCCACCACGGCGCCGGGCCATTGCTCGATCCACGCGTCGAAGCGCGGATCCATACCCATTTCCGCATGGAACTGCAGCGCAAGGATATTGCTGCCCCGGCGGAAGGCCTGATGGTCGTAGACATGGCTGGACGCCAGCAGTTCGACATTTTCCGGCAGCGTGAAGGTATCGCCATGCCAGTGCAGCACCGGCACGCCGGCAAGGTGCCGCAACGGGCCCTGTTGCGCCACGTCGCGCACGGTCACCGCATGGAAGCCGACTTCCTTTGCGGGGCCGGGGTAGACCCGGGCGCCCATGGCGGCAGCGATCATCTGTGCGCCGAAGCAAACGCCCAAAGTCGGGCGATCCGCCTCTAGCCGCCGGGCAAGACGGCGCATCTGGCACGAAATCCACGGATGCGCGTCCTGCTCATAGATCCCCATGGGGCCACCCATCATGATCAGCAGGTCCGGCTCGCACAAATCGAGCGAGGCAAAGGCCGGATCGGTCACATCTATCCGGTCCACCAGATAGCCATGATCCTCGATGGGTTTGCGATAGCCGGCAACGCCCTCGTGCGGGACGTGCCGGATGATCAGCGCGTGCTTCTGCGGCATTGTCGGTGGGGTGCGCCTTACTGGAACCGCTTCTTTTCGGTGACGTCGATCTGCACGACGCGGCCGTCATGCACGGTCAGCGAGATATTGCCGTAACGCAGGCTCTGCAATGCCTCGCGCACGGTTGCGATGTTTTCTTCCAGCTGTTTTTCCGTCTGGGAGGAATTGCCCGAATGGGGCGTGTTGGCGGTCATTGGCGGCTCCTTGAATTCAGCTTGCAAAAGTCCGCGCGCGGCGGGCCTCGATCCGCACCGTCTGGCCGATGGCGGGGGGAACCTCGTTGGCGTCCACATCGATCTCGATGATGGATTCGCTCGTCGAAAGACGGCCTTCCACACGCCAGGCGCTGCCCTTGCGGAAGACGTTGGCAACCTGAACTGCTTCGCCCCCTTCGGAAACGATGGCGATGTCATGCGGGCGCACGTGACGGCCATCGGGCAGGCGGTTGGTCTCGCCGACGAAGTGGGAGACGAAGGCGGTTGCCGGTTCCATGTAGACCTGCTCGGGCGTGCCGACCTGATCGATGCGGCCATGGTCCATGACGACCACGCGGTCGGCCAGTTCCAGCGCCTCTTCCTGATCGTGCGTCACGAAGATGGAAGTAAGGCCCATCTGCTTGTGCAGATCGCGCAGCCAGCGGCGCAGGTCCTTGCGGACCTTGGCGTCCAGCGCGCCGAACGGTTCGTCCAGCAGCAGCAGGCTGGGTTCGATGGCAAGAGCGCGGGCGAGCGCCACGCGCTGACGCTGGCCGCCGGAAAGCTGGCCGGGATAGCGCCCGCCAAGCCCATCAAGCTGGACGATGCGCAGCAGTTCCTCGGCACGGTCTCGGATTTCAGCCTTTTTCGGCCGGTGCTTCGCCTTGCGCACGTTCAGGCCGAAGGCGACGTTGTCGGCCACGGTCATGTGCTTGAACAGGGCATATTGCTGGAACACGAAGCCGACGTTGCGCTTGCCCACGGGGATGTGGGACACGTCCTCGCCATCGAAGAACACATGCCCTTCATCCTGGAATTCAAGGCCGGCGATGATGCGCAGCAGGGTGGTCTTGCCCGATCCGGAGGGGCCGAGCAGGGCGATGAACTCGCCCGGCTGGATCTCAAGGTCGATGCCGTGGAGCGCGGCGTAATCGCCGAAGCGCTTGGTGATGTTCTCGACGCGGATCAATGCTTTGCTCCCGAATGAAGATCGAAGCGCCATTCGAGCACGCTCTTGAGGACAAGCGTGACGAGGGCGAGGGCCGCCAGCAGCGAGGCGACCGCGAAGGCTCCGACGAAGTCGTATTCGTTGTAGAGGATCTCGACATGCAGCGGCATGGTGTTGGTCTCTCCCCGGATATGGCCGGAGACGACCGAGACCGCGCCGAATTCGCCCATGGCGCGTGCATTGCACAGCAGCACGCCATAGAGCAGGCCCCAGCGGATGTTGGGCAGGGTTACGTGCCAGAACGTCTGCCAGCCATTGGCGCCCAGCGAGACGGCGGCTTCCTCATCGTCCTTCCCCTGTTCCATCATCAGCGGGATCAGTTCGCGGGCGACGAAGGGGAACGTGATGAAGACCGTGGCGAGGATAATGCCCGGCACCGCGAAGATGATCTTCAGGCCATGATCGGCGAGCCATGGCCCCAGCAGACCCTGTGCGCCGAACAGCAGCACGAAGATCAGGCCCGAAACAACCGGCGATACCGAGAACGGCAGATCGATCAGCGTCAGCAGCAGGTTCTTGCCGGGGAAGCTGAACTTGGTGATCGCCCAGCTTGCGGCAAGCCCGAAGATGACGTTCAGCGGCACGCTGATCGCGGCGATGAACAGAGTCAGCCGGATCGCGGCCAGGGCATCGGGATTGACCACGGCTTCCAAGAAGGGCTGCAGCCCCTGCTTCAATGCCTCGCTGAACACCGCGACCAGCGGCAGGACAAGGAAGAAGGCCAGGAACGCCAGCGCCAGCGTGATCAGCAGCACTTGTGTAGTGCGGCTTTCGGTGCCCGGTGAAGAGTGTGTCATACGCCAAGCCTCCTGCGACGGGCGGATTGCAAGGCATTGAGGACGAAGAGCACCGCGAAGGAGATCAGCATCATCACCATCGCGATCGCCGTGGCGCCGTCATAGGCGTACTGCTCAAGCTGGGTGACGATCAGCAGCGGCGCGATTTCGGTCTTTCCGGGCATGTTGCCGGAAATGAAGATCACCGATCCGTACTCCCCCACGCCGCGCGCGAAGGCCAGCGCAGCGCCGGTGAACAGCGCGGGCATGATGGCCGGGAAGATCACGCGGAAGAAGGTCTGGAAACGGTTGGCGCCAAGGGTCGCGGCGGCTTCCTCCACGTCCTTGCCCAGATCGGCCAGGACCGGTTCGACAGAGCGGACCACGAAGGGCAGGCCGATGAAAACCAGCGCGATAGTGATGCCCAGCGCGGTGAAGGCCACCTTGATGCCCAGCGGGTCAAGGAACTGGCCCACCCAGCCCGACGGTGCGTAGAGCGAGGTGAGGGCGATGCCGGCAACTGCCGTGGGCAGGGCGAAAGGCAGGTCCACCAGCGCGCTGACCACGCGCTTTCCGGGAAACTCGTAACGCACCAGCGTCCAGGCGACCAGCAGGCCGAACACCGCGTTGACCAGCGCCGCCGCCGCTGCCGTGCCGAAGCTGAGGCGATAGGCGGCCAGCGCGCGGGGCGAAAAGCCCACTTCCACGAATGCATGCCAGCCCATGCCCGCCGATTTCAGGAACAGGGTGGATAGCGGGATAAGCACGATCAGGGAGAGCCAGGCCAGGCTGAACCCGAAGGTCAGCCCGAAGCCCGGCAGCACCGAAGGTGCGCGCCAGCGCGATTTGCGCTTTGCGATTGAAGTCATCTGCAGTGGCCTGCTCGATTGGGGGCGCCGGGGGTCAGGAACCCGGGGACGCCGGTTTACTTCTTGGTGTAGATCCGGTCGAACGCGCCCCCGTCGTCGAAGTACGCTTTCTGAGCCTTGGTCCATCCGCCGAAGTCCTTGTCGATGGTCACCAGATTGACCTTGGGGAACTGGTCCGCGAACTGTGCGGCGATCTTGGGATCAGTGGGGCGATAGAAGTTGCGTGCGATCGCGACTTGCGCCTCGGGCGTGTAGAGATATTCGAGGTAGGCCTTGGACACTTCCTCGGTACCGTGCTTCTTCGCATTGGCGGCGATCACCGCGACCGGCGGTTCGGCCAGGATCGAGACGGACGGCACGACGATTTCGAACTTGCCGGCGCCCAGCTTCTTTTCGGCCAGTAGCGCCTCGTTCTCCCAGGCCAGCAGCACGTCGCCGATGCCGCGTTCGACGAACGTGGTGGTCGATCCGCGCGCGCCGCTGTCCAGCACGGGAACGTGTGAGAACAACTGCTTCACGTAAGCCTCGCCGGCGGCTTCGGAGCCGCCGCCGGTATTGCGGCCATAGGCCCAGGCCGCCAGGAAGTTCCAACGCGCGCCGCCGCTGGTCTTGGGATTGGGGGTGATCACTTCCACGCCCGGCTTCACCAGATCGCCCCAGTCGTGAATGCCCTTCGGGTTACCCTTGCGGACCAGGAAGACGATGGTGGAGGTATAGGGAGAGCTATTGTCGGGCAGCGCCTTCTGCCAGTCCGCCGGAAGCAGCTTGGCCTTGGTGGAGATCACGTCGATGTCATAGGCCAGCGCCAGCGTGGCGACGTCGGCATCAAGTCCGTCGATGATGGCGCGGCTCTGCTTGCCCGAACCGCCATGGCTCATCCGGAAGGTGACGTCCTGCCCGGTCTTCTTCTTCCAGTAGGCGGCGAATGCGGGATTGATGGCCTGATAGAGTTCGCGAGTCGGATCGTAGGAGACGTTGGTAATCTGCACGCTGTTCCCGGCCTTGTTGTCGCCGCCGCCCGAGCATCCCGCGATAGACGCGGTGAGTGCGGTTGCGGCAGCCACGGCCAGAAACATGCGGCGATGGAATTTCGGCGTACTCATCGTGACACGTCTCCCGTTCAATGACGTCTGCCTAATCTCAATTGATTTGGTTGACATTAAAGTTCTTGTTGCAGGGATACAAGCAGGGTTTTGGGGGAAGGGCATCGCCCATGCGGGGGAGGCAGCGCGTCAGGCGCGGCGGGCTGGTCGGATTTCCGGACGCATGGCAGCACGGGGACGATTTTCCGCCATTTCGGCCGTCAATTCAACTGACAAGGCCCGTCATCGCGGCGAACGGAACGCGCGCCGAACGCAGGCACAACGCTTCCCCGGCAAGGTTAATCGCCGTGAGGATGGATCGGTGAATGTCGAAAAGGCTCCCTAAGGAGGTGCTTTCGCGGCGTCAGGACGGCCGGGCTTGCTGGATCAGGTGATAGGCCCTGCCCATCAGGCGGGTCACTTCATCCGCGCTCAGCACGTATTGCGGTTCGTAGCCAAGGCCCTGCTGTCCGGTGCGCTTCCACAAGTCGACATAGAGCGCCTTGCCCGGGCCGAACACCAGATCGACATGGCGGGAGAGCCGGGCCGGTCCTTCCGCGGAATAGGCGGTTCGGAAGATCGAGATATCGACGATGTACGGCCCCACCATCACCCAGACGTGACCGTTCCAGTCCTGCCCATTCCAGTCCTGATCGGCCTCTCCGAAGACTTTCTCGCCGTCGAACGGCTGCCTGTCGCCGAACACCGGCACGCCTTCCACTGAAAGCGTGCCCGCGACGACCTGCACGGGGGCGTTCAACCGGCTTTCCAGGGCCACGGCCAAGGCCGCGCTCATCATCGCGCTGGAATCGGCAGCGGCGGGGAAGACCGTCAGCAAGTCCACCGCGCACTTCGAAAGCGCGGCCCGGTCGGCGTCCGACATTTCATAGGACTTGAAAGCCTTGGCCGCCGGCCAGCCATGCTGCGCGGCAATGTGCTTCCCAAGTTGGGCGAGGTCTTTGGCAATCGACATCGGCGGCCCTTAGCGCCGTGCCTGCGCTCAGGCCATACCCTTGGCGTTGAAATCGCCGCAGCCGCGGCTCAAACCAATGGGCTGGCCCGGCCTCCGCGATGGTGAAGCATCGCTTCGGTGACTTCCAACGCGCGTCGCAGCCGCTGGTGATCGATGCTGCCACCGATCGACAGCCGCACGGCATGTTCCCGTACGGCAGGATCGACGCGGAATTGCTCGCTCGATACGGCAGAGATTCCCAAGGCCCGCATCGCCGCCACCAGTTCGAACGCGCGCGTCTCTCCTTCCAGCGGTATCCAGAGGTGATAGCCGGCCGGCGCGGTGCGATGGGATCCTTCCGGCAGTACCTCCCGCACGATAGCCTGCCGCGCCAGACATTCCGCCCGCACTTCGCCCACCAGTTCCGCCCACGTCCCGTCAGTCAGCCAGTGGGTGCAGACGGCAAGGTTCAGCGGAGGTGGCATGACGGTAGTTTCATGCGTGTCCGTCGCCAGTCGCAGCGCGTCGCGCAGCAGCGGCGCCCGCAGATAGGCGATGCGCAGCGCGGGCGATATCAGCTTGGACAGGCTGGCCACGTGCCACGTGCGCTCCGGCGCGATCGCGGCCAGAGCCGGTATGCTGTGTTCCGACAGGCGCGAATAGGGATCGTCCTCGATAATCAGCACATCGTGCCGGCGCGCGATCTCCACGATCCGCTCCCGACGATCGCGGTTCAGCGTCGCGGTGGTGGGATTGTCATTGTCCGGCACGACGTAGACCGCCCGGATCTTGCCGGAGGTACAGGCCCGTTCCAGCGCATCGGGATCGATTCCGTGCCGGTCCGCCGCGATGGAGATCAGGCTGATGCCCAATCGGCGGCAGATCGCCGCCCATCCCGGATAGACGAAGGGGGCGGTGCAGACCGCGTCGCCGCGTTCCAGGATGGAACTGGCGACCGCGTGCAGCGCAGTCTGCGCACCGCTGGTGACGACCACATTGTCCTCGTCCGCCGCGATGCCTTGCGCGGCAAGCCACCGCGCCCCGGCAAGCCGGTCCTCCGGCGCCCCGCCGGCAGGTTGGTACTGGATCCGGTTCGCAGCCGAAGGACCGTCCAGAACCGTCTGCAACGTTGCGGCGAAGCGGGCGGAGAACGTCCCGTCGGCCGGAATCGGCGGCAGGTTCATCCCGGTGTCGAACGGCGGTAGTTGCTCTGCCGCCTTGCGCGCCGGCCCCCGCACGAAGCTGCCGCGCCGGCCTTCCGCATCGATCAGCCCCTGTCGACGCGCTTCGGCATAGGCGCGCGTCACCGTGCCGGTGTCGATCCCCAAGGCGTCTGCCAGTTCGCGCTGGGGAGGAAGACGATCGCCCGGGCTCAGCCGGCCGACTTCGACATCGCGCCCGATTGCCGCGCAGATGGCGAGATAGACCGGACCATGGGCCTGCACGATGTCCGGCAGCCAGCTTTGCGATGTCGTTTGCATTGACTTTGTATGCATACAAAACCCATATAAGGCAAGACCGACTGAACGGGCGCACTTTCGCCCGAGTCGAAGCAACATGCGGATCGAACCATGACGCAACCAGACGCATCGCATGCGGGAAAGCAGACCGATAAGGGCCGCTGGATATTCCATTGCGGCCTCAAGGGCCTGTGCCCTCGCTGCGGCAAGGGCCCGATGTTCCGAAAGTGGCTGAAGTTGCAGGATACCTGCCCTAATTGCGGCACCGGACGACGGCCCTGCGTTCTTCTCGCTGTGTATCGTCGCTTTCCCGCTGACGTTCTTCGCGGTCTGGCTGCAGGTTGCGTTCGAGCCGCCGTTCTGGGTGCATCTGATTACATCGTTCCCGCTGCTGGGGATCGGCTGCATCCTGCCTTTGCCCTATATCAAGGGCTGGCTGGTCGCGTCGCAATACGTCAACAAGGCGCAGGAGGCCGGAACCGAAAAGCTCTGGGCCGAACTGAATGCGCGCGCGGAAAAGCACGATGGCTGAAGGGATAGACCTCGCGCGGACTTTCGTGGCCGGCTACTTCGATGCCACCGGCCGCGCGGACCTGTCCCGCATGGTGATCGCGGGGGAGGGGGACGACTTCCCCGAAATTCGCGCAGCTGCAGAGCTCTTTTCAAGGCAGGCCGGCGTTCTGGCGCGCTATCGAGAAGCGCTCGACCAATATGCCGACCCGGGTTTCTGGGACGAAGCGACGCCCGGCGGCGCACTGGCGCTGCACGACAACGGCCTGATGGCCCGCAACGTCCTCAGCGGACGCCCCGCATTCTTCCACCGCGACTGACGTGACGAAGACATTTTCGGCAATCGTCGGGCCTGCCCTGTTGGCCTTGGCATTGACGCTGGCCGGCTGCGGGGACGACCGGCATGACGAGCGTCTGCGTCAGGCAGGTCCGCATCCTGCACTGACCGATCTGATGAAAGTCGCCAGCGCGGAGGCCGGCGCACGCAAGTTCCGGCAATGCGCCGCATGCCACAGCATCATGGACGGCGCGATGGATCGGGGCGGACCGAACCTGTTCGGCGTCTATGGCACTAAGTTCGCCACCAACCGCGCGCGCTACAGCTACACCGCTGCTCTCGCGAAAGCCGGCGGCACTTGGGACGAACGCACGCTGGACGTCTGGATGGCGGATCCGCAAGCATTCGTTCCCGGTACGACGATGCAGTTTCGCGGCGTTCCCGATGCACTCGATCGCGCCGACCTGATCGCCTATCTTCGCACGCAGAGGGCTTCGCCCTGACTCTGTCGATCAAAACCTCACTGTCGTGAACAGGTTGAAGTAATCCAGATTGTGCCCGTCCGGCACTTGCTTGATGAAGCGGCCTTTCTGGACGTGGTTGAAATAAGTGCCGACCACCCAGAACGGAGAGATCGCGTAACGCGCGCCCAAAGTGCCGCGCACGCCCACTTGCCGCGCGGTTCCTTCATCGGCCTTGATGATCAACTGGCCGGGCGCGCCGTAGAGGCCATCTTGCAGGGATGTCCGCCACAGACCCATCACCGTGGCGTCCACCGTCAGCTTCTTCATCGGCGTGATCGTCGCGGTGGGGCCGAAGGTGATCAGGTTGGCGCGGCCCAGTTCGCCGTTGATCGTCAGCGGGCGAGCGAACAACTGATAATAGGTGTTCATCCGGTTGTCGGACTTGCTCTTGTCCCCTGAACCGACCTCGAAACGCAGGCCGAGTCGGGGCGTGGCGGGCAGGGCAAGGCCGTAGCTGGCATAGGCGGTCAGGAAACCGGCGCGAACGGTCTGGTCGCCCCAATGGCCGGTCTGGCCGATGGCCTCCACGTCCCATTCCAGCTTTTTCTGTTTGCCGCTGAAGCGCAGTGAATAAGTGTCGCGCGCTTCGGCGGCGGAGCCTGCGTCATACTTCGCCACCGGCCGGCGCGTATGGACCCACAGCCCTTCCAGCCTTCCGCCGGGCACGACCGATCCCAGGTCCCGCGCCACGCGCGCACCCCAGAATGGCGCGTCGTAATTGGTGCTGTTGTCGAAGGCGGTGGTGGTTTCGGTGATCGTGAAGCCGCCCAGCACTTCGGCATCCCACGGGCCCTGCGTGAAGCGGATGCGCGCGGCATCGAAAGAACGGCGCACGTTCGGGCCATCGCGCATGTCGAACAGGCGGAAGCCGCCGATGCCGATTTCCTGACGCCCCACGCGGAAGCTCAGCGTGCCGTTGCCGGCCGGAGCGTGAACTTCGACGAAGGCCTGGGCAAGATCGATGGTCTTTTTGTCGGACACCA
Organism: Novosphingobium sp. BL-S-19; assembly: GCF_055521675.1. Lineage (NCBI taxonomy): Bacteria > Pseudomonadati > Pseudomonadota > Alphaproteobacteria > Sphingomonadales > Sphingomonadaceae > Novosphingobium > Novosphingobium sp. BL-S-19. Next base: position 1,439,281 of record NZ_CM145497.1, read on the forward strand.
GTTGCTGCCCGCTGTATCCTGCCTGCAATCCGCTCTTGAGTTCTCCGAACACGCGCAGGTGATCGCCCAGATGCAGATCGCCCCAGACGCGGATGCGCTGTTCGAAATTCCCGTCGTCGTCCTGCTTGCCGCCACCGAAGCGTTCTTCATTGCGCAGTTCGAAGCGCCAGCGCATCTCGCCGCCGACCGTCAGATAGCTGGCATCCGTCAGCGGAATATACTTCAGCTTGGCCCAGAGCCCCTTGCGCTTGGCCGGATCGGCAAAGTCGCTGTAGTCTTCATCATAAGGCAGGGCCTGCGCGCGCGGTGTGCGTTGAAGCTGTACGTCGGAACCCATCGGCGGGTTTTCCACCGCGGCTTTCGAAAGGTCCGGTGGTGCGGTGGGCGGTACCGGCAGTCTTACGCGCGGCGGTGCCGTACGGGGCGCGGGATCGGGCGCCGTGGGCACCTGCTGCAATTCGTCCTGAGGGGCGGCGGCGGCAAGTGTGGCGGCAGTGGCAGGCGCCGCAGAAATCAGGGGCGCAGCCGTAGCCGCGGCCAGAACCAGAAGGCTGACCATCGTCTCTCTCCGGTGATGTTCGTGCTGAAGGGGGCGAGGGCCGACCAGCTTCCCGCTATGCGCCCTAGGGCTGCGGCGATCCGGAGCGGACAGGCGAATTGGGCGCAGGAATTCCCGCGAAGGTCATGGCGACCACGGCATCTTCTCCATCGTCATTTCTTGTTTTGTCGGATGCGCCCGCGTGGTCGCAGGTGCTCCTGCCGATGGAATTATCGCGTCTACATCCGCATGGCCAAGACCAATGCAGTATCCGCCCGATACCTTGCTTTGGCTCAGACCACCGCAGCTTGCCACCCTCGGCACGTTGGCTATGGTCCGGATTCGGATAGTCTGGCGAAATCCATTCAGGGGGCGCCCGGTGAGTATGGCCGAAAGATTTGCGCGCGGTTTGCGCCATTGGGCAGCATCACTGTCCCGTTTCGGCCTCATCCTTGGTGCGCTCACGTTTTCGGCCGCCCTTACTCCGACACTGATCCCCCGTGGCACGATCGCACAAGGCGCACTTGGCGGGCTGGGTTTTGCCTTCGGCTACGCCCTCGGTCTGTTTTGCCGCTGGTTATGGCGGTACATGCAATTGCCCGATCCCGTGGGAAAGACACGAAGGATCCTTCTGGGCGGCATGGCGGCCGGCATGGGCATCCTTCTCCTGATCGTCCTCTGGCGCGCGGCGGGCTGGCAGAACTCCATACGATCGCTGATGGGCATGGAGCCCGTCGACGCGGGCTACACGCTCCAGGTCTGCCTGATTGCTCTGGCCACTTTCATGATCCTCCTCATCGTGGCGCGGTTGCTGCTGCGGCTGGCGCGCGCGCTCACCGCCCGTGCGGCCCGCTATGTTCCGCCCCGCGTCGCCACCGTGATCGGCGTCGCGTTGACGGCCTTTGTCGTCTGGTCGCTGACCAGCGATGTCGCGCTGCGCGGCGCATTCGATGCGCTGGATTTCTCCTATCGCGAGACCGACGCCCTTTTCGAGCCGGAGCGCAAACAGCCGTCCGATCCCGCCAGAACCGGCAGCGCTGCATCCCTGGTGAGATGGGACGAGCTTGGCCGCATGGGCAGACGCTTCGTGGCCTCCGGCCCTACGGCCCGCCAGATTGCTGCGATGACCGGTCGCCCGGCTATCGAGCCCATCCGCGTCTATGTCGGCCTGCGGAGTGCCGGCACGGCCCATGCGCGCGCCATGCTGGCGCTGGAGGAACTGAAGCGGCAGGGCGGGTTCGATCGTTCCATATTGGTGGTCATCACGCCCACCGGAACCGGCTGGGTCGACCCTTCAGCCATCGACAGCCTGGAATACCTGCACCATGGCGACGTCAGCAGTGTGGCCACGCAATATTCCTACCTCAGCAGCCCGCTGGCGCTGCTGGCTCACCCCGAAAACGGGGCGCAGGCCGCGCAGGAACTCTTCACCGCAATCTACGATTATTGGTCGCACCTGCCCCGCGACAAGCGGCCGCAACTCTATCTTCATGGCCTTAGCCTCGGCTCCATGAATTCCGAAAAGTCGGTCGAACTCTTCGGCACGATCGACGATCCGATCGCCGGTGCGGTGTGGAGCGGCCCGACGTTCGAGAACCGGATCTGGCGCTCGATCACGGCTCAGCGGCGAAAGGGCTCGCCGATCTGGCGGCCGGAATTCCGCGACAGTCGCATCGTGCGGTTCATCAATCAGGGCGGCTTCGCCGTGCCCGCAGACACGCGCTGGGGCAACATGCGGGTCGCCTATCTGCAGTACTCCAGCGACGCCATCACCTTCTTCGATTATCGCGATCTCTACAGGAAACCCGAATGGATGAAGGCACCGGTCGGACCGGATGTTTCCCCCGATCTGCGGTGGTATCCCGTGGTGACGATGGTGCAGATCGCCATCGACATGCCTCTCTCCATGTCCACGCCGATGGGCCACGGCCACGTCTATGCGCCGGAGCATTATATCGATGCCTGGGCGGCCGTGACGGACGTGCACGACTGGTCTCCCGGCGCGCTCACCGCCCTCAAGGAAAAATTGGGGCGAGCGGCGCGCAACGCGGCGGCGAATGCTGCTGACGAGGAAAACGGATATGTAACCGGGGCCGGCTGAGTATCGCCGATCGACCGCATCGCCGAATGACATCATACTTGTCAGCGAAGGTCACCCGGCGTGATGGTAGAAGTAAGAGCTGCCAAACCGATCGGCTCAATGCGATCCGGGACTGATTTCATCTGGTCTCCGGCCATCTCAGCCGCCGCTGGCCGAAGGAGGGCATCGTCCCGCAATTGCCTTGGCACCGCAGTGGGGCATAGGGGCCCCGATGCCCCACCACTTCGATTATCGGGACAGAGTGTTCTTGTAGACCTTTCCGTCCTTCATGATGACCACGAAATTTTTGGCCGGATCGGCTACGAGATTGAGGTTCTGAAGCGGGTTGCCATCCACCAGCAGCAGATCCGCCAGCGCGCCGGTCTGGACCACGCCCAGTGTGCCCGCATAAGGCGCGCGCTTGCCCGACAGCTTCAGCAGTTCGGCGTTGGTGGAGGTCGCCATGATCAGCGCTTCCGCAGGCGTGTACCAGCGGGCAAGCGACGCCAGAATGGCGCCCTGCTGCTGCGCCAATGCGCGTGAGAACAGGACGTCGGTGCCCCACGCCGTCTTGATCTTGTACTTCTTGGCAAGCTCATAGGTGCGGCCAATTCCGGGGAAGACTTCATCGGCCTTTTCGCGCTGCACGGAGCCGACCGGAAAGCCGGTGCGCAACTCATCGGGCAGTGGCTGCAGGCTGAGCCAGATGCCCTTCTGGGCGATCAGCTTGGCATCGGCCTCGGTCATGAGGAAACCGTGTTCGATGCAGGTCACCCCCGCGGCAATCGCCCCCTCGATCGCTTCCGGGGTGAAGGCGTGCACGGTGACGTATGTGCCCCAGTTGTGCGCGGCCTCCACGGCGGCGCGAAGCTCGGGCACGGTAAAGGTCACCACATCGATCGGGCTGAAGGGCGAGGAGACCCCGCCGCCCGCCGTAAGCTTGATCTGCGAGGCGCCCTGCATCAACTGCTCGCGCACACGCACGCGCACTTCGTCGGGGGTGTCGGCAATCGCATAGCCGCCCATCTGCTCTCCGCGCGTGAGCGGACCGCCGATTTGGCGCGGCAGGTCCGAAAGCTGCCGGAAATCGCCATGGCCGCTGGTAACGGTAATCATCGCGCCGGACGGGTAGATGCGCGGGCCGATCGCAAATCCGGCGTCGATCGCCTGCTTGAGGCCGAACACCGGCCCGCCCACGTCGCGGACCGTCGTGAAGCCGCGCAGCAGCGTGTCTTTCGCCTCATCACCCGCGATCAGATTGAGGTAGCCCTCGTTTCCGGTCAACATTTCGGCCGGGGTCGGGCGGATAAACATGGCATGCCAATGCGCGTCGATCAGGCCCGGCATCAAGGTCCGGCCACCGCCGTCGATAACCAGCGTATTTGCATCGGGGGCAATCGTATCCGTCGAAATCCGCTCGATGATGTTGCCTCGGACCAGCACATTGGAAGGGCCGGATAGGTTCGCGTTCTTGCCGTCGAAAATGCGGACATTCTGGAAAAGCGTCGCCGGGGGCCCCGCCGCATCAGGCGCCTGCTGGGCCATGGCGGGAACGGAAAGCATCGCAAGCAGCGATGCCCAAAGCACCGTCGGCCAGAAACGACCCCGGGAATAGGCCCGGCAATGCCTAAAGACGCGCCAGTCCGGCACGCCCGGCACCTTCTTCAACCATGTGCACGACCTCATGGCATTTCCTCCTCCAGATATCGCCGTCTGCACGGCGATCGCGCCTTGGCGCCCGCTGCCGGATAGGATCGGAAGTAGGCGAAGTGGTCGGTGGGCGCTCGGCCGGGAATTGATGTCGCGCTGGGGAGGGCAGGGGCCTGGCGCATGGTCACGTCCATCAGCACGATCAAGCCGTGGCTCGGCCTATCGAAGAACGAGAGTGCACCTTCGAAGCGCCCCTCGGTATCGGGATAAACCCCAGCACCCGACCACCGACGTCGGCAACAGCAATCGCGCGATCGCCTTCGTTGTTACCGGTCGATAGGGTGGATGACCGCCTGCGCAGCGTTCTGGCCAAGGCGTGAACGTCTGGTCATTTAATCCGAATTCAGTTCGCCGCAGGGCGGCTATGAGGCGCAGAAAGTAATCTTAGTCCTCGGGAAAGAAGATTGGATTTGCCTCGGGTGACCATGGCTTCACGGGCGTCATGATTGCGGCAAATAGTGCGGAAGCCAGATAGTCGCTCAGCCACCGCTGCACACCCGGCAGCTTTTGCCGCTTGAACCATTCAGGATCCACCGCGGCGAATTGCCGGACGAACGGGGCGATGGCGGCATCGGTCAAGCCGCGTGACGGGCCGCCCAGGAAGGGCGCGCTGACCAGTCTGGATTCCAGTTTCTCAAGGAATTTCAATCCGCTTTCCCTGTGCGCCGCCGCGTCGGCGTCGTGGCGTTCGGGGTACTTGTAGCGGTCGAGGTCGTATTTGAACGGGCCGTCGTTGATCGCGATCAGCGCGGGATCGTCGCGATCCAGCCAGGCTTCGGGATCGTTCCAGCCAAGCGCGGCGCGCATGATGTCGAGGCTCTGATCGATTATCCCGCCTTTGGCGGTTATCAGTACCGGCACCGTGCCTTTCGGCGAAGCCAGGAGCATTTCCGCCGGCTTGGCGGAAAGCTTGACCTCACGAAGTTCGCAGCGCGTGCCGCTGACATATAGGGCCAGCCGCGCGCGCATCGCGTAGGGGCATCGCCGAAAGCTGTAGAGGACAGGCTCGTTCATGTGTGGTCTTCGCGCCAAGGCTGCACGTTGTTTCCTTGGGCGGGCAATGCGATTGCGCGGATGGCAATGCAAGCGCTAAGCTGACGGTCGCTGGCGAGCTGGGCGCGATCGATGGTCGCTGGTTTCCCCGAATGTCTGCGAAATCCAGATGACTTTCAGGCGACCAAAAAACGGCCGACGCCCACCTCCGCAGAATCACAGCACTTTGCCGCAGGCGGTTTGCGGCAGCCCGAACGCCGGATTGGTCAGGAAAGCATGATCGGTCAGACTGGCGAGGAAGGCAGCTACTGCGCCGCGCTTTTTGGCCGGCAGCGGGGCGATCCGGGTGTGGGCGGCAATTGCGGCGTCCAACGTCGGAGCGGAACCGTCGTGCAGGTATGGCGCGCTGACGATGACGTTGCGCAGGCTGGGCGTGCGGAAGCGGCCACGGTCGCTGGAACGGTGGGTTACTTCGGCAAGACCGGGATCGGCGGCGCCCGACGGCGGCATCGCACCGATGCGGTGATAGCGCGAATCGGTGAAGTTCGCGCCGCTGTGGCAGCCTGCGCAATTGCGCCGGAAGATCTGCGCGCCTTCCCGGACCTGCCCTTCCAGCGCGAAATTGTCCCAGTCGCTGCCGCGCGATACGAGCGCGCGTTCGAAGGCGGCAAGGGCGCTGGCGACCCTGGGATAATCGATGGCGCCGTCGCTCTCGGGAAAGGCCTCTGCGAACTGTGCGCGGTAACAGGGATCGCGGCCAAGTCGGCGGGCGATTTCGGCTTCCTGCCCCTTCATTGCCATCTCGACCGGGTGGTCGCCGAAAATCGGTACCGCTACTTGCGCTTCCAGACTGGTGAGCCGCGGGTCGGCCCATGTCAGGCGCGGGAAATCTCCGAGATTGGCAAGCGTTGGTACATTGCGCCGCCCTGGATCGTCGAGCGCGCCCGGATGGGTGCGGTTGCCATCGGCGAAACCGTGGCGCTGCTCGTGGCAGGTCGCGCAGGACATAGTACCGTTGATCGAAAGATCCGCGTCGTAGAACAGCCGACGACCAAGTTCGATCCGGGTCGCTTTGGCACGCTCGGAGGGCTGCGTCGCCTGCCTGCCCTGAGGGCGCGACGCTGCCATCAGCCCGGAAAACGCAGTGGCGATCAGCAGCAGTCCGGTCACTGCCCCCCTTACCGCATTTCGCATCGCGCCCTCAGGGCAGGCGGGTGACGAGCAGGGGCAGCTTCGCGTCGGCGTTGGCCGAGATCTGCAGGAGATAGTCCCCCGGTTCGAGCGCGAAATCGACCATCTTGCGGATACCCGAACAGTCCGGACCATGGCCATGGGCGATCGAGGTCTGGCCCGTGACCGGATTGTCTTTGCCGGTGTCGGCAGCCCTGATCACGTCGATCCACGCCGCCGAGCCGAGCGCCACGCGGTAATGGCCCGCCGTGGGCACGGTAAAGACGTAGATGCCGCCGAAACTCACCGATCCGCCCGGTTTTTCGGGGCGCAGCGCATAGCGGACCGCGGGCGTGGGGCTGAGCGTGCCGTCCACTGCCGTACCGGGCGTCAGCCGCGCTGCCGCTGCGTCTTGCGCGGCGGCCAGGGGCATGCGCCGGTTCCAGCCGGAAAGTTCGCCGGGCAGCGCGGCGGGCGTGGCCGGGCAGGCAATGGGCGAGGGCGCGATAGCGGGGGAGGCCGCAGCCCCGCCGGTCATCTCCTGCGCAAGCGCGCTGCCGGTCGGCTCCAGCATCAGCAATGCGGCCAGAAGCAGCCCACCTTTGGAACTCGTCATTTCGCGTCCGACCATCCTGAAGTCCTCATTTCGCTGCACTTTTGCATCGCACAAAAACTATATACGGACGGATATAGCGAATCGTCGAAACGGCGACAGCACAAAACATGGGGGCTTTTTCATGCGTTTCGCATCCGCTTGTGCGGTCACTCTTTCCTGCATTCTTGCAACGCCCGCCTTTGCCCAGTCCGAGGCGCCCGCCGATCAGGACGCGCAGCACGGCAATGCTTTCACGCTCGGCCAGATCATCGTCACTGCACCGGCACCGGGCGGTCCCTCGATCACGTCCTCCACGCTCGATGCCGAGGCGATCTCCCTGTTCCAGCGCAACAGTCTGGACGATGCGGTCAACCTGATGCCCGGCGTCTCGTCGTCGAACAGCGGCGGTTCGCGCAATGAGCGGCTGATCAACGTGCGCGGTTTCGACCGTTATCAGGTGCCGCTCTCGATCGACGGCATTCGCGTCTACCTGCCTGCCGACGGGCGGTTGGACTATGGACGTTTCCTAACTTCCGACATCGCGCAAGTGCAGGTGGCCAAGGGCTATGCCTCGGTGCTCGACGGGCCGGGGGCGATGGGCGGCGCCATCAATCTCGTCACCCGCAAGCCGGTCGAGCCGATCGAAGCCGAAGCGCGCGGCGCTCTGAACCTTGGCCGCAAGGGCGAGTACACCGGCTACAACATCTTCGCCCTGCTCGGGACGAAGCAGGACATGTGGTACGCACAGGCCAGCTATACCCGCAATTTCACCGATCACTGGGATCTTCCCGGCAGCTACGAGCCCAGTGCCGGATCGGCCGAGGATGGCGGCCATCGCGACTTCTCTCGCACTGCCGACTGGCGCGTGAACGCCAAACTGGGCTTCACGCCGAATGCTACCGACGAGTATTCGATCAGCTATACCCGGCAGGAAGGGTCCAAGAACGCGCCGCTGCACGTGACCGACCCCGCTGCCTCCCAGCGTAACTGGTCTTGGCCCTACTGGAATATCGATAGCATCTATTTCCTCTCGACCACCGCGCTGGGGGACCGGGCGACGCTCAAGACCCGCGTCTATCGTAACGGGTTCGACAACCTGCTGCGCGCCTTCGATGATGCCAGCCAGACCACTCAGACCAAGGCGCGCGCCTTCAACAGCTATTATGCCGACACTGCCTGGGGCGGATCGGCGCAGCTCGACCTTGCGGTCAGCGATATCGATCGGCTGAGCGTTGCCGCCCATTACCGGCGCGACAAGCATGTAGAATGGCAGCAGGCCTTCCCCTCGGGCGCGGTCGAGCCGAAGCAGACCAGCGTCGAGGAAACCTACAGCATTGCCGCCGAGAACAGGCTCGACCTGACTTCGGCACTGGCCTTCACCGCCGGTGTCAGCTTCGATTGGCGCGACCTCTCGCGTGCCGAGGACTATGCCAGCGGGGCGCTGATCGAATATGCGCTGCACAACGGGCAGGCGCTGAACGGACAGGCGCAGCTGGTCTGGAGCGTCGATGCGCAGACCAGTCTGCACGCGAGCATTTCCTCGCGCGCACGTTTCCCGACCATTTTCGAGCGCTTCAGTTCGCGCTTCGGCGGTGCCACATCGAATCCGGACCTCAAGGCCGAGCGGGCGACCAATTACGAGATCGGCGGCGCGCGTGACTTCGGCCCGCTCCATGCCGAGGCGGCAGCGTTCTATTCGCACCTCGATAACGTGATCGTGGCGTTCCCGATGATCTATCAGGGCCAGTCGGTGACCCAGAGCCGCAACCTTGGCAGTGGCAACTACTACGGCGGCGAAATCGCGCTGACGGCGCGGCTGGACCGCACGCTCAGCCTGGGCGGCAACTACACGTACACCCACCGCGATCTCGACGATCCGACCAACGCCGCGTTCCAGCCGACCGGGGTGCCGACGCACAAAGCCTTCCTTTGGGCCGACTGGTCACCGCTCGAAGGGTTGCACGTGCTGCCCAATGCCGACATCGCCTCGAACCGCTGGACCGTGAACACGGCGGGCACGCGCTATTATCGCACCGGGAGTTATGCGCTGGCCAACCTCACGGTGAACTATGCGCTGCGCGAGGGTGTCGAGATAGGCGCGGGCGTGCGCAACCTGTTCGACGATTATTACGTGCTCACCGATGGCTTCCCGGAACCGGGTCGCAGCTTCTTCCTGAGCTTCGGTTTTAAGTACTGAGTGAAACAGGGGCGACTTGTGGGTCGCCCCTTATCCCGCCGATTCTTAGCGGAAATAACGTTTCCCTGTTTCCGCACGGAAACCTTGCCGGTTAGTCGCTGAAATGCGCCTGAGGTCCTGTCTCCGGTGGCGCGCCGAGCACGCCGCCGCGTAGCGGAACGCCGACATCGCGTGCCCAGTCGAGCCACAGTTTGTCCAGCCGTGCGACTACTTCGGGGTAGAGTTGGCGAACGTCCTGGGTCTCGGTCCGGTCGTTCTGCAGGTCATAGAGCGCCCAGGCAAGGTCAGCCCGCTGCCCTCCCGGCGCCAGTGAGACGAGTTTCCAGCGGCCGTCGATCACCGCGCGGGCGCCGTAATGTTCGAAGAAGAACGGACGATTGGCCGGGATCGGTTTGCCTTCGAACACACCCGCGAGCGAAACGCCGTCGACGGGCGCCTTGTCCGTGCGCGGGGTAACGCCTGCAAGGTCGAGCAGGGTCGGCGTCACGTCGATGATATGCGCGGGCGTGGCCACCCGCGTACCTTCGCGTCCCCCCATCGCCGCGGGCCAGCTCATCAGGAACGGGGCATGTGTTCCGCCCTGGTAGCTCTCCGCCTTCCAGTAACGCCAGGGGGTGTTTGCCGCGCTGGCCCATTGCGCACCAAGGCAGGCCATCGTCTGGTCGTCGCCAATCTCATGATCGGGATATTCGCCGTAAGCGACCTTGCGGCCGTCGCGCGTCTCGCTCCAGCGGTCATAGCCCGCCTCGACCATGACCTCCGGCGAAGCGCCGTTGTCGATAGTGAAGACGATCAGCGTATCCTCATACTGTCCGGTATCTTTGAGGGCCTGAACCAACCGGCCGATGCCTTGATCCATCACTTCGATCATGGCGGCGTGCGTCGCCATCTTTCGCACCTGCACCGCGCGCTGCTCGTCGGTAAGGCGCTCCCACGGGATCGAGGCGTTGTGCTCGTAGCGGCTTTCGACCGCATCGAGCCGGTCGACGGCAGGATCGACGAGCCCCAGCTTGATCTGGCGGGCATAGCGGTCCTGCCGAATCTGGTTCCAGCCGCCGGAAAAGCGCGGGATGTACTTTTCAATCAAGGCGGCAGGGGCCATCAGCGGCCAGTGCGCTGCCGTATAGGCCAGGTACATCATGAAGGGATCGGAGCCTTTTGCGAGGCGCTTCACTTCTCCCACCGCGTGATCGCTGATCGCGTCAGTGAAATAGAAACCCTTGGGAACTGACCTGACCGGCTGGAAGTCGTTCACGAGGCTGAAGGGGTCGTGATAGTTCACTACGCCCCAGATGATGCCCCAGTGATGCTGGAAGCCGCGTGCGGCGGGGTAGGTGCGACGATCGCCGAAATCGCGGTCGAAATGGGCCTGGTGGTTGATCCACTTGAGATGCTCGGCTTTGTCTTCAATCGGCTCTGCAGCGGTGAGGTGCCATTTGCCGACCATCGTGGTGGCATAACCCGCACGGCGCAGTTCTTCGGCGACCGTGGGAACTTCCAGCGAGAGACTGGTGCCGTTTCCAGCCATGTTCACGCGGTGCGGATAGCGTCCCGTGAGAAGTGAGGCGCGCGAGGGGCAGCAGCGCGCCATGTTGTAGAAATTGGTGAAACTGACCGAGCGCTTGGCCAGCGCGTTAAGGTTGGGCGTATCGACTTCGCCCCCGAACGCGCCGATATCCGAATAGCCGATGTCGTCACCCATGATCACGATCATATTGGGTCGCTTGCGGGGGCGTCCGGCCGGGGTGAACGGCAAGTCGCCGAGCAGGCTCGCGCTGGCAGGTCCGCCCATCGCGGCGAGCGAGCCAAGCAGCGCCAGCTTCTGGAGGAAACGGCGGCGCGGGCCCACGATTCCGGAATTGGTGGTTGCGCGCATAGTCATTCTCCCGTGGATGGTACTGCGGGGCACGGACGCGGCGTGCCCCGGTTTCTCGTCAGATGCGGATGCGGACGCCGGCGGTGTAGGTCGTGTCGTCGTACCGGTATTCCTGCCCATAGGCGGGCTGGTTGTAGTAGCCGCGATACTTGGCGCCGAGGATGTTGGTGCCGCCAAGATCGAAACGAAGCCGGTCGTTCACGTCCCAGCTCAATCCGAAGTCGAGCCGTCCGCTGGGGCGCACATAGTTCAGCAGCAACGGGTTGTAGGTCGCATCGTTGGCGCGCGCGGGATCGACCTCTCGGATGCCGAGCGCGCCAGTCTCGTCGCTATCATAATATTTCGACCGCCAGGTGTAGATCAGGCGGCCGGAGACGCCCGACTTTTCATAAAGCAGACCCGCATTGAAATTGTACTTAGACACACCCTGCAGCGGCAGACCCGCGAGCCGGTCGCTGCCCTTCACCTCGGTATCGGCATAAGTGAAGTTGCCCATGATGCCGAGGCCCGAGAGCGCACCCGGCAGGAAGTCGAAGAACGTCTGGCCACTGACTTCAATGCCCTGCAATTCGGCCTGGCCGATATTGCGCGGACGGCTGATCGAGTAATTGATCCCGTCGATGACCTCGTTGGCGGAAGCGGTCACAACGCGGTTGGTGATGTCTCGCTTGTAGGCCGCCACGGCAATGAAGCCTCGGCGGAAATAGTATTCCAGGCTGAGGTCGTAACTATCCGATTTCTGCGGCCGCAGGTCCGGGTTGCCGGCAGAACCTGCGTTGAGGATGTTTGGGTTGGTGGACAGCGAATAGGTGAGCCCGGGATTGAGCGAGGCGAAATCCGGGCGGCGGATGGTCTTCGCATAACTCGCCCGCAGTTGGAGCCCGCCGCCGAACTGAAGCCGCGCGCTGGCATTGGGCAGGACATCGGTGTCGGTGGTTGTCTGCGAAAGCGGCCGGATTTCCGTGCGCGCGGGCTGACCGCCCGATGCCGGAATTGTTACCACGCTTGAACCGCGTATCGTGCGCTCGGTGCGGGTCGGACGCACGCCGACGACGCCGTCGAGCGTAATCCCGGAGGCGATCGGCGTCTCGTAATTGAACTGGGCGTATCCCGCGAAAGTCTTCTCGGTAGCATAGAAGGCGCGCTGTGGCTGATAGGCCGGGTCGCCGGTGGCCAGGCCGTAAAGCGTCCGCAGGGCGTCGCGGCCCTCGTCCGATCGCAGGAAGTCGGGATTGGGTACAAGCGCGCCCGTTCCGTTGTTGAACTGCGGAACTCCCGGCATGAGCGTCAGATAATCGCCAGGCAGTCCCGAAGCATCGACCTTTACCGCCGTTGCTTCGCTGGCCGAACCGATTACCCCGCCGGGCGCTGCCTTGCTTACGACGGCCTGCTGGAACTCGCTGCCACGGTTCGCATAGCGGATACCTGCCTGGAATTTGCGGAGCAGACTGCTGTCTATGTCGAAGCTGGTGTCGAGCCGCGCCTGAAACAAGTCACCAACCGAACGGCTGAAAGTCTGGTCGAAGCCTTCGCTGAGCACCAGGTTGGTGGACGAAAGGAAGGGATCGCCCGGAGTGGTGACCGTCGCTCCGCTGCCGCTGTTCGCGGTGTATTGGAAGGTCGGGATGCGTTGGCCGACCACCGCCAGGATCGTCTCGGAAGTATTGACCGATCGCTGATAGGAAACGTCAGCCTTGGCGCTGACGCCGTCACGATCGTATTTCACCCCAATCGCGCCAAGCCAGGCGTCGGTGCGGTTGTCGTAGCTATAAGTCTTCTGCTCGCTCACCGCGTTGGAGATCGTCGCCGACTGGACCTGGCAGAGGTCCTGCACATTGAAGGCGGGAAGCGTCGGCGGCGTGCCGCTGGGAAGGGGGGACTGTCCGCTGTCGTTGCGAGCCCGCGCGGTGATGCAATCGTCCGACAGTTCGATGTTGGAAATGGTCGTGCCGGGAAGAAACAGTTGCGCATTGGCCAGCGACCATTGGCTCTGTGAGCGATAGCCGGTGTAGAGCCCATCGGCATAGACCTGGAGGCTGTCCGATGCCTGCCATTGGAGCGAGGCATTGGCCTGGGGGCGCTCGTACCAGCCATAGTCGGAGTGGCTCTCGACGACGTTGGGCAGGAGGACGCCGGGCAGATTGTAGGGAATGCCCGTCCCCTGCGCGGCGCGGCGTACACCTTCGCGGGTGCGCGGGTGGTTGTAATGCGTCTTGGCCCAACTGACGTTGATGAGCGCGCCGATATCGCCGATCCCGGTTTCCCAGGTATCGGTGGCCAGTATGCTCACTTGAGGATCGAGCCTGTCTGATTTCACGCCGTAGTTGCCGTGCGCATTGACGACGATCGTCGGCTTGTTGAAACTAAACGGCTTGTTGAGCTGCAGATCGATGATGCCGGCGATGCCACCTTCGATCAGGTCTGCCGTGTTGGACTTGATCACGTCGACCCGCGACAGCGCATCGGCGGGCAGATCCTGCATCGAGAACGTGCGGCCGGTGGTAGTGATGATCTCGCGGCCGTCGAGTGTGGTCAGGATATCGCCGAGCCCCCGGATGCGGACATTGCCGATCTCGTTCGACTGGGTGACCGACACCTGCACGCCCGGCACGCGTTGCAGTGCGGCTGCGGTCGTGGGGTCGGGAAACTTGCCAATATCTTCCGAGACGATCGAATCGACGATCTGGGGCGCCTGCTGCTTGATCTGCGCGGCGCGTTCCAGTGATTGACGAATGCCGGTGACGACAATGTCGCTCGCCTGGGCCTCTTCCGGAGCGACTTCCTGCGCCCCTGCGGCGCCTCCCGCTGAGAACGCCACGATCGAAACGGAAACATATCCTGCACGCAGCAAAAGTGAATGACGAAAGCCCGCCAGCTTGATCGATCTCATGTAGCCCCTGAATTCATGACGAACGCCGACATCGCCTGCCGGGCAGCGCACGGGCGGGCGGTTCGGAAAATTCGGTTTGGATGATTTGCCTGGCGCGGTCGCCTCAGCTGAAGCCCGCAGGCTCCACACTTAAGTCAACCTAAAAAGTTGAGAAACATCAGCAAGGTAGTTGTGCTTCGTCTGGCCGAAGCATTCCTATTCCAAGGCCCGGTGCAGCAATCGCGGTTTCGGCGCACAGGTGTGGCGATGCAGCGCGGCGGCCAGTCATTGGGAATGGCAGACCTGCAAGGGTTGGAAGTCTGATGTTTCCAGTCGTCACGTGCCGATCTGGATCGGCGCGGCATTATCGACTGCACGCACCTTCCGCCCGATTGCAGAGGTGGCCCAGGCTAGAATGGTAGATAAAGCGTGCGGGCCGGCATTCAGCTGCTTTTGAAGCGCGCGTTTCACGAAGCTGAGCCGAAGCAGCAGGCACCGTGCCCATCATTTTGCTACAGTTCATCCGGTCAACGCAGACGGCGGGAGACTTCGGTAAGAAAGTAGAGCGGCATGGACGACTACCGCGATATCCAGCGGCTCGCCGCGACGACACGGCAGCGCATCGTGGAAATTTCTCCTGAACATGGAATGGGACGGCACGGCGCTGGTGGCGGCGTGCCGTCCCATTCTTGAAGCGCAGTCTTAGCCGTTCAACTTGTCCTTGACGGCCTTGGCCGGGGCGAAGGTCAGCTTCTTCGAGGCGGCGATCTGGATGGTCTCGCCGGTCGAAGGATTGCGGCCTTCGCGAGCCGGAGAGTCCTTCACCTTGAACTTTCCGAAGCCGTTCAGCGAAATTTCGTCGCCGGCAGCCGCCGCGTCGGCAATGGCTGCGAAGACTGCATCGACCGCCTTCTTGGCATCGGCCTTCGTGGCGCCGGTTTCAGCAGCGAGCTTCTCAGCAAGGTCCGAATTGTTCATCGTCTATTCTCCTGTCGTTATGAATTCTGCCAGGAGAATTATAGCCGGCCGCGCAAGGCAGCAATGTCACACCGCCAACACCTGTGCATAGTTTATCGGAGCCCACTGGGTCTGGACGATTTCTCGAAACCCAGTGGGCTGGTTTGGGAACGCTCGAGTTTAAGACTCTACGGTTCCCGCTGCTCAGAACGTATATCGTGCGCCGATCTTGAACGTGCGTGGCTCGATCACGCGGCTCAGGCGGCCTTCCACCGGCCCATCGGCATCAAATGACGGAACGTAGGATTCGTAGTAGTAGGCGATGTCCTTGTCCCAGCTGTTGAAGATATTCAGTACTTCGCCGTAGATTTCGATCTTGGCGCCCTTCCACGCGGCGCGCGCGTTGAAGACCGTGCTGCCTTTGTCCCGCACGCTGTTGTCCTCCACCAGCGGGTAGGGGCCAAGATGGCGGACGCGTATGCTGGCTTCCCACGGGTCCAGCACGATGGCTGCCCCGGCTGAGGCGGCATTCTCGAAGGCATTGGGGATCCGGTCGCCATTGTCATAGCGCGAATGGTTCCAGGTATAGTTGCCGTCCAGCGCCAACCACGGCAGCGGCCGCCAGAACGCAACCACTTCATAACCGTGCCGCTTGCTGGCGCCGGTGGGTTCCACCGCGTTGGAATCGCCCACGAAGCGCAATTCGCTGGCAACGTCGAGCCACCAGTAGGTTCCCGTCAGCGAGAACGTCCCCGCCTGGAAGCGCCCGCCGAGTTCCTTGCCGGTGCCGCGCACCAGCACGGGCACCGGCGTATCGACATTGACTGCACCGCGCACGTCGTTGGAGTGGAACCCTCTGCCCCAGTTGGCATAGACCTCAAACTGCGATGTGATTGCGTACGCGGCAGAAAATTTCGGCGAAACGATGGAATCGTGGCCCTTGCCTTCGCCAAGATCCGCCGCGGCGGCATCACGCGCGCGCACCGTGTAGTGATAGTAATCGCCGCGCAGGCCGCCTGTCAGGCGAAGACCGGCCAGCGGCTTCCACGTCGCTTCGCCGTAGAGCGCGCCCGAAAGTTCCTCGACATGATAACGGCCGAGAGAGTAGAGGAATTCGCGGTTCGATGTGCGGTTGACGCCCACGCTGCCGATATGGTCATAGCGATTTTCGGTGCCGACCGACAGCTCCAGACTGTCAGCGATCTGCCATTGCTTGCGGGCCGTCAGCCCTGTCACCCAGCGTTTGTCGAACTGGTCGATCTGGGCGCTGGTGCCGTCGGGATCGGCGTACGTCGGGTTCGAATACATGTTCCAGTCGTAATACTGGGCATAGACATTCGCGCTCCACGTGGCCTGGGTAACCCCAACATTGCCGACGAAGCGCGTCGTTCGGCCCCGTGCCGAAGGATCGGGCGAGCAGAATACGTCGTCGCAGATATCCGAGCCGATGATGCGTTCGGGGATCTGTTCGGTCGGCCGCCAGGTCGCGTGATAGGCGTGGAGCGAGGCCTGAACCGTGCCTTCGCCAACTGGAACCGAGTATTTGGCAAAGCCGGCGTAATGGCGCAGGTGTTCGGCTTCTTCCCAGGGTCCGTCATAGCGCTTGGCCTGCCCGACGAGCGTGAGATCGCCGCCACCAAGATCCTTGATCGTGCCGCCGGCAGCAAGCCGGCCGGACTTGTAGGAACCGCCTTCCATAGAAAGCCACGGCCGATCGAAAGCGTCGATCGTGGTCATATAGGCCGCGCCAGCCAGCGCGAAATCGCCGCCGTCTGCCCTGTAGGGGCCTTTGCGGAAGTCCTCGCGCGCGACGATCTCCGGGATCAGGCCGTTGAGGTCCAGATAGCCTTGCCCGTGCCCGTGCGTGCGCAGGTTCATCTGCACGCCATCGATGTAAGTGGTGAAATCGGTGCCATGATCGAGGTTGAAGCCACGCAGGAAGTATTGATTGGCTTTGCCGCTGCCGGAATGCTGGGCGGCCACCATCCCCGGTACCGCTTCCAGGAGTTCGGCCACGCGTAACAGAGGCCGAACGAGCAGGTCCGACCCGCCGACGCTGCCCTCACTGGCGGCATGGGCCGTGCCAATCTTCGCCTCGCCGCGCCCAAAGACAAGGATTTCGGCAGACTCACCGCTTCCGGAATCACTGGCTGACGATCCCGCCGAAGATGTATCCTCGGCATGGGCTGTCGCACCGATAAGAGCGGCGCCCACGCAAAGGCCCGCGCGCAGCACGTTCATGTAAATAGTCATCAAACTTCCCCCGGCGTCTGCGACTGGGGGTGAAGGCGTGCCGCCAACGACGGTCGGCGCGCGTCAACGGCCGGACGCCCGAGGCGACCGTTACGCGAACCGATGCGGCCTTCACCGCTCGTTCGTCGCTCAGACGGAAAAATTACCGGGCCTCGGCCATCCCCTGGACCAAAGCGAGAGCGACCAGACGCCGGCAGGTCTCCTGGCTCACGGGTCAATGCGACGATGCACGGCCTTCCCAGGCCCCGCATGATTTAGCGTCCGGCCCAGTGGCTGCGGCGGGCGTCCTTGCCCCGCCGCGAATGTACATCGCGCTCACCGCTTACAGTTGCAGGGACAGCCCCGGATTCGAGAGACAAGCTCCCTCACCGTGTTCCCTATTAAGCCTCTTTCGAGGCACCGGCGCGATCTTGTCCATCGCCTTTAAGGTGATGGATGGAGCCAGCTATCCTGCATCACTCCATTGCGCAAGCCGCTGTGACGATTCCACGTTTTCATCGTGGAAACGGGCAGTTGGTGACGGCGAACGACCGCGCCCTTGGCTCTCACTTAAGGCGAGGTCTGCAATTCCGGGCGAATTGCTGCTGGCGGCGCTACCAGTCCCGCACATTCTCGTTGACCGGTGCCCCGTGGCTGGATTTCCGCAGCGAGTTGCGCCTCGTAGGGCGATTCCAACGCGGCCAAGCCGACAGGGGCAAGCAACGCCATAGCTATGAAGTCTGGCCTGCAGCGCCTACGTGGTCTGCCAAAGGATGGATCGTGTCCCAGGACGTGGTGTAGCTGAAGGCTGAGGTGGTCACCGTGATTTTCGGGTAGGTTTGGGTTGCGAAGCTCAAACTTGACGGAAGGAATCACGATGACCGATCCGATGATGCACTTGCGTTCGCTGGTAGAGAAGACCCCGGATGCAGATATTCTGCGCGAGATGATCTCGTTTGCCGCCGAGCGGCTGATGGAGATGGAAGTCGGCAACCTGACCGGTGCCGGCCATGGCGAGAAATCTGCGGCGAGGCTGGTCCAGCGCAACGGCTACCGCGAGCGCGACTGGCAGACGCGAGCAGGGACGGTCGAACTGCGCATCCCCAAGCTCAGGAAGGGAAGCTACTTCCCCGGCTTCCTCGAACCCCGTCGCATGGCCGAGCGGGCGCTGACCGCGGTGATCCAGGAAGCGTATATCCAGGGCATCTCCACCCGCTCGGTAGATGACCTGGTGAAGGCGCTGGGTATGGATGGGATCTCGAAAAGCCAGGTCAGCCGGCTTTGCGAGGAACTCGACGAGAAAGTCGGTGCCTTCCTCGAACGCCCAATCGAAGGCGACTGGCCGTACCTATGGATTGACGCCACCTACGTGAAAGTGCGGCAGAACGGGCGTATCGTCTCGGTGGCGGTGATCGTCGCGGTGGGCGTCAACAGCGATGGCCGCCGCGAGGTGCTAGGTATGGATATCGGTCCTTCCGAGGCCGAGCCGTTCTGGACCGCTTTCCTGCGCAAACTGACGCGCCGAGGACTGCGTGGCGTCAAGCTGGTCATCTCCGATGCGCACGAAGGCATTAAGGCGGCGGTCTCCAAGCTGCTGTGCGCGACCTGGCAGCGCTGCCGCGTCCACTTCATGCGCAATGCACTCGCCCATGCCGGCAAGAGCGGCAGGCGCGTGGTCTCCGCGTTCATCGCCACCGCCTTCGCCCAGGAAACCCCAGAAGCTGCGAGCCAGCAGTGGCGCTCGATCGCCGACCAAGTGCGGCCCAAACTGCCCAAGCTAGCCACGCTGATGGACGACGCTGAGCCCGATGTGTTGGCCTACATGACATTCCCGCGCGAGCATCGCGCCAAACTACACAGCACAAACCCCATCGAGCGCCTCAATGGCGAAATCAAACGGCGGACCGAGGTCGTTGGGATCTTCCCAAACGAAGCCGCCATCACCCGTCTCGTCGGAGCCATCCTCATGGAACAGTCCGACGAATGGGCCGTCCAGCGCGCACGTTACATGACGCTTGAAACGATGGCCCCGCTCAGCGACAATCCTATTGTCATGCTGTCGGCAGTACCTGGCTCATGATCGGCTCAGGCTGAAGCCGAAAAGCAAGGTGGTCCAGAAAAGCTACACCACCTCTGGGGACACGATCAAAGGATGAAAGCATAGCTGTCCGCTGCTTCGCGATCCTGTTGGCTGCGGGTAGAGCCGATGCCGTGGCCGGCGTCGTAATCCACACGCAACAGGATCGGCCTGCCTGAACTGGTGGCGGCCTGCAGGCGCGCGGCCATCTTGGCAACGTGGAACGGCGCCACGCGCGGATCGGTAACCCCGGTGGTCAGCAGCACCGCCGGATAGGGCGTTCCATCCACCACATGCTGATAGCTATCTATCGCCTTGAGGTACTGATAGCCCTTGGGATCGCTGATCGCGCCCCATTCCGGCTCCTCGCCATAGCCGTTCTGTTCGACCACGTAGCGCAGCGGGTTCGACCATCCCACGCCGTCGACCACGGCGGCGAACAAGTCCGGCCGTTCCGTCAGCGCACGGCCCACCGTGATGCCGCCGGCCGAGCGGCCGCCAATGGCCAGATGCTTGGGCGCAGTCCACTTGTCCCGGCAAAGCGTTTCGCACACATCGATCAGGTCGCGCCAGGTATTGGGCTTGTTGGCCAGTTGCCCCGCCTTGTGCCATTCGCGGCCATATTCGCCGCCACCCCGGACATAAGCGAAGCCGACGACCGCACCGGCATCGATCAGAGCCAGCATCTTGCCGAGGAACGTCGGCGTGTAGGCCGCGGCGCCGTAGGACCCATATGCCTGGATGAACGCAGGAGCGGATCCATCGCGGGGCAGGTTCTTCTTGTAGATCAGTGCATAAGGCACTTGCGTCCCGTCGCGCGTGGTGGCGAATGCGCGGGTGGTGGTATAGCCGCTGACGTCGATTTTCGGCGACGGGTTCATGCCTGTCTTCGCCAGTTTGCCCGACGCATCGACAGACCATACATCTGGCGGCGTCAGCCACCCGCCATAGGTCATCAGCAGGCCCGGTTGCTGCGGGCCGGCAAACAGGCCGCCGATGGTGCCGTCGAACGGCAGCGGGATTTCCGCGACTTTCGCATCGCTTCCCAGCTTTCGAAGGCGGTTGACGCCGCCGTCCATGATCTTGAGATAGAGCCCGTCTGCCGCGCGCTCCATGCTCTCGATCACTTGCGGCCCCTGCGGCACCACTTCCGTCGCCGTGGCGAGGGATGGGGCGATGGCGGAAGTCTTCAACAGGCGGCCCCGCGGATAATCCTTGTTGGCCAGCAGGATCAGATCGTCACCATGAAGGTCGAAGCCGGTAACTTCATCCTCGAACCGTGCGACTTCCTGCCAGCGGGGCTTGCCTGAGACGATATCGGCGAGCGGCGCGACATAGAGGCGCATTTCCGTGCGCACGTCCGCCAGGGCCAGCAGAGCGTGCGACGACCCCTGGGCGGTGACGACAAACGGCGTCTGGATATTTTCGAAGGCAATGGCCGGATCCAGCCCGCGCTTCATCAGGATCGGATCCCTGGCAGGATCGGTGCCGACGCGATGGAAACGGGCCTGGCTGTCCAGGAAGCGGTCGGGCGTATCGACCTTTCCTGTCAGCTGGTTATAGAAGAAGCCGCTGCCGTCATCCAGCCACTGCGGTGTGGCGAACTGGGTGTTGGGGATCGTTTCCGGCAGGTCCTTGCCCGTTGCCACGTCCAGAATGCGGGCAGCCGAATCCTCGCTGCCATTGGCCGAAACGCCATAGACCAGCCGTTTGCCGTCAGGCGAAGCGCGCCACCAGTCCAGTGAATAGTGCCCGGCCCCGGCACCGGACATCTGCGTGGGATCCACGAGCACCCGGACCTTGCCGGCTTCGCGGACGAGAAGCTTGAAGTTGTCTGCCCCGGCGGGGCGTTGTTGATAGAACAGGCGCGCGCCGGCGTGCTGGACCTCGGCGGTGACGGTGAGATCACCCGAAAGTTGCTGGATCCTTGTCAACAGCCCGGCACGCTGCGGCAAGCCGTCCAGAACGCTGCGGGTATAGTCGTTCTGGGCCTTGAGGAACGGCAGCCAGTCCGGATCCTTGTCGTTTTCCATCCAGCGATAGGGATCGGTCAGCGTCTCGCCAAAATAGGTGTCCTGCACCGGATTCACGCGCGCCGCCGGCGGGCGAGGGGATGCGGTTGCCGCGGGCGCAGCCAAAATACGGGCGGGGACCAGAGACATCGTAACGGCAAGTGTGCTTGCACGAAGCCACTCGCGCCGGTTCATGGATTGCATGATCCCCGTACCCCCCTATCAAGATGCGAGCAGCCTAGCTTGTCTGCCCGCATCCGCAAGGCGGCTCACACGGCCATTTCAGCCAATCTGGTTGGAAATACGGCCCCGCCCCCGGTGCGCCGATCGAGCGCGCGAAAGTAGATGTGCACCACCCCCAGCGAGAGCGCTGCCACCCCGGCGCCCAGGATCATGTCGATCAGGTAATGCGTGCCTTCCACCGGGGTCGAGAGCAGCATTGCGGCATTCAGCGCGACAATCGGCCAGCGCAGTTCAGCGATGCGCCAACCCGCCACGATGTAGAGCACGGCTGCCGCGGTATGGAAGCTGGGCGCCGAAACGATGCCCCGCAAATGACCCAGGTCGACGACATGCACTTCGTGCGCGCGCAGGGCCGGAATCAGTCCCTGTTGCCACAGTTCGCTTTCAGGCATGTACGGGATCGGGCCGTGCCAGAGATGCGAGAAAGGGCCCACGGCGGGCATCAGGCTGAACACGGCCAATGTAATCACCGCGGCCACGCAGAATCCGGCAAGGAAGCGATAGGCACGGACATGATCGCCTGCCCGGGCGGCCGACCACAGCAGCAGCGCCGGCGTCACGTAAATGCTGCGATAGACGGTCGTGCCCAATGCCTGGAGGATCGGATGCGCAGCGACGAGGCGATACCAGCCCAACCAGTCGAAGCCCAATGCCTGGTCGATGCCTTGTAGGCTGGCATCGGCATAGCCGTGGGTGAGCGCGGCTATGGGATAGCTGGCAGTGGCGCCCATCAGTGAAATCACCGTGAACAACATCGCGTATTCGCTAAAATGGGCAACTGGCGCGGCGTGGCGCCATGTCGTGCGGGGCAGGGCGAAGCGCAGGATCACGGCAAGGATGCCGGCGGCGTAGAACGGCAGATTGTCGGGCAAAAGCGGATCGACATGCAGCCGCGCCAGATGCATCAGCACGGCAAGGCCGAACAACCCCAGCAGCAGGGCGGCCAGCACATGGCGACGCACGAGCTGCCCCTGCTTTCCGGCCGCCGCGAGGGCGGGGCTCGTCGGCGCTTCCGTCGCCCGCTTTCCCGCACCTTCGCTGGAAGATGGTGGCGTGGGCCAGGACGGCTGCATCAATGACATCGTGGTAAATCCAGGAAGGCGGGTCCAGAAGGGCCGAAAAGTGGGAATCGTCGAAGGGCGGTGAAAAGCCGGAGTCGCGCTTAAGCACGGATGAACCGGAAAACCAAAGACCGTGCATGGGCCCGCGTCGCTTTTCCTCGGAGCTGTTGCCAAGGTTGCACGTAAGCAAAAATCCGGAGCCTTCGGGAACCATTCGCAGACGGGTTCGTTGCAGGGGCGCGGCCGTTTGCGGTAAGCGTCCGGACGGGCGCTCGCTGCGGTCCATCTTTTTGATTTGACGCTGGAAGGCCCCACTTCGACGGCCGCCTTCCTGCATGGGGGGATAAGAATGTCGCCTTCGCTGGCGCCCCAGGGGGGCATGGCGCGATTCGGTCTGGAAGGCCGGGTATGGCTGGGCCTTGGGCTGGTGGTCGCTTTTTTCGTCGTCAGCGGCACGATTGCGGTCCGCAATGTCGAAACCATGCGCGTGGATGCCGGCCGGATCACCCATTCGCACGCGGTAATCGCCGGACTCGGGGGAATTCTTTCCACTTTGCAGGACGCCGAAACCGGGCAACGGGGATTCCTGTTGACCGGAAACGAGCAATACCTTTCCCCGTACAACGAAGCAAAGGCACGCTTTCCGGGGCAGATGCGCGATATCGCGGCATTGACCGCGGATAATCCATCACAGCAGGCACGGCTGGCGACATTACGCCGCCATGCCGAGGCGAAGATTTCCGAACTGACCGAATCCGTCGACTTGCGCCGTCGGGAAGGGGCCGAGGCGGCGCTTGCCGTGGTCCGGACCGACCGCGGCAAGCAGGAGATGGACGCCATCCGCGTCCAGATGGACGAGATGGAGCAGGAAGAGGCGCGGTTGCGCCAGGTTCGCGTCGAAGAAATGGACGGCGCCTACCGGACGGCCTGGACCACCGCGCTGATGGCGGCCGCACTCGGGATCGCGCTGACGGTGGTAGTCGGTATGCTGGTCCGCCGTTCCACCCGCGCACGCGATCGTGAGCAATGGTTGCAGCACGGGCAGGCGCGGCTCGCCTCTGCGATGTTGGGCGATCCGGCAACGGAACACTTGGGTGAAAGCATCCTGGAATTCCTGATGCGTTTCCTCGGCGCACAGGCGGGGGCAATCTATGCGGGAGATGGCACGCAATTCCACCGCGTCGCGATGTTGGGCGTTCCGGCAGATGCCGGCGTGCTGGAAGGCTTCACGACGAAAGACGGATTGCTCGGTCGTGCCGCGTCGGAGCGTGAGCAATCGGTGCTCAGCGACATTCCCGATGGCTATCTGGCGATCGGATCGGGTTTGGGGCATGACAAGCCTCGTCACCTGGTCATCTCTCCCGCCAGTGCCGACCAGGGAGTCCAGGGTGTTGTCGAACTCGGCTTCCTGAAGCCGGTGGACGATCTGGCGCTGACATTCCTGCAGCAGGCATCGGGCGCTATCGGCGTCGCACTGCGTTCTGCCCGGTTCCGCTCCGAACTGCACAATCTTTTGGAAGAGACGCAGCGGCAGGCGGAAACCCTTCAGGTGCAGAGCGAGGACCTGCGCGTTTCGAACGAGGAACTGGAAGAACAGGGCCGCGTGCTGAAGGAATCGCAGGTCCGCCTCGAACAACAGCATGTCGAACTTGAACAGACCAATGCCCAGCTGGAGGAACAGACGCTGCAACTGGGCGCCCAGCGGGACGATCTGGCCCGATCGAACTCCGTCGTCGAACAAAAGGCGCAGGAACTGGAGCAGGCGAGCCGTTACAAAAGCGAATTCCTGGCCAACATGAGCCATGAACTGCGCACGCCGCTGAATTCGCTGCTGATCCTGTCGAAGCTACTGGGCGACAATGCCGCGGGGAACCTTTCCGAAGAGCAGATCCGTTATGCCCACACCATCGAGTCTTCGGGCAACGATCTGCTGGCGCTGATCAACGATATTCTGGACCTGTCGAAGATCGAGGCGGGCCATGTGCAGGTGCGGTCCGAAAAAATCGTGCTGGACCGTTTCGTGGCCGACATCCGGCAGATGTTCGATCCGGTTGCCCGGCAGCGCGGCCTGGATTTCGCCATCGCCATCGCGGCGGACTGCCCCGGCACGATCGATACCGACCGGCAGCGACTGGATCAGATCGTCAAGAACCTGCTTTCGAACGCCTTCAAGTTCACCGAGGCAGGCAGCGTCACGCTGGCCATCGAAGCCGATGGGGCCGAGGGTATTAAGGTTTCGGTGACCGACAGTGGCATCGGCATCGCCGAAAGCCAGCAGCGCGAAATTTTTGAGGCGTTCCGGCAGGCCGACGGCACGATCAGCCGCAAGTACGGCGGCACCGGGCTGGGCCTGTCGATCTCGCGCGAACTGGCGCGCCTGCTGGGCGGGTCGATCACGGTACAAAGCAAGCCGGGCGAGGGCAGCCGTTTCACGCTTTCCCTGCCGCTGGCCTACGATCCGACAGTAGCCGAAGCGGCGGCGGGGCAGGAACCTTCCGTCGCGGATCGTCCCGGGCCGCCGTCTTCCGCCGCCATGCCAAGGCCGGCGGTGTTTGTCCGCAAGGTCGACGACGATCGGGACAGACTGGGCGGCGGCGAACGCATTCTGCTGGTGATCGAGGATGATGAAAGCTTTGCCGCCATCGTTCGCGATCTTTCGCATGAACTGGGTTTCCATTGCCTTGTCGCCGGAACCGCGGAAGAGGCTCTGGCCTTGGCGCGCCAATACCGGCCCAGTGCGGTGGTGCTCGATCTGGGGCTCCCGGATCAGTCCGGACTGGCCCTGCTGGACCGTCTCAAGGGTGATGTCGCCACGCGGCACATTCCGGTTCATGTCGTATCGGCCAGCGATCATGCCCAGACCGCGCTTTCGCTGGGCGCCATCGGCTATTTGCTGAAGCCCGTTCGGCGTGACGAACTGATGGACGTGCTTCAGGCGCTGGCGGACAAGCTGGCGCAGGATGTGCGCCGGGTGCTGATCGTGGAGGATGACGAGCGGCAACGCGAAGCCGTTTCGACGTTGCTTGGCTCGGCCGAAGTCGAAACCGTGGGCGTGGGCAGCGCCGCCGAATGCATCGAACGCCTGCGGCACGAGACTTTCGATTGCATGGTGCTGGACCTTAAGCTTCCGGATGCCTCCGGCTTCACCCTGCTGGAAACGCTGCGTGAGCAGGGGGACCACAGTTTCCCGCCGGTGATCGTCTATACCGGGCACGAGCTTTCGGCGGCGGACGAGCAGCGCCTGCGGCGCTATTCGGATTCGATCATCATCAAGGGCGCGCGCTCGCCCGAGCGACTGCTGGACGAGGTATCGCTGTTCCTGCACCAAGTGGTCACCGAAATGCCGGCCGAGCAGCAGCGAATGATCCAGCAGGCCCGCAGCCGCGATGCCGTGCTGGAGGGCCGCCGGATACTCGTGGTGGAGGACGACGTGCGCAACGTCTATTCGCTCACCAATATCCTGGAGCCCAGAGGGGCGGTGATCGAAGTGGCCCGCAACGGCCGGGAAGCGATAGAGGCGCTCGACAAATCGGCGGAAAGGGCCGTCGACGGCGGCCAGATCGACCTCGTGCTGATGGATGTGATGATGCCGGTGATGGATGGTCTTGCCGCGACGCGTGAAATCCGAAAGGACCCGCGCTGGAAAAAACTGCCGATCATCACGTTGACCGCCAAGGCCATGCCGGACGATCAGGAACGCTGCATAGAGGCCGGCGCAAACGATTACATGGCCAAGCCGCTGGACGTAGACAAGTTGCTGTCGCTGGTGCGCGTCTGGATGCCGCGCTGACATGTCCGATCCGGTCGAGGATATCGAGATCCGCTTGCTGCTGGAAGCACTGTTCCAGCGTTATCATTACGATTTTCGGCAGTATTCGCAGGCGTCGGTACGGCGACGGCTGCGGCAGGCGCGAGAGCGGATGGGGTTCGCCAACTTCTCCATGATGCAGGAAAGGCTGTTGCACGAACCGGCGATGCTGCCGCGTCTGCTGGGCTATCTTACCGTGCAGGTCAGCGAGATGTTCCGCGACCCTTCGTTCTTCCGCGCGATCCGCGAGAAGGTGGTGCCGCACTTGCGCACCTATCCCTCGCTCAAGGTCTGGATCGCGGGGTGCAGCGCGGGGGAGGAACTCTACTCCTATGTGATCCTGTTCCGCGAGGAGGGGCTGGAAGAGCGCACGCTGTTCTATGCCACCGATATCAGCCAGGACGCGCTCGACCTTGCCTCGCGTGGGATATATCCGCTCGATCGGATCAGGACGTTTACGGAAAATCACCGCGCTTCCGGCGGCAAATCGTCACTTTCGGACTATTACAGCACAGCCTACGATAGCGCCGTGTTCGACAAGAGCCTGCGGGACCGAGTGGTGTTTTCCGATCACAGTCTTGTCACCGATGCGGTGTTCTCGGAAATGCACCTGATCTCCTGCCGTAACGTGCTGATCTACTTCGATCGCGAACTGCAGGATCGCGCTATCGGTCTGTTCCGGGATTCGTTGATCCGTGGCGGATTTCTGGGGCTGGGCGCGAAGGAGAACATCCGCTTTTCCGCCTGCGCGAACGCATTTGGCGATTTCGTGCGGGAGGACAAGATCTATAGAAAGCGCGAAGGATGACCTCTGCCGCACCGCTTGCCAGTAGCCCTCGCGTGGTCGCGATCGGCGCGTCGGCGGGCGGTATCGAGGCGCTCTCCCGGATTCTTTCGGCGCTGCCCGATGACTATCCGGTGCCGATCCTTGTCGTGATCCACATGCCTGCCGATAGCGGCAACGTCCTGGCACCCCTGTTCGGGCAAAAGTGCCGCGTCCCGGTGCGAGAGGCGGAGGACAAGGAGCCGGCGCTGCCCGGTACGGTCTATTTCGCGCCCCCCGGATATCACATGCTGGTGGAGGCGGAAGGCACGCTGGCGCTGTCGAGCGACGAGCCGGTACTGCATTCCCGCCCTTCGATCGACGTGCTGTTCGAAAGCGTTGCGGATGCCTTCGACGCTGGCGCGATCGGCGTTATCCTTACCGGGGCCAGTCCGGATGGCGCCAAAGGGCTGCGGGCCATTGCCGATGCCGGCGGCACTGCAATCGTGGAGGATCCAACCGCAGCCTATGCCGATGCGATGCCGCTGGCGGCGCTACACGGGTGTCCGGCCGCAATGGCACTGCCGCTGGGTGATATAGCTGCGTTCTTGTGCGACATCGGGCGGACCTGAAGGCGCCCCCTTCAGGTCATGCCGTCTCAGCCATCCTTGCACCCATTCTTGCGCCATTTGCGATCTGTGCCAGCCGCTCCGCGTGGGTCGGCATCTTTGCCACAGTGGCCTCGATACCGCGCTGAAGATCGCCCAGCGCAGCCTGCAACTGCGGCACGGGAAGCGTGGACGGCAGCATGTGATGCCGCTTCGGCCAGACGCCCTGACCGGTGAGGACGGCAACCCAGGAATCGACGCGGAACATCTCGTCCTGCCCCTGATGGGCAATCGCCGCCTCGCGAAACAGGGCGATCCGCTGGGCAAGACTGTCCGGAACCGCGGCGGCGCGGCGGGCGCGCCAGAACTCAGTGTCTTCGCGATGCGTCATGGCATAGTGCAACACGATGAAATCGCGCACGTGTTCCCACTCATGGCGCGACCGGGCATTGAACCATGCCGCCGCAGCGGTGTTGTCCGGCCCGAACGGAAAGCTCTGGATCAGCCAGGTAACCGCAATCATCACCAGATGGATGCTGGTCGATTCAAGCGGTTCGATGAAGCCGCTGGCAAGACCCAGCGAGATGCAGTTGCGGTTCCAGACCTGCTTGCGCATTCCGGTGGTGAAGCGCAGCAAACGTGGGTCGAACAGGGGCGTTCCGTCCAGCGTCTGCAGCAGCCGATCCCGGGCCGCATCGTCGGACAGGAAATCGCTGGCATAGACGATGCCGTTGCCGACCCGGTGCTGCAACGGGATGCGCCAGCGCCAACCTTCGCCATGTGCGATGGCGCGCGTGTATGGCGCCGGATCGCCGGCAGATTCGGTCTGCACTGCAAAGGCACTGTTCGTTGGCAGCCAATGGCTCCAGTCTTCGAAGCCGGTTTTCAGGGTCTGTTCGATCAGCAGGGCGCGAAAACCGGTGCAATCGATGAACAGATCGCCTTCGACCCGCGCGCCGGATTCCAGCACGAGGGCGGCGATATCGCCGCTTTCGGAGTGCTGCTCAACGCTTACGATGCGGCCTTCGACCCGGCGAGCACCCGCGCCTTCGGCTAGTTGGCGCAGGAATTGGGCATAGGCCGTTGCGTCCAGGTGATAGGCGTAGCCGGCCGAGAAATCGCCCGCTGCCGGGAACTTTCCGGCGTCCGCCGCCTGCTGCTCCAGCGAATAGTCGCCGTAGTCGCCGCCAAAACCCTGTTTGCGCGCCTCCAACCAGAAATGCTGGAAATCGGCCACGAATGTCGACTTGCCCACCGAACCGAACGGATGGAAATAGCGGTCGCCGATGCGGTCCCAGTTTTCGAACGAGATGCCCAGCTTGAACGTGGCATTGGTGGCACGGACGAATTCCGCCTCATCCACACCGATGAAATCATGGAAGGTACGGATCGTGGGGATCGTCGATTCCCCAACGCCGACGGTGCCGATATCGTCGGATTCCACCAGCGTCACGTCCACCAGCCCGGTCAACTGGCGGATGATGGCCGTCGCCGCCAGCCATCCGGCGGTGCCCCCACCGGCGACGACCACGCGTTTGCGTGCGAATGTGTTCATCGATTGATCCTGTTGCCGATCAGCGCCCGCAATCGACGCGCCATTGTGGGATCCAACGGGGCGAGCGGCCCTTTCGCATTCGCGGGCAGATGTGCCGCAGCGGCGTCCTGCGGGCCGAAGATGTAATGATCGAAAATGTTGCGCCAGGCAGCCTTTTCGTGCGCCGGCCGGTCACGCAGGCTGAGCAAAGCGTGGAGCAGCGTGGTCATCGGGTCGTCCAGGAACGTTGGCGCGGCGTTCCACCAGTAATTGATCAGCACGTTGAAATCGTCCAGCGCCTCTACCCGGTGCCACCACAGCGCCGGGTAGATCAGCACGTCCCCTGGTTCCAGTTCGGCGACCTGTCCGGCTTGCAGAGCCTTGGGGAAGCCGGGATAGCGGGTGAAGTCAGGCCGCGCGGGATCGACCATGCTGACGATCTGCCCGGCCGGAGTTGGCTCGATCGGGCCGGGATAGAGATTGCTTATCTGATCGGGCGGAAACAGCGTGAAGCGCCGTCGGCCGACCGCGCATATGGCCATGTTGTTCGACATGTCCCAATGCGTTTCGGCAATGGTACGATTTCCGATCCATGCACTCGCAAGCGGCGGATGGCGGTCGAAGGTGCCGTCCGCCGGGGAGACTTGATGCGACGTGCGCATTCCCGGAAGAAACGTATCGAGGTCTGTCGAGCCCAAATAAATTGCGGGGGCATCGGCAGAAGCGCGCAGAGCCAGCAGACGATCGAGGAATGCGGACAACATGCCGCGTTCAGTGGTGAAGTTGAGCCCGGCCAACTCGGAATCGTAGTGGAACCGTCCGGCAATGCTGGGATCGCCGATGTAGGCGACCATAGGTAGTCCGGCATCATGCTGACGCAGGATCTGGGCAGCGGATTCCGGCGAGGCTTTGCCCGCACGCACCAACGGCCAATCGGCAGCGGCCTGGCGAAGGATAACCGGTTCTCCCGCTTCGATCAGCGCGGTGAGGTCCAGATTCTCTAGCGTGGCACCCTCGAGAACGCGGGTGCACCGCATGTCGGCAGCTTGACCTATTGGGCGATCAGCTTCCGCCATCGCGAGCCAGCTTGCGATCGACCAGTGCGGAAAGATTGCCGATTGAGGACATCAGCCAGACCGCACAACGAAGGAAATCCCCGTCGTGCAGCTTTGCAAGCTGCGCACCGTCCAAAGCGGCGAAGCGTGATTGCGAAATCGTCCAGCAATCGGGAATAACGAAGCGCCGGCCATCGGCCGCTTCCATCTGCAATGTCGCCGCTTCCAGCAGGCCGGCTTCATCGAAAGCGGCGATCATGGCGGGACCGATCTGGGTTCCCGCATAGATCATGCGCAGCATTGCCGCGACATGATCGAGATAAGGGGCATTGCCCCCGTGATCGAGGAACACGCGGTGGCCTTGATCGCGAGAGATTCGGGGGTGATCCAGCGCAATGTGAATCATTGGCTCTCCTGGCTCGCCCGCCGTAGGCACCCCGATGGAGAACGGTCCGCGTGCCACGAGGGCAGGGATGACGCGCGCATTCCAGTGCGGGCCATCGAGATACAGATTTTCGTCTTGTGCAAAACCGAGCAGTGCGACGGCCCGAAAGGCTCCTGCGGCATCGCGGCGAAATACGATCGGGTATTCGCGCGACAATGCTTGAAATTCAGGGGCAAACACCGTCACCTGATTGACGGCATCGCCCAGTTCCGCCCCATAATCCGCGCGTATCCGCAGGTCGTGATGATCGACGTTATTGAGTAGTACGGGGTCGGTCATGTTCTATCGCCAGCATGCGTATGGGACTGCCATCCCACACGAAGAAAGCCATATCAAGCTGACCTTCTTCGCGTGGGCGGCAGTTATTCTCAGAACTTGTAGCTGGCACCCAGCAAGTAGCGGGCTGAGCCTTCGGATTCGAACCAGGTGTTCATCTTGTCACGGCCGTAGGTCCGCACGCCTTCCTCGAAGAGGTTGATGCCTTCGAAGCTGACGGTGATCTTCGGCGTGATGTCATAGCTCACGCTCAGGTCGACCTGGCTGTAAGGCGCCGTGAAGACCGGGTTGTGATAGCTGTCGCGGTTCAGCTGGCTCAGGAACTTGTCGCGCCAGTTCCAGGCGAGACGAGCCGAGATGCCGTACTTTTCGTAGATCAGCGTCACGTTGGCGGTGTCCGAAAGACCCACCAGCGCGAACTGGTCGACGCTGGGGTCCGCCGCAACGTCGATGCCCACGTCGCCGCGCACCAGCGTGTAGCTGGCGGCCACGCCAAGGCCGGTCTCACCAAGGAAGTACTGGCCAGCCAGTTCCACGCCGTAGATTTCGGCGTCCTTGTTGTTGATCGGCGTGTTGACCGAGAAGTCGAACTGCGGATCGTTGGCATCGGCAACGATGTCGACCGCTGCCAGCGTACTGTCCACAAAGCCCTGATCCAGCGCGCGGGTCTGCGTGTTGTAATGCGCAGCGAACTGGGCGTTGGCGGCGTTCACGTCGCCGTTGTTCTGCTGAAGCAGTGCTGTGTAGGTGAACAGGTTCACGTCGGTGATGTCGGCACCGAAGGTCGACTGCAACTGTGTCTTGGCGGTTCCCGAACGCGTTCCGGTCGCGCCCGAGGTGGGATCGGCCAGCCCGAACAGCGAACGGTTGACCAGTGTGTTGCCGATGAAGTTGTGGACGCGCTTATCGAAGAAGCCGATCGAAAGGTAGACGTCCTTGTGCGGATACCATTCGAGCGACACGTCGAAGTTGTCCGAATTCAACGGATCGAGGTCGGTATTGTTGGCGTTGCCGGTCGCGACGCCGCCGATCGCGGTCGGACGCGGCGGCGAACCGACGGTGGTCGAGGCGAACAGGTTGCCATAAGGCGCGCGCGCGATCGACTTGCCGTAGGAGAAGCGACCCTTCAGCGTGGGCGTGAAGTCGATCGAGAAGTCGAACGCCGGCAGCAGGTTGTTGTAGCTGCCCTTGTCGCGCACTTCCTGGCGATCGGCCGTGTACTGGATGTTGAAGTCGTTGTCCGCCTGCCACACGATCGCCAGCGGGATCGGCTGCAGCGAAACGGCCTTGACCTTCGTGCTTTCGAAGCGGGCACCAGCAACCAGCTGGGCATCCATGTTGCCAATCTGGCCGTTCCAGGTGAACTGGCCGTACACCGCCCAGATGTCTTCCTTGACGCGGTTGTCGTTATTCGCGTCGATGTTGTTGTTATGCTTCACACCATCAGTGGTGATGCCGCTGTAGTAGTTGAACAGCGTGTTGTAGAGCTTCGTCGCGTCCTCTGTGCGCCATGCGACCATCGAGTTGGCGTCGGAGTTCGGATTGTTGTGGTGGAACTGGCAGGTATTGCAGAACTGGAAGACCTGGCCCGGCGCTACGGCCGCGACTTCCGGCGGAAGCGAGTTGCCCCAGTCACCCAGAACCTGACGCGTGTTGTACTGCGTCTGACGGGTCTTGGTGGTGCGATAGTTGCCGCCGAAATCGAAATGGCTGTCGCCGCCAAGGTCGAACTTGCCATCCAGGCGCAGTTCCTTGACGCGCTGCGTCTGCGTGGAGTCGAACTGACGCTGGACCGCGCCCGACAGGTCACCCTCGTCCAGCTGACCGTTGCAGTTGCCCTTCGTGAATGCCACCCCGGTCGGGGTGGTGCTGCCCACGCAATCGTTGAAGGTGAAGGCCTGCTGCGGGAAACCGCCCTTTGTCCAGGTCAGCGACTGCGACGTCACAACCGGCGTGTTGATCGCGACAGTGGTCGAGGTCTGGCCGTTCGGGTTGTCACCCGTGCTGTCCGCCTTGCCGAAGTGGCCGTCCAGCGTGAACGACAGGCGATCGGTTGCCTGCCAGGCAACATTGGCGCCGATGTCGTAGAGGCGGTTCTTCTGGGCGCGATAGGCTTGTTCGAACGCGGCGTCCTTCACGCCGTTGATCGTTTCATGCAGGAACTGCGTGGTGGCAATTCCGTCCGAAGCGTCGTCGAAGCCGACCTGATCGAAGGGACGGTTGAACCAGTTCGACTGCGTGGAGCGGCGTTCCGATTCCCGCAGCTGTGCGTAGAGGCCGTCTACGGTCAGCGTCAGGGTATCGGTGGGCTTGTACTGCAGAACGGCCTGGCCGTTGATGCGTTCGCGGCTGTTTTCCGAGAAGTGGTAGCGGCTGTCGTTGGGGACGGCCACCAGCACGTTCGGATCGCTGGGCAGGTTGGTGTACTTGGTATTCGCGTTCACGAAGCCATTGGCGGGATTCAGGAAATCCGACAAAGTGCGGATGTTCCAGTCATCGTTCGCCTGGCTGGGAACGCTGAAGTTGCGCTTCTGGTAGCTGCCGAAAAGGGCCACGCCGAAACGTTGATCCGGATCGCTCCAGCTGGCGATGCCCGAAAATTCCGGCGTCACATGGGCGCCGCAGCTGATGCAATCGTCGGCGCTGGTGTCGTAGCTGGCCTTGGCGCCGACCGAACCCTGGAAGCCGCTTTCATTGTTGTCCAGCGGACGGCGGCTGCGGATGTCGATCGTGGCGCCGATGCCGCCCGAAGGAACTGCCGCGCGCGATGTCTTGTAGACCAGAAGCGTCTGGATGCCTTCCGACGCGAGGTTCGAGAAGTCGAACGAACGGCCGGTGCCCGAAGCGCCGTCACCACCCTGGTCGCCGCCGACTGCGGTAATGTCCGAGGTGGCCAGCTGGCGGCCATTGAGCGTGACAAGGTTGTACTGCGCGCCGAAGCCGCGCACGGTAACGGTCGAACCTTCGCCGTTCACACGGTCGATCGAAACGCCGGGAATGCGCTGCAGCGATTCTGCAAGGTTGGTATTCGGAAACTTGCCGATGTCTTCGGCCGAAATGGCGTCGACGACGCCGTTGGAATTGCGCTTGATTTCAGCGGACCGTTCCAGCGACGCGCGAACGCCGGTGACGACGATTTCGTTCGCATCGACGGCCGCGCTGTCCGGTGCTGCAGCATCCTGCGCGATGGCGACGCCTGGCGCAACCAGACCCGCCAGCATAGCTATTGCTGACGTCGATCGCGCGAACGACGACGCAAGGCGTGAACCCTTCATGATACCCTCTCCCTGTTACTGCCAGTATTCTGCAGTCATCGCGGCATTGACGCCGTCTTGATCTGCTTTGCTAACATTGCCGACATCGTTGTCAATGTGTCTTGTTTTTTGCGCCTTTGTTGCCGCCAGTTTCGGCGGCAGTAACGCCAAGTCGGACACCGTCCAAATTAACAATCTTTTCAGCGACTACGTTCTCGGCATCCGTAGCCAGCGTCAGTTTGTAATTTCCTGTTGAAATGTGCCAGCCGGGCGCCGCACCCTGGGTGTTCCAGCGCGCCAGCAGGCGCGGATCGGCCTTGATCGTGAGCGTTGCACTCTCACCCGGCTGCAGAACGTGGCGGGCCCAACCCACCAGTCGCGGCGTAGCAACGCCGGGGATAGTGGCGTAAAGCTGCGGCACCACTGTCGTCACCCGCTTGCCGTCGTTGCGGACGGTTACGCTTGCACCAGGTGCCGCACCGCCCGAAAAACTGGCGTTTGAGAAGGCGGCGTGGCCATAGCTGAGGCCGAACCCGAACGGGAACAGCGGCTTTTGTTTGCTGGCTGCATACCAGCGATAGCCGACGTCGGCGCCTTCCTTGTACTCGATGGGGTAGGGGGGCAGCTTCGCTGCGTCACCCAGCGCCGCATTGGCTGCTGCGCCATTGTCGGACGCCCCGGCGGGCATCTGTACCGGCTCCGGACGCGGCAACTGGCTGGGCGAGCGGGGGAAGCTGAGCGGCAGGCGGCCGGATGCGTCGACTTCGCCGAACAGCACGCGGGCAATCGCCTGACCGCCACGCTGGCCCGGATACCATGCCTCGACCACGGCAGGCACACGATCCAGCCACGGCATCAGCACCGCGCCGCCGGTTTCGAGCACGACGACCGTGCGTGAATTCGCCCCGGCAACCGCGCCGATCAACGCGTCCTGCCCATCGGGAAGCGAAAGGGATGGCGCATCCTGCGCCTCTGTCTGCCATTGAGTGGCAAAGACGATGGCAATATCCGCCTGCTTGGCCGCTGCGGCAGCTGCCGCTGGATCGCTGCCGTCCACGAAGCGGACAGTGGCGTTGGGTGCCAGCGCGCGGATCGCTTCGAGCGGGGACGAAGCATGATAGGTGACGCGCGCAAATGAGGCTGCCGCGCCGCTGGTTAGCGGAATTTCGATCGGCACACCGCCGACCGACCGCACTTGCGACGATCCGCCGCCGGACAGCACGCCCACGTCGGCATGGCCGCCGATGACTGCGATCGTCTTGGCTTCACGCGCCAGTGGCAGGATATTGCCGGTGTTCTTGAGCAGGACGATCCCCGCTTCGGCGGCGTGCTGCGCCACCTTGGCATGGGTTTCGTAGTCGATCGGCTGCGCACTTGTCGGCAACGGATGGTCGTAAGCGCCGGTGGCGATCAGCCCCGTGAGGATACGGCCAACCATTTCATCCAGCCGCGCTTTCGATACGCGGCCTTCCGCCACGGCCTTGGCCAACGGCGTGCCGAAGAAGATGCTGGAGTCCAGCTCCTGTCCGGATTCCTGGTCGAGCCCGGCGTTGGCGGCCTTCTCGGTGGAATGGACCGCGCCCCAGTCCGACATCACGAAGCCGGGATAGTTCCATTCCTTGCGCAGCACATCCGTCAGCAGGAAGCTGTTCTCGCAGGCATAGTGGCCGTTGATCCGGTTGTAAGCGCACATGACCGAGCCCGGCTTGCCATCGGCAATGGCGATTTCGAAAGCCAGCAGGTCGCTTTCGCGCAGCGCCACCGTGTCTATCCGCGCGTCCAGGATAGTGCGGCCGGTTTCCTGGCTGTTCAGCACGAAGTGCTTCACGGTGGAGACGATGTTGTTCGACTGCACGCCGCGGACGGCGGCCCCGGCCATCAGGCCCGAGAGCAGCGGATCTTCGCCGAAATATTCGAAGTTGCGGCCGTTCCAGGCATCGCGGGTCAGGTTGACGCCGCCTGCCAGCAAGACGTTGAAAGTCTTGGCACGGGCTTCCGCGCCGATCATCGCCCCGCCGGCATAGGCGATATCGGTATCGAAGCCGGCTGCCGTGGCGAGGGCGGAAGGCAGCGCGGTCGCCACGTCGCCCTTGCGCTGTTCCACCTGATTGGC
This sequence comes from Novosphingobium sp. BL-S-19, assembly GCF_055521675.1. Taxonomy (NCBI): domain Bacteria; kingdom Pseudomonadati; phylum Pseudomonadota; class Alphaproteobacteria; order Sphingomonadales; family Sphingomonadaceae; genus Novosphingobium; species Novosphingobium sp. BL-S-19. The sequence goes on from NZ_CM145497.1 coordinate 1,475,747, forward strand.
AACACCCAGCGAGGCGTCGCTTTCGCGCATGGCAGGAATGCCAAGGCGCGGAATGGCAGCAACATAGCCGGCGGACGGGATCATGTCGGCGGGCGGATTCTTGGTTTGCGGCGGAAACAGGCCGTGAACCATCGCCAGCTTCTCTTCGAGCGTCATGGCCTTGACCAGCGCGTCGGCACGCTCCTGTGCTGGGCGGGACTTGTCCTGCCACACGCCAGTCACGGGCTTTTCGGCCGCAGCCGGGGGCGTGGCGGCGCTGCCGGTGGTTTGGGCCATCACGGATGTGGGAAGGGCCACCGCCGGAAAGGCGAGGGCCAGACCAGCCAGTTGGGTGGACCGGAGCAAGGCATGCAGACGGGCGCGCCGCTGCCGAATATTCGGTTGAGCTTTCATGATCCTCCCCGCCGCATCTTGGTCGGCTTGAGGGCCTGATCGCAAAGTCTGACATCGTTGTCAATCGGACTCTGGGCGCATTGTTGCGACATTGTTGCCCTTTCTTGTCGATAGCGCGGAAAGGATGCGCGCGAATTTGCCGAAAACTGGCTATGAACGGCGCACAAAATAAAATCAGGGGGTGCCACCATGGTCTCACGGTCAGGCGGATATGCCGGTGCAGCGGACGATACCGCGCCAGCGCCAGTCACGGCGGAACGACTGCGCGCCGCGCGCATGTTCAACCTGTCGATCGGAACCTATTTCATGGGCGGTTTCGTGGTTTCGCTGGTGAGTCTGCTGGTGCCGCGGCTCAAGCTTCTTATGGGACTGGACTATACGCGCGCGGCACTGGTGCAGGCGGCGTTTCATTCCAGCTATCTGCTGTTCGCCCTGCCGATCACCGCCCTGCTGGTGCGAATCGGTTATATGCGCGTCATCGCGGTAGGCTGCGCGGTCATGGCGGCGGGCAGCCTGGGATTCGTTGGTGCGGCGGCGCTGCATGACTATCCGCTGGTGCTGATCGCGCTGCTGGCGCTGGCAGGCGGGATTACCTTTCTGCAGATTGCCGGCAATGTCGTGATTACCCTTGTCGAGCGAACGGACCGGGCGATTGCGCGGATGACCTTGCTTCAGGGGTTCAATTCGATCGGTACGGTGCTGGCCCCGCTGCTGGGCGCATCGTTCCTGCTGAGTAACCGCAGCGCCGGGGGGGATGCCGCTGCGTGGCTGATGGTGGCAGTACCGTTCATCGCCAGTTTCGTGGTGCTGCTGGCCATGGCCTGGTCGTATTTTCGCAATCGCGATCTTCTGCAGGGAACCACCCCGCCGGAACGGGTGTCGTTGGCCGGCCTGCTAGGCGTGCTGTCGACTCCCCGCCTGACGGCCGGCTGCATCGCGATGTTCGGCTACGTCGGGGCGGAAGTGACGATCGGCACTTTGCTGACCAACTATCTTGTGCTTCCCGAAATCATCGGCGCCGATCCGGTCACGGCCGGGCGCCTTGTCAGCCTCTACTGGGGGGGCGCCATGATGGGCCGCTTCGCCGGTTCTCTGGCACTAGGCCGCTGGCCCGCCACGCGAGTTCTTGCCGCGACCGCCCTTGCGGCCACGGTGCTGGTGACGATTGCGACATTCGGCCACGGGATGGCCGGTGCGGCCGCGCTTATCGCCATCGGCGTCTGCAATTCGGTCATGTACCCCACGCTTTTCGCCCTGGCCCTGCCGGACGAGCAGGCCGCGGTGCCTTATGCATCCATGGCCCTGTGCATGGCTGTTGTCGGCGGTGCCGTGGTCCCCATGGCAACGGCAGCGCTGGCCGATGGCATCGGCCTCTTGCCGTCGCTGGTCGTTCCCGGCATCTGCTATCTCATCATCGCGATGTTCGCTGTGGTTCGAGCGGGTTATCCTGCTGCATTGGCATGGAGAATGGCTTGAAGGCAGTTACGATCAAGGACGTCGCCGCGCGCGCGGGGGTTTCACCCAAAACGGTATCGCGCGTGATCAACGGCGAACAGCATGTGCGCGACGAGATTCGCGAACGTGTGATGCGCGTCGTCGACGAAATGGCCTACAAGCCGAATGCCTTCGCACGCGGCCTTTCCAGTTCGCGCTCCTTCCTTGTCGGGCTGTTCGTGGACGATCCGGTCTCGGGCTATGCTGCCGACCTTCAGCGCGGCGCGCTGGCACAATGCCGGGCCTGCAGCCACCACCTTGTCGTCGAAGAGGTGGAGCGTGACCGTCCGGACTGGTTGGCGCAGATCGATGCCACGCTGCGCGAACTTTCGCTGTCCGGCGCCATTCTGGCGGCTCCGGTCTGCGACTGGACGGAATTGCTCGACCTGTTCGACAGTCACGGCATTCCGGTGGTGCGCCTATCCCCAGCAACCGAGCCCGACCGCGCGATGCAGGTGCGGATCGACGACCGAGCCGCCGCGCGCGAAATGGCGGAGCGGTTGATTGCGCTTGGCCATCAGGACATCGCCTTCATTCTCGGCCATCCCGGCCACAGCGCCTCTGCCTTGCGCTGGCAGGGCTTTGCGGATGCCTGCGCTGCGGCAGGGGTCGAGATCCCCACGCGCCGGGTCCTGCAGGGCGATTTCAGTTTCAAGTCCGGCCTCGCCGCTGCGGAGGCGATTTTTGCCGATGGTCGGCGGCCCACCGCGATTTTCGCCAGCAATGACAAGATGGCGTTCGCAGCGATGGTGGTGGCAATGCGGCACGGCGTTTCCGTGCCTGCCGAACTGTCGATCACCGGTTTCGACGACGACGAAATCTCCCGCATGGCCTGGCCGCCGCTCTCGACCGTCAACCAGCCGAATGCGGAAATGGCTGCCGTGGCGGTTGACTTGTTGGTCGGCGGAGCCCCGCGTGAAAGGCCGGATGGGAACGAGTGTGTGGAATTGAGCTATTCGCTGGTCGAACGCGAAAGCACCGGCCCGGCTAACTTCCACCAGACAAAAGGCACGCGAACAGTACCGGTTTTCAAGCCCGAAACCTGAGTGCGAGTATTGATCTCTCATTTCTGAAATGTGTCTGAAGATTGCCCCCTACAGAAGGGGTGTTAGTCATGTGTCCGGGCAGCAAAGATAAATAAACCCGCTTCACCAAGGGGCGGCCAGCGGCAGAACTTCGCCCCGGCGTTATGTTCATCTCATTCATGAAAATCAGAAGCGCGCTTTCTCGACTCTTTAAATAGCGACAACTAGATTATTTGCCGCGACATCAGACTGGATCACGCCGTGGCCTTCCAGCAAATCACCGCACGCATCATGCGCTGCCAGCCGCTCCGGTTCGGCATGCGACCGGCCGACGGTGGTTTCCGCGATCAGCCAGACAGGTCCGCAACACTCACTTTCACACGGGATGGTGACAGAGAATAAAATTCAAAAACAATGATATAGATGGGGAGAGGGTAATGACGAAATCCGTTTACCGCGCCATGCTTTTGGCGGGAACCGTAGTTGGATTTTCCGCACCGGCACTCGCGCAGGAAAATGTCGACGAAATCGTGGTCACCGCACGTCGCGTCGAAGAGCGACTTCAGGACGTCCCCATCTCGATCACGGTCTATAACCAGGATCAATTGAGCAACCGCAACGTGGTATCGGGCGCCGATCTGGCAACCTACACGCCATCGCTTTCCTCCAATGCACGCTACGGCGGTGAAACCGCGACTTTCGCGATCCGCGGGTTCACGCAGGAAAGCTATACCTCGCCTTCGGTGGGCGTCTATTTCGCCGATGTGGTCGGTCCGCGCGCGCAAGGCGGTACGCCGGGCGGCAACGGCGCCGGCGTCGGCATGTTCTTCGATCTTCAGAACGTGCAGGTGCTCAAGGGCCCGCAAGGCACGCTGTTCGGCCGCAACACCACCGGCGGCGCGGTGCTGCTGGTGCCCCAGCGGCCCAAGGACGACTTCGGCGGCTATGCCGAAGGATCGATCGGCAACTTGGACATGCGACGGTTCCAGGCCGTCGTGAACGTGCCGCTTGCCGAAACATTCAAGGTTCGCCTGGGCGTCGATCGTCAGGTCCGCGATGGGTATCTACACAACCGTTCCGGCATCGGCCCGGACGATTTCGGCGATGTCGACTATTGGGCTTTCCGAGGCTCCGTGCTGGCGGAAATCACGCCGGACCTCGAAAACTACACTATCGCCAGCTACACCCGTTCGCGCACCAACGGCACGACCGGCAAGATCGTCGTCGCCAACACTCCCGGTTGCCGCGATGGCGTGCCAGACCGATTTGCGCTACCCACGCCGGGCTCCACCGCCTCTTACCTCGCCCCGATGGTCTGCGCCGGCACTTTGGCGCGGGCAGAGGCGCAGGATTACGGATATTGGGACGTCGAAAGCGGCCATCCCAATCCCTTCCTGAAGATCGACAGCCTCTCACTGATCAACACCACGACCTGGCAAGCCAGCGATACGATCACGCTGAAGAACATCGCCAGCTATCAGGAATTCACACAGGCACAGGCGTTCAATGTCGGTGCCGACAACCTGACTTATCAGGGCCTGCCGGTCACCTGGGTGGGCGTTACGCCGGCCAGGAGCCTGAACAATATCGACCAGTGGACCTTTACTGACGAATTCCAGTTGCAGGGCCGAACGTCGGATAACAAGCTGATCTATCAGGGCGGCGTCTACTACGAACGATCGGGGCCGCTCTCGAACTGGCAGGGCACGGTTTCCCAGATCACCACGGTGCTTTCGCCGGCACAGACCGGGCTGCCGATCCCGGTGTTCACCACGTCCTCCTGCTCGGACATCGCGAACTACGTCTGCACCAACCTCAACAGCCTGGGGATCAAGCAAATCCCGTCGATCCTGCAGAACTCGCTGACGCGGTACTGGTATCGCAACATCGGCCTCTACGCGCAGGCGACCTACAAGATCGTCGAAGAGCTCTCGCTGACGGGCGGCATCCGCTATACGATGGACAAAGTGCGCGGTGAGGGGGGGGGGGGACCCGCACGGTCCGCATCACCAACGACACGCCGTCGTTCTTCTGCGCCGCCTATCCCACCCGTCCGGCGCCGACCGGGGAGGATTGCCTTACATCGCTAAGCCAGAAGTCCGAAAAGCCGACCTGGCTGGTCAGCCTGGACTACAAGATCATGCCGGACGTCATGGTCTACGCCAAGTATGCGCGCGGCTATAGGCAGGGCAACGTCAACGTATCGAACACGGTACCGGTAGGCTGGGGGCCGGAAAAGGTCGACGCCTATGAAATCGGTGCGAAGGCCAGCTTCCACGGCAAAGTATCGGGTTATCTGAACCTTGCCGGATTCTACAACGATTTCAGCGACCAGCAGCTTTCGGCCAACCTCATTCCGGACGGCACGGTGGCGGGGGCATCGCCCTCTCAGGTGATCGTCAACGCCGGCAAGTCGCGCATTCAGGGTATCGAGGCGGAAGGCGCGCTGAACTGGATGGGCTTCAACCTCACGGGCGGCTACACTTGGCTCGATACCAAGCTGAAGTCCTATACGCCGCCGTCGATCCCCGGCTATCTACCGCCGTCGACGGGCGCGGCAGTGGGCGGCGTGTTGCCGCTTTCGCCGAAGCACCGGGTGACGCTGACGGGCACCTATACGCTGCCGCTGGATGACAGCATCGGCAAGGTCTCGTTCTCGGCCACTTATACCTACACCGCGCAGCAGCTTGCTGCCAACGACAGCCCGATCGGCTGGCTGCCGTCGAGCAATCTCTGGAACATGAACGCAAACTGGAACTCGATCGCGGGAAGCCCGGTCGATCTGTCTGGCTTCGTCAGCAACCTGACGAATGAGAAGTATCCCGTCTTCGTCGGCAATGCCTGGAATTCGACGGGCTATGACTCGCTGATCCTCGGTCAACCACGCATGTACGGCGTACGCCTGCGTGTGCGTTTCGGGAGCGACGCGCTGTAACGGTCCGGCGAGGGGGCGGGCGATTGTGCGCCGTCCCTTCGCCTCCGTTTGCGGTTAAGCCTCAATCCTTGTTGGCATTGATGCCGTCGAGAACGAATTCCAGCACCGCCTCGTCGATTGCTTCATCAGAAGCCAGCCCCGGCGGGAAAAGTACGTCCTTGAACATCACATTGGCCAGGACTGCAGCAAAGGACACGCGCACCATCAGCTTCGGATCGATGCGGGGCGCCGTGCCCAGCCGCTTCGCCTGGACGGCGGCGCCGCGTTCGAAATAGCCGTTCAGGCTATCTATGGCGCGGGCGCTGGCGTCGCTGTCGGAACCGTGGAGGCTAGCTGTCAAAACGGTCAGTAGGAGCTGCGAATATTCCTGAAGAAACCGCTGCAACTCCTTGATATAGAGTTGAGCGTTGTCCCGGCGATTACCCGTTGCCGGATCGTCGATGGCGTGGCTTTCGTTGAACCGCGCAAGGTGTGCGTCGAGGGGGCGGAACACTGCCTCCTGAAACAGCGCCGCTTTTGACGAGAACATGCGGAAAAGCTGTGCCTCGGTGCTTTCCGCACGCCTCGCGATGGCCGCAGTGGTGGCGCCGGCATAGCCGGAGCGTTTGAATTCCTCTTCCGCCGCTTCCAGCAGGCGGCTGGCCACTTCTTCCGAAGTCCGCCGTTTCCGACGCGTAGCCTTGTTCTCTTCGCTCACCACGGCTCCATCATTTGATGCGTACAGCGCCTAGCAGCGAAGGGCGGAACCGTTCAACTGCGCGGCACCGATGCGAAGAAATCCACCCCGGCCTGTTCCGCAAACAGATATTCCAGATAGTGGCCCAGTTCCGGCACATCGACGAAGCAGGCCTGCAGCAGCGGGTTGCGGCTGCGATAGGGCACCAGCCAGCCGTTCCGTTCGGCTTGCCGGAACACACCCTGCCATTGCTTCTCGTCATGGATTAGGAAGCCGAGATGATGGTGCCGCAGATGGAAACCGTCGCTTTGCGGCAGCCGGTCGCTGTAGATCTCGGAGCCGGGGCCGGTCGCCTCGATCACTTCGTACATTACCGTGCCGACCCAAGCGAAATCGGCCTTGATATAGCCGCCTTGCGGCAACTGGCCTTCCAGCCGGGCAAACTCGCGGATGCCCAATCGACCCGAAAACAGGTCCCGCGCCGCGTCGATGTCGTTGGTGACGTAAGCCATCTGGAAATGTTCGCTGAGCAGCAGGCCCGAACCCGTTTCGAAACGATCCATGGAACGGTCAAGCAATAGCGGCATCATGATCTCCTCTCCCGGAACGATCAGGATAGTATATGCTATCTATCTTGCGCAAGAGCCGGCCTTCGCTTTACGATCCGTGAATCGAACGGCGCGCGACGCCGCCTGCATGGAGAGGACATGAACATGGCAAGCGATCTGGATGGACTAGGCTATCGCGGGAAAACCGTGGTCGTGACGGGCGGCGCCTCCGGCATGGGCGAGGCGGCAGCGCGGATTCTGGGCGATCTGGGCGCACATGTGCACATCGTCGACATTCAGGAGCCCAAGGTCCCACACGCGGGCTTTTATCAGTGCGACCTCTCGGACTTCGATCAGGTGCGCGCCACGGCGGAGGCGCTGAAGGCCGTGGCGCCGATCCACTTCCTGTTCCCCTGCGCGGGGCTGCCGCCGCATATCAAGGGTGCGCTCTATTGCATGCGGGTCAATTATATCGGCACGCGGCTGCTGGTGGAGAGCCTAGTGCCTTCGCTGGCCGACGGCGCGGGGATCGCGCTGATCTCCTCCGACGCGGCGATGGGCTGGCAGAAGAACATCGCGCAAAGCCTTGAAATGCTGGCGATCGCCGATCCGGACGAAGCGCTCGCCTGGGTGGCAGCCGATCCCGAAAAGCGCCTGCGCGACGGCTACACCACGTCGAAGGAAATGCTGGTCGTCTGGGTGGCCAAGGCGGCGGTCGCATTGGGGAACGAGCGGCGGATCCGCTTCAACGCGATCGGCCCTTGCCCGACCAAGACGGCGTTCATGGACCAATCCGCCGATGTGATCAGCCAGGAATTCCTCGACGCCTGGCCCTATCCCTCGCTCGGCCGGATCGCCACCGCAGAGGATCAGGCCTGGCCGCTGGTGCTGCTCAACAGCCCGCTCAACGGCGCGGTAACCGGGGCGTTTCTCTATACCGATCAGGGCTTCGCCACGGGCGTGATGACCGGGGCAATCGATGCGTCGTTCATGATGGGCAGCCAAAGGGAGAAAGCCTGACCGCGCGAAATCGCCGGGGCGTTTGGCGGGGCAGGCAGCGCGAAATGGCTTGTCCGGCCGCATCGAACGCATTTAGATAGTGATTGCTATCAATAGGGTTGGAGAGGCCCACACGATGGAAATCGAGCCGAGCATTCTTGCCTATCTGGCCGACCTCGAAAGCGCGGTCGACAACCTGAAGGATACCTGGCGCCCAGACGATCCGGCCTATCGCGCCGATGTCTATCGCCAGACGATGACCAGCCTGTCCTACGCCTACTTCGCCTATTTCCACGCCACGCCCGAGCATCCGGACTGGGCGCCGCTGTGGAACCCGGTCTACACCCTGCAGCCCAATCCGGACGACATCTACGTCCAGTCCCCCATCCGGGGCGATCTGACCTACCGGATATCGGGCAATCGCGCCACGTGCCGGATCCTGTCCTTCACCACGCAGAAAGTGCAGTCCGGATCGGTGGACGAGATGCCGCGCCCCAACGGGCATAACGAGGTGGACGACAGCGATCTCGGCCTTGAACTCGGGCAGGATTTCTCGGTCATCTTCAGCGCCGAACGCCCGGCGGGCTATACCGGCAAGTGGGCGAAGATCGATCCCGAGGCCGGCTACCTCTATCTGCGCTATCGCAGCTACGACTGGCTGAACGAGGTGGATCCGCAGCTTTCGATCGAATGCCTCGATCCCGTGCCGGCCAAGCCGCGTCTCTCGTCCGAGGAAATCCTGCGGCGCATTGGCGAAATGGCGAAGTTTCCCGGCCGCAAGACGAAGCTCTATTATCCCATGCAGAACGGCGTGAAGGACCGCGTGGGCTTCAATGTCTTCGAACCGATCCGGATGCCCGGCGCGCTGGTGAAGCAGGTCTACTGGCCCGCGTGCTTCCAGCTCGACCCGGACGAGGCGTTGATCATCGAGACGGATATTCCCGCGAAGGCGCCGTACTGGAACATCCAGCTCAACGATCCGTACTTCAACGCGCTGGAATACGTCTACCGCATCTCCAGCTCGAACGGCCATTTCGCGAAGCTGAGTTCAGACGGGAAATACCGCGCGGTGATCGCGCTGGAAGATCCCGGCGTGCCGAACTGGCTGGACCCGGCCGGCTATACCGAAGGCGGCATCTACGGCCGCTGGTACGATTGCGACAGCGAGCCGACACCGACGATCAAACGCGTGAAGTTGGCCGATCTGCGCGACCATCTGCCCGCGGACACGCCGGCCGTCACGCCAGAGGAACGGGCGGAGGAACTACGCCAGCGCGTGCGGGCCTGCCAGCGTCGGCGCCGCTGGTAAGAAGAACGAGAGACGAGAGAGGACTGTCGATGGATTTCGGGTACGATCCGCCCGAGCGGTTCCGCACCGCGTCGGACCAGGCGCACGAGATCGTCACGCGCGAACTGGGGCACGATGATTTCGGGCCCGGCGATTACTTGCATGGGCTGAAGGTCATGCTCCAGTCGATGGACTATGACCCGCATTTCACCGAGCAGGGCCGGCGAGCTGCCTGGGGGCAAGTGATCGGCGTGCTGCGCAGCCGGGCCGGTGCGTACCGGGCGATGAAGGACAATCCCGGCTTCGATGCCGAGGCCATCGTCAGCCCGGTGGTGATCACCGGCGTGCCGCGCACCGGGACGACCGCGCTCCATCGTCTGATGGCGGTAGACCAACGGTTTCAGGGGTTGCAGACCTGGTTGCTCGATGCCCCGATGCCGCGCCCGCCGGTCAGTGAGTGGGAGAGCTATCCCGAATACCGCAAGACCGTCGCCGTGCTGGAAGCGCGCTATGCCGCCGCGCCGCAGAAGCGGGCCGCGCACCATATCGCAGCGGAAGAAGTGCACGAATGCTGCATGCTGCTGCGCCAGTCCTTCGTTTCGAACCTGTGGAGCTGCGGATGGTCCGCCCCGACTTACGATGCATGGTGGCAGTGCCAGAGCGAGCAGGCGGCCTACGACTACTATTACCGCTGCGTCCAACTGATCGGCGCGAATGACCGCGACAAGCGCTGGCTGCTGAAGAACCCCGGCCATATCGAAAATCTGGACCTGCTCTTCGCGGTGTTCCCGGATGCCAAAGTGATCCAGACGCACCGTGATCCGGCCAAGGCGGTGCCGTCTCTGGTATCGCTGCTGATGACGCTGCACCCGACGATGGAAGAGGGCCGGGCAGATCAGCGCGCCGCCAATATGCTGGAGCGGGAAGTCGCCAAGTGGGCGAACGCCGTGCACAAAGCCGATGCGGTACGCGAACGCCATCCCGGCAAGGTGCTCGACGTGGTCCACCTCGATTTTCATCGCAATCCGATGGATGTGCTGGACCGGATCTACGCTTTCATCGGCATGGACATTCCCGATGCCACGCGAGCCCAATTCGCGCAGCGGATCGACGAAAAGCCGGAGCTTCAGCACGGCGTCCATCGCTATTCGATTGCCGATTACGGCATGACACCCGAACAGGCGCGCGAGCCCTTCGGCGATTACATCGAACGCTTCGACCTGGTGGAGAAAGGCAAGTGAGGGCAGCGCTCTATCCGGGCGGCGGCCGCCCGATCGTCATCGAAAGCCTGCCCGATCCCCGGCCGGGGCCTGACGACCTGCTGATCCGCGTGGATGGCTGCGGCATCTGCGGCACCGACTTGTCCATGACCAAGGGGGGCGCCTGGGACTATGGCCCGAACGTGCAGTTCGGGCATGAATACGCGGGCGAGATCGTCGAACTGGGCAGCAATGTGGAGGGCTTCCGGATCGGCGAGAAGATTGCCGTCCTGCCCTCGGTCGCGTGCGGGAACTGCCGCCAGTGCCGCGCGCATGGCAACAATGTGCTTTGCCAGTCGAGCCCGGCCAAGGCGATGGCCGGCTTTGCCGAACTCGCCAGCATTCCCGCCAGCGTGGCAACGCGGCTGCCCTCGACGCTGTCGCTGGCCGACGGTGCCCTGATCGAACCCCTGGCGATCAGCCTCTACGGCACGAAATTCGCGGCGATTTCGCCGGGGGACCGAGTGCTGGTGCTGGGCGGAGGCACGGTGGCGCTCTATGCGATCTATTGGGCGCGGAGGCTGGGAGCAGGGCGCATCGTTGCCATGTCGCGCTCGGCAAGGCGCAAGGATCTGGCGCTGGCGATGGGGGCCGATGCTTTCGTCGCCTACGGTGATGGCGAGATCGGCGAAGTGGCCGAGGTGCTGGGCGGGCCGCCGCAAGTGGTGTTCGAGGCGGTGGGGGCAGAAGGGATGCTGCCCAAGGCGATCATGCATGCCGATCAGTTCGGCCGCATCGTCTCGCTGGGGTTCTGCACCGCGCCCGATCCCGTGATCCCGGCGATCGCGTCCTATAAGTGCGTGTCGATGCAGTTTGCAGTCGGCTATTCGATGAAGGAATTCATCTACATCGCCGATCAGATGGACAAGGGTCACGTCGATCCTAAGGCCATCGTCACCAATACCATCGGCCTTTCGGACCTTCCCGCGATGTTCGCGGCGCTGCGCGGGCCCAACGCGGAAACCAAGGTCCACGTGCGCTGCAACGCATCCTGACGGAGAGCCGATCATGACGAAGATACCCGCGCTTGTCGTCGGCACCGGCTTCGGCTGCCGCGTCCACGTTCCGGCCTTGCGCGCGGCCGGTTTCGATGTGGTTGGGCTTGTCGGCACCCGACCCGAGAAGCTGGAACGCAAGGCGGCAGATGCCGATATTCCGGCGTTCTTCACCGATCTGGACGAGGCGATAGAGCGCACCGGTGCACAAGTGGTCACCATCGCCTCGACCCCTTCGACCCATGCGCCATTGGCAATGAAGGCCGTCGCGCATGGTTGCCACGTGCTTTGCGAGAAGCCCTTCGCGCTCGATGCCGCCGAAGGCGCTGCTTTGCTAGAGGCGGCGGAGAAGGCGGGTGTAGTCCACATGATCGCACACGAGTTCCGTTGGCAACCGGAACGCGCACTGTTCGGCCGCGCCATCGCAGAGGGCCTGATCGGTGAGCCGCGACTACTGGTGATGGACCAGTTCATTCCGTTTTGCGCCGATCCCGAGGCGCGATTGCCCGGCTGGTGGTTTGACGAGGCTTCGGGCGGCGGCTGGCTGGGCGCTGGGGGATCGCATCTGATCGACCAGATCCGGGCCTGGCTCGGCGAGTTCGATACTGTTTCGGCCCGGCTCCTCACCGTGTCCGAGCGGAATGATGTGGCCGACGACAGCTATTCACTGCGGTTTCGGATGGCCAACGGGCTGGAAGGATCGATGCAGCAGTGTGCGGGGGCGTGGGGATCACCGGCCACGCTGGTGCGCTGCGCGGGCAGCAAGGGCACCGTCTGGATCGAAAGCGGTAAAGTCATGCTGGCCGACAAGGGCGGCACGCGCGAACTGGACGTGCCGGACGACCTGCGCCTGCCGGAAATCGCGCCATCCGCCACCGGCCGGCCGCCCAGCTTCGAACTGGCACCGTTCATCCGCCTATGCGCAGCGCTGCGCGATGCGATCGCCGGCGAGGGGACGCGAACTCAGATCGCGGTCCCCACTTTCGCCGATGGTCTCGCCGCGATGAAGGTGATGGACGCGATCCGCCATTCGTCCAGAAATGACAGCGCGTTGCAGCAGGTCTGAGAGAGGCGACCTTACCAGCGCCGCCGGCGCTGGCAGGCGCGCACCCTCCGGCGGAGTTCTTCCGCCCGGTCCTGCGGTGAGACGACCGGCGTGTCGGCAGGCAGATGATCGCGCAACTCGGCAAGCGGTACGCGCGTGATCGTCGGCGTCGGTTCGCTGTCGCAATCGTACCAGCGCCCGTAGATCGTGCCCTGCTTGAACCCTGCGGGATCGAGCCAGTTCGGCACGCCGGGATCCTCCAGTGCGATCACTGCGCGGAACTTCCCGTCCGAGCTTACGCGCGCATAGTGCCCGTTGGTGCTGGACTGGCGATAGACGTATTCGGTGGCGTTGAAGTAGGGGTCGTTAAGCTGGAAATTCCAGTAGCGGCGCTGCGCGGGCAGGTCCGTCTCGACGATCAGCGCCTCTCCATCCTCCAGTTCGTAGACCGCCGGCAGGTAGACCTGCCGCGTGAAAGACCCGCCGTATTTGACCGGTTCGAACACATTCACGCCCACACGCTCGCGGATGCCGTTCTGCATCGGGTAGAACAGCCTCAGGGCACGTTCCGGCATGTGCGCCATGTGATCGATGCGCTCCATGATCTGTGCCGGCGATAGCCGCTGCTTTGGCGCGACGGGATCAAGGCATTCGATCGACATGCGGGGATCGACCTCATTCTCCCAGTCATAACTGCGATAGCGCGTCATCAGGACCCGCGCGCCGGGTGCGATGCGCAGCCAGTTGCCGCGATAGCCCTCCGGCCGCTCGGCGCTCAGCAGCAGTTCGAAGTCGCCTTGGGCGTCGATCTGCAGGTCGCCGTCGTCGATGTCATTGTAGTGCGCACCGGTCAGGTCGTTTTCCCAGGGCATGCCGGCAAGGCTCAGCTGGGTGGTGAAGGTCACCATCTTCACCGTCCCGCGATTGCCGCTGATGCGGTAGCGCCGATCACTGCTGATCGGGCAGTAGAGGTAGATGTCGTCCGGATTGGGCTGCAACGTGAAAACCGGGTTCCAAAGCGGCGCCCAGTCCGGGTGATCGGCATCGGCATGGAAGAACGCGAAATAGGCGTAGGAGAACTGCATCATGATCTGACGGTAGACGTCGGCACGATAGGCCGGATCGTCAGGCCGCCAGGTGTTCGCAAGCTGCGCAACCGCGTCCTCAAGTGGAGCGAGATAGTCCATCAGCGGCTTGATCGTATCGTCCATGCCCGGAACCTTCCCTTTCCGTTTCATTCCAGCGCCATGCCGCCCAGAGACGGGCCTCCGTTGACCGCGATCGTCTGCGCGGTGACGTAGGAAGCCGCATCGCTGGCCAGAAACACGATCATGTTCGCCATCTCGTCAGGCGTACCCGGACGTCCGAGCGGGATGGGCGCGGCCATATCCGCACCGGAAAGGCCCGCCGCGTCCCATGCCGCAGCCGCGCGCGGGCTGGCGATCATGCCGGCGGCCACGCAGTTCACGCGGATGCCGTGCCGTCCCCATTCGGCGGCGGTGACGGTGGTGAACATCTGCAATGCCGCCTTCGCCGCCGAATAGTGCGCGCCGCCCTTCACGCCGGTGATCCCCGCATTGGATGAGACATTGACGATTGCGCCCGATCGGGCCGCGATCATGTGCCGGCCCGCCTCACGCGTACAGAGATACGCCGATTTCGCATTGAGGTCGAAGATCGCATCCCAGCCGCGGGTCGGGATCGCTTCCAGCGGACCCATGCGGGTGCCGCCGGCATTGTTGACCAATACATCGATCCGGCCGAACGCATCCACCGTGCGCGCCACCATGCGGATCACGGCGTCCTCGTCCTTCACGTCGGTCGGGATCGCCAGACATTCGCTACCGCTCTCTGCCGCAATACGATGGGCCGCGGCATCGAGTTCATCGGCGGACCGGCTGCAGATCGCCACCCGTGCCCCCAGCCGCGCCAGCTGCAAGGCCGTGGCATAGCCGATGCCCGTCGCGCCCCCCGTGACGATGGCCGCCTTTCCCGAAAAATCGAGCAGTTCGGTGATCATCGCCCCGTCCTCCGTCCGCGTGCCGTCACGCTAAATAGTGAATACTATTTAGCGTGACGGAAAGGGGGCGATGTGCGGTATCGCGCGTGCGTTGACCGGAACGATTGGTCGGAGAGCGAGGTCGGCCGACCTCGCTCTCCCCAAGGCGATTTATTTCGCGCGCTGGTCCAGTTCGGCTGCGGCGATTGCGGTCAGGTTCAGGATACCGCGCGCGGTGACGCCCGGCGTCAGGACATGGATCGGCTGGGCAAGGCCCATCAGGATCGGACCCACGGTGGGCGAGCTTGAAGAGGCCGAAAGCGCGGTCAGCGTGATGTTCGCCGCATCCAGCGTGGGCATGACGAGCAGGTTCGCCGGACCTTCGAAGCGTGAATCGGGAACAAGACGGTCACGCAAGGCCTGGCTGAGGGCCGCGTCGGCATGCATTTCGCCATCGACCTGCAGATCCGGCGCGGCCGCTTTGACGATCTCCAGCGCTGCACGCATCTTGCGCGCGCTGGGGCTATGCGAGGCGCCGAAGTTGGAATGCGACAGCAGCGCCACCCGTGGGCGCAGCCCGAAATTCTTCAGCTGCGTAGCGCCCAACTGGGCCATTTCCGCAATCTGTTCCGGCGTGGGATCCGGCACCATGTGCGTATCGGTGATGAACAGCGCGCCCGCATCCAGGATCAGGCCGGAGAGGGCATAGACCCGGCTGTTGCCCGGCTTGCGATCGATAACCCGCAGAACGTGCTCGATCTGGCCCCAGTATTCCGAACGACCGCCGACAAGCGCGGCCTCGACCCGGCCCGTACGCAGCATCAGTGCCGCAGTCAGCGTCGGTCGGCGATAGACGTGGCGGAAGATCTCGTCGGCAGGAACGCCCTTGCGCGAAGCGATGGAGCGATAGGCGTCGACCAGGTCGTTCATCACTTCGTGATCGGTTTCGGGATCGATCACCTCGACATCGCGATCGAGTTCGAAGCTCAGGCCCAGGTCCGGCAACTTCTCCCGCAGGATGCGCCGGCGGGCGATGATGGTCGGGCGGACCATGTCTTCGTCGAGCGCGTCCTGAATGGCGCGCAGCACGCGGGCATCCTCACCCTCGCCATAGACGATGCGGCGGCCCGAACCCCGCGCCGCCTCGAACACCGGCAGCATCAACTGGCCGGAACGGGCGTTCTGGTGCGTGAGGGTGCGCTTGTATTCGTCCAGATCGATCGTTTTGCGGGCCACGCCGCTGGCCATCGCCGCGCGGGCGACGGCGGTGGCGATCTCTCCGATCAGGCGGGGATCGAAGGGGGTGGGGATGATGTATTCCGGCCCGAACACCAGCTTGCGACCGCCATAGGCTTCCGCCACGCTGTCATGCGCGGGAAGGCGGGCGAGGGCGGCGATGGCTTCCGCTGCAGCCGCCTTCATCTCCTCGTTGATCGCGGTCGCCCCGACGTCCAGCGCGCCGCGGAAGATGTAGGGGAAGCACAGGACGTTGTTGACCTGATTGGGATAATCGGAACGGCCTGTGGCGATGATCGCATCGGGCCGCACTTCGCGCGCCAGTTCGGGGCGGATTTCCGGCTCCGGATTGGCAAGGGCGAAGATCAGGGGATTGGGGGCCATCAGCGGCAGCCATTCGGGCTTGAGCACGCCGGGTGCCGAAAGCCCCAGGAACAGGTTGGCGCCGGGCAGCACTTCGGGCAGCGAGCGGGCATCGGTCTGGCGGGCATAGCGCGCCATGTTGGGCAACATGCCCTCGCGCCCCGAATGGATGACGCCATCCTTGTCGGTCAGCGTCACATTCTCGACCGGAAGGCCCATGGAGACGAGAAGATCCACGCAGGCGAGGGCTGCTGCACCCGCGCCGGACGTGACCAGGCGGGCCTCGGCCAGCGTCTTGCCCTGCAACACCAGCGCATTGCGCACGGCCGCGGCCACAACAATCGCCGTGCCGTGCTGATCGTCATGAAACACCGGAATGTTCATGCGTTCCTTCAGCCGCGCCTCGATGGCGAAGCATTCCGGGGCCTTGATATCCTCCAGATTGATGCCGCCGAAGGTCGGTTCCAGCAGCGCCACGGCTTCCACGAACTTGTCGGGATCGGTGGTGTCCACCTCGATATCGAACACGTCGATGTCGGCGAACTTCTTGAAGAGGACGGCCTTGCCTTCCATCACCGGCTTGGAGGCGAGGGCGCCGATCGCGCCAAGGCCCAGCACCGCCGTGCCGTTGGAGATCACCGCGACCAGATTGCCGCGCGCGGTATAGTCCAGCGCCTTGTCGGGATCGGCAGCGATCTCCTCGCAAGGCGCGGCAACGCCGGGGGAGTACGCCAGCGCGAGGTCACGCTGGTTGACCATTCGCTTGGTGGGTTCGATCCGAAGTTTTCCCGGCTGAGGGTACCGGTGATAATCGAGAGCGGCGCGGCGCAGGTTGTCATCCATGCGGTCCTCATAGGTAAAGATTTTGCGATTGCCTATGCTTGGGCGCCCCCTTGAAACATATCTTTGCAAATAGGCTGCCGTCGCGCCGCCGCCACACCTTCCGCCTCGCGCGGAATATCGAAACGCCGGACGTAGGGCGCGAACTGCCCGAGCACATCGTGCTCAAGCAATCCGAACTGCTCCAGCGCGTAAGCATTGCTTCCGCGGGCATTCTTGGGATTGTCCGCATGCCACGTGGCGACCGACCGCGCGATCTGGTCCGGGGTGTCGATCCCCAGTCTGGAGTGAATTTCCCGCATTGCCGACACTGGATCGTCGGCAAGGGTATAATAGTCGACGTGGATGACCCGGTCCCGGTGAGGGCCTGCGTCGAACTCCATGATGCGATCGATATGCCGGCTGATGAAGTGAAGCATGTCACTGCCGACTTGCGCACGGTCCACGGGATCGGCGCTTTTCATGCCGCGCAAGTTCGCCGTCATCTTCGCGATGGATGCCAGCGCCTGGACTGGATCGCGATGGGTCATGACGAACTGCGCATCGGGATAGACTTCCAGGATCGCGTCCATTGCAAGCACATGGTTCGGGTACTTGAGCGCCCAGGGCTTGGGACGGCGGCGCCACTGCAGGCACTGCAACTGGCGCCTGTGGATACGATAGGTTTCGGCGAGATCGACCTCGTCCAGAAGGTAATCGAAATAGGCGGGCACTCTGTAGAGGTTGTGCAGCCCGGCAGCGCCGAAACTCTGTTCGAGGAACGCATGGCATTCGTCCGAACCATCCTCGTCATAGAGGTGCAAGGCTTCGAACCCGTCGAAATGGGGCCGCTTTTTCTGAAGCTCGATCCAGGCCTGCCGTCGCGGTGCGATCGTTTCCGGCGCGAAGCCCGCGGGCGGGCAGGGCATCATCGATTCCCACGTACGGATCAGCCGGAACCGGGGATCGCGATCGAAAAGGTATTGCAGGAAAGTGGTGCCCGAACGTGGCAGCCCCATCAGGAAGACCGGCGCTGCCACCGCTTCATCGGCGATCTCCGGGTAGTCGCGCAGCCACTTGAGCGTTTCCAGCCGGTTGATCGTGTCCATTTCCAGCATGGCGGCGGCAGCGACTTCGCCGGCAGGCGACATCCGGAAAGAGTTCCGTAGCGAAGCCAGCAGCATTTGCAGATTGCGACGGGGGGCAAGGTCGGTGTCGTCGATGCCGACTTTCGCTTGCGCTTTTTCCATGATCGCCTGCGCGTCCAGCATCCCCTCTATCCCATCCCGTTAGATTGATAATATATCTTATGTTAAATTTAATCGATCTGAGACGCAGTTCCCGTATCGGCGTTTTGACGCAGGATATCATCGCGCGGCACCGGCGGGCCAAGGAAGAACCCTTGCACGAGAGGAAAACCCAGTGCGCGGGCCGTATCCAACTGGCTCTCGGTTTCGATACCCTCGATCACGCAATCGAGCGACATCGAGGCCGCCAGTGAGCAAATGCCCGTAAGCACGCGGCGACAGGCATCGTCCTGCATTCGATCGGCAAAGCTTCTGTCGATTTTCAGGATATCGAGCGGCAGTCGCTGCAGTGAATTGAACGTCGAGAATCCGGTGCCGAAATCGTCCAGAGCGATCTTGGCGCCACATGCCCGCAGACGCTGGAGTTCGCGAACGGCGGCCGGGAAATTCGAGATCAGCGAGGTTTCGGTAACTTCGAAGACCAGCCGGCTTGCATCGAGACCGGTGCTGGCGATCCGTTCCAGAATTCCGTCCACCGTCTGGGCATTGGCCAGATCGCCTGCCGAAAGGTTGAAGGACATGCGCAGATAACCTGGCAGGGACTGCGCGGCCCCCACCGCCAGTTCGAACAAGTGAAACGTCAGTGGGCGCAGGATGCCCAGCTTTTCCGCGCAAGACATCAGCGTTCCCGGCGAGACGGGACCGGCGACGGGCGACGTCCATCGCGCCAGCGCCTCGACCGCCACCGGCTTCATCGTTTCAAGCGCGAAGATCGGCTGAAACACCAGCGATACTTCCGCTGCCAGATCGGCCGATTGCAAGGCCGCCTCGATCATGTGATCCGCCCGGATCAGCTTTTCGAATTCTTCCGAGAACTTCAGGCAATTGCCCCGCGCATGTCGCTTGGCGTGATAGAGCGCGAAATCGGCGCGATCGAACAGGTCGTTGGCGTTCTGGCCGGACACGGGATAAGCCGCAACCCCGCCGGATGCGCCCACGGATACCAGCGTATCGCCAAGTTTGACGGTCTCCTGCGTGGCCACGCAAAGGTCCTGCACCAGCGCCTGCGCATCGGACAGGCCGCCGGGCACGATGATGCCGAATTCATCGCCGCCGAGCCTGGCCACCGCCCCCTTGTCCGCACATGCATCGGCAAGACGCTGGCCGATGATTTGCAACAGCCGGTCGCCCTGAGCGTGCCCGTGCGTATCGTTCACCGGCTTGAACCCGTCGAGATCCATCAGTCCGATGGAAAATCTTGCGTCGGCGCCCCCGCTCCTGCCCGCCCCATTCTGTATCCCAGTATGCGCCCTCGCCTGCGCAAGGCGCTGTTCCACGTCTTCGAAAAAGCGCCTTCTATTGGGCAATTGGGTCAGTGCATCGGTCCTGGCCAGACGCGCGCTTTCAGCCTCCAACCGCTCCGCCCGCCTTTGGCCGGCAATCAGCGCAGCCCGCGATTCCTCCAGGTGAACGAAGGATGCGAAGGAATCGCGAATCACGAAGAGGATCAGCGCGGTCACCAGTCCGATCGAAAGGGCCATGGCGATGCGCTCTTCCGGCCCCATGACAATCGAATATATCGTGAATGCGCCGATCACGATGACACCGATTGCCGCTGCCGCGCGCGGTAGATGCGTAAGGCAGAATATGCAGGCAAGCACGGTGGTGGCGATGAAGACCACCACATGGCCTTTCTGCTCCGGGCTGCCGTACTGATCCAACACCAGAGCCCAAACAAGAAAGCCCAGCGTCATGGCGATGCCCAGCCAGGTCGTCCGCCGCATCATCCGCTGCGCATCCGTAGCGGCGATGGTCGCCGCATCGACCGGGCGCGCCCAGACATGGATGCGGTGAAGACAGGCCAGCACCAGCAGGCAGGGAATCGCCAGTGTCAGAAAAACCGGCGCAGTGTGGCGATGTGTAAACGCCAGCGCCCCCGCGTTAACCGCAAGAACGCCGTAGAGCGGCGGTATATGACGCCTCAGGCGCAAGTATTGCGCCACAGGCAATTCGAGTTGGCTGTCCCTTTGCACCCTGCCAATCCTCTATCGCGGCGAACTCTTGCGGGGCCGTCTTCTTGCCAAAGTCCCGAAGCCGGCCTTCGGTTGCGCCGGCAATAGGCGCGTCCGAGGGTTTCGGCGGAAATCCAGATTTACCAGTTGGTTCACATTATATGCGAAAAGGCAATTGCGCGGCGGGACCGGGGAAGACGGCAAGGTGGAAAACTGCGCCGCCATGATCGGCCCAAACATCCAGGCCGCGCATTCGCACCATCGCCGTGCCGATGCATAGTCGGATCGCTGCGCTCTTTCTGCTGCAGTGCAAAAGAAAATTCACGCTGCGCAAGCATTTCGACTTTCCGTTGCGCGCAAACCAGATATTTACCAATTTTAATTAGGTCGGCCAGAGTAAGGTAGGACAACGAACCATGCGCATCGATGCCCGCAACCTGCTGGACCGTCTCGGCAGAAGTGATTTTGCATACAAGGAATTTGAGGATCGGTTTACCGATCTGGAACTCTGGCCGATCCTGGAGGCGCTCTTGCGCGATCCTCGCCTGCAGGCCCTCGACCCGGCCCTGCCGCAAAAGGCGGCCGCAGCTTCCCCCCTTCCCTCCGACCGGCCGGAAACCGCAGCTTCCTCGCCACCGCAGCCGGCGGCCGAACCGCTGAAATCCGTGTTCAGTCGCTACGAGCAGGATGTGCCGGCCGCCCCTGCGCAACCGAACGAGGGGGCTGCGCAAAAGGACGTTCGCGGCCTGCTTCGCCGCCTTTCCGGCGAACGCCGCGATGACAGCGAGCGGGGAGAAAACTGATGCCGCTGGTTCTTTGCCATGCGCCCAAGGGTGGAACGGGAAATACGTTCGTTGCGGCCCATCTGGCCATGGGCCTTGCCGCCGAAGGTGCGGACGTCACCGTGCTGACCATTGCCCGGCGTGACACCCTCGCGCTGCATTTCGGGCTTTCGCAAGCCATCGCCCTGCCCGCCTTGACTGCACCTGCCGACGAAGCCGTGCTGGTGGGCGGCATCAATCTGCGCCACTGGCATCGCTCTGCCGAAGATGCCGATCTCCTGCCGATGCTGGGCGATCTGGGCTACCTTACCCCCGGTCGTGACCGCGTCATGGTGATCGACATGCCATCGGGCGAATATCGCGCAGCGCTGCGCCTTGGTGAGCAGGCCTGCGCCCATATCTGCACCTTGACCGCGCAACCCGACACGCTTGCCCTGCTGCCGCAGATGTTCGGCGAGACGGGCAGCGAGGGTTTGCTGCGCACTGCCTTCGTCATCAACGCCCTGGACGAAACACGCCGACTTTCGCGTCATGGCGCCGCGTTCGTCCGCGAACTGGCGGGACCGCGCCTGATCGGCCGTATCCGGCAGGACGAAGCCGTGCCCGAAGCGATCGCCATGCTGCAACCATTGTCGCGCTATGCACCGGCCAGCACGGCTCTTCATGACGTTCGCGCTATTTCGGCTGCGATCGTGCCTGCGCTGGAATCCACTTCCGCATCCTGGATCGCCCCATCCGCGAGCCGCGCTGCATGACGGGTAGGATATTGCCGCAAAAGGCATTGCAGTATCTTGCCATCGTACCGATCGTACTGGTGGCGGGAATGGTCGTCGGCGTGCCGCTGGACATGCGATCCCAGTGGATCTTCGCGGCAGTCGCCATAGCTGGCACGATAGTGTTGCAGCGCTGGCCGGGCCGCAAGGGGTCGCTGGCGCTTGGCCTGCTGGCGGTGCTGATCTCCACCCGGTACATGTTCTGGCGCACCACCCAGACGCTGGCCTTTGGCACCCTGCCCGAATTCCTGTTGGGCGGCGGGCTCTACCTGGCCGAGCTCTATGCCTGGGTCATTCTGGTGCTGGGCTTCGTCCAGACCAGCTGGCCGCTCGACCGGCCCGTGATCGAGCCGCAGGGCCCAGCGGAGCTCTGGCCGACGGTCGACATCTATATCCCGACCTACAACGAAAGCCTGGACATCGTGCGCAACACGGTGTTCGCGGCGATGGACCTCGATTATCCGGCGGACCGTTACCGCGTCTTCATCCTCGACGATGGCAAGCGCGCGGAATTCCGCGCCTTCGCGCGAGAGGCCGGCTGCGGCTACATCACCCGCGACAACAACCTGCACGCCAAGGCAGGCAATCTCAACGCGGCGATGGGCAAGACCGATGGCGAACTGATCGCCATCTTCGATTGCGACCACGTGCCCACTCGGGCCTTCCTGCAGCTGACCGTCGGCTGGTTCCAGAAGGATCCGCGCCTGGCCCTGCTGCAGACCCCGCACCACATGTATTCACCGGATCCCGTCCAGCGCAATCTGGCCGGCGTGATCGAAGGTATGCCCGGCGAGGGCGACTTGTTCTACGGCCCGGTCCAGGGCGGCAACGACTTGTGGAACGCGGCCTTCTTCTGCGGTTCCTGCGCGATCATCCGCCGCGCCGCGCTGATGGAAACCAACGGTTTCGCCGGCGAAACGGTGACCGAGGACGCACATACCGCGTTGAAACTGCAGCGGACAGGCTGGAACACGGCCTATGTCAGCGCGCGCCTTTCGGCCGGCCTTGCGACCGAGCGCTTGGTTCTTCACGTCGGCCAGCGCATTCGCTGGGCTCGCGGCATGACGCAGATCCTGCGTATCGACAATCCGCTGTTCGGCCCCGGCCTGACCTGGCAGCAGCGGCTTTGCTACCTCAATGCGATGCTGCACTTTCAGTATCCGTTGCCGCGCATCGCGTTCCTGACCAGTCCGCTGGCCTACCTGATCTTCGGACTGAACATCATCCAGGCCTCCGCCTCGCTGATCTTCGCCTATGCCATGCCGCACCTGTTCTGCGCGGCGGCGGCCAACTTGCGCACGCAGGGGGGTGATCGCCGGCCGTTCTGGGGCGAAGTCTACGAAACGATCCTGGCCTTCCATCTGGTGAAGCCGACGATCCTGACGCTGTTCCAGCCCCGCAAGGGCAAGTTCAACGTGACGGACAAGGGCAGCCTGCTCGATCGCACCTATTTCGACTGGGCGATCGTGCGTCCGCACCTGATCTGCATCGGTCTGCTAGTGGCGGGGATCGCGCTGGCCGTCGTGAAATGGCTGTTCTTCCCTTACATGTTCAACGTCCAGACCGATACGCTGGTGCTGAACGCGGCATGGGCATCGTTCAGCCTGATCATCCTCGTCGCTGCCGTTTCGGTGGCGCGCGAGACGCGGCAGGCGCGCAAGGACATCCGCATTCCGGTGGAACTGCCGGTGACCGCCTATCTCGAATCCGGCCACGTCCTGTCTGCCCGCACTATCGACATTTCGATGGGCGGCGCGGCGCTTTCGTTGCCGGCCGGGCAGCCGGTGCGTGATCTGGCGGTCAGCCACATCACCATGGCCATGGGCGATGAAGTGCTGTCCATCCCGGTGGAAACCCTGCGTACCAACGGGACCAATGCCTACGTTCGTTTCGAAGAGCTTGACGTCCTTGCCGGGCGCCATCTCGTCCGTGCCGTGATGGGCCGGGCCGATGCCTGGCAGCCGTCCGGCCCCCATGAGCAGGTCCACGGGATCCGCTCGCTCGCCGATATCATCCTTGTCGACATGGTGACCATCAAGCGTATGCTGCGCCTAAACTTTGCCGAACGGCGCGCGATGCGCGAACAGGCCGCCCTTATCGCGCCGGTGGATGACACCGATCCCTTCCTTCCCTCGCCCGGCGCCCCCGGCAAGACCTCCGAGGTTGGTGGACTGCCGTTCCGCCGTGCCGCCAAGGCGGCAGCGCTGATCGGCGCGCTGGCACTGGGCCTGGCCACCATGGTGATCGGCACCCGCGAAGTTCACGCCGCCCCGGTGCCGGCCCAATCCCCAGCAAAGGCCGCAACACCTGTAGCCGCGCCGGCGACCGCCGCCGCAGCCCTGCAGCCGGGCGGCATTGGTGAGCGCCTGACGCTCAAGGACATGCGCATCACGCGTCCGATCCGCCTGCAGGGCACTTCGGGCGAGATCGGCATCCCCTTCGGCATGCGGCAGGACCGCGTGGTGACTTCCGCCGTGCTGACGCTGCAGACGTCGTGGTCGCCCATGATGCTCGACGACATGAGCCACCTGGTGGTCATGATGAACGGTGAAGTGGTGCAGACCGTGCCCCTGACGCGTGGCGACGCCGCCGGTCAGGTCCTGCGTATCGCCATCAATCCGGCGCTGTTCCTGCCGGGTGACAACCAGTTGAACCTGCGCCTCGTCGGCCATTATGCCCGCGATTGCGAGGATCCGTTCAATTCGGTGCTCTGGGCCAATATCAGCAACGTCCGCTCCTGGATCGACTTCCAGTATCAGCCGCTGCCCTTCGCGCCGGACCTTGCCCGCCTGCCGATGCCCTTCTTCGACAAGGGGCAGAATTCGCAACTGAAGGTTCCTTTCGTCTTCGCCGGCCAGCCCCACAAGGGCGAGCTTGAGGCCGCCGCCGCCACAGCGTCCTGGTTGGGCGCAATGGCCAGCTATCGCGGGTTCTCGTTCAAGCCGGTCTATGGCGCGCTGCCGAAGGGCAATGCGGTCGTCTTCCTGAAGGCGGGGCAGTCCATTCCGGGCCTTGCCGTCGGCGATATCGGCGGGCCTTCGGCATCGGTGGTCCGCAACCCGGCGGACCCGAACGGAACGCTGCTGGTGCTGATGGGCCGCAGCGACGGCGAACTGCGGCTTGCCGCCGGTGCCGTCGCGCTTGGCCGCGGTGTATTCGGCGGCCAGCGGATGGGCTTCGACGACGTACGTATCCCGTCATGGCCGCGCTATGGCGCGCTGCGCTGGATCAGCACCGATCACCCCGTCAAGCTGGGCAGCATCATGCCCGCCTACGCGCTGGAAGGTATGGGCTTCCGCCCCGGACCGCTCAGCGCCAGCTTCCGCGTCGCGCCGGATCTGTTCTTCTGGCCGCGCGAAGGAGGCAAGCTCAGCCTCGGCTATCGCTATCCGGTCGCCCAGTGGCTGGACAAGCGGGCTTCGCGGCTCGACGTGTCGCTGAACGGGCAGTACCTGAAATCGCTGCCGATGGGCTCCAAGTGGTGGGAAGAACTGTTCGGCCAGAGCGGCGCGAAAAGTCAGGATTCGACCGCCACGATCGTGCTGCCGCGCTACAACCTGTTCGGGCAGAACGAGCTGACGTTCGACTACAACATGGTCATTGCCGACAAGAAGAAGTGCACCGGCACCCTGCCCGAAAACGTGCGCAGCTCGATCGACGCGGACAGCACGATCGACTTCACTTCGGCTTACCATGCTCTGCTGATGCCCGACCTTGCGACCTTTGCGGGCGCGGGCTTCCCCTTCACGGTGGCGCCCGATCTGGCCGAAACGACGGTGATCATGGCGCAGAACCCCTCGCCCGCATCGGTGGAGGCGTTCCTTGATCTGATGGGCCGGTTCGGCGATTCCACCGGCGTTCCGGTGACGTCTGTGACCGTGGCTTCGCAAGTCGATCCGGGCCAGCTTGCCGATCAGGACGTGCTGGTGGTGGGCGGCATCGAACTTGCCGGCGCCGGCTCGCTCTTCGACCGCGCCCCGGTCCGCTATGTCAACGGACACCTTGAAGTGGCCGAACGGTCGCCGATGCAATACGTCACCGCCTTCTTCGGCGGGACCCAGCGCGACGATCCGATGCAGGCCGCCCCGCTGGTCTACAATGCGCGCGGTTTCTCGGGCATCGTCAGCTTCCGGTCCCCCTATGCGTCCGATCGCACCGTGGTCGCGCTGCTTTCGGACAATGCGGCTGCTCTGCCCGCGCTGGTGGACGGCATGGCCGATGTGAAGATCAACGCATCGATCCAAGGCGATCTGGCGGTCACGCGCGGCGACGGCATGAGCAGCTTTGCCATCGGCAACCGGTACTGGAGCGGATCGCTGCCGATCTGGATGAAGATGGCCTACTGGTTCAGCCAGCGACCGCTGCTGATGGGCATCGGCGCGCTCGCCATCGCGGTGATCCTGGCCGGACCAGCCTACCTCTACTTCCGCCGTCAGGCCCAGCGCCGCCTCGGCAATCCGGACGAAACGGCATGAACCGCGTGAAGACACCTATGCGCCTGGCCGGACTGGCCCTGCTGCTCACCACCGCGCCGATCGGTCTGACCGTCGGTGCGGGCACCGCGGTCGCCCAGGCGTCGGGTGTCGATGCGCTGCTGCAGCAGGCGCGCTACTGGCGGTCCAAGGGGCGTGAGGATCTGGCCCAGCAGGCGCTGCGCCGCGCGCGGGCGCTCGATCCGAACAACCCGGCGGTGATCGCCGCGTCGAGAGGTGCGCCGGCACGTCCTGCCGCCCAGCCCAAGGCGCCGCCGCCACCGGTCGCGGCCAAGCCTGCTGCACCGAAGCCCGCACCGGCACCAGCGCGCACGCAGGCACCGGCGAAAGTCGCCGCTCCGGCGCCGGCCAAGCCCGCGCCGGCAAGTCCCGCCACCACTGCCGCCAATCGCGGCGGTCAGGCCCGCGTCGCCGGCTATGCCGCGCTCAATCGCGGCGATCTGGAGGGCGCCTCCGAGCAGTTCGAACGCGCATTGTCGGTCAATGCCCGCGATCCCGATGCATTGGGCGGCCTTGGCATCGTGCGCCTGCGGCAGAGCCGCTTTGCCGAATCCGCCAATCTGCTGGATCAGGCCTCGCGCCTGGGCAAGCCCGACCAATGGGCGCAGGGCCTTGCCTCGGCCCGGTTCTTCGCCGGAATGGATGAAGCGCGCGGCGCACTGGCGCAAGGGCAAGTCGCCGTAGCCCAGCAGAAGGCAGAAGCGCTTGTCCGCTCCGGCTATCCGCAGCCCGGGCCCGCGCTGGAACTGCTGGCGGATATCTACGAGCGGCAGGGCCGCCACGCCGATGCCGCCGATCTCTATCGGCAGGCCGGTCAAAGCCCCGGCAGCAACGCCGTTGCCGAGGACAAGCGCCTGCAGATGCGCGCCGCACGCAGCCGCGCACTGGCGGCTGCCGCCAATGGCGACGATCTGGGCGCGATCCGCGAGTTCCAGCAGGGGCTCGTGCTCGATCCGGAAGACCCCTGGATCCGCTACGAATTCGCCGAATTCAACCTGAAGCGCGGACGCATTCCGGAAACCGAAGCGCTGATCCGGTCGCTGGTCAACAAGGGCCAGCCCGACGCGATCTATGCCGCCGCGCTGCTCAATGCCGATCTCGGCCGTCCGACCGAAGCGGCGCGGCTGATCGACTTGATCCCCGAAACGCAGCGAAGCGCGCCCATGCGCAGCTTCGCGGTTGGCGTAAAGACGGACGAGGCGATCGAACGCGCCAAGGCCATGGCGGCCACCGGGCAGACCGCGCAGGCGCTTGCCAACTTGCGCCAGCTCGGCTCCATGAGCGGAATTCCCGTCGGCAAGCAGGCCGCGATCGCCAATGCGCTCTACGAACTGGGCGATACTGCCGGCGCCGGCGCCATGGCGGAGAACGCGCTGCAGGGACAAGTTGCCAGCATCGGCGACTATGAAGGGCTGATCGGTACGCTGGCCCGTGTCGGACGGGACGATCTGGCGCAGCAGGCGCTGCAGCGCGCCAGCGCCATGGCCGGATCCTCTCCGGAAGGGCAGCAGGCCTATGCGCGCATGAATGCCGCGCTGATGGTTTCCACAGCAGACCGTGCCCGCCTGGAAGGCCGCTACGCCGATTCCTTCGACATTCTCCAGCAGGCATGGACTGCCGCGCCGGACAATATGGATGTGCTGGCTGGCCTCGCCCGGCTCTACCAGAGCGGCGGAATGCCCGCGCGCGCAGCGCAGACCTGGCAGCTGGTATTGGCCCGCAAGCCCGGCGACCGCGATGCGCTGCTCGGGCTCGCCGAAACCGCGCAGGCGGCGGGCGACACCGAACTGTCGCGCAAGGCGCAGGCCGATGTGCTGCGCGCATTCCCGCAGGATTACGAAGTGCGAATGACGCTCGCGCGGGTGGAACAATCGCGCGGAAACAACCGCGCGGCCGCACGCTTGCTGAAGGATGCCCGCGAAATCTACGTCGCGCGGCAGGGCGGCACGTCTATCGATGGGCTTTCCGGCGCCAATCCCTTCGCGGCGATGAGCCCGGCGGGCGGTGCCAACCCGTTCCGCAACATGGCTGTCGCGGCACCGCAGCCGGTCAATCCCTTCGCGCTGGGTTCCGGAACCCGGCTGCCATCCGGAACGGGTGCGACGCCCGCGGCCCAAGCCATGGCCGCCGTACCGATGGCTCCCATGCAGGTCGCGGCGGCGGGCCAGACCCCCGGCGCCGTGGCCTATGCCTCGCCGTCCTACGGCGTCGGCACCGCTGGATCAGCGCCCTCACCTTACCCGGTCACCTCGGTTCCGGCCGGGGCTTCCTCCACGCCCTACCCCGCCGATCCGGTGATGGCGCAGATCCAGTCTCAACTGGCATCGCTGACGCAGGAAACCGGCCCGCGCGTGGACGTCGAAACCGGGTATCGCCAACGCTCGGGCGAAAAGGGCCTGAGCCAGCTGGACGAAATCAAGGGATCGGTGCGTTTCTCCACCGATGCTCCCGGCGGCCGCGTCTTCGCGAAGGCCGAAGCCGTGGTCATCGACGCCGGCGCGCCCAACAAGTCCGGTCAGGCGCGCTTCGGCCAGAACGCCACGATCGAGGCGGACAACATCGTCGCGCAGACCGAAGCGCAGTTCTCCGGCCCCGGCAGCGTCAACGAATCCGGCGTCGCCTTCTCTGCCGGGTATGAGAGCGACATGGCCCAGGCCGAAGTCGGCACCACGCCGGTGGGCATGGGCAAGACGCAAGTCGCCTTCCGCGCCGCCGTCACGCCCAAAGTCACGCAGAACTTGCGCGCCACCGCCATGGTGGAGCGCAAGCCGGTGACGGACAGCGTGGTATCCTACGCCGGCGCGCGCGATCCGGTCAGCGGGCGGCTCTGGGGCCAGGTCATGCGCACGGCCGGCGGCGGGGGCCTGTCCTACGACGAAGACGGCAGCGGCGTATATGCCGACGGCCGCTACTACCGCTTCCGCGGCACCAACGTGGCGCACAACAACGGGTTCGAGGCCAATGTCGGCGGTTACTTGCGCGCCTATGCCAGCCCGCACGCGACGCTGACCGTGGGGCTCAACGTCAACTATCAGGGTTACGACAAGAGCCAAAACTACTTCACGTGGGGGAATGGCGGCTATTTCAGCCCGCAGAGCTTCATTTCCGTGGGCTTCCCGATC
This sequence comes from Novosphingobium sp. BL-S-19, assembly GCF_055521675.1. Lineage (NCBI taxonomy): Bacteria > Pseudomonadati > Pseudomonadota > Alphaproteobacteria > Sphingomonadales > Sphingomonadaceae > Novosphingobium > Novosphingobium sp. BL-S-19. The sequence continues at coordinate 1,505,250 of NZ_CM145497.1, forward strand.
AACTACGCCATGGAGGACGATCGTTTCGACCTTCATGCCTCGTTCACGCCCGGTTTCCAAAGCTACAGCCAGGACGCCAGCCCGCTCTATCCCATCGATCCGGTGCTGCAGGCGCAACTGGATGCGGACAAGGCGGCCGACAACGATGTTCGTGCCTATTACGATGAAACCAGCAAGACCGGGTTCGCACTTTCGACCCTGCTCTCGCTCTATTACAAGATCACGCCCACCACGCGGATCGGCGGCGAAGCCAGCTATAATACGTTTGGCAACTACAATGAGTTTCGCAGCTTGTTTGGCGTAAGACAGAATTTCGGGAGCACGGGAAGATGAAATTCCAGGCATTCCCGCCGCCCCGGCACGAAGGGGACATGACCGGCGTAGGCGGTCTGGCGTTGATGGCGACGATGACCGCTGCCGAAGTGGCCGAGAACCTGCCTGCCGAGCAGGCGCGCGGTTTCTTTGGCGCGATCGGGCGGCGCATGGCCGCATTGGTCCCTTTGGAGGACGTCAGCGAGGCCACGGCCCTGCAGGATCGGATCAACCACTTCTGGCAGGATCTCGACTGGGGCGATATCGAGCTTGTCGTGGGCGACGATGCGATTACCGTACGTCACCACCGCCTGCCGGAGCCCGTGGTGCCGGACCTCAGGCATTCCTGGCAGGCCATGTTGCTGGGTGTGCTGGAGGGTGCTTACGATGCGTGGTTCCGCACGCTTGGCAGCGGCCCCTCCCTGCGCACCGTTGCGGTGTGGAAGGATGACCTTCTGGAAGTCCGTCACGGACGCTGAACGGGAATAGAGGCAAAGATGACGAGCGACGGACCGGGCATCGACCGCCGGAAATTCACGCTGGGCGCAATGCTGACCCTGACGGCTGCCTGCAACGGCGGCGCCCAAAGCCGCACCCCGGGCCGCGCCGTCACCTGGGCCAGCTATCGCGATCTTTATCTTCAGCGTGATGGGCGCATCGTCGATACCGGCAACAATGGCGTAAGCCATAGCGAGGGGCAGAGCTATGGTCTGCTCTTTGCCTTGGAGGCCGGTGACCGGGAAGCGTTCGACCGTATCGCCAACTGGACGCGTCAGACGATTGCCCGCACGGACATGGCGCTGCATGTCTGGCGCTATGATCCGAACGCCACCGATCCGGTGGCAGACCACAACAATGCGACCGATGGCGACATCGTCATCGCCTGGGCCTTGGGCTTGGCTGGCGAACGCTGGAATCGTCCTGATTACCTCGCCCGCGCGGCGGAAATCCGCGCGGCCATACGCAAACAATGCGTGCTGGATCGCTATGGCCGGCAGCTGCTGATCCCTGGCGTACAGGGCTTCGTCACCAATGCGGCGGTGACGCTCAACCCCTGTTATTACGTTTGGCCGGCGCTGGACGCCTTTGCAAAGCTCGACGGGCAGCAGGTTTGGGGCAAGGTGATCGAGGACGGGCAAGCCCTTATCGGCCTGGGCCGTTTCGGCACCCGACACTTGCCGGTGGACTGGATGGCAGTTTCCGGACCATCGCAAGTCGCCCCCGCTCCGGACAAGCCGCCGCGCTTCGGCTATGACGCGATCCGCGTGCCGCTCTGGGCTGCATTGGCCGGAAAGCAAGTGTTGGCCGCCGATGTTGCCGCCTTTTGGCGGTCGTGCATCGCGGCGGGAAAGGCGATACCCGCGTGGGTCGATGTGAACACCGGACAGGAGGCGGACTATGCGCTGTCCAGCGGCGGCGCGGCAGTGGCGGGGCTGCTGCTTGGCACCACGCAGCCCACGCTGCTGGCGGACGACTACTACGCCGCCTCGCTCCAGCTTCTGGCCCGGCTCCGCTTCGGCGGCTAAGGCGCTCCAAACGAACGCGAAAAGGGCGCGGGCTTCATCGAGTCCGCGCCCTTTTTCATTGTGCCGTCTGACCGTCAGGCGACTGAGAGCGACACTTCCACATTGCCACGGACGGCATGGCTGTAGGGGCAGATGGTGTCCGCTTCGGCCACCAGAGCCTCTGCCGCTTCGCGATCGACGCCGGGCAGAGTGACCTGCAGGGCAACGGTCAGGCCAAAGCCCTTGTCGCTGCGCGCGCCGATGCCGACCGTGGCATTGACGCTGGCGTCGGCGGGCACGCGGGGGAGTGCCTTGTCCTGCGAGGCGGCGAACTTCATCGCGCCCAGGAAGCAAGCGGCATAGCCCGAAGCGAACAGCTGTTCGGGGTTATTGCCCTGCCCGTTGCCGCCCAGTTCGGTGGGGGTGCCAAGGGTAACGGCGAAGCTGCCGTCATCGGTGCGGGCCTGGCCGTCGCGGCCGCCGGTTGCCGTGGCACTGGTCTTGTAGAGGGGCTTGATGGACATCGTGCTTTCCTTTCGTCGGAGTGGAGTGTGTATCGTTATCGATTAAATCGTGCGCGATCTAAATGGATCGAGTTCCGCCCGGAGTCAACCCTTGCGATTAAATCGCGTGCGATTTATATTGTGGCCATGACCGACACGCCTGACCAGACCGCCCCTGCCCGCACCGATCCCTTCGCGGAACTGCTGTGCTTTTCCGTCTATTCGACGGGGTTGGCGTTCAACCGGATCTACAAGCCGCTGCTGGACCGGCTGGGCCTGACCTATGTCCAGTACCTCGCGCTGATCGCCCTCACCCGCCGCGACGATCAGACCGTGAGTGAACTGGGTGAGAGCCTGTTTCTCGAATCGAACACGCTGACGCCGCTGATCAAGCGGCTGGAGGCCGCAGGCTTCGTCACCCGCAGGCGCGACACCGCCGACGAACGCGTGGTGCGCGTGGCGCTGACCGACAAGGGCCGCGAAACGATGGAAGAAGCCCGCTGCGTCCCGCAGGAAGTGCTGGCCGCGACGGGAATGACGATCCCGGAACTTCAGCAGTTGAACGAAACGATGAAGACCCTGCGTAGCAATCTGCGGGCCTGATCGGCGGCTGAAGCATTGCAATCACGAGTGGAACGCGTCGTAAAGGCCGTACGCATAACCCGTTGGTAATGCGTGAATGGCGAAAGCTCTACGCTTTCAGGCTTATGCTAAGGCTGATGCGACCATGTTATATGATTAACAATCGGGACACGATTCTCTGTTTGAAGGCGTCGAAGTCGATGCCGTGAACAATACCGTAACGGTCAGACTGCTTTCTTATCCAACCCACGACGCAGCCAAGCGTATTCCCATCAAAATCGTGTTCTCGAAGGTTGTATCGGTCACGATGCAAGCGGATATGATCAAACTGGCGCGAAACAGGTTTGCCGGCACCGTGAACCATTGGCGTATCGCTGAGGCAGCAGGAACGTCGTATTTCTATTTTATCGAAGGTTATATGGCCGTCGTTTCAAAATCGGCTCCCACCCTCGTGCAAGAATAAGCCGGACCCGTTTTCAAGCGACCGTCTCCGGCGCTAAACCGCCTGACAATAAGCCCGCACGATATCCACAACCTGCTCACGCCGCTGCGCTGCCGCCGCTTCGCTGGTCACATCGACGCCGAAAATCGCCCCGAACGTGTAGCGGTTGGCCACGAAGTGGAATGCCAGCGCACTGATCGTCATATGCAGGTCGATCGCGTCGATGCCGGCGCGGAAGCTGCCGTCGGCCACGCCGCGCTCGATCAAGGCCGCCGTCTTGGGCAGGACCAGCTCGTTGCGGGCTTCGCTCACCAAAGCCACGTGCGGGCCGTGACGCATGTTCTCATCCATCACCAGTCGCACGAGTTCGGGGTGGTGGAAGTGATAATCGAAGGTCACCGCCGTCAGCCGGTCCAGCGCGGGAAGCGGTGCCAGCTGGTCCAGCCCCGCCTCCAGCTCGGCGGAGCGGATCCCGCGATAGGCCTCGGTCAGAACGGCGCGATAGAGGCCTTCCTTGCTGCCGAAATGGTAATAGATCATCCGCTTCGACGTCGCCGTGGCAGCTGCAATCTCATCCACGCGCGCCCCGGCGAAGCCCTTGTCCGCGAAGTGGGCCGTGGCGATCGCGATGATCTCTCGCCGGTTGCGCTCGGTGAAGCCGGTGTCCTGCATGGCGCGCGCTATGGGCGGTCGGCTGGCCGAGGGCAACTTCAGAACTGCATTCTGACCTGACAGCCGATCGCCAGCGCATCGGGCGTACGGCGATAGCTGAAAGCGCCGGGTTCGATGATGTACTGCACGTCCGGCCGGATCACCAGCCAGCGATTGGCCTGAAATCCATAGCTCATTTCGATCGCCATTTCGCCGACCGGCATCGAGGCATAGCTGCCCGGCACCGGCGCGACATCGACATGGGCACGGCGCAGGCGCGGATCGACTTCGGCATAGACGAAGCCCAGCCCCACCGTATCGGTGTCACGGCCCTTGAAAGTGCCGTTCTTCACCAGTCCGGCCGCGTACCAGCGGGTGATCTGGCCCGTCTCTTCCGGATTGAAGGTCGCCTGCCCGAACAGCGATAGACCGCGCGGCCCCTTCCCGTCGCGCCAGATCATCTGGTCCGCCAGAAGATAGACGCCGTGCCGCCCCTTCACCGTGCCGCCACCGCCCTGAAGCGTGACGCGGGAGGTGTCGTAGTAGAAGCCCAGCTTGTAATGGCCGGGCAGCACGCGGCTGTCTTTCGCAGCGCCAGGATCGTATTCCACCTCGATCGGCAGCACCACGCCGGTCGTCCCGCCGGCGAAGGGTTTCCAGGCATTATCCTCGTCATTCAGGCGCGGGTTCACCTGATAGACGCCGGTGCGGATCGTCACGTCCGGCCGCAGCTTGTAGCGCACCGCCGCGCCCCAGCGGGCGTTGGGATAGTTGTACCACCCGCTGTCTCCGGACATCGAGAGTGGATGGGCACAAAACGCCGCGTTCACGAAATTGCAGCCGATCGGCATGCCGCCAAGGTCGTTACCCATCGCGAAATAGCCCAGACGCAGGTTCAGGCGGCCGGCCATCAGGTTCTGCTCCCAGGTGAATTCGGTCAGCCGCGCATAGTAGCCGCCCGCCGCTTCCTGGATCGGCAGGCGGTTACCCACGAAATCGGAAGAGAGCCCCACGCCGCGCCGGTCGTTGACGGTGACGTGGATCGTCGCCCCGTCGACGCCGGCCAGCTTGTCCATGTCGAAATCGGCGCCGACGCGAACCTGCTGGACGTAGGTAGTCCCTCTTCGCAGCCCGCCGTCAACGGCCGAGAGCGTTTCGGAAACGTAATCGCCCCGAACCGTCACGCCGGCCTGCTTCAACTGCGTGCGAAGTCCGCCCCAATCGCCGGTCAGTGTTTCACGGCCACCGGCGGAGGCAGTGACGGGTGTCGGCGATTTTTCGCTGCGCGCGTCGACAGGCGCCGCCTGCTCCTCGGCCGCGTCGCCATCCTCGGCACGCGCGTCGCTTGCCGCGAAAGGCGCTGCAATCATCAGGCTGCACGCGGTCAGCCGGGTGATGGTACGAATAGGTTGGCCCAAGGCCCCCTCCTCCCCGCTGCCTCCACGGGCACGGGTTTGCTTCGAATTGAAAGGAAGTCCGGGGGCGGAGTTGGGAATCCGCCCCCGGAGGCCGTCACGGCAGCGTGTAAGCGATCACGTAATCGCCGCGATCGGGCGACTGGCGCGCGCCGCCTGCCGTGATCACCACATACTGCTTGCCGGTTTTCGGCGACTTGTAGCTCATCGGGCCGCCCTGGCTGCCCACCGGCAGGCGGGCCTTCCAGACTTCCTTGCCGTTCGCCGAGTTGAACGCGCGCAAGTAATAGTCCTGCGTGCCGGCGATGAAGACGAGGCCGCCCTGCGTCGCCAGCGTTCCGCCCAGCGTTGGCAGGCCGATCGGGATCGGCAGGCCCATCTTCACGCCCTTCGGACCGGTATCGCGTACGGTGCCGACCGGGACCTGCCACTTGATCTGGCGGGTCTTCATGTCGATCGCCGTCAGCGTGCCGAACGGCGGCGCCTGACAGGGCACGCCCAGTGCCGAGAGGAAACGGTCCTTCACCACCGAATAGGGCGTGCCCTTCAGCGGAACGCTGCCCATGCCGGTGTTGACGGCCTCGCCCGCAGCGCCGGACTTGCCCTGCTGCGCTTTGGTCTGCGGGAACATCTGCACCCATAGGCCCAAGCGCATGTCGTTGGCGAAGATCGTGCCGGTGGTCGGGTCGGTGGACAGGCCGCCCCAGTTCATGCCGCCCAGCGATCCCGGGAAGCTGAGCGACTTGTCGGTGCCCGGTGCGGTGTAGAGCCCTTCGTAACGCATACCCTTGAAGGCGATGCGGCAGAGCAACTGGTCGAACGGTGTAGCGCCCCACATGTCCGCCTCAGTCAGCAGGCCGACGCCGATCTGCGGCATGCCGACCGATCGGGGCTGGGTGAGCGAATAGGGCTCATTCGGGATGTTCGCGGCCTTGACCTTGACGTTGTCGACTTGCGTCAGCGGCTTGCCGGTCGCGCGGTCCAGCACGTAGAGCTGGCCGGCCTTGGTGCCGAAGACCAGCGCCGGCACGGTCTTGCCGCCGCCCACCGCGAAGTCGACGAAGCTGGGCTGCATTGGCAGGTCAAAATCCCAAAGGTCGTTGTGGACCGTCTGGAAGTGCCACTTCTCCTTGCCCGTCGTCGCATCGAGCGCGAGCATCGAGGCACCGTACTTGTGATCGAGTTCGCTGCGGGTGACGCCGTAGAGATCGACCGAAGCACTGCCCACCGGCATGAACACCGTGTTCGAAGCCGGGTCGTAAGACATCGCCGCCCAGACGTTCGGCGTGGAGCGGGTATAGGTCTGGCCAGTTGCAGGCATACCGGTGATCGCCGGGTTGCCCGGATCGAAGGCCCAGCGCAGCTTGCCGGTGATCACGTCGAAGCCGCGCATCACGCCGCCCGGCATGTCCACCTGCACATTGTCCGCCACGCGCCCGCCGACGACCACGGTGGTCCCGGCCATCGTCGGCGCGGAGGTCAGTTGGTATTGCGGATCGGGCGCATTGCCGAGGCCGGCCTTGAGGTCGACGCGGCCGCCATTGCCGAAGTCGGTGCAGAACTTGCCGGTATCGGCGTCCAGCGCGATCAGTTCGGCATTGATGGTGTTCATCAGGATGCGGCGCTGGCACGGTGTGCCTTCGGGCACGGTGACGGCGGTGATCGGAGTAGAGCCGGGCATGTTCGGCTGCTGGATCGGCGCCTTCGCATCGAAATAGGCAAGGCCGCGGCAACGCATCCATACCGATGCGCGCGCGTCGATCCGTGCCTTCCACTTCTCGCGGCCCGTATCGGCATCCAGTGCGATCACATTGTTGTGCGGGGTACAGATATAGACGGTATCGCCCACCTGCAGCGGCGTATCCTGATCTTCCGCGCCGTTACCGTCGCTTACGGCGATGTCGCCGGTGCGGTAGGTCCAGGCGACTTTCAGGTTCTTCACATTTTCGCGCGTGATCTGGTCCAGCGCGACGAAACGGCTGCCGCCCGGCGTATTGCCATAGGCCTCCCAGTTCTTCTGCTCATGCGCGGGATCGACCGGGATCAACCCGGCGACTTTGCCGGAGAATGCCACGGTCGGATGCGGCACGAACATGCCCGCGAAACCGGCCGCCGACGCAAGGCCCACCACGGCGGCGACCGCCAATGACGGGCGCCACGTAGGCCGATGGCCCACGGCGCGGCGCAGCAGCGGATAGGACAGGGCAATCACCGTCGCGCCGACGCCCATCGCCAGCAGGCGTGAGATCAGCGGCCAGAAGGCAAAGCCCACTTCCCACAGCGCCCAGACGATCGTCAGCACGAAAGTCGCGCCGAACAGCAAAGCGCCCGCCGGGCGTTGGCGGGCGATCAGGAAGCCGGACACCAGCAAGGCCACACCGGCAATCACGAAGTAGAAGCTGCCCCCCAGGCTGGCGAGTTTGATGCCGCCCAGGGTGAAGAACAGGCCGGCCAACAGGACCACGGCTCCGATCAGGTAGAGCCATGCCTTGGCCAAAAAGCCATTCGCGTTGTTCGTGCCGGACATGCGGCACCTCCTTTGTCGTTTTCGACCGCGCCGGACTTGCCCCGCCTCGCTGAGCCGCGAGCAGTGGGGGTCGGCGCAGAATGCATTGGAAACGGCGCGGCTGCAACGCCGTCCGCGATCTGTGTACCAACTAGTACATAGATCGTTGCAGAGCAAGGCCACGTGTATCGCGCTTCGATCCGGCGCACGTCTGGCGGCGCCGAACGCGCCGAAATCAGGGGATTCTTGACCGCAAAATAGGTCGCATACTTCGCGCTATACAGGGCGATCCAGCGCCTTCACCGCAATCGCCTTCAGTGCATCGCGACTCTCACGCGTCGCGGTCAGGTTGGAGAGCAGGACCACGGCCGTGCGGGTTATCGGATCGAGGTAGGCCATGGTGAGCACGCCGGGATCGCCGCCCCAGTGATTGGGCCGAGGAACACCGCCAAGCGCAGCTTCCTGCCAGGCCAGGCCCTGCCCGGTCAACCAGTCGGGCAGATCGACCGGCTTCGTCATTTGCAGCATCTGCGCGTTCGCCTGCGCGCTGAGAAATCGGGTCCGGCCCGCCAGCCCTTGATTGGCCGCTGCCGCCATGATCCGGGTCAAATCGCCCACCGATACGCGGATCATGGCGCCCGGATAATCTGGGAATCCGGCAGGCAGTACAGCCACCTGGGCGCCGGCGTCCGTAACGTCATAGGGCGTGGCGCGGAGATGTTCGGGCGTTCCGGCCAGGGTCCAGGAAATGCGCTTCAGGCCCAGCGGCTTGAACATGCGATCCGCCGTGTAGGTGCGCAAATCCTGCCCGGACACGCGCTGGAACAGGTATCCCAGCAGCGCGAAGCCCATGTTGCTATAGTCCCAGCGGGCGCCCGGCGGCGCCTTCAGGTTGCCGCTGCCCGTGTAGCGCCCGCCGGCAGCAAAGTAATCGCGCAGCAGGTCGCCCAGCGCTATCGTGGCATCCTTGCCCCTGACACGGAAATCGACCCCGTAATAGACTTCGTCCGATATGCCGGAGGTGTGGTTCAGCAAGTGGCGGAACGTAATCCGATCGGCGCCTTCGCCCACCATGCGGAAATCGAGATGCGGCGCGATCGCATCGTCCAGCGCGATCATGCGCCGGTCGACAAGCTGCATGATCGCGGTTCCGGTCACCGTCTTGGTAATGGAGGCGATGTGGAACATCGTATTGTCATCGACCGGCCGACCTGTGGCCACATCGGCAAGCCCATAACCCTTCGTGAACGTGACCGCGCCCTTGCGCGCGATACCCAACCCCAGCCCCGGAATGCCCGCAGTTCGCATGGTGTCCGCCACGAAGGCATCGAAGGAAGACGTGGCCCCCGCCGCCGAACGCGGCAACAAGGCCGCGGCGAGGCTGCCGACGATGACGGACCGCCGCGAGTAGCCGAATGGTTTGCGGATGGTCATTTTCCCTCTCCCGAACGTGCTTGCTATTATTTATGTAGGTGCCTACCAATAAGTCAATGCCAATCGAGAGGCTGGAATGTCCGACTATGTAAGCCGAATGCACGGTGCCGCGCTGGGGGCCCGGCTGCGGCGGCTGAGCGCCGCGATCGATGCCGATGCCACGCGCATCTATGCCGAGCTTGGAATCCGGTTCGAGCAACGCTGGTTCGGGCTGATCAACCAACTCGCACAGGAAGGAGCAATGACCGTCAGCGCGCTGGCGGAAGCCTTGGGTATCAGCCATCCCTCCGTCAGTGAAGCGCGCAAGTCTCTGGAAAATGCCGGACTGATCCACTCCGCGCCCGATCCGCAGGACAGCCGCCGACGGGTGCTGAGCCTCTCGCCGGCCGGCGAAGAGCTTGTCGCCCGCCTTCGCCCGATGTGGCAGGCGTTCGACGATGTGGCGCGGGAACTCGACCATGAAGCGGGCGAAGTTTCGGCTGCGCTGGCGCGGCTGGATCAGGCGCTGGTGCACCGATCCCTCTACGATCGGTTGAAGGAGCGGCTGGAACCTTCCGATCCGGATGCAAAGCCGTTGATTTAACGGCTCCAGCGCTTGCCTTGTCGGGATCGCGCCGTAATCCTGCGCCTTCCAATCGTGGTCGCCCTTTCCCGAAAGACGATAGATGAAGCCTGCCCTGGTTGCCGTCCCCTTCGCCTGCCTGTTGGCGGCGTCCACCGCGCTCGCCGCGCCCTCCGCAGGCAAGGCCGATGCAGCCCCTGCCAAGGCCGATACGGCAACGGATGCGCCGGCCCCGCTGTTCCAGCCTGAGGAAGTGCAGTCCACCGGATCGGTGACCGTCGGCGGTTCGCGGATCGCCTATCACGCGGTTGCCGGCACCTTGGTCGCCCACGCCAAGGGTTGGGAAGATACCGACGCGCTCGACGCCAAGGCATCCGATGACGAGGACGCAAAGGCCGGCAAGGCCGAAGCCTCGATGTTCTACGTCGCCTACTTCAAGGATGGCGTGCGCACGCCCGGCCGCCCGATCACCTTCCTGTTCAACGGCGGCCCCGGATCGTCGAGCGTGTGGCTGCACATGGGCGCATTCGGCCCGGTGCGCGTGGAAACGGCGGACAATGCCCATACCGCGCCCGCGCCCTACAAGACGGTCAACAACGACGCGAGCCTGTTGGACGCCAGCGATCTGGTGTTCATCGATGCGCCGGGCACCGGCTTCAGCCGCATCGCCGGCAAGGACAAGGCCAAGGCGTTCTACGGCGTGGATCAGGACATCGACGCCTTCGCCCAGTTCATGGAGCAGTTCCTGAACAAATACGGGCGATGGAACTCGCCCAAGTACCTTTTCGGCGAAAGCTACGGCACGATGCGCGCCGCCGGGCTCTCTCTGGCGCTGCAGAACCGCTCGATCGACCTCAACGGCGTGATCCTGCTGTCGGACATCCTGAACTGGGACCTGATGCCCGACGATCCGCAGGCCAACCCTTCGGTGGACCTGCCCTATATCGTCGCGCTGCCGACTTATGCGGCCACCGCCTGGTATCACCACAAGCTGGCCAATCAGCCGGCTGACCTGAAGACCCTGCTAACGCAAGTGGAGGCCTTCGCCACGGGTGACTATGCGCAGGCGCTGATGCAGGGCAATGCCCTGCCCGAAGCCGAGCGCCAGCGGATCGCGAGCCAGCTTTCCGCCTTCACCGGACTTTCGGTGCCCTATCTGCTGAAGACCAATCTTCGCATCGAATATGGCGCGTTCCAGAAGGAACTGCTGGCCGATCAGGGCCTGACCACCGGCACGCTGGACACCCGCTTTTCCGGCGCGACGCTCGATCCGCTGAGCAAGGTGGCCGATTACGATCCGCAGAGCGCTGCACTGGAAGGCGCCTATATCGCCGCCTTCAACCAGTACGCACGCGGTACGCTGCACTATGGGACCGGTGATGGGGGCGACAAGCAGTTCAAGCCCGGCGTCAGCATCTACGGCAGCTGGGACTATCGCCACCAGCCCCCCGGCGCGGGCAAACCGCTGATCGCGCTGCCCAACGTGCTGCCCGATCTGGCCATCGCGATGAAGCAGAACCCTACGATGAAGGTCATGGTCAACGGCGGCTATTACGACGTTTCCACGCCCTATTTCGAAGGGGTGTTCGAAATGCGCCACCTGCCGGTGCCCCCGGCCCTACAGGCCAATGTCGAATACAAGCACTACGAATCCGGCCACATGGTCTATGCCCACCTGCCCTCGCTGCACGAACTGCATGACAATGTGGCTGCCTTCATCCGCAATACGGCTGGCGGGGGGAACTGAGGAGTCACTCGCTCGGCCTTGGCGCAAAGGGAACGGCGGCGCCTTGCGGCTTTATACTGACGGGGCAATGCGATAGACGGTGCCGATGGCCGCTGCCGATACCTCCCGTACTTTCGGCCTGCATGGCCCCGCACGCGGCCTGTTCGTCGCGACGATACTTGTCGGCAGCTTCCTGCTGTTCCTGGTGCAGCCGATGGTCGCTCGCATGGCGCTGCCGCACCTGGGCGGCGCGCCGAACGTGTGGAACAGCGCGATGCTGGTCTACCAGGCGCTGCTGCTGGCCGGTTATGCCTATGCCGACTGGCTGGGCCGCTTTACGCTGCGCCGGCAGGCGCTGATCCATGTTTGCGTGCTGACACTGGCGGGCCTGACCCTGCCGGTGGGGCTTGCCAATGTCGCGCCGGTTGGGGGCCTGCCCGAAGAGCTATGGGTGCCCTTGCTGCTGGCGCTGTCGATCGGGCCGGTGTTCTTTGCCGTTTCGGCGCAGGCGCCGCTGATGCAGCGGTGGTTTGCGGCCGATCCGCGCGGCGGGGAGCCATGGGCACTCTATGCGGCGTCCAACCTGGGCAGTTTTGCCGGGCTGCTGGCCTATCCGCTGCTGGCAGAACCGCTGTTGAGCCTGCGGGAGCAGAGCCTGTTCTGGTCGGCCGGTTTCCTGTTGCTGGTCGCGCTGGTCGTGCTGGCCGGGGCAAGCCGCTTTGCGACGGTTGCCATCGCGCCAGCGCCGCCGCGGGATCACGCCCCCGCGCGCATTCCAAGGCGAACGCTGCTGCTGTGGCTGGCGCTTTCGGCCGTCCCCTCCGGCCTGCTGCTGTCCACGACGACGCATCTGACCACCGACATCTTCGCGATGCCGCTGCTTTGGGTGATCCCGCTGGGGCTCTATCTGCTCAGTTTCGTCGTCGCCTTTTCCGACCGGCGCGGCGGTGCGCGCCTGATCGGCCGGATCGCACCGGTGGTGACGCTGTTCGCGGGCAGCTATGCGATGCTTTCGAACGGATCGGGGGGGCTGTGGACGGCGCTTGCCACCTGCCTCTTGCTGTTTTGCGTGGCGACGGCGCTTCATGCGCGGCTCTACGACCTTCGCCCCGAAGCTTCCCAACTCACGCGGTTCTACCTCGTCCTTTCGGCTGGCGGCGCGCTGGGCGGCGTCTTCACCGCCTTGCTGGCGCCGCTTCTGTTCGACTGGGCGTGGGAGCATCCGCTGCTGGTGCTGGCGGCTGCACTGCTGATGCCGCTGGAACCCGTTCTGCGCTGGAACGGGGATGACGGCGGCGATCCGTTACAGGTGCGCATCGCCCTGGCCCTGCTGCTGCTGTTCGCCGCGTTTCTGGGCTGGCAACTGGATGGCTATGCACTGCGGCCCGAAGGCGAGCTGATCGCACTGGTGCTGACCGCCTTCCTCACGGGAACGGGGGTGATGCTGCTGGCGTGGCGCTGGGCCTTCGTCATGGTTCTGGCCCTCGCCATGGTGGCGCAAGGCGGCATCTGGACGATCCGCGCGACACTGAAGGGTGAGCGTACGCGCAGCTATTTCGGCATCTATACCGTGCACGACCGGGCGGAGGAGCGCATGCGCACACTGGCCCACGGCACCACGCTGCACGGCGAACAGTCGCTGGATCCGGCCCATGCCCGCGATGCCCTGACCTATTATGGCCCCGGATCCGGCGTAGCGCTCGCGCTAGCGGCAACCCCGGCCATCGTCGGGCCGCACGCGCGGATCGGCGTCGTCGGCCTGGGGACGGGTTCTCTGGCCTGCCAGTCGCACCCCGGACAAAGCTGGACCTTCTTCGAGATCGATCCGGTCGTCCTGCGTTTCTCCACCTCGGGCCGCTTTACCTATCTGCGCGATTGCACGCCCGGCGCACGGATCGTGATCGGCGATGCGCGGCTGAAACTGGCCGCGCTGCCACCCGCCTCGTTCGATGTCCTGGTGATCGACGCGTTTTCCTCGGACGCGATTCCGATGCACCTGCTGACGCGGGAGGCCTTGCAGGTTTACATGGCGGCGCTGAGCAAACGCGGACTGCTGCTTCTGCATATATCGAACCGCTACATCGATCTGGCTCCAGTCGTTGCCGCGAATGCGCGCGACGGCGGCCTGGCGGCGCTGACCCGGCTCGACATCCCGACCGATACCGAGCGTTACACCCCTTCCCGCTGGATCGCCCTGTCGGCCGACGCCGGGGCGCTGAACCAACTCGCCCATGCGCGATCGGACATGCCATGGACCGTGCTGAACGAACGGCCAGCGCAGGCCTGGACCGATGACCATGCCTCGATCCTGCCGTATATTCGCTGGAACAGACTGGCGGGCGGATAGCAGGCGGCGGAAGGGTTGAGGCCCGGCCTGCGCGACCGGTCTTGAAGGGGATACCGACGAGCGGTGCGCCATGCGCGACAAGCAACGAGCCACGCGGCGGCGTCGCCGTCGAATCGCATTGACAGCACTTTGTCTACCGGTATGGTTGAGAATGTAGAGGGAAGACGTTCCGGCCGGATCATAGATTAGATCACCGGCCAATCGTGCGGGTCGACCACGACAGCACCATGTACGAAACCAAGAAACACCTCGGGGCCGAGGACACCTGAAGATGTCCAGCCCGATGGCAAGTGAACGCATGTTTTCCGCCATCGGATCGGCACGGATGCGAAAAAGGAGAAACGGCACATGGCACAGAACGACTATCACGTCGCCCAGCAGGGCGATAACTGGGCAGTCACCTTGCATGGCGTGGCGCTGGCCGTCTTCGCGGACATGAAGGCCGCGCTGAACCGCGCCATCGATGTCGCCCATCAGGCCGGCATGGCGGGCCACGATGCCCGCGTTCTGCTTGTCGATCGCGCAGAAGAACTGCGTGCCAAGTGGATCTTCGGCCTTCACCCCTATCCGCCGACCGCCTGATCGGCCGGAAAGCCTTGCCGACCGATTGATCGGTCGGACATGCCATGCCGACGGCGGTGCGGGCTTCCGCACCCGCGCCGCCGCCGGTACCGGCTGTTAGGGCCTACATTCAAAGGAGACGGCAATGCTCCGCAAGCTGTTTCTGGATCATCCCCGCACCGTGAACGAAACCTACGGCGAGCATTGGTATGTCGCCAATCGCTTCGGCCTGCTCATGATCGTGGCCGGATTAGGGACCATGCTTCATGGCTTCTTGCCCGGCGTGATGACCCGTACCGGCAGCAACATGGTGAAGAAACTCCACGGCGAGATGATGCGCCGACAGTCCGGCGCCTCGCAGCGGCACCATCCCGTCGCGGCGGCTACCGGCTGGCACCTCGAATACGAGATCTGATCCGGGATCGCGCGCCATTTATGGGGTTGCGTTCTCTAGTGAGAGGCGATCCCGTCGAAGCAATCCAGCGTTACCCGGTCGCGTCCGTATGACTTGCTCTTGTAGAGTTGGGCATCCGCAGCAGCGATCCAGTGGTCCGGCGCCATCCCGTCGGCGCAGCGCGCACAGGCCACACCGATGCTCACCGTCACTTGCGGACCGATGCGCGAGGTCTTGTGCGGGATGCCCAGGGAATCGACCTGTCGCTTGATCTCCAGCGCCACTTCGCCTGCCGATTGCGGATCGACGCCGGGCAGTGCGCAAAGGAACTCCTCACCGCCATAACGCGCTGCCTTGCCGCTCAACTGGCGGATTGCCCGCGTCAGCGCGGAAGCAATCATCATGATGCAACGGTCACCGGCCTGATGGCCGTAGGTGTCGTTGAACTGCTTGAAGAAATCGATGTCGATCATGATGACCGAAAGCCATTCCCCGGTGCGGGCAAGGCGGCCGCAATCGGCGGCAAGGTCGATCTCCAGATGGCGCCGGTTGCTGAGGCCAGTCAGCGCGTCGGTCACTGCCATCTGCGCCAGCCGATCGCGCATCCGCTTCAGTTCGACATGGTTGGCAACGCGCGCGCGCAACAGGGCCGGCTGAACCGGTTTCGTGATGTAGTCGATTGCGCCCAGCGAAAGGCCGCGCATCTCCGCCTCGGCATCGCCCAGCCCGGTGGTGAAGATGACCGGAACGTCCGCCAGCAGCGGATCGCCCTTCAGCTTGCGGCAGGCCTCGAAGCCGTCGATGCCGGGCATCACCACGTCCAGCAGGACAAGATCGGGCTGAACGGACCGCGCCACATCCAGCGCATCCTCCCCCGAACTGGCGAAGCAAACGTCGTATTCTTCCTCCAGCGCGGCGTTCATGATTTCGATATTGGCCAGATCGTCATCGACAATCAGGATCGTCGCCTTGTTCACGAATTCGTCCTTTGGGCGACGCGATCGGTCGCCAGTTTGCCGTTAGCGGAAAGATCTCCGCCGGCGCCATCGGCGGAAGCATCGATGCCCATGCGGTCATCGATGCGGTCCACGATTTCAAGAGCGGCCGCGTAATCGAGCCGAAGCACGGCCTGACACAGCGGGTGATGCTGTCGTTCGGGCTGCGATAGCCCCGAAGCATCGGCGAATTTTTCGAAGGCGTCTCGGGCCCTCAGGCTGCGCCGCAGCAGAAGGCCGCGCAGTTCGGCCAAGGCCTGGGCCGCATGCTTGGCGTCCACCGGCTGGGCGTCTGCAGCAGCCCCGTTATGCCCTGTCACTGCGGGAAGCGTCCGCGCCGCGATCACGGCCGGCCGCAGCCCCCGGTCCAGCGCGTCGATTTCGCAAGACAGGGAATCGATCTCGCCGGCAAGGACCAGACGTTCGGTTTCGGTGGCGTGATGCTGGACGATGTGCAGACCAAGCGAGCCTGCAACGCTGCGCAATCCGTGCGCAAGCCGCCGCACTTCGTCGGTATCGCGCTCCGCCAGAGCCTCGCGCATCCGCGCGGCCACGTCTGCGTAATCCCGCCCGAAGCTGATGATCAGCCGATGGAGCAGTGCGGTCTTGCCGCCCACCCGTTCCAGCGCGACGGGAATGTCGAAAGGCGGCAATTTGGCGGGGAGGACGGGTTCGATGTCAGCTGCGGCGGGCCGAGCAATCGCGCACGGCCCTTCCGCATCCGGGGTAACGGGCTTCAGCCAGCGATCCAGCAGCGCAACCAGCGAGGCAGGCGAAACCGGCTTGGCGATGTGATCGTCCATTCCGGCATCCATGCACTTGCGCTTTTCCTCCTCGAAGGCGTGCGCGGTCATGGCCAGGATCGGCAAAGTACCACGCGGGCGCGTTTCGCGAATAAGGCGCGTGGCTTCCAGCCCGTCCATCTCTGGCATCTGCACATCCATCAGGACGGCGGCATAAGTGTCGCCCCGCCGGGCCACGAGGTCGCAGGCGATGCGCCCATTGACGGCGGGATCGACGATCAGGCCTGCCTGCGTCAGCAATTCGGTGGCGATCTCCAGGTTGATCTCGTTATCCTCGACCAGCAGCACGCGCTGGCCGCGCAAGTGCGCCTCCACCTGCCGGCTTGTGGCTTCTTCGGACGACGCGGCCGCGATCGCGGCAGCTTCGTCGGCGAAGAGAACGGTGATCGTCTCCAGCAGGGCCTGCGGATCGATGGGCTTGGCCAGAACGGCCGAAATGGGAATCCCCTGCGCCTCCGCCATCGCCTCGTCCACGCTGTAGGCCGTGAGGATCAGCGTGATCGGCATCGGACCGTCTCCGGCGCGTTCCTGCAGGATGCGTGCCAGTTCGATGCCGTCCATTCCGGGCATCTTCCAGTCGATCAGCACGAGGTCGAACGGCTTGCCGCGCTTGCAGGCATCGGCATAGGCGGCCAGCGCCTCCTCGCCCGACGCAGCAAGGTCGATGCCCATGCCCCAATGCCCGAAAATGCCCTGCACGATCTCGCGCGAGGCGGGGTTATCGTCCGCCGCCAGTACCCGAAGCGTGCGGATCTGGTCGAACGAGACGGCCCGGCTTGTCGGCACTGCGCCGGCTTCCGCCATTTCGAAGCGGCAGGTGAAAGTGCTGCCCTGGCCGGGCGCGCTCTTGACCGAGATCGATCCGCCCATCTGCTCCAGGATCTGCTTGCAGATCGCCAGACCCAGCCCGGTCCCTCCGAACCGGCGTGTCGTGGAAGTGTCGGCCTGGGAGAACGGCTTGTAGAGCCCTGCCTGCTGCTGTGCGTTCATGCCGATGCCGTCATCGGCCACCACCAGTTCCAGCACGGCCAGTTCGCCGGCCGGACCATCGCGCTTGCCCACCAGTTCAAGCCCGATCTCCACCCGGCCGCCGGCGGAGAACTTCACCGCGTTGCTCAGCAGGTTGATCGCCACTTGCGCAAGACGCAGCGGATCGCCGCAAACCGCCTGCGGCACATCCGGGCCGATATGCGTGAAGACGCGCACGCCCTTCGCCTGCGCCTCGAACGAAACCAGCTGGACCTGATCGGCTATCGTCGTGCGCAAGTCGAAATCATGCGATTCCAGCATCAGCTTGCCGGCTTCGTTCTTCGAAAAGTCCAGGATGTCGTTGATCAGGCGCAGCAGTGACGATCCGGCCCCCTTGATCTTCTCCACGAAGTCGCGTTGGCGATCGTCCAGGCTGGTATGGCCGATCAGGTGGCTGTAGCCCAGGATCGCGTTCATCGGCGTGCGGATTTCGTGGCTCATGTTGGCCAGGAACATGCTCTTTACCCGCGTGGCCTCTTCCGCTTCGCGCGTGCGTTCCTCCAGCGCCTCGTTCTTCAGCAGGATTTCGTCGCTCATCCGGCCGATGCGCTGGAAACTGCCGGTCAACATGCCATTCAGCCAAACCAGCACCGCCGTCTGGAACGCCACGATCGCGGCATGGAGCAGGACGCGTTCCGGCGTGCCGGCCTGCGAGAACACCGCGTAAGGCAGCAGGTAGAGCAACACCAGGTGATGCAGCGCGATGGCAACCGCGGCGATCAGGATCGCCTCGCGATCCAGCCAGGCGATGGTCAGCGCCAGCATCGCGAAGAAATACATGTGCATGTCCATCTGCCAGGGATGGCCACGCAGGAGGAACAGCAGGATCGCCGCCTCCCCCATCAGGGCGACGGCGGAAAGATAGCGGGTCGCCGGCGCGGGGCCCTGAAGCACCCACATCAGCTGAAACGATCCGGCCAGGACGGCGCCCGCCAGCGCGGCATAGAGCGGCGATTCGCCCTGGATCAGCGCCACCAGCGCATGCAGCGGGACGTGCAGCCAGAGCAGCACGACCAGAAACCGGCCGAACTTGGTACGAAGGGCAGCGATTTCGTCGTTCATGGCTGTGACCTCGTCGTGAGGGGCGGGCTGGTTTCTTGCGGAGCAGTGCAGCCAAGCGGGCCGGAGACGCGGCGCACGAAAAGCGCCCCCGCCCGTTCCACGGTCTGTGCGAAGCGAGGATCGGCCGAGGCGGCGATGACGGTGTTGGAAAAGCCGCCCGGTCGAACCAGCCTGCCGCCAGAGGCGCGTACCAGCCCGGTCGTGCGGGCCAGCGTCCAGCTGGGCGGCGTCACCACCAGATAGCCTTCGCCGGAAGCGGCGCCCACGCCGAACGAAGCGACAAGCAGCCCGGCAACGAGCAAAATCAGCATCAGGAAGGCAGGCAAAAGGTCACGAACCCGCAATCGGGGCCGACTATCCGGGCGGAACGGCTCCGCAAACTGATTCCCGTGCATTTGCAACAGCATGGCACCCACCAATCCCCCCCGGGTGTGCGAGCATAGCTAAGTAACGGTGTTTCAATCGTAAATATAGTGTGGTCGCGTATTCCCCGGTCGCGAAAAAATATATTTCAGCAAAAGCGCTGTTCTGACCTGCCCGCCGTTGAATTTTCCGCCTATTTCCGTTCCCGCTCGAACGGGCGGATATCGAAACTGCGCGCCAGCCGCAGCGCCGGAAACAGGCGGGACCAGATCAGCGTGACGGCGATGGCGCCGATGCCGCCGACCACGACCGTCGCCGTGGGGCCGAGGAAGGAGGCCACGAAGCCGGACTCGGCCTCACCCAGTTCGTTCGATGCGGAAATGAACAGCGACGAGACCGCCCCCACCCGGCCGCGCATGTCCTGCGGCGTCGAAAGCTGGATCAGCGACTGACGGACGTAGACCGAAAACATGTCGGCCGCGCCCGATACGGTCAGGCACAGCAACGAAAGCGGCAGCCAGCGCGACAGGCCGAAGCCAAGGATGGCCACGCCATAGACGGCGACCGCCGCCAGCATCTTCACCCCCACATCGCGGTTCAGCGGCCGCCATGAGAACCAGAACGCCGCCAGCATGGCCCCCAATGCGGGCGCGGCGCGCAGAGTGCCCAGTCCGCTTGGGCCGATCGCCAGAATGTCATGCGCGAAAACCGGCAGCAGCGCGGTCGCCCCGCCCAGCAGCACCGCCATCAGGTCCAGCGAGATCGCGCCCAGGATCAGCGGATGGTGGCGCACATAGGATATGCCCTCCACCATCTGCTGCCACGGATGGACGCCGGCATTTCGCGGCGTGCGCGGCACTGGCGGGATCATCATGAAGCACAGCAACGAAACCGCGAACAGCGCGGAAGCGGCGGCATAAGGAAACACCGGCCCGACCGAATAAAGGAACCCGACGGAGGCCGGCCCGACGATGGCGCCCAGCCTGCTGGCGATGGAATTGATCGCGATGGCCCGGGGCAGCACTTCGGCCGGAACGAGGTCCGGCGCCAGCGCACTGAGCGCTGGCATGGAAAATGCCCGAACCACGCCGAACAAGCCCGCCACCACGAACAGCGCGGCAAGTGTCACGCCATGGCCCGAATTGAGCCAGCCCAGCAGTACCGCGCATCCCAATTGCACCACCCCGCACAGCCGCGCGATCACGCGCCGGTCGACATGGTCCGCCGTCCAGCCGGTAACCAGCACCAGCAGGAACAGCGGAATGAACTGGACCAGCCCCACGACGCCCAGTTGAAAGGCCGCATCCTTGATGCTGCGGGTAAGCCGGGCAACTTCGTAAACCTGCCAGCCCAACACCACGACCATGCCGCCCTGCGCCATCGTCGTGCAGAGCCGTGCCACCCAGAACAGCCGGAAGGCGGGGAACGAGAGGGGGTGTCTCGATGGGTTCACTGCATTCTCCGACGGGCGCGCTTTGGGCCACGCTTCGGGGTGCTGCTGGCGAGTAACGCGGCGGCTGGCAAGCGCGACGCGTGAAAAAGCAATCACCGGCAGCAGGATTCGATAAAAACCCATCGCCGGGGCGAACTGGTCATTAATCGGTCCATGCCGTATCATAATTGCAGCAGGACCGACCTGCCGGGAAAAGCGCCGGGCGAACGCGGCGCATCCTCGGCCATGAATGAGGTTGGCAAAAGCTGGGAGACAGCCGGTGAAAACGGACATCGTGCCTGAACAATGGGATCTGGAAGCAGACGTGGTGGCAATCGGCTCCGGCGCGGGCGGGTTGTGCGCGGCAATCACCGCGCAGGATCACGGCTGCTCTGCCGTGGTTCTCGAGCGGTCGGACAAAGTGGGCGGCGTCACCGCCTATTCGATGGGCGAGGTATGGATCGCCGGCAATCATCTGGCCAAGGCGCTGGGCATCGACGATTCCCCCGAAAGCGGCTTCCGTTACGTGCAGGGACTTTCCGCCGGTTACGCGGATGAGGTTTCCATCCTCAATCAGGCGATCCACGCCCCGGTCGCGCTGAAGTATTTCGAGGACGTGATCGGGTTGCAGCTGGCAGCAATCCCGGACTGTCCAGACTATTACTACCCCCACAGCAACGATAGCGTGGCGGAAGGGCGGCTGCTGGAACCCGTGCCGTTTCCGGCCGCCTCACTGGGCGAATGGCAGCACCGCACGCGCGTATCGCCGCACGTGCCTTATGGCATGACGCATCATGATATCTTGGCCAATGGCGGCACCGCGAACATGCGCAATTGGGACTATGCCACGATGGCAGAGCGCATGGGCAATGACGAGCGCTGTCTTGGGCCCGGCCTTGCCGCCTATTTCGTCAAGGGCGCGCTGGATCGCGGCATCCCCCTGCTCACGGGCGTCAATGCGGAAAAACTGATCGGCGACGGCCAGCGCATTGTCGGCGTGCGGGCCACGCGCGACGGCAAGGACATCTTCATCAAGGCCAATCGCGGCGTGGTGATCGCAGTCAGCAGTTACGAGCGCGATCCCGGTTACTCGCGCACGCTGGGCAACCTGATCGATCCGGAATCGATGGTCATGCAATCGATAGACGGCGCGCACCTACGGCTGGCCGGCCCGTTCGGTGCCCGCATCGCCCGCGTGCCGGACGGGACGATCCTTGGCGTCCACACGCCCGGAGAGGAGCAGGAGGGCGACCTGCCGCTCTGGCGCGGTGCCCTGCCCTATATGGGCCTGCCGCATACGATCGTGGTCAACCGCGCGGGCAAGCGGTTCGGGAACGAGGCGTTCTATCGCTCCATCGCCCACGCCATGAACGTGATCGACGGCAATTCGCAGACCCACGTCAATTATCCCTGCTGGGCCATCTTCGACAGTCAGGCGCGGGAGAAATACCCGTTCGGCGGCGTGATGCCGGGCCAGGAGCTGCCCGATGGCATGGGCGCGAAGGCGGGCAGTCTGGCCGAACTGGCCGCCATGATCGGCGTCGACGGGCCGGGGCTGGAACAGACGGTGACGGCGTTCAATCGCTATTCCGCCGCCGGCGAAGACCCGGAATTCCGGCGTGGGGCTTTCCCGTGGAGCGTCACCATGTGCGGCGATCCCAACCAGAAGCCCAACGCCAATCTGGGACCGCTGGAACAAGGACCGTTCTACGCCGTACCACTGCACCGTCTGGCAGGCGGCGGCATCGCCTCTGCCGGGCTGCTGGGCGATGAGCATTGCCGCGTGATCGGCTGGGATGATGAACCGATCGAGGGGCTTTACGTCGCCGGCAATTCGATGGCCCGTCTGGACAATGGCGCCGTCATGCAAAGCGGCATGACCAATGCGCGCGGGATGACCCACGGCTATCTGGCGGCGCTCCATGCCATCGGCCAGCCCAGCACGCTGCTGGACGCGGCGCTGGCGCGGCGACAGCAGGCGGAAGCTGCCGAATGATCGAAACCGAACAGACCGTCACCATCGGGCGGGGTATCGAGGACGTCTGGACCCATGTGCGCGATATCGAGCGCTGGGCCAGTCTGATGCCCGGGCTTCGCGAATGCCGGATCGTCGATGCGGACAATTCCAGCTGGGTGCTGAAAGTCGGCGCCGGCGGGCTGGTCCGCACCGTTCACGTCAATGTCCACGTGGACGCGTGGGACGGCCCGGAACGCGTCGCCTTCACTTACGATCTGGATGGCGATCCCGTGCAGGGCGCTGGCACCTACCGCGCGCGGTCGCTGGGCCCGACGGAAACCGAGGTGACATTGCACGTGCAGGTGATCGGCAGCGGGCAGATGGCAATGATGTGGGAAGCCATGGGCAAACCGCTGCTGCCCCAGTTCGCGCGGACTTTCGCGCAACAGCTGAAGGCGGAGATCGAGGCGCCCGGCGGAGGAGCGGGGCCGGAAACGATGGTCGAAATGCCCGCTCGCCCCTCCATGCTGGCCCGTTTGCTCCGGCTGATCGGGAAGCTGTTCGGAAGGCCTGCGGTGATCGAAAGGAAGGGAATGTCATGAGCGAAGCGAACAAGCGGATCGTGATCGAGTTCATCGAGGCATTCAGCCGGGGCGACGCCGTGGCCGCCGAAAAGTGCCTTGCGCCCGATGCGGTTACGGACGCCAAGGGCTTCGGCAAACTCTCCGGCCCGCGGGTCCGCGAGATGATCCTGGCGACAACGGCCGCCTTCCGCGACCTCATCCCCACCGGCCTTCGCCCCGCATTCAAGACAGTAACCGCAGAGGGCGACCGCGTCGTCGTGGAATTCGAAGGCGATGCGGTGCTGGCCAATGGAGAGGCCTATTGCAATCAGTACTGCATGGCCTTCACCCTGCACGAAGGCAGGATCCGGCACGTCAACGAATATTACTGCACGCTGCTGGCGGATGAGAAGATCCTCCCCCTGCTCGCTGATGTGGAACGGCAGCGCCACGCCATGGAAGACCGCTGACATGCACGGAATGGCCGGTTCATGAGCATTGCGGCGGCCTCGACTGCCGCCCGTTCGGCCGCATCCCGCGCGCCGGGGCGGCCGACGCTGGAGGAAGGCGCGGAAATAGACGGCCAGTTGCTGGACGTCGCCCTGCAGGAATTCCTGCGTCACGGATATGGCGGCACGTCCATGACGCGGATCGTCAAGGCGGCGGGCATTTCCAAGACCACGCTCTATTCGCGCTATTCCTCGAAGGAGCAGTTGTTCCGCGCCATCATGGTGCAGCAAATGGACCGCGCGCTGGGCGCGACGCTGGTGCAGTTGCAGATCAGCGACACCGATCTGGAGAAGGGCCTTGTCGCCTATGCCGACCGCTCGCTGGAACTCAGCTTTCAGCGCAGCTTTCTGGGCGTAAACCGGCTGATCTACAGCGAATCCCACCGATTTCCCGAACTGGGCATCGCCGCGGCCGAGCGCACCCAGATCGGGGTTGAGCAAATCGCGGATTTCATCGTCCACTGCGCGGCCGCGCAAGGCCGCGTTCCCGGCGATCCGCAGGCGGCCGCAGAGGCGTTCATCCTGATGCTGCGCGGCTATTACGTGAACGTGATGCTGACCGACCGGCCGGTTCCCCGCCCGGCGCGGCAGGACTGGATCCGCCGCACCGTCGGTGCCTTCATCGCCGGACGAGATGCATGGTGACGGGCGGACCCCGCCGGCGAAAATAGGCTTGTTTGCCGGTAAGGAAGCCGGCGAAAGCGCCGTGACGATATGGCCGTCGCAAAACTTTGCCAGAAGCCGGCCTAGTGCGAAAACGTAACGGGCACCGCGTTGAAAAAGCCGGGCCTACGACACATCGGGAGGAAAAAATGTCGAACCGTTTCCGGCGATCCGCAACATCGTCCCTTGCCGTTCTGGCAACCGCCCTGCTCTCGCAGCAGGCTCTCGCGCAGGATGCCGCTCAGGCTCCCGCAGCTCAGGCGCAGGCCGCGCAGCCCGTACCCACTGGTGAAATCTATGTCACCGCGCAGCGCCGTTCGGAACGTTCGCTCGATGTGCCGATCACCATCACCTCGCTCAGCGATCAGGCGCTTACCGACGCCGGCGTGCGCCAGCTTTCCGACATGTCGCGCGTGGTGCCGGCGCTGCGCTTCGACAAGGCGGGCGTCTATACGCAGCCGACCATTCGCGGCGTAGGCACCGCGATCACCACGTCCGGCGGAGGCCCGAACGTCGCGACTTATGTCGACGGCTTCTTTTCGCCCAGCGCGGCGGCAACCGACTTCCAACTGATGAAAGTCCAGTCGGTGCAGGTGCTGAAGGGCCCGCAAGGGACGCTGTTCGGCCGCAACACCACCGGCGGCGCGATCCTGGTCACCACCGCCGATCCCAGCGAGACACCCAGCGGCGAAATGAAGGCGACCTACGGCCGCTTCAACACCGTGGAAGTGCAAGGCTATGCCACATCGGGCGTGGCCCCCGGCGTCGCCCTCGATGTGGAGGGGCTCTACCGTCGCGGCGACGGCTTTCAGACCAACATCATCGACGACAACGACCATGTCGGCAAATACAACCGCTGGTCGGTGCGCACGGGATTGAAAGTGGAAGTGACACCCGACGTCAGCTTCCTGCTTCGCTATATCCATTCCGCGACGGACGATCCCTCCGCGCTGATGCACAATGCCTTCGTGGATGAAGATGGAACCCGCTGGATCTACCAGTACACGCCGACCGGCTATTACGCGACCAAGCCCAACCAGGTGGCCCTGCAGCCCAGCGACGGCATCGGCGCGCACAGCAACTCGGACATCGTGCAGGGCACGATCAAGGCCAACCTCGGCTTTGCGGACCTCACATCCTACACCCAGTACCGCAATGAGCGGGTGACCAGCGTGCAGGATCTCGACGCGACGGCACTGCCGATCTTCACCATCCGCATCGGATCCAACAGCGAAACCTTCACGCAGGAACTGCTGCTGAACTCCAAGGCGGGGTCGCGCCTGCAGTGGACCACCGGCGTCTATTACTTCAACAACCGCGACACCTGGCCCACCGACGCGAAGCTGGGCACCAATCCGTTCGTGCGCAACGGCGAATCCGGCACGCTAACCCAGTCGATCGCGGTCTTCGGAGACGCCACCTACGAAATCACGCCGCAACTCTTCGTCACTGCCGGCGCGCGCTACAGCCATGACTGGGTTTCCGACGCCTACTTCCTGCGCGCCCTCACTGCCTCGGTCTATGAGGATGCCAATGGCAATCCGGTGCCATTCCCATCGAACGTGCCGCTCTACACGCGTTACGACGTGCCGAACCTCACCAACGACCGCGTGACGCCGCGCTTCGTGCTGCGCTTCAAGCCTAATGACGAATCCAGCCTCTATGCCTCGTTCACCCAGGGGTACAAGGCCGGCCTGCTGAACGTGGGCGGCTATTCGTACCGCCCGGTGAAGCCGGAAACGATCAACGCCTACGAACTGGGCTACAAGTACGCCAAGGGACCGTTCTCTGCGGAGCTTTCCGGCTTCTACTACGATTACAAGAACCTGCAGGTCTCCAGCTTCCAGGCCGGCACCGCGCGTATCACCAATGCCGCCAGTTCGGAAATCTACGGCATCGAGGGGCAAGTCAGCGCCCGCGTGACGTCGGACTTCACAATTTCCGGCGGCGCGGCCTGGACCCATGCCCGCTACAAGAAGTTCCCCAACGCGCCGTTCTACCAGTTCTGCGATCCGTCGCTGACCTTCGGCACCTCGCCGGTGGCCTGCACGCCGACCAGCCTTGGCGGCCTTGGGCCCGGTTCGCTGGTGGAAACGACCACCAACGCCAGCGGCTTCAAGATGCAGCGTTCGCCGGAATTCACCGCGAACCTTGCCGCCTCCTACGGGTTGGATCTTGGCGGCGGGCGCCTGAACCTGTCCAGCAATCTCTACTACACCTCGTCCTTCTATTTCGGCATTGCCGAACAGTTCAAGCAGAGCGGTTACGCCCAGCTGGGCCTGCGTGCGGAATGGACGGATGCCTCGGACAAGTACTCGATCGCGGTCTATGGTGAGAACGTCACCGATCACCGCTACCGCTCGGCGGTGAACTACGCCTCGCTCGGCATCGGCAGCGTCTGGGCCGAACCGGCAACTTACGGCGTAACGCTCGGCGTGAAGTACTGAGGATGTGGGCGCCCCCGGTTCACGCCGGGGCGCCTCAGCCGGCAGGCCGGTCCATGTCGGCCGGCAAGGGATTAAGCCACGGCGCATCGGCCGCGAACCACGCCTGCGCGAAATCGCGCGGAGCGTCCGGCTCCCCGATCATGCGCGCGAACATCTGCCCCTCGTAACTCGCCGCCGCAAACATGCGCGGCGCCAGCGCATCGCCGATCGTGAAAAGCTGCGGCACACGCCCTTCCAGTGCGCGCGCAAGGTCGTCCATTGGCTCCCGCGAGGTGGCCAGGATCACGGCATCTACCGGCATCACCTGCGTCGCGCCGGAATGCACATCGCACAACGTCACCCAACTTTCGCCAATCTCGTCGATCCACGTTCCGGTCTCCAGAACGACGCCGGCCCGTTTCATGCGGCCGAGCACGAAGCGCTCCTCCCACGCGTCGCTCAATCGCGCGGAAACGGGCGACATTTCGGCGGAAACCAGCGTGACCTGCGCGCCGCGCGCAGCCAGCATTTCGGCGATGCCACTGCCGGTGTGATAGCCCTCCCCATCGGCCACCAGTACGTGGCCGGAAAGATCGAGCGCGCCGGCCAGCACGGCTTCCGGTGTGAGAACGAAGGGTCGGTCATGGCCGGGAATCGGCATTTCGCTTACGATCCCCTGCCCGCCCGAGCGATAGCGCGCGCCGGTCGCCACGATCACCGTGTCAGGCGCCTTGGTCAGCACCGTTTCGGGACTGGCGCGAATGCCCAAGCGCAGATCGACGCCAAGGCGTTCGAGTTCCGCCCACCACCAGCGCACGGCATCGCCATAATGGCTCCGTCCAGGCAAGCGCGCCCAGTCGGCCAGAGCGCCGCCCGGCTCCCCGCGCGCTTCGAACAGGGTGACCCGGTGCCCGCGCTTTGCCGCGACGCGGGCCGCCTCCATCCCGCCGGGGCCGGCGCCGATGACCACCACGCGCGATGGCTGCGGCGCAGGTACGAAGCTGCCCGCGCCCCATAGCCGTTCGCGATAGCTGGCCGGGTTGATCGTGCAGCCCTGCGCGCCATCGCCGCCGGCCGCCGTGCACCAATTGCAGGCAATGCAGGTGCGCCCTTCCGCTTCGCGCCCCTCCCGCGCCAGCGAGACGAATTGCGGCTCCGCAATCAATTGCCGTGCGCACCCCGCCATGTCGATCACGCCCGACGCAATGGCCTCCTCCGCCTCCGCCATGCGGGTGACGCGGCCCAGCACGGAAAGCACCGGCACCGTGCCCGCCGCCTCGCGCACTTGTGCGACCGCGGGGCGATAGAGCTGCTTTTCGGAGAAACCGGTCGGCATTCCGTGCGCGAACTGCTGCGGCTCCATGCCTTGATCGAGGTCCAGAAAGTCCAGCAATCCGCGCCCGGTCAGATGCGAAACCGCATCGCGTGCCCCAACGATGCCATAGCCGCCCGCCACGCCTTCATCGCAGTTGAAGCGCATCCCCACCGCCATCTCACGGCCGCCCCCCGCGCGCGCTGCATCCAGCGATTCCGCCACGAAGCGTATGCGGTTGGCGAAGCTGCCGCCGTAATCGTCCTCCCGCGCGTTGTAGTAGGGCGAAAGGAACTGCTCGATCAGGCCCGCGTGCGATCCGTGCAGCATCACTCCGTCGAAACCGGCCTTGCGCAAGTTGGCGGTGGAGCGGCGCACGGCCTCGTGCATGCCCGCGATCTCTCCCAAGGTCATCGCCCGCGTGGTGGATGCCCGGCGGCCATGCGCGAATTGCCGGCTGGATGGGCCCAGTGCCGGTGCCGGCGGGCTCAGCGGCTGCCACCAGCCCGCGCCGCCCCACCAGTAGAAGATCTGCCCGAAGATCTTGCCGCCAGCCGCGTGAATGGCGTCCGCCATGCGGGCGAAGGCGGCGATGTTTGCGTCAAGGTGCGGCGATGGCTGCCGGGTACGCCCGCGTTCGTGCGCAACCAGCGCCACCATCACCAGTCCGCAGCCGCCATCCCTCACCCGCTCGGCGCTATAGGCGACAAGGTCGTCCGAAGGCTTGGTCCCCACACTCAGCGCGCTGCCATGCGGCGCGAAGAAGAAGCGGTTCGGGATGGTGACCGGGCCAAGCGCGATTGGCGAGAAGACGTGCGGATAGCGCGGATGCATCGCCTCAGGCCGCCACCGGCGCGCCTTCCTTCAGGCGCGGCATCACCTTTTCGGCAAAGACGCGCATCTGGCGATAGACATCCTCGTAAGGCATGCCGCCGAAGCTGAAATTGGCGATAATCCAGTAATCGCCGACCATGCGCTGACGCGTGAAGTGCTTTTCCACCAGCTGATCCGGCGTGCCGATCATGTTGCCGGAAATGTAGTCGCGATAGGCCTTGTCGGGGCCGCCTGCAGCCTTTGCCGCTTCACCCATGTAGACGTACGTGGAATAGGACGGCAGGCTGCGAAAGTGCTCGGCGCCGAATTCATAGTGCTCGGCAACTTGCTGGAACTGCGCCGAAAAGTACTTGTCGGTATAGTCGACCACCTGCTGCTCATCCTCGAAGCACACTACGAAATCGCTGATGACGAAAGGCGGCGCCGGCTCGCCGTGAAGCCGGGCGAATGTATCGCGGTAGAATTCGATTTCGGGCAGCGCCTTGGTCCAGTCCCCCTGCGAAAAGCGCAGTGTGCGCAGCCCGAGTTCGGCCGCTTCCTCCACCGAGGATCGCGACATGGAGACCATGACGCAGCGGTCCTTGGACCACCCCTCCGGCCGTGGCCGCACCTCCACGCGTGGCTGCGGGAAATGCGGCCCCGCGCCTTCCACGAAGCCGGTTTCCAGCCCCTCCAGGATCATCGGCGCCGCTTCGTCGAACCGATCGCGGGAGTCGGCCAGATCGGTGCGGAAACCCGTGAATTCACGCCGTGCCGCGCCGCGCCCCATACCCAGGATCACTCGCCCGTTGCTGAGGTGATCCAGCATCGCGGTCTTCTCCACCACCCGCAGCGGATCGTTCCACGGCAGGATCACGGCCGCCGGCATCAGTTTTATCGTGCTGGTTTTCGCCGCGACATAGGTCAGCAATTGCAGCGGATCGGGGCACGCCGCGTAGTCCGTGAAGTGGTGCTCCACCGCTGCCGCGAAGTCGAAGCCCATCGCCTCCGCCTCAATCGCCAGCTGGGTTTCGCGCCGGAAGAAGTCACCCTCCGGCATGCCGTGGAGGTTCTGAAAGCCCAGATGAATGCCAACCTGCATGGATCTTTCCCTGATTTTTTGGTTTCTGCGGCGCGCCGGATCAGGCCGGCGCGGTGACGGGTTCCTCGCCATTCAGCGTGCAGCGGTGGAGTTCGCGGCCGCTTTCGCGATCGAACGGCTCCACGCGGTGCATCGTCGCGGTATTGTCCCAGATGGCGAGATCGCCCGGCTGCCACTTGTGGCGATAGACGTAGCGGTCCTGCGTGGCGTGGATCATCAGGCGCTGAAGCAGATCGTGGCTCTCGGCCGGCTCCATGCCCTCCACATAAGCGCCCGAGGTGCTGAGCACGAGCGAGCGCACGCCCGAACGATGCTGCCACACCAGCGGGTGCGATCGCTGCGGATAGGAACTCCACAGCGCGAATTCCTCGACCGAGCAATCGCGCTTCGCCGGGAACAGCGCCGCCTGCATCGTGTGGACCACGCGCAGGCGTTCGAGCCGGCGTTGTTCCTCTTCCGGCAAGTCGGCGAAGGCGGCGGCGGTATTCGCAAACAGGGTGTCTCCGCCGCGGACGGAAAGGCGCACGGGGGCCAGCAGCGTCGCAAACGGGGGCACTTCCTCGTACGTCCCGTCCATGTGCCAGAGCTGGTTACCGAACAGGAAGCGGGCGTATTCGGGGTTGCGGGTCTCGTCCAGCGTGACGCGCAGAACGCCGCCGTCGCCCTCCGTCAGGACCGCGCCGTCAGCGCCGCGCCGCGCCGAACCGATCCGCAATTCTCCCAGGGAATGCGCGATCGTGCGCAGTTCGCTGTCGTCCAGCGGCACGCCCCGAACCACCACCACGCCGCGCCGCACGAGTAACGACCGGATCGCCCCGGCGTGAATGCCCGAAAGCAGCGCCTGCTTGTCGATCATGATCTGCGAGGCGATGCGCGAGGTAAGGTCTGCCGCCCGGATGGTGCCGGCATCGGACATTTCGCCTACGGGTACCATGGTTTTCGCCTCTCCCTCGCCGGATCTGCACCGTGCGACAGTCGTTGCACTTTCGGGCTTGACCGACACCGTTGCAGCGCCGATTATCACCCATATCGTTTCAAAAAGCGATTTACGGTTCACACTGTCCCTCATTCGATGGCGCCATGCAAGCAATTATTACCTGCATCGTTTTATATATCGGGAAGCAGCCATGAAGGCGCCGGATGACGACGGCGGCGCTATGCCCGGTCGCGGGCCGGGCCGCCCCTCGCTCAGCAATCAGGAATTGCTGGACCGGGCGCTTGTGCTGTTTCTGGAAAACGGCTTCGAACGGACCAGCATCGATGCGATCTGCGCCGCCGCCGGCATGGCCAAGCGCACGTTTTACCAGCGCTATGGCGACAAGCTGACCTTCTTCAAGGCCACGCTGGAACGCGCGATAGAGCAATGGATCCTGCCGCTGGATGCGCTGGAGGAGTGCGTGGATGACGATCTGGAGGAGACACTCCTGCGCATCGGCCGCCGCCTCGTCGCCAATGTCATGAGTGAGGATGGCATTCGCCTGCTGCGCATCACCAACGCCGAAAGCCCCCGCATTCCGGAGATCGGCGCCTTCACGTACGAGGCTGGCACCGGCCCCACGATCGATTGGCTGTCCCACCTGTTCCGCCGCCGTCTCGGTTGCCCGGAGGACGAGGCGCGCAAGGCGGCCATCGCCTTCATGAACATCGCCGTAGGCGGGCCGCCGACCGCCGCCGCCTGGGGCGTGCCGGTCAGCGCGGAAGAGGTCGACGCCAACATCCGCTATGCCGTCCACGTGCTGCTCCATGGCCTGCTGCCCGTAACTGCCCCGCGCAAGTCGGCCGCAGCGCCCGACACCGGCGAAATCGAGCGACTGCAGCGCGAGAACGAGCAATTGCGGCGCTTGCTGGTCGATTCAATGTTGCGAACGCAGGCGCCCTAGGGCGCCGCCGCTGCCGACCAAAACGCCGGAGCGTCAAACGGGAAGGATGCAAGACCATGGGCGAACTGAAGATTGCACCGCTTCGGCCGGATCTGCCGTTCGGTGTGCGGATTTCCGGCGTCACGCATGAGGTTCTGGCGGACGCGGCCAATCGCCGCTCGATCGCCGACGCCTTCGAACGCGAAGGCCTGATCGTTTTCGACGCCATCGAGCAGAGCGATGAAATGCAAGTCGCGCTGAGCGGCGTGTTCGGCCCCCTGAAGGAGCACCCGCTGAAGGAAGTCAGCCGTGTGGACGGCGACCGGCTGCGCGGCGTGGTGGAAATCAAGCAGGAGCCCAATGCCTCGGGCGTGGTCGAAATCGCGGGCCGTCCGCTGGCGCACTGGCTGCCCTGGCATTTCGACCATTGCTACAACGATGAACTGAACCGCGCCGGCGTTCTGCGCGCCACCCGGATCACCCCCGAGGGCGGATTGACCGGCTTCGTCGACGGCGTGGCGCTCTACCACGCGTTCCCCACGCATCTGCGGGACCGGCTGGAGCAGGCCGAAATCCTCTACACGCTCAATGTCGCCTACGGCACCAACCGCTTCGGCCAACCGGACGACATCCGGATCGTGCGCGAAAAGCCCGGTGCGCTGGAGATGATGGCGAACCGCAAGGGGGCGCCGCGTGCGATCCATCCCGCGATCTGGACCCGCGGCAATGGAGCGCGCTGCCTTCACGTCTCCCCCTACATGGCGGAAGGCATTCTGGGGTTGGAGACGGCGGAAGGCGAGGCTCTGCTGGAAGAAGTCTGCCAGACGATCAACCGGATTGCCGCCGATCAGAGCTATCACCATGCCTGGCAGCTGGACCAGATGCTGATCTGGGACAACTGGCGCATGCTTCACGCCGTTTCGGGCAACGATCCCGCGCATGGCCGCACGATGCAGCGCACCACCATCGCCGGGGATTATGGCCTGGGCCGTTTCGAAACCCCGCCGATGGAAGCCGTGCCCCAGATCATGATGTGACGGGGCGCGCTGCCGCCAGCGCCCCCGCCAACACCCTCAATAGTCGAAACGCACCGTCACGCCGTAAGTGCGCGGCGAGGCGCGGGCGGTAGTTGCACCCAGCCCGGTCGAGATCTTCTGCTGGAAGTACTTCGTGTCGGAGATGTTCTTCATCCAGAATTCCAGCCCCCACTTGTCGGTCGGCCGGTATTCGATCGAACCGTTCAGCAGCATATAGGCGTCCTGCCGCAGCACCCCGTCGCTTTCGAACGGATAGCCGCTGTTGTAGCTGGCCAGCATGGTTGCGCGCAGTTGCTGCACTTGATCGATCGGGATCGTCGCGCTGGCACCGAAACTGGCGGAGAAATCCGGCGCCGTCGGCGTCTGGAAGCCGGAGGCATCGCCGAAGCAGGTCTTGAAACCGCCCGTCTGCGGCCCGGTCGTGGTGCCGGGATCGCTGGTGCCCTGTGCATCGCAGACCGCCGGGTTCGGATAGATGAACGGCGCGCCCGCCAGCGTATCGGTGGGCCCGAAGTAGTGGAACCGCGAATTGAGCCAGGTAAACCCGCCGAACAGCCGGATGCCCTCAACCGGCGCCGCCTCGAAATCGACGTCCACGCCGTCCACTTTGACCGAGGCGGCATTGAGCAGCACCGCCGATCCCAGCGTGCCGACGGCGGCGGAGCGGACCTGATAGTCCGTGATATCATAATGGAACGCCGCCGCATTCAGGCGCAGCGCACGGCCGAACAGTTCGGACTTGATGCCCACTTCGTAGGCGTTGATATACTGCGGCTTCACCGGCGGAAGCTGCGGGTTCTGCAATGAGTAAGTGCCCGCCTTGAAGCCGCGATTGTACGAGACGTAGGCGCTGATATCGCGCGTGATGTCCTGCCGCAGCGCCGCGCGCCAGGTGAACTTGCCATAACTCAGCTCGTCGTCGGTGGGGATCAGCGGACCCACCACGTCCCTCACCAGCGCTGCATATCCGCCGCCCAGTTGCCGCTTGTCGTTGGTATAGCGCACGCCGCCGGTCAGCTTGGTGCTCGGCGTAATCGCCCACGTCACTTCGCCGAAACCGGCGATGGAATCGGTATCCAGCGTGGCGTCGATATACTGGCCGGTGGTCAGCCCGCCCAGCGCCAGCCCGGTGAAGCGCGATCGGTTGTACACCTCCGAATGCAGGTAGAAGGCACCGATCTGCCAGCTGATCGGATCGGTGTCCGCCGAGGCAAGGCGCAGTTCCTGCTGATAGGCGCGCGATCCGGAGGTGAAGGCGATGCGCAGATAGGGCACCTGGGTCGCATCCACGTCGAAGTCCGAATGGTTGCGACTGTCGCGCAGCGAACTGATGCTGGTCAGCGTCGCAAAGCCCAGATCGAATTCGCCGGTCAGGCTTACGCCCCAGTTCCGCAGCTGCGTCAGCGAATAGTCGTTCGATGCCGTGTTCATGCTGCCGATCGAGCGGATTCCGCCGGTGACGAGGAAATCTTCGTCCACACTCCAGCCGATGGCAGTATTGTCATCGGTATCGTAATAGTCGCCGGCCAGAACGAATTTAACGGCGTCACTGGGGCGGATCACGATCTTGGAACGCGCGCCCCAATACTTCATCTTCTTGATATCGCGATCGAGCGTGACGTTGCGGCCCCAACCGTCCCGCTGGTCGTAACCGGTCAGCGCAAGGTCGGCGCTGATCCCCTCGGTGATCGGGCCGCCGATATAGGCCTGCCCCTGGATCGTATCGTAATTGGCGTAGCCCGCCTGCGCCGATGCTTCCAGATGGTCGCCCGGCTCCTTGGTGATGACGTGGATCAGGCCGCCGAAAGCATTGCGCCCGAACAGCGTGCCTTGCGGGCCCTTCAGCACTTCCACCCGTTCGATATTGTTGAACTGCATGACCGTGCTGGACAGGTCCGGCATGTAGACGCCGTCCACGTAGAAGGCGTTCGATCCCTCATCGCCGATCGAGGCATTGGTGGTGCCGACGCCGCGCACAAAGAACAGCCCGCTGGCCCCGGATCGGGAGAACTGGACGGCCGGAACCGCCTGCGTCAGCGTGTTCGTTTCGGAAATGCCCGCGGATTTCAGCGCTTCGGACCCGACCGCCGTGATCGCGATCGGCACGTCCTGCAGGTTTTCGGCACGCCGCTGCGCAGTGACGATGATCTCCTTCACGCCGTGGCTATCGTCCTGGGGGGGAGGCGGGGCTTCCTGCGCCAGGGCAGCGACAGGCGCACCCGCGAGCAAAAGAGCCAATGTTCCGCGACGACTACGCGACAGAACGCGGCTGGACGGCAGACGAAGTCCGTTCATGGCAAGGCCTCCACATCGTGCATTGCGCCGTGCACAGGGGCCGGCGCCTCTCCCTTTGCGAAGTCGCACCCTCGCGCCTCGCCTTATTGCTTCGTGCGGCCGGCACCCTCCGGCAGCGCACATCCGCAACGGTGGTTGGCCGGGGATGACCGGTCAATGAATTAGAAACCTATCAGGTGATTAATTTCCGCCTCAGTCATAACCGATTGCCGGAAAAGACACCTCTTCACCCCGCGAAATGGCAGGCATTGAAACGACAACGGTGACAATATAGGCTCACGAACAGAGACCAGAAGGGAGAGGCACGGATGACGAAGGTGGCGGGCCGCACGGCGGTGGTGACCGGCGGCGGCAGCGGAATCGGGCGTGGGCTGGCACTGGAACTGGCCGCCAAGGGCGCATCCGTCGCCATTGCCGATATCTTGGCCGACAATGCCCGTTCGGTCGCGGCAGAGATCGCAGCCAAAGGCGGCAAGGCGCTGGCGATCGAATGCGACGTTACCGACATGGCCTCTCTGGCGAATGCCAGACAGATGGCGAGCGAACATCTCGGCCCGGTCTCCCTGTTGTTCGCCAATGCCGGCGCCACGTCGTTCGAGCGGATCACCGACATGAGCGCGGACGATATCGACTGGATCGTCCATGCCAACCTGATCGGCGTGCTGAACTGCGTGAAGACGTTCTATCCGGACATGGTGGCCGCGCGGGACGGCCATGTCTGCGCCACCGCATCAACCGCCGGGTTGCTACCCAGCTGGATCCCCTATCACGCCGCCTATTCGGGCGCGAAGATGGGGATCATCGGCATGATGCTGAACCTGGCGGTGGAGGCGCGCGAATACGGCGTGGGCGTAACCGCCTTCGTTCCGCACGGCGTGGTCAGCAATATGAAGGCGAACAATGCACGATACCGCCCTGCCCGCTTCGGCGGCCCCGGAGAGGGCGAAGTGCAGATCCCGGAAGGTGCGCAGTGGCACGCGGAAGTGACGTTCCGGCCCGCCGAACTGGTCGGCAAGCTGGTGGTCAAGGCGGTGGAGGAAGACCGCCCGATGGTGATCAGCGACGGCGGCATCCGCAAGACGTTCGACGAGACCTATCGCCGCATCGTCTACGACGCCTTCGACTTTGCCGATGCCTTCTACGCGGCGGAGGCGTGAGCCTTAAAAATGCGCCAGATAGCCGCCGTCCACCGCCAGCACTTGCCCGGTGACGTAGGACGCGGCGGGTGAGGCAAGGAAGACCACCGGGCCGACCACTTCCTGCGGGCGGCCCCAGCGGCCCAGCGACGTGCGCGTCTCCAGATGGCGGCCGATGGCCGGATCGGCGACCATCGCCGCGTTCGCCTCGGTCGCGAAAAAGCCCGGCGCCACGGCGTTCACGGTGATGCCGCGCGCGCCCAGTTCCGCCGCCAAAGCGCGGGTCAATGCCTCAAGCCCCCCCTTCGCCATAGTATAGGCCGCGTCGCCCGCACGCGCGATGGGGCCGGCGATGGAGGTGATGTTGACGATACGCCCGCCCGCCGCCATGCGCGGCGCCAGCAGCCGGGCGAGATCGAAGCAGGCGATCAGGTTGACCTCCAGCATGTGGCGGACGGCTTCGCGGTCCAGCTCTCCAATCGGCCTGCGGTCACGGTGGCCCGCATTGTTGATGAGGATATCGACGGGCCCGCGTTCTGCCATAGCTGCCGCCATCGCCGCCTCGTCGCACAAATCGAACACCACCGGTTCGGCGCCAAGCCCGGCCTCTGCAATCATGGCAGCGACTTGCGCGGCGTGTTCCGGGTTGCGCCCGTGGACCAAAACGTGCGCGCCGGCCTCTGCCAGGCCGCGCGCGATTTCCCGGCCCAGCCCGCCTGCGGCTCCGGTCACCAGTGCGGTCTTGCCCGCCAATGGGCCTGCATCGGAAGATCGGACGGGGGAATCCTGCGTTTTCATCGTCCCCCGTTACAGCCACCACGACCGGACGACCAGCCTTGGGTCGGTGTTGTTCGGCCGTTTACCCCGTGCCGAACAGCTGCCGCAGCAGGACAGCGCGCTTTCGATGCATATCGCTATGAGTATGGCTGGCAGCGACCCGCAGGGCGGAAAGCCCGGCTTGGCGCAGCACCTCCGGCCTTGCCGCACAATCGAGCAAGGTCTGGGCGAAAGCCTCGGGATTGTTGTCGCCAACCAGAAATCCCGTCTCGCAGTCCGTCACCACCTCGCGATTGCCGGCGGTATCCGTGGCAATGACCGGGACCGCTTGCGAAAATGAATCGTAGAGGATGCGCGCCTGTTCATCCCCCGTCAGCGGCACGATCGTGGCATGATAGGAGCGGATCAGTTGCATGAAGTCGGGGCCATAGGGCAGCGGATCGAGCAACCTGACCCGCACCGCCTGCGTCTTTTGTGCAAAGGCCTCTATATCGGGACGCATCGTGCCGGAGCCGATCACATCGATGCCGATCGGATCGATGCCGGCCTCCGCCCCCTTCTGATCCAGATGAGCAAGAGCTTCGAGAAACAGGGGAATGCCCTTTTCCGGCACCAATCGCGATGCCAGCAGGAAATGGGGTCGGTCGCGCTTTTCATCCCAGGCCGCTCCGGCCTGCCCCAACGAAATGACATTGTCGTCCGAAATCCAGCTGGCGGGCAGGACGACCGCGGTGCCCTCGGGGCCCACAGGCAGACTGTCGCGGTAACCGGCGTGGGTATAGACGGCCAGCGCGGCATGGCGCAGCGTCCATCGGGCGAACGCTTCCGTAAGCCACGCCCGAAACCGCGCCTTCCAGCCGATGGAATCACTCTGCTGCAAGCGCCAGAACGCGCTTTCGATGATGATGATCAGCGGCTTGCGCCGCAACACGGCAATCGGGTTGACGATGGCGCCGACCGGGATGGGCCAGCCCGCAACGCCCGAATGGACAAGATCGGACCGGCCAATGGCTTTCCAGGCTCTGCCGATGGCAAAGGGAAGGTGCAACAGGGTCTTTACCATCCCCCCTTCCGGAAAAATTTCGACAAATTCGAGCTTGCCGCCCTCCGGCCCAATTGCCTCGACCATGCCCGGTTCGGGTTGGGTGATCTGTCGGCAGGGCGCAAGGACGGTCAGGTTTTCCAGATAGGCGAGATGCATGTGCAGATCGTGCCACCACAATTCGTCCAGCCAGATGCGACCCTGCGGATCGCGCGCAAAAGGAACCGGCGCCACGAGCAGATAGCGCTGTGCAAGACGCCTTTCATACCCCAGTTCCGCGTTCATCCCGATCACCCCGTATAACCGGCATCCGCCGATCCAACGCCCGCGTCGGATATTGTCCGGTAAAGGTGGTTCCCGCGCCATTGGGATTTCTTCCAAGGAAGAAGCGCAACGCGCCTGCCGAGCAACCGTGGTGCCAATGCCGCTTGCATTCATGCGCGGGGACGGGAATGGCTCACACCAGCAGGAGGCAGCGAATGGATCTCGATGACTTGCGCAGTTTTGCCATGGTTGTGCGCCATGGCGGCTTTTCCGCCGCCGAACGCGCCACGGGCGAGGCGCGGGGCAAGCTGTCCAAGCGGGTCGCAAAGCTGGAGCGAGAGCTGGGCGCAAGGTTGCTGGAACGCTCCACGCGCAATGTGCGGATCACCGAAGTGGGCCGGCAGGTCTACCGCCAGTGCGAAATCATAGCCGACGGCGTTTCCGCGACACGCGCGATTGCGGAACGGGCGCGGGAGGACGTCAGCGGCGTATTGCGCATCACTTGCCCGCCGGGGCTGGCTCGGTTTCTGGGCGCCGAGCGGCTTGCCTCGTTCCTGGCGCGCTATCCGCTGGTGCGCGTTGACATGCACCTGACCAGCCGCCGCGTGGACATCATCCGCGAAGGCTACGACATCGCCCTGCGCGTGGACGTCGAAAAGGAAACGGACCTCTCGCTGACCATGCGCCAGCTTGGCAGGGGCCAGCGCATTCTGGTGGCAAGCCCGGAATTCCTGGCCGCACAAGTGGAACCCGTGACGATCGAGACGTTGCAGTGGTTCCCCACGCTATCCGTGGGCGAACATGCCGAACATCACCGCTGGGATCTGGTCAGCGACGATGGCGAACAGCATCGCGTGCTGCATCAGCCGCGCCTTTGCACCAACGATTCCAGCATTGTGCGCGATGCCGCGCTGGATGGCCTTGGCATCGCCCTGCTGCACGAACGCGCCTGCCGGGACGATATGGCCCTTAACCGACTGGAGCGCTTGCTACCCCGCTGGCACACGGCGGAAGGCGTGATCCACATGGTCTTCGCCACGCGCCTTGGCATGTCGGCCGCTCAGCGCGCCTTCATCGATCACTATGCCGATCAGCCCTTCTTCACGGCCGAGCTGGCCTCAGAGGCCTGACCATCCGCGCCGCAGCGCGCGTCGAACCCTTTTGCCAGTTCGGCCAGAGTTACCGCGCCAAGCCGCGCCACCAGCAGCGCCTCCGCCTGCTGCAGCGCATCTTCCAGCGCTTCGTTGACCGCCTGCTCCACCGCGCAGTCTGAATTTGCGTGATCGCTGCCGATCGCGAAGATGCGCGGACCGCCCACGGCGCGATGGATATCCAGCAGCGAAACCGCATTCAGATCGGCCGCGATCGCCCAGCCGCCGCCGTGGCCCTTTTCGGAGCGGACATAGCCCGCATCGCGCAGGCCGGCCATCGTGCGGCGGACCACGACGGGGTTGGTCCCCAGCATCCGCGCAATCGCTTCGGAGGTCATCGGCCCATCGTGCCGCGCCATATGGAGCAGTACGTGAAGCATTCGGGAAAGGCGGCTGTCGTTACGCACGGCACGTTCCTTCACATCTGGGCGGGGATTGGCAAGCCTCCCGTGTCACGATACTTACAATGTTACATGATTCGTGGAGCAGGTGATATGGCTGAATTCGAAAACCCCGATCACTGGGACACGGCCGCCCAGCATTACGAAAAGACCGCGCATCCCTTCACCGCCCGCTTTGCAGAGGCGGCCCTCGCGCGCGTCTCCTTGACCGCCCAAAGCCGCGTGCTCGATGTCGCAGCTGGAACCGGCGCACTCGCGCTCTCGGCAGCGCAAACGGGCGCGCAGGTCATGGCCACCGATTTTTCGCCCGGCATGGTCGCGCGCATTGCCGCGGCCGGACTGCCCAACGTGGAGGCGCGGGTGATGGATGGGCAGGCGCTGGCGCTGGGTGACGCCACGTTCGACGCCGTG
Organism: Novosphingobium sp. BL-S-19; assembly: GCF_055521675.1. NCBI lineage: Bacteria > Pseudomonadati > Pseudomonadota > Alphaproteobacteria > Sphingomonadales > Sphingomonadaceae > Novosphingobium > Novosphingobium sp. BL-S-19. The sequence goes on from NZ_CM145497.1 coordinate 1,545,592, forward strand.
TTCTCCATCTTCGGCGTCATCATGTTTCCAGACTGGCGCAAGGGCCTGGCGGAGATGGCGCGCGTAACGCGGCCCGGCGGACACGGCGTGGTGGCGACATGGCAGGACCGCGGCGCCGCCACTTTCCTGCTGCTGGGCCAGATCCGCCAGAAACTGTTTCCGGATCGGGAGGGCATGACGATGCCGGCGGCGGTAAAGGCGCTCAGCCGTCCGGAGGACTTCGCCCGCGAACTGATCGCCACCGGCTATCGCGATCCGCAGATCGAATACGTCACATTCGACTACGAACTCGACATGGCAGCGCTTGCCGAGCCCGACAGCCTGTTCGGCATGTCTCCCGACTGGGCAAGCCTGACCGACGCGGAAAAGCAGGCGGTGATCGCCGAAGTGCGGCACATGGCGGCCGGGCGTACCATGCTGCCCATTCCCTCGACCGCGCTGATCGGCGTCGCTGTGCGATGAAATCGGGGCCTGAGTAAAAGGGGGCGGCTAGACCGCCCCCCATCTCTTACTTCCCCGGCACCAGACGCATCGCCGCGCCGCCGCCCGGCGCCAGCCAGAGCGAGTAGGTGTCACCCTTCTTCACTGTGCGCGTGTCATAGGCGATCTTGTGGCGGGCATCGGTCAGGTAAGTCGCGCCCTCCCCGTCCTTCCAGATCGTTGCCTTGTAGGTCTTGCCCGGTTCAAGGAAGTCGAACGAAAGCGTGACAGTACGCGCCGTCGCGTCGTTCACGCCGCCGACGAACCATTCGGGGCTCTTGCGATCCTTGCGCGCGAAGACCGCGTAATCGCCCACTTCGCCGGCGATCAGGTGGCTTTCCGCCCAGTCGGTGGGGACATGGCTGATAAACTCCATCTCGCGCGGATACTTGTCGAGGTTCTCGACGAAGTCCGCCGCCATCTGGATCGGTGAATAGATCGCGAGGTAAAGCCCAAGCTGCTTGGCAAGCGTGGAGGCCAGCGGATCGTGCTTCGCGCCCTCAAGGCTCAGCACGCCCGGCGTAAAGTCCATCGGGCCGGAGAGCATGCGGGTATAGACCAGCGTTGGCTCATGATCCGGTCCATTGGCGAAGGCGCCCCAGGCATTGTACTCCATGCCCCGCGCGCCTTCGCGGCTGACCCAGTTCGGATAAGTGCGGCGCAGGCCGGTGTCCTTGACCGGCTCATGCGCGTCGATGGAAATGTGGTGCTGCGCGGCCAGCTTCACCACGTCCAGATGGTGGTTCACCTGACGCTGGCCGTCATGCCATTCCATATGCGTTTCGCCCGGCTTTTCGCCGTAATGCCAGGTGTCGGCAATGATGCCGCCGCCATCCGCCACATAGCCGGTCTTCACCGAGGTGACGCCCAGCTTTTCGTAGAGCGCGAAGCCTGCATCCATCTGCTTTTCGTAGATGGCGATATTGCCGCCGGTCTCGTGGTGGCCGATCAGCACCACGCCCTTTTTGCGGGCATAGTCGGTCACCGCCTTGATATCGAAGTCCGGCGTCGCTTCGGTGAAGCTGAAATCGCCGTGGCCGAACCAGTCGCCGTCCCAGCCCTTGTTCCAGCCCTCGATCAGCACGCCGCCGAAATTGTGACGCGCGGCATAGTCGATGTACTGCTTGGCACGGGCGGTTGTGGCGCCGTGCTGCGGACCGGTCGCCCAGGTCCAGTCGCCGCGGATCATGCCCCACCAGATGCCGATATAGCGCATCGGCTTCACCCAGCTGACATCGCCCAGCTTGTTGGGTTCGTTGAGGTTGAGCTCCAGATCGTTCTCGACAAGGCCCGCCGCATTGTCGGCAATGCGGATCGTGCGCCAGGGCGTGTTGAACGGCAGATCGCGCACCACCCGCGCGCCGCGTGACGAGGGCGAGAGCGTGGTGCGGAAGGTCTGGCCATCAGCCCGCTTGAACCAGTATCCGGCATAATCCACCAGCGCCGCTTCGTGGAACGACAGGTGGGTGCCGTCCTCCAGCTTCATGGTGATCGGCGTATGCGCGGTGGAAACGGCGTCGATGGCGGTCTTCTGGTAGACCTGCTCGTACCGGTTCCACTCGCCGCCGGGGATCCACCATGCCTCGCCCTTGGGCACGATGGCGAACTCGGTGGTTTCGTCGGCGATCTTCATCGTCTTCATCGCCGGCTGCTCGGGCAGTTCGTAGCGGAAGCCCACGCCGTTATCGAACAGGCGGAAATGCACGTCCATCAACCGGCTGCCCTGCGCGGCGGACTGGCGGAAGTGAACGGTCACCTCGTTATAATGATCGCGCACATAGCGGCGCTCGCCCCAGGGCTGTTCCCAGGTATCGTCCTGCTTGCCGGTCTCGCTGCCGGAGATCGCAAAGCCGCGCACCATGTTGACGCCATCGGTCAGCACGAAGCCCAGCTTGCTCGGCGCGATCAGCAACTTGCCCTTGCGCGACAGCGACCATGTGGGGCGGCTGTCGTTGTCCGTGCTGACGGTGAGCACGATGGAGCCATCGGGCGAGGCGGCGGTGACGCTGGGGTGCGCGTCCTGCGCATGAGCAGCAAGGGGCGCGAGAGCGGCGGCGAGGATGCCGGCTTTTGCCAGCAGGCGGAAAGGCTTCATGCCCGATCTCCTTTTGAAACGTATGCGAATGCGGACCAACCAGCCCGCTAAAATATTTCCGTCATCCCCGCGAAGGCGGGGATCCCGCTGTTCTTGCGGCCAAACGAGAGGTCGCAGAAGGAAGCGGCCCCCCCGCCTGCGCGCGGGCGACGATAATGGATGATGATGCCTCGATCCCGATTGCCGACCATTCCGGACGAGGTCATTCCTCGATCCAGATCGCGGCCCATGCGGGAAGTGAGCCGGGCGCCGCGTCGTTGACGGCGGCGAGGACTTTGCCCGTTATCGGAACACCCTCCGGCCAAGCCGCATCGCGCTCACCGATGTTGAACACCGCCAGCACCGACCGTCCCTCCGCCTCGCGTCGCAGCACAAGCCGCGTCTCGTCGGCCAGCAGCACCTCGCAAGTACCCCGACGCAGCGCCGCATCGTCACGGCGCACATGGACGAGGCGGCGCGTCAGGTGCAGCAGCGAGGCGGGGTCAGCCTCCTGCCGGTCGATGGCGCGGGCAAGGTTCGCTTCGGAGAGCGGCAGCCACGGATGGCCGCTGGTGAAGCCGCCATGCTCGTCCTGCGCCTTCCACGGCAGCGGCGTGCGCACGCCGTCGCGCGAGAGGGTGAGCGGCCAGTTGGCGATAGCCTCCGGGTCCTGAAGCAGTTCGAACGGCACCTCGTCCTGCTCCAGCCCGAGTTCCTCGCCCTGAAACACGATGGGGTTGCCCCGCAGCGACAGCAGCAACATCGCCTTCATCCGCGCAAAGGCCTCGCGGTGCTCCGGTGCACACCAGCGCGAGATGGCGCGGGGGGCGTCGTGGTTCTCGAAAGCCCAGCTCGGCCAACCCATGCCGGGTTCATCAGGCCAGAATTCCTGCGCGGCAGCGACGCGCGCGGGGGTCAGGCTCTCGGCGTAGAGGAAGTCGAAGCCATAGGCGCTGTTCAGCCGCGCGCGGCCTTGCGTGAAGGCTTTCATCTCCACCCCGGCATTGAGCCCGCCGACCTCGGCCAGTGAATAGGTATCTGGATAAGAGGCGATCAGCGCCTGCAACCGCTCGATGAAGGCAAGGATGTCAGGGTGCGACTGATTGTAGCGCTGGATCTGGAAGTCGTAGGGCCGGGTGCGGACCTTGCCATCCTCGTCAGCGGGCGGATTGTCGCGCAGCAGCGGGTCGTGCATCGAATGGTTGAGCGCGTCGATGCGGAAGCCCGAGACACCCCGGTCCAGCCAGAACTTCGCCACACCCAGCAGCGCGTCCTGAACGTCCGGGTTGTGGCAATTGAGCTGCGGCTGCTCGGCCAGGAAGTTATGCATGTAATACTGGCCGCGCCGCGCGTCCCAGCGCCATGCGGGGCCGCCGAAGATCGACTGCCAGTTGTTGGGCGGGGTGCCGTCCTCCTTGGGATCGGCCCAGACGTACCAGTCCGCGCGCGGATTATCGCGGCTGGCGCGGCTTTCCACAAACCATGCATGCTGGTCCGAAGTATGGGCGTAGACCTGATCGACGATGATCTTCAGCCCCAGATCACGGGCCCGCGCGATCACCGCATCGAAGTCTTCCAGGGTGCCGAAGATCGGATCGACAGCGCAGTAATCCGCGATGTCATAGCCGAAATCGGCCATGGGCGAGGCGTAGAAGGGCGATATCCACACCGCCTCCACGCCAAGCCCGGCCACATGGTCCAGCCTTGCGGCGATACCGGGCAAGTCGCCGATGCCATCGCCATTGGCGTCCGCGAAGCTGCGGGGATAGATCTGGTAGATGGCGGCACCGCGCCACCATTCGGCAGGTTCAGTCATGGTCTTTTCCGGGGGGAGTGGATCAGGGTTTCGCCGCGCAGACCGCAAAGCCGAGCGGCGGCAGTTCGACGCGCACCGAACCGGGCGCGCTGGCCGTGGCGGCGCAGGCCGTGCCCGCCAGCGTCTCGAACGCAAGCGAGCCCGGATCGACGGCGACAGCTGCGGAAACCGGCGCGGTCGAGGTGTTGAAGGCCAGCAGCACTTCGTGCCCAGTCTTGGGATCGAAGCGGGAGACGGCGACGAGGCCCGGCTTCTCCGATGCCGCGCGGGTGACCGAACGGCCACCGGTCAGCGCCGGGGTCTTCACGCGCAAGGCGGAAAGCTGCGCGATCAGGCGGTAGAGCGGATGGGCGGGATCGAAGCTCTCGGTGGCCGTGGTCTTGGCCGTACCCACCAGCGCCTCGCCATTGTAGATCGCCACTTTGCTGGCGAACATGTCCTGCCGCGAAAGCTGGTCGCCGCCGGCACCGGCAAAGCCCTGCTCGTCGCCGTAATAGATCGTCGGCACGCCGCGCAGAGTAAGTAGCATGGCATGGGCCAGCTCATCGCGCTTCAGCAGTTCGTCCGCGCTCATCGCCGGCTTCGCGGCCTTCAGGAACATCGCCGCACGCCCGGCATCGTGGTTGCCAAGGAACGTCGGCAATTGCATCGCCGCCTTGGCGCCCCCCTCGTAAAGCCCGTCATCATCGGGCAGGCGCGCCAGTTCCTCGCTGCTGCCACCGCCCGCCGCCTTCAGAACCGCGTGCATGAAGGCGAAATCCAGCACGCCGGGCAGGCCGGCATTGCGCGTCCAACTTGCCAGCAGCGCCGGGTCGTAGTCGCCGCTCATCACTTCGCCGAAGATGTGGAAGTTCGGGATGCCCTTCGCCGCAGCGCGCGCCTTCATGGCGGGAACGAACGCGCGCCAGAATTCCGGGTTCACATGCTTGGCGGTATCGATGCGGAAGCCGTCGACGCCGTACTTGTCGATCCAGTCGCCATAGATCGCGATCATGCCTTCGACCACGCGCGGGTTCTCCGTCGCAAGGTCGTCCAGCCCGACGAAATCGCCGTACTGCGCGCTCTCGCCCTTCCAGTCGGTATTGCCGCGATTGTGGTAGTAGATCGGATCGTTCAGCCAGGCAGGCACTTTCACCCGCTCCTCGCCCTTCGGCACGAAGGGGGTATAGGCGAAGGACGGGTCGGTCATCTTCGCCCAGTTCGCCGCGCTGGCATCACCGTCGCCCGCAAAGCCGGGATTGATCGGCGCTCCGCCGACACCGCCCCGGCGCGAGAACGGATAGTCCGCCTTGGAGCGATAAGGATAGCTCTCGGCAGAGCCCTCACGGTACTGGATCACATCCGCCGTATGGTTGGCGATGATGTCCATGTAGACCTTCAGCCCGCGCGCATGGGCGGCATCGACCAGCGCCTTGAAGTCCGCATCCGTTCCGAAATGCGGATCGACATGCGTAAAATCGGTAATCCAGTATCCGTGATAGCCCGCGCTCTCGTTGCCTTTCGGCCCCTGCACCGGCTTGTTCCTGAAGATCGGCCCCACCCAGATCGCCGTCGCGCCAAGGTTCTGGATATAGCCCAGCCGCGCGGTCAGCCCCTTGAGGTCGCCGCCGTGATAGAACGCCTTGTCCGCCGGATCGAACCCGGTGGCCAGCTTGCCGCCCTTCAGCCCGCCCGCATCGTTCGACGGATCGCCGTTCTCGAACCGGTCGGGCAGGACGAAGTAGATCACTTCCTGCTCCGGCGTGCGCGCGCGCAGGTCTTCCAGCGGGCCTGCGAATGCGGTTGGCGCGGCAAGGGAAAACGCCAAGGCGGCAAGAGAAGGAAGCAGGCGGTTCATCTCAAAATCTCCGAACATTCCCGTCATTCGCGCCCGGTCAAGCGCGGACGACGAATGAAGCGGAACCGGGAAGGGAGGGAGAGAGGGCTTCCCGGTTCCGCCCATTGCGATGCCGCCGGAGAGGAGGAGGTTCCCCAACGGCACCGATAACTGGCCTCAGAACTTGCCCGAGCCCGGATGGGCTCAGAACTTATACGTGAAGCCGGCCAAGTACCGCGCGCCATAGCGCTGGTAGTCGATGATCTGGCGGCTATCGCCCGGGTTGGTCGTCACGAACGGCGCGTTGGTCAGGTTCTGGCCCTGAATGTAGAGCGAGAGCCCTTCCAGCGCGCTGCCCGGCTGGAAATCATAGCCGATCTGCGCGTCGACGATCGTCTCGGGCTGAGCACGGCGCCGCACGCGGTTCGCCGCAAAGCCCGAAACTTCGCCGATGAAGGTCGAACGATAGCGCACCGAAGCGCGGGCGTTGAAGCCCCACTTCTCGAAGAAGGCGGTGCCGTTGGCGACCCACTTCGAATAGCCGGGCAGTGCCGAGGCCGGTTCGCCCGGCGTCGGGTGGATCTTCGATTCCGTATAGGCCACCGATCCGGTCACGCCGAAGCCTTCAAGCACGGAGGTGAAGGCATCGAACGGGATGGTGCCGGCCACTTCCAGACCGTAAAGCTTGCCGCCCTGCCCGTTGACCGGGATGTTGATCACCGCCGTGGGCGAGATCGTATAGCCGTTACCCGGATTGGGCAGCGCCAGCGTAGAGCTGTCGATCACGACGTCCTGATTGTAGACGTAGCTCTTCAGATCCTTGAAGAAGAACTGCGCGGCGATGTAGCCCTTGGCCGCGAAGTACTTTTCGAAGGTCAGGTCCAGCGCATTGGCGCGCCACGGACGCAGATCGGGGTTGCCCGAAGAACCCGTGACCTGGGCCACGCCGTTGGTGAAAGTATAGCCGTATTCTAGCGAGGCGCGCATGTCGTCCAGACGCGGGCGGATGATCTCGCGCGCGGCGGCGAAGCGGATCACGAACTCGCTGGGCATGCGCAGCGAAAGGTTCAGGCTGGGCAGCACGTCCAGATAGTCGGTGCTCGATTTGCGCATGGCGTAGATGTAGGCGGGCGATCCGTTGGCGTTCAGGATCTGCTCGCCCGTCACCGGATCGAGGTTCGGCGCCGCGCTGCCGCCGCTGGAGTTCTGGTCGGTCCAGATCGCCTGCACGCCGATGTTGCCGGTCAGTTCCGAAGCGCCGATCTGCGACTTGATGTTGGCCTGGATATAGCCGGTCATCAGCTTTTCGCGGATGGCATAGCCCTTCGAAACCACGTCCCCGGTCGGGTTCGGCACCAGATTGTAGATGCCGTCGCGGATCAGATCGAGCGGGTTGTAGCTGATCACATTGCCAAGGCCGAGGTACTTGAGGTTGGTGGTGCCCAGCCGGTACTGCTCCGGCACGGCAACGCTCACCGTTCCATCGGTATTGGCGGCCAGACCAAGGAAGTATTCCTCAGGCGTCAGCGTCTTGGAATGGTTGGTGTAGTTCATCCCCGCCTGGATCGAGTTGAAGAACGAGCCGTCGAACTCCTTCGTCACTTCGGTGCGGAACTGCCAGAGTTCGTCCTTGATCTTGCGGTTGTTGTAGTACCCGTCCTGCCCGCCGTAGATCGCGGTGCCGTCGGTGCCGATCTGGGTGCCGCCCCAGCCCTGCGGGCTGGTCAGCAGGATCTGGTCCCAATCGCCGTAGTCGAGCTGGTGCGTGAAGGTGGTGCCCTTGGCGGCGCTGGTGAAACCGATGGTATCCGTGGCGCCTTCGCCCGCGCGGCCGGTGCCCGAATAGCTTTCGATGGTCAATTCGTGGCGGTCGGTCTTCGAATAGCTGGCGTCGAACATGGCGTTCCAGCCATCGTCACCCTTCCAGGTGTTGTTCCAGCCGAACGAGTAGAGATCGGCATGGCGCTGGAACACGTCGTTGCGCACCACGCCCTTGACGTCAGAGAAGCTGCCCGAATTGATCAGGCCGTCCTCGACGGTATAACCCGGGTTCAGCGTGGCCGACGACCAGTAGAGCGGCAGTTCGATACCGCGCTTGATCTGGTCGTCCTTGAAGTTCGAATAGAACGCATCGATCGTCGAGGTGAAGTTCGGCGTCGGCCGCCACTGCAGCGTGCCGTTCAGGCCAAGGCGCTTCAGCTTGCTGGACGTGTTGTAGGACTTCGACCCGCCGATAACCTGATTGCCGTCCGACGTGTCGGCATAGCCCCAGGAGTTGAACTCCTGCACCTGATAGGGTTCATCGGTATAGCTGGCGCCCAGCGCGATGCCCAGCGTATCATTGGCGAACTGGTCCACGTACATGCCGTTGATGCGGTAGCCCTTGTCGTCCGAACCCTTGTTCAGCTTGCCAAGGTCGGCATAGACGCCGCGGGCGCCCACGGTCACGATGCGCTTGCCGGCGTCGAGCGGACGGATCGTGCGCATGTCCACGGTGCCCGACAGGCCCTGCCCGACCAGGCTGGCCATCGGCGTCTTGTAGACGTTGACCGCGTTGATCACTTCGGAGGGATACTGATCGTACTCGACCGCGCGGTTATCGCCGGTGGAGGTCTGCTCGCGGCCGTTCAGCAGCGTGGTCGAGAAGTCCGGTGCGAAACCGCGAATCGAGATCGCGTTGGAGCGGCCGTTGACGCGCTGAGAGGTCAGGCCCGGCAGGCGGGCGATGGATTCGGCGATCGAGGCATCGGGCAGCTTGCCGATGTCTTCGGCGGAAACCGATTCGACGATCTGCTGCGCCTCGCGCTTGCGGTTGACTGCCGATTCAAGGCTGGCGCGGAAACCGGTGACGATGATCGACTGGCTGGCCGGATCGCTGGTGACGTCGCCCGGTTCGGCGGTCGCGGCATCGGCGTCCTGTGCCGAAGCGGCCTGCGGGGCGGCTGCAAGGGCCACAGTCAGCGCCAGCGAGGAAACGGCAAGCGGGCGCGAAATTCGTTCGTGAAGCGACATCTGTGTCCTCCTCCAGTGTGACCGGCCGCCGCCCAGATGTCCGTCCGTCGGCGACCGTGGAAGGCCCGGCCGTTGTCGACCGTGACATTCCTGTTCCCCCATCGCTTAGGGCGGGACAGACGAATGCATAATATGGCATACGTATACGCAAGTGTCGGGAAGCCACGGGGCGTTGCAGTTATGCCACCTCCGTAACACTGCCTAATACGGCGGAAATGCTGGGTTTTTAAGGAAGAAAACAAGGTGGGACGCAAGCCGAGCAACAGGCCGACCAGCTTCGACATCGCCTACCTTGCCGGTGTGTCGCAGCCCACGGTCAGCCGCGCATTACGCGGATCGAAGTCCGTCAGCGCCGCCACCCGCGCCCGGATCGAGGAGATCGCGCGGGAACTGAACTATTCGGTCGACAAGAACGCGTCGTCGCTACGTTCGCAGCGTTCCAACACGATCGCGCTCCTGTTTTTCGAGGAGCAGACGCCGGACGATTCGAAGATCAACCCCTTCTTCCTGGCGATGCTGGGATCGATCACCCGGCAATGCGCGAATCGGGGGCTGGACCTGCTCATCTCGTTCCAGAAGATGGAAGATGACTGGCACGTCCGCTATCAGGACAGCCACCGTGCGGACGGGCTGATCCTGCTCGGCTATGGCGACTACACGCTCTACGAAAGCCGGCTGGAGCAGCTGGTCGGCCAAGGCACGCAGTTCGTGCGCTGGGGTTCGGTGGACGAAAAGAACATCGGCGCCACCGTCGGGTCGGACAACTTCGGCGCGGGGAAGCTGGCGGGCGAGCATCTGATCGGCCTGGGCCGCAAGCGCATCGCCTTTCTGGGGCAGGCGGACGAGCACTATCCCGAATTTGCGGATCGCTACCACGGCCTCTGCACCGCCATGGCGGAGGCCGGCCTCGCCTGCGACCCTGCCCTCCAGCGCGATGCGATCAGCCATGAGGAATTGGGCCAACGCGCAATGCAGGACATGCTGGACAGCGGCGCGGAGTTCGACGCAGTGTTCGCCGCCAGCGACCTGATCGCCATCGGCGCCATGCGCGCCCTATCCGCCGCCGGGCGCGCGATCCCTGGCGACGTGGCAGTGATGGGATTCGACGATCTGCCCGCCGCCAGCATGACCAATCCGCCGCTGACGACCGTGATGCAGGACCTGAAAGGCGCGGGCGAAAGACTGGTCGAAACCCTGGTCGCGCTGATCGAGGACAAGCCGCTGCCGGCGACCACCCTGCCCTCTCGCCTGATCGTGCGGCGGAGCACGCTAGGTACCGCCTAGGTACGCTTAGGCATTCGTATGCATGTTGCCGTGAACGGAGCCGCGTGCGAGGCCGAAAACCACACAACCGCCAGGCCGTGAAGCCTTGCGGAACTCAGGGAAAAGGACGTGATGGAACAGGCGGTCTCGGGCGCAATCAGGGCTGAAAAGCCGCGGCAAAGCTGGGCCGGACTGTGGAACATCAGCTTCGGCTTCTTCGGCATCCAGATCGGCTTCGCGCTGCAGAACGCCAATATGAGCCGCGTCTTCCAGTCGCTGGGCTCCTCTATCGACGATCTGCCCGCGCTGTGGATCGCCGCCCCGCTCACCGGCCTGCTGGTGCAGCCGGTGGTGGGCCATATGTCCGACCGGACATGGCTGGGCCGCCTCGGCCGCCGGCGCCCCTATTTCCTGGCCGGCGCGGTGCTGGCGACGCTGGCGCTGCTGATCATGCCGGAAAGCACCGGCCTGCTGATGGCGGCGATGCTGCTGTGGATGCTGGACGCCAGCCTGAACATCTCGATGGAGCCGTTCCGCGCTTTCGTGGGCGACATGCTGCGCAAGGATCAGCACACCGCCGGCTACGCGGTGCAGACCGCCTTCATCGGCGTGGGCGCGGTGGTGGGATCGCTGTTTCCCTACGTTCTGGACCATCTCGGCATCAGCAACGTGGCGGGCCCCGGCGGCATTCCGGACACGGTGCGCTTCAGCTTCCGCGCCGGGGCGCTGGCACTGTTCGCCGCCGTGCTCTGGACGGTGCTCACCACGCGCGAATACTCGCCCGAGGAACAGGCCGCCTTCGACGGTGAACACGGCCACGACGCTGCAAGTTCGGAGGCTCTGGCCCGGCGAAGCCCGTTGGGCGGACTGGCATGGATCGGCGCAGGCGCGGTTGTCGCGCTGGCAGTGTGGCAATGGGCGCTGGAGAAGGAAGTCTACCTGCTCGCCGGGCTGCTCGCCGGATACGGTCTGGCGGTGATCGCGGCGATCCTGCTCGCCCGTTCGGGCCGCAGCGCCTCGATGCTGGCGGGGATCGTCGGCGATTTCGGCGGAATGCCCCCGATCATGAAGCGGCTGGCCTTCGTGCAGTTCTTCAGCTGGTCCGCCCTCTTCATCATGTGGATCAACACCACGCCGGTCGTCGCGCAGTACCACTTCGGATCGGCCGATCCCGCCAGTTCAGCCTATCAGGAAGCGGGCAACTGGGTCGGTGTGCTGTTCTCCGTCTACAACGGCGTCGCCGCGATTGCCGCACTGGCGCTGCTGCCCTGGCTGGCGCGCCGCATCGGCAAGGCCCGCACCCACGCGCTCTGCCTGACGCTGGGCGCGCTGGGCTTCGCCGGCTTCTTCGTACTGCGCGATCCCGACGCGCTGATCCTGCCGGAGATCGGCATCGGCGTGGCCTGGGCCTCTATCCTGGCCATGCCCTATGCCATTCTGGCGAGCAGCCTGCCGCAGTCGAAACTCGGCATTTACATGGGGTTGTTCAACGTCTTTGTCGTGCTTCCTCAGCTTCTGGTGGCGACCGTGATGGGGTCCATCATGAAGCATTTCTTCCCGCACGATCCGATCTGGACGATGGCCTTCGCCGCCGGAACCCTGCTGGTGGCCGCGCTCGCCGCGCTGCGGATTGCCGGGCCCACCGATCGCCACATCTGACGGCGTGGTACGAACAGCCGATTGTCTCCCCGCGGGAAACAGTCTGTCGAACTCTTGAGGAATTATCCCGGCGCGATCGCGGGCGCATATCGCCGCTGTCCAAGGAGGACAGCAATACAGGGATAAGAAAATGAAGACGTTGCTCGCAGGGATCCTCGCCGCCGCATCAGTGTTCTCGATCACGCCGGCCTTCGCGGATGCGTTCCAGGGTCCTTACGTCGGTGCTCAGGCCGGCTGGAACCACGATCGCGTTCGCGGCGCCGATACCGATATCGGCGATCTAAACATTCGCGACAGCCGCGATTCCTTCGTCGGCGGCGCCTTCGCCGGCTACAACTACAAGATCACCCCGAACGTGGTGATTGGTGCCGAAGGCGGCTTCAATCTGGGCGCCGACGATGCCGTACGCAGCGGCGCTGCGGTGGTCGATCCGAACTACGCGTTCGACCTGTCCGCCCGCGCCGGCTACCTGGTGACTCCGAAGACCATGTTCTATGTGCGCGGCGGTTACGAGAACATGCGCGCCCGCGTGTCCGACGGCATTGCACAAGGCCATGAGACGTTCGACGGCTGGAGCGTCGGCGGCGGCGTGGAGCGTGCGATCATCGACAACGTCACCGCGCGCGTCGAATATCGCTATTCGGACCTTGGCAGCAACGGCAACGGCTTCGATCGTCATCAGGCCCTGATCGGCGTGGCCTACCACTTCTGACATCGGCCGGGGTCCGGCAAACGAAAGGCCGGGCGCGCATGACCGCGCCCGGCCTTTCGCAGACCCGTTCCAAGGGAAACCGGCCCTTCAGAACTTCATCGAGAAGGGGTCGCGCCGGTCGCCCGAGAAATCGATGAAGACGTTCTTGGTCTGGGTGAATTCCAGAATCCCCGCCTCCCCGCGCACGCGGCCGAAGCCGGAGTCCTTCATCCCCCCGAACGGCGCCTGCGGGGCGGCGACGCGGTAGGTGTTGACCCAGACCACGCCCGACTGGATCGCCCGCATCATCCGCAGGCAGCGGCTGATGTTTTCCGACCAGACGCCGCTCGCCAGCCCATAGGGCGTATCATTGGCGATCTGCACTGCCTCTTCCTCGTCATCGAAGGGGATGATCGACAAGACCGGGCCGAAGATCTCCTCCGCCGCGACTTTCATGTCGTTGCGCACATCGGCGAAGATGGTCGGCTCGATGAAGAAGCCCTTTTCCAGCCCCGGCCCGTTTGCCCTTCGGCCGCCCGCGACAAGCCGGGCGCCATCGCCCTTGGCGGCTTCGATGAAGGACAGGATCTTTTCGAACTGCGGCTGGTTGGCGGCGGTGCCCATCTCGGTTTCGGGCAGGCGCGGGTCGCCCATGCGGATCATCTTCGCGCGGGCCGCCAGCCCTTCAACCATGCGGTCATAGACGCCGCGCTGCACCAGCAGGCGCGATCCGGCGATGCAGGTCTGCCCGGTCGCCCCGAAGATGCCCGCCAGCGCGCCGATCAGCGCGCGGTCGAAATCGGCATCGTCGAACACGATGTTGGGCGATTTTCCGCCCAGTTCCATCGTCACCGGCTTCAGGTTCGCCCCCGCCGCCTGCGCGATCATGCGGCCGACGCCGGGGCTGCCGGTGAAGCTGATCTTGTCTACCCGTTTGCTCTCGGTGAGCACGCGGCCGACATCACCCGCGCCGGTCAGGACTTGCACGACACCGGCGGGGAAGCCCGACTTCTCGCAGATTTTCGCCACTTCCAGCGTGGTGGTGGAGGCATGTTCGCTGGGCTTCAGGATCACGCAGTTCCCCGCTGCCAGCGCGGCGGGCAGCGTGTTGGTGAGGATCGCGACAGGCGAGTTCCACGCGGTGATCGCGGCCACCACGCCGAACGGCACGCGGATCGCGAAATCGAGCGTGTCCTTCTGGTCCAGCGGCACGACATCGCCGTGCATCTTGTCCGCCCAGCCCGCGTAATAGCGGAAGATGCGCGCGGCATAGCCCATCTGATTGCGCGTTTCGCGGATGACCTTGCCGTTGTCGGTCGTCTCCAACAGCGCCATGCGATCGGCATCGGCGTCGAGCAGATCGGCCACCTTGTTCAGCAGCTTCGCCCGCTCGCCCGGCGTGGTCTTGCTCCACACGGTGTCGAACGCCCGCCGGGCGGCGGAGATGGCATCCTCCACGTCGCCGGCAGTAGCAACGGCGATCTCGGCATGGACCGACTGGTCGTAAGGGTTGATCGCCGGAAGCGTGCCGCCGTCCGAGGCGGCACGCCACTTGCCGTCGATGAAAAGGCCGTAAGTCTCGCTCATGATGCACTCCCGGCCAGAACCGAGGCCGAAACCGACGCCAAAACCGAGGTACGCACGGTGGCGACCATGTTCTTCCCCTCGCCCTGCTGGGTCCAGACTTCGGCGCCGTCCTCGGTCGCCTGCCCGCAGACATGCAGCGGCACGCCGTCGAAAGCGGGCTGTTGACCCCGGAAGTCGAACCCGGTCACCGGCGCATCCAGATTGCGGGCGGCCAGCGAAACCAGCAGCGTCGCCTGAAGCGGCCCGTGGACGACAAGGCCGGGATAGGCCTCTTCCTCCATCGCATAAGGGCGGTCGTAGTGGATGCGGTGGCCGTTCATGGTGAGCGCCGAATAGCGGAACAGCAGCACCGAATCCGGGTTCACCTCCTCCCGCCAAAGCACATCGGGCGCCGGCGCGGCAACCGGGGCGGGCAACATGGCGGAGGCTGGCTCGCGGTAGACAAGGTCCTGCTCCTCGCTCACCGCCACGGCGCCATCCGCAGCCAGATCGTGGCGCACGGTCACGAAGACGAGGCGGCCGGTGGTGCCGGTCTTTTCCTTGATCGCGATGATCGTGGAGGTCTTGGTAACGGTCTGGCCCAGCAGCAGCGGCTTCACGAACGACACGCGCCCGCCCGCCCACATGCGGCGCGGCAGCGGCACCGGAGGCAGGAACCCGCCCTTGGCCGGATGCCCGTCCACGCCGAGGCCCTGCGGCGGCTTCACGTCCCAGAAGTAGAGCCAGTGGTGCAGCAACGGCAGGGCATCGCCGGTCTTGCCCGCTCCCTCGCCGCCCAGCGCCACGTCCAGGGCATTGCTGCGCGCGGGTTCCAGCACGTCGGTTACCGAGATACTGCGGCCGATCCAGTCTTCGAATTCGCTCACGTTCAGTTCCTTTGGTGGAGCAGGGGCAGGCCTGCGCGCGGCCAGTCTACGGCGATCAGCAGGCCGTGGCCGGATACGGTGATCCACGCCGTCTTCATGTCCGGCCCGCCGAAACAGATGTTGGTGCAATAGGGCTCCGGCCCCTGCCAGTATTCGAGCTTCTCTCCTTGCGGAGAGAACACAGTGATCCCGCCCGTCACCAGCGTGGCGACGCAGATGTTGCCACCCGCCTCCAGCGCCATGGAATCGAAGCGCTGGTAGCCGGTCGCCTGCCCCAGCATCGTGCCGCCATTGGGCGAAGGCCACGCCACCTTGCCAAGCTCGCCGTTCTGCAGGATCGGCCATTGCCACAGCCGCCCCGTCTCGGTTTCCGACACGTAGAACGTCTTCTCGTCGGGAGAGAGCGCGCAGCCATTGGGCGTCACCAGCGGGAACGCCGCCTGCCGGATCCACGATCCGTCCGCCGCCGCGTGATAGATCACGCCGCAGTCCATCACCCGGTCATAGGTCTTGCCGTGATCGGTGAACCACATGTTGCCGCCCGCATCGAACGTGATATCGTTCGGGCCGTTGATCGGCACGCCGTCGCAGTGCGTGTAGAGCGTGGTCACTTTTCCGGTGGTGAGGTCCACGCGCTGGATGCCGCCGCCGGTATAGTCCGCCGCGCGGCCGTGCGGGCGGTTGTAGCCCTTCACGCCCTGAATATCCTCGGTAATCCAGTGGAAGCCACCGTTGTTGGCGACATAGCAGGCCCCGTCCGGCCCGATCGCCGCGCCGTTCGGGCCGCCGCCCAATTCGGCCACCACTTGCTTGCGGCCATCCGGCTGCACGCGGATCAGGCGCGCGCCCTTGATCTCCACCACCAGCACCGAGCCATCGGCCATGGCGATCGGGCCTTCGGGAAAGATCAGGCCATCGGTGACGATCCGGTATTCCAGCTTGCGTACATCCATCGGCTCACTCCAACTCAGCGGGGATCGACGACCTGAATGATCGCGGGAAAATAGGCCTGCCCGATCCCGGCATCGACCGCCGCCTGATAGTATTCGGCGGCCAGACGCGGCAGTCGCGGCTCCACGCCCATCTGCTCGGCCAGTTCGATGGTGTAGCCCAGATCCTTCAGCGCATAGGGCGCGGGGAAGGCCTTTTCCGGGAACTGGCGCGGCACCATCGCCTTTAGCCCGTGGTTGCGCAGGGCGAAGCTGTCTCCGGAACCGAGCGAGACCGCCTCCACCAGCTTGGCCGGGGCAACGCCCGCCCGTTCCGCCACCACGAACATTTCGGCCAGCGCCGCCACCTGTTCGAACAGCAGGGTATTGTTGATCAGCTTCACCACCTGCCCGCAGCCCACTTCGCCGCAGCGGGTGATGTCCGATCCCATGTAGCGCAGCAGCGGTTCGATCCGCGCGTAGAGTTCCTCCCCCGCGCCGACCATGATCGAGAGCGTGCCGTCGATCGCCGCCTGCCGCGTGCGCGCCACCGGAGCGTCGGCAAATTCGATGCCCTTGGCCGCCAGCAGCAGGGCAACCTCGCGCGCTTCGGCCACGCTGGTGGTGGACAGGTCGATGACCACGGAGCCCACCGAACCCTGCGCGGCAATCTCCTCGCACACGGCGCGGACCTGCTTGCCGCCGGGCAGCGAGAGGAAGATCACCTTTGCCGCCCGCGCCACATCCGCCACCGATCCCGCCGCGACAGCGCCACCCGCAACCTGCGTGGCCAGAGCCTCTGCATTCATGTCGAAGGCATGGAGCGGCGGGGCGTGCTTGCGGGCCGCGTTCGCGCACATGCCGCTGCCCATCACGCCAAGGCCGATGAAGCCCAAGGTCGGTGCCGTCTCACTCATCTTCCCAAAGTCCCCAATATGTTTTTCAGGCGCATCTTTTTCAGGTACTTCGCGCCCATCTCACCAGATAACTTCGGCCTCTTCCAGTGCCTTGCGCTCATCACGGCCCATGCCGAGCAGTTCGCCGTAGACGTAGTCTTCATGCTCGCCGAGCGCGGGGGTGCCGCGCGTGATGCCGATCTCCGCGCCCTTCGAAAGCCGCATCGGCACACCCACGGCCGCGCGGCGCTTGCCGTCCGGCTCGGCAACTTCGACGATCGCCTGCCGCGCCCGCAAGTGCGGATCGGCGGCGATCTCCGGCGTCGTCCAGGAGGCATGCGCGGCCACACCCGCCGCCTGCAGGCGCTGCGCCGCCTCTTCGGCGGGGACCGTGACAGTCCAAGCCGAAACCAGGGCATCCAACTCGCGGCGATGGGCATGGCGATCCGCCTCCCGCGCAAAGCCGGGTTCCGGCGCAATCCCCGTCACGCCGCAAAATGCCTGCCACTGCGCGTCGTCTTCCACCGCCACGGCAATCCAGCGATCCTCACCCAGCGCGGGATAGACGCCGTGCGGGGCCATGCGCGGATGATCGTTGCCGGCACGCCGGGGCTCTCCTCCCGCAGCGGCCAGCAACAGCGCCTCCCCCACCAGAGAGGCGGCAACCTCGCGCGCGGCCACATCGACATGGCCGCCCTCGCCCGTGACCCGGCGGCGATGGAGCGCCGCCATCACCGCAACGGCCGCGTTCATGCCCACGGTGTGGTCCATCACATGGCGCATTTCCACCGGCGGCCCGTCTTCATAACCGGTGAGTTCGCCCAGCCCGCCCCATGCGCCGAACAGCGGCGCGTAACCGGCAAAGTGGCTGTCCGGCCCGCTCTGGCCGCAGGAGGAGACCGATAACATCACCAGATCCTGCCGCACCGCCTGCAAGGCCGCAAAGCCAAGGCCCAGCCGGTCCATCACGCCGGGGCGGAAGCTCTCCGCCGCCACATCGGACACGGAGACAAGCCGCTTGGCCAGCGCCGCGCCTTCGGCCTTCTTCAGATTGATGCGCACCGACAGCTTGTTGGAGGCGACCTGATCGAACGTGGCCGGCCCCATCCGGCCATAAACCGGGTGCGGCTTGCGAAAGGCATCAAGGCGCATGGCGCTCTCCACCTTCACCACTTCGGCGCCAAGCTGGGAAAGCAATTGCGTGCAGAACGGCCCGGCGTTGTGCACGGTGAAATCGGCGATCCGCACGCCTTTCAAGGGCAGCGTCATGACAGCACCTCCGCCGGGATTGGGTTCATTTCGCCCAGTTCCGGCGGCCCGCCGCGCAGCGATAGCGGCGTCCGGTCCACGTGAACGGGAGAAACCAGCATGTTTACCAGCCCGGTTCCCGCAACGGGCACCGGCTGGAACAGGCGGCGATGATGCTCCTGACTGCCCCGCAGGATTTCGGCGGGCGTCTTGTAGCGGGCGATGGGGACGGAGAGTTTCTGTCCCTCGGCCACGATATCATCCACCTTGCGCACGATCGCCCATTCGCGGATCTGGCGATTGATTTCCGGCCCGCGCCGGCTGCGTTCCAGACTGTCCGCCAGTGCTTGGTCCTGTGCCCAATCCGGACTGCCCAGCAGCTTGACCAGACCGTCCCACTGCCGCTGTTCCAGCGTCAACAATTCGACATATCCGTCCGCACAGGGGATCACCCCACCATAACGGAAGGACCGCTCTACCCGGTGTTCGATGGAGCCATCGCCCAGTCGCTGGATCGCGAAAGCACCCACCGCCAGCGCGGCATCCTGACTGGCGATATCGACGAACTGGCCGCCCACATCGTCCCGCACCCAGAGCGCGGACAAGGCGCCGAGCGCGGCGGCGATACCGCCCTGCATCTCGGCAAAATGGCCGGCGATCTTCACCGGCGCACGGTCCGGAAACAGCTCCACCGAAAGCCCGTTGGGCAGCAGGTTTCCCTCGCCCGAAGCATGCTGGAGCGTAATCTCGCTCGCGTGCCAATGCGCCTTGGGGCCATGGGCACCGAACGGCAGGACCGAAACGTGGACAAGGTGCGGATGGAGCGCGGAAAGCGCAACCTCGTCAAGTTTCAGGTCCTGCCTCCCCGCAATCGGGGAATCATCGATGAAAATGTCGCTTTCGCTGAGCAAGGCGGCGAGCGCGGCCTGCCCCTCGTCCGTCGCCGGATCGCAGACCATGCTGCGCGCGCCGGCGGCCAGATAGGCGAACAGGGCCGAGGTGGGCTCCGCTCCCTCACCCTGCGGCAGGAATGGAGGTTCCGCGCGCAAGGCTGAACCGCAAGGCGGTTCGACGAAGATCACCTCGGCCCCCTGTACGCCCAGAAGGCGTGCCGCATAGGCCGCCGCCACGCCCGAAGCGTGAACGGCGACCCGAAGCCCGTCGAGAGGAGCCGTCACGCGGTCCTCCCCGGTACGGGGAGGTGGCAGCGTGAAACGCTGACGGAGGGGAGTGGCGTCCTCAAGCAACGTCGCGTCAGGACGCGACTCCCCTCCACCATCCGCTTCGCGGATGGTCCCCCTCCCCGATCCGGGGAGGACAGGAGCACGCCTAAAATCACCGAACGACCGGCAGTTCGAGGTCGAGGCCGGAACCGTCGACGAAGACCTTGATCTGCGGATCGAGCGAGGGCAGCACCACCGTTGCCAGACCCGGCGTGGTCAGTTCGCCGCGCTGGTTCTCACCCTTGATCTCGATATCGACAAGGGCGTGGCCGTCCTTGACGTACTTGCGCGTCACGGTGCCGCGCGCCCAGGTGCAATCGCCCATGGTGTTGAAGCGGCTCATGCGGGTCTTGATGCGCTTCAGGAAGCCGGCGTCGCCCATCCAGTTGGTGACGAGGCTGGCCATCCAGGCCGAACGCTGCGGGCCGTAATCGTAGACCCCGGGCACGCCCACTTCCTTGGCGGTCGACTCGCGGTGATGGCCGATGCCGGTGTATTCGATGCCGCCGCCCGCTTCGGGATTGCGGAAGAAGTGGCCGGGGTGCTTCACCGCGTTCTTGAAGATCACGCCGTGCGTGTGGCCGCGGCCGCAACCGACCAGGAAGCCCATGGTATCCATCAGGCTTAGCGGACCGCGCACGATTTCGGGCAGCTGTTCGCCTTCCTGCACTTCTTCCCAATAGCGCACGTTGCCGCCGCGAATGTTCTTCTCTTCGTCGAGGATGGCGTGATCGATGTGCTCGAATTCCTCAGCGGTATATTCGTGCGTCTTGATGTCGGCATACTTGCCGGCTTCACGCGCGGCCTTGCGTTCGTGGCGGGTGCAGGTGCCCAGCGCGCGGGCGACCAGTTCGCCGCGCTGGTTGTAGTAACTGGCCTCGACATACTGCAGGACGAGCGTGCCGGAAAACTGGCTTTCCTTCACATCCACACCGACGACGCGCTCGATCGCGGTCAGGCGGTCGCCGGGGCGGATGTGGCGGAACATTTCCCAGTCATTGCCGGCGTAGAAGCCGTGAACGCCCGGCAGGCCCCAGCGCGTGCGGCCGACCCAGCCGAACGCCATCGGGAAATTCGGGTGGGCCAGCATCGAACCATGACGCGTAAGGCGGCCTACTTCGAGATCGCGGTAGAGCGGGTTGAGATCGCCGATGCCGTTGCAGAAGTTGCGGATCGTGTCCTCGGTCGCGTCCTGAAGGTAGGGACCTTCGGGGCGCAGCTGCATGCCGATCATGTTCTCGGCCGCCTTGATCGCCTCAGGCGTGATCTTGCCCTCTGCCGGCGCCGCGCCGACTTCCTTCTCGCTGGTAACGGTAGCCATGTTTTGGAGATCCCTTTTCCCATCGGGCAAGGGCGTCCCCTCACCGCATCTGCATCAATGATGGATAATGCATTATTTTGGAGCAGGGATGAGGTCCAGCATGGGTGCAGCGCCCCGGCGATTGATTGCAGGCTTGATGGATCTCGCAGGCACAGCAAGGGGCCGCCCAGATGCGCTTGTGTGCTTTTAAGGTGCGGTTAGGTGTCGTTCTGGTGGGGGCCTGATCTGCCCCGAAATTCAGCTGCGCCAGTCGTATTCCGTGCTGCGGACGATCCGGGCATAACGGCCGAGACAGGCGAGCGCGTCCCGTTGTTCTTCGGGCGAGATCCCGGCACAGCAGTCCTCCAGGATGACCACATCGTAGTCGCGGTCATGCGCTTCGCGCGCGCCGGAATGCACCACACCATTGGTGGAAACGCCGCTGAGCACCAAGCGCTCGATCCGATGCGCGCGCAGGATCGCTTCCAGCGACGTGGCGTAAAACGGGCTGACGCGGTGCTTGACGATGTCGAAATCGCCGGGCTGCGGTGCAACGGCTGGATGGACTTCGGTTCCCGGCGTACCGAGCTGGAATATCCCGTTCTTGCGCGCGCCCGAGAAGATCGGCGAGTTTTCGGGCGCCTCGCGGTAATCGGCGGAAAAGCCCACGCGGACGTACCCGACCAAGGTGCCCGCCGCGCGCGCGGCGGCAATGGCGGCGCGGGTGTTTTCCAGCACGCCCCGTTCGCGCACTTGCACGCCGTAGGTCTGCGCACTGAAGCCGTCCTCGGCAACGAGGTCGTTCATCATGTCCATGACCAGGAACAGGGTTTTCATCGCGGAAAGTCCTTGGTGGCAGAGGGTTATGCGATGGATTCGCGCAGTTCGCGAAAGCCGGTCTCGATGTGCTGGCGGGTCGCCAGCATGGCGGCACCGGAATCGCCGGCGATCAGCGCCGCCAGCATATCGTCATGCTCGTCGGCCGCGCGGCTGACGCGGCCCTCCAGCCGGTTGATGAGGTCGAAAGGATAGCGGGCCCAGAGAATCTGCACGAAATGCAGCGTTTGCGGCATCGCCGCGATCTCGAACATGCGGTGGTGAAAGCGATAGTTGGCCGCACGCGCCGCCTCGTTGTCACCGGCCGCAAAGGCGGTCGCGAATTCGGAGCCCAGCACTTTGAGTTCGGCGATATCCGCCCCGGTCACTTTCTCCACCGCCCCGCGCACAAGCTGGGTTTCCAGCAGGATGCGCAAGTTCAGCACTTCGCTGGAGGCCTCGATATCGAACGGCGCCACGGTGGCGCCGCGATGGCTATCGCCGATCACATAGCCTTCGGCCGAAAGCAGCTTCAGCGCCTCCCGGACCGGGGTGATGCTGGTGTTTAGCAGCGTGGCGATTTCCTGCTGCTTCAGCCGCGATCCGCGGGCAATCCGGCCGGAAATGATGCCTTCGCGCAGGAAGTCGGCGACTTGCTCCTCCTTCGTACGAAACTGCATCGTTGCGCCAAACCCGGCCCCGGCCATCTGCTACCTCACCCCTTCTGCCGGACGGGTGCCCAGGCGAAATCACCCGGTTGATAGGCCTTTGCCGCCCCCGATGACAACAGCGCGGCTGCTTCATCGGCGGCATAACCGAGTTCTGCCAACAGGGCTTCGGTATGCTCGCCGATTTCGGGTGGCGGCAGGCCGGGTTTGGCCGCACCGGCTTGATCGGACGCAAACTCGGGCACTTCGAACTGAAGCCCGCGAAATTCGACTTCGCGCAGCTTGCCCTCAGCGCGCGCCTGCGGCGCTTCGAGGACGCGTTCGAGCGGCATGACCTCGTGAAACCCAAGCCCCGCCGCGTCCAGGCGCGCCACCGCATCCGCAAAAGTCAGCGCTTCGACTGCGCGGCGCACGGCCTCTTCCACCGTCTCACGCGCTTTCTTGCGGTCTCGCAGCTTTGCAAATTCCGGTGCGCCGTCCTCGGGCATCGAAAGCGCGCGGGTAAGCTTGGCCCAATGCGCGTCGGTGAGCACCAGCAGGTAGATCCAACGCTCGTCGACGGTGCGATAGGCACCGTAGCCGGGCATCGAGAACTCGCCGCCGCCCTCCTTCTCCAGCCGGCCGAGAAGCTGGGTCTTGAGCTGCATGCCCGCCAGATCGCGCGCGGCAAGATGCAGGCCGGTTTCGTAGAGCCCCACCTCGATCCGGCGCGCAGCCTCGTCCGCCGTGGGGTCCATCAATGCGGCGAGCACGCGGATCACCGCGTAAGTCCCGGCGAACTGATCGTGATAGGAAGGGCCGAACCGGGTCGGCCGGCCATCGACGCGGTGGTCGTCCATCGCCCCGGTGGCCGCCTCGGCAATGGGGTTGGTCATCAGCCCTTCGGCTTGCGGGCCATGGGTATAGCCCTTGATGTGAACGTGAACGAGATGCGGGTTCCCCGCCATGCAATCGTCCGCCGAAACCCCCAGCTTGCGCGCCGCCGACGGGGCCAGATTGTGGATCACCACCCGCGACGTGGCGACCAGCCGGCGGAACACCTCCCTGCCCTGCACGGTCGTCAGGTCCAGGCAAATCGCCTTCTTCGAATGGCTATAGGCGATGATCGTTCCCGAAGGCCCGCCACGCACCAGCGACCGCGTGGTATCGCCCGCCGGCGGCTCGATCTTGATCACCTCCGCCCCCAGTTGCGAGAGAATGTGCGTCGCAAAAGGCGCTGCAATCATGGTGCCGAGTTCCAGCACGCGCATGCCCGAAAGGGGCCGAAATCCGTTGCTCATGTCCGACGATTAACAATAATGCATTATCCATCATAGAAGGAACTGCATCCGCATGGCGATATGGCGCCGCCGGCGAGGCGCCCCGGCCGCTGGCCGCGGACGCCTGAAAGACCGTTGACAACCCATAGCGCACGCCCATAAACACGAATTGTAATTCTAATAATGGTCGTCCGTTCGGGCCGCCGGGGAGAAGGTTCCATGTCCAAGATCCAGCGGGGCGTCAGCCTCTACAGCTTTCAGGAAGAGATGTTCCTGGGCCAGATGAACGTCGAGGACTGCGTGGCCTTCGCCAGTTCCATCGGGGCTAAGGGCATAGAGATCCTGCCCGAACAGAACATGCCCCGCTTCCCGAATATAGACGACGCCGCAGTGGCGCGCTGGCACGACATGCTGGCCCGCCACGGCGCACATTTCACCTGCTACGACATGTTTCTCGACACCAAGCTGCGCAAGGGCGAGACGATGTCGGACGAGGAGCAGGTGGCCAGCATCCGCCGCGATCTGGGGCTGTGCAATCGCTTGGGCATCCGCAACATGCGCGTGCTGGTCTTCGTGCGGCCCGATATCCTCGAAAAATGCGTGCCTTACGCGGAAGAATTGGACGTCCATATGGGCGTGGAAGTCCACGCACCGTGGCATCTGGAACACGCCTGGATCCTGCGCACGATCGACGTGGCAGACCGGCTGGGCACGAAGCACCTCGGCATCCTGCCCGACATGGGCATCTTCATGAAGCACTACCCGCCCGAATTCCGCGCCCGTTTCGAGCGGCAAGGCGCGCGGCCGGAGGTGACGCAGTTCATCGTCGACCAGCACGAACAGAAGATCATGTGCGAATACACGATCTACGAAGTGGCGGTGAAGATGGGCGGCAACAAGGCGGAAGTCGCCATGGCGGAAACCCTGCGCCACGCACCTTTCGCCAACCCGAAGCGGATCAAGGACTATGCCCCCTATTTCCGCCACATTCAGGCCAAGTTCTACGGCATGGCGGAGGACTGCACCGACCCCACGATCGCCTATGACGAAGTGATCCCCGAACTGGTGAAGTGCGGCTGGGAAGGCACGCTTTCCAGCGAGTACGAAGGCAACCGCTGGATTCAGGACGTCTCGCCCGTGGACAGCCGCGAGCAGGTGCGCCGCCAGCACGTGATGTTCGAAAACCTGATCGCCAAGGCCGAAGCGGAACGGGAGGCGGCCTGATGCGCCGGTTCGCCGCCCTGTTGGCGGCTACGGTGCTGCTGGGCAGCAGCCCTGCCGCATTCGCCCAGCCCGCCGTCAGCCGGGAGACGATCCCGGCGCCGCGCCAGCCCGGCGCCATCGACCTGCCGGTTGCCAAAAGCACCCCGCAGCGAGAGGTCTGGCATCTGGACGGCACGCAGGTCGCCGTGCGCAACGTGACCCAGCCCACGCTCACGCCAGTGCTGCCGGTGGGCAAGGGCACCGGAGCCGCCGTGATCGTGGCACCGGGCGGCGGATTCCTTGGTCTTGCGATCGAGAAGGAAGGCTGGGACGTCGCCCGATGGCTGGCCAACCATGGCATTGCTGCATTCGTGCTCAAGTACCGCGTGCTGCCGACGCCGCCCGATCAGGGGGTGTTCGCCAGCGAGATGGCCAAGGTCGTCACCGGCGGAAAGGCCAGCTTCGCACCGCCCGCCGATACGCCGCAGCCCGCGCTGGACGATGCCCGCGCCGCCCTGACGCTCGTGCATGACCGCGCCAGCGAGTTTGGCGTGGACCCGAACCGCATCGGCATGATGGGCTTTTCTGCAGGGGCCATGCTCACCCGCAGCCTTGCCACGCATCCGGGCCAGTACATGCCCGCCTTCATCGCGCCGATCTATCCGATGATGAACGCGGTGGAGGTGCCCGCGAATGCGCCGCCGATGTTCGTGGCCCTCGCCGCCGACGATACGCTGTTCGGTAAGAGCCCGTTCGGCCTGGTCGATAGCTGGCGCGCGGCCGGAAAACCGGTGGAATTCCACTACTACGCCGCCGGTGGCCACGGCTTTGGCCTGGGCAAGCCCGGAACCCCCACAGAGGGATGGATGGACCAATTGTACAGGTGGCTGGCCTCGTCCGGCTTCCTGTCGGGAGAGAAGTGATGTTCGACAAGTACCTGATCGACGCGGCCACGCTGCGCAACACCGGCCCCGCCGATGCCCCCACCGGCTTCGCGTTCGAGGCGAAGCTGGGCTATTATCGCGGCCTTGGCCTCTCGATGATCGAGAAGCTGGACGTGTCCATCGACGGAGAACCCCTCCCGCGCGAGGCGGTCCGTTTCGACGAAGGGAACGGCCCGCTATCGCTGGACGAGATGGAGACCGCTTACGAGCGGCGCTGGCCATTCGGCACCCCGGCGACGATCCTTGTCGAACGGGCGGGTGGTTTCCCGCAGGGCGATCACGAAATTTCGCTGTTGCAGCAACTTCGCGTTTCCTACCTGCCCTTCCCCTCGATCAACAGCGACGCCAAGCTGGTGTCCTTCCCGGGATAACCCGCAGGCAGCACGCCTCGTCGGTAAAGGCCGACGGGGCACCCCTTTTGCGCCTGCCGGCCACTCCCAATGGCTGGGTCGTGCGCTGCCATTCTCGCGGTTAACGTGTCTTCCCGCCGCAATGCAGCATAAGGTTGCATAAGGGCAGATAAGGTGGCCGCGTCGCGATGGGCTCGCAAGCTCAACTCCGTGCCTTGTTCGTAATCAACTCGCTGGCCGGGGGCGGGGCGGAACGCGTATTCACCACGCTGGTCCGCGAATTGAGCGGGCCCGGCCGCGGCATGGCGATCACGGTCGCCCTGCTGGATGAAGAGGCCGACGAGGCTTACCACCTGCCCCCCGAAATCCCGGTGGAACGGCTGGATACACGCGGCGGCCTGCTGCGCAGCGTCACGCAGTTGCGGCGGCTGGTCGGGCGGTTGCGGCCGGATGTCACCGTATCGTTCCTTTCCCGCGCCAACGTGGCAGCCGTGGTAGCCATGCGTCGCACTGGAGGCCCGGCCGTCATCAGCGAACGCGTCAATACGACGGCACACCTCAAGTCCGGCCGGTTCGGCTTCCTCAGCCGCCTGCTGATCCGCAGCACTTATCCTTCGGCCCGCAAGATCATCGCGGTGTCCGAAGGGGTGGCGCAGACGCTGGAGAACGACTTCTCTGTGGAGCGGGAACGGATCTGCGTGATCTACAATCCCGTCGATATCGAACGCATCCGCAAGATGGCCGCGATGACGCCCGAAATCGCGGTTTCGCCCCAGGATTTCGTCACGATGGGGCGTCTTGTCGCCAACAAGAACACGGCCATGGCGATCCGCGCGCTGGCGGCATCACAGTCCCAAGGCCGGCTGATCGTATTGGGCGAAGGGCCCCTGCGGGACGATCTGGCAGCGCTTGCCGTATCGCTGGGGGTGGCAGAGCGCGTGCAGATGGTCGGCTTCCTTGCCAATCCTTATGCCGTACTGGCCCGCGCGGGGTGCTATCTGCTGACGTCCAATGCGGAAGGATTTCCCAACGCCATGCTGGAAGCCATGGCCAGCGGCCTGCCGGTGGTCGCCACGGATTGCCCCTCCGGCCCGTCGGAAATTCTGCAGGTAAGCCTGGACGGCGAAAATCCGGCCTTCGGGGCCGGTGGCGCACTGGTTGCCATGGACGATCACGCGGCGATGGCGCGCTGCATGGACCGGTTGGTCGAACCTGCCGCACGCGCAGCCTGCCTGCAGGAGGGTATGGCGCGGGTCGATGCCTTCTCCGTATCGCGCGCGGTGGAGGCTTTTCGCGATACCATCCTGACCGCTGCGGCCGGAAACGGAGTGCTGCCCGGATGAAGATCTGCGTGACAGGACTTCGCGGCATTCCCGGCGTGATCGGCGGCGTGGAAACCCATTGCGAGGAACTGCTGCCGCGGATCGCCCAGATCAATCCGGACATCGAAATAGAGGTCTGCTGCCGCGCGCAATACGTCGACCCGGAAATGGAAAGCTTTCGCCGCGTGCGGCTGGCACCGCTCTATTCTCCATCGGGCAATGCCAGCGAAGCGCTGGTCTCCACCGCCGTGGCCATCGTCCATGCCTGGCGTCAGGGCGTGGACGCCGTGCATATCCACGCTGTCGGCCCCGCGCTTCTCGCCCCCCTTGCCCGTATCCTGGGCCTGAGCGTGCTGCTGACGCACCACGGCGCGGACTACAAGCGGGCGAAGTGGGGGAATGTCGCCAGATCGATGCTGCG
This sequence comes from Novosphingobium sp. BL-S-19, assembly GCF_055521675.1. Lineage (NCBI taxonomy): Bacteria > Pseudomonadati > Pseudomonadota > Alphaproteobacteria > Sphingomonadales > Sphingomonadaceae > Novosphingobium > Novosphingobium sp. BL-S-19. Next base: position 1,573,435 of record NZ_CM145497.1, read on the forward strand.
GCTGGGCGAGTGGCTGGGAATGCGCTGCGCCAATCGGGTGATCTGCGTCTCCCCTTCTCTGGCCGAGGACATGCGCGATCGCTACCCCGCCGCCGCCGGCAAAGTGGTGTTCATTCCCAATGGGGTAGACCCGCCCGAACCGCCGGAGGAACCTGCCGAGGAGGTGCTGGCCCGGCTGCACTGCGAAAGCGGTAATTATGTGCTCTGCGCCGCCCGCCTCGTGCCGGAAAAGGGCATCGATTACCTGATCGAGGCCCACCGCCGCAGCGGCGACAACCGCATGCTGGTGATCGCCGGCGCCGGCCGCAAGGGGGACCGCTATGCCGAGGAGCTGATGGCGCAGGCCGGGGACAATGTGCGCATGCTGGGCATGCAGCCGCGCAGCGTGCTGGGCGTGCTCTATCGCCATGCCTCGCTGTTCGTGCTGCCGTCCTTCCACGAAGGGCTGCCGATCGCCGCGCTGGAGGCGCTGTCCTGCCATTGCCCGGTGCTCTTGAGCGACATTCAGCCCAATCTCGATCTCGGCTTGCCGCCGCAATGCTATTTCCCGGTGGGCGACGTCGATGCCCTGGCGCAGCGTCTTGCCGAAGGCCAGGCGAACCTGAACGGCGGCGGCGGCCCGGTAAGCGCCGCTCTGATGAGCTGGGATGAAGTGGCCGCCCGCACCGCCCCTTATTACCGCGAGATGGTGGGCCGCACCCGCGTGACGCCGGAATTGCGCAATGCCGGCTGATCCCTTCGCGCCCGCAGCCCCCCGTCACCAGGAGACGCCGCCGTGCTTTCGCTGACTGCGGGCAGCCCGCCGCTCCCGGCCTTCATCGTCCTTCCGGTACTGATGGCCTATCTGGCACTGATGCTGGTCGTCGCCAGACGGGCGAGCGCCTCCACCGGGTTCCTGGTCATTACTTTCGCTGTGCGTCTGGCGATGTCCGCGCAGCCGCGCTTTTCTTTCTCGTCCTCACCCGCCGGCCTCAGCTGGAACGCGCTGGCATCGGTGCTGGTGGTGCTGGTCGGCTTCCTGCTGCTGCGCCGATCGCGCGCCGTGCCGCTGGTTCTGGTGCCGCTTGCCCCCCTGTCGCTGGTGGTCGTCGCCAGCCTGCTGCTGAACAAGGACGTTTCTGGCGGCATCGAAAGCTTCGTCAAGTACGCCTACCTCGCCACGATCATACTGACCGCCTACGATGCCTTCGTGGTGGATGGCCCGGGCAAAGTGCTGTCGCGCCTGCTTTGTACCTTCACACTGCCGCTGACGCTGCAGGCGGCCAGTATCGTGCTTCACGTCGCCAAGGCCACCGAAAGCGATGGATCGACGTCCTACATCGGCGGGTACAACCATGAGGCCAGCTTCTCGATCATCTTGCTGACCGGACTGCTGGCCGGGCTGCTGCATCCAACGCTGCGTTCCCGCTACAAGCTGGCGGTTGCGGCGGTCTGCGTGGGGGGCATTCTGGCGGCGAACTACCGCACCGCGATCGTCGCTGCCGGTCCGCTGCTGCTGGGCCTGTTGTTGGCATCGGCCATGGCTGCCGTGCCGACAAGACAGCGCGGCCTGGCTGGAATCCTGGGTTTTCTACTGATCCTGTCGGCCGTTCCGATCATCCCGCATCTTGCCGGCGACCGGTTCGATACGATTACCACGCTGGCCTCCGAACCCGAAGTGCTGACCAAGACGCCCGACGAATTCCGCAAGCTGGACCGCGCGATCATGTCCGGCCGACTCTATTTGTGGAGCCAGTATATCGACGCCTGGCGCCATGGCAGCAAACGGCAGCACGTGCTGGGGTATGGCGCCAATTCGTGGGAGGGGCGCTATCGCTACTATGCCCACAACACGCTGGTCTCCACGCTCTACGAACTGGGCACGCTAGGGGTGGCGGCGATGCTGTTGCTGTGGGTGTGGATGCTGGGCATCGCGCTTTCCACGTCCGGCCCCACGCGGATCACGCTGGTTCTGGCGCATCTGGGCTTCATCGTGCTCAACATGGCGACGATGCCGCTCTGGATGATCGAAGGGCTGTTGTTCTACGGCCTATTATGCGGCTTCACGGTCTATACGCGGCTCAATCGGCCCGCGCCGGAACGCCCCGTCGCAAATGCGCTTCGCCCCCGCCCGGTTTGACCGTTCCGGTCATGACCTTTTCCGCCGGTATGGCAACCATGGCGGGAGACATTCGTGCCCGCTGCCGTCGTGAAGGGGCAGACCGCGTTTCGGTTACTTTGCGAGGACCGTCATGATCAAAACCCTCAGTCTGGCGTTTCCGTTTCTGCTGGTCGGCCCCGCGGTAGGTTCTCATGGTAGCGGCGAGCCTGCATTGGAGTCCCCACCGGCGCCGCTGGCGATGACGGTGGTCGGCCTCGCATCCACGGCGGCAGGGGCAACGACCTTCCGGATGCCGTCCATCGCCAAGCCAGCAGTGGCAACGTCCTCTTGTCCGGTTCGCTCGACAATCCGCCTCACCGCCAGCACGCCGCCGCTGAAATCTATCTGCGCATCGGACGGCAAGATCCTCGTCAACGGCAGCAATGCGCAGGGCTTCGCGATGACCGACGTCATTACCCGCAATTACGGCCCGGTGATGCGCGGCGTGAACGTCCCCGACCTGCGCGTGGAGCGCATCTCAGCCACCGGCGCGCGGGCCGATGCCACGCTGGGACTGGGCCTCGTCAATATCAGCAGCGGGATCGGCCACGCCGTATTCCGCGATGTGGTCTGGTTGGGAGACACCAAATATCCCGCCATCAACAGCGACGACGCCTGGGGCGCAATCACGCTGAAGGGCAAGAATGCCAAGGATTTCGGTACTTTCGAAATCACCGACTTCGATTTCCAGAACCTCTTCATGGCCCCAGGCAGCCACTACCGCAATGTTGACGGGATCTCGACCGAGAAGGGCTTTTCCGGCACGATTTCCAACGGCCGGGTGATGAATGCCAGCGATGCCTGTCTGGATATCAAGGGCGATGTCACCGTCAACAATGTCTACCTCTCCGGCTGCCGCGAGGGGCTGAAGATCTGGCAAAACCAGCATCACGGGCTAGTCGAACTAGGCACCAACAGTTTCGCCGGGATCATCGGCAAGGGCAGCTCATCGCAAACGCGCACGATCGAGATCGAGGTGCTGATCGCCTCCGGCAATCCCGCCATCCCGCTGTTCGTGGCGGAAGATGGCAAGGTGATCCTGCATATCGGCCGTCTGGTCGCCAAATCGAACCAGGTTCTGAAAGGCAGCGGCAGCTATTCCGGATCGCAAGTGATCGTCGATCAGCGGATCACTAATTAGGGCACAAGCTCATCATAGATGGCCATGACGCGGTCGCTATGCCGCCGCGCGCTCAGCATATCGCGGGCGTTCTGGCCCGCTTGGGCCAGCCGGACCGGATCGTGATCGCGCAGGCCCTGCAGCACCGCTTCGGCAAAGCGGTCCGGACCGGCATCGCGCGGGACCAGCAGGCCGCCCCCGAAGCGGCGCCCCGTCTCGCCAAGCCCGGCATCGTCGGTGGCGACATAGGGCACGCCCAGCATCAGTGCCTCCAGCGGCGTGCGGCCCAGCGGCTCCTCGACAGCGGTGATCGCCAGCATGTCCAGCATCGCGATATTGTCCTCCACAGGCAGGCGAAAACCGGCGAAAATCACGCGCCCGGCGATGCCCAGCAATGCGGCGTGGCGTTCCAGTTCCTCCTGCGTCTCGTCCACTTCCCGCCCGAAGATCACGAAGGCGGCGTCCGGACGACGCTCCAGCAGGGCCTTGCCCATCTCCAGGAAATAGCGCGGCCGCTTGCGATGCGCGAAGTTGCCGACGAAGCCGATCAGCGGCCCTCCTCCCGCCGCGACCGGATAGTCGCGGGCGAAAGCATCACGCAGCGCAGGCACGTCCTGACCATTCGCCAGTTCGAAAGGGTTGTCCACCAAGGTCGAGCGGCGCGCGAGCCAACCCGGCAAGCGCTGCTCCACGGCCTGCGAAATGCAGATGATGCGATGTGCCATGGCCATGACCGCCAGATTGGGCGGCACCGTCCGATTGAACGCGCGGTTGTGATAGATCACAGGCAAGCCCCGCATTCGCGCCGCCGGGCCCCAGCTCTGCAGCGCGGAGAGATCGTTGTTGTGCACCACGGTTCCCGCCGGTTGGCGCGAGAGCAGACGCAAACGGCCGGGCAGCAGTCTGGCCTCCGCCAGCAAGCCATGGCGGAAAGCCGGTTTCTCGGGCAGCGGCCAGACGGTGAAACCGCGTTCCCGTGCAACGTCGCAGATAAGGCTGCCCGCCGGGGCGGCGACAACGACCTCCACCCCATGATCGCGCTGGAGCGTCTCCCCCAGCGTGAACGAAGATACGTGGCTGCCCCCGATCTTGGCATTGGTGAAAGGAAAGATCACCCTGCTCACCGGCATCGCGCTGGCTCCTTACACTTAGGAGTCCGTTTGAAAAATGCCCGCAGGGGCATTTTTTAGGCGGCACCGGCCCTCTCCCCCACCCTACCACCCGCAGGATACTACCGATGGGTGGTAGGGTGGGGGAGAGGGCCGGTGCCGCAAAATTCGCATTTCGCGAATTTTCAAACAGTCTCTTACGAGTCATTGTGCAGTGCAACCAGAACCCCTATCCAGTGCAATTAGGTATAAGCGCCTGATGGCACAGCGACGAGGCAGATGCCGATGGCCGTGATCTGGTCGTTCCCCGGAGAGGAAAATCGGCGGAGCAATCCCTATACCTCCACCTTGATCGGTGAATTGCGCAAGCTTGGCCACACCGCCATTTCGCCCAGCTGGTCCCGCCGCGTGCTGGGCCGATGCGACATCATCCACCTGCACTGGCCGCAGAAGGTCGTGCAGGACAGCCTGTTGCTCAGCCTGCGTTCGATCGGCTTGTGGCTGGGATTTCTTGCACTGCAGAAGGCACGGGGCGCCCACATCGTCTGGACGGTGCATAATGTTGCATCGCACGAAGCCGTTCGCCCGCGACTCGAACACTGGTGGATGTCCCGGTTGCTGGCCCTTTTGGACGGTGTGCACGCTCTTTCGGATACCAGCCTGCGGCAGGCCCGCGCCATCTATCCCGCAATTGCGAAAAAGGCGTGCCTGGTCGCCCCCCACTGGACCTATGACGGCGCCTATCCCAGCGCGGAGTATGACGCCCGGACGCCACGATCGATCGCCTTCCTGGGCGACCTGAAAGCCTACAAAGGACTGGACGTGCTGCTGGCGGCAATGGAAGCGGCCGAGCCTGACCAGCGGCGCTATCTGGTACACGGCCTGCCCGCGGACGGGATGGACCCTGCCACGCTGGAGGATCGCCTGCACGCGCTCCAGCGCCGGGGGTGGCAGCTGGAATTCGTGCTGCAGAGGCTGAGCGAGCAGGAAATGGCCGATCGGCTGGCCCAGGCGGGCTTGCTGGTCCTGCCCTACCACAGCGGGGAGAACAGCGGCCTTGCCGTGCTCGCGGCCGAACGCGGCACGCCCTTGCTGGTATCGTCCCTGCCCGCTTTCGAGCCGCTTTTGGAAGAACTGGGGGCACCGCGCGTCACGGAGATATCCGCCCCCCTCACCCATGCGCAGATCGCCGATGCTTTCGACAGTGCAAGAGGCGTCATGGGAACGATCGACGGGCAATTCATGGCCCGCCGCGCGCCCGCTCGGATCGTGCGGGAGATTTCGAATTACTACCTGTTTCTCATGGATCAATCGCCCGGTTCTACCTCAAGATAGCCCCGGCGTTCCCCGGCCCAGGAGCTTGCGGACTTGCATTTCGGTTCCCAGCAACTCGATCCCCATTCTGCGCGCGATTCCGCGCGTGAGCGCGCGCGCGAGTCCCGGCTCTCCCACGACGCCGGCCCTGCGGCCGAAGGGAAAGGCGCCGCGTCCGCCACCGGTCAGAGCGACAAGGTGATAGACTTGGCCTGGATGGCCACGTTGGCCTGGCGGTACAAATGGGTCATGCTGGGCGTGATTGCCGCAATCATGGCGGTGACCATGCTGGCCTACATGCTGGCGCAAAAGGTCTACGACGCCAACGTGATCCTCGCGCTGGATCGCAACGACCAGCAGATCGTGCGGACGGAGCAGAGCGACCGGGATAACGTGATTGATTCGCCCGCCGTCGATACCGAAGTTCAGGTTCTGAGTTCCCCCGAAATCGCGCAGGCCGCCGTCGAACGGGCCAAGCTCAACACCAATCCCGCCTTCCTCCACGCCAAGGCCCGCGATGCCACCGGGCCGATTTCCGTCGAGGCAGCCGCCAACCTGGTCCGTTCAAGCCTGACGGTGGAACGCAAGGGGCTGTCCTACGCGATCAACCTCGCCTTCAGTTCCAACAACCCGCAAGTGTCCGCCATGGTCGCCAATGCCGTGGCGGATGCCTACGTCGGCGGGCAAGTGCAGGCCGCACAGGCCGCGCGGACGGTGGACATCCAGATGCTCCGCACCCGGCTGGATCAGCTGCGGGGCGATGTGCAGAAGGCCGAGGCAGACGTCGCCAGCTACAAGGCCAGCGCCAACCTCGTCAGTTCCAGCAACGACAATACGATCGGGCAGCAGGAACTCTCCACGCTGAATACCGAACTGGCTTCGGCCAAGGGCGATCTTGCCGCCGCACAGGGCCGGGCCAGCGCCAATGCCGGCGAAAGCGGCTCGATCGTCAACTCCAGCCCGGTGATCGCCGACTTGCGCAGCAAGGTCGCCACGCTGGAACAGAAGCTGGCGCAGCAGTCCGCCACGCTGGGCCCCAACCACCCTGACCGTATGCGGACGGAGGCGGAACTGGCCTCCACCCGTGCCTCGCTCAACCGCGAGATCGCGCGCGCCAGCGCCGGCGTAAATCAGGACATCCGCGTCGCCAGCCAGCGCGTCGGCGCGATCCAGAGCGTGATGGGCGGAACGCAGGGCCGTCTGGTGGCCGGCAACAATGCCTCGGTTCGCCTGGCCGAACTGGACCGCGTGGCGGAAAGTTCCCGCCAGCTCTACCAGACCTTCCTTGACCGCTATCGCGTCGAACTGGCCACACGCGGCACGGAAAAGAGCAAGGCCGACATCATTTCGCGCGCGCAGCCGCCCACGCTGCCCACTTCGCCCGATATTCTGGTCTATCTGCTGGCCGGCCTGATCGCCGGGATAATCGCCGCTGTGGTGCTGGCGCTGCTGCTGGAATGGCGTGAGCGCGGCATCCGCACCCGCACCGAAGCGGAGGAGTTCACCGGCTTCAAGGTCATCAGCAGCCTGCCCGATATCGGCACCATGGACGAGCCCGACTTCCACAAGGGCGAATTGCTCTCGGTGCCCGATTTCCTGATCAAGAACCGCGAATCCCCATTCTCGGAATCGGTCCGCGCGATCTGGACGGCCTTGCGCATCGGCCAGAAAGGCCAGTTGGCGCGAACCGTGGGCCTCACCTCCTCGATCCCGGACGAAGGCAAGACCAGCACCGCCATCGCACTCGCCCGATCTGCCGCTTTGGCGGGCCGCCGGACGCTGCTGGTGGACTGCGACTTCCGCCGCCTGGGCACCACACTCGCGCTGGGCCTGTCCGGCAGGTCCGGACTGGTGGAAGTGCTGTCGGGTCATGCCCGCCTGGACGACGTGATCCTGACGGATCCGGCCTCCGGCGCGCATGTGCTGCCGCTCAATACCTCCGGCGCCGGCAATTTCGACATCGTCCAGTCCGACGCAACCGTGGCGCTGCTGGAAAGCTGCAAGCAACGCTACGACCTGATCGTGCTGGACATCGCTCCCGCCATCCCGGTGGCGGAGGCGCGCGCCGTCGCTGCCATGGCCGACGCCGTGCTGATGGTGGTACGCTGGCGCACGACACCGCGCAGCGTGATCAAGACGGCACTACGCGAACTGGAACGGGCAGAGGCACACATCTTCGGCGTGGTGCTGACCCAGGTCGATACCCGCTCCGCCGCTGTGCTGGGCGAGGAAATGGCTTATTATCAGTACTACTACAGCCGGACTGCGACGACCTGAACGAGCCGGCTTAACGTCTTATGACGCCTCACTCGGCTCCGCTGTCGGAGGCGGCGGCCGAGGCGGCGTGCACGCTAGGTTGCCCCGTATCGCCCCCCTCTTCGCCCGCCAGTTCGGTGGCAAGGTCATAGCCGAAGAATGTCAGCACCTCTTCGGCTCCGGAAAGCTCATCCACCACCATTTCGCGCTCGTGCTCGGTCAGTTGGCGCGCGGTGTCAGGGGCGGTTCGCGTCATGCCGGGCGGCAGGGCTTGGGCGCCGCTCACGGGCCTTAGCGGATCGAGGCCGAAAGCTTCCGCGATCGCATCGGGGCGCTGGCAGAACGCCTCGTACGAAAGGCAAGGATAGCCATGGTCCCGCGCGGCCTGCATCAGCAGCCGGCTGCGCCATAGCCAGATCCGTGCGAGATGGCGCACCACCAGCGGACGGCGAGCGCCGTGGTATTCCTTGTACAGGTAGCGGCGGACTTGCGCCGCCACATTGGCCACCGGCCCGCGATTGTTCACCACCACCCGGTGATCGGGGAAGTATTCGAGAAGTTGCCGATGCCGGACAAGGTTCGCGGGGCTCTTTTCCAGCCAGTAGCCGTAGCGCCCTTCAGGATCGGCCTCGGCAATGCGGGCGCTCCACGCGCCCATCACGGCTTCGTAATCGACGAATTTCTCAGGCCACCAGCGGTCGCTGTCCATCAGCCCCTTGATCAGGCGCTGCCCTTCGAAACTGTGATGCAGCCCGCCGATGTCGCTGCGCTGGCTGAGATACCAGGCGATATCGGCAGAGCCCGATCCGGCGGGGTTGAGCAGGAAAAGAAACGGCTTGTCGATGCGTTTGGCCCGTGCTCGCGGCCAGTAGGGACGCTCGTCCAACTGGTCGAGTTCGTAGCCGAGCGGCTTGAGGAGCTTGTTGATGCGTGCCTTCATCGATCCCGGTCGACGGTTTCATCCCGTCTGGCAGGATAGCCCCAGCGGGCACGATCGCCCCTGCTATTGCGAGAAGCGCGCCATCTCTTTCGCGGTAATGGCGCTTTGCGGTCCGCCCCAGGGCGCGGTTTGGAAACGCATTTTCAGGCCGCGGCGACCGCTTCCACCCGAAACAGCGTGTCGGTGATCGACCGCATCTTGAACTGCAGGCGGGCGCCCGCTTCCACCGCGCCGGTCAGCGCCGCCACACGCGCGGGCGGCAGCGTCAGGTCGATCTCGATCCGGTCCTCATAGATCCGGCCGCTGCCCATGATCTGCGAATCCCGGAATGCCGTGCCCGGCGGGTTCAGGAACACGGTAACGTCCACGCCCGCCCGGATCAGACTATTGCCGGCGGCATCGTCCGTCACCCGGCCATCGATCCGCGCCGGCGACATCCGCAGGACGGTGACCTCCAGATCGGGACGATGCATCTGCCCGGCATTCTTCATGTTCTGGTTCTTGGGGCCCCGTGCGAGAATTGCACCACCACTGTCGCAGCAAGTGCAATTCCTTCGCCTAGCAAGCCCGGCAGGAACGAGAAAGTCCCTTCTTCACAATAATGTTCGCGGGGACGGAGGCCGGCCACGGAGGGCGAGCCGGGACGCCTGATTCAGCCAGCCGCCATCGCCGCGCCCACCTTCGCTTCGGCCATGCCGGCTTCGGCACGCCGCAACTGCATCAGTCGCCGTCGGGCCCGGATGGCCCCGGCATCGGTTTCGAGGATCGCCGGACGCGCCGCCCAGAAATCCTGCTCCCCCAGCGCTTCCTGCGCTGCCTCGATCATCGGCTCGTCCTCGTCCACGAAGACCTGACGGGCCAGCGCCTCGGCTTCCGGTGTCGCTTCGTGGTCGTAGAAGTAATGGCTGCTGGCGCGAGTTTCCGGCGTAATGATGTGCGGATTGACCATCATCGGCACCAGCATTTCGCCGCGGTCGGTCCCGGCTCTGGAAAGCCCCACCGTCAATGCCATCGCGGCCGGCGCGTGCCAGCGCATGTGCAGCCATTGATCTACTTGCTCGCCCTCTTTCAGCATGGGCGACGCCCACATCGGCGGCTTGACGGCTTCCATGTCCCAGTTGTTCCAGATCGCCCCGCTCTCGTCGGTGAGCACCGATTGCCGGCCGGCGAAGATGGAACCGTTCACGCCGAAGCTGGTGACATGCAGGAACTCCGCATGCGTCAGGTCCATCAGGTTATCCGTCACCAGTTCGTAGTTACCCTGGATGACAAGGCGGCTGCGCTGCATGCCCTGCCGGTCGACGAAGGCAAAGTCCGGGATCAGGGCGGGGTCGGCGCGGTCAGGATTGCCTGGCCAGAACCACAAGCCGCGATGGCGATGGACCACCGGCATCGTCCGCGCACGCACGTGGGCGGGCGGTGATGCCGGAAAGGGATTGTGCACGCAGGCCCCGGTCCTGTCGAAGCCAAGCCCGTGGTAGGGGCAATGGATCACGTCCTCCTGCAATCGCCCCTTGCTCAGCGGCACGAAGCGATGCGGGCAGCGGTCGGCCAGCATCGCATATGTTCCATCGGACAGGCTGGCGATCAGCCACTTTTCGTCAAGCAAAGTGCGGGACAACATGCCGGTTTGCGGCACTTCATGGTCCCAGGCGGCAAGATACCAGAGATTGCGGACGTAATCGGCCATGGTCTTCTCCCAATCGCTGACGAGGGAGACGGGCCGATGTGTTCACACGTTGCGCCGCCACCCCCGAAAGGGTCGTCCCGAAGGACAAAGCGGCCCGCAGCATGAAGGCGCGACCGGATGAGGCAGCGCCGACTTCCCAAGCGGAGAAACTCCGCTACCAGGCTCAGCCCGAACTCTAAATAGAATGGAAATTCCAGTCAAGCATCATGCTCAGGAAACAAGGGCGCGGGCAGCCGGAGCGCGAGCGCAAAGCAAAGCAGCATCAATCCTTCGATCGCGGCGATGGCAGGAAAGATCGCGCCCACTTTCCCTGTCGGCGCGCCCGCGAAAAAGGCGGTTCCGACCACCGCGATGCCCAGTGCCATGCCCAGTTCCTGCACCGTCTTGATCAGTCCGCTGGCCGCGCCGGCGTGGCTGCGGTCAACCCGCGCAAGGATCACGGGGGTTAGCGGGCCGCTGGTCATGCCCATGCCCGTCCCCGCCAGTGCGAGGCAGGGCAGCGCCCACCAGAACGGCACGCCGCTCTCGATCCACAGCAGCGTCCCGCCGGCGAACAGGGCCATCAGTGCAATACCGCCGACCAGCACCCATTTGCCATGGCTGGTCACCAATTTTCGGCCGAGGAAGGCGATTCCCAGCATGACGCCCGCGCTGAACGGAATATGCAGCAGGCCGGTTTCCAGTGGCGAAAACCCCAGCAACTTCTGCGCACCGAAAGCGAAGACGAACAGGAACCCGCCGGTCGCTGCACCAAAGGCCAGCGCGATGGTGAGTCCGATGGAAAACTGGCGCTGGTGGAACAGTTCGGGCGCGAAAAGCGTCGCCATCCCGGCCTTGGCGCGCCGGCCGGTCCGTTTCCAGACCCACGCCAGCAGCACGGGGGCGGCGATCAGCAGGGCCATATGCCACGGCTGCCAGCCCAGATCGTGCCCGCGCACCAGCGGGTAGAGCAGTGCCGCCATCGACGCGCCGAACGCCGCCGTGCCGCCCCCGTCGATGCCGCGCGCCGTGGCCGAGCGCGATGCCGGAAGCAGTCGCCAAGCCACTATCACTGCCACCACGCCCACCGGCACATTGATCAGGAACACGCTGCGCCAGCCAAGGTCGAACAGGTTCGCATGAATCAAGACGCCGCCGATGATCGGCCCGCAGATTGCCGAAAGACCGCCGATCACCCCCACCCACGCCAGCTTCGCCACGCGTTCGAGCGGTTCGAACAGCACCTGAATGAGCGCCATGACCTGCGGCGCCATCATCGCGCCGGCAGCCCCCTGCAATACGCGCGCAGCGATCAACTGGTCCGGACTGCCCGAGAGTCCGCAAAGCATGGAAGCGACCGTGAATCCTGCCACGCCGCCGATGAATAGCCGATTGTAGCCGAAGGCATCGCCCAACCGCCCGCCCAGCATCAGCAGTAGCGCGAAGGCCAAAGAGTAGCCCGCCGCCACCCACTGCGCCTGCGCCGCGGCGGCGCCGAAGTCCCGCTCGATCACCGGCAGCGCGGTATTGACGATGGTTACATCGACGATCTCCAGAACCAGCGCCACCATCAAGGTCAGGTAGGCGAGCGACTTCTGCCGATCTGTCAGGTCCATCGGGAACGCCGGCGAGGCAACCGCCGTCAAATCACGCCTTCCTTCAACATCGAGACCGCCGTCGCGCAGGCCCGCGCGGTTAGCGCCATGTAAGTGAGCGAGGGGTTCTGGCAGGCGGACGAACTCATCTGCGCGCCATCGGTGACGAACAGGTTCGGGATGTCGTGCGCCTGGCTCAGCCGGTTGAGAACGGAGGTCTTCGGATCCCAGCCCATGCGCGCGCCGCCCATCTCGTGAATGGACGTGCCGCCATGGCCCGGTTTGTCGAAACCCATGATGACATGGCCGCCCGCATCGGTGAGCATCTGCGTCGCTTCCTTATGCGCATCGGCAAGCGCGGCGATTTCCTCCTTGCCGTGCTCGAACGCGATCTCAAGCTGACGCACGCCGCGCGGGTCGGTGCGGTTGCTCAAGCTCAGGCGATTGCTGGCGCGCGGCATCGAATCCGCGAAAACCACCAGCACCATCGTCCAGGGGCCGATCTGGTGGAGCTGCTCCTTGTACTCCTTGCCGATGCCTCCCATCCGCTTGCCGCGTGTCCAGGTGCCCTGAAGCGCGCCGCCTTGGAACGAATAGCCGCGCGTGAAACCGTCTCCGTCAAGCGTGTCGAGATTGCGGAAGCGCGGGATGACGATGCCGGTGGGACGGTTGCCGAAGCTGGTTCGCCCCTCGAACCCCGGCACTACCGCCATGGCCGCCATCGTATTGGCGTGGTCCATGATATGCGTGCCCAGCACGCCGCTGGAATTGGCGAGGCCATGCGGCATCGCCTCATTGGCCGAATTGAGCATGAGGTGGACGGAGTTGAACGCCCCGGCGTTCAGGAACACCACGCGGGCATAGGCCACCTTGTGCTCGCCGGTCTTGGTATCGATCCAGCGCACGCCGGTGACGCGGCCGGTCTTCGCATCGTAATCCATTTTGTGGACTTGCGCATCGGTGACGACGGTGAGCCGTCCGGTCTTCTTCGCCGCCGGCAAGGTGGCCGATTGCGTGGAGAAATAGGCGCCGTAGGAGCAGCCGCGCGCACAGATGCTGCGGTACTGGCAATGCGCGCGGCCCTGTTCCGGCCGCGCCTCGGTAAGATTGGCGGTGCGGCCGATGGTCATCACCCGGTCCGGGTACTTCGCGCGAATACGCTCCCGCATCGCGGATTCGACGCAGTTCAACTCCATCGGCGGCAGAAAGCGCCCGTCGGGAAGCTGCGGCAATCCCTCCGCCGCGCCGGAGACGCCGACGAATTCCTCCACCTTGTCGTACCAAGGGGCCAGATCGGCATAGCGGATCGGCCAGTCGGTGCCGAACCCGTCGCGCTTGTTGGCGCCAAAATCGTAGTCCGACCAGCGATAGCACTGCCGCCCCCAAGTCAGCGAGCGGCCGCCAAGCTGGTAGGAGCGGAACCAGTCAAAATCCTTGCCCGCTGCCTTCTGGTAAGGCTGATCGGCATCGTTGACGAAGTGGCCCTCGGTGAATTCATTGAAGTGCCGGTTCAGCATCTGCACCGGGTATTCCCGTGCATAAAGCTCGGCATCGCCCTGCCCGCGAAACTCCATTTCCCACGGGGCCTTGAGTTCGGTGTCGTAGCCCGTCTGATGCTCGATATTGCGGCCGCGTTCCACCATCAGGACGGTCAGGCCCGCCTCGGTCAGTTCCTTGGCCGCCCAGCCCCCGGTGATGCCGGAGCCGACGACGATAGCGTCGAATTGCGTATTGTTGGTCATTGTCAGCCGAAATCCACTGCGGTCCAGTCGCTGGAAAATGCGCGGTCGCCGGGCTGGATGGGGATGTCCCATTCCCATTTGCCGGGGACCAGTTCGTAACGAAGCTCCTGCGATCCGCCCGCTTCGCTGGTGTAGTAGCCGGTGAGGATCAGCCCCTTGATGGCGTTCCATGGCGAAGGCGGTGCGCCTTGGGCGAAGGCTGCATCGTCGAGAGCGGCCAGCAGGCGCGTACGCTCGGCAAGGTCATGCCGCAGGAAATCGCCGCCCGCCGCGCGGTCCAGCGTGTGTTCCAGCCAGGCGAGATGCCGCAGCGATCCGTCGCGGCGGCGAAAGGGCGCGATGGCCGCCGTCACCATTTCCGACGCCATCGGCGCGCGCGTTCCGGAAAGCCCGTGGGCCAGTGCCAGCACCACGAAATCGCCCACGCCCACGTCCATCGCGCCCGGCGTATCGGTGCGCGGGATGACCAGATCGGAAACGTCCGCGATCAGCCGGCGCTGGCGATCGCTGGGCAGATCGGCCGCATCGAGGTCGGTCAGCTTCACCCCGGCCACCGGAATGCCCAAAGCCAGCGCCAGCAGCGCTGCGCCCGCCGTGAACTCCCGGCGATTCCAGCCCGAATCGGCGCGACTCATATGCCGATTCCCATCGGCCGGGCGCTGAACACCCTATCCATGCCCATCTTCAGGCGCGCTTTCGTCATGCTTCCTCTCGCACAATTTATAATGATAGTTCTAATTTTAGATGAGCCGTTCGGTCAAGGCCTTCGATTGCATTGACCGCGATCAAAATCGTCGATAGGAAACAGGAATAGTAATTCTAATATAGCGCCGGTCAGCGGCGCGGGCGGAGAGGCATGAACCCGGTTTCCCGATTCTTCAGCAAGCTCACCATGAAGCCGCAGGGCATGACGATCGTCATCGCGGCCTTCCTTCCGATCTTCGCGATCGTATCGATGTTCCCGATCGTGGCGTCGATGATCGCGCATTTTCACACCGATCCGGACGCCGCCGCCAAAGTGCCGCTGATGGTCACCGCGCCGGGCCTTACCATCGCCATCCTTGCCCCTTTCGCGGGCTGGTTCGTGGACAAGTTCGGCCGCCGCCGGCTGCTGCTGATCTGCACGTTCTTCTATGGCCTGTTCGGCACCCTGCCGTTCTTCCTGGACGATCTGAACCAGATCTTCGCCAGCCGACTGGCGCTGGGCGTGTGCGAGGCGGGCATCCTGACCATCGTCAACACCCTGATCGGCGACTATTGGGACAATGAGAGCCGCCGCAACTGGCTGTTCCTGCAAGGCGTGATCGGGCCGTTCCTGGCCTCTGGCGTAATCCTGATGTCCGGCCTTGTCGCCTCGATGAAGTGGAACGGCGGCTTCCTTGTCTACCTGGTCGCCTTCCCGATCTACTTTGCGATGCTGGCCTTCCTATACGAGCCGAAGGGCCGCGCCGCGCATGACCACACAGTTGCAGAACCGAGCGGCGAAAAGGCCCGCTTCCCGCTGGGCGCCGCACTGGGCGTTGCCGCGCTGACGCTGTTTTCGGCCGCGCAGTACTACGTCTTCATAGTCAACGGCAGCATCGCTTTCGGCGAAGTGGGCGTGACCAACCCGGCCGACGTCGCCAAGATGAGCTTCCTGCCCAGCCTCTTCGTGATCCTGGGCGCGCTGCTGTTCCGCATCCTTTCGGGCCGTTCCAACGGCGTGCAGCTCGGCGCGTTCCTCGCGATCCTCGGCACCGGCCTTGCGGTAATCGGGCTGGCGCGCAATCCGGGTGAGATGATCGTCGGCCTGGCCATCCAGCAGACCGGCGCGGGCATGGCCGTGCCTTCGCTGATCGCCTGGGCCCAGACCAAGTTCCCCTTCGAACATCGCGGCCGGGGCATGGGCATCTGGACCGGATCGTTCTTCTTCGGCCAGTTCATCTCGCCCGTGCTCGTCCATCAGGCCAGCGGGGCGACGGGATCGATGCAGGGCGCTTTCGTCACGGCGGGCGTGGTATCGCTAGCCGTCGCCATCGGCGCGCTGAGCATGGGCATCACGCGGGGCAAAACGCCGCTTACGGTCTGACGGTACAGACTCGATAGCGGGTGTGGCAATGTCAGCCGCACCCGCTATAGGCACATCCATGGCCCGCAAGCACCGCAAACATGGATCCTTTGACGATTTCGGCAGCGAAGAGGAGGAAGCTCCCCCGCCGCCCGTCCCCTGCTGGCTCTGCGGCCGCCCCACGGGCGAGACCATCGTCTGGCACCATCCCGTTCCCAAGAGCCGGGGCGGGCGCGACGTGGTGCCGATGCACCCGATCTGCCAGCAAACGCTGATCGCCAACTTCACCAATTCCGAACTGCAGCGCCACGGCATGGACGTGGAGGGCCTGCTGGCCGATCCCGCCGTACGCAAATTCGTCGACTGGGTCGCCAACAAGGACCCGGACTTCACCGCGACCATCCCGAAGAAGAAGCGCTGACGCAGAGCGGCGTTTGGACAGACTGATCCGCGCAGCAACGCCAAAGACAAGAAAGGCCCGCCGGGATCGATCCCGACGGGCCTCTCTTTGCCTGCGATCAGCGCCCCCTAAACGAGAGCGGTGATCTCCATCTCGACGGTAATGCCCGCATCCTCGCAGTGCCGGGCGAGGCGCAGTGTCAGGCGGTCGGCAACCGGCTCCCAGCCCCCCTCCCCCCAACGCTGGAGTGCGCGCGGTTCCAGCGGAACGGCCACGCGGCGGCTCTCCCTGGCGGCGAGTTGGACGCGGGCAAAGCCCACCAGCGCGCATTCGGGGCTGTCACGATAGACCTGCACCACGTCGCTGCCCGCGCGATCGGACAGGTTGGTCACGGTCACATGCAGCACGTCGCCCTCGGCCGCTGCATCGAACCATGCGAAGCGCGCATAGCCCATGCCCGAACCGAACGGATGGCGCGCAGCCGTGCCCGCCGCGACCAGACCGCGATATCCCAGCAGAGTGCCTTCGGAATAGGCCAGAGAGCCATCGGCCGCAGGCTGCAGCGCGAAAGCGGGGTAGTCCACCTCGTTCGCCGCGATCGTCACCGGAAGGCGGCCGCCCGGCTCGCGCACGCCCGAAAGCACATCGGTCAGCGCGCGGGCGAAGCCTTCGCCCGGATACCAGACCGAAAGCAACGCCGCCGCCTTGTCTTCCCACGCACTGTCGAATGCATGGCCGACATTCACGATTACTGCCGTGCGCGGGTTTGCCGCTGTCACCGCCTCAATCAGACGCAACTGTTCGGCGGGCAGCAGAGTATCGGGCCGGTCCTTGCTCTCGACGCTTGAGTCGGACGTTTCGCCCACGATCAGGAACACCGCATCCGCAGCGCGAGCGGCATCGACGGCGGCCTGCAGCATTTCCTCCGCACTGCCCGGCCCGCGAAGGCCGTACCAGAGGCCCTGCACGCGCCCGCCGGTCCATGAGAACTCGACGGTGATCGTAACGTCCTGCCCTTCGGCAAGATCGAGGCTGACATGATCGGAATCCCCGCGCTTCAGCACGCCCATCACATCGCCTGCCGGGATCTCTCCACCCGCACGCAGCACTTCCTTGCCATCGACAAGGATGCGCGCCGCGCCGGTCGATCCCAGATGGAGCATGTGCGCTCCGCTGCGTGTCGCCGTGTAGCGGCCGCTCGCCCGTACTGAACCCGGCGTGGTGAAGTCCGCCTGATCGTGGACGCCCACGAACCAGACGAGCGAATTGGTGTCGCGCGTCTCGCGGGTGCGCACCTCGCCCGCGCAGTCCGGCGCGGCGAAGTATTCCAGCGTCATCCCGCGTGTGCAGCCGTCGCCGATATCCAGCGCGGGCGTCACGTTCATGTTCGGCAGGCGCGGCTGCGGATCGACGCCGGGTTCGAACAGAATATCGCACGAAGCACCGTAGGCCGCGCGCAGCGTTTCCACCGGTGTCGGCGCATCGGGAGAGATGGAAATCTTGGCGAACGTGCCGCCCTGAAAACACGGCGCCCAGGCGTTGGGGCCGATCACTGCCAGGGTCTTCACCGATCCCGGCGCCAGAGGCAGCATTTCGCCCTCATTGCGCAGCAGGGTGAACCCGGCCGCCGCCGCCTCGATCAGCAGCGCCTCCGCGTCGCCCTTCGGCATCGGCGGGGCCTTGTCCGCAGTGATCCGGCGCGCGACAGAGGCCACGCGCGATGCCGCGTCCTCGATGCGCGCCGGATCGACCGCCCCGGCAGCCACAGCCGTTTCCAGCTTGCCGCCCATGAACCGCGCCGGGCCCGGCATCTCCAGATCGAGCCCTGCGTTGATCGTGCCCTCACTGGAATGGGTGCCGAACCAGTCGCTCATGATCAGGCCGGGAAAGCCCCAGTCCTGCTTGACCACTTGGGTCAGGACATGCGCCTGTTCGGAACACCACGATCCGTTGACCCGGTTGTAAGCCGCCATCAACCCCACGCAGCCCGCATTGGCGGCATATTCAAAGGGCAGCAGATAGACTTCGCGCAAGGTCCGCTCATCCACGCGCACGTCGACTTCGTCGCGCGAGGTCTCGCTATCGTTGCAGACCATGTGCTTGGCGACCGATCCGGTGCCGGTCGATTGCAATCCCTGCACCCATTCCGCGCCCAGCACGCCGGTCAGCACCGGGTCTTCCGAGAAATACTCAAAGGCCCGCCCGGCCAGCGGGCTGCGCGCAAGGTTCAGGTTCGGCGCCAGCACCGCATCCACGCCGCGCGAAACCGCCTCGCTGCCCACCAGCGCGCCGATGCGGCGGGTAAGATCGCGGTCCCAGGTCGCGCCCAGCAAGGTCGAACAGGGACTGAGCAAAGCGATATCGCGCTCGTCCACTTTGCCGCTGGCAATGCCGAGCGGCCCGTCGGACATGGTGAAAGACGGAATTCCCGCCTCCGGCACTGCCAGCGTGGACCACATGGCGCCGCCGGCAGTGAGCGCGCAGGATTGCTGGAGAGTCACGTCGCTCATGCCGAAAACTCCATGCGGAAACCCATGATCTGCTCTGCCTGCGCACGCACCGCGCGGGCGACGCCTTCGTCGACCATCGATCCATCCGGGCCGAAAGGCTTCTGCTCCACCGAATTGACCGCGACGCCCACCGGCGTCGGCCAACCGCGCATGGCGTGAACGACGTCGCGCATGGCCGAAAGCGTGGTGCCGCAGGCCTGCCATCCCGCTGCCGTGACCACGAGGCCGACCGGGCGACCGTCGAAATAGACGCGCGTATCGCCGCGCAGGTCCTCCAGCAGATCGATGGCATTCTTGACGAGGCCGGAATAGCCGCCGTGATAGCCGGGGCTGCCGATAACGATACCGTCCGCCCCGCGCACCGCCTCTACCAACGCCTGCTGTTCCGGCGTGCGATCCGGGTTCTCGGGATTGAAATGCGGCTGGGCAGCGAGTGCGGGCCCGTCGAACATCGTGGTCTCAGCGCCCATGGCGGCACACTCGGCCAGCACCGCGCGCACGATCCGCTCGCTGGAAGAGGACTGACGGAACGTGCCACCCAGCCCGACGATCCGCCGCGGCGCGGCAGACGAAATCACGGTCATCGCTATCTCCTCAAGCGGCGCGGCCTTCTTGCGGGCCGCGCCGTTGTGTCATTCTTCAGGCCGGAACGACCGCCTTGAACGCAGGCATCACCTTTTCCGCCATCAGGCGCAGCGTCTGATCGCCGTAGGCAAGGCGCTCCTCGGTCAGCGGGCCGGTGGTCGTGCCGCAGAGCACGTTGCCGATGCCCAGTTCGGCATAAGGCGTCAGATGTTCCAGCACCGTTTCCGGCGATCCGTAGAGGCACCAGGTACCGATCCAGTCGTCGGTCAGCGCATCGGGCGTCTTGTCGGTCTTCTTGTTGGCTTCGTCGCTTTCGGCGCGGGCGTTGAACTCGGCCTCCCGCTCGATCGCTTCCTGATAGCTGCGCAGGATCACTTCCAATTCCTCGCGCGCCTGATCGTCGCTCTCCGCCACGTGGACCACCTGATAGGTGTGCGTCGTCCAGTCGAGCGCGGACTTCACAACTTCATCGCTGTGCCCGGCTTCGAGAAGGAAGCCCTTGTAGATATCGAACCACTTCTTCACGTGGATGAAAGGCTCGGTGCCGCCGATCTTGGGCGGGGTGAAGGCCGGGATGAACGCCGGCCAGCCATTCTCTGCCGCGCGGCGAGAACTGGCTTCCTTCATGGCCACCGGCATCAGCCGCGCATGGCCGGGCGAGTACGGCGAAGGCGTGATGCGCTGGAGCACGCGGCCCTTGTAGGGCCCGTTGTCGATCACCACCGCCGGATCTTCCATGCCCTTGGCCCAGAGCTGTTCGGCAATCGCCAGATTGTTCTCGGCAAGGGCGGCGGCGTCGCGGTAGTCCACTGCGAAGCCGATCATCTCTTCCGGCGTGGTGCCTGAACCGACACCCACCAGCAGCTTGCCGTCGGTCAGCTGGTCCAGGATGTTGATCCGCTCCGCAAAGCGCACCGGGTGATGCAGCGGCACCGAGACGACCGAGAAGCCGAAATGCATCTTCGGCATCTGCGCCGCGAGGTAAGCGGCGAAGATGAAGCTGTCGCTGGCCACCGGCATGTAACCGTTGAAGTGATGGTCCGGCAGGAAGATGGCGTCGTAGTCCAGATCGGCCGCCAGTTTCGCGTGCCCCTCAAGGTCCTTCATCAGCTTTCGGTCCTGCTCGGGGCCGAGCGAGCGGGCGTTCAGAAATACGGAAAAGCGCATCTTCCCCTCCCTTGGGGCATTGCCGCCGCCGCGATGGCGTGCGGTTTGTTTGAAACATGACTGAATTAGAATTGACGTTCGTATTTCGATAGGCTGTTTGTTGCTGCCATGTCAACACGCTCAAAACCCAAGGCCGCCAAAAAAGAGCTGGCCGTCGATTCCGTCAGCCGCACGCCGCAGCAGGGGCGCAGCAAGGCCTCGCTCGAACGCATGGTCACGGCCGCCGAAAAGCTGATGCTGGAACGGGGGAGCGAGGAGTTCACGCTTCAGGAGGTGAGCCAGACCGGCAATGTCTCGATCGGATCGATCTACTTGCGGTTCGAAAGCAAGGAGAACCTAGTCCGCGCGGTGATCGGCAACCATCTCAAGCGTATGGAAGAACGCGAAAATGAGATGATGGAGCGGGTGCGCGCGCAGTCCAGTTCGCTCGCAACGGTCGTTCCCGCTTTCGTCGAAAACTACGCCGAACTGCTGCGCGAGGAAGCGCCGCTGCTGCGCCAGAGCATGGCCCGCGCCGCGTTCGACCCGCTGGTGGCCGCACCCGGCCGCGAAAGCGCCAACCGCGCTGCCGCGCTGGGCATCGGGGCCATGCTGGAATATCGCGACCAGTTCGGCGGATCCGATCAGGAGCGCAAGGCCAATGCCGCCTACCAGATCATCTTCGCTACTCTGGCCCGGCAGCTGAGCCTCGGTTCGACCGGCGAGTCGGTGCACCCGCAGGACTGGAAGGAACTGAAGATAGAATTGGGCCGGATGTGCCTGGCCTATCTGACCACCGACCTTTGAAGTCTTGGCGAGGGCCTGCCGTTCACCGCGATCAGGCCCTCACCCCCCGCACGATTCGCGGATCACAAGCTCGGTCGGCAGGCGATCCACCGCCATGCGCGGGCGCGAATCGAACACGCTGGACACCAGTCGCCGCCCGGCAAGCTGGGTATCCTGCCGGATCGTGGTCAGCTTGGGCGTGCTGAGGCGGCTGAGCAGCATGTCGTCATAACCCACCACCGCAACATCGCGCGGGGTATCCAGCCCCGCGCGCTTCAGCGCCTGAATTGCCCCCAGCGCCAGCAGGTCGCTGGAGGCGACGATGCCGTCGAAGGCAATCCCATCCTCGATCAGGTGACTGACGGCGGCATCGGCGTGATCCAGTTCGAACTCCACCGTGACCATCAGCCGGGGATCGACATCGGCCCCAGCCTCCTCCAGCGCCTGCACATAGCCGCGCCGGCGCTGCTCCGCCTCGGGATCGGTGCCGCCCACGAAGACGATGCGGCGGCGGCCCAGCCGCACCAAGTGACTGGTCGCGCGGCGCCCGCCGAACAGATTGTCCGACCCGATCGAGCGATAGCGCTGGCCCGGCAGCTCCGCGCCCCAGACCACGAAAGGATGGTTGCTGTCCGCCAGCCGGTTGAAGGCTTCGTGCAATTCCCCCTGCCCCAGGAAGATCGCGCCCGTCGCCCGGCTGGTGGTGCTGGCGATGACCAGATCTTCGTAGCTGCCCGGCGAAACATGGCTGACGGTGAAATCGCATCCACGCGCGCGCGCCGCCTCACCAATGCTGGCCAGCAGTTCGAGGAAGAACGGGTGCGAAAGCGGCAGCGGCCGGCCGTGGGCATGGGGCGTGACGACAACGATACTGCCTTCCGATCCGATGGGCGCGGCGGGCATGGACATGCGGAACGGATAGTCGTGCTCATGGGCAAGGGCCCAGATCCGCTGCTTGGTACGCGAACTGATGAGCGGCTGATCGTTGAGCGCGCGCGACACGGTGGACACCGAAACGCCGGCCAGCCGCGCCAGATCCTCCAATGTCGTTTTCCGGGCATTCCCAAGTGTCATTCAGCCTCGCCCATACCAAATCGTTTCGACATCCTGTAGCGCATGAGACGGGGAGGATTGCAAGATGACCGATCCTGATCGTGCGCGCGTACCGGTAAAACCGGACGCCGCCCAAATCCGGGACAGTGCCGGAAACTGGGGTAAGGCCAGAATTCTGGACATGAGCGTCGGCCTGTTCGGCGTGCAAGTGGTCTGGGGGCTGCAGAACGTCAATACAAGCCGCATTTTCCAGAGTCTTGGCGCGGACCTGTCTGACCTGCCGCTGCTGTGGATCGCCGCGCCCATCACCGGGATGCTGGTGCAGCCGCTGGTCGGCCACTTCAGCGATCGGCTGGGCGGCGCGGATGCCGGGCGCTGGAGCCGCTGGGCCGGCCAATGGGGCCGCCGCCGACCCTTCATGGCCATCGGCTGCGTGCTCACGGTGATCGCCCTGCTGGTGATGGGCCATGCCACCAGCCTGCCGATGGCCATCGCCGGGCTGTGGATGTTAACCGCCTCCGTCAACCTGCTGATGCATCCCTTGCGCGCGCTGGCGGCGGATCAGCTGACCGCCGACGAACGTGCGCTGGGCTTTTCGATGCAAGTGCTGTTCATCGGCGCCGGCGCGGTTTTCGCATCGACGCTGCCCTGGGTGCTGGTGAACCTTTTCGGCGTTTCCGGAACGGCCGAGGACGGACTGCCCCGTTCGGTGGAACTGGCTTTCGAATTGAGTGCGCTGGCGGTCATCCTGACGGTGGGCTGGGCCCTGCTTCGCACCCGTGAGCAACCGGTAGCGACACCGGCGCACTTGGCCGCTTCGCCGAAGTCGCCTTCGCAAGCCTTGCCGGACGCCGGCGAAGGCGGCCATGTCGGGCTTGTCTCAATCGGGATCGCCATTGTCATCGCGGTAACTGCTGCGCTGGCACCACTGCGGCGGGAGGCCTTTTTGCTGGCGGCGGTGATCGGCGGCTTCGGCATTCTGCGCTTTTTCCGTGCTCGATTGGCAAGGATGGCAAAGGAGGACAGCAACGCCAGCCGGAATCGCGGCGTGCTGGTCATCCTGGATGACATCGCCGCAATGCCGCAGGCGATGCGGCGGCTGGCGATCACGCAGTTCCTCACGTGGTTCGCGCTGTTCATCGTCTGGGTCTATTCGGTGCCGGCGATAGCCCTGCGCCACTTCGGCACCAGCGACCCGCGTTCGGCCGCCTATGCCGCCAGTGCAGACTGGGTGGGCGTGCTGGCGGCGCTTTATGACGGGACGGCGGCCTTGGTGGCGTTGGGCTTTCCGCTGCTGGTCCGCGCCCTTGGCCTCAGGCTGATCCACGGGGCATGCCTGGCAACCGGGGCAATGGGCATTGCCGGGCTGCTGCTGGTCAATGGCCCCGGCATGTTGTGGATGCCGGCTTTCGCCATCGGCGTGGCCTGGGCATCGATACTGGCGGCGCCTTACGTGATCGTCGCCGAATCGGCCCCCGCCGCCAAAGTCGGCGTCTACATGGGCATCCACAACGTGTTCCTGGTGCTGCCACAGCTGTGCGGCGCGGCTTGCCTTGGGCTGGTGGTCGATAGCCTGCTTGGCGGCCGCGCCGACCTGATGCTGGTGGTGGCCACCGTCGCCATGGCCCTTGCCGCGGCGAGCAGCCTGTTGCTTCCGAAAACCGCAGACGGCGTGGCACCCGCCCCGGCGTAAGGCCCCTTCGAGTTATGCAAAACTTTGCATAACGATTTATGCAAAGTTTTGCATAAACATTACCAATAATCCCGAAAAGATTCGCAAATACCTTAGATTATTCGGCTATTTTCCCTCTTGCACGTTGCGCAAAATTGCGCAAATGTTGCAACCAGACCGGAACAAGCCCGGCAAGACAATGGGGAGGAAATATGCTCAGTCTGCAGCAGACGAAGCGTGCGCTCGCGTGCGGCGCATCGGCCACGGCACTGCTTTTCAGCGCAACCATCGCACAGGCCCAGGATCAGGCCGGCGCTCAGGTTGCCGCACCCACCGACAGCGACGCGAACGGCAATGACGGCAATGCCATCATTGTCACCGGCGTGCGCAGCGCGCTGGAAACATCGCAGCAGATCAAGAAAAACGCCGATACCTTCGTCGATTCCATCACCGCGACCGACATCGGCGCCTTTCCGGACAAGTCCGCGGCCGAAGCGCTTCAGCGCATCCCCGGCATCACGGTGAACCGCCTGCAGTCGGCCGACGACAGCACCCACCCCTCGGGCGAGCCGACCAGCGTGCTGATCCGCGGGTTGCCGATGGTGCGCACCGAATTCAACGGGCGTGACAGCTTCTCCGCAGACTCCGCGCGCGGGCTGCAATTCAACGACGTTTCGCCAGAACTGCTTGCCGGCATCGACGCCTACAAGAACCAGACGGCGGACATGATCGAAGGCGGCATCGCCGGCACCGTCAACCTGCGCACCCGCCTGCCGTTCGATCAGAAGGGCCTGCTGGTCACCGGCGTCGCCAAGCTGAACTACGGCACCCTGTCGCAGAAGGTTACGCCGGAGTTCTCCGGCCTCATCAGTAACACCTGGGATACCGACATGGGCCGCTTCGGCCTGCTGGCGGACTATGCCTGGAGCCACGTGATCACGCGCACGGAAAGCGTGATCATGGACAAGATCGATACCTACTGCACCTCCGGCTTCGGCACCCAGGACGCAGGGATCGTCAATTCGGACGGCAGCGTGGCCTGCACCGGCAACCCGTTCGGCGGCACCGGCTGGGCCTATGCGCCCGACGGCGTGCGCTATTCGCAGGTCGATTACGACCGCAAGCGCCACGGCCTTGCGCTTGCCGCGCAGTACGAAAGCCCGGGCGGCGATGTGCATGCCACCGTGCAGTACCTCGATTCCAAGTACAAGAACGCATGGTACGAACGCGCCAGCCACGTCATTTTCGACGGCAACTACTTCGGCACTGCCGCCTTCAATCCGCGCACCAGCACCATCCTCGGCCCGGCGGACGGCACCTCGCCCCTCGTGTTCGGATCGGACGGGATGCTGCAATCGGGCATCCTGACGCAGCCGCACGGCAGCTTCTCCGGCTCCTACGACAGCCTCGAAGCGGCGCTCAACGCCGGCTCGGCCATCCCCGGAGTGCCCTTCGTCAATTACTGCGGTGCCGGTGCGAACTGCTCCACCTTGCGCGACGGCATGTATTTCCAGAACGAGGCGCGCAAGTTCAACCACTCGGAAGGCACCAAGGACCTTTCCGCGCACATCGACTGGCAGGCGAACGACCGGCTGCGCTTCAGCGCCGACGCGCAGTACATCGATGCCTCCACCTACAACAACGACATCCTGGTCGCGACCGGGTCGATGGCCAACTTCGATTACAGCGTGAACAAGGATGGCACCCCGCAGGTTTCCCTGCTGCCGGGTGACAATGTGAACTACGCGGCGGGCGGGCTTGCCAATCCGCACAACTACTGGATCCCGTTCATCCAGGGCCATGTCGAGGATAACGACGCCAAGGAATTCGCCACCCGCGCCGATGCCGAATACAAGTTCGCCGATGGCAGCTGGCTGGACTCGCTTTCGGTCGGCGTGCGCTATTCGAACCGCAATCAGACGGTCCGCTATTCGACCTTCAACTGGACCTCGATCGCGGCGCCGTGGAACTGCAACGGCCCCGGCTTCAATGCCGACAATACCACTGGCGGCGCCTATCCCACCAATACCGGCAACTGCGCCGGCAATGCGGGCCATCCCGATTTCACCGGATACGGCGACGGGATCTGGGAATCCTACAGTTTGGGCAAGTTCTATTCGGGCGGGACCTACCCCAACGGCCAGCTGGTCTACCTCAACCGCAGCACGCTCAACGATTACGACCGCCTGATAAACTCGCTGGGCGGCACGCAGACCCATTCGCCGCTGGGCACCGGCTACACCGGCATTTGCGACCGTCCGGAAGCGACCGTGGACGAATGCTTCACCCCGGGTGAAGTGATGAAGGTGCGCGAAAAGACCTGGGCCGGTTACGCGATGCTGCGCTTCGGCGGGGACGACAAGTACATCGGCGGCATCAACGTGACCGGCAACATCGGCCTGCGCGTGGTCAACACCAAGACCCGTAGCGAAGGCAGCGTCGCTTTCCCGCAGTCCAATATCTTCGACAACCTGCAGCCCTGCGGCACCCCGCTTTCGGGCACCGACATCGTCAATCCCAGCTGCTACCTGACGGACGATGTGCGCAACTTCGCCAACGGCGCGGTTCAGCCGGATACCTACACGGGATCGCACACTGACTGGCTGCCCAGCTTCAACGTGCGACTGGGTCTGGATAGCCGCAACTTCGTGCGCTTCGCCTATTCCAAGGCGATTTCGCGGCCGGACTTCGGCCTGCTGCGCGATACGGTGGCAATCAACGCGCCGATCCTGAACACCGGGCCGGATTCGCCCTATGTGGTGCTCAATTCGCCGAATGCCGCACCGATCGCGGCCAACGTCGTCGGTTACAACTTCGTGTTCCGCGCCAATTCGGGCAATGCCGCGCTGAAGCCGGTATCGGCCGACCAGTTCGACATCTCGTTCGAACACTATGCCGGATCGACCACCTCGTTCACGTTCACGGCGTTCTACAAGAAGCTGAACAACTACATCACCTACGGCCAGTTCGACCGCGAGATCACCAACGGCACATCCACGCAGGAAGTGCAGATCATCGGCCCGCAGAATTCGAAGGGCGGCGGCAAGCTGAAGGGGTTCGAGGCTGCATTCCAGACCTTCTTCACCTTCCTGCCGGGCGCGCTGAAGGGGCTGGGTACGCAGATCAACTATACCTTCGTGGACCAGTCCGGCATCAGCAACTCCAACCTTATCACCGCATCGTCCAGCGGCGACGTGGGCGCATTCGGCGCGGGGCAGCAGGCGCTGGGCGGCACCGGTTCGGTGATCGACTCGCACCGCCTGGCCGGCATTTCGAAGAACACGTTCAACGTGGTGGGCCTCTACGAATACGGTCCGTTCGGCTTCCGCCTCGCCTACAACTGGCGCTCTCGCTACCTGACGCAGAACCTGGATTGCTGCATCGGCTTGCCGGTGTTCCAGAAGTCCGCCGGCTTCCTTGACGGCTCGATCCGCTGGTCGGTTACCGATTTTGCCGAAATCTCGCTGGAAGGGTCCAACCTGCTGGGCACCAAGTCGATCTACCAGCAGCAGATCTTCGGGGACTCGCCGCAGACGCCGGGCGCCAAGGCGGTTTACCGCGATGCCAACTGGAGCCGCGTGGACCGCCGCTTCCAGCTTGGCCTTCGCCTGAAATACTGACGGGCTCTCCCTGCCGCGCCGCCGACCGAACCCTTCGGCGGCGCGGCCCCTTTCCTGACGGGAGGACCGCGTGGATACGAATAGACAGGATCGGCAGCCGGCGGGGCCTCTTCGGGTCGTCATCCTCGGCGGAGGCACGGCCGGATGGATGGCGGCAGCGGGTCTCGCAAGCCAGCTTCCCGCGAACGACTACACGATCACGCTGATTGAATCGGATGAGATCGGCACGGTCGGCGTGGGCGAAGCGACGCTGCCGCACATCAAGCAATTCAACGACATGCTGGGGCTGGACGAAGCCGAGGTGCTGCGCGCCACGCAGGCGACGTTCAAGCTGGGCATCGAGTTCCGCGACTGGGACCGGCCCGGATCGAGCTACATTCACCCCTTCGGTACGTTCGGAGAGCCATGGGGCGGCATCGGTTTTCAGCACCACTGGCTGAGAGCGAAAGAACTGGGCCGCGATCCCGGCTCGCTGGAGGCCTATTCCTTCGCCGTCATGGCCGCGCGGGCAAACCGCTGCGCCATGCCCGATCCTGATCCGCGCGCGATCGCATCGACCTTCAGCTACGCCTATCACTTCGACGCCGCGCTCTATGCCGGATACTTGCGCGACTGGGCCATCGGCCAAGGCGTGACGCGCATCGAAGGCCGCATGTGCGCCGCCGAGCGCGACGGTGACAGCGGCGATCTGCGCGCCCTCACCCTCGCCACCGGCCAGCGCATCGAAGGCGATTTTTTCCTCGACTGCTCGGGCTTTCGCTCGCTGCTGCTGGGGGGCGAGTTCGGCGCGGAATGGGAGGACTGGTCGCACTGGCTCCCTTGCGACCGCGCCTTCGCCGTGCCCAGCGCGCATGGCGAGGCGTTCCTGCCCTATACCCGCGCCACCGCGCGGCTGGCGGGCTGGACCTGGCGCATTCCGCTGCAGCACCGCGTCGGCAACGGTTATGTCTTCTCCAGCCGCTACATCGAAGAGGACGCCGCGCGTGAGGCCCTGCTCGCCGGGCTGGAGGCAGAGCCCTTGGCCGAACCGCGCCTGCTGCGCTTTGCCCCCGGCCGACGCCGGCGGACATGGGCCGGCAACTGCGTGGCGATCGGGCTGGCAGGCGGTTTTCTGGAGCCGCTGGAATCGACCAGCATCTTCCTCATCCAGGCCGCCGTCACCGATCTCGCCCGCCTGATGCCCCGCACACCCGGACGCACGGATCCCGCGCTCGTCGCGGAATTCAACCGCCTGTCCGACCTACAATACGCGCGTATCCGCGATTTCCTGATCCTGCACTACACCGCCAACCGCCGCTTCGGTGAGCCACTGTGGGACCATGTCCGCGCCATGGAACTGCCCGAAACGCTGGTGCACAAACTGGACCTGTTTCTCAGACGCGCCACCCTGCCCGACTATCGCCACGGCCTGTTCTCCCGCGATAGCTGGCTTTCGGTGCTGGTAGGCCAAGGCATCGAGCCGGAGGCGTTCGATCCACTGGCGCAGACCATCCCGGCCGATGCCCTCACCGCCCGGCTCGGCGATCTGCGCGAGCGCATTGCCATCGGGGTTGCCGCCATGCCCGACCACGCCCGCTTCGTGCGCGATTACTGCAGCGCCGCACCGGCCCGCGAAGGATTGCCCGCATGAAGCGTCTGGTTATCGTCGGCCACGACGCCCCCCTGTGGCTCGCCGCCGCCGTGCTGCGCCGGGCGCTGCCGTCGGGCTTGGTGGACCTGACCCTGATCGCCCTTCCCGACCGGGACGGCGCGGCGAAAGTCCATGCCACGCAGCCGCCGCTGGAGGCGCTCCACGCCCGCATCGGGCTGGACGAAAGCACCCTCCTCGCCGCAACGGGCGGCACCTATTCGGCCGGGCAGAACGTGGTCGGCCCTGGTTCGCGACCGTTTTTCCATGCCTGGGCCGCCTATGGCGCGCCGATAGAGGGCCATGCCTTCTTCGCGCAGTGGCTCCGCGCGCGGGCCGACGGGCTCGATGCCGATCTGCAGCAATTCTGCCCCAGCGCGATCGCCGCCACCAATGGCCGCCTGATGCTGCCGGGCGCCGAAAGCGAGCGGTTCGGCCGCTGCGACTATGGCTATCACTTGCCCGCGCGCGCTTACGCCGCGCTGCTGCGCGCGCGTCTTGGCGAACTGACGGTCCACACCGCCAGCAAGGTCGATCCGGTGCTGACCGACGACCGGGAAATGGTCGCCGCCGTTCGGCTGGATGACGGCCAAAACATCGCGGGCGACCTGTTCATCGATCTCACGCAGGAAGCGCTGCTGCTGCGCCACCTGCCGTTCGCTCGGCGGATCGTCGCGGAAGCCCCGGCAACGCGGATGCTCACCGCGCTGGCGCCGCCCTTCACGCGCATTCCGGCATTTGCGGAACTGCGCGCCGGGCCTGAAGGTTGGATGCGCCTGAAACCCACCCGCACTGCGAGCGCGGCCGAATATGTCTTTGACGCCGATGAGGACGACGCCATCGCACTGGAAGCCGCCACCCGCCTCGCCGGCTGTGCAAGGCTGGAGGGCGTCTCCTTCCACGCGCAGGACAGCGCGCGGTTCGAGGATCCATGGGTCGCCAACTGCATCGCCATGGGCCGCGCGGCCGAAACCTTCGACCATTTCCACGATGTAGACCTGCACGCCCTTCAACTCGGCCTCGTCCATTTCCTGTCGCTACTGCCGACGGGACACGGCTTCGCGGCCGAGCGGGCCGAATACAACCGCATCATGGCCTCCTCCTTCGCGCGGATCCGCGATTTCCAGCATGCATTCCGCGCGCTGGCGCCGTGGCCGGGTGCCTTCTGGGAACGGGGCCGCGCCGCTCCCATCTCCGCTGAACTCGCGCACCGCATCGCCCTGTTCCGCGCGCGCGGGGAGATCGCCCCGCATGAAGACGAAAGCTTCTCCGAAGACAGCTGGCGCGCGATGTTCACCGGCCTTGGCCCAACGCCCGAGACATGGCCGCCCGCCGCAGACCGGCTCGATCCTGCACAATTGCGCGAGGGGCTGCGAACCATGCTCCGCTTCATCCGCGACGCCGTTCTGGCGCAACCCGACCATGGCCGGTGCCTGCCCCCTGCCGCACCCGCCGCCATCTGACCCCCTTTCAATAATGGAAAATGGAACCCCGATGATCCTGCGCACCGCGTTACTCCTCAGCGCGCTCGCCGTGCCCCTTTCGGCCCCTCTTGCCGCCGAAGCGCAGCAGCGCGCCTGTGCGCAGTCGCCGGGCAAAGTACTGGAAGTCTGCGTCGAAGTGCGTGACGGTCGCGCGACTTACGAAGTATCGCGCCGGGGCCAGCAAGTGCTCGCCCCCGCCACCCTGGGCCTTGGCTTCGCGGGCGAGGCACCGGTGCGCTATACCACGCTGTCTGATGTCCGCACGAACACCGTGGATACCAGCTGGGAACAGCCCTGGGGCGAGCAGCGCCTGATCCGCGACAACCACGCCGAACTGGGCCTTACGCTCAACGGCGATACCGCGCTCAATCGCCGCGTGGGGGTGACGTTCCGTATCTTCGACGAAGGCATCGGCCTTCGCTATGACTACAAGGACGTGCCCGCCGGCCAGAAGGTCGCCGTGGTCAGCGACGGCACGCAGTTCCGCCCACAGGGCCACTATACCGCCTGGTGGTATCCGGCGCTGGGTCAGGAGCGGGACGAATACCTCTACACCTCCACCGATGCCCGCCGCATCACCACCGCCGAAACGCCGCTGACGCTGGAGCGCGACGACGGCCTTTACCTCTCCTTCCACGAGGCTGCCCTGGTCGACTGGCCCAGCATGTTGCTGGCTGGCGACGGTGCCGGCACACTCTCCGCGCGCCTGATGCCTTGGCCCGACGGCACGCTGGCGTGGAAGACGGGGCCCTTCTCCACCCCCTGGCGCACCATTCTGATCACCGATTCCATCAGCACGCTGGCCGACAGCCGGATCGAACTGAACCTCAACGAACCCAACAAGCTGGGCGACGTTTCGTGGTTCAAGCCGGGCAAATACATCGGCGTCTGGTGGGAAATGCACCTGAAGCGCACGACCTGGGCCAGCGGGCCGCAGCACGGCGCCAACACCGCCAATGTCGAACGCTACATGGATTTCGCCGCGAAGTACGGGTTCGACGGTGTGCTGGTCGAAGGCTGGAACAAGGGCTGGGACGGCGACTGGACGGTGGAGGGTGACAAGTTCAGCTTCACTGAGGCCTATCCCGATTTCGACATGGACGCGATCGCCGCCTATGGACGCCAGCACGGCGTGCGCCTGATCGGCCATCATGAGACCGGCGGCGCGGTGGAGAACTACGCGCGCCAGATGGATGCCGCCTTCGATCTCTACAAGGCGCATGACGTGGGCGTGGTCAAGACCGGTTATGTCCGCCACAGCGGCAATATCGTCGATGCCGATGGCGGCCTGCAATGGTTCGCCGGGCAGTACATGGTCCGCCACGATCTTGCTGTGGTTGAAGCTGCCGCCAAGCGCCATATCGCCATCGACACGCATGAACCGGTGAAAGACACCGGCCTGCGCCGCACTTACCCCAACTGGATCAGCCGCGAAGGCGCGCGCGGGCAGGAATACAACGCCTGGGGCGATCCCACCAATCCGCCCGAGCACATGACGATCCTGCCCTTCACCCGCCTGCTGGGCGGCCCGATGGACTTCACTCCCGGCATCTTCGACATCACCCGTGGCGGCATCGAACTGACGCGCCGCGTGCAGTCCACTCTGGCGGTCCAGCTGGCCGAATATGTCGTGGTCTACAGCCCGGTGCAGATGGCGGCGGACTTGCCCGAGAACTACGAGAAGAACCCCGGCGCCTTCCAGTTCATCCGCGACGTACCGGCGGACTGGGAAATGACGCGCACCCTGCAGGGCAAGATCGGCGACTTTGTCGTGGTCGCCCGCCAGCAGCGCGGCGGCAAGGACTGGTATCTGGGCGCGATCACCGATGAAACCGCGCGCACGCTGCCCCAGAAGCTGGACTTCCTGGCACCCGGCCACCGTTACGAGGCGGAGATCTATGCGGATGGCCCCGGCGCGGATTACCGCACTAAGCCGGATGCGCTGACCATCACGCGCAAGGTGGTGACGGCGAAGGACTCGCTGGACCTGAACCTTGCCCCCGGCGGCGGCGCGGCGATCCGGTTCCGCGCGCTGGACTGATCCGCACATAGAAAAAAGGGAGCATGGATCAGTCGCCATGCTCCCTTTCAAGGTGTCCCGAACGATGATGCCCTACGCGCTCAAGGGGGACTAGAGGAGGAAAATGCACCCTCTCCCGCGCAGGATCGTCCGGAAACTCAGAAGTTCACGCCTCAGAAATTCACGCCTCAGAAATTCACACTGGCCCGCACGCCATAGGTGCGCGGCGGCTGGAACTGATAGTTGTCGGTAAACGACACGAAGTTCTGCTGTGCATAGGCCAGCACGTTCTTGTCGAAGATGTTGCGCACGAAGGCCTGTATCTTCCAGCCGCCCGAACCCGGCTCATAGCTGAGCGAGGCATTGGCCAGGAAGAAATCGTCCGATTCCACGTCCTTCAGGTTGAAGGCGGAGAAATAGAGGCTGGACGAATACTTGCCGTCCACATGCGCGGTAACCTTGCCGCTGCCCACGGCGAAGTCCTGATCGATCGATCCGGTGACGACGAAGCTGGGCGCGTTCGGCAGGCGGTTGCCGCTGATGTCCACCGGATCGCCATTGCCGTCGTTGACCACGATGTCGTCGCCGAACTTGGTGTGCAGATAGGCCGCATTCAGGCCGAGGCGGGTGTGTTCGGCCACCAGCACTTTGGCTTCGGCCTCGACGCCGATAATCTCTGCGCTGCCGACGTTGAAGGTGCCGCTGCCGCCATCGATCACGCTGGAGGTCTGCGATGCCTGATAACCGTCGTACTTCGAATAAAACACGTCTGCATTTAGCTGCAGGGTGTTGCCCATCA
Organism: Novosphingobium sp. BL-S-19; assembly: GCF_055521675.1. NCBI lineage: Bacteria > Pseudomonadati > Pseudomonadota > Alphaproteobacteria > Sphingomonadales > Sphingomonadaceae > Novosphingobium > Novosphingobium sp. BL-S-19. The sequence goes on from NZ_CM145497.1 coordinate 1,607,069, forward strand.
GCGAATTCTTGGTGCCGATCTCGAACGCGTCCAGCTTTTCCGGGCCATAGGGCACCGAAGCCGCGCTGCCGTTCGAGTTGAAGCCGCCGGACTTGTAGCCGCGATCGTACTTTGCATAGATCAACGTATCGGGTGTGGGGCGATAGTTCAGGCCCACGTGCCAGGTCGGCTGGCTTTCGCTGAGCTTGCCGTCACCCGGCGTGGTCAGCGTCAGGCCCGGCGCGAAGGGGCTGGCCAGGGCGGGCAGGAACAGAACGGCCTGGCCGGTGCGGGTCTTCTTATCCCACGTGTAGCGGCCGCCAAGGCTCAGTTCCAGCTTGTCGGTCAGGTCGTATTCCACCTGCCCGAATACCGCCTGCGAACGCGTCTTGATCCGGTAGTCGAACTTGATGCCGTACTGATCGGGCTGCCCCAATGCCTCAAGCGGACCGCCGGGGGCGAAATCGCCAGTCATGTCCAGATTGAACAGCCCGGAATCGACCGTGTTGTCTTCCTGGAACCGGAAGTAGCCGGCCTGGAAGAACAGGCGCGAGGCGGAATCGTTGCTGATACGGAATTCGTGGTTCCAGGTCTTCGGCGACTCGCTCTGGCGGAACTGGCGGTTGGCCGGATAGGAGGGCCCGGTCGCATCTAGGACGTTCTTCCAGTGCTGCTCGTCGTAGCCGCCAGCATAGACGAAGTTCAGCTTGCCCGGCGTTTCATAGGCCAGTTCCCAGCGCACCCGGTCGCCTTCGAGGCGGGTGGAGGTCAGCGTATCATTGGGGAACGGGTCGAGGTTCTTGAACGAAGGCTTCGGCCCGCCCAGCGTGGACTTCAACTGCGCATCGCCGTTCACCTTGCGGGAATCGTGCTGATAGGAAACCCAGGCCGAGAAGCCGCCGTTCTGGTAGAGCGCCTGCAGGCGGCCCGATGCGAAATCCTCGTCGTCGCCGTCCTTGGCCGGGCCGTCCAGCTTGCGGTAGCCGTCATGGGTGATGAACGTGCCCGATGCGCGCACCGCGAAGTGATCGCTGATGGCGACGTTGGCGCCCATCTCTCCGGTGAAGGCGTTGTAATTGCCGACTTCGACGGTGCTATAGCCGCCATTGGTGAAAGTGGGGCGGTTGGTGATGATGCTGATCAGGCCGCCGGTGGAATTGCGGCCGTTCAGCGTGCCCTGCGGGCCCTTCAGCACCTCGATACGGGCAAGGTCGTACATCGAGGCATTAATCGAGAAAGGACGGTTGGTGTAGAACCCGTCGCGCGCGATGGGCACCGAGGGGTCGCCGATCTCGGTCACGTCGGTGGAGGCAATGCCGCGGATCGCGACATAGGCCGCGCCGGCGGATGGCGAGATGTTCACGCTGGGATCGATCGCCGCCAGATCGCGCACCGAAGAGATGCCGGCATCGCGCAAGGCATCGCCCGAATAGACGTTGAGCGCGATCGGCGTGTCCTGTGCGGACGATGCGGTGCGGTTGGCGGTGACGATGATCTCGCCGAAGCCGCCCTGTTCCTGCTGCGGCGCCGTGTCGGCAGCCTGTGCGCCCGAAGCGGCTCCAGTAGCGGCCTGCGCATTGGCGGCCACAGGAGCGGCCAGCGCGGACGTCGCAAGAAGCACGAATGCCAGTCTCATTTCTCTCTCCCTCCAGGGCGGCGTCCTGTTTCGGACCCGCCTTTATAAAACCGGAATACGCATTCTAATTACGGAGCGAATCGGATCGCGTCAAGCGGGTGAATTGCGGCCGTTCGGGGCGGCCGGGTTGCAGGCGCACAATGCAACTGGATCGAAAGAAAATTTCGCTGGCGGCGCACAACGCGCAGACGCTGCAACGCCTCAAAAAACGTGCTTATTTACAGCGTGATAGAATAAGATCGGGGGGCTCTAGCATGCAGCGGATTACCCGACATCTCCCGGAATCCCCTCCTCTCGGCATGTGAATTTGCTGCACCTGCGAACCATTGGGATCGTGCGCGGCCTATAACGATTGCATCAGCATCAAACCCCCAAGACCCGCGGCCCCGTCCTGCCAGCCCCCCTCAGGATCTGCATCAAAATGACCCGCCTTCACGCCTTCATCTCCCGCCAGTATCTGTCGACCAAAGTCACCCTGATGGCGGTCAGCGCCCTTGTCCTACTGGCCGCCATCCTGTTCGTCGGCACCCGCATCATGCTGGTCGACAGCGCCCGCAAGCAGGGCTCGGAACAGCTCGATTCCAATATGCGCGTCGCCTGGAACGTGCTCGAAAGCCAAGGCAAGGGCTACAGCCTGCGCGGCGGCGCGCTTTACGCCGGAGACACCCGGCTGGACGGCAACGACGCCGCCGTGGACCGGATCAAGGCGCTCGTCGGTGGCACTGCAACGATCTTTGCCGGCGACACCCGCGTCGCCACCAACGTCAAGAAGGACGACGGCACCCGCGCGGTCGGCACCCGGCTCGATCCCGGCCCGGCCCGCGAGGCGGTGCTGGGCCGCGGCGAGACCTATCGCGGCGAAACCCACATTCTCGACAAGCCCTACTTCGCGGCATATGACCCGATCCGCGATGCGCAGGGTCAGGTGATCGGCATACTCTATGTCGGCGTTCCCAAGGACAGCTTCTACGCGCAAGTGGACCGGCTGGGCTGGAATATCCTGCTGATCGCGCTGGTGCTCACCGCCCTCTGCGCCGCCGTCTGCATGCGCGTGGCCAAGCGCCTGTTCCAACCGCTGGAAACCGCCACCGAAACGATGGCCAGCCTCTCACGCGGGCAGAACGACATTGCCATCGCCGATACCGAACGGCCGGACGAGATCGGCAATATCGCCCGCGCCCTGCTGGTATTCCGCGACGCCGCCATAACCAAGGAACAGGCCGACAGGCAGCAGCGCGAGGTGGTGGAAACGCTTGCCGCGCGGCTGGAGCGTCTGTCCTCCGGCGACCTGACTGCCGAAATCGGGCAAGCATTCCCCGGATCCTACGAAGGGTTGCGGGTGAACTACAACTCTGCGCTGACCGGGCTACGCGGCCTGATCGGCGCCGCCACGGCCAGCACCCATGCGATCCGCGGCGGCTCCTCCGAAATCGCGCAGGCATCCGAAGACCTCGCGCGCCGTACAGAGGCAAGCGCCGCCAGCCTCGAACAGAGTTCGGCCGCACTGGTGGAGATCGACCAACGCCTGCGCGCCGGCTCGTCATCGGCGGCAGCGACGGTCGAGCGGGCCGATCAGGCCATGGCGACGGTCGGCGAAGGGCGCGAGGTTGCCGCGCGTGCCGTCGATGCCATGCGCAGCGTTGCCGATAGCGCGCAGGATATCGACAATGTGATCGAAGGACTGGACAAGATCGCCTTCCAGACCCGCGTTCTGGCCATGAATGCCGCGGTCGAAGCCGGTCAGGCGGGCGAGGCCGGGCGCGGTTTCGCGGTGGTGGCCGATCTGGTGTCCGCACTGGCGATCCGCTCCGAGGAAGAAGCCCGCAACGCGCGGGAGCAGCTCACCATGACGCGCACCGGCATTCTCACCGCAGTCGGTGCGGTCGAGCGCGTGGACGCCGCCTTCACCGGCATTGCCGCGGATGTCGGGCAGGTGCACGTCCTGCTGGGCGGCGTGGCGGGCGACAATGCCGCGGCGTCGAACTCGGTCAGCGAAGTCACTTCCGCCATTGGCGCCATGAACCTTGCCACCCAGCAGAACGCCGCAATGGTGGAGCAGGCCTCCGCCGCCGCGCGCAGCCTGACTGCGGAGGTCGACCGCCTTGCCGCGCAAGCCGCCAGCTTCAAGGTAGCCTGAGAGGCATCACAGCTTCGGAACTTTGTCTTGACGGTGGGTGGACGGGCAATATGCACGCCCCCTCACCGTCATGACCCTGTCCGTCTTCTGCATAGTCCTCTTCGCCGCCGCGCTTCATGCCGGCTGGAACGCCCTTGTCAAAGGGGGCGGGGACAAGCTGATGACCACGATCCTGGTCACCGCATCGGCCGCCGCGATCGCCATGGTCGCGCTGCCGTTCCTGCCGCCTCCCGCCCCGGCAAGCTGGCCGTTCATCGCCGCCTCGGCCGTGCTTCAGGTCATCTACTACAGCCTCGTCGCGCGGACTTATGCGCTTGCAGACATGAGCGCGACTTATCCGCTGATGCGCGGCACGGCCCCGCTGCTGGTAGCGCTGGCGACAGCAGGATTCCTGGGCGAACCGCTGGCGTTGAAGGCATGGCTGGGCGTCGCGGTGATCTGCATCGGCATCCTTTCGACCGCGATCCAGAAACGCGCCGGCCATGGCAGAGGCGTCGCACTGGCCCTGCTCAACGCGCTGGTGATCGCCAGCTATACCCTTGTGGACGGCTTCGGCGTGCGCCGATCCGGCGCGCCGGCCGCCTATACGCTCTGGATATTCCTGCTGACGGGCATCCCTCTGGTCGGTTGGGCCCTGTGGGCAAGGCGCGAGGCATTCCTGCGCCAGATCGCCGCCGGTTGGATGCCGGGCCTCGGCCGCGGTCTCGCCACCGTCGCCTCCTATGGCCTTGCGCTGTGGGCGATGACCTTCGCGCCAGTCGCAATGATCGCCGCGCTGCGCGAAACGTCCATCCTCTTCGCGACCGCGATTGCCGGACTGGTGCTCAAGGAACGGGTGGGGCCGGCGCGGGTAGCCGGCGCCGCCATGATCGCGCTGGGCGCGGTCCTTCTAAGACTAGCTTAGGCCAAGACCACCGTGCCCTTCGCCCCGATATCTTCCGCCACCGCCTCGATCCCCTGCGCAATCCCGCGCGTGAGGGCGGCCGGCAATTCCACCGCGAACCCGCGCGCGATCAGCCCATCGGCGGCCCAGCGCACGCAATAGTCGGCAGCGACCCCGACAACCGTCACTCTGGTGACGCCGGAAGCGGCAAGCCTTCTGAAAAAGCGATCGCGGTCGGCCTCCTCGCCATCAGCCAGCGAGCGAACGTGCAGAGCCGGCTCCTCCCACATGTCGAACACGCCCTTTTCCAGCGTGTAAACCGGGATGGCCGGATCGATCACGCCGGGATCGAGCACCGTTTCCCAGCCTTCGGTGCCACGCTCGCAGTGAATGGGGAACTGCTCCGCCTCTGCAGAGCCTTCGTAGATCGACGGAATATGGGTATCGAACGTCATCAGCACGCCTGCGGTTTCCGCCGGATCGAGCGCCCCCAGCCATTCCGACATGGGCGCAACGATCGCCTCCGCATCGGGGACGGGCAAGGCGCCGGACGCCATCACGAAGTCGTGCTGCATGTCCACCACGATCACGAAATTGCGCGTAAAACCGGGCATAAGACTTTCTCCATTCCGCCTCTCCATTGACTTATATCCGATACGAATATAAGTAAAGCGCAGTCTGCACATAAGGGTGCCGAATGACCGAGAGCGAACCCGCGTTTCTGACCGGATACGATCCTGCCGCCTACGACCGCCCCTCGGTCGCAGTGGATCTCGTGCTGATGTCGGTGATCGATGGCGCGCCCGCCGCGCTGCTGGTTCGGCGCGACGAGCATCCCTTTGCCGGTACCTGGTCGCTGCCCGGCGGTTTCGTGCACATGGACGAAGCGCTGGACGATGCCGCACGCCGGGTGCTGGAGGAAAAGGCGCATATGGCCCAGGTGGCGGGTGCCTATATGGAGCAGCTCTACACTTTTGGCGCGGTTCACCGCGATCCGCGCACGCGGGTGATCGCCATCGCCTATTTCGCCTTGCTCCCGGCGGATCGCTTCGCTGCCGCGCTGAAGGCCGATCCGGGCCTGTCGCTGGCGCGCCTCTGCCTCGATCCACAAGGACGCGCAGTGGCGGATTGCGAGGACGGCGCCCTTCCCCTTGCCTTCGATCACGCCGAAATCCTTGGCCTTGCGATCCAGCGCCTGCGCGGCAAGATCGACTACTCGCCGATCGCTTTCGCGCTGCTGCCCGAACGCTTCACGCTGCGCGCCCTGCAGGACGTGCACGAGGCGATACTGGGCACACCGCTGAACAAGCCCGCCTTCCGCCGCCGCATGCTCGATCGCGGCTGGCTGGAGGCCACCGGCGAACGCGAAACCGGATCTTCCTTCCGCCCCGCCGAACTCTTCCGCTTCCGCCCCTCCCCCACCGTTACCGGCTGAACAGGTTACCCATGGTCTATACCGACATCGCCACGCGCACCTACAACCACAACTGGCGGCTCGATCCGATCGTACGGAGCCTGCTCGATACCGATTTCTACAAGCTGCTGATGCTGCAGATGGTCCGCCATCTCTATCCGGACGTCCACGCCACGTTCGAGCTGATCAACCGCACGAAGACCGTCCGCCTGGCCGACGTGATCGATGAGGACGAACTGCGCGCGCAACTGGACCACGCGCGGTCGCTGCGGTTCGGCAAGAAGGAACTGATCTGGCTGGCGGGCAACAGCTTCTATGGCAAGCGGCAGATGTTCAGCCCCGATTTCATCCAATGGCTCGGTACATTCCAGCTGCCCGAATACGAGCTGCGCAAGGTGGACGGGCAATACGAACTGCGCTTCCACGGCCCCTGGACCCACACGATGATGTGGGAAATCCCGGCGCTGGCCATCGTCAACGAACTCCGCTCGCGCGCGGCGATGCGCGGACAGGGACGTTTCGCGCTGGACGTGCTCTATGCCCGCGGCAAGGCGAAGCTGTGGGAGAAGGTGGAGCGGCTGAGCCAGTTGCCGGACCTTGTGATTTCCGATTTCGGCACCCGTCGCCGTCACGGCTTTCTGTGGCAGCGCTGGTGCGTGGAGGCGCTGAAGGAAGGGCTGGGATCGCGTTTCATCGGATCGTCCAACGTGCTCCTCGCCATGGATGCCGATCTGGAGGCGATCGGCACCAATGCCCACGAACTGCCGATGGTGCTGGCCGCACTCGCCCCCGATGACGCGGCGCTGGCCGCCACGCCGTATCGCGTACTGAAGGACTGGCAGGACCACTATGCCGGAAATCTGCTGGTCGTCCTGCCCGATGCCTTCGGCACCGCCGCCTTCCTGCGCAATGCGCCGGACTGGGTGGCGGACTGGACCGGCTTCCGCCCGGACAGCGCTCCGCCCATCGAAGGCGGCGAACAGATCATCCGCTGGTGGCAGGAAAAGGGCCGCGACCCGCGCGAGAAGTTGCTGATCTTCTCCGACGGGATGGATATCGACAGCATAGAGGCGACCTATCGCCACTTCCACGGCCGCGTGCGGATGAGCTTCGGCTGGGGCACCAACCTCACCAACGACTTCCGCGGCTGCGCGCCCTTCCCCACCGAAGGGCTCGATCCGATCTCGCTGGTGTGCAAGGTGGTGGAGGCCGATGGCCATCCTGCGGTGAAGCTGTCGGACAATCCCGCCAAGGCCACCGGCGATCCGGCCGAAATCGAACGCTACTTGCGCGTCTTCGGCGAGGCGGGACGGCATGCCGCCGAAGTGACGGTGTAGCCCGGCTCTACTTCAGGGTTGCTTAGCTTTTCCGCCTTATTTCCGGGGTCGGGCGGAGGCGAGAGCGACTGTGACGATAATGACTGTCCTGCGAAAAATCATCGGCGCCGCCGTAGCGGTAGCGGCGGTGGTACCTTTCGCATTTCTGATCATGGTCATAGCAGACGTCGTGGCGCCTAGGCGACAGACCGCCGACCTGCAGACCACTATCTTCGCCTGCATCATCCTGATCCACATGATAGCATTTGCCATTTGGGCCGCGTGGATCATGCTGCGCCCCCAAGATACCGAGGCGATGCGAAGGCGGGAGGCATGGCGAACGGCCGAGGGGAAAGCGTTCAACCGGCAATGGTACGCGCTGCCTGTACTTACGCTGATGTTGCCCATCGCAACCGCCATAACAGTGCTGGGCGTTTTCGCGTGGGTCTCTGGGGTGACCCTGATATTCGCGGGAGACTTCAAATTGGGCAGCGGCATGATCGGCTTCGCGATTTGCGCCATCTTGCCGAGCTCTGTGTTGATGAAACAATTTACCCAACAGCTCCGGGGATGGGGCTCGCCGCTTGCCATTGTGGGCTCCAACGGTATCGGATTCCCAAGACAGCAGCCGGACTACTTGCGGTGGGATGACATCACCTCCATAAGCGTTTCCAGTTCCAGCAGGGGCATCAACCTCGTACTGGAACTGGCCGATCCCAGGCGCTTCTTTCCGGAAGAACCACGTCCATGGGGACCATGGTTTCGGCGCAAGGCTGTCATTCTTTCAATAGACGGCCCCGGCCTTCCACTAGCGGATGCCGCGCAGCAGGCTTACGACGCATGGCACGCCCGCGCCGCCAACGCTGACCTGCAAGCATCCGGCTGACAGAACGCCTTCACTTCATAAAATCGAGGGCCCGGACGATCCCGCCCAGGCCCTGCGAATATCGGGTGAATTCAGGAAATCAGGGGCACTTGGCGAACTTGCCCTTGTTCGGGCCGGCCGTGTAGCGGCACTTGCCGTCCTTGCCCTTGGTCACGCCGGTGGTCGTGGCCTTCGCGGTGGTCGCCGGACACTTGATGAATTTGCCGTGCGAATCCCGGCAGGAACTGGCCGCCAAAACGGGTGTCGCAGCGAGCATTCCCGCTGCGGCGGCTATCGCGATCATCTGGCGAATCATGGTTGCTCTCCTTCGATGCGCACCCACGCCGCCTCTGGTGCGCCTCCGGAGCTTTCGTGTCGATGAACTTCCGCTTCAGAACCGTCGGGACACGCCGAGGTAGACTTCCAGATCGTCGGCATCCCGGTCGAGCCCGGCATTGGCGCCCAGGTCGAACTGCATGTTGTCGCGCGGCTGCCAGGCAAGCGACAGGCCGGACAGATGCTGCACATTGTGCCCTGCAGGGTCATGATCGGCCAGCACCTGATATTCCGCGCTGGCCGAAAGCTTGTCGTTGAACGCAAACGAGGCGCCCACCGTCTCCGCCACGGCGAAATGGCGGCCATGGCCGTCTTCATCGACGGCCGCGTCCACTTCGGTGGTGCTGGCAAGGCTCCAGCGGTCGGACAGCTCGTAGGACATTGGCACCAGCGCGCCCGTGCCCCAGTCGCCCGCGCCAAGCGGATCGGTGCCCACCGGCAGCGAGACATAGGGCATCACCGCGATGGAAAAGCCCGATCCGTCCGGATTGGCCAGATTGCGGCGCAGCGCCAGCGTGACGTCGCCGGTGCCGGTCTGGTGCTGAATCGCCCCGGTCAGCTTGTCCCGCGTGCGGGCGAAGCCCACCATCGACCAGCCCACCTGCACTTCGGCATGATCGGCAACGCCGTAGCGCAGCAGCGCGTCGCCCACCGTGAACGTGTCTGTCCGCTGGGTATCGTCCTTGTTCAGCGTCCAGTCGCCCAAGCCCATTTCCAGCGAGAACTGCCCGGGTGACATCGTGCAGGCCGGCGTACCGATGCCGGGGCGATCCGGGCAGTAGTCGCGATCTTGCGCCCATGCCGCCGTGGGCAGGAGGGCAATGCTGAACAGGGCGATGGCAGGGAAACGCATGAACTAAACCTCATGACGGACTGCACGGAAATCCGCGAGGCCGGGCTGAGTTCCTTTATAGGATCACTTGCCCCCTCCCTGGCCCGGCGTTGCCGGCAGAACCGGAATTTCCCAGGACTGCCCGGCATCGAGCGTGCGGAACCGGTCCGCCGCCAAGCTCTGCCGCGCTGCGGCGGCGGCAAGGCGTTTCGGCGCATCGTCCACCGCCTCCTCGCCCAGTTCGAAAGTGCCCCAGTGCACGCCCAGCGCCCAGCCGGGATGGAGGATGCCAAACGCCGTCACCGCGCCATCGGGATCGATGTGGTTGCCGGTTTTCTGTTCGGTCAGCTTGTAAGGCGCAATGGGCAGGATCGCGAGGCGGATCGGGCGATCGTCCTGTTCGGCCTGATGGGCCCATATCATCTGTCCGTCGCCCGTGTCCCCCGCATAGTAGAGATCGCCGCCCGACGGTAAAGTGACACGGAAACCGCACCACAGCGCGCGGTCCCGATCGTCATACCAGCGCGCGCTCCAGTGGTGGGCGCGGGTGATCTCCACATCGATACCGGGACGGAATGCGAAGGACTGGCCCCAGTCCCCCGCCGTGGACTTGATATCGTGATCGGCCAGCACGGTGTCGTTGCCCAGCCCGGTGACGATCATCGGGTGATCGCGGCTGTAGATCTTCTTCAACGCCGTTACATCGAGATGGTCGTAGTGGTTGTGGCTGATCAGCACCAGGTCGATCTTCGGCAGGTCCCGCAGCTTCACGCCCGGCTTGCGCACCCGGACCGGCCCGGCGAACTGCACGGGGGAATCGCGGTGGGCCCAGACCGGGTCGATCAGGATGTTGATCCCTTGCGTCTGCACCAGCGTCGTCGCGTGGCCGATCCAGGTGACGACCATCTGCGCTCCATCGATGCGGCGCGCAGGAACGGTCTGCTCTACCGGAACGGAGGCGGGCCAGGTGTGATGGCCGCCCCTGCCCTCGGCGATGCGCAGGAACGTGCCCGGCCCGTCGCGCTGGGCGCCGCCGCTGCCGTCCTCTCCTTCCGGATTGAAGAAGTGCGCGCCGTCGAAGTGATCGCTTTTCGGCCCGTGGTAGTAGATCCGGGATTGCGGCGTGCGGTTGCGATCAAGGCAGCCGGACAGGATCAGCGGCGGCGCCAGCAGGGCCAATGCCAGAACGGCCCGCTTCATCGGAAAGTGTACTCCACGCCGATGGCCCCGCTCCACTGGTTCGCGCTGCCGACATCGGCAACGATAGGCGATCGCGCATAGACGCCCAGCAGGCGCTGATAGCCGCCAGTCACGAACAGGCCCATGCCGTGCAGCAGGTTGCCCGAAATCGAATGCACCGCCATCATGCTGAGATTCCAGTCCTTCCAGCCGGCCCTGTCCGCCTTGTCGTAGACCGGAAGGCCGCTGGCAAGACTGCCGGCCTGATCCACCGAGTAGTAATAGTTGCCGAACCCCGCCCCCACGTAATCGGCCGAGGCGGAGAGCGAAACGAAGGCATGTTCGGAAAGCGGCGTGTCGTAATCGATCTCCGGGCTGGCGATGTAGCTGGAATGGGCGCCCGCCACGTCATGTTGGTAGGACAGGCTGACCGACAGGGTATCGTAAGGGCTCGTGATTACCCCCGTCCGCTGCAGGCCCAGCGATCCGCCCAGTTCCACGGCCTTGTCCAGCCGGCCCAGCGCGCGCACGGCAACGTCGCCCACCTTGTTCGACCGATCCAGCCGCAGCGCCGCCAGCGGACCGGCTTCCAGTTTCCACCCCGGCTTGCCGCTGGAGGGGATGGCATCGACGTAGATCGCGGTGCCCTGCGTGTTGAAGCTGATGCCGGAAACCTGCCCCTGGATCGCTGCGGTCGGCACGATGGTGGAGGTGTCCGAACCGATGTAGGTCGGTGTCGCCGCCACACCGACGCCCACAGAAATGCGGTCTCCGCCGATCTTCAGATCGTCCGGCTTGCCCGATACGTCCTGCGCCTGCGCAGGCACGGCAAGCAGAGCGCCGAGGGCAATTCCCGCGAGCAAGATCCGCGTTCCGGCGCGCACCGGCCGGGCTGGTTTCGTCGATTTCAAGGCTGTTCCTTCCTTGCCCCGCCAGGCAAAGGTGTGGCGATAGGCGATGACGGCAGACCATCCCTGCCGCCGAATGGAGCGATCGGGTATCGGGTATCGGCTGCCCGCCCCTACCAGCCGCCGTCCGTGGAATTGTCATCCCACGAACCGTCGTCGGCGATCCCGAAATCGCTTCCGCCCATATCCTGATTGGTGCCCGTAAAGCCCGCGCCGAAGCTGCTGTCGGCTGGTCTTCCCTCCCGGCGTTCGCCGCCACCGAACATCCGGTCGATCACTTCCTCACCCGCCGCGAAGCCCGCACCCATGGCGGCCCCGCTGGCCAGATTGCCCAGCAGGCCGGATCCCATGCCGCCTGTATTCATGCCGCCCGCATTCATCCCTCCCGCCCACGGGCTCGGCGCCACCGTCTGCAGCGCCGGGGCGGATCGCCGACGAAACAACAGGAATGCCGCGAAGGCGAGCGCCGCCAGAACCGCGATCGACCCCCATGGCACATGCCGGGGCATTGCGGCCGCCTTCATGTCCACCGGCTGGGCCGGTGCCAAAGAAGGCCCCAGCGAGAGCTGCCGGTTCAGTTCCGCCACCGAATAGACGTCCGCAAAGGGCAGGCCCGGCGAAATCTGCTCCGCCTTGGCAAGTTCGCCGCGGCCCTGCGCCATCCTGCTTTCGCGGGCGTAGAGCTCCGCCTCCACGTAATGGGCCTTGGCGCTGTTCGGGTGGTCCTTCAGCACCCGGTTCATCATGGTCAGCGCCTGATCGACGTGACCGCCGGCGGCAAGGGCGTGGATCTGCTCGATGTTGGGATCGGCGCCCGCCGTATCGGCATCCTGAACGGCGGCAGACGCGGCAGTGGGGGCAAGCGCCAGAAGGGACAGGGCGGCAATCAGGGAACGAACTTCGCGCATGGCGGTCTCGGCATGGTCAGCTGCGTGGCACGGGCGGCCGGGATGGGGCCGCTGCGGCAACAACGGCCGGGGATCGGCCGCTGCCTACGCTGCTGCGCCCCGGAACATTGCCCGAAGATCGCCGCATTCTGAAGAATCCGTAATTTGCAGTCGCAATGCCTATGTCAGCGAAAAAGGCGGCCGCGCATCGACCGGCCAATCGTCACTGCAAGGCCCGCATGACCATCGCGCCAAGGCTTTCGAGCTGCACCGCATCGGCTCCGCCGCGCGCGGCCAGCCGGATGCCGCCGAAACTGGCGACAAGGTACGCCGCCGCCGCTTCGGGATCGACGGTGCCGGCCAGATCGCCTTCGATTTGCGCCTGCCGGATCTGCGAGACGATGGCCGCGCGCAGGGCCCGGTCGGCTGCCGCGTTGATGGCGTTGATGTCCCGGTTGGAACAGCCGAATTCCGCAATGGAACCGACGCCAAGGCAGGCCACCTCCGCCTCGCGCACCACCCGCGCCACCATTGCCGCAATGCCGTCCACCGCCCTTGGCCCGGTTTGCAGAGCGGTGCGATGCGCCAGTCCTTCGGCCAGGACGTAGCGGCGCAGCACCTGCTGGTAGAGCTGCCACTTGTCGCCGAAGGTATCGTAGAGGCTCTGCCGCCCGATCCCCATGGCCGAAACCAGCATCTGCGCGGATGTCCCTTCGTAACCATGCTCCCGAAACCCCGCGATGGCCGCATCCAGCGCGGCGTCCAGATCGAATGTTCTGGGTCTTGCCATCAGGACCGCATAAAGGTAATGGAACGGTCATTCAATAATTCAAACGAGCGATTCGAAACGATGTGATCCGCCCCTGACCGCAACGCTGCAGCCGCCACGCTGCCTTCTGCCTTGCCTTCAGGGAATCCTTGCCTCGTGTCTTCCGTTTCCTCGCACGCGCTTTCCGTGACCGATGTCTCCTGGTCCACGCCCGACGGCCACACCGTCCTTTCGCACCTTTCCGTCGATTTCGCGCGCGAACGCGCCGGGATCGTCGGCCGCAACGGCGTGGGCAAGTCCACGCTGCTGCGCCTGCTGTCCGGCGCGCTGGAGCCGGAGCGCGGGCGGATCGTCCGCGCCGGCACCGTGGGCACCATGCGCCAGATCGTGCAGGTCTCGCCCACCGAAACCATTGCCGACCTGATGGATGTGGCCCCCGCGCTTGCCGTGCTGAAGCGCGCCGAGGCCGGCTCCGCCACCCTGGACGAGCTTGCCGATGCCGACTGGACGCTGGAGGCCCGCATGGCGGAAGCGCTGGCGCAAGTGGGGCTGGACATGGCACCGGACACGCGCCTCGTCACGCTTTCCGGCGGCCAGCGCACCCGCGTCGCGCTGGCGGGCGCGGTCTTCGCGCAGCCCGATTTCCTGCTGCTGGACGAACCCACCAACGATCTCGACCGCGAAGGCCGCCGCGCCGTGCGGGATCTGCTGGCCGGCTGGCGCGCCGGCGCCGTGGTCGTCAGCCATGACCGCGAACTGTTGGAAGCGATGGACGCCATCGTCGAAATGACCACGCTGGGCACGTCCCGCTATGGCGGCAACTGGAGCGCCTATCGTGCCCGCAAAGCCGTGGAACTCGCCGCTGCCGAGGCTGACCTTGCCGTGGCGGAACGGCGCATCGGTGAAGTCCGCCGCAAGGCGCAAGTGGCGGTGGAACGCCAGCAGCGCCGCGATGCTGCCGGCAGTCGCAAGGCCGCAAAAGGCGACATGCCGCGCATCCTCATCGGCACGCGCCGGGATCGCGCCGAGAAATCCGGCGGAGAAAATGCCCGCCTTGCCGATCGGCTGGAAGCCGACGCCGCGCAGGCGCTGGATGCGGCCAAGGGCAAGGTCGAACGGCTGGAAACGCTTTCGGTCTCGCTCGCCTCCACCGGACTGCCCGCCGAACGGCAAGTGGTGAAAGCGCGCGATCTCCATTTCGGCCATGCGCCGGAGGCACCGCTGCTGCGGGGGCTGACCTTCACGCTCACCGGGCCGGAGCGCTTGGCGATCACCGGCCCGAACGGCACCGGCAAATCCACCCTGCTGGCGCTGATTGCCGGACGCCTGACGCCGTGGTCGGGCACGACGGAGGCGCTGGTGCCTTTCGCCTTTCTCGACCAGCGCCTGTCCCTGCTCGATCCAGCCGAAACCATCGAACAGAACTTTGCCCGGCTGAACCCCTACTCCCGTTCGGGCATGGACGAAAACGCCCGCCGCGCCGCGCTGGCCCGTTTCCAGTTCCGCGCGGCGGCGGCGGATCGGATGGTCGGCACGCTGTCCGGCGGCCAGACCCTGCGCGCGGCGCTTGCATGCGTGCTGGGGGGGACACGGCCCCCGCCCCTGCTGATGCTGGACGAGCCGACCAATCACCTCGATCTCGACTCCATCGCCGCGGTCGAAGCGGGCCTGCACGCCTATGACGGGGCGCTGCTGGTCGTCAGCCACGACGAAGCGTTTCTGGACGCGATCGGCATCACCCGGCGCCTGCCGCTATAGTACAGTGCCGGACTAGCCGGTCGGGAAGCCCGATGTCCGCTCTCCCCGACCGGCCGGCAGGCCCGTCAGAGGCCTGACACCGTATCGCGACCAAGGCTCGCGGCCGGGTCCACGCGCAAGTTGTTCTGCACGTGGCGCACGCCGGAAACGTGGTCGGCGATGTCTTCGGCGCGGCGCTTATCCTCACGGGAGTGGACCAGCCCGTCCAGCGTCACTTCCGCGTCGTTTACCGAAACCCGGACATGGCTGGCGTCCAGTTGCCAGTCGCGGGTCAGATCGTCGTTCACATCCTCGCGAATGCGGTCGTCCGACCGGGTGTAGTCGCTCGGCCCTCTGCCGCGATGGTCCTGCCGGTGGTCCTCCTCACGCCGGTGGGCGGCCTCGTGATCGCCGAACCAACTGGCGATTTCGTCGCCGGCGCGCCGCAGGAATCCCCGCCGTTCGCCATATTCGCGCCAATCGCCATAGTCGTCGCGGCGGAAGCTGAACGTCGGGCGGTAACTGTTGCTGGGGTGCATTCCCCCGCCGTACATGCCGCGCGGTGCCGAAAAATCGCGGCCACCGTAATCCTCACTGGTGAAGTCGGCGAAGCTGTTGCCGCCCGAAGCGTCGAAATTGTGCGTCGGGTAGAGCGGCTCTCGCCCCTCCTGCCGGCGTTCCGCCTCTTCAGCCTCCCGCTGGCGAGCGGCGGCGCGGGCCTCTTCCTCAGGATCGCGAAAGCCGCCGGCCTGGCGGCCCGTGTCATCCTGCCACTGGCCGGGTTGGCGGGGCAGGTCCCAGCGTCCTTCGGCGCTGCCGCCCGGTTGACCGTTGCGAGGGTCTGAATCGCGTCTGTTCATCGCTGCTCTCCTCGAATTGCGGCGCAGCGGAACGGGCCGCTCAGGCAGCCCAACAGTCGCTGCATCGTGCTCCAATTGGGAAACGCCGCAGAGGGCGAATCTTTCCTGCAAAAGGGCGCCTCTGGAGAAATTTCCTGGCGCCGCTCGTCGCCCGTTGATCCCGCTCGAACGAGCAAAAAATGGCCGCGCGAGCAATGGCTTCGCAGGATCGCAGTGCTATAGTGCGGCAGACGGCCACCCCCCGGCCGTTTTCCGCAAGGACGCTGATTCATGGCAGACACGACAGACGAAGCGATTCCGGCTGGTCAGACTGTCGAGGGCGTGGGCGATTATTCCGGCCCCGCCGGCGGATGGGGTGCGCTGGGCGCCGTCGCCCGCGCTGTGCGGGAACAGATGAAAGCCAGCACCCACACCCGCGCGCTGCTGGAAATGAACCAGCCCGACGGGTTCGACTGCCCCGGCTGCGCCTGGCCCGATCCCAAGCACACGTCCTCGTTCGAATTTTGCGAGAACGGCGCCAAGGCGGTCACTTGGGAAGCCACCGTCAGGCGGGTAGATCCGGATTTCTTCGCCCGCCACACGGTATCCGAACTGTGGCAGTGGAGCGATCATCAGCTGGAAGATGCCGGCCGCCTCACCCACCCGCTGCGCTACGACGCCGAAAGCGATCACTTCGTGCCGGTGACGTGGGACGAAGCGTTCTCGCGCGCCGGCGCAGCCATGCGCGCGCTCGCCCATCCGGACGAGGCGGAATTCTACTGCTCCGGCCGCGCCTCCAACGAATCCGCCTTCCTCTATCAGCTTTTCGCGCGTGAGTTCGGGACGAACAACTTCCCCGACTGTTCGAACATGTGTCACGAGGCGACCAGCGTAGGCCTGCCCAAGTCCATCGGCGTCGGCAAGGGCACGGTGACGCTGGAAGATTTCGACCATGCCGATGCGATCTTCTGCATCGGCCACAACCCGGGCACCAATCACCCGCGAATGCTGTCCACGCTCGCCGCAGCCTCCAAGCGCGGGGTTCCGATCGTGGTCGCCAATCCGATGCGCGAACGCGGTCTGGAACGGTTCAAGTCGCCCCAGCACCCCACGGAAATGCTGCGCCCGGGCCATGCCACTCCGCTCGCCTCGGCCTATCATCAGGTGAAGATCGGCGGCGATCTGGCCATGCTGAAGGGCATGATGAAGCTGGTGATCGCGGCCGATGCGCTGGACCATGCCTTCATCGCCGAACATACCGAGGGGCTGGAAACACTGCTAGCCGATCTGGACGCCACCTCGTGGGAATGGATCGAGGCATCCTCCGGCCTTGCCCGCGATGCCATAGAGGAAATGGCCGGTGTGTACATGCGCGCAGAGCGCGTGATCGTCTGCTACGGCATGGGCATCACCCAGCACCGCCACGGCACCCAGAACGTGCAGGCCATCGCCAACCTGTTGCTGCTGCGCGGCCATTTCGGGCGGCAGGGCGCCGGCATCTGTCCGCTGCGCGGACACAGCAATGTGCAGGGCGACCGCACCGTGGGGATCACCGAAATTCCCGCCGAAGCCATGCTCCAGCGGCTGGATGCCGCTTTCGGCATCGATAGCCCGCGCAAACACGGGCACAATGCGGTGGAAGCACTGCAGGCCATGCATGCCGGCCAATCGAAAGCGCTGATCTCGCTGGGCGGCAACCTTGCCGTCGCCATGCCCGATCCGGAAACCTGCTTTGCCGCCGTGCGGGGGCTGGACCTTTCGGTCAGCATTCTCACCAAGTTCAACCGCACCTGCCTGCTCACCGCGAAAGAGACGCTGGTCCTGCCTTGCCTCGGCCGCACCGAACTGGATCTTCAGAACGACCGCCCGCAATGGGTGACGGTGGAGGATAGCATGTCGATGGTGCACGCCTCACGCGGGAAGCTGCCCGCGCCGGGGCCGGAAGTGCGCTCCGAACTGGCCATCGTCGCCGGGCTGGCAAAAGCGACGATGCCGGCCAGCAAGGTCGATTGGGACGCGCTGGTCGCCGACTACGATCGCATTCGCGACAAGATAGAGGCGGTCTATCCCGATTTCCGCGATTTCAACCGGCGCGTGCGCGAACCCGGCGGATTCCGCCTGACCATCGCGCCGGACAAGCGCCAGTGGAACACGCCCAGCGGCAAGGCGCAGTTCCTTGCGGCGCCGCATGTCGATGAGCGCGGGGCCGCCCGGCTGCTGCTAACCACCATCCGCAGTCACGACCAGTACAACACTACGATCTACACGCTGGACGATCGCTACCGCGGCGTGACCGGACGGCGAGACGTGATCTTCGCCAATGCGGTGGACCTGTCGCAAATGGGCCTTGCCCATGGCGACGTGGTGGACGTGGAATCTGCTAGTGGCTCGGTGCTGCGCGGCTTCACGATCATCGCCCACGCCATCGCGCGCGGATCGCTGGCGGCCTATTATCCGGAGGCGAACTGCCTCGTCCCGCTCTCCGATCACGACCCCGCCAGCGGGACGCCGGCCTACAAATCGATCCCGGTGACGCTTCGCGCGGCGGCCTGAACGCCGCCGCGCCTTGCGGCATTCCCTGTCACATCTGGGGGACGCTTCTGCGAAATCAGGCCGAAACCGGCTCTCCGCGAACCAGCGGGGCGTGCCGGTCGACCAATATGGCGCTCGCCTCGTTCAGCCCTAAAAGCTCTACGGCAATGCCATGGCGGCGCAGCTTGGCCACCACATCTTCCAGCGCGCCGACGGCGGTAATGTCCCACAAGTGCGCATTGGTCAGATCGATCTGCACGCGGCGGGCGCTGTCTGAAAGGTCGAAACGATCGGCAAAAATGTCTGCGCTGGCGAAGAATATCTGCCCGGAAACCCTGTAGATGCGCGTGTCGCTGACGGCATCGTAGCTGGCCGAGACGTCCATCATCCGCGTAACCTTGAACGCGAAGAACACCCCGCTCAGCAGCACGCCCACGACCACGCCGGCAGCAAGATCGTGCGTGGCGACCGTGACCACCACGGTTGCCAGCATCACCGCACCGGAAACCTTGGGATGGCGGCCCAGATCGCGCAGCGAACCCCATGAGAACGTGCTGACCGAAACCATGACCATGATCGCCACCAACGCCGCCACCGGCACTTGCGCGACCCATGATCGCAGCGGCACCAGCACCACCAGCAGGAACACCCCGGCCGCCATCGTCGACAGCCGCCCGCGCCCGCCATAACGGACGTTGCCCACGGTCTGCCCGATCATCCCGCATCCGGCGATGCCCCCGAACAGGCCCGCCGCGATGTTGGCAAGGCCAAGCCCAGTGCATTCGCGCGCCTTGGAACTGGTCGTCTCGGTCAAGTCATCGACGACGCTGGCGGTCATCATCGATTCCAGCAAGCCGACCGCCGCGATCGCCAGCGAATAGGGGGCGATCACCTGCAGGGTTGCCCAATCCAGCGGCACGACCGGCAGCGCGAAGGATGGCAGCGAAGATGGCAGCTTCCCCAAATCCGATACCGTGTGGAGCGGCATCGGGAATGCCATGGCGATGCCGGTCAGCACGACGATGCAGATCAGCGGAGACGGGATCGCTTTGGTGATGCGCGGGGCCAGATAGATGATCGCCAGACCCAGCGCGATCATGGCGTAAGTATGCCAGGTAACGCCCAGTATTTGCGGCACTTGCGCGGAAAATATCATAATCGCCAGAGCATTGACGAAGCCCGTTCGCACCGACCGCGAAACGAAGCGCAGCAGAACGTCCAGCCGCAGCAGGCCGAACACGACCTGCAGCAATCCACCCAATACCGTGGCGGCGAGCAGATATTGCAGCCCGTGCGCATGAACCAGCGCGCCCACGACCAGCGCCACCGATCCCGCCGCGCCCGAGATCATCGCCGGGCGGCCGCCGGTAACGGCGATGACGATGCCGATCACGAACGAAGCGAAGAGGCCAACCTGGGGATCGACGCCGGCGACGAAGGAGAAGGCAATGACTTCCGGGATCAGCGCGAAGGTCGCCACCAGGCCGGCAAGAAGGTCGCGCAGGGCAGCGCCGGGGCCGCCGAACCACTCGGCGCGATAGCGAGCGAAAGAAGGTGCATTCATGAGTCAGGAAGGTCCGCGAAAATCGCAAGGCGGCCGCGGGCGGCGCGGTATGGCATCAAGGCTTGCGAAGTGCGTTGTCCGGCGGATCGGCGGCCGGAATAGCCACCCGGAATTTCACCGGGTCCTTGCGAATGGCCTTCCCTTAGCCCCTGAATTGGCCGGATTGCAAGCCGGTGCCATCTCCAGCGCGCCGGATTTCGCGCGGAGAAGCCCCGAACGCGGCACGTGCGAAGCGGGACATCACGGACTGTTCGGCAAAGCCCAGCTTCTCCGAAATCCGGGAAAAACGCATGTCCGTCCGCCGCAGGTAATAGAGCATGAAATCGCGGCGAACTTCGTCCTTGATCTCCTGAAAGGCGCAGTTTTCCTCGTGCAACCGGCGATGCAAGGTGCGGGGATGAAGGCCCAGTTCGCGGGCCACATCCTCGTTCGCGCAGTTCCCCGTCCACAGCAGTTGCATGATCACGCCGCGCACCTGGGCGTGAAACGGCGGGCGCTTGCGATCGAAATGCTGGTTCACGTGGCGAACCACCTCGCCCAGCGCGTCGGCATCGGCCGCGACGATGGGTTGCGCCAGATCGTCCAGCGTGAAGACCACGCCGTCCTCATTCTGGCAGAAATGGACGTCGCAGCCGAAGTGTCGCCGATAGGTGGCGCGCGGCGACTGCGCCTCGTGCCGGAAGTGAACGCGGCGAACCCGCGCCCTGCCCCCGGTCAGACCGACCGCGCCCAAATGTCCGGCCAGCAGCGCCTGCTCGATCGCCTGGCTGCGATTGGGCAAGTCCTCTCCCAGCAGTTCGTGCCCCATGAAAACGTGCGCACCCGATGCCGATCGCCCCATCCAGACGCGCACCGCCAGGCTATGCGCGGCATTGTGGGTAGCTACGTATTTCAGCGCATCACCCAAAGTCCGCGAATTGCGCATTACCGCGCCCAGCGGTCCGAACACATCGGAATCGCCCTGTTGGCGGGCCAGCAGCAGGCCGAAATCCGGCTTGCCCAGCACCACCGCCGCGCGTTCGAGCAAGGCCACCCACTGATGACAGGTCGCCGCGCCTACCCGGTCGCAAGCGGCTGCATCCAGCCCCACGCCGGCCAGCAGCGGCGCAGGATCTGCGCCCAGGCTGCGAACCAGCCTGGGAAAATGCCGCAGCAGCCGCGCCTGTAGCGGTTCGGAGGCCGGCTCGTTAACCGCCATACCCCTCGGCCCGGTTCCAGGAGGCGTCGCCCGCCGACCACAGCGGGCTTCCGCGCGTTTCCCGCAGGGAGGGGATCGTGCGGCCGTCCTTGTCGGTCACGCCATATTCCGCGGCGAGTTCGGCATTGATGAAGGTGCCGCCAGACCGCGCCTTGACCGCCGGATCCATGGCCAGCGCGGCGATGATCCGGCCGGGAAACTCGGGCGAGGATCCGGCCGCACTGTTGAGTTGGGCGGCCATGCCGGGAACTGCCTTCAGGTTCTCCGTCGCCCGCTCCGTATATGTGAACCCCTGCCAGAGCGAGACGGCGCTCACGCCGGTATCGCGCAGTTCATGCCCCATGTCGCGCATCATCCGGTCGGTCGCGGTCTTGGTGGTGCCGAACACGACGTCGTAAGTGTAGGTCACGCCCACATAGCCGGACAGCGCGGCGATCAGGCCCGAACCCTGCGGCACCATGATCCGTGCCGCGTGCCAGGCGGCGATATAGGCGGCGCGCATCCCGGTATCCCAGATTTCCCATTCGCTGAACGGCTTTTCCCAGAAACCGTCGCGCCGTGTCATCGCATCGGGAATGGCCATGGCGTTGTTGACCAGCAGGTCGAGCCGCCCCTCGTCACGGCGCACCTGTTCGAACAGCGCCGCGATCTGCGCGTCATCCTTCAGGTCGAGTGCCACGGCCATGCCTCGGCCACCACGAGCGTTCACCTCCGCCACCGTTTCGGCCAGCGTGCCAGGTAGAGGGTGCTGGCCCGCGCCGGTGGTCCGGCCGGTGACGTAGACGGTCGCCCCATGCTCTGCGAGCGCGCAGGCGATGCCCTTGCCGATGCCGCGCGTGGCGCCGGTGACGACTGCAACCTTGCCCAAGAGGCCATCCGAAAGGCGCGTCATCTCGTTCAAGCCTTCGCGGGGTTCTGCGGCGCACGCCGGTTGACGAGCGGGCGCTGATACGAAGGGTCCTCCCGGTTGCGGCTGGAAACGCCGTTCAGCGCGATATCGGGCACATCCGCGAAGGGGATCGGCATCGGCGAAGGCAGGCAGCCCCACTCGATCACATTGGTGCGCAGCGCGATCTTCCACTCGCCGCCGCGCCGCTCCAGCCGGTCGATGTAGCGGCCGCCCGCGATCCACAGGCTTTCATCCCGATTGCGGCCGACGAACTGGTAGTAGGTCTCGCTATGCGCGCTGTCGCCGTCCAGATCGATGGTGGTCTGCAGCAGCGCATGGTGGGTAACGATCTGCCCCGCCTCGTGCATCGGTACCGCCCAGTCCCAGCAATCCGCCGCAGAGCCCACGAAAGGCCCGGCCGCCATTTCGGCATCGTCCCAGAAGGCGGAAAGGTAGACGTCGCGGTCGAACCGATCCATTCCGCGCGAAAAGCGGGCGAGGCATTCGTGGATGTCCTGCTTGTCCAGCAGCGCGTCCAGACGCGCCGCGCGGTCCTGTGCGGCTTCACTTCCCACGGTAGTTCACCTCCGCAATCGGTTTCCAGATCGGCGATCCACGTGTGGCGCGGGCGGACTGGATCACTTGCCCGTCCACATCGGTAAGCCCGTATTCCTGCGCCAGTTCGGCGGTGACGAACTCCCCGCCCGAGCGCTTCATCACCTCGGGATCAGCGGCCAGTGCGGCGATCACGCGGCCGGGATGCTCCACACTGCTACCGTGCATCTGGGTGATGGAGGTAGTCATCCGGTCGCCCATCTTGGCAAGGTTATCCTTGGCCTTTTCGGTCAAGGTCAGCCCCTGCCACAGCGTCAGGGAGGCGACGCCGTGCGGCTCAAGCTCGATCGCCATGTCGCGCGCCATGCGGTCCACGGCGGACTTGGAGGTGCCGAAGATCACGCCATAAGTATAAGTGACCGCCGCAAAGCCCGAAATCGCGACGATCAGCCCCGATTTCTGCGGCGCCATGATCTTCGCGGCGTGCCACGCCGCCACGTAGTTGGAGCGGACGCCCACATCCCACATCTCCAGATTGGAGAGCGGCTTTTCCCAAAACCCCTTGGGCTCCAGCAAATCGTCGGAGAGCGAGAAGGCATTGTTGACGAGGATGTCGAGCCGGCCCTGCTCGGCCGCGATCCGTTCGAACAGCGCGGCGACGGCCGCATCGTCGCGATGATCGCAAGCGACGGCAATACCGCGCCCGCCGCTCTCCGCGCCGCGCGTGTCGCATTCGGCTGCGGTGCCGCCCACGGTTCCGGGCAGGTAATAGTCCCCCTCCCGCACCGTGCGCCCGGTGACGTAGACGGTCGCCCCCTGTTCCGCGAGGACCAGCGCGATGCCCTTGCCGATCCCCCGGCTCGCGCCGGTTACCAGCGCGACCTTACCGGCGAGCGGCGCGGTCATGCCGTCTCTCCGGCGAACCAGCGCTCGCTGAAATCGCCCTTCGCCCGCCCCGGGAAATGCTCCGCCGTGAAGGGATAGCCCATCACGCCCTTCGCCCAGTCGGCAGCAGTGCCCCAGTCCTGCTCCCAATCGTAGAGCATCACGCGGTCTGCGATGCGCCATTCGCCATCGCGCTTCTCGAACGTGTCGAGATAGCGCCCGCCGATGCAGGTATCGCGATCTCCATCCTTGTGCCCTTGGCCCATATCGATGCGGTGATAGGAAAAGACATGGCTTTCGACGCGCGCCTTATCGCCGTCCAGCACGATGACCGATTGGCCGATCAGGTGCTGCGTGTCCTTGATCGCATCGGCGCCGGGCACCACCCAGGCGAGATAAGTTTCGAAATCGCCGGCGTGGACCCCATAGTCGAACCGAGCCTCCGGCCACCAGCATGACCGGATCAGGTCCGCGCTGCGCCGGTCCTCGCCGCGCGCGAGGCGGGCGATGCAATCCCGGATCGCCTCGCGATCGAGCAGGGTCTGGATTTCTGGGGTCATGCGTCCTCTCTCGTTTTCGGCTTCAGGTCCGAATTTCACATTTCGATGCAGATCTTGCCGATCTGCCGGCCCGATCGCATGTGCGCGATGGCGTCCTGCAGACCGTGGAGCGGGAACACGCGGTCGATCGCGGGATGCAGGTCATGCGCCTCGATCGCGCGGACCATCTCGATCTGATCGCGCCGGCTGCCCACCGTCACCGCCTGCAGGCACAGCCGCTTGGCCTGCACCACCGCGAAAGGCATGGTATCGACATCGAACCCCGCAACCGCGCCGATGATCGCGACATGCGCGCCGGTCCGCGCCGCGCGTAAGCTTTGCGCCAGAGTGTTCGGACCGCCCACTTCGATCACATGCTCGGCGCCCAGCCCGCCCGTCAGGTCCAGCACCGCATCGCCCCATTCGGGCGTGGCGAGCCGGTCGATCACGTGATCGGCACCCAGTTCCAGCAGGCGCTCGTGCTTTTCCGGGGTCGATCCAATGGCGATGACCACCGCTCCGGCCGCCTTGGCGAACTGCAGCGCGAACAGCGATACCCCGCCCGTGCCCTGCACCAGCACATGCTGGCCGGGGCTGACGCGTCCGTCAGTGACCACTGCGCGCCACGCGGTAACCGCCGCGCAAGGCAGGCTTGCGGCCTCCACCAGCGAGAGATTGCCCGGCGCACGCGTGAAGTGCGATGCCGGCCGCACCGCCTCATCGCAGGCGAAGCCATCGGCCCGGCCGCCCGGCGAATTGTTCAGTTCCGCGCGGTCGACATGACCGTCACGCCAGTTGGGATGGAACAGGCTGATCACCCGGTCGCCGGGGGCAAGCTCGGTGACGCCCTCTGCCACTTCCACCACTTCGCCGGCCGCATCCGACAGCGGGATCAGTCCGGGCGGAGCGGGAAACACGCCGCCGATTACCAGGCCGTCGCGAAAGTTGACCGACGCGCCGCGCATGCGAACGCGTACCTCGCCGGGCCGGAGCGATACGGAAGGCAGGTCGACAAGTTCCAACCGCCCGTTCGTAAGGCGCATCGCCTTCATTGGGCAGGCTCCGCGCTGGCTTCAACGGCATCCGGCGCGAACACCGCAGCCCTGCGCATCGATTGCGGGCAAACCATCTGGACCTCTCCCATGCGCCGGACTCACGTGGCCGCATTCCCTGCATCGGCGCGCCGACGCGGCAAAAACTTGACCGATCCGGACAAAATGCGCGACCCCAGAGCATTCGCCCCAGCGATGCCCGCAGCAGCGCTCCAATCAGTAGGGCAATTGCACCTCGTTGACCGAAGTGACGACGGTCTTGCCGTCCTGATCGGTCATCCGCACTTCCACGCGCACCACTGGGAAGCCCCATTCGGAATTCTCGATCTTCTCCACGACCTCCCCCTCGATATAGGTGACGTCACCTTCGAAAGCGGGGCCGCGGAACTCGCTCTTGGCGTGGCGCACCATGCCGTCATGACCGGCCCAGAACGCAAGGTAGTCGGTATTCCAGGCCGCCATCGTCGCGCCGTAGCCATAGGCGCGGTGCATCCCGATCTCGCTGGCGCGGCCGTCGTCGATATGCCCGCGAGAGGGGCCGAGGTAGAGCCCGTCGCGCAGGCGCGGATCGGTCATCGCGCCCACTTCGTCGAACGAGAACCCTTCGATCCAGCCCATGTCCTGATTGACCCAGCAATCGGGAACGCCCTCGATCCCCTGCCAGTAAAAGCTGCCCCAGATGTTGAAGATGAAGGCGCGATATTCGGTGGTGAAGCTGGCGATCGAGTGGGGCCCGATCACCCGGCGCGGCAGTTTCTGCCCCACCCAGACTTCCTCGAAATGCGGCGATTTGCCCTCGCGGTTGGAGAGGAACCAGTCGCGGCGCACCTGATCGATTTCTGCCAGTTCGGCCGGCGTCCACTTGCGCGGCGCGCCGGCGCTGGAGGCATACATGCCGCGCTTTTCCGCCTCCTTCGCCAGATAGCGGATCACTGTGGGGCAGGATTTGGCGATCAGATCGCCGCGCTGGTTGCGGTGGATCGTATCGCCGCGCTGGAACAGGGTGGGGCCGGCGAAGCGCGTATCGGTCAGCTTGTAGCCGGTGAAGATCCGCTCATGGCTGAGATGGTCGCCGGGGCGGACATGGGTGCCGTACCACCACCACTCCTCGCCCCCGAAAATCATGTGCTGGCCCTCGATCCGGCCGACGCAGGCCTGATTGTTGCCATGCCCGTAATCGAGCGCGACGCAGATCGACTGCGGCGCGATGATGTCGCCGAACTTGGTCTGCTGCGCGAAACGCTGGTCCCAGTGCAGCGGGTTCACATAGTCCATCGCCATGACCCAGCGGCGGATATCGGTCTTGTTGCAGGGTTCCCACAGCTCCCCGCCGCCCACCTTGTGGCCAAGACGCCATTCGACGTCGCTGATATCCATGGTGACGGTGCCTTCATCGGCCGACATGCCCTGCTCCTTCAGGCGATTGCGCGTGCGGCCATGGTGGCGCAGGCGCAATCGGCAGGACTTGACCGATCGCGACAAAGTTTCCCCGTCAGTTCAGCCCATCAGCGCCCCTGCTTGAGGATGGCCGGGGCGATCTGCCGGTTGGCCACTTCCCGCAGCACGAAGCTGCTGCGGATGCGCGCGACATGCGGCAGGCACGACAGTTCCTTGCGGTAGATCGTGTCGTAGTCTTCCAGCGACTGGACATTGAGGATCATCAGGAAGTCGGTATCGCCGGTCACGAAGGCGCAGAACCGCATGGACGGGCTCTGGAGCACGGCCCGTTCGAAGTCCTGCAAAACGTTCTCTGCCTGCGACATGAGTTCGATGGAGACGACCACGAGGGTGCCGTATCCCAGCGCGCGCACGTCCAGATTGGCGGAATAGTGGGTGACATAGCCCGACTCTTCCAAAATCTTGCGCCGCCGCGCGACGGCGGTGCTGGACAGATGGACCTTTTCGCCCAGGCAGACGTCCGATGCGCGCCCCTCTGTCACCAGCGCGCGCATCAGCCGGTAGTCTGTTTCGTCCAATTGATGGTGGTGCCTTGCATGGGCGTCACCCGCCCCATGCAAGGCACTATGGCCGTGCGAATTATCCATGGCTGATTGCGACCTTTTGCCGTTTTTCGATGCCATGCTAGCCGATCTTCTCCAAAATCAAACCGTCGATTGCAATATTATGTCTCAATCCACCGGTTCGTCGAACCAACCTGTCTCGCCGCCGATAGGCATGCCTGCAGGAATTGCGGGACGGGGACGGCGGCCCTTTTCCAGTTCGGCGGCCAGACGCTGCGGATCGCCGAGGATTGCGGCGATCGAGCGCCGCCAATACCCGTCGTCGGCATTGGCGGAGGCTTTCCCGAAGCTCTTGCCGATTTCGCTGAGGAAGCCTTCCAGTTCTGCCGCGACATCCGCCGGTGTCGACGGATCGCGCGCGACGCCGGCAATGGCCAGGATCGTGCGCTGCGAAATGCGGCGGCCCACGGTGCCGGAATGCGCGGCGATCACTGGGCGCAGCTTGTCCAGCAAGGTGCCCACGCCGGGCTGCGAAGCGTCATAGCCATGCTGGATATGCAGGCGCGTGAGGCGGGCCGGCGCCAGCAGGCTGTCCAGCGTGATCTGCGCGGCAACATCCGCCGCCACCAGTGGGTCGAACACGGCCGAACCGGCACTCTGGAACACCTCCCGTGTCGACTGCACATCCGGCCGCGCGCTGGTGCCGCTGGAGAGCATCATGGCGACTGGGGCGGGAACCGTCAGTTCCTTTTCCGAGAGCGTGCCCACCAGCGCATCGATGGCGGCCAGCTGTTCGCCGGCCGGAACTGCCGTCGGTGCCGGGCGGCCCTCACCCGCCACGGCGTAGTCGTAGCGAACGCCGCCGACCAGCTTGCCCGTGGCGTCGATCGAATAGCGGTGGAACAGCCAGATCGGCACGAATTTCCGGCGCAGTTCCGCAAGCGGCTCACCCGCATGGAGCACGGCCGGGCCGAACGTGCCGAGCGCGATGCGGCGCACTTCCATCGTATGCGCCAGATCTTGCGGCGTATCCTGCCCTTCGGTCCACATGTTCACCCCCGGCAGGCCCAGATCGGCCGCGCGCCCATCGATATCGGTGCCGTAGAGCATGCCCGCCTTGTAAGCCGCATCGGCCTTGGCGGCGGCTGCGGTATCGGCATCGCCCCCCGGCGCGGGCTGGCCGTAGAGCCAGTCGATCGTGAACTTGTCCCACGTGCCGATACCCTTGGCATAAGCGTCGGACAGGTCGAGCTTGCCGTCTGCGATCTTCACCATCGGTCCGGGGTAATCCATCACCGAGGCGCGGTTCTGCAGGCTCGCCATGAAGTTGTGCACGAAGCCCAGCGAATGGCCGACTTCGTGGGCGCCAAGCTGGCGGATTCGGGCCAGCGAGACTTCCACCGGATCGTTGCCTGAGCCGGTATTGTCCTGCGCGGCGCCGACCAGCCCCTCGAAGATCGCGACATCCTGCCGCACGCGCAGCGCACCCAGCACGACGTTGCCCTTGATGATCTCTCCCGTGCGCGGATCGATCACGCCGCCGCCGTAGGACCAGCTGCGGTTCTGCCGGTCCGCCCAGTTGACCATGTTGTAGCGCACGTCCTGCGGATCGGCGCCAGGCGGCAGGATTTCCACCTTGAAGGCATCGAGGAAGCCTGCCGCGTCGAAGGCATCGGCCCACCAACGCACGCCATCGGCCAAAGCGCTGCGGATCGGTTCAGGGGCGGCGCTGTCGATGTAATAGACGATAGGCTTTTTCACACGCGACCGCGCGGCGCTGGGATCGACCTTCTCCAGTCGGAAATGATTGGCGTATTCGACCAGTACCGGGCTGCCCAGCGGCGTGCCGAAATCGTAGATCTGCGTCGCATGCGATCCGGAGCGAATGTCGAAACGGCGCGGCACGAAGCCCGGATCGGGCAGCGCGATGATCGAGGAGTGGACGGTGAAGCTGACCATCCGCCCGTCCGGCGCGATGATCTCCAGCTCCCGGCCTGCCGTGTCTGCCGTGAAAGTCTGCACGGTTTCCAGCTCGACGTTCTTGGGAAAGACCTTGTTCGTCGCCGGATCGACCGCGCTCAGCTTGTCGGACAGTTTGTAGCCCTTGCCGCCCTCTGCCAGCGCACCGGCCAGGTCCATGGCATCGGCCATCAGCAGCGGCGTGACGTCCACCGTCACCGATCCGCCCGCCGTCGCATCGCCCACCACATCGAGCATGGCGACGGTGCTGAACGGAAAGCTGCCGCGTGCGCCCTTGTTCACCTCGGCGTCGCCGGTCGCACGGAAGCGCGGGTTTTCGAAAACGGCGGCCACTTTGTTGCCCATGCGGCGGAACGCCAGCACCTTGGTATCGCCCTGCATGCCGCGATCGATGCGGATATCGGCCGAACCGAGCCCGGTCTTGATCGCCTGCGTGAACAAGTAGCGCCCGGCCACGCCGTCCGCGTCCGCCGGCGGCAGGACCAGCAGCACCTTGCCCTTTTCGGCATCGTAGGAAACCGGCATCAGCGCGCCGTCAGGCGAAGCTGCCACGCGCACCGGCGCCGCCATGGCCGCGGTGGCTGGCATAAGGGCGATCATGCCGGTGGCGGCGGCTCCAAGGACGAGGGCATGCTTGATTCTGACGGCGACGGACATTCGGCGATTCCCTGTTGGTGGATAGGCTTTTGCGGATAGGCCCCGGCCAAGGTCCGCAGGCGAACCTCAGGCGATCGGAACCACGTGATCGACCCCATGATGCCAAGCCTTGGAAGGGGGCGAACGCCCCGGCCCGGCACGATCAGACTAACAGAAAGGCCCGCGCAGGTTCCCCGATCATATCGGGCGATTTCGCGGATATGACGGTGAAATCCGGCGCCATGACCGATTTGTGCGCAGGAATCCAAACTTACGGAACGGAATCATGACGTTCCTGAACACGCGAAGGCCGATGCTGCACTGCATTTCCGAATCAGTATACGATGTTCATGTCAGAAACTGACGCCAGTAATACTCAAGGCGCACGATTGCTGCGCGAAACCTGAAATCTGCGATGACATCTATCAAAACTGTGTGAAAAAAGTGCCATCTTTCGTGGGATCACGCGAAGGTTCCTCGCTAAGATCGACCTGTCTCCGGCAGACGACCAAAGGCGCTGGTGGAGACGGAAGGGGCATCCGCGGTCAACGCGGGCAACGGGGCAATACGGCAGCAAATCATGGCTGGCCACCGCAAATGAGGGCGGTGCCTTTGCTGTGACCGACGGTGCGAACCGGCGGCCGATCTGGCTCGTCCTTCTCAAACCTCACTGGGACGAGGGTGCCTTCCGGCGAGAAGGTTCACGAAGGAGGTTTTTGCCATGTGCTCGATGCAGTGTTCCAAGCTGCCGATTTCCTCGTCCCGCGCCTGGGCACGCCGTTCGCTGCTCATGGCTTCGGTCGCTGTGCCGTTCGCGTTGGCCGCACCGGCCATGGCCCAGGATGCCGCCCACACGGACGATACCCAGCCTGCCAATGAAGTGGTCGTCACCGGCACCCGCATCGTCGGGGACGGCTACAACGCCCCCACTCCGGTCGCCGTATTGGGAGAGGCGGACATCGCCGCGCAGGCGCCCGCCAATATTTCCGACTTCGTGAACCAGATGCCTGCGATCGCCGGCAGCGGCACCTCCGGCACCCAGTCGGGCGGCCTGTCCAACGCGGCGGCGGGCATCAACTCGATCGGCCTGCGCGGGCTTGGCGTCGGCCGTACGCTGGTGCTGGTGGACGGGCAGCGCTCGGTCGCCTCCTCGGTGGGCGGCACGGTCGATATCAACACGATCCCGCAGGATCTGGTGAAGCGTGTCGAAGTCATCACCGGCGGCGCCTCTGCCGCCTATGGGTCGGACGCGGTGGGCGGTGTCGTCAACTTCATCCTCGACACCGGCTACAAGGGCGTGAAGCTGGCCGCCGATACCGGCATCTCGACGTACGGCGATGCGCCCAATTACCGGGTTTCCGCCACGGCCGGCTACTCGCTGCTCGATGGCCGGCTGCACATGCTGACCAACTTGTCCTACTTCCACCAGAAGCGGGAGGAAGGAATCAACCGCGACTGGAACGACAGCGGCTATTTCCAGATCAACAACCCCGCCTACAACGGCACCAATGGCCAGCCCCAGCGCCTTGTCGCCAGCGGGATCGGCCCCAATGGTTATACGGCGGGCGGCCTCATCACCAGCGGCCCGCTGAAGGGTACCTATTTCCTGGGCGCGGGCGAGACGGACCAGCTGACTTACGGCACCGTTTCCAGCCCATGGATGATCGGCGGCGACTGGCAGACCACGCTTGCCGGCCATGTCGGCACCAATACGCTGGTTCCGCTCGATGATCGCATCAGCGCCTTCCAGCGCGTCGGCTTCGATGTCACCCCCGATATCGAGATCTTCGGCCAGTTCTCGTACAACCGATCCAAGAGCGCGAGTTCCTATCAGCAGACCCCCAGCACCGGCGTCGTCATCAAGGCGGACAATGCCTACCTGCTGAGCCAGTACCCCACCGTTGCCGCGCAGATGGCGGCGCAGGGCCTGTCCTCGATCACCATCGGCACCTCCAACGCCGGTTTCCCGATCCCCGGCAGCGACAACAAGCGCGAAGTCTTCCGCTTCGTCGGCGGCGCCAAGGGCAGTGTGGGCCTGTTCGGCAATTCGATGAACTGGGACGCCTATTACCAGAAGGGCGTGACCAAGAGCCGCGAGGCGCTGGTCAACACCTGGAACAACGCCCGCATGGCCGATGCGCAGGACGCGGTGTTCGCGGCGGACGGCAGCATCGTCTGCCGCTCCACCCTGACCAACCCCGGCAACGGCTGCGTTCCCATCGACCGCCTCGGCACCGATGGCCCTTCGCAGGAAGCGCTGGACTACATCTTCTACAACGGCCAGCAGCCGCTGCGCCACCAGACCATCAAGCAGGACGTGGCCGCCGCGACGATCAGCGGCCCGCTCTTTGCCCTGCCCGCCGGCAACCTTTCGGTCGCGACCGGCGTGGAATGGCGGCGCGAGCAGATCAACGGCTCGGTAGACGACCTCTACACTTCCGGCTGGCTCTACGGGAACTACAAGGTCAACAAGGGCAAGTACGACGTCTACGAAGGCTTCCTGGAAGTAGACGTGCCGATCATCGACGGGCTGAACGTCAACGCCGCCGCGCGCGGCACGCATTACTCCACCTCGGGCTGGGTCGGCACCTGGAAGGTGGGCGCCAACTGGCAGGTGGTAGACGCGGTGCGCCTGCGCGGCAATATCAGCCACGACATTCGCGCGCCCAACCTTGAGGAACTGTTCGCCGCCGGCACCGCGCGCACCAACACCGTCATCATTCCCGACGATGCCGGAACCCCGGTCACCGGATCGCAGCAGTTCGTCCAGAACGCCTTCGGCAATCGCAACCTGAAGCCCGAAGTGGCGGATTCCTGGACGGTGGGCGGCGTCTTCACCCCCGGCTTCCTGCCCGGCTTCAGCGCCTCTTTCGACTATTACGACATCAAGATCGACAAGGCGATCGGATCGATCACCGCCCAGCAGACCGTGGATCTCTGCTATGACGAGGGCATCACGCCCTATTGCGACAACATCCACTTCGTGAACGGCGCGCTCAGCACGATCGACCTGATGCCGATCAACTTCGCGAAGCAGAAGACCAGCGGCTTCGATATCGAGGCCAGCTACGCCTTCCCGATCGGGCCCGGCCGCTTCCGCCTGCACGGGCAAGCCACGCACTACATCAAGAACGTGGTGGATGATGGCATCAGCTTCCCCATCGACTATGCCGGGGTGCTGGCGGGCGGCACTTATGCCTCGCCCGACTGGGTCTACCGCGTCAGCGCGTTCTACGACATCGATCCGATGACCTTCAACCTCGTCGCCCGCGGCTTCACCAATGGCGTTTACGGCAACGACTGGATCGAGTGCACCACCGACTGCCCGGCCAGCACCACCCAGTACCGCACGATCAACGACAACCACATCGACGGCGCCGTCTATTTCGACGCCTCGGTGGACTTCAAGTTCCCCGCCCTGAACGGCACCGGGCACCTGACCTTCATCGTCAACAACATGCTGAACAAGGATCCGGTGCTGGTCGGCAACGGGCCGGACGGCAACAACGTGCCCGCCTACGCCCAGACCAACCGCAGCCGTTACGAAGTGGTGGGCCGCACGTTCCGCATTGCCGCCAAGGTAGAGTTCTAAGGGTCGCGAGAGGAGTATCAGGATAATGCGCAAGTTCACCCGCACGATCGCCGCCATGGCGCTCGCCTCGTCCGCGATGGCCTTGGCCCCCGCCGCCCATGCCGAAGCGCCCAAGGCGCTGAAGGATGAAGTGGAGGCCGAGGTCGCCGCCCAGCGCAAGCAGATCCAGGTCATGGTAGACCAGATCTTCAGCTATGCCGAACCCGGCTTTCAGGAGGTTCGGACCAGCGAATACCTGACCGGCATCCTTGAAAAGAACGGTTTCACGGTGACGCGCGGCGTCGCCGGCATTCCCACCGCCTTCACCGCGACATGGGGCAAGGGCGGCCCGAAGATCGCATTGGGCAGCGATATCGACGACGTGCTGGGCGTCTCGCAAATGCCGGGCGTTCCGGTGCTGATGCCGATGGTCGAAGGCGCGCCGGGGCATGGCGAGGGCCATAACTCCGGCATGCCGCTGATGGTCGCCGCCGCCCTGGCGGTGAAGAAAGTGATGATCCGCCACAATATCCAGGGCCAGCTCATGCTCTGGCCGGGCGTGGCCGAGGAACTGCTCGCCACCAAGGCCTATTACGTGAAGGCCGGGTTGTTCAAGGATGTGGACGCGACGATCTTCGCCCACGTCAGTTCCGATTTCTCGACCGGGTACGGCGAGATGGGCGCCAACGGCATGGTCTCCGTCGAATACGACTTCAAGGGCAAGACCGCACACTCCGCCGGCATGCCCTGGGAAGGCCGCAGCGCGCTCGACGGCGCCGAGGTGATGGACGTCATGTGGAATTTCCGGCGGGAGCATCTGCCGGTGACGCAGCGCTCGCACATGGTCATCACCAATGGCGGCGGCCAGCCCAACGTGGTGCCGGACAAGGCCAGCATCTGGTACTACTTCCGCGACCGTACGTTCGAGACGATCCGTTCACTCTACGAAACCGGCAACACCATCGCCGATGCCGCCGCGATGGGCACCGGCACCACCGTCACCCACCGCATCCTCGGCTATGCCGCCCCCAACTTCGGCAACAAGCCGCTGGCGGAGGCCGCCTATGCCAATATCAAGGCGGTGGGCATGCCGCAGTGGAGCGCCGACGATCAGGCCTTCGCCAAAGCCGCGCAAACGTTGAACGATCGCAAGGTGGAACCGCTGAAGGCCGAAGTGGCGGAACTCTCCACCCCCGAAAACCGCGAACGCTCCATCGGCGGCGGGTCGGACGACGTGGGCGACATCATGTGGGCGGTGCCGACGATCACCATCCGCTACCCCTCCAACATCCCCAACATGATCGGCCACAACGCCACCTCCGCCTTCGCGATGGCGACCCCGATCGCGCACAAGGGCGTGGAAGCCGGCGCCAAGGCCGTGGCGATGACGGTGCTGGACCTGATGACGACGCCGCAGCTCATCACCGATGCCAAGACCTACTTCACCGACGTTCAGGCAAAGACGGCGAAGTACGACCCGATCCTCAACGAGAACGAGGGCCCCGCGATCTGGCTGAACAAGCGCGCCATGGACCTCTACCGCCCGCAGATGGAGAAGTATTACTACGATCCGAAGAAGTACGATACGTACCTTGACCAGCTCGGCATCAAGTACCCGACCCTGACCGCCCCCGGCGCCCCTGCCCCTGCCCCTGCGGCGAAGAAGTGAGGGCGACCATCATGAACAGGCATAAGAGAGCCCTCGGTGTCGCTCTGTCCCTCCTAGGTGGGGCTCTCGCGGGGGCGGCGCTTGCGCCCGCCCCCGCCTCGGCGGCGGCCGATCCCGCGCTGAAGAAGGAGGTCGCCGACGCGGTCGAGGTGCAGCGCAAGCAGATCCAGGTCATGGTGGATGAGATCTTCAGCTTCGCCGAACCCGGCTTTCAGGAGCAGCGGACCAGCGAATATCTGATCGGCATCCTCGAAAAGAATGGCTTCACGATCCAGCGCGGCATTGCCGGCGTGCCCACCGCCTTCACGGCATCGTGGGGCAGCGGCGGCCCGAAAATCGCGCTGGGCAGCGATATCGACGGTCTGCTCGGCGTCTCGCAGACGCCCGGCACGCCCGACCTTAAGCCACTGACCGAAGGCGCGCCGGGGCACGGCGAAGGGCACAATTCCGGCATGCCGCTTATGGTCGCCGCTGCCATCGCCACCAAGCAGGTGATGACGAAGCACCACATTCCCGGCCGCCTGATGCTCTGGCCCGGCGTGGCCGAGGAACTGCTGGGCACCAAGGCCTATTACGTGCGCGCGGGCGTGTTCAAGGACGTGGACGCCTCCATCTTCGCGCATGTCGGCACCGGGTTCGGCACCGGCTGGGGCGACCTTGGCCTCAACGGCATGATCTCGGTCGAATACCAGTTCAAGGGCAAGACCGCCCACTCCGCCGCGATGCCGTGGGACGGGCGCAGCGCGCTCGACGGGGTGGAGGTGATGGACGTCATGTGGAACTTCCGGCGCGAACACCTGCCGGTCAGCCAGCGGTCGCACAACGTGATCGTCAATGGCGGCGGCCAGCCCAACGTCGTGCCCGACAAGGCGGTGGACTGGTACTATTTCCGCGAACATGACTTCGCATCCCTGCGCACGCTCTACGAAACCGGCAACACCATCGCCGATGCGGCCGCATTGGGCACCGGCACCACCGTCACCCGCAAGGTGCTGGGCTTTGCCGCGCCCAACTATGCCAACCGCCCGCTGGCAGAGGCGCTTTACGCCAATATCGAAACGGTCGGCATGCCGCAGTGGTCTGCCGCCGATCAGGCCTTCACCAAGGCGGTGCAGACCCACAACAAGCTGAAGGTGGAACCGCTGCCCGACAAGGTCGCGCCGCTCTCCACGCCGGAACTGCGCGGCAAGGTCGGGTTCGGCGCGTCGGACGATATCGGCGATGTCATGTGGACGGTGCCCACCGTCACCATCCAGTACCCCGCCAACATCCCCAACGTGATCTTCCACCACGCCACCGCCGCGATGGCGATGGCCACGCCGATCGCGCACAAGGGCACCGTTGTCGGCGCCAAGGCGGTGGCGATGACGGTGCTGGATCTCATGACCACGCCCCAGATCATCACCGATGCCAAGGCCTGGTTCCACGACGTTCAGTTGAAGGACCAGAAGTACGACCCGCTGATCGCGCCGACGGACATGCCCGCGATCGACCGCAATGCCCGCACCATGCAGGAAATGCGGCCGCTGATGCAGGCCCGGTACTACGATCCCAAGAAGTACGACAGCTATCTGAAGCAGCTCGGCATCGATTACGACGCTGCGAAATATGATGGCCAGTAACGAAACCTGCGCGCGCTGACCTTCACCAGCGCCGACCGGCCGGGGCCATCCACCCGACAGACTGCCCCGGCCGGCCTTTTCCCCCAAATCTCCGCAGCATCGCTGGCGTTTCGACTGGAAATTTCCTGCCGGTTAACCAATTCTACCGGAATTACCCGGAGTATAGTTCGGGAAGGTCGCAAATTCCCAAGAAAGTCAAATGCTTCCCATTCTGCATTGCATTCGCGACGAACATGATTCGCCCCTCGTCCTGCTGGCAGCGCTGGTCTGCGTGCTGTCTACGGTCGGGACCGTCAGACTATGCCGGCAGGTCCGCTGGTCGCACGGGCACGGGCGCATCGGATGGCTGGCAACGGCGGGGCTCGTGGCCGGCCTGGGCATCTGGGCAACCCATTTCATTGCCATGCTGGGTTACAATCCGGGCTTCGTCTTCGGCTACGACCTGGCGGGAACAGTGGCATCGCTGGCCATCGTGCTGGCTACCTCGATCGCCGCGCTTGTCCTGGCCTCCCAATTCAATACCCGTGTCGGCATCGCCCTCGGCGCAGCGTTGATGGGCGGCGGGGTGGCGACCATGCATTACGTGGGCATGGCCGCGCTGGAAATGCCGGCGGTGATCCGCTGGAATCAGGGCTATGTGGCGGCCTCGCTGGTGCTTGCGATCGCGCCGCTGCTTCTGGCCATTCCGCTTGCTCTAAAAGGGCAGACCTTGCGAACCGGGGCCGCTGCGGCGGGGCTGATGACGCTTGCCGTCGTGCTGCTGCACTTCACCGGCATGACCGCGATCTCCCTGATCCCCTCGCGTACCGAGTTTTCGCCGGAAACGATGATGTCCCCCCGCGCGATGTCGCTGTGGGTCTTCGTCGTCGCTGCCTGCACTTTGGGTATAGCGGCTACTGCGGCGATGGTCAGTCGCCGTGCAGAAATCACCCGCCGCAACTCCGAGCGTCTCAACCGCGAACGCGTCGAACTCGTGGGCCGCCGGCTCGACATGGCGCTGGAGAACATGCACCAGGGCCTGTGCCTGTTCGGTGCCGACGGCCGGCTGATCCTGTGGAACCAGCGCTTCGTCGAGATGTACCACATGGCCCCGCACGAAATGCAGGTGGGCATGACCATGCGCGAGATGGCCCGCGTCGCCATCGGCAAGCGTGCGCCGGCCGGCGAACTGGACCACCGGGTCACGAAGGTTCTGCACAATCTGGAAGCCGCGCTGGAAGGCCGCACCCACGCGCCGGACGTTTCGGAATACGAAGACTTCATCGTCTCGGTCCGTTCCCGCCCCCTGCCCGATGGCGGCTGGGTTTCGACCTTCGACGACATTACCGAGCAGCGGAAGACCGAAGCCCATATCCAGCATCTTGCCTTGCACGATGGCCTTACCGGCCTGCCGAACCGCAGCAAGTTCAATGCCCTGGTAGACCGGTCGATAGCGATCGCCGCCCATTCCGGAGAACGGCTGGGCCTTGTCGTCCTGGACCTCGACGGTTTCAAGGAAATCAACGATTCACGCGGACACGCCGCAGGGGACGAGGCGCTTCGGGCCGTGGCAACCGCACTAAGCGGGGCCCTGCAGGAAGGCGAAGGGGCTGCCCGGCTTGGCGGGGACGAATTCGCCGCCACCATCCTGTTCCGCGAAACGCACGAACTGGCGGACTTCGTCCACCGCGTCGCCTCATGCTTCAACGGCGCGACAGCATCGGCCGCCGGCGATTTCGTCATCAAGGCCAGCCTCGGCGTCGCCGCCTATCCGGACGACGGGCAGGACCGCGAGCAGCTGTGCAACAACGCCGACCTTGCGATGTACCGCGCCAAGGACAACCTGGGCGAGCGCATCTGCTATTACGAAAAGGGCATGGACGAAAGCGCACGCCATCGCCGCCAGATGGCGGCTGACCTGCGCGGTGCCGCCGAACGTAACGAACTGGTGATCCTCTATCAGGTCCAGCGCTCGCTGAAGGATGAGTGCATCAACGGCTACGAAGCGCTGGTGCGTTGGCAGCATCCGGTTCGCGGTCTGGTCACCCCATGCGACTTCATCCCCATTGCCGAGGAGACGGGCGAGATTTTCGCGATCGGCGAGTGGGTTCTTCGCGAAGCCTGCCGGGAAGCTGCCCGCTGGCCCGATCACCAGATGGTGGCGGTGAACCTTTCCGCCGTTCAACTGGGTCAGGCGAACTTGCCCGAGATCGTTGCCGGCATTCTGGTGGAAACGGGCCTCTCGCCCCGCAGGCTCGAACTGGAGATCACCGAAACCGCGATCATCGGTGACAAGGTCCGGGCCCTGCATATCCTGCGCAAGCTGAAGAGCATGGGCGTCAGCATCGCCATCGACGATTTCGGCACCGGCTATTCGTCGCTCGACACGCTGAACTCGTTCCCGTTCGACAAGATCAAGATCGACAAGTCCTTCGTCACCGGGTCCGACGAACGGCCGCAGGCACGCGCAATCATCCGCGCGGTTCTGGCCCTGGGCCGCAGTCTGGACGTTCCGGTATTGGCCGAGGGCGTGGAGACGCATTCGCATGTCGATCTCCTCCAGGCGGAAGGGTGCGATCAGGTGCAGGGCTTCCTGTTCGGACGGCCGCAATCCGCGCCTAGCCTGGGACAGGCCGTAGTCAGCCTGAACGGCGTGAACCTGAACGAGCTGGAATTGGACGCCGGCAGCCTGTCGTAAAAGGCTGCGGCCTGATGGCGGCGTCCACACCGGCGAGGTGCTCCGGGCTTGACACCATCGCCGCGCGGTTGCTGAGAGCCGGATAGACCATGCTCCGGGCAGCCCTGCCCGCCAGACGAGGAAGCGCCCTTGCCCACTGCCGTCAGCCTTGCCCAAGGCGTCACTTTCGCCAACGATCGCCCGATGGTGCTGATCGGCGGCATGAACGTCATCGAAGGCCGCGACATCGTGCTGGAAGTCGCCGGGGAATTCGCGCGGCTGACCGGCGAACTCGGCATCCCCTATGTGTTCAAGGCCAGTTTCGACAAGGCGAACCGCTCGTCTATCAATTCATTCCGGGGCCCCGGCCTGGAAGCCGGTCTGGAAGTGCTGGCCGAAGTGCGCGAACGTTTCGGCGTGCCCGTGCTCACCGACGTTCACGAGCCTTACCAGGCAGACGCCGTCGCGCAGGTGGCGGACATCCTCCAGCTTCCGGCCTTCCTTGCGCGCCAGACCGATCTCGTCGTCGCGCTGGCCCGCACCGGCAAGGTGATCAACGTCAAGAAGCCGCAATTCCTCGCCCCGCACGAAATGCGGCACATCATCCGCAAGTGCGAGGAAGCCGGCAACGACCAGATCTTGCTGTGCGAGCGCGGCAGTGCTTTCGGCTACAACAACCTGGTGGTCGACATGCTGGGCATGGACGAAATGAAGGCCATGGCCCCCGTCGTCTTCGACGCGACCCACGCGCTGCAGCGTCCGGGCGGCCGAGAATCGAGTGCCGATGGCCGGCGCACGCAGGCAGCCGTGTTGGCCCGATCCGGCATGGCGGTGGGGATCGCCGGACTGTTTCTGGAAGCGCACCCAGACCCGGACAAGGCCCTTTGCGACGGGCCCTGCGCGCTGCCGCTCGACAAGCTGAGGCCCTACCTCGAACAGATGCAGGCGATCGACCGGCTGGTGAAGCAGTTCCCGGCGCTGGAAATCGACTAACGCGGGGCCATCTCAGAGTCCGTTTGAAAAATGCCCGCAGGGGCATTTTTGAGGCGGCACCGGCCCTCTCCCGTTCCGAAGAACACGAAAAGGTCCGGGGGACCTTTTCGCTGAGGGGGCCTACCACCCATCGGTAGTATCCTGCGGGTAGTAGGGTGGGGGAGAGGGCCGGTGCCGCAAAATTCGCATTTCGCGAATTTTCAAACGGTCTCTCAGGCCTTTGACGCAAGCACCGTTGTGGGCGTCAAAGGCCTATGCGCAGGAAGTCGTGCAAGTGGATGATACCGACCGGAAGCTGGTTTCCGGTCGCAAAACCTTCCTCCACCACGCTTATGCAGCGCTCCTCGTCGTCGGCGATGACGAAGGCGCAGGAAATCTTGGTATCGTTCAGGAAGCGCAGCGCATCTTCGGCCATCATGCCGGTGCGCACCACTTTCGGCCGCCGCGTCATCACGTCGCGCGCGCAAAGCTGATCCAGCGCACGGAAATGACGGCGCAAGTCGCCATCGGTGATGATGCCCACCAATCGCCCCGCCGCATCGACCACCCCGGCAATGCCGAACCCCATGGAGGTCATCTGCGAGATGACTTCTTCCATCGGCAGGTCCAGATCGACCAGCGGCAGCTTGTCCTGCCCGTGCATCAGTTCCCCCACCGAGGCGAGGCGTAAGCCGATCGTCCCGCCGGGGTGCAGTTCCTTGAAGCCATCGCGGGAGAAGCCGCTGGCATCCATCAGTACCATGGCCAGCGCATCGCCCAGCGCCAGTTGCTGCGCGGTGGAACTGGTAGGTGCGATGTTCGAAGTGCAGGCCTCCTTCGCCAGCGGCATCAGCACGCAAACGGTCGAGCGGCGCTCCACCATCGAGCCGGCGCCGGAAGTGAAACCCACCACGGGGATGCCGCGCCGTTCGGCGTGATCGTACAGCACCTGAAATTCGGCGGTATTGCCCGAATTGGACAGCGCCAGGATGACGTCGCCCTCCACGACCATGCCCAGATCGCCATGGGCCGCTTCGCCGGGGTGAAGGTAGATCGCGGGTGAACCCGTTGCCGCCAACGTCGCTGCGATCTTGCGCCC
This sequence comes from Novosphingobium sp. BL-S-19, assembly GCF_055521675.1. Classification (NCBI taxonomy): domain Bacteria; kingdom Pseudomonadati; phylum Pseudomonadota; class Alphaproteobacteria; order Sphingomonadales; family Sphingomonadaceae; genus Novosphingobium; species Novosphingobium sp. BL-S-19. Next base: position 1,648,166 of record NZ_CM145497.1, read on the forward strand.
GACATGGCCGGATTTGCCGATGCCAGCGACCACGATGCGGCCGGTTGCGAGCCCCAGAAGTTCGCAGGCTGAAACGAAATTCCGGTCGAGCGACGCAGCCAGATGATCGAGCGTTCGCGCCTCGATGCGGATGACATCGCGCGCCCTCGCCAGAACCCTATCGCTTGCCCCTACGGCCTTCAGGACCACTGAAGATGCCAAAATGAACTCCCCTTTACGTTTCAAAGGAAGATAAGAATTTCGGTCCCCGCAAAAGGCCTGCAAAAAATAAGAAATAAAAGAGGGTGCGTCAGCCAACCAGGTTAACGGACGGCAATTCCAACTAATTACTGCGTAACCCTCACAATACAGTATGTAAATCCCCTCAAACCCTTAGACCGCCCGCTTCGTCGCAATTCCCGGTGCGTCCCTCGCAAACGGAATTGCGGCCATTGGATGCACGGAAGAATGGCTCGACTCGGGGTAAACCTCAGGATTTCTGCGGATCGCCGGTAGGAGTGCGCAGGCCCACGGGCCGCCAGGGCTGGCCGATCCAGCCGGCAAGACGATCCCGTGCCGCCCAGACCCATCCCACCCGGCGTTCGGCGATGCCGGGCAGGCTCAGCAGGTCGCCGCCCAGCCATGGGAGGAACGGGTTGCGCCGGGCATAGGACCATATTTCCACCCGCTCGATCGGCCGTACCGATGCCCCGCGTGCGTGAAACCCGATGGTGTCGGCCACGACCAGCGTATTGCCGGCAACCGCCAGCGCCTCACCATCCGCAAGCCCCATCGCCGCAAGCTCCTCTTCGCCGACGCGGGGCGAACCGCGCCCCGTAAGCCGGCTCATCTCGCGCGGGTCGGCCAGGCTTCGGCGATATTCCCAATCCATGCGCTCGGGCGTCAGGCGATGCGATCCGCGCACGTAAGTGAACGGCGCCTCGTCAGGCTCCACCGCGTTGAGAAACAGCCAAGCCTTCAGCGACGAGTGGAATGCGTCGGCATGCAGCGCCTCCTGCGGATCGACGTGATCGCCCTCGTCATGGGTGACGATCGTCTGGATATAGTGCAGTGGCGTGACGCGAAAACTGGCGACATAGTGGAACAGCGCCCGCAGATCGTCGCGATCGAGTTGTCGACGCAATTCGGGGATCGCGGCGAGCATGTCCGGATCGACCGCGAGCCGGCGCGTCACCGCATCGCCCTGCTGCATTTCGCGCGCCTCTCCCCGATAATCGAGGATTGCCTGCCGCAGTGCAGCGAAGGCATCGGGCGGGATGAAATCGGAAATCGCGACGAAGCCGTCCCGGTCGAACGCCTCACGCCAATCGGCGCGAACATGTCGGGCGAGTCGCCTCCGACGCCAAGCGCAAAGCGCGCCGGCCAGCTGCACGCGCGCCCGGTGAAGGCCGCGCCGATTCAGCCGCTGGGAACCGATCAGGGGATTGTCCAGGAAACTTTTCGCGCCCGTTCCAAGCTGGATTACCCAGATCGGGAACATAAAGAATAACTTGACCGACTTGAAAACAATCATGAAAACAGGACCAATCCTTCGGATCGCTCAATGGCCCCAACAAGGGGTATTTGGCAACTTCTTTCGCGGAGTCCGTCGCACGGAATGCCAGTTCCGTCGCATCGGCCGGTGCGGAAGCATTGTGCAAGGCGACGAATATAGATGACCACAGGCTCAAGCGCAGGGACCATTCTGGCGCTTATCGGCGCAATCGCCGCCACACCCGCCTTTGCCGAAGTTTCAGCTTCACCGGACGGCGCGCAAAACCCTATTTCCAAGCCGCATGGGACCCCGGCCGTCAGCTTGCCCGAGGCGGCAAATCCCGTTCCCTTGATCTCGCCAAAACCGCTTATCGGCATCGAGCCGATAAGCTGGAATCTCGCGCACCTGTCTTCCGATAGCGACGCGCCGGGAGTTTCGAGCGAAGTCACTGCCCTGGTCGCTGCGATGCCGGCTGGGGAAGCCGACAACTTCACGGCAGGAACCCTTCAGGCCGAACCGCAGAGCGATGTCGGGCCGCCTAGCATTGCCGATACACCTGAGCCGCCCCGGATGCGCTGGTCGGACCATCTTCCGCGGAGTGAGGCGCCCTATAACGGGTTCTTCGCGCAGGCGAGCACGGTGAAGACCGAAACCCTGCTGTTCACCGGCTATTTCATGGCCGTCAGCGCGCACAAGTTCTTCGAAGACCCCGTCCCGTTCCATTTCAAGGACGAAGGCTACTTCGGCAAGAACACCGACAATATCGGCGTCGACAAGCTGACCCATGCTTTCGACACTTATCTGATTGCCGAATTCCTACACAACCGCATTCACAACCGAACCGGCGCATCGCAAGGCGATGCCATCACCGCGGCCATCATCGCCTCTGGCCTGATGGCGTTCAACGAGATTTCGGACGCGATCGAGCCGGACAGCGGCTATTCGCTTCAGGATGTGTCGATGAATATCGCCGGCGCCGCCTTGTCCGTGCTGCGCAATACGGTGCCGGGAATGAAGGAGAAGTTCTCCTTTAAAGTGGAGATCATTCCCAACGACAAGATCTGGAGCATCCAGGGCAAGCCGCACTACGCGCAGCAGCGCTACATGTTCTCGCTGAAGGGCGCCGGCTTCGAAAAGCTGCACAACACCCCGCTGCGTTTCGTCGACCTGCAGGTGGGCTATTTCGCGTCGGACTTCCTCAACGAAGATCGTGCGGCGGGCAAGGAACCGAAGCGCCATCTCTTCGTCGGCGTGGGCCTGAACCTTGGCGAGCTTCTCTTCTCGAATTCGCGGTCGAAGATCGGCAGGATGGCCTACTCGGTGCTTGACTACGTCCAGATCCCTTATACTTCGGTGCGATACGACACCACGGGACAGTTCGACTTCTGATCGGTCGAACCTATCTGCCCGCCGGCAACCGACGGGAAGACACGATGACGGACCCGCTTTCGCACGCGGTCGAACAGGCCATGCGCGATGCGGCGCGGCTGGCGATCATGCCGCGTTTTCGCACGGCGGAGGCGCGTGTCCTGATCGACAAGGCCGGCGCGGATGAAGGCGGTGAAGAACCCGTCACCGCAGCCGACCGCGAGAGCGAAGAAATCCTTGCCGACCGGCTTGCAACACTGATCCCGGGCGCCGGCATCGTCGGCGAGGAGGCGGTCCATGCCGATCCCGATTTGCTCCAGCGCCTCCGCAGCGGCACATCGTGGCTGATCGACCCGCTGGACGGCACTGCCAATTTTGCCGCGGGCCAGGGCCCATTCGGCATGCTGGTCGCCCTTGTCGAGGATGGACTGCCGGTGGGCGGCTGGATTTTCGATCCGCTCTCCGGCCGCTTCTGCGCCGCGCGCGCGGGCCGGGGTGCCTGGATCGACGGGGAGGCGTTCACCGTACCGGAACCCGCACGCGAACGCCCGCTGGTTGCCGTGACACGCCTGTTCGCCGACCGGACCCTCCGTGCGGAAATGATCGCGGCTCTGGCGCTGGATCATGAGGTGGTGGACAGCCCGCGCTGCGCCGCCGACCAGTATCCGCGCATCGCGACCGGCGGCAACGACGTCACGCTGTTCACGCGCACGCTGCCGTGGGATCACGCGGCGGGCCTCGTTTTCCTGAACGCCGCCGGCGGGCGCGCCGCCCGGCCGAACGGAGCGCCCTATCGCAGCGATGAAAATGCCGAGGGCCTGATCGCCGCCACCTCCCCCAGGCAGTGGGATGCAGTGGCGCGCAGGCTTGAAGAATTGGGTTACGATCTTACCAAGGCGAATGTAACGTTGTGACCCCCGCGACCGATATTTCCATGAACACCGTTCCGTTCCTGCGCATCCCCCCCTTCCCCGGCCACCGCGCCCAGCCGCTTGCCGTGCCGCGACCGGAAGGCGCCGCACAGCAAGAGGCTAGGCCGGCAGACCTTTCCATCGCCGACAGGCTGGTGGCCGCCTTACGGCAGTTGCGGGTGGGCGGGTCGTTCTGGGGCGCGTGGCCCGCGCTCGCAGCCGACCGCGACGTGATCCTTGCAACCTCTTCAACCGAAAGTCTGTCTGCCTGCGTGGCCAGCGCCCGCTTGGCCGGACTGCTCGATCGGGCCGTTTCGGTCGGCCCGGTCGGTTCCGAGGCGGTCCCCAGCCTGCCTGCCGGCATCGATCCATGGCATGTCTGCGCTGGCGCCAGCCGCGTGATTGCCTCTGCCGATAACGAAATCGCATTGATTGCCGCCGTTCTCGGCCTGCCGCTCACCGTGGTCGGCGCGGGCCGCTTCGCCGCGCTTACCCGGCCCGAAGCGCTGGGGCCCGTGATCGCGCGGGAACTGTGCCAGCATTGGACCTACCGCGACCCGTTCACCGGCGGCGAGATAGACGCCCTCGAAGCCATCACCATCCTCGGCCGCTGGCGCGCGCTTATCGATGCGAACCGCACGGTCGCATCGGTGCTTGGTATTGCGCGCTGGAAGCGGATCACGGCGGACAATCTGCTGTGGGCCGGGTCCGGCCCGGTGCCGCATGATCGCAAGAACGTGTCTACCCCCGGCGCACAGGCGCTCGCCTGGATCACCCGCAGCGATCCTGCGGCCATTGCCGCGCTGGAAGCCAAAGGCGTGCCCGTCGGCGAGATCGAGGACGGGATGATCCGCTCGACCGGGCTCGGCGCCAATTGCGTGCCGCCGCTGTCGATCGTGGTCGATACGCAGGGGCCGCATTTCGATCCCGCGCAGGCCAGCATGCTGGAAACCCTGCTGGAAACCGCCGAGATCGATGCCCCGATGCTGTCCCGCGCCGCCGATCTGCGTCGGCGGCTGGTGCAGGCCGGGATCAGCAAGTACGAGAACGACGGCAACCGGGCCGCCTCCGCCGAAGATGGTCGGCGGGAAGGCCGGCTGGTTCTGGTCACCGGGCAAGTGGAGGATGACCGTGCCGTGCTCACCGGTGGCGGAGGGCTGGGCAATCTCGAACTGCTGCGCCGCGCCCGCGCGCAAGAACCCGGATCACGCATCGTCTTCAAACCGCATCCCGATGTGGAGGCCGGCCACCGCAAGGGCCACGTACCCGATGCGCAGGCGCTGGAATTCGCGGACGAGATCGACCGCACCTCCTCGATCGCGGCGCTGCTGGACCGCGTCGACGCCGTGCACGTCATCAGTTCGCTGGCCGGGTTCGAGGCTTTGATGCGCGGGCGCGAGGTCGTCACCCACGGCGTGCCGTTCTATGCCGGCTGGGGCCTTACCCGCGATCTCGGCCCGGTGCCGGAGCGGCGCACGCGCCGCCGCACGCTGGACGAATTGGTGGCGGCCACGCTCATTCTCTATCCGCGTTATCTCGACCCGGTCACCCGCCTGCCCTGCGAGGCGGAGGTGCTGGTGGAACGCATCGCGGCGGGCCAAGCCGTCGTTCGTTCGCCGCAGATCTGGCTGCGCGAATGGCAGGGTCGGCTGAACCGTTTGCTCGGGCGGCGATGACAGCGGCTCCATCGCTTGCCAATCGGCGCAGGCACTTGCTAAGCGCCTCCGCTCCTGAGGCACCTCCCCAACCGGACCAGATCTTGCCAGAAGCCCGCTCCTCCCGAAGTGACAGCCTTGCCTCTCGGCCCATCGTTCTCGATGTCAGCCGCCTGATCTGGCGTCTTTGGCGCGGGCGGCTGCCAACCGGGATCGACCGCGTGTGCCTGGCCTATCTGGACCATTTCGCCAGCCAGTCCTGCGCGTTCCTGCAATGGCGCGATCGCCGGATCGTGCTTGGGCCGAAAGATAGCGACCGCCTGTTCGCATTGTTGATGAACGGTATCGGCAAGCTGGATAAGCGGCGCCTCGTCCTGCTGCTGGCGCGGGCAATACCCCGCGCGATGCTGTGGGGGCCTGACCTTGCCGGGCGGATCTATCTGAACGTCGGCCATACCGGGCTGCATGTGGACAGCCTTCCCGATTGGCTGCGACAGCGCGGCCTGCGCCCGGTCTACCTGATCCATGACCTGATCCCTATCACCCACCCGGAATTCTGCCGCCCGGGCGAGAAGGACAAGCACGCCGTCCGCATGCGCAATGCCCTGCGCAGCGCCAATGGCATCATCCTCAATTCCGCCGATACCGGCCGGGCCCTGACGGAATTTGCCGAACAGGAAGGCATCGCCAATCCCGCCCAGCTGGTTGCCCATCTCGGCATCGAGCCGGCCGCGCCAAGCGGCAGCGCCGTCCCGCATTCCCGCCCCTATTTCCTCTCGATCGGCACGATAGAGGGGCGCAAGAACCACATGCTGCTGCTCGATGCGTGGGACAAGCTGCGCGCCAAGCTTGGCCCCGACGCGCCCGATCTCGTGCTCGTCGGCCAGCGCGGGTGGATGGCGGAGGCGACATTCGCCCGCCTCGACCAACCAGCGCCGGAACATGGGCGGGTGATCGAACTGGGTTCGTGCGAAGACGCGGAACTGGATGCCTGGATCACCCACGCGCGCGCCGTTCTGATGCCCAGCAAGGTCGAAGGGTATGGCCTGCCGGTGCTGGAGGCCATGCTGCGCCGCACCCCGGTGATCGCTGCAGACCTTGCGATCTATCACGAGATTGCGGCCGGCGTGCCGCTGCTTCTGGATGCCGACGATCCCGCCGCATGGGCCGCCGCCGCCCACGACTATCTGCACGACAGCGCCGATCGCAACCGGCAAACGGCAGCTCTAAAAAAGTTCCCGACGCCTGACTGGATCGATCATATGGCTTTGGTGGCCCCTTGGCTGGCAACCCTCGGGAAACCATAATAAAGCGCAGAATTCTGCGGTCTTCATGCCTAGATTAGGCTTGCTTTATGGTGTGGCCTATCCGTCACAGATTGGCGCCAATACCCATTCTGCGACTAATTTTAATGAAACCAAATCTTCGCCTTTCCAGTTGGGCAGCTAGCGACAACCAAAGGAAGTTGGCCATGATTACCAAATCCCTCACGCTCGCTGCGGTGATGATCGCAGGCATCGCATCTCAATCGGCTGCGGCCCAGGATACGGACACCACCACGACCTCATCTTCTTCCACCTCAACCAGCAGCAACGGCACCTCGTTCCGGGGCATCCGCGTCGAAGGCAACTTCGGTGGCGACCGCTTCCAGTCCGAAGGGACGCACAACGACAAGTTCGGCTATGGTGCCACGGTCGGTTTTGACGGCATGTATGGCGACAGGATCGTGATCGGCGCCGAAGGCAGCTATTGGCGCGCCAACAACTGGAACCAGAACTGCCAGTCGCTCCCCGACGACAACAGCATCTGCCACAAGGCGTTCGAGGAATGGGGCGCCGCCGTTCGCGCGGGTTACCTGTTCACCCCGCAGTTGCTGGTCTTCGCCAAGGGCGGCTACGTCAATTCCGAACAGCGCCGCCGGATCGATGCGCCGGACGGCAACCAGCTGGTCTACGACCACTATCGCGCCGATGGCTACCAGGTCGGCGGCGGCGTGGAATATACGCTGACGCAGGGCCGGATGCCGGTCTACCTCAACGCCCAGTACGTCTATTCGGACTATCACGGCCACACCGCACGCCAGCGCATCATGGGCGGCGTGGGCGTCCGCTTCAAATAGCACCTGCCGAGACGGAGGCATTCGCCCCCGTCTCCGCGCGCGCTCCCTGCCGGCTGGCAATCGTCGCTACCCCCTCGGCAGGGAGCACCGCCCGGATCGCCAATCTGGGCCGGATCGCTACATAGCCTCTCCGATGGCTTCCAGCGAACGCCGCTTGGTCTCCGGGAAGAAAACCGCCACCACCACGAATTGCAGCGCCATCATCGCCGCGAACAGCCAGAACGGCAGGGCCCGCGCATGGGCTGCCGCCAGCGGGAACCCGAAGGCGATCACTGCATCCATGAACCAGTGAACCGACGATCCCAGGCTCTGCCCGCGGGCGCGCACGTCGGTCGGGAAGATCTCGCTGATATAGACCCAGATCACTGCGCCCTGCGAAAAGGCGAAGAAGGCGATGAAGCCGATCAGCAGCCAGAGCAGCCAGTCCTGATGCGTGCCGCTGGAGAAGATCGCCGCCACACCGGCCAGCGCGGCCGTCAGCCCCACGGATCCGATCAGCAGCAGCGTCTTGCGGCCGATACGGTCGATCACCGTCAGCGCCAGTGCCGTGAAGATCAGGTTGCAGGCGCCGATCACGATGGCCTGCCGGTCTGCCGAAACGCCGCTGAAGCCGGCGGCCGCAAAAATGTCGTTGAGATAGTAGAGGATGGCATTGATGCCTGAGAGCTGGTTGAACCCGGCAATCGCAATCGCCAGCAGCATCGGCCGGTGATGACGCTTCCAGTTGAGGCGCGGGGCATGGGTTGCCCCCTCGGCCCGACGCCAACGCTCCATCTCGCCCGCAACGTCCGCATTGCCCAGCCTGCCGAGCACCGCCGCCGCCTCACCCTCTCGCCCCTTGGCGAACAGCCAGCGCGGGCTGTCCGGGATCGTGCGCATCATCACCAGCAGCAGCACCGCCGGAATGGCGGTAACGCCGAATTTCACGTGCCAATCCAGTGCGCCCAGTTGCAGGCTGGATACGAAGTAATTGCTGAGATAGGCGACAAGTATGCCCAGCACGACATTGAGCTGGAACGCCCCCACCATCATCCCGCGCCGCTCGGCCGGAGCGATTTCGGCGATATAGACCGGCGCGAGCACGGACGACGCCCCCACCGCGAAACCGGCAAGCACGCGCATGACCAGCAGCACCGGCCAGTTCGGCGCCAGAAGACAGCCGATGCCCGAAATGAGGTAGAGCAGAGCGATCACCGACAGCGAAGCGCGTGCGCCGAAGCGATCCCCGGGAACACCGGCCAGCAGCGCGCCGGCCAAGGTGCCCCAAAGCGCGCTCGAAACGGTAATGCCAACGCCGGTGGCGTCCAGTCCGAATGCCGTACGAATGCCCTCCGTCGTGCCGGCAATCACCGCCGTATCGAAGCCGAACAACAGTCCGGCCAAGGCCCCCACGAGCACCCCGCGAAACAGCGTAGAATTCATCAAGACATGCCCATCCCAATTAAATTTTTAATTTTGCGTTATAATTTTACCCTACGGGCTAAGCGAACTTCGCCAGTTGGTCAATCGCATCCATCTTCCGGCAATTCGCTAGGGAGACGCATCTTCCGTGTCCATCGTGAATCATGCCGCGATCAGGTTGGAAATTGGCTGGAACGTCAATCACAAACGGGCCCCGTACGTGATGAGCACTGGTCCGCACGGACACGAACCAGATACAGGGCGCGTTTTCGCCGACATTGCTGACATTGATGTGCGTGGTAGGTGGTAGTGATGAGTGAGAGTTACGAAGGCTTGCCGCCCGAAGATCGTGTCGGTTGCATTTCAGCGGCGGCCATTGGCGTACCCGTCCTGATACTCGATCTAGCCCGCGTGATGGGCGATGCAGGGCCGGAGCGAAACGGACTCATCGATCGCATTCCGATTTTCCTGCCCACTCTGTTCATTGTCATAGCCGTCTTTTTCATAAGCCGGGCGGTAGTTCGCCGCCTGAAATAGCGTGCCCGCTTCCCCGCTGCCCCCACCATTGGCAGCAACATTTGTGGCGCATTGCTGATACGTATCAATGCGTTGCTACATTGCAAGGCTTGCTATCCAGGTCATATTGCGAGTGACTCGCGATAGCAATCACTGTATCCGCCCCTGCGAATCAGGGAGCGACCCATTGAAAAACAGACTGTTGAACTCGGCCGGGGCCTTCGGCCTTGCGATCCTTTCCATGTATCCCGCGCAGGCGTGGTCCGAAGAAGCCGCTGAGGCGCCAGAACGGAACAGTGAAGGCGACATCATCGTATTGGGCAAGAGCTATGGCGGAGAGGTGGGCAAGACGGTCACCCCGCTGAAGGACATTCCGAATACTGTCACGCTTGTGGATCGGGAGCAGATCCAGGCGCAGAATCTCTTCACGCTGGAAGACGCGCTGACCGCCACGCCGGGCATCACCGTTACCGGTGTCGGCAGCGAAGACCCGTCCTACATGTCGCGCGGTTTCGCGATCAGCAATTACCTGATCGACGGCACGCCCACCCTTTCCTTCAACTTCCCCGCCGTCGTGCCGGACCTGTTCTTCTATGACCGGCTGGAAGTGCTGCGCGGCCCCGCGGGCCTGTTCAGCGGATCGGGCAACCCGGCCGGCAGCATCAACATGGTGCGCAAGCGCCCGCTGGACGAATTCAAGGCGCAAGGCTCGCTGGGCTACGGCAGCTATCAGAACTTCCGCGGGGAACTGGATATCTCCGCACCGCTGGCGCAGGGCGTGGCCGTGCGCGCGGGCGCCATGGTGCAGGATCAGGACCAGTTCTTCGACGTCGCCCACCGCAATCGTTTGGCGGTGTTCGGCACCGGCAAAGTCGATATCGGTTCGCGCACGACGGTGACTTTCGGCGTCAATTACGATCGCTTCAAGCCCGCGATCCAGTCCGGCCTGCCCGGCATCGCCGGTGGTTGGGATGGCAGCGAAGGTCAATTGCTCGACGTGCCGCGCTCCACCTACCTCGGCGCGGACTGGAACCGGTTCAAGTCGGAAATCTGGTCGGTCTTCGCCGATGTTACGCATCAGATCAGCGACCGGTGGACCCTGCGTGCCAGCGGCCTCTACACCGATACCGACCGTGTCGACGTCTACAGCTACATCGGCAACCAGCCGGTAACGCCCACCAACGGCGTGACCAACCACATCGCCTATCGCGGCGACAGCTTCATGAAGACCCATGCCTTCGATTTCAACGCGGTGGGCAGTTTCCCCGCGTTCGGGCGGGACCACACGCTGATCCTGGGCGTCGATTATCAGAGCAGTTCGTACCAGTCGTATTTCACGCGCCTGTCCAACTATGCGCGGATCGACGTCTACGATCCGGTTTCGCCGCTGGAGCCGCCGCTCAATCCCTATGGCCCGCTGCCCTACTATCCGGTGCAGGGCACCGGCGCGACTTGCCCGGACAGCACCACCGTCATCACCCCTGCCCCCGTCAACTGCGTGCTGCAGAGCTATGGCGGCAGCGACACCAAGGTTGAGCAATACGGCGCCTACGGCCAGCTTCGCTTCAATCCGGTGGAAGGGCTGACAGCCATCGGCGGCGGCCGCCTGACCTGGTGGGACACCGATACGCAGACGCTGCTGCCGGTGCTGGGCAAGAAGTCCGGCTATACCATCGATGCCCGCTTCACGCCTTACGCCGGCCTTGTCTGGGACGTGACGAAGGACTGGAACCTCTATGGCTCCTATGCCGACAGTTTCACGCCGCAGGCCGCCCCGGCAGGCCGCGCGCGTCCGGATGGGCGGCAGATCGAACCGCTGGTCGGCGCGCAGTACGAACTGGGCACCAAGCTTTCGCTGATGAACGACAAGCTGCTGCTGTCCGCCGCCGCCTATCAGATCGAACAGACCAACCGCCTGTTCAACGATCCGGACGACGCCACCGTCGTGCTGCAGATCGGCAAGGTCCGCGCGCGCGGGTTCGAGGCGGAGGCCGCGGGTGAGATCCTGCCCGGCTGGCGGATCAACGGCGGCTACAGCTTCACCAAGACCAAGTATCTGGAAGATGCCAATGCGCAGTTCGAAGGGCTGCCGCTGGTACCGATCATTCCGAAGCACTCGGTGAAGGCCTTCACCAATTACAAGGTGCCCAGCGGCCCTCTGAATGGCCTGAGCGTGGGCGGCGCGCTGACGTGGTTCAGCTCGACTTACGGCGGCAATCCGGCGGTTCGCAATGCGGCGGGCGTCGTCACCACCCGCTCCACCATCGTGCGCCAGGGCAGCTATGCCGTGGTGGACCTGCGCGCCGGGTACGATTTCGACGAGCGCATCTCGCTATCGGTCAACGTCAACAACCTGTTCGACAAGACCTATTACGCGCGCATCTCCTCCACCGGTCGCGGCAATTACTTCGGCAGCCCGCGCACCGTCTTCGCCACGCTGCGGTTCGCCTACCCGTGAGCGCTACGTCGGGCAGCAACCGTGCGGAGGCGTGGCGGCGGCGGGGCGACATGACCCTGCGCATCCTGGCGGCCGTGCCGCTGGGATATGCCGTCGCCAGCCTTTGGGCCATGGCACTGGCGCGGCTGCTGCCCGGCGACCGGGCGGAGGCGACGGTGGCGGCAACGCTGGTCGCCTTCGCCTTCTGCGCAGGCGCAGCGATGTGGGCCTTCGCCGCCCGCAGCGGCTGGCGCGCGGTGTGGACACTCGCGCTTGCCGGCGCCCTTGCCGGCGGGCTGACCTGGCTTTCGATCATGGGAACCGGACGGCTATGAGCAAGAGCTTCCGCCAATCGCAATCGTTCCTGCACACCTGGTCGGGCCTGCTGCTCGGCTGGGTGCTGTTCGTCATCTTCGCGGCCGGTACAATGGCCTTCTGGAGAGAAGGGCTGAACCGCTGGATGCGCCCGGAACTGGACCGGATCGAGCAGCCTTATACCGTACTCGCCGGGGCTCAGCGCTTCCTTCAGCACAAGGCACCGGACGCGAAAAGCTGGTACATTACGATGCCCAGCGACCGTTCGGCCGGTGCGCAAGTCTATTGGCAGCCGCAGCCGGAACCGGGCAAGGAACGGGGCCGACGCGGCGGGCGCCGCAGCCGCGACAATCAGGCGCTGATCGGCGCGGACGGCCAGCCTACGGTCGCCCGCGAAACGCGCGGCGGCGAGTTCTTCTACCGCTTCCATTTCGATCTTCACTACATGCCGGTGCTCTGGGCACGCTGGCTGGTGGGCATTTCGGCGATGGCGATGCTGGTCGCGATCCTGACCGGGATCGTCACGCACAAGAAGATCTTCAAGGACTTCTTCACCCTGCGCCGGGGCAAGGGCCAGCGTTCATGGCTGGACGGGCACAACGCCACCGCCGTGCTGGCACTGCCGTTTCACCTGATGATCACGTACACCGGCGTGGTCACGCTGATGGCGATGCTGATGCCATGGGCCTCGGTCGCCAACTATGCCGATCCCGAAAAGCTCTATGACCGCCTGTTCCCGCACGTCGAGGAACCCCTGCGCACCGGTGATCCTGCCCCCCTGACCCATATCACCCGCCTGGTCCGCGATGCCGAACATCGGCTGGGCGGACCGGCCGGTTCCATCAATGTAGCAGAACCCGGAGACGCTGCCGCCACCGTAACCGTCTCACGCGCGAACACTTCCATGCTGTCATCCCGCACGCCATCCGTGACCTATCGCGGCACCGACGGCGCGGTGATCTGGCAGTCTCCGCCACCGGGCGGCGCGAATGTGACGGCGGGGGCGATGATCGGCCTCCATGCCGGGCGCTTCGCGGACTACGGCCTGCGCTGGCTCTACTTCCTTTGCGGCGTGGGCGGCACTTTGATGGTGGCGAGCGGCCTTGTGCTCTGGACCGTCAAGCGGCGCGAGAAACTGCCAAATCCCGCACGCCCGCATCTGGGCTTTCGCATCGTGGCCTGGCTCAACGTGGCCGTGGTCGGCGGTTTCCCGCTCGGCATCGCCGCGATGCTCTGGGCGAACCGGGTGCTGCCGCTGGCCATGAAAGGCCGCGCGGACTGGGAAATCCACACCTTGTTCATCGCCTGGGCTCTCTCACTCGGGATTGCCGGCGTACTGCGTGAAGGACGGGCCTGGTCGGTGCTGCTGGCGGCCACCGGGGCCTTGCTGGCGACGATCCCGTTCTACGACATGCTGGCCACGCCGCGCGGCCTTCCGGCGACGCTGGCGGCGGGAGACTTCGTGCTGGCGGGCATCGATCTTGCCCTGATCGTCTTCGGCACGGCCTTTCTGGCGACGGCGTGGCGGGTCCACACCTATCGTCCGGCGGAGCGCCGCTCCAGGCGCCAGCGCCCACCGGCAACTGCAACGCGTGCGCCCGTGCTGGAGGCAGCGGAATGACGATTCTCTGCCTTCTCTGCGCCGTCGCCGCGTTCGCGCTGTTCGGCCTTGCCAGCGGCCAGCACTACCAACAACGCCTTGGTGCCCGCCCGTCACCGGAACGCAAGCGCGTGCTGAAATGTCTGGCATGGGTGGGAGTGGTGCTGTGCTTCGTGCTCGCCTTCGCGGCACAAGGCGCTGTCTACGGCGGGGTGCTCTGGCTGGGGGCGCTGAGCTTCGGGGCGGCTGCCGTGTTCCTCTTTCTCAACCTTGCCCCCACCGAGGCTGACCGGTCACGGCGTTCGAAATGACCTTCCCGGCAAGCGCAGGACGTGCAGGCTGCGAGGCGCCGGGGAGAACAAACGACCTGCCGCCGTTCCCCTCAAGGAACGTCCGCTCCGCCCACGCATTAGCAGGCAATGACCCTGCTTCGTCGGCGCATTTCGATTACTCTGGCGGTTCTCGCGGCATGTCTTGCCATCGCCACGCTATTCGCCGCGAGCTTTCCGGTGGGCTGGTTCAAGCAACTTGCCGAACGCAAGCTGAGCGCACAATTTGGCCGCCCGGTGACGATCGCAAGGATGTCGCGCGATAAAGCCTTCTCGTTCACCCCCGTCCTCAAGCTGAATGGCGTCGAAGTTCCGCAGGCGGCGTGGGCCGGTCCGGGCAAGCTTGCCTCGATCCGGCAGCTTCGTGTGCGCGTCGCGATATTGCCGATGCTGATCGGGCGCGGCAGCCCGGAACTGGTTTCCGCGGACGGCGTGATGCTTGACCTCGTTCGGGACGCGAACCACCGCGTCAACTGGAGCGACGGCAACAAGCGGGAAGGCGGATCGGGCCGCGCGATCTCACTTTCCGGGGTGGAATCGGCGCAGGGGCAGATCCGCTATCGAGACGCGCTGCGCAAGCGATCCGTGAACCTCCATTTCACCATCGATCCCCGAGGCGGGCTGGTGGCTTCCGGTCCCGGCGAGATCGACGGCAATGCGGTAGAGGTATCGATCAAGGGTCCGGCCACGGCGTCAAGCGCAGTCTGGCCGTTCGAGGCGCGCATTGCCGGATCCGCGATCGACATGCGCGCCAAGGGAACCATGGCTGGACCGCTGCGCACGGATGACATGCAGGTCGATGTAACGGCGCGGGCAAATGACCTGAAACTGATGGACCGCGTGATCGAGGCTGGCCTCTTCCACACGCAGCCGATCAGCCTGACCGCGCGCGTGCGGCACCAGTCGCAGGTCTGGACGGTCCGCGATCTCAAGGGCACGGTCGGCACCAGTCGGCTTTCCGCCAAGCTCTCGGTGGACAAGACTTCCGCTCGTACAAAACTCGATGGCGAAATCCGGTTCGAAACGCTGGATTTTGCCGATCTGGCGTCCGATCAAAGCCGGGCCGCCGCACACGCCCTCGAAAAGTCCCAGGGGGAGAGATTCGTCCCCAACACCCGGCTCAACATCCGCAAGATCGACAAGACCGACGGACGCATCGCCTTTCGGATCGACCGGATCATCGGCGCCGGCTCTTCACCGCTGCGCAGCGCGCAAGGCGTTCTGACGCTCGATCGCCGGCTGCTCGTCGCCAAACCCCTGACCCTGCGCCTCAGCCGCGGTGTCATCGGCGGCACGGTCACGGTGGATCAGCGACAGGGGCAGACCAAGCCGACGATCGCCCTGGCCCTCGATCTGCGGGGCAGCAGCATCGATGCGCTGGCGGGTGGCAGCGGAGAAATCGACGCAACCGTCGATGGGCGGGTTCGCCTGTCCGGCGTGGGAGACACGATCCGCGAAGCCGTCGGCACGTCTGACGGCACCATCGGGGTGATCGCGCATGACGGTATCCTGCCGGCAAAACTTGCCAGCCTGCTGGGCTTCGATGTCGGTAAAGGCCTCATTGCGGGCGACAATGAGCGGGCCACCTTGCGCTGCGCCGTCGCGCGCCTGGAAATGCATCGCGGAACCGGCACGGCGGCGCCAGTGCTGATCGATACCAGCGAAAGTCAGACGCGCGGCACGGGAACGATCGCCTTTCCCGACGAGCGTATCGCGCTCACGCTTACTGGCCTTCCCAAGAAAGGCGCCGTCTTGCGCCTGCCCGGTTCGATCCATGCGGGGGGGACGATCCGCAACCCGGCCGTTGTCATCCCGCGTGAGGTCAAATCCATCGGCAACGTCATCAAGGCGTTGGGCAAGGCCATCTCCGGCGAGCAATCGCCCAGGGCCGTCGATGCCGATTGCATGGCGCTACGGGCGCAGGCGCTGGCGGCCGAAGGGAACTGAGCACTATGCTCATGCGAAACGGTAGGGCCCGCCCTTCTCCAGCGCTGTTTCATAGGCCGGCCTTGCCTGTATCGTCTCCAGCCAGATATTCGTGATCGGCCGGCCGACCTCCAGGAAACCACGATCCCTTGCGGCTTCGAGCGGAAAGCTCATCATGATATCGGCGGCCGTGAAAGTATCTCCGGCAAACCAGGGCCTTGCGCTCAATTCCCGTTCGACAAAGTCCAGATGTACGTCGATCATGGGCTGAAGACGCTTCTGCGCCGCCTTGCCCACCACCGGTATCCGGCCGAGCACCAGATTGACCAGCAGCGGCGGCATCAGCGATCCTTCCGCATAATGCAGGAATTGGCGGTAACGCATCGCCGCATCCTCACCATAGGGTTTGCCAAGCAGCCCGTCCGCCTTATCGACGAGGTACTCGACGATCGCTCCGGTTTCCACGATGATACGGCTCGCGCCTGACGGATCGCGATCGACCAATACCGGCGATTTTCCAAGGGGGTGCACCGCGCGCAGTTCCGGCGGGGCCAGCATGGTTTTCCGATCGCGCTCATAGCGCTTGACTGTGTAGCGAAGACCAAGCTCTTCAAGCAGCCACAGCACCCGCTGCGACCGCGAATTCTCCAGATGGTGCACGGTAATCATCGCTATTGGGTTCCCCATTGGGTTCCATTGTCGGGCCACGATCGAACCAACGACCGGCCCCGCGCATGGTTGCACGCGTACGATTTGCCGGCGCGGCAAAGGGAACTCCGCCGTTTTCGGAATAGACGGGCTTCCACAAGCGCAATCCGGAGTTTCGCGTAGTCATTCAAGACAAAGACACGCTCTTCGAGAACGATAATGGTAGGTTGCGGCTGCTTGTTCGATCCCTTGTCAAACAAACCGAAATCACCCGCCCGACGATGCTGGCCAATGCCTGCTGTACCTATCCCGCAGGCCGCGCGAAAATCAGCTTTACTTGCCAAGAAATTGGGAAGACAACGGCTTCGTCCAACAAACCCCTTCAAGAGGGACCTTCCATGCCAGACACCGAGCAGACAGAGCTCACCCGCCTGACAGTTGAACTGTTGAGTGCATTCGTCTCGAACAACGCCGTATCGAGCGACGCGCTTCCCGGGTTGATCGAGGCGACGCGCACCGCGCTGGCCGGAAAGTCTTCCGCGGATGCGGATGAAGCCCCGGTGTTCAAACCCGCGGTTTCGGCCGAAGAGAGCCTGGCCTCACCCGATCACATTCTCAGCCTGATCGATGGAAAGCCGTACAAGGCGCTCAAGCGGCACTTGGCCAATAACGGTCTTACCCCAGAAGAGTATCGCGCGCGGTACAATCTTCCGGCCACTTATCCGATGGTTTCGAAAAGTTATTCCGAGCAGCGGCGGGCCTTCGCGAAAGCAGCAGGGCTGGGCGGCAGCAGGATGGCTGCAAGTTCGGTCGCGGCGGCTCCGGCCAAGGCTGCGGAAACTGCCCCCCCAACTAACGTGAAAACGGGCAAGGCAGCTGCGAAGAAAACGCCCGCAAGCGTCGCGGCGGCAACCAAGCCGGCCGCAAAGGCTTTCAGCAAGCGGCCGGGCAAGGCATCGCGGGCAACCGAAACTTTGACTTCGGCTTCAACTTCCGACGCCGCACCGATTACCAAGTCTGCGGGCACAACTTCTGCGCCCCCGAAGCCTCAAACCGCCAAATCTCCCGCCGCCAAGCCCAAAACGGCCGGTAAAGCGGCGCCCCGGTCCGCCGGCAAGCCAGCTCCCAAGGTGTCCGTCGGCGCTGCCGTCTCCAGCCCCGCGAAACGGGAAACCGAAAAGCCGGCTGTAGCGAAGAGCGCATCGACTGGCATCGTGGAACCCGCCAAAAAGCCGGCCCGCCGCATGGCGCGTACGCCGGGATCGGCCCCCGCAGCTGCGGCTGCGGTCAAGACCGAGCCCAGCCCCGCCCCTAAGGCGGTTGCGAAGCCGCGTACCCGTCAGGCTGCCAAGAAAGTGCCAGACGTTGCGGCAACCGCCACGCCGAAGCCTGCGACTGCCGAGCCTGCTGCAAAGAAGGCCGCGCAGACGGCAAAGCCCAAAGCAGTGAAGCCGAAAACCAAGGCGGCGGCCAAGACCAAGTCTTCGGCTTCCGGGAAAAGCCGTTCTAAGCTGGGGATCAAGGTCGCTGCTGTAGAGACGCCGGCGGCGGCTACTACCGCATCTCCGCAGCCGGCTTCGGCCAGCGAACTTGCGAAGGAGTAGACTACGCAAAAGCAGTGTTCGAAGGGCCAGCTCTTGCGGTGCCGGTCAATCGGCGCCGGAAAGCAGCAGCTGCGTATCGTCGTAACCCGGGCAGAGGCAATCTGCCTGGGTCCGGCTCCCCGAACCTGATCTTCTTTGACCGGATTCGGTCATTTCAACCGCCATCCTGCGGACCAATTTGCCTCTGACGCGCCGCCGGCAAAACCCGTCGATAGCGGCGTGACGCGACCTCCGATTGGGGGTAAGGCGCCCATCCCTCGAAGTTCAATTCGATAGGAAACACGTATGAACAACAATGATATCGCAGACGTCATCGCCACCGACAGCGGCCTCACCAAGGCCGATGCGCGCAAGATCGTCGATACCGTGTTCGCAGCAATCGGCGATGCCGCCGCCAAGGGCGAAGAAATCTCGCTCAACGGCTTCGGCAAGTTCAAGGTCAAGGACACGCCCGAGCGCGAAGGTCGCAATCCCGCGACCGGTGAGGCGATGACGATCAAGGCAGCCCGCAAGCTGAGCTTCACGCCTGCCAAGGCCGTCAAAGACAAGCTCAACGGCTGATCCATGGGATGCGGCGGCGCGCTTGCTGTGCCCGCCGCTCACCCCCTCTCCTTCCGCGTCCCGAACTGTTTCGATCGCCTGGAGCGTTCGCAAATCAGGCAAATCACCTGATGACTCGGAAAATACGACAAACCAAAAACTGAGAGCGGTCGAGCCGATGCAATCGGATCGGAAACCGCTCTAGCGCTCGATTTCGAAACAGGAATGCGGGCCCAGTACCTGCGTTCCGTTTATCCCGTGCGATGATGGGAACGCGTCCGGCGCAGAACTGACGGCCGAACTGACGATCGCGCCAATGCAGCTGTTCTGAAGGCCAAAGCCGCCTTCCCAAACCCGGACCATTGCACGCTTACGAAAGGGCAAAACCGCAGAACGGTTGCCCTTTCGTAGCTGATGCACGGAAAATATGCTCAGGCGGCTTTCCTGATGGCGTTTGAGCCGTTGCCCAAACGCCCGGATGGCCAAACCTTAATCCAGGAAAGCGCGCATGATGCGCGACCGGCTCGGGTGCTTGAGCTTGCGCAGCGCCTTCGCCTCGATCTGGCGAATACGTTCGCGGGTAACCGAGAACTGCTGGCCAACTTCTTCCAGCGTGTGATCGGTATGCATGCCGATGCCGAAGCGCATGCGCAGCACACGTTCCTCACGCGGGGTGAGCGACGACAGCGTGCGGGTAATCATTTCCTTCAGGTTCGCCTGAATCGCCGCATCCACCGGGATGACCGCGTTCGAATCCTGAATGAAATCGCCCAGGCTGCTGTCTTCCTCGTCGCCGATCGGCGTTTCGAGGGAGATCGGCTCCTTCGCGATCTTGAGAACCCGCTTCACCTTTTCGAGCGGCATCGACAGACGCTCGGCCATTTCCTCGGGCGTGGGCTCGCGGCCCTGCTCGTGCAGGAACTGGCGGCTGGTGCGGACCAGCTTGTTGATCGTCTCGATCATGTGGACCGGGATGCGGATCGTGCGCGCCTGATCCGCGATCGAGCGCGTGATCGCCTGCCTGATCCACCAGGTGGCGTAAGTCGAGAACTTGTAGCCGCGACGGTACTCGAACTTGTCGACCGCCTTCATCAGGCCGATGTTGCCTTCCTGGATAAGGTCCAGGAACTGCAACCCGCGGTTCGTGTACTTCTTGGCGATCGAGATCACCAGACGCAGGTTCGCCTCGACCATTTCCTTCTTGGCGATGCGCGCCTCGCGCTCACCCTTCTGGACCATGTTGACGATGCGGCGGAACTCGGCCAGCTGCATGCCGGTGGCTGCGGCAATGTCCGAGACTTCCAGGCGGATACGCTCCACCCCATTGGCCTCAGCCTCCGCAAAGGCGGCCCACTTCTTGTCCTTCTTGGACATGTCGGTAAGCCAGGTGTCGTCCAGCTCGCGCCCCATGTAGGAATCGAGGAAGTCGGCGCGCTTCACCTTGTGGCGCTCTGCCAGACGCAGCATCTGGCCGCCAAGGGCGGTCAGGCGGCGGTTGAAGGCATAGAGGTTGTCGACGAGGTATTCGATCTTTGCCGCGTGGAACTTCACCGATTCCACTTGCGCGGTCAGTTCCTCGCGCAGCGACTGGTACTGCTCTTCCTTGGCTGCGGGGAAATCGATACCCAGCGCCAATGCTTCGAGACGCTCCGACTGCAGGCGCTCGAAGGTCTGGAACAGCTCGGTGATGAGCGTGAACTTCTCAAGCGCTTCGGGCTTCAGCGCCGCTTCCATCTGGGCGAGGCTGAGGGTGTTGTCCTCTTCCTCTTCCTCGGCCCGGCGCTTGGGGATCGGGTTGCCGTCCTCGTCCACTTCCTCGGAGTTGTCCTCGTCGGAATCGTCCTCGTCCTTGAACGAGGGGCCGGCAGTGGCTTCGCTGATCTCGGCATCGTCGCCCTCTCCGTCCTCATTGAGGCTTTCGGGCGCGGGTTCCTTGGAAAGCATGGCGTCGAGATCGAGGATCTCGCGCAGCTGCATTTCGCCGTTGTTGAGCGCTTCGGACCACTGGATGATCGCGTGGAAGGTGATCGGGCTCTCGCAGAGGCCCAGGATCATCATATCCCGTCCGGCTTCGATACGCTTGGAAATCGCCGCTTCGCCCTCGCGGCTGAGCATTTCCGCAGCGCCCATTTCGCGCAGATAGAGGCGCACCGGATCGTCGCTGCGACCAAGCGCGTCGGCGCTCTTTTCGGCCACGCGGCGACGGGGCGCTTCGGGGCTCTCCCCGAATTCACCGTCGCCATCAATATCTTCGTCGGCATCGCGCTCAGCGTCGGACTCGGCGGTGTCGTCGTCGTCCTCGTTCTCGACGATCTTGACGCCCATTTCCGAGATCGCGGCCATAATGTCCTCGATCTGGTCGGTGGACATCTGATCCTGCGGCAGCGCAGCGTTCAACTCGTTGATGGATATGACGCCAAGACGCTTGGCCCGCGCGATCAGACGCTGGACCGAACCTCGGCTATTGTCGATCAGCGGTGCGTCGTTGTCCGCGCTGTGATCGTCGTTGCTCATTCATTCACCTTTGTCGGATGCGTCTCTGCCGTCACGTTCGCTCCATCGGCATAAAGGACGAGGGGCGGAAAAGTGCCCTTGCCTGACAGAATCGAAAAGCGCCAGCCGCTTTGCCCGATGAATTGGGCATACCTTGCCCATCTTACGAACTTCGCTTCCGACGTGCGCCAGCAAAACCTGCCGTTACCGATATTGCGCGTAGTCGGCTCGCCCTGCACAGCGCAGCGAAGCCAAACCGACCTTGCGGCTCACTCTTGCATCGCCGGCAACGATCCTTCGTTGTCTACGGCGATGAATTTCGGCTCTGATTTTCGTTTAGGATGAAGGCCTTGGCTCACAAAAGCGAGCCAAGGCCGGAAACCCTTAGCGCTGAACCAGATTCACCGCCGAAGACTTGCCGCGACGATCGATCTCGATTTCGAATTCGATCTGATCGCCTTCGTAAAGGCCGGACAGGCCCGAACGCTCGACAGCGCTGATGTGCACGAATGCGTCGGGCTGGCCATCATCGCGGGTGATGAAGCCGAAGCCCTTGGTCGCGTTGAAGAACTTGACCGTGCCGTTGGCGCGTTCGCCGGTCAGCTGGCGCTGGGCGGGAGCCGATTCGCGACGCGTGGCAACGATAACTTCGCCGACGATCGACAGGTTGGTGGCCGAAACCTTGCCGCCGCGATCGACCAGCTGGAATTCCAGCTGCTGACCTTCGGCCAGGGTCGTCAGGCCGGCATCCTGGACAGCGCTGATGTGCACGAACGCATCGTCACCGCCGTCTTCGCGCTGGATGAAGCCGAAGCCCTTATCCGGATTGAAGAACTTAACCACACCGCTGCCTTCGCCGATGACCTGGGCCGGCGCGCCGCCGCCACGCGGGCCGCCGAAGCCGCCACGCCCGCCGCCGCCACCGAAGCCGCCGCGCGAACCGCCGCCGCCGAATCGGTCACCGCCGCCGAATCGATCGTCACCGCCGAAGCGATCGTCGCCGCCACCGAAACGGCCATTGCCGCCTCCGAACCTGTCGCGGCCGTTACCGCGGTTTCCTCTGTCAAAAGACATGAATAAAAACGTACCTTCACTGCGCTCGGAGAAAATTGACCCGTGCGCGTGAACGCAGCACGCAGGGCGTCAGGACAATCAGCCCAGGCATTTAAATATGCCCTGACTGGATTCAGTGTATCTCATAAAGACGTCATGTTCAAAGGCTGTGATATCTCACCAGCATCTGGCGATCGTGACGTCAATTTTCTTGGGAAATGCAACCTCGGCCATACCGTTTCATAAGGCGGAAAAATTTTCCGCACCTGCGGCGCCTCTTCAGCGCCGGCAATCATCGCCTTGTTATCGTGAACAGTCCTGGAGGGTCGCACCGTAATTTGCGCGCCAGTTGGCGCTTGTCTCGCTGGCCCATAGCACCAACTCGTCGCCGCGGCTATCCCGCCCCATCCGGGGCCGCCCCCCCTGCCCGCCTTCCCTAATTGTCTCAGTCCACCATCGCAGCAACGAGGTGCTGCAAGTGCTGCTTGCTCAGCAGGCCCGTGGCCTGCACCGTCTGCAGCGCAGCAGTCCGCGTGGAATTTTGCGGACGGGTCTTGTGGGGCGCCTGTGCCCCGGTTCTGTAAATATGCATTCTAACCTGTATCGTGCGGCAAAACGCCGCGTCCTTCTTTAATTTAAAACCGCTGCGCGTAACGGCGGACCGGCCCGGAACGCCCGTTCAAGAACGATGCACTCCTTTAAGGCCATAAGACATCATTACTCCGTGGACCCGATCGCCGAGGACCGGCCGGATGCGAACTTGCGCATTTTCCCGCCAGTATGAGGCAATGATCCATGTCGAGGAGAACGGCGAAACGTCTATCGGGAGCAATCTCCACGACAGGCTCGTCCGCCGCTAACAACTCCTGATCAATCCGCGATATCCGTAGAATACCCGGCGAGCCACATTGCGATGCGGCAATCAGGAGTTCCTGCTGATAGATGAAAAAGGCCCGTTCATCAGGCCCATCGTCCGTCATTGACGACGCAGTGACGGCCATATAGCTGCAAGCCGGCGATTTTTCAATGGCCATCGGCGAATATCGATTTTCCGGCCCAGATGACCGGCCCTGCTCACACCTGATCACGCCAACTAACATGCGGCGCGGCGAAAGCGCTCTATGATCCGTCTCGTAGCAAGGAGATGCGTCATGACCGAACAACCGCCCGTCGTCGCCCGGCCCCGCCGCCGTGAGTTCATTGCAGGAGCGGCAACGCTGACCTCCGCCATGATGGCAGGCCTGGTGCCGGCCACAGCCTCCGCAGCAGTGCGCGCGCCGGCAGCGCGCCCCTTCGGGCCGGTGCGGCAGATCGCCGCAGGCGCGCTGAATATCGGCTATGTGGAGGTGGGACCGTCCGCCGGCCCGGCCGTGCTGCTGTTCCACGGCTGGCCTTACGACATTCACAGCTTCGCCGAAGTCGCACCGCTGCTGGCGGCGCAGGGCTACCGCGTGATCGTGCCCCATTTGCGCGGCTATGGCACGACGACCTTCCGCTCTGCCGACGCGGCGCGCAACGGACAGCAGGCCGCGCTGGCAACGGATGGGATCGCGCTGATGGACGCGCTGGGCATCCGGCAGGCGATCGTCGCCGGGTTCGACTGGGGCGCGCGCACGGCGGATATCATGGCAGTGCTCTGGCCGCAGCGATGCAAGGCGCTGGTTTCGGTCAGCGGTTATCTGATCGGCAGCCAGGCCGCCAATGCCAAGCCGCTGCCGCCCAAGGCCGAACTGCAGTGGTGGTATCAGTTCTACTTCGCCACCGAGCGCGGCCAGGAGGGCTACGCGGCCAACACCAAGGCGTTCAATCGCCTGATCTGGGAGCAGGCCTCGCCCCGCTGGGCCTTCGACGATGCGACTTACGACCTGTCGGCCGCGTCCTTCGCCAACCCGGACCATGTCGCCATCGTGATCCACAACTACCGCTGGCGGCTGGGCCTCGCGGAAGGCGAGCACCAGTTCGATGCGGCCGAAGCGCAGCTGGCCGCCGGGCCGCCGGTCACGATCCCGGCGATCACCATGGAGGGCGATGCCAACGGCGCGCCGCATCCCGATCCCTCTGCCTACCGCGCGAAGTTCGCCAGCGCCTACGAGCACCGCCTAATCACCGGCGGCATCGGCCACAACCTGCCGCAGGAAGCGCCAGCCGCCTTCGCCAAGGCCGTACTCGATGCCGGAAAGATGAGCGCATGATCCGCATCTCGACCTGCTGCCTTTTGTTGGCGACGACGGTGCTGGGCCTCTCCACTGTCGTCGCGGCGCGCGGGCGGGAGCCGGAGGCCGCACCCGTCTACGGCGTGAGGCTTCCCGCCGGATACCGGGACTGGAAACTGATCAGCGTCGCGCACGAGGCGGGCAAGAACAACGATATCCGCGCCATCCTTGGCAACGACATCGCAGCGCGGGCCTATCGCGACGGCACTCGCCCGTTTCCTGACGGCGCGGTGATCGTTCGGCTGGCGTGGCGATACGAGTCCTCTGCCCGAAACGACGCGGTGTTTCCCACGCCGCAGTCCTTCGTGGCAGGCGATCCGACCAATGTGCAAGTAAGCGTCAAGAACGCCCGCCGCTACGCCGCCAGCGGAGGCTGGGGCTACGGCCAGTTCGACAACGGCGAACCCAACCCGGACGAGGCGCTGACCCGATCCTGCGCGGCCTGCCATGCGAAGCTGGAGCCTGCGGACGACCAGGTCTTCACCGCCTATTCGCGTTAGGTGCGGAAGGCATTCGGCGGTTGTCAGCGAGTATCCAGGAGGCGCCGAAAGGCTGTAAGGTCAGCGGGAGCGGACAAACCTTCAAAGGTTCAGCACGATATTGTGGCTGTTGAGCCAACTGACCATCACCGGGCCAAGTAGGAATATCACCGCCGGAGCAGCAACCGCTCCGAAAACCGCATATTTCTTGGCATAGCCTTTATTGTCGTCGTTCTGCCAACTTGCTCCAAATGGCAAACGACCCCATCGCCTGACTGTCACGCCTCGTTTGGGCAAGGTGCCAATTGCCAGCCCCATTACTATGAAATTGCTCCAAAACATCAGAGCGCTGCTCGTTGCTTGGAATGCCGAGAAAAAGGTGATCCAGCCGTGCTCGTTATGCTGATATAGCTGGCCCAGTGCTTTGTCTGGGGCCGTGGGTGCCATATGCGCCCACCTCTGTTCTAAGATGATAAAGATGCAGAAAGCAGCTGAGAAATAGCCGGATAGGAAACCGCCCAACTTGTTCCTCAATTCAGAGCTGGGAAGTTGAACAGCCATTTGGCGCAAATTAGCGTCCACGGCAAATGTCCGCAATGTTGGCGGCTCCAAACAGACACTTTTCAGGTTAAAATCTTGAAAAACCGCCCTTCAGTTGAATGAGCGACCGCTCTTGGCTCCCGGATCAGGTGCCCTCAAAGTCGGAAAGGTCGGGGTTTCCGGTCATCCGCATTGGGGGCGCCAAGGTAATGCTCGGCAGCATGAGCAACTATTGTATCCATTTATAATGGTCGCCCGGATTTACTCTTTTTCGCTTCAATTTCCTTGGATGAAATCCCAATGCTGCAAGGTTTGCCAAAATTTCGGATCAAACGTGATGCCGAACTTTGGCTGAGCCGCTTCGGCAGGAGAGCCTTGGACGAGCCACGGAAGTCGACTGCCGATGGTATTGCTAATCCTATCACCAGTTATTTCAATTGCCACTTCGGACAATTCACAATCTCTACCAATACATTCACTGATATTCGAAGGATTTACCTCGATAACCGTGTCGCGCCTGCTAGTATCGTCGACGCACAGCAATGTCGGATATTGGTCACGTTTAAGAACCCCTTTTGTGCCAACCGGAAGAGATGCAAGATTATCAAGTGAAGTGGGGGAGACCATGTTCGATCCACCGATACGACTCGCGAATACAGCGTGCGGCATCGTGTAAGGCCAATCTGGACTTCCTGTTGCTGGTTCACGGAGAGTGAGAAAAAGGGTTCGTGCGCCTGGAATATCGATGGCCACGGCCTCGCCGTGAATCTTCCCGCTAATCCCATTCCACGTCTTAGCGCGAATTATTTCAATTACGCTAAATCCACTGTAATATGCTCCATCGCATTTCACGGAGCCGGTTAATTTGTATTTGTATCGCCATCTCTCTGGCAGCGACTGGCAGGCCGCCAAGTTAGGATATAGAGCTCCAGCTGTGAAAGCCGCCAGCAAATCCCTCCGTCTCATAGATTTATATCCTTGCGATATTTGAGGGATCATCGTTCCCTGCCAGCTTCTTTACGATCATTAACCGCCTTTTATGAGGAAGCCTTCCCATGCGGAATTAATGTCCGCAAAGTCAGCGTGTCCGGAAGAGCCGCTTTCGGATTAAAATCGCACAATCCTGCCATTCCGCTTTCGGGAGCCCTGCTCAGCGTCTCGGATGACCGTTACGTCGGGGGGAAGCACTTGTCCGGTCAGTCACGAAAGAACTTTCGCTCTTCGAAAAGGAAGCGGAATGCCCACACAAAAAAGAAAATTACAAAAGCGATGGATCCCCAGATTGGTACATCTTCGCCCTGATTTCGGAGGAACATAGCAGCCGCCATCACTACCCAAGCCGGGATGCCAACAAACAATTCAAGGCGCCGCGCCCACGACATTCGCAATCCCCCGCTCGACAAGCAGCGAAACACTACGACCTTTCCGAACATCCGCAATGTCGGCGTGTCCGGAACGGCAAGTTTCGGATTAAAACTCTGAAAATATCCCATTCCATTGTCGGGAGTGCCGCTCAGCGGGGCGTATCACCGGGATTAGCGGGAAAGCGCCCTGCCGCATGGGCTTCGACAAGCTCAGCCTGAGCGGGAGGAAAGTGGGCGGGGCTGTCGGCCGCTACCAGTTCTCTCGGTCGCCTGCACACTGATCGCCGCGTACCCGCACCTCACGTAAAACCCCCGGCCAGCCTTGTGGACTGACCGGGGGCAGCTGCGCGCCGCAGGGGGACGGGGGGCGTTGTCGGCGCGCGGCTTTGGCTTATGACGCTTTGGCCGCGCGCTCGATCAGTTGCGCCACCTGAACCGGGTGCGAGACCATGACGACGTGCGAGGCGCCCTTCACCACCACCGTCTCGCGCGCGCCGGCACGCTGGGCCATGAACTGCATCGCCGCCGGGGGAATGTTGCGGTCGGTATCGCCATAGACGAACCACGAAGGCACGTGCTTCCACGCCGGCGCGGTCGAGGCTTCCGAAAGTGCGGCATCGGCGATCGGGCGCTGTCCAGCGGCCATGAGCCGAGCTTCCGCCTCCGGAACGTCCGCGGCGAACTGGGCGGGGAAGCGGCTCTGCTGGATGTAGAGGTCGTTCCCGCCACCGGCCAGCGGCACCGGCGATGCCAGCGTCGGCCCCAGCGTGCTGCCGGGGAACTTGCCCGTCAGGCCAAGCGCGGTCTCGCCCGCCTCCGGCGCGAAAGCGGCGACATAGACCAGCGCCTTGACGTTGGCTGCGCCTTCGGCCGCCTCGCTGATCACCGATCCACCGTAGGAATGGCCGACCAGCACGACCGGGCCGACGATGCCCTTCACCACGTCCGCCACGACATCGGCGTCGGCGCGAACCCCGCGCAAGTTGTCCGGCGCGGCGACGACGGTGTAGCCGTCATGCTGGAGCGCGGCGATCACGCCGTTCCAGCTGGACGAATCCGCAAAAGCGCCGTGGACGAGAACCACGGTGGGCTTTGCGCTCGGCGGGGCGGGTTGCGCCTGAGCCGTGGGTGCGAGCAGGCCGGCGGCGAGCATCAGCCCGCCAGCGATAAGCGATTTCTTCATGGGCTGTTCTCCAATTCAGGCGAGCGTGACGACCGTGTCGATGTTGCCCTTCACCGCCTTCGAATAGGGGCAAGTGCGATGGGCAGCCTCGATGATCTGGCGGGCGAGGTCCGGGTCCAGACCGGGCACGCTGACGTCGAGCCTTGCGGCCAGTGCATAGCCATCGTCACCGTGGCGCAGTTCCACTTGCGCATCGATGGCGAGAGTTTCGGGAAGGTCCACGCCTTTGGACTTCGCGGCGATGGCCATTGCGCCTTCGAAGCAGGCGGACCAGCCGGCGGCGAACAGTTGCTCCGGATTGGTGCCCGCGCCGGATGTGCCGGGGGTGGACAGCTTCACGTCAAGGTGACCGTCGGAACTGCGGGCGGTGCCTTCGCGGCCTCCGGTCACGTGGACATGGGCGGTGTAGAGGGTCCTGGTGTCGGACATGGATTGTCTCCTGTCTTGTGGAGGGATCAGCGGAGCGGGCGGAAGGCGGCGCGCACTTCCTGTGCGAAGAGCGCGGGCTGTTCCCAGGCGGCGAAGTGGCCGCCATCGCGCGCTTCGTTGAAATAGAAGAGGTTCGTGTAGCAGCGCTCGGCCCAGCTCTTGGGCGCGCGGAAGATCTCGCCGGGGAAGACGCTGACGGCGACCGGCAGGTCGATCACGCCGCGTGCGTTGAAGTTGTTGCTGTGGTCCTCCCAGTAGATCCGTGCGGCGGAGGCGCCGGTGGCGGTCAGCCAGTAGAGCGAGATGTCGTCCAGGATCGCGTCACGGCCCAGCACGCGTTCGGGCTGGCCGTCGCTATAGGTCCACTGCGCGATCTTCTCGTACATCCACGCCGCCATGCCGACCGGCGAGTCCACCAGCGAATAGCCGATGGTCTGGGGCCGCGTGTTCATCATCGCGGCATAGGCGGCGTTGTCGCGGTAGAAGCCTTCCAGCTGGTCGAAGGCGGCGCGTTCCTTGGGGGAGAGGCTGGCCGGGGCGGGATCGCCGGCGGCAAGCGTGCGGGCCACATCGGCGGGCACGACCGCGGGCATGTTGAGGTGGATGCCCAGCAATCCCGGCACTTTCTGCAAGGCCATGCGCTGCGAGATCACCGATCCGCAGTCGCCGCCCTGGCTGACATAGCGGTCATAGCCAAGGCGCAGCATCAGCGTGGACCATGCCCGCCCGATCCGGTCCGAACCCCAGCCCGGCACCGTCGGTTTCGCGGAAAAGCCGAAGCCGGGGATCGAGGGGATGACGAGGTGAAAGGCATCCTCCGCCCGCCCGCCATGCGCGGTGGGATCGGTAAGCGGGGCGATCACGCTCAGGAATTCCAGCACCGAGCCCGGCCAGCCGTGCGTCAGGATCAGCGGCATGGCGTTTTCATGGCGAGAGCGGACGTGGATGAAGTGGATGTCCAACCCGTCGATCTCGGTCATGAACATCGGCAGGGCATTGAGCCGCGCTTCCACCTTGCGCCAATCGTAGGCCCCGGCCCAGTACTGCATCAGCGGCTGCAAGGTCTGTCGGCGCACGCCCTGGCTATCGTCGCTGACGGGCTGCGGGTCAGCCCAGCGGGTCTCGGCGATGCGGCGCTTCATGGCCACGATATCGGCGGCGGGAATGGCGATGCGGAACGGGCGGACGCTGCCTTGGGTGATAGCCGCGCGGGCCAGATCGGG
Source organism: Novosphingobium sp. BL-S-19 (assembly GCF_055521675.1). Classification (NCBI taxonomy): domain Bacteria; kingdom Pseudomonadati; phylum Pseudomonadota; class Alphaproteobacteria; order Sphingomonadales; family Sphingomonadaceae; genus Novosphingobium; species Novosphingobium sp. BL-S-19. The sequence goes on from NZ_CM145497.1 coordinate 1,677,986, forward strand.
CATGACGGTCATTATTCCGGCGAGCGCCACGCCCTCACCGATCCGGGCGACGAAATCGCGCCGCGATGGGGAGTATCCTGCAAACATTTCCTGGTCCTTCCAGCGATCATCCGATCCGATGGCTGGAAGATAGACGGGGTGTGCGCCCGGCGCCCGTTAGGTGGCGTAATGTGCTGTTAGGGTGTGCTTAGGTGCCTTTCAGTCACCTGCTAACGCCGCCCGTCAGCAACTGGCGTGAGGCGCGCGGGCGGACCTCCTAGATCCGTTTCCGGATCAACAGAGGATATCCGCCATGACCACGAACCGCTCGATAGGCTTCATCGCCGCTGCCCTGATGGCGGCGGGCACCACCACCGCGACGTGCTGGCGCGAGGCGCTGGCGCGCGCTCCGGCCGACGACGATGCCATTGCCTCCGCGCCAAGCGATGCAACGCCGCGCCCACTGCAAGTACTGCACGATGCACGCCCTTGGCTGGGCGGGGTCGCGCCCTCGCTGCGCGGCAAAGTGGTGGTGGTCAATTTCTGGACCTATTCGTGCATCAACTCGCTGCGCGCCCTGCCGTTCTTGCGCGGCTGGAACGCGCGGTACGGGGACAAGGGCCTGACCGTCATCGGCGTTCACGCGCCCGAGTTCGATTTCGAGCACGATCCCGCCAAAGTGCGCGCGGCCACGCAGGCGCTCGGGGTGAACTACCCCAACCTTCAGGACAACGACTATGCTGTTTGGCGCGCGTTCGGGAACGAGGGCTGGCCGGGGTTCTACATCATCGACGCCCACGGCCGCGTGCGCGGTTATACCGTGGGCGAAGGCAATTATGCCGAGGCGGAGCGACTGATCCGCAAGCTCCTGACCGAAGCCGGGCATGACATGTCTGGCCTACCCGTAGCTCCGATCGACGCGGCGGGCGTGGAGGCGCAGGCGGACTGGCCGAACCTGCAATCGCCCGAGGCCTATCTCGGCTATGCCAAGGCGCAGGCTTTCGCCTCCCCGGGCGGACTGCGCCGTAACGGTTCAGGCACCTACACTCCCGCGTCGTCGCTGCCGCTGAACCGCTGGGATCTGGCCGGAACCTGGACCGTCTCGCGCGAGTTTGCCCGGCTCGACCAGCCCGGCGGCGCGATCCGCTTTCATTTCCATGCGCGCGATGCCCATGCCGTGCTCGGGGCGCCGGCCGATGGGCAGCCGGTGCGCTTCCGGGTGACGATCGACGGCAAGGCCCCCGGCGCCGATCACGGAACCGACACCGACGCCGCCGGATGGGGTGAGTTGCGGCAGGACCGGCTCTATCAATTGGTCCGCCAGCGCGGGCCCGTTGCCGACCGCACCGTGCGTATAGAGTTCTCGCGTCCCGGCGTGCGTGCCTACTCGTTCACTTTCGGATGAATTGATCCCGTCGCCGATCCCAATAAAGCCCCTCCCACGACCGGCAACCATCGTATAGGTAGCCGGAACATGCCGCTCTGCGGTATGATAAAGTGCGGTATTTTAGTGAGGTAGGGGTAAAACGGCATCGTGGCGCAGGGTGAAAGTCAAATCCCGGATAGACCGGACCTGGGCGAGCAAATGGTCTTCGGCCGTTTCTGCCTCCATCCGGCCAAGCGCCTGCTGACGCGCGACGGGCAACCGGTCGAAATCGGCGGGCGCTCGTTCGACTTGCTCGTGGCATTGGCTGAACAGCCGGGCCGCGTGCTGTCAAAGCGTGAGCTGCTGAAGCGGGTCTGGCCCGACGTCGTCGTCGAGGATGGCAGTCTGCGCTTCCACATGGCGGGATTGCGCAAGCTGCTGGGCGAAGGTGACGGCAGCCGTTTCATCGCCACGCAAGTCGGCGTGGGTTACGCGTTTGTCGCCCCCGTAGAGCGGCTTGAGGGGGAACGGCAGGAGCATGTCGTCGCGGTTGCGCCAGCGGCTCCTGCTCCGGCGGCTTTTGCCACCAATATTCCCCCGCCGCTGCCGCATCTGATCGGCCGCGAGCGCGATCTCGACCTGCTGCTGGCCCGCGTGGTCGATACCCCGCTGTTCACGATTGCCGGCCCGGCGGGGGTCGGCAAGACTTCGCTGATGATCGAGATCGGCCACCGCCTGACCGCGCATTTCGCCGGGCAGGCGGCTTTCGTCGACTTCGGCATGCTGGAAAACCCCGCCCTGGTGCCGCCGATGATCGCCGGCGCCATGGGTATTTCGGTGCAGAGCGGCGATCCCGCCGCCGTCATCCTCGGCCACTTGCGCGGCGGGCCTTTCCTGCTCCTGCTCGACAATTGCGAGCATGTGATCGAACAGGCGGCCGAGATCGTCGAGCGCATCATCGAAGCGGCGCCGCAAGCCCGCATCGTCACCACCTCGCGCGAGCCGCTGCGGGCGCTAGGCGAACATGTCCACCGCCTGGATGCGCTGGACTATCCGCAGGAGGTAAAAGGACTGTCGCGCGAGGAACTGCTCGCCTACCCGGCCGTGGAGCTGTTTTGGGAACGTGCGCACGCCGCCGACAGCACGCTGGAAATCGGCGATGACGACGCCCGCCTGATCGCGGACATGTGCCAAAGGCTGGACGGGATGGCGCTGCCCATGGAACTGGCCGCCGTGCGCGTCGCCACGCACGGAATCGCGGCAACCGCGCGCCAGATCGGCGAGCGTTTCAGCCTGGCCTGGTCCGGCCGCCGCACCGCGCAGCCACGCCAGCAGACCCTGCGCGCGACGCTGGACTGGAGCTACGACCTGCTTTCCCCGATAGAGCGCACTGTATTGGACCGGCTGGGGGTCTTCGTCGGGCCGTTTTCCGTCGACGCGGCACTCGATGTGGTGACCGACGCGGCGCTGGGATATGACGAGGCGGCGATTGCGCTCGACGATCTGGCCGCCAAGTCGCTGATAACGGCGAACCGTGCGCGCGGGTCGGGCACTTATCGCCTGCTGGAAATGACCCGTGCCTATGCCCGCGAAAAACTGGCGGCATCCGGCAACGAGGCACACCGCGCCGCGACGCGCAGGCACGCCATGTTCTTCCTTTCGGAACTGGAAGCCATCGCCGCGCAGGACAGTGCCGCGTTTCAGGACACGCGTTCGCTGCGCCCGCAACTGGGCAATATCCGCAGCGCGCTGGACTGGGCCTTCGGGCCGGATGGCGATATCCGCCTTGCCGTGCGTCTGGCGACGGCGAGTATGCGGGTGTTCCTCAATCTTTCGCACTTGATCGAATGCCGCACCTGGGCCGCCCGTGCCATCGCCGCGCTGGAACCGGAACAGCGCGGCACGGCGATGGAACTGGAATTGCAGGGTGCGCTTGGCATCGCCCTGATGTTCACGCGGGGGAACAGCCCCGAAGCCGGCAAGGCGCTGGCCCGCGCGCTTGAAGTCGCCATTCTGGTGGAAGACCGCTGGAGCCGCCTGTGCATGCTGGGCCGTCTGCACATCTTTCATGAGCGGATCGGCGAATATGCCGTCGCCACGGCCCATGCCGAGCAGGCGATTGCGGTGGCGGAAGAGATCGGCGAACCGGAAGCGCTGGCGGTCGCCTGTTCGCTTTCGGGCATTTCCCATCACTTGGCCGGAAACCAGATCCGCGCGCGGGCCGATCTGGAGCGGGCGTTGGAGAACAGCGCCCCCTCACAGCGCAATCGCACGATCGCTTACGGCTTCGATCATCGCAACCGGTCCGCGATCGCGCTTGCCCGTGTGCTATGGCTGACGGGTGAGCCCGATGCGGCGCAGCGTCTGGCCGAGCAGACCGTGGCGGAAGCCGCGGCGCTGGATCACCCGGTCACGCATTGCATCGCGCTGATCTGGTCGCTGTCGGTTCACTTCTGGATGGGCGACATCGCGCGGGCTGAAATGGCGCTCGGCACATTCCGCGAATGCGCGCAGACCGATGCCCTGGGCCCCTATATCGCGGCGGCACAAGGCTTCGGGGGCGAATTGGCCATCGAACAGGGACGCTATGCCGAAGCCGTCGAAGCGCTGGAGGACAGCCTCTCGCAGTTACGCGGGGCGCGCTACGAACTTCTGACGACCCCGTTCTCGATCGCGCTTGCCCGCGGGCTGGCGGCAGCCGGCCGGCCAGCCGAAGCGCGCCGACTGGTGGAAACCACGATCACCCGGTGTACCGATACCGGCGAATTGATCGCCTTGCCCGAACTGCTCAGGGTCAAGGCGGCCATCGCCGGTGCCGGAGGTGCGGTGGAGGAAGCGCTTGCCGCACTGGAACAGGCGGGGTCAGTCGCCCGCCAGCAGGGCGCGCGCGCCTGGGAAATGCGCGTAGGCGCCGATCGGGCGGGGCTGATCGCCCACGCCGTCAGTCCGGAGCCAAGAGCGCGCTGAGCGCCTCACCTTCGGGGCCGCCGAACACGGTGGCGCGGCTGACGCCGAGCCATCGTGCATGCGCCTCGCGGCGCTCGGTTTCGGCGGCATCGAACGAGGCGAGCGCATCCGTGCCCAGCACCAGATGGGCGGGCACATCATCGCGGCGGGCAAGCTGGAGGATGACCTGCGCGATACGCGCCGGGTCGCCCACTTCGTTGCCCGCATAGGCCCTGATCCGCGCCAGCGTCGCGCCGACCGTTTCCTCATAGTCCGGCAGCACGGTGCTTGCAGCGGCATTGCCCGCGATATCGGCCCAGTCCGTGCGCATCCCGCCCGGTTCCAGCGAGACGATGCGGATGCCCAGATGCGCGACTTCGCCGCGCAGCACTTCGGTGAAGCCGCCGACTGCCCATTTCGCGGCCTGATAGGCCGAAAGCCCCGGCGTGCCGACGCGTCCGCCCACTGAGGACACATTGAGGATATGTCCCGAGCGACGCTCCCGCATGTAAGGCAGCACCGCGCGCGTCATGTTGACGACGCCGAACAGGTTGGTCTCCACTTCGGCGCGGAAATCGGCGGAGGATTTCTGCTCGAACGCTTCGAAATGGCCGTAGCCGGCATTGTTCACCAGCACGTCTATCTGCCCGAAAGCCGCGATCGCGGCAGCGGCGGCAACGCCGGCGCGGCCCTCGTCCGTCACATCCAGTGCGAAGGGTTCCAGGCGGCGGCCGTAAAGCGCCTTGAGGTCGGCAAGCTGCGCCGGGTCGCGGGCGGTGGCGAGCACGTTGTCGCCGCTTTCCAGCACGGCTGTCAGGATGGCGCGGCCAAGCCCGCGGGCACTTCCGGTGATGATCCAAGTCTTTTGCATGTCTTTTGCTTTCTATCGGGGGGACGGTTCAGGCAGCGGGCTTCAGGATCGCGCGCGGTTCGAGAAAGGCGTCGAGACCATAGGCGCCGATCTCTCGCCCAAGGCCGGATTGGCGGAAGCCCCCGAACGGAGCGCGGGGATCGTGCGGCGCGCCGTTGATGACGACGCGCCCGGCAATCAATTGCCGCGCAACACGAAGGGCACGGCCTTCGTCCGCAGAGAGGACATAGGCCTGAAGCCCGAAGTCGGAATCGTTGGCGATCGCGATGGCTTCGGCCTCATCCTCATAGGTGATGACGCTCAGGACCGGGCCGAATATCTCCTCCCGAGCGATGCGCATGGAATTGGTGACATCGGTGAAGATCGTCGGCCTTGCGAACCAGCCTCGGTCGAGCCCGGCAGGCCTCCCCTCACCGCCGGTGAGCAGGCTTGCGCCTTCCTCCAGACCAAGCCGGATCCAGCCCTGCACACGCTCCCAATGCGCGGCATTGGCGAGCGGGCCGATGCGCACTTCCGGATCGGTGGGGATGCCGACCTTGAGCCGTTCCGCCTCTTGCTTCAGCCGCGCGACGATCTCTTCCCGGCGCGCGCGCGGCACCAGAATGCGCGATCCGGCAACGCAGGCCTGGCCGCTGTTGGCAAAGCCGCTCATCAGCGCGATCGGGATCGCCGTGTCGAGATCGGCATCGTCAAGGATGATCGTCGGGCTCTTGCCGCCCAGTTCCAGCACCAGCCGCTTCATCGTCTCCAGCGCCGAACGCTGGATGATCTTCGCCGCCGGCGTCGATCCGGTGAAGGTGATCAGCGCCACATCGGGATGCGCCGTCAACGCCGCGCCGACTTCCGGGCCAGTGCCGTTCACGACATTGAGCACGCCCTTCGGCAACCCCGCCTCATGCAGACATTCGAGCAGAACCTGCGTCTGGATTGCGCTCTGCTCGGCTGGCTTGATGACGATCGTCGATCCCGAGCCGATGGCATGGGCCAGCTTGGTGGCGATGAAGCCGAAATTGCTGTTCCACGGGGTGATCGCCCCGATAACGCCGAGCGGCAGCATCGTCACCGCGCTGGAGCCTGCCATCCGATCGAAGGCATAGTCCTCCACCGACGCTGCCATGACTTCGAAGACCGAGGCGGTGTTCTGCACCGAAAACCCGGTGAAGTAGGCCGGCGCGCCATATTCTTCGGTCATCGCGGCGATCAGATCGCCGGTCCGGGCCGTCACGGCGTCCCGCAAACGATGAAGCATCGCTATCCGCTCCGCCTTCGTGGTGCGGGCCATGCCGGGGAACGCCCGCTTGGCTGCCGCGACCGCCAACCGGACATCCTCCGCGTCGCCCAGCCGCACGGAACCGATCCTGTCTTCGGTGGCGGGATTGAAGAGGTCGAAGCGTTCATCGCCGTGCGGCGTCACGAAAGCGCCGTCGATGTAGATCTTGTCGATATTCCGCATTGTCGGTCTCCATTGCTCGTTGGCGATATGGAACCGGCACGCTGTTCCGATTAGAAGGACAATAAGAGACAGGTTGATAAGGAATATCGCGCAATGCCCAAGGCAAGCCTGGCCGAACTGGAAGCCTTCGCCACCGTCGCTCGCCGGGGCGGCTTTCGCGCTGCCGGGCGCGAACTGGGGGTATCTTCCTCCGGCCTCAGCCATGCCATCGCCGCGTTGGAAGAGCGCATGAACGTGCGCCTGTTCAACCGAACCACGCGCAGTGTCGCACTGACCGCGGCGGGCGCGCAGTTTCTGGAAGACGTCCTTCCGGCGCTCGCCGCAATCGACAGCGCGATCGAGAACGCGGGGGAACATCTGGGCGAACCTTCGGGCCTGCTGCGCCTTAACATGGCGGCGGGCGCGGCGCGGTTCGTCATGGCCCCGCTGATCCGGGACTATCTTGCCCGCTACCCGCGCATGCAAGTGGAGATCGTCAGCGAAGCGGCACTGGTCGACGTCATCGGCAAAGGCTTCGACGCCGGGATACGCCTGCGGGACAGCGTTCCGCCCGACATGATCGCCGTGCCCATCGTTCCGGAGATACGCCTCGTCGTCCTCGGCTCACCGGACTACCTGCGCGATCGTCCGGTTCCGGTCGAGCCACGGGACCTGCTTGCGCACGAATGCATCCGCTACCGCATGGGGAACGGACGTATCTATCATTGGGAATTCGCGCGGGATGACCAGCGATTGGAACTGGACGTTCCCGGTCGTCTGATCCTCGACGACAGCGGGCTTATGCTCGACGCAGCGCTGGACGGGATGGGCCTCGCCTATGTGGCGGAGGAGACGGCAGCGCCGCATGTGCGGGAGGGACGCCTGACGCCGCTGCTCAGGGACTGGATGCCGGAAGAGCCGCCGCTCTGCCTCTACTATTCCGGACGGCGCCACGTTCCCGCCAAGCTGCGGGCCTTCATTGACCTTGCCCGCCTCCATGCCCGGCGGTCCTGACCCTAGAAGCGCAGGCTCAACCAGCCCGCGAGAAAATCCGAACTCCTGTATCCGGCATCGGTCAACGCGGGGCCGGCCTGAAGATGCTCGTAGCGGCCGGTGAACGAAACGCGCGGCGAGATCGTCCAGACGGCCTGCAGCCGCGCGAGTTCGGCGATCTTGCGGGCCCGGCCGTTCTGGGTGCCGGCAAACGGCTGACCATTGGCGCGATAGACGGCATCGGTGACATTGTCGCGCCACGCGAAGCGGTATTCCGCACTCACCTTCACGGACTTGAGCGGCGAAAAGCTGAAAGTGGGGGCGACGGAACGAATGTTCGTGGGCGTCAGATAGAGCTGATAGCTGAAGTAGACGTTGTTGCCGAACGGCGAATAGGCATCGCGCAGCTTGCCATCGCCATAGCCGCCGCCACCGCTGGCATAGTCCGCGCTCACGCCGATACGCGGGGCCGCCTTGTCCGATCCGAGGCGCAAGGACTGGGCGAGCAGAACCTGCCATGCGTCGATTTTCTGGTCCTTGAACTCGCCCCACTGGTGGTTCACCGTCCAATCGAGGTTGATCGGCCCGGCATCGCCATAGACATGTACGCCGCCGTAATAGCGCGTCGCAGGGCCGATCCGCCTTCCCCAAGTGCCAACGCCGTTCCGACGTCGCCAGAGGAAGGGATCGACGAAGATCTTTGAATCGCCAAGGAACGTCTTGGGCACCGCAAACCCCAACGTCACCCCGGAAAAGCGGCGCTCCGGATCGCTCTTGTCGTCGGCCAGGCCGTCCTCGCCATAAGCGGTGGGGCGAAGGTCGAACACATCCGCGCGCACGGATTTGCCGCGCACCCAGGCCCGCACGCCGTTCAGCGTGTAGTGGATCGTGTTATTGTCGCGCTGCGAGGTCAGCAGGTTGGGTCCGTCAACGAATTCCTGCCGGCCATAGCGGACACCTACGTCCAGCCCGGCTAGTTGCGCAGTGGCTTCCGCGAAATACTGCTGGGCGACCAGGCCGTTGCGAAAATTGCTGGACGGAACGCCAAGATTTTCGCCGCCAAGCCCGCCGTGCGCCAGCTCTCCGTAGAAGCGCAAGTGCGGGCCGACATGCAGGTCCGCGCCGGCCACCACGCGGGAGATGTCCTGCCGCTGTGCCTCAGCCTCGCGCAAGTTGGGATTGGTGGTCTGGTTCACGCGCAGGCGCAGTTCGCCCGAAAGTGTGAGGTAGATGTCACCGTCATCGTTCAGCGGCAGGAATTTCAAGCGGTCGAGCGGATCGTCGCGCTTGGTCTTGTCGGCCATGGCCTGCCAGTCCTCGGCCCAGCGAGAGATGCTGTAACCATTGATGACGGCGCCGTCGCCGTTGGCGGAAACCGGGTAGACCGGGGCCTTCACTTCTTCGGCATGGGCTGGCAGCGGCCCTATAACCGAGGCGCAACAAAGGGTGGCGGCAAGCAGCCGCGCAGGCACTGTCTTCATGTCTGTGGTTCCTGTGGGGGGTCTTAGCCCCCCGATCCGGTCAGGTCAGACGAGCGCGGGGCTCATCTCGGCGGCAGGCTCGCGATTGGCGAGCACGGCCTTGAACCGCTCGGTGTCGAGCTTGCCTTCCCATCGCGAGACGACCACCGTTGCCACGGCATTGCCGATGAAGTTCGTCAGGCTGCGGCATTCGGACATGAAGCGGTCCACGCCCAGGATCAGCGCCATGCCCGCGACCGGCACCGACGGCACGATGGACAGCGTGGCGGCCAACGTGATGAAGCCGGCGCCGGTAACGCCCGCCGCGCCCTTGGACGAAAGCATGGCCACGCCCAGCAGCAGGACCTGCTGGCCCAGCGTCAGTTCCACGTTGCAGGCCTGCGCGATGAACAGCGCGGCCAGGGTCATGTAGATATTGGTGCCATCGAGATTGAAGCTGTAGCCCGTCGGCACGACCAGGCCGACGATGCTCTTGGGGCAGCCGGCGCGCTCCATCTTCTCCATGAGCGAGGGCAGCGCGCTTTCAGAAGACGACGTGCCCAGCACCAGCAGCAATTCGGCCTTGAGGTAGGAAATCAGCGAGAAGATCGAGAATCCTGCCAGCCGGGCGACCACGCCCAGCACCACCACCACGAACAGCGCCGAGGTGAGATAGAACGTCGCCACCAGCCCGGCCAGATTGGCAAGGCTGCCGACGCCATACTTGCCGATGGTAAAGGCCATCGCGCCGAACGCTCCGACGGGGGCCGCCTTCATGACGATCGACACCAGCTTGAAGAAAACCAGCGAAATGGTCTCCAGCAGCGAGAGCGCAGGGGCGCCGCGATCGCCCAGCATGGCCAGTGAAATGCCGAAGAGGATGGCGATCACCAGGACCTGAAGGATATTCCCCTCGGTCATGGACGATAGGAACGTGTCCGGGATCATACCCATCAGGAACCCGGTGATCGTCGTTTCGTGTGCCTTCTCGGAGAAGAGTGCGACCTTCGAGGCATCAAGCGTGGCAGGATCGATATTCAGGCCGTGGCCGGGGCGAACCACATTCGCCACGACCAGCCCGACGATCAGCGCCAGGGTCGAGAAGAAGAAGAAATAGCCGAACGCCTTGCCCGCGACACGCCCGACCGAGCAGAGGTCGCGCATTGAGGCGATGCCGGTCACGATGGTCAGGAAGATGACGGGGGCGATCACCATCTTGACCAGCTTGATAAAGGCATCGCCCAACGGCTTCAGCGCCTCACCCGTGGCGGGCGCGAAGTGGCCGATCGTGACACCCGCCGCGATGGCGATAAGCACCTGCACGTAGAGATGACCATACCAGCGCGTGGGCGTGGACGACTCGTGTGTATCGGGCAATGGGGTGTGCATGGGCAGGCCTTTCTTCCTCTCTCTGCACGCGCAAGACTTATGCTTATCGCGGGCTGGGCAGAAACTGTTCGCTTTTACGCTGCGGCCAAAGACATTTTTGCAATCCATTTAAATGGCGGATTTCCGGCGATTTTGGCCTTTTGACGCCCGAGGCACTGGGCTGAAATCGGCACATTGCAGTGCAGCGATGTGCAGAAATTTGCACATCGCTGCGTGCATGTCTAACCTGACGCAGTGACTCGCCGCCTTGGCCTCTATTGGCTTCTTGCCGCCCTCGCCGCCGCGCTGATCGCAGGCGGCGTCGCAGGCGAAATTGTGCGCCGAAGTTCGACCGCCGCCTTCGCATCCTCGGTCAAGGCCGACGCCCGTTTGCGGCAGGCTCTGCTCGACAGTGAGATCGCCAGGTTCCGTCTACTACCGCAGGCCCTCGCCGACGACCGCGATGTGATCGCTGCCGCGCGCGCGGAACCGGGCGCCGTCAAACGGCTCGACGCCAAGTTCGAAGCTTTCGCCAATCGCATCGGCGCCTCTGCGATCTACCTTGTCGGCGCAGACGGCTTCGCGATCTCCGCCAGCAACTGGAACCGTCCCGACAGCTTCGTCGGCCGCGACTATCGCTTCCGGCGCTATTACCGCGACGCGCTGAGGACCGGGAACGGCTCCCAGTTCGCGCTCGGCACGGTCAGCCATCTTCCCGGCCTCTACCTCGCCCGCAGAGCGGCAGGGAACAGCGTGATCATCATCAAGCTGGACTTCGACCGGATCGAAGCTCAGTGGCGCATCGCCGGCGGCGAGACTTTCGTGACCAATTCCGACGGCGTGATCCTCGTCGCCAGTCGCTCCGCCTGGCGCTTCGCCATGACCCGCCCGATCGGAGCCATGGAACAAAAAGCAGTCGCCAGCGACATCGGCGCACCGGAACTGAAGCCCAGACCCTTTGCGATCGACCGCGACGGCCTGCTTCGGATGCCGGAGCGGACCGGCGCGCTTTTGCCTGCCGCCAGCCCACCCAATCGCGACGGATGGCAAGTCAACCTTGCACTGCCGATCCGGGTCGCGGTGACGACGCCAATGCGAAGTGCGCAGATCGTGGCCGCGCTTCTCGCGCTGGTGGCGATCGGTACGCTCCGCTGGCTTGTCCAGCGTAACCGCCAGAGCCGCGAACGCACCGCCGTGCTGGAAGCCGCCGTCACCGAACGCACCGCCGAATTGCGGCGGGAGATGGACGAGCGCGCCACGCTCGAACAGCGCGCGGCCCTGCTGCGCGAGGAACTGCGTCTGGCCAACCGTCTGGCCACGCTCGGGCAAGTGACCGCCAGCGTGGCGCACGAAACCGCCCAGCCGGTCGCCGCCATTCGCAACTATGCGGCGTCGGCGGGGCAGTTGCTGGATCGCGGAGCAGCCGCTGAAGTCCGTGAGAACCTCTCGGCTATCGACCGACTGGCCGAGCGCATCGGCGTCATCACCGCCCAGCTTCGGGGGTTCGCGCGGAAAGGCAGTGCCGGCGGCAACGGCAGCACGGGGATCGTCTCGCTTGCCGAAGTGCTCGACGGCGCCCGCCTGCTGCTCAAGGAACGCCTTGCGGCAGTGACCTTCGAAACGCCTGCAATACCTGAAGATCTCAAGGTCCGGGGTGACAAGGTCCGGCTGGAGCAAATTCTGGTGAATCTGCTCCAGAACGCCACCGAGGCGCTCGCCGGAAGACCCGATCCACATATCGTGCTGTCCCTCGCAACCGAGGGTGAAACGCTGCTGCTCACCATTGCCGACAACGGCCCCGGCATCGCACCGGACATCGCCGACCGCCTCTTCACCCCCTTCGCCACCAGCCGCGCCGAAGGGTTGGGTCTCGGCCTCGTGATCGCGCAGGACATTGCGCAGGAATTCGGCGGCTCGCTGCGCCTGAAGCCGAGCGAGACTGCATCCGATCAAACCGGCGCGACCTTCGAACTCCGCCTGAGACTTGCCTGATGACCGATACGCCGCATCTTGCCCCACGCATCGCACTCGTGGAAGACGATGACGATCTGGCGCGCTCGACCGCGCAGCTCCTGCGCCTTGCCGGTTTCGAGGTGGAGCACTTTCCCGCCGCCGTCCCGGCGCTGGCCGCAATCACGCCGGACTGGCCGGGCGTAGTCGTTACCGATGTGCGGATGCCGCTCGTTTCGGGTATCGACCTGTTCCACCAGCTTCACGAACGCGATCCCGAACTGCCCGTGATCCTCGTGACCGGTCACGGCGATATCGAAATGGCTGTGCAGATGCTCAAGGCCGGCGTGTGGGATTTCCTGACCAAGCCCTTCGCGCCTGACGCCCTGATCGCCGCCGTCAACCGTGCGGCCACCGCGCGCGCGCTCACGCTGGAAAATCGCCGCTTGCGCAGTCTGGCTGAGGCCGACGACGCGCCCGTCTTTCTGGGCGAAAGCCCTGCAATCCGCCGCCTGCGCGAAATGATTCCGGTTCTGGCCAATGCCGATATCGACCTTTTCATCGAAGGCGAAACGGGCACCGGCAAGGATCTCCTCGCCCGCCTGATCCATCGCGCGGGCAAGCGTGCGCGCCACCGCTTTCTGCCGCTGGCCTGTGCCAGCGTTCCCGAGGCGCTGGTCGATCCACTGTTCGCCTCCAGCGGGCATGCCGAGCCCGGCCTTGCAGCCGCGCATCGCGGCACGCTCTACCTCGACGACGTGGACCGCGCCCCACCCCATTTGCAGGAGCGCCTGCTGCCATTCGCCGAACAGCGCGTGCTGCGCCGACGGGACGAAGCGATGCCGATCGACGTCCGGATCATCTCCACCAGCCAGAACGCCGCCGAAGGCCCGCCCGCTGCGCTCCTGCCCCCGCTGTTCTATCGCCTTGCCGCCATGCGCCTGAGCGTTCCGCCGCTGCGCGACCGCCGGGAGGACATCCCGGCGCTCTTTGCCCGCTTTGCCGGCGATGCGGCAAGCCGCTTCGGCCGTGAACTGCCGACCGTTACCGCCCCGGTGCGCGCAATGCTGGAACGCCATGACTGGCCGGGCAACTTGCGTGAACTCGCAAATTTTGCGGAGCAGTTCGTGCTCGGCCTTGGCGACCCCTCCCCCGCGCCGTCACCGGGCACTGCCAAAGGTCTTACCGAACGCGTCGATGCTTTCGAACGCGAGGAAATCATCGCAGCCGTGCAAGCTTCGGGCGGCGAGATCGGCGCGGCCATTCGCGCACTCGATCTGCCGCGCAAGACATTCTATTACAAGGTGAACAAGCACGCGATCGATCTTGGCGCCTTGCGGCGAAAAGACTGACCGCGTCAGAATTCTCGGCCGCGGTAGACGACCACCCGATCGGCGGGCGGGGCTGCAACGGCAGCCGGCAGCGCGTCGGCGTTGACGGCGACAAAGCTGGCCGGCATCCCCACTTCCAGCCGGGGCACTTCCAGTCCGATCGCCCTCGCCGCCTCTTCGGTCGCCATGGCCAATGCAACGGCAAGATCTTCGTCGCGGTAGAAGCCTGAACGGTAGCCGATCAGCATCGCCCGCTGCAGCATGTCGCCATTGCCGTAGGGCCACCAGGCATCGCGGATGTTGTCGCTGCCGGTAAAGACCCGAACGCCATGCTGACGCAAGTGAAGAACCGGCGGGAAAGCGCGGTCTCCCGGTGCATTGGTCATGATCGCCACGCCTGCGTCGGCAAGCGCGCGGGCGGTGCCGTCGAGCACCGGACCGTCCACATCCCCCAGCGCATAGGCGTGGCTGACCACGACGCGCCCGGCTAGACCCAGCGCCTTCGTGCGCGCAGCGATGCGATGCAATTGCGCAATGCCGTCGGCGCCACCTTCATGAAGGTGGATGTCGATCCTGGCGCCGCGCCGGTCGGCAAGGCCGAACACCACATCGAGATGCCCATCGGAATCGCCGTCCATGCCCTGCGGATCGATCCCGCCCACCACCTCGACGCCGTCAGCGATCGCCGCCTCAAGAATTTCTGCCGTGCCCGGGCAGGTCAGGATGCCAGCCTGCGGGAAGGCGACCAGTTGGATGTCCACCCGATCGCGCCACTTTTCGCGCGCCTCCATCACGGCGTGGAGGTGGGAGAGGCCGGTGGTGGCGTCGACATCGACGTGGCTGCGCATGGCAACGGTGCCGAAGGCGGCGACTTGCGCGATCAGCGCATCGGCGCGCTGGGCGGTGGGGCGCATCCCGGCCAGCAGCGCTTTCTCGGCAGCGAGCCGCTCCCGCAGGCTCTCGGCTGGGCGATGGGGTTGCCAGGGCTCGCCGACGAAGCTCTTGTCGAGATGGATATGCCCGTCGACGAAGCCGGGCAGGACCAGCCTGCCGCCCAGATCGACCGTTTCCACCGCTGCGGGCAGGTGGGGCGCGATGGCGGCGAAGCGTCCATCCCGTACTGCAAGATCGACCGAGCGGCCGTCCGGCAGCAAGGCATTGGTGAAGAGGCGGTCGATCATTGCACCGCCCCTTCGGCAGCGTTCCATGCGGCAACCTTGGTGCGGGTTTCGGCCAGCATCCCGTCCAGCGCGGCGCGGTCGTACAGCTTGCCTCGCATCACGACCGCCCCGATCGCGCGCGTCGCGGAAATGTCCTTCAGCGGATCGCGGTCCAGCAGCACCAGATCGGCCGCCATGCCGCTCTTCACCGCGCCATAGCGGTCGAGCAGGCCGAACCATGCCGGCCCGGCGCGGGTCGCGGCGGAAAGTGCCTGCGCGGGGGTGAGTCCTTCCTTCACGAACAGCGAAAGCTCGTCATGCAGGCCGATGCCGGGATAGTTGAAGGAATTGAGGAAGCCCGCGTCGGTGCCCGCGATCACCGTCACGCCGGCCTTTTCCAGCATCGACAGCACGGCAGCCTCATGCTCGAAATGGGCGTGGCGCGCCTCGATCGCCGCCGCATCCGCCTGCGCCGCGCGCTGGATGCGCCAATCATAGGTCTTGCGCAGTTTCGGGCCGATATAGGCGAGGTAAGGGTCGTGGGCATGATCGTCCGCGTCCAGCCACGCGAGCACGCGGCCGCCGTTCAGCGTCGGCGTGACGAAGACGCCCTTCTGCGCAAAGTTGCGGTAGGACGCCATGGCCGTGGCGGGGTCGAACCCCTTGTCGAGCCGCCGGTTCGCTTCCGCCCGGTCGATGCGGCCGGCCGCGAAGTCCGCCGCGATGGCCGCCTCGTCCTTGACGCCGGCCTTGTAGGCATAGTCGATATGCTCGATCGAACTGATCCCCGCATCCACCGCCTGCCCGACGGTCAGCGCCATCGGGATGTGGCCGGAAGTGCGCAGCCCGCGCGCCTTCGCTTGCGATACGGCATAGAGGAACAGCTGCGGATCCAGCGTGCTGTCGGTGATCTTCACGAAGTCCACCTTGTCGCGGTCCTGCAGGCGGGCGAGCGCGGCATCGACATCGGCCTTGCTGCCTACTTCGATGGTGCCCTTCCACACCGGCTTGATGCCTTCGATCTTGGCGCCGGACGTCAGCAGGCGCGGGCCGAACAGCGTGCCATTGGCGATCTCGCCGCGCCACGCGAGAACCTGGTCTGGAAGGTCGCCCGAACAGTCGCGGATCGTGGTGATGCCATGCGCGACATAGAGCGGCAGCAGCGCCTTGTTCTCTTCGATCAGGTCCGGCCCGCCGCCGAAGTGGACATGCATGTCCCACAGCCCGGGAATCAGGAAGCGCCCCTTGCCCTCCACCACGTCCTGCGCGTGCCATTGGCGGGAGACTGCGGCATCGCCGCCCACGGCAACGATGTCCGCGCCGCGCAGTACGACGGCCTGATCCTTCACCTCGCGCGCATGTTCCACGTCGATCACGGTGACGTGGCGGATCATGAGGTCGCCTTCGCTAGCCGCCAGAGCGGGCGATGCGGAGGCCATGAGGCCGGCGATCAACGGGGCGAGAAACTTCATGGGCACCTGTCTCCTTTGTCGCTGTGATAGGAGACTGTGATTTCATTCACAAATTAGATGTCAAAATGCCTATCATTTGATATGTGAATGCTCGTCATGCTCGATCCCAGACTTCTGCGCAGTTTCGTGACCATCGTCGACACCGGCCATTTCACCCGCGCGGCGGAGCAACTGGGAATGACGCAGTCGACGATCAGCCAGCAACTAGGGCGGCTGGAGGAGGCAACAGGCCATCCGCTGATCGACAGGGCAGCGCGCCCGGTGTGCCCCACGGCCATGGGGGAGCGGCTGCTTGGCCATGCGCGGCGCATTCTTCAACTCGATGAGGAGGCACGCAACCTCCTGCGCGATCCGGCGGGAACGGCAAGCGTTTCCATCGGCCTGCCCGAAGATCTGGCGACACCGGCGATGGCGCAGCGCCTTGCCGGCTTCGCGGCGGCCCACAGCCGCATCCGCCTGGATGTCGTCACCGGCCTCAGCCGCGATCTTGCCGCGCGCTATCGGCAGGGCGAATTCGACCTTGTCGTCGTGAAAGAGGACCGCCCGGCGGCCGATTGCCGCGCCAGCTACCCGGAACCGCTTGGCTGGTTCGCCCCGCACGATCAGGCGGTGGAGGACCGCGATCCGGTGCCGCTGGTAACCTTCCCGCCTGGCGGCCTCTATCGCGAGACGATGTTCCGCGCGCTCGAAGCAGCAGGGCAGCGATGGTATGTCGCCTTTTCCGGCAGCAGCCTGCAGAGCGTTCTGGCTGCGACGGAAGCCGGCATGGGACTATCGCTACTGCCGCGCTCGGTGGTGAAAGGCAGGGCATTGCGCCAATTGGCCGGATTGGGCGAAGCGGCGCCGATGGTCGTCTCGCTCTATGCGCGCGAGAATGCAGAGCCGATTGCCGAACTCGTGCACATGACGCAGGCCGTGCTGGAACAGCGCACGCGGGCTTCACCCGGTGCCGGCAATGCTACGCCGGCAGGGCGCTGATCCGGATCGTCGATGCGACGGGCAGTGTGATATTTCAGAACGCGGCAAGAGCAGAGTCCGCGTCTTGTGCGTTTGACATGCGTATCCGATTTCAGAGGAACGCACTCATGACGAAGACGCTCAAGGATCTTTCCGAAAAGATGAAGGACATCGACTTCGCGATGCTGGCCACGCATACCCAGAACGGCGCGATCGCCGCGCGGCCCATGAGCAACAACCGCGAAGTCGAATACGATGGCGATGCCTGGTTCTTCACCGAAGAGAAGACCCGGATGGTTTCCGACATCGCAAGCAATGCGGCGGTCACGCTCAGCTATCAGGGCAAGTCAGGAATTCTTGGCCACCGTCCTTTCTTTCTCGCGGTCGAAGGCCGGGCCAGCCTGATCCGCGAAAGGTCTGCACTTGCCGAACACTGGACAGAAGGCCTCAATCGGTGGTGGCCGGACGGTGTGGAAACGCCCGGCCTCGTGCTGATCAAGGTCAGCGGCGAACGGGCGCACTACTGGGACGGAGAGGAAGAAGGCGAGGTCATGCTTGCCCAGTCCGCTCCTGCTGCTGGGTCTTAGGCTATCGACGCGGGGGGGTTTGATCCCGACAGGCATATGGAAGCAACGGCAGACTTTGTGCGGTATTGGAAATCTGACAAAGCCCGCAGCGTTGATCCATCAAGCTTGCAGCTTGCTTAGCCGCCAACAACAGCTAAGCGGTGGGAATGACTTCCTCCGACCTCGAACTTCTGCTTATCGCCCGCCTTATCCGGGAAAGAGGCGGCACATCGCAGACATGGCGGCGGGCGCTCGGCAAGATCATCGTGCGCGACACACAGACGCATGCTCATTGCAATTGGGATGTCAGGCTTGGTGGCACCGATGCCCAGCGCGCTGCGATTGAGCGACTGCTCGACGATGTGCGACTTGAATATTCCATCGTGTCAGCCGGTTGAACACCCAATAGGTTGCTCTCGCCGACGTAACGGCCGCCTTCATGCAATCTCATGGTCGCAACGCGCAGTGCCCGCCGTCGGATGACGGCGGGCGGGCGCTTGGGGACCACTGGAACCTTGGTCAGATCTGGACCTGACCGCCATCGACGAAGAGTTCCACTCCGTTGATGAAGCTTGCCTCTTCCGAGCTGAGGAACAGCACGGCCTTGGCGATTTCCGAGGGCTGGCCGATACGGCCGGCGGGGATCAGCCCGGCAAGATAGGCCTTCGTATTCTCGGCGTCCTCGCCGCCGCCGAACAGTTCATCGACACCCGGGGTATCGGTGACGCCGGGGCTGACAGCGTTCACGCGGATGCGGCGATCCTTCAGATCAAGGATCCAGTTACGCGCAAAGTTGCGCACGGCCGCCTTGCTGGCGCTGTAGACGCTCAGCGCCGGCGTGCCCGAGATGCTCACGGTCGAGGCGGTCAGCACCACTGAAGCGCCGTCACGCAGCAGCGGGAGAGCCTTCTGCACGGTGAACAGCACCCCCTTCACGTTGGTGTCGAAGGTCTTTTCGTAGTGTTCCTCAGTGATCGCGCCGAGCGGTGCAAACTCGCCGCCGCCGGCATTGGCGAAGATCACGTCGATGGCGGAGTGCTGCTGCTGGACCGCGTCGTAGAGACGGTCGACATCGGCCAGCTTGCTCATGTCGCCGCGTACACCGGTGACCTTGCCGCCGATCACCTTGACCGCCGCGTCGAGGGCTTCCTGCCGCCGTCCGGTGATGAACACCGATGCGCCTTCGTCTGCGAAGGCCTTGGCCGTCGCAAGACCAATCCCCGTCGTGCCGCCAGTGACCACGACGACCTTGTTTTCGAACCTGTTAGCCATGTCATTCTCCATTCGTGCATTCGGTGGGAACCGTTTCCCTGCCGCTGGAGAACAAATGCATCCGGAACGATCTTGGCTGTAGACAGCAAAATCGCTACTCATCGTTCCATCAGAAGAACGATGAGCGAAGGCATATGGCCGACTTCAACGATTACGCCTATTTCGCCGAAGTGGTGAAACACGGGGGTTTTGCGCCAGCCGGGCGGGCCTTGCGCACT
This sequence comes from Novosphingobium sp. BL-S-19, assembly GCF_055521675.1. Lineage (NCBI taxonomy): Bacteria > Pseudomonadati > Pseudomonadota > Alphaproteobacteria > Sphingomonadales > Sphingomonadaceae > Novosphingobium > Novosphingobium sp. BL-S-19. The sequence goes on from NZ_CM145497.1 coordinate 1,697,327, forward strand.
CCGAAATCGAAACTCAGCCGGCGCGTTGCCGCGCTGGAGGAGCGCCTCGGCACCCGCCTCATCGAACGATCATCGCGCCGCTTTCGCGTCACCGAAGTCGGCGAGGCCTTCTACGCGCGCTGCCGCGCCATGCTGGAAGAGGCGGAACAGGCCGAGGCACTCGTCGCGCAGGCCCAGGCCGAACCGCAAGGCAGGGTCCGTTTCAGCTGCCCGCGCGGCATGGTGGAAGTGCTCTCGCCCCATATTCCCGCCTTTCTGGCGCGTTACCCCAAGGTGGCGCTGCAACTTATCGCCACGGATCGTGCCGTAGACCTCATCGCCGAGCGTATCGATGTCGCGTTGCGCGTGCGCGTGACGCTCGATACCGACGCTTCGCTCACGATGCGCACGCTCGGTCAGTCCCGGCGTATCCTCGTCGCCGGCCCTGCCCTCGCCGGAAGCCTTCGCGATGTGACGATCAGCCGCCTTGAAACGCTGCACACGCTGGGGTCGAGTGACCATATCGGCGAAGTGACCTGGCACCTCTCCGGCCCCGATGGCGCGACGCTCGACTACCGCCACGAGCCGCGCATGACCTGCGAGGACTTTGCCGCCCTGCGCGAGGCAGCCATGGCGAACCTGGGCGTTGCACTGCTACCCGACCATTCCTGCCGCGAAGATCTCGCCGCCGGCAGGCTGGTGCGGATATTGCCAGAGTGGGGAGGCCAGCTCGGCATCGTCCATCTGGTCTTCACCACGCGCCGCGGCCTTCCTCCAGCCGTGCGCGCCTTCATCGACCACCTCGCAACGACATTCCGCACCTTGGATGCCGTAAGCTGAGCAGCGCGGATCGTTGGCAAGCGGTAGCTCTGCCGATCCTGCCTGCCGCCATGATGCCCGCGACCATAATGAAGATGCAGTAAACCATTCCGGACGGCGGCATGGCCGCCGCCACGAACGGGCAACGTTATCTAAATCGGCATACTCGATTCAATAGATCCGATCTGAATTTTAAACAGATCGTCGATATTTCATTGAATAGATTGTCGTTTTACTCCTATGAAAGGGCGTGATCGACTCAGGACGATCCGATCCGGCATTTCCGATGTTAGTCGCAGGAGGCAGCGTGGCCGAATCGATTTCGCATTCGACAGGTCGAAGCAGAACTCCGCATCCGCGGTTATCCGGACCAGAACCCGCTTTCCGATCGCGCACGAAATTGCGGCAAGCCTTGCTGTGCGCCGCGGCCACCACGGTGCTGCTGCCCGTCGCCGCAGAGGAAGCCTTCGCACAACAATGTGTGTCCATAACCTCCGGCGTGGTGACGTGCTCCGGCTCAGTCGCGGGTGGATATTCGTCAAGCAACATGGATCTTATCGAGGAGATCCTTCCCGGCGCCACGCTGAACGGCCCACTGATCGCGCAGGGAACTGGCGATGTACAGATCAACAACGCCGGATCGATCCTGAATTTCCCTGCCGCCGTCACTCTGGACGGCGCAGGTGGGTTTACCAAGACGCTGAACAACAACGGCGTCATCAACGGCAATCTGGTCGGCACCGGGGCCGGACGCATCGTTTTCAACCAGAACGGGGACATGAACGGAACCGTCCAGATCGACGGCACCGGCATCAACGATATTACGATCGGAACCGGCCACAGCATCCAATCGGTGGACATCGTCGGCAGCGACAATTCGCTGGACAATTCCGGCGTCATCAACGGCCAGTTGTTGCTGGACGGAACCAGCGCGAACCTCGTGGTCAATCGGTCCGTCCTCAACGCGGTCGAAATCGATGGTGACGGGCAGAACACGCTGTTCAATATCGCCACGATCAACGGCACGGTGAACTTCAACAGCAACGGCAGCGTGTTCGTCCAGAATACCGGGCTGATCTCCAACAGCGTCCTCAGCACCGGCTCTTCGGCGGATTTCATCGACAATGCCGGCAATATCAGCGGAGCGGTCGAAACCGGGGATGGCAACGACGTGGTGATCAACCGCGTCGGGACGGTCAATACCACCCTCGGCCCGCAGCGCGGAATCAGCACCGGCGTCAATACCGGCGCCGGCGATGACGTGTTCATGATGCTGGGCGGTGAGATAAACGGCGCCGTCATGCTGGGCGAGGGCAAGGACTTTGCCTTCATGACCGGCGGCACGCTGACCAATCCGCTTCAGACGCAGGACGGGGACGATCTCCTCTATTGGTCGGGCGGCACGATGAATGCCGTCGACATGGGCAATGACAACGATACGGCTCTGTTCTTCCAGCTTACGCCCACCAACATGGCCAACAACATGCCGATCGATGGCGGCCTTGGCGACGACCGGCTGATTTTCGACCAGACCGCCGGGGACAGCGTCTCGCGCTTCTACAATTGGGAAGAGATCGACCTGATCAGCGGATCGTCGCTGACCTTTTCCAACTATGCGACGTTGCGGCTGGGCGATTCCGGCACCGGCACGGGGCAGCTCTATATCGATGCGACCAGCACCGTCTATGCGGGCGGAGGCACGCACAATGTGATGCCCTACCAGTCACAGAGTTTGGTGACGGTGGCCAATTACGGGCTGATCGACCTGACCAACGCCGGCGACAGCGTGACGGACCGCTTCGCGGTCTATGGCAATTACTATGGCGGCAGCGGCCGGCTGGCGATCCAGACGCAATTGGGGGACGACAATTCTCCGTCCGACCGGCTGGTGATCAGCGGCCAAGGTGCGCAAGGATATGGGTCGACCGCGATCAGCGTCACCAATGTCAACGGCCCCGGCGATCTGACGACGGCCGACGGTATCCGCGTCGTGGACGCGGCTAATGGCGCGCAGACCACGAATGGCGCCTTCTCGCTGGCCGCTCCGGTTGCCGCCGGCCTCTACGAATACCAACTCTATCGCGGCGGTGTGACGGCCGGCACCGAAAACAGCTGGTTCCTGCGCTCCGAGATCATCACGCCGACGCCAACGCCTGTGCCGGTACCAACTCCCACGCCTGTGCCGGTTCCAACCCCGACGCCCGTGCCGGTGCCAACTCCGACGCCCGTGCCGGTGCCAACTCCGACGCCCGTGCCGGTGCCAACTCCGACGCCCGTGCCGGTGCCGACCCCGACGCCCGTGCCGGTGCCGACCCCGACGCCCGTGCCGGTGCCGACCCCGACGCCCGTGCCGGTTCCAACGCCAACTCCAACTCCAACTCCAACTCCAACTCCAACTCCAACTCCGACTCCGACTCCGGTCCCAATACCGACGCCTACGCCGACACCCACTCCGCCACCTACCCCAACGCCCGTGCCGGTTCCAACGCCGACGCCCGTGCCGGTCCCAACCCCTACTCCAACGCCGCCGCCAACGCCGGTGCCAACGCCGATTCCGACAATCCGACCGGAGATCCCGTCCATTTCGCTCGTCCCGGCGATTGCGCAGGAATTGGGCCTCGGCGTGCTGGGAACTTTCCATGAGCGGCAGGGCGATCAGTTGATCAAGTCGGGCGACGGAATTGCTCCGTCAGTCTGGGGCCGCCTCTATGGAGACAGTCGCAAGCAAACCGCCGACCAGACCGTCGTGCGCGCCGATTACCAGCTTGCGCCGACGTTCGATGGTCACGTCTGGGGCATCCAGGCCGGTTTCGATGTCTATTCGCGCAACTACGCCGATGGCCAACAGGTGCGCTTCGGCGCGTTCTATGCCCACAGCGAGGCATCCGGAACCACGCGCGGCAACGTGCTGGGCGTGCAGGACGCGCTGGCCGGCAGCATGAACCTGAAATCGGAGAATGCGGGCGGCTATGCCACCTACATCGGCAGCAACCAGTGGTATGTGGACCTCGTCGGGATGTATTCCTGGCTGTCCGGCCACGGCGGATCGTATCGCGATGTGAATGCCCGGTTCAAGGGCCACTCCTATCTGTTCTCCGCAGAGGCGGGCTATCCGTTCAAGCTGGCGGATGACTGGACGCTGGAGGCGCAGGGCCAGTTCATCGTCCAGAATGTCTCGATCGACCCGACGGCGGACCTCTTTGCGGCCATCAATTTCGACGATGTTACCACCTATACCGGCCGCCTCACCGCGCGGATCGAGCATGTGGCGACCACCGAAACGGCATTTTTCCAGCCGTTCCTCCACGTCGATCTCTGGCACAACTTCGCGGGAAAGAACGACATTCTGTTCAACACCAATGTCCTGGAGCTACAGAGCGAGAGCACGACGCTGAAACTGGGAACGGGCTTCACCACCATGCTCCGGCCCGGCATCGAGCTGCACGCCGGTGTTGATTGGGCCAAGGGGCTGGCACAGGGGAAATACGATGCCATCGGCGGCAATATCGGCTTACGTATCGTCTGGTAGGGAGTGAGAGGGCACGGCCCTTTCGTTTACTGCTCACCCGATTACCATGGCGCTGGCTGAACTCGCCGCCGTACCGATTTGGGGATCGTCGCCTGCAATGAAGCTTACGTGTTACGTCTATTCGGGGTGGAAGCCGCGTATTCGCGCCGCGTCCCAGACGCGTGGCTGGATGGATGCCACGCCCGAGCGCTTCGCCTATCGCTGCCTGCCGCTGGACATCGCCAATTCCCATGGCTGGGAGATCTTGAGCCCGGTCGGCTTCGAAGCCGAGTGGAACGGCGGCAGCGACCCTGAAGACGTGATTATCCGCCGCGATCCTGGATACACGCGGGACGCATTGCCGGTCGCGCTATTCGGTACAGGCGTGCTTACCTTCCATGTCGAGGGACTGTTCCGCACCGAACCGGGCATCAATCTCTGGGCCGGCGGCCCGCCCAACGCCGCCAAGGACGGCATCGCGCCGCTTTCCGGCCTGATCGAGACGGATTGGTCGCCCTACAGTTTCACGATGAACTGGCGCTTCACACGGCCCAATCACGTGATCCGCTTCGAGGAAAACGAACCGTTCTGCTTCATCTTCCCGATCGGCCGTGCCGCGATCGAACAGGTAGAGCCGGAAATCCGCCCGATCGAGGAAGCGCCCGAACTCAAAGCGCAATTCGAATCCTGGAGCGCCGGCCGCGATGCCTTTCACGCCCGAATGGCGGCCGATCCTCCCTCTGCGCCGACGGACAAGTGGCAGAAATATTATTTTCGCGGCACTTACGCCTCCGGCGCGCCCGGCCCTGCCGATCACAAGACCAAGCTGCGGCTTGCCGAATTCAAGGGGGCGGAGGCGTTTCATGCCGGGCCGGCTCATGCCGATACGCCGCTGCATTCGAAATGCCCGCACGCCGCCGGCAATGGTACGCAGCAAGTGTCGCGACAGCCGGCCGGCAAGCTGGAATGGATCATGGAATCGATCCAGCGACTGGGCGCCCTTTCCGATAACCGCCAGATCCCGCGCTACGACGCGATCGACAGGCAGGCCTTCCTCGATCGCCACTATGCCGCCAACTGGCCGGCCCTGCTGACCGGAGAGCTTGCCGATTGGCCGGCCCTGCAGCGCTGGACGCCGGAGTACCTGAAAGCGAAGATCGGCGCCGCCCCGGTCGAAGTGCAGGCCGGTCGCAGCGGCAACGCCGACTTCGAACGCAGCATGGATGCGCACAAGACCACCATGCCGTTCGACATGTTCATAGATCGCATCAGTGCGCCGGGCGCGGGCAACGATCTCTATCTCACCGCCTACAATGCCGGGGCGAACGCGGCGGCGCTGGCACCGCTAACCGCCGATCTGGGCTTTCTGGACAAGTTCCTGACGCGGGAGGTCGAACGGCCGCACGGCATGACCTGGATCGGGCCGCTGGGAACCTTCACCCCGCTCCACCACGATCTGACCAACAACCTGCTGCTGCAATTGGCCGGCAGCAAGCGGATCCTGCTCGCCAGCCCGCTGGAAGGGCCGCGCATCCACAACGACTATCATGTCTACAGCGAGATCAAGGACCTGATGGAGCCGGACGTGATCGACCGCTTCCCCTCCCTAAAAGGCATGCGCGTCCATCAGGTCGATCTGATGGCGGGGGAAGCGCTGTTCATCCCGTTGGGCTGGTGGCACCAGGTCACCTCCACCGATTTCAGCGTGACCATCACCCACACCAATTTTCACTGGCCGAACGATTTCTATCGCAATTACCCGCAGGGCTAGATCAGGTAGACGCTCTACCCCAGCTTAGCAGCAGCGCCCACCATTCTTGCCGCCATACCGCGCCTCCTGCCGATCGCGGAAGAATGCCACGCGGTCCATCACCGGGCGCTCAGGATGGTGCGCGCGCATGTGGGCGAGGTAGTCCTCGTAATCGGGCAGGCCGACCATCAGGTGGAGCGACCGGCGCAGGGTGGTGAACGGGCCGCTCATGCCGTCACCACCGTTCCCACGACTTCGCTTGTGGTCGGCACCGCGCTGCGGCGGGAGGCGATGCAGGTGCGCAGGCTGAATATCAGCAACGCCAGCACCACCGCCAGGAACACCCCAACGAGTGCGGCGTCGATGCGGTCGTTGAAGATCACCTGCCGCATTTCGGCAAGCGACTTGGCCGGCGCCAGCACCTGCCCGGCATCGGCCGCCGCTTCGAACTTGGCAGCGTGGGCTAGGAAGCCGACTTTCGGGTCGGTAGCAAACAGCTTCAGCCATCCGGCCGTGCCGGTGCAGAGCAGCAACCATGCCGCCGGCAGTGCCGTCACCCAGACGTAGCGGTCCTGCTTCATGCGGAACAGCACCACGGTTCCCAGCATCAGCGCAATCGCCGCCAGCATCTGGTTGGCGATGCCGAACACCGGCCATAGCGTGTTCACCCCGCCCAGTGGATCGGACACGCCCTGATGCAGGAAGAAGCCCCAGGCCGCGACGCACAGGCCCGTTGCGACAAGGCCTGGGACCATGCCCTCATTCTTGCCGAAGCGCGGAACGGCGATGGCGATCAGGTCCTGCAGCATGAACCGCCCGGCACGCGTACCGGCATCGACGGCGGTTAGGATGAACAGCGCTTCGAACAGGATGGCGAAGTGATACCAGAACGCCTTCATCGCCGGCCCGCCGACCACGTGGGAGAAGATTTCGGCCATGGCGACGGCCAAAGTCGGCGCTCCGCCCGCGCGGGAGATGATCGTGTGCTCGCCCAGATCGCGCGCGGTCTGCACCAGCGTATCGGCGGACAGCGGATAGCCCATGGCGGTGACGGCCTGCGCCACCTGATGCGGGTCCGTGCCGATCACCGCGGCCGGGCTGTTCATTGCGAAGTAGATGCCGGGATCGAGGATGGAGGCACCGATCAGCGCCATGATCGCCACGAAGGCCTCCATCAGCATCGCGCCATAGCCGATCATCGGCGCGTCCGCCTCGGTGGCGATCAGCTTCGGCGTGGTGCCACTGGCGATCAGCGCGTGAAATCCGGAAACCGCGCCGCAGGCGATGGTGATGAACAAGAACGGAAACAGCGCGCCGGACCATACCGGCCCGCCATTGGCGGCAAAAGCGGTCAGTGCGGGCATGCGCAGCGGCGGCGCCATGATGACGATGCCCACCGCCAGCGCACAGATCGCGCCGATCTTCAGAAACGTCGAAAGATAGTCGCGCGGGGCCAGCAGCAGCCAGACCGGCAACACGGAGGCAATCGCGCCGTAGCCGATGAGGATCCAGCAAAGCTGTATCGGTGTCAGCGTGAACAGCGGCCCCCAGAACGGCGACTGTGCGACCCACTGCCCGCAGATCAGCGCGAAGATCAGGCCGATCAGCCCCAGTACGGAGACTTCGCCGATCCGCCCGGGCCGGATCCAGCGGGTATAGCCGCCCATCAGCAGCGCCAGCGGCACTGTCGCGGCGACCGTGAACAGGCCCCACGGGCTGGCCGCCAGCGCCTTGACGACGATCAGCGCCAGCACCGCAAGAATGATGATCATGATCAGGAACGCACCGAACAGCGCGATCACCCCGGCCGCCTGCCCCATCTCCATGCGCACGAGTTCGCCCAGCGAACGCCCGTCGCGCCGCATGGAGACGAACAGCACCATGAAGTCCTGCACCGCGCCTGCAAGCACGACGCCGACGATGATCCAGAGCGTTCCCGGCAGATAGCCCATCTGTGCGGCCAACACCGGCCCCACCAGCGGGCCGGCACCGGCAATCGCGGCAAAGTGGTGCCCGAACAGCACGCGCCGGTCCGTCGCCACATAGTCCAGCCCGTCCGCGCGGTATATCGCCGGGGTAGGCCGCGCGGGATCTATCCGCATGACCTTGCTGGCGATGAAACGCGCATAGAAGCGGTAGGCGACAAGGAAGGAGCAGACCGCCGCGATCAGGATCCACAAGGCATTGATCGGCTCCCCGCGCGACAGGCCGACGACTGCCAGCGAAACCGTGGCCACCAGGGCCATGACTATCCAGCCGATCCTGTGCACGGCGCGTTACCTCTTCCCTTGCCTCTTGAACCTCGGGTTTGCGCAGGAATGCACCGCGCCTGCAAGTGCTTGTGACGCGGAATGGTCAGTTCATCCGTCCGTGCGCTTTTCCAGGAACGGAATCGAAAGGCCCCGCTCGGGTCACCAGTTCATCTTCTTCACCTCGAACCGGGTCACCAGAATTTAGTCCGGCCATCGGCGCCCGGAAGGCGGCGGGACTCTCCCCGTTTCAAACTGTGGCGGCGGAAAACCACGCCACCGCGTCGCGCACCGTTTCGGACAGGGGTCGCGGCTTCCAGCCGAGTTCCCTCTGCGCTTTCTCGTGGCTGAGTTCCCGGAACGCGTCGGAAAGATAGACGGCATCGGTGCTGATCACATAGTCCTTGCGGCGCGTCAGCTTCATCAGGGTCTCTCCGATCCACGCAATGGCATAGGCCGCGCGATAGGGGAGGATGCGCGGCATCGGCAGCCCGCGCTGGGCCACGGCCAGGCCATAGAACTCGCGCGCGTGGACATATTCGTTGGCGATGATGTACCGCTCCCCCACCCGGCCCCGGGTTTCCGCCAGCAGCGCGGCTTCGGCAACGTCGCGGATATCGACCGTCGGCTGGCTGCAACTGACGACAAGCTTGTGCTTGCCTGATGCCACCTGCCACAGCGCACCGTTGTGCGGCGTCGGCTGATAGTCCTGCGGCCCGTAAGTATTGGCGACACACAAGGCCACGCCGGGCAGCCCCTTTTCGCGGCAATAGGCCAGGAAACGCTCTTCCGCCTCCAGACGGGCACGGATGTAAGGCGGCGCCCGGTCTCGCCAGTTGAAGGGGATGTCTTCCGTTACCGGGCCATCGGGATTGAGCCCCAGCGTACCCATCGTGCTGGTGAAGATGAAGCGCTCCACCCCGCAGGCCAGCGCGGCATCCATGCCGTTCACCAGCCCCTCCACATTGTTGCGGTAGATCGGCGTCTGGTCGGTCAACCAGAAGCGCGGGTCCACCACGCTGTAGAACACCGTGGCGCATCCCGTCATCGCAGCGCGCAGGGATGCGGGATCGAGCACATCGCCGTGGACGATCTCCACCGGCAAGCCTTCCAGTGCATCAGTCCGGCTGGTCTTGCGCAGCAGCACCCGCACCTTGCGACCGCGCTGCGTCAGCAGGCGCACGATATGGCTGCCCACAAAGCCGCTGGCCCCCGCCACCAGTACCGGCCTTTCGTCCACTTCGCCCATCGTCGCATCCCCGATCGTTTCGCGGAACTCCTCTTCACCTTGGCGGCCGATGCAATGGAGCATGGCGAACCATCGGTGCGACGATGCGGTTTAGAGTATTTTCTAATCAGGTGGAATCACCTGATGACTCGGAAAATACGACAAACCAAAAACTTAGCCGCAAATTCCCCACCCTCCCGGGCGGCGCATCGCCGTTACGGATATTGATGGATTGCATGACTCATTCCATGCTCTAACCGGATCGGGACAGCGACGGGAGTGGGGACGTGAAGATCAGGAAGCGGGGCGTTATCAATTACCTACTGAGCCCGCGGCAAACCAGCATCGCCCAACCCGGACCTGAAAAGTGATGCGGCGCACTTTCAACCTGGGGCCGTGCGTTGCTGCGATAGGCGCGCTGGCATTCTTCATCTGGAACATCGCACGCTTCTTCCCGAATGGAGCAGGTCGATTAGGGTACGACTACGGCCTGTTCATGCCGTGGTTCACCGCTGGATATTTCTGGCAGACAGTGAATGGCCCGCTGACACCGGCTGAGTACATTCCGTCATTCTGCGGCGGTGTACCGTTCCTTTTCAACCCGCAATCGGTATTCTGGTCACTGCCGCAAGCGCTGATGGCGATATTCACGCCCCTTACCAGCTTTGTCATTTCCTGGGTATTCTTCGGCCTTGCCGGAGCCGGCGGCATGTATGCGCTGCTGCGGCGTGTCTATGCCGTCTCGACGACCTCTGCGCTTTTGGGTTCCGCGCTCTTTCTGCTGAATGGTTTTTATACCACGCGCATGATCATCGGCCACGTGACCTTCCATGGCGTCATGCTTCTACCGCTAATCGCCCTGCTGGTCTTTGCCCGGCCTGTCGGTGCCATAAGTAGCAGTTCTCCCAGCGACGGATTCCGGACCAATGCCGAGCGAATGATCGGCCCTGCCGCGCGCTGTATTCTGGCCGGGTTACTATTGGCCTACCTGTTCTACAGCGGAGGGACCAACACCATCCTTCCGATGATGCTTGCCATGGTCACATTGGCGTTGCTGCTTGTTTACCGTGGAGGCTGGCATCGCGGTATTGCTCCGGTGGCTGTGATCGCCGCGCTGCTTTGCCTTGCCTTGTGCGCTTACAAGCTGCTGCCTGCCCTCGCCTTTGCCGGCCACGTCACGCGGCCAGTAAGCCTGCGCATGACTGGAAATCTCGTTGCCTTGGCAGGCGGGGCCGTCATGTCGCTGTTCGCGCCCCAGGCATTGGCCTTTCTCCCCGCCGACAAGCTTGTGCTTGATCGCGTGGAGTTTGAATATGGGGTCGGCATCGTCCCGCTGCTGGTTCTGGGCGCCGCCATCTGGGCTGCAGTCCGTCGCGGAGATCTGACAGCGCGCAGGGTGTTCAGGTCCTGGCCGCTGATCGTCGCGCTGGCGTTGGTGTTGACCATACCGATCTTGCTGAACTGGGATGCCTTGGGTTTGCGCTGGCTGGTTCTGCATCTTCCAGTTGTTAAGATGATGTCGGTTCTGCTGCGCTTCTGGTTCGTCTACATCCCTTTTCTGTGCGTTCTGACGGCATTGTTGATGGACTACCTCATCGCCGATCCGGACCGGCGCGCCTGGTGGGTCACCGCCGCCATCGCCTTGACGATCGCACAAGCCGCCGCCACCGATATGACTTACTACGAGACCCAGGGCTATGATCCCGCGCCGCTACTGGCCGCCTATTCTCGCGTCGCGGCCGGGGCCGCGGTGCCACAGATCGAACGGATCGCGGACCCATGGATGATCGGTGGACAGATCCGTTCCAATGACGCTGGCAGAAATGCCGCCATGGTCGACGGGACGAGTAGCTTCCCCTGCTATGAGCCGATGTTCGGGTATCGCATGGAGGTGTTCCGAAGGGCGCAGCTCACGACCGGTCCTGTGCTTGAAACGCACGGTCAATGGCTCAATCTCAAGAACCCCGCCTGCTACACCTATCCAACAGAAAACAGCTGCCGCCCCGGCGACGAATTCACATCCAATCAGCGCAAACAGGCAGAGGCATTCCGAAGCTATCGCCCGTTCGAGCACGCCTGGCCGGTGCGCCAGTATGTGGCGGCGTACGTCAGTCTCGCTGCGCTGGTCCTCAGCCTCCTTGCATTAGCGAGCTTCGCTCTAATGGCGATCATTCGCAACGCAGCAGGATCGCCCGCTCAACCGGTCGCCTCTCCTCCGGCCAATTAAAACCAGACAAAGGCGCGATAGGGCGAAGGAAAAACGCCTGTTTATCAATCCCGTCGCATCGCCCCTCGCGCCGACCGAAATGCTCAGAACGGTGCGTAACCGAACGGAGTTCGGCCACTGCCCGCGTCCCTCGTTCATTCCAACCCGTCATACACGGTGAAGGTCTAGACGCGCGCGATGAAGCGCGAATGCAACGTCTGCCTGCCGATCATCCCGCTCTTTTCCCCGCTCTGCGATTGTATCAGATCGACCGGTCCCTAAAAGGCGCTCGCATCGCCGGCACACGTCCCGCCGGGTCTGCAAGAAATGGAGATCGCCCGAATGCTCGCTAAAAGGCTGGCGCTGAAGTTCATGGCCTTGATGCTGATGGCGGTTTGCGTGCCGAGCGCGACGTTCGCGCAATCGTCTCCGCTGACATCCCTATCCTCGAACCTTGCGAAGGCAGAAACCGATATCCGGTCGGTCGATCAATCGATGGACGCGCGGATGAGCGACAGCGACCGGAAGCTGGCTTTGGCCAAGGTTCTGGCCGCCAAATCTTCGGCAGCCGACACCAGTGCCAAGCTGCAGGAACAGCTCACGCTGCTCGACGCGAAGCTGGAGGGCCTCGGTCCCCAGTCGAGCAGCGGGGAAGCGCCTGACATTCAGCGCCAGCGGGCAAGCCTTGCAAAACAGCGCTCCGCCATCGATTCCGCGATCAAGCGCGGTAACTTGCTGGCCGTTGAGGCCCAGCAGTTGGCCGACGAGATTTCGGAGAGCCAGGCGCAGCAACTGGGTGAGAAGCTTTCCGCACGCTCCCCCTCCCCGCTTGCGCCGGGTTTCTGGAACGCCCTTGCCCATGCCTGGCCCAGAGACAGCAGGCGAGTGGCCCTGTTCGTCCATCAGGGCCAAGCGCAACTGGCGTACAGTTTCGAGAAGGGCATGCCCTGGCTTGCTTTGCTAGGTCTTGCAGTCGGTTTTGTCATTCTGGTTCCGCTTCGCGCGATAGTGCGGCGCGCCGGGCGAAAGATGTTGACCGAAGGGTTTCCCGCGCGCTCCGTCCGCCGGTCGGCCAATGCCTTGTGGCGGGTTCTGGTCGGCACGCTTACGCCGCTCCTCGCCGCTCTGTCGCTCATTCAGGGTCTGCGGTGGGCCTCGATGGTACCCGAGGGCTGGGATACGCTGGCGGGCACGTTCGTTGCCGCTTCTGCATTCTCCGGCTTCACCATGTCGGTCTTGGGGGCGCTGCTGATGCGCAGCCAGCCCTCGTGGCGAATTGCGCGGCTCAGCGATGAGGCCGCCTCCCGTCTGCGGCCCTATACGATCGTTCTGGGATGCCTCGCGTTTTGCGCGATCATGCTGGGCGCGTTGAATCAGGCAATGGGGACCAGTGCGACGTCCACGGCCTGCACTCAGGCCATTCTCGCCCTCGGCCATATTCTCCTGATCGGCGCGACACTGATCACCCTCGGCCGTCTACGCTCCGCGAAGTCCGGCGGGGCCAGCGAGCAAGTCAATGCCGGGCTCGGGCTGGTCAACCTGCTGGCCTGGCTGGCCGTGAGCGGCGCTTTTCTGGCACTGCTTGCCGGATACTTCAGTCTCAGCCTTTTCGTGCTTCAGATGATCGCCTGGGCTGTCGTCCTCGCCGCCGGCGTCTACCTGTTGATGACAGCGATCGACGATGTCGCGTCTACGGTTTTTGACCGTTCCAGCCCTTTCGGAAACGCCCTGGTCCGCAGCCTGGGGTTGCGCGGGAGCGCGATCGACCAATTTGGCGTCCTGCTCTCGGGCGTCCTGCGCGTTACGGTTGCGATACTGGCACTCGGCATGCTGCTCTCCCCGTTCGGCGCAGGAAACGTGGACAGCCTGTTCGGCCGCCTTGGTCTCCTGGCACAAGGGTTCGAGGTCGGCGGCGTCAGCGTATCACCCGGTGCGCTGGTACGAGGGGGACTGGTCCTCTTCATGGGCCTTACCCTGGTCAAAGCCTTCATGCGCTGGCTCGATCATCGCTACTTGCCTGCCACCGACCTGGACGGCAGCGGGCGCAATTCGGTCAGTCTCGTCGCGCGCTACGTCGGCGTCGCGCTGGCCGTGATCTGGGGATTGGCGTCGCTCGGGATCGGCATTGAACGCATAGCCATTCTCCTGTCGGCACTCTCCGTCGGCATCGGCTTCGGTCTTCAGGCGATCACCCAGAATTTCGTATCCGGCCTCATTCTCCTCGCCGAACGGCCCATCAAGATCGGAGATCTCGTCCGCGTAGGTACGGACGAAGGCGACGTAAAACGTATCAGCGTCCGATCGACCGAGATCGAACTGGGCGATCACTCCACCCTGATCGTTCCGAATTCGGAACTCATCACGAAGACAGTCCTCAACAAAACGCTCGCCAGTCCACTGGGCCGCCTGCAAATCCAGTTTTCAGTGCCCATCGACGTCGATGCCGACGAAATTCGCAAGATCGTGCTCGAAACCTATGCGGGCGAAGAGAGCGTGCTCAGTGAACCCGCCCCTTCGGTCTTCATCGATTCCATCGCCGATGGGCGTATATTCTTCAACAGCTTCGCCCATGTGGCCACACCGCGCGCCGCCTACAGTGCCCGGAGCAACTCCTTTGCGACTCTCCTTCGCCGATTCCGCCAGGAAGGAATCCAGATCGGCACAGTTCCGCAGCGGCTGGAGCTTGTGGGCGCGTTGGCAAATGAGCAATCCGTCTGAATTCGCCGCTGTCCCGCCGCTTGCGTCTCCTCACTTTTATGTCACCGGGGCATAATCCATGGCTCGCAAGTCACTGAGGATATCTGGCCCGGTCGGCTGCCAGCGAAGCACTTGGCGCGTCCACGCACTGGATGCCGGCATGTCGAGGCTGGCGAACATCGCGAACCAGCCGAAGTGCGCAGCCGCATCCTCCGGCTTCAGCGCAACGAGCGGCAGGCCCAACCCCGTCGCGACCACTTCGGCAATCGACCGTGCGGAGATGCCTTCCTCTGCCACCGCGTGGTAGCGGGCGCCGGCCTCTCCGCGCTCCACAGCCGATACATAGAGCTTCGCCACGTCCAGCACATGTGCCGCCGGCCAGCGGTTCGCCCCCTCCCCGACATAAGCGACGACGCCCTTTTGGCGGGCGATGTCGATATAGGGGGAGATCAACCCCTGCCGCACCGTGTCATGGACCTGCGGCAGCCGCATGGCCGATACGTTCACACCGGCGTCGAGCAGGCCCTGCGCGGTGCGTTCCGATATCGTGCGGGGATTGGGATGGTCCAGATTGAACACATCCTCCCGCGCCAGCCCGCCATCTGCGGGCGTACCCATGCCGGTGCCGGAGGTGATGATCAGCGGACGGTCCGTGCCTTTCAGCACGGTGCCGAGCGCGGCGATTACCCGGCCGTCTTTTTCGCAATTGGCCACGAAGTTGGAAAAGTCGTGATCGAAAGCGGTGTGGATCACGGCGTCGGCATCGGCCGCACCGGCGGCAAGTTGCTCCGGATCCTCCAGCGATCCGAGATGCACTTCGGCACCCGTAGCCTTTAGGGAAGCAGCGCCCGCGTCGGACCGCGTGAGGCCGACAACCTGGCGGCCGGCGGCCAGCAGTTCGGGCACGATGCGAGAGCCGATGAAGCCGGTGGCACCTGTCAGGAATACGCGCATGAATGGAAACTCCGATTGGGGGAGTCGCTCTTTCGGCTTTCGCATCTTCCTGTTAAAGTAGTGACGTTATCATGGTATAGCCGTCAACAGGATCGCCCGTGCCGCAAAAGTCCGCCACCGCTGAAGACAACGCTCTTGGGACTTTTCTGCGCGATCGCCGGATGCGCCTCGACCCGGCAACTTTCGGCTTTCCTGCCGAACGTCGGCGCACGCCGGGCTTACGGCGCGAGGAAGTCGCGCAGCGCTCCAACATCAGCGCCACCTGGTACACCTGGCTTGAACAGGGCCGCGGCGGCGCGCCTTCCGCAGACGTGCTTGACCGGCTTGCCGCCGGCATGATGCTGACCGAGCCGGAGCGTGAGCACCTTTTCATCCTGGCTTTCGGTCATCCACCCGAAGCCCGTTACCGCCAGTCGGAAGGGATTACTCCGCGCCTGCAACGCGTGCTGGACGCCTTTCCGATTAGCCCGGCCATCATCCGCACCGCGACCTGGGACGTACTGGCCTGGAACGTGGCGGCGGCCGCCGTGCTGACCGACTATTCCACGCTCCCCCGCGAAGAACGCAATATCCTGCGGCTGATGTTCTCGAACGAACGCATTCAGGCCGCCCAGGAAGACTGGCGAACGGTGGCCCGATACGTCGTCGGCGCGTTTCGGGCCGATGCCGCGCGCGCCGGCGCAGGCTCGGAGATAATGCAACTGGTGGAGGAACTTTCCCGTCAGAGCCCCGAATTTGCGGCGCTGTGGCGGGACAATGAAGTCGTGGGGCACGGCGACGGCGTCAAGCGTCTTTCCCATCATATGATCGGCCCAATTGAGCTGGAATTCTCGACTTTCGCGGTGGAGGGACGCCCCGATCTCACCATGATGGTCTACAATCCGGCAACGGCGGAAACTGCCGGCCGACTGAAGAGATTGATTCAGGAAACTGCGGAAGCTGGACCAACACTTTCTGTTTGAAACCCGCCGGTCCATGTCCAGCTCGGCAACAACCGCCGACAGAGCGGTCGTTGACCACCTCATCTCGGTTTCCGGATAGCAGCCGTCGTCGTTCACGGGTGCGGCGTTAACAACCCACTTTGGGGCTGTGCCCTAAGCCCCTGAAGCAAACAAGATCACGGCAACCAAAGCCGCAAGCGCCACAAGCGCCAGAACGAGGCCCAGCATTATTGGAAAGAACTGTCGGTGCATCGTGATCGGTGAGCCCACCTGGTCGGAGGAACCCCTGCCAGATATTCTCGCCCGATTTGGGGCGCTCCAGTCATCGGTGGGAGATAGCATATCCGGACCGCTTACCTGACTTACAAGTGCAAGCCTTTCAAACGCGACCGCCATCCTTTGCTCGTCGATGTATTTGCAGATCGCTTGGGCTTCCAGATCATCGTTGGCCGATGTGGGCAGTCGCTGGAGAAGACGGCCGATCTGGGCATCCAGGTCATGCAGCCGGTCGATCGCTTCCAGCACGCCGCGCCTGTCGCCCTTTCTCAGAGCAAGCTGAAGCCGCGTGAGCGACAGACTGTTGGCCCGGCAGATCTGCAGTCCGAGATGAACGTCCTTATGGAGAGCGTCCTCGTCAGTGCGGGGAATATCGCGATCCCGGCGCTCCGGTGAACAGGTGCTCATAGTCGTCTCCGCTTTTCCATGCTCCCGCTAAAGCGAATAGGCGCCTTTGGAGAGACCGAAAGCGGTCTGAGATTGACTGAGCGCTCCTCAGGCCAAGACGGTGTGAATGCCGAAGGCTATCAGCCTCCTCTCTTGCCTTGAAGCGGACGCCTTGGCGGGAACCGGCCATTCATTCGGCAGACGCGGCGCGGGATCTCGCCTCGACAAGCAAAGCCTGCATTTCTTCTCCCGATCGCATCATTCGCTTTCCGTTTCGCTTGCTGGCTTCGCCTTGTCCGGAGAGGTCCCCGTGCCGTCGAAAGCGCTAATCCGGAATGCAAAGCGGGTGGGTTCGAGGCGGGTGCGGTATTGGGGCATGGGCTTGCCGAATTCGCTCCATTGCGTATCGCCGCCTACGCCCCACTGGGCACCGTCGATCAGCAAAGTGCCGTGGTCATGCGGCCTGATGTCGGTGGACTTCCACGTGCCGGGCGCGTGCCGGTCAAGATCCTCATAAGGGAAGGCCAGCGCATTCGCCATCAAAGGGCCGCTCCCTTCGACACGCAGGCCCGTGCCCGTGCCCGTGCCCGTGCCCGATACCTCGATCCAGCGCACGTCCACTTTGTTACCAGTCTCCTGCGGCCGGATGTAGTCATGGTTCTGCCCCGCCAAAGGCCCCCGCCAGAGGCCGATGGGCGCCGATGTCTTGCGGTCGACATAGCTTTCGTGCGGCCCGCGTCCGTACCATTCGACCGTATCCAGATCGGTTGGCAGGTTGAATTCCAGCCCCACCCGGAACGGCGGCGGTAATTGGGGATTGAGCGGTGTGAGTTCGCCCGAAACCGTAACGGAACCGTCACCCTCCATGCGGTAGCTGAGCGCAAAACGCGCGTCGCCCTTGCCCAGATCGTAGGTGACCGCGATCTCCCGCGCGCCGCCATCGACCGCGCGCGCCGTGACGGCCGTGACCTTGCGTTCGTGGCTCAAGGTCTTCCACACCGCCAGTTGGCGCTCTGTTCCGATGCCAATGTCGTTGTCCGTCACCGCACGCCAGAAGTTGGGCGTGCCTCCAGATGCCAACAGCTGGCCATTGCGGGCGTAAGACTTGAGCAACCCCGTCTTGCGGTCCACCGTCAAGCTGACACCGCCTGCCGAGAGTTCGATTACTCCGCCCTTTTCCGAAGTCGATACCGGCCCTGCGACCGCCGGCGCAAGGACACGTGCCCCCGGATTAAGCGCGAACTGCTCCCAGCCGATCACCCGCCCATCCTCCACCGCCGGCACGGCTAGTGCCTTGGCGTGAGCCCGGATGGTCACGAAATACTCCGCCCCGGCGCGGAGGGGGAACGTCCCGATCGGTAGCGTCAGCGTGCCCGCCTGATGAGCGGTCACGCCTGGAGCTGGCAGCACGCCTTGCGCCACGGCAATGCCGTTCTCCAGCAGTTCCCAATCGAACGTAAAGCCCGAAAGGTCGATGAAATCGTGCCTGTTGCGCACGGTGACACGGCCTGTCGCCGGATCGAATCCGTCGAACTGGATCGGCGCATAGACCTTGCGCACTTCGAACAGCGCCGGGTTCGGGGTACGATCCGATTGCAACAGCCCGTCGCCGAATTCGATATCCCCGCCCGGATTGGGGCCATATTCGCCGCCATCGCCCCAATATCGGCGCCCGTCCTTGGTATATCGGTACATCGACTGGTCCACCCAATCCCAGACGAAGCCGCCCTGCAGCTTGTTAGGATAAGCGTAGATCGTGTCCCAGTATTCCTTCAGATTTCCGCCCGAATTGCCCATCATGTGGGCATATTCGCACTGGATCATCGGCTGCTTGAAGTTCCAGTTCGTGGCATAGTCGACCATCTTTTCCACCGGATCGTACATCGGCGCATAGATGTCCGCGTACCAGTTGGGGCGATGGTCGCTGATCCCGTCCCATGTGCCCCACCCCAGATAGCTTACCAGACGGTCCGGATCGCGCGCCTTCACCGCTGCGGCGGCAGCGGCGAAGTTCGGACCGATGCCCGCCTCGTTCCCCAGCGACCAGAAGATGACCGAGGGGTGGTTCTTGTCCCGCTCCACCGTGTTCACCGCACGGCTGACATGCGCGTCCTTCCACGCAGGATCGAAGCCCAGCTGGAATTCCGCCCGATGTTCCGGATGCTTGTTGGCATAGTCCATGTAGGCATGGCTCTCCAGGTTCGCCTCATCCATGACATAGAGGCCATAGCGATCGGCAAGCTCATAGAGGCGTGGATCGTTCGGATAATGCGATGTGCGGATCGCGTTGATATTGTTTTGCTTCATCAACCGGATGTCGCGCTCCATCGACTCCAGCGAGATCACATGGAAGGTTTCCGGATCGTGCTCGTGCCGATTGACGCCGCGAATGGTGATCGGCTTGCCGTTCACAGTGACAAGGCCGTTCCGGATCGCGACATTGCGAAAGCCGATGCGTGCGTAAGTCGATTGGATGATGCGCCCCTTGGCGTCGTAGAGTTCGACCAGCAGGAAATAGAGGTTGGGGGTTTCCGCGGTCCACGGCTTCACGCCCGGCAGGCGGCCGGTGAGCGTGACCGCACGTTCGGCCTGTCCGGCAGAGACCTGCTGCCTCCCTTCCAGAACCGTGCGGTCTCCGTCCATCAGAACATAGCGCGCGCTCGTCGCCGCGCCGGGCGTGACCGCGACGTCGATAGCCAGCGTGCCGGTGGTAAAGCCGTCGTCCAGCCCGGCATGGACGAAGAAGTCTCGGATACGCGTTTTCGGCGCCGCCATCAGGAACACCTCACGCTCGATGCCCGAAACGCGCCAGAAATCCTGATCTTCGAGGTAGGACCCATCGGACCAGCGGAACACCTGGATGGCCACCGTATTGCGGCCCGCGTGGACGAAGCGCGTCACGTCGAATTCGGACGGCAGCTTGCTGTCTTCGGAGTAGCCGACCTTCTGACCGTTCACCCAGACATAGTAAGCCGATCCCGCCGCGCCGATGTGCAGGATCACGTCTTCTCCGCTCCATCCCGCCGGAACGTCGACGTCGCGGCGGTATGAGCCGACCGGATTGGTTGCGTGGGGGATCAGCGGGCGATTGGCCGGAAAGGGATACGTGATGTTGTTGTAGCGCGGCTGGTCGAACCCTTCCGCCTGCCAGTCGGCGGGAACCTTGATCGATTTCCAGCCCGACACGTCGTATTCGGGCTTTTCGAATCCGGCCGGCAGCGCATCGGCGTTGGGCGAGAGAGCGAACTTCCACTCGCCGTTCAACAGCAGGAACCGGGACGAGTGCGTACGATGGCCGGCAATGGCACGTTCGCGGCTTTCGAACGGGAACCCGGTCGCGCGGGGCGGCAGCTTGCCGATCGCGTTGACGGCAGGATTTTCCCAATCCGGACGGGACGGATCGACCTGCACCGGCTGCACTTGCGGCGGCTGGGCCTGCGCCGTGGTTGCAGCCGTCAATGCGATACCGGCTGCCGCCGCGCGCCAATTCCCCATGCGAGACACCTAATTCCCTCCCGTTATCGCAGCTGGCAGATGTCGAGGACGTCCATGTCCTCGTAATCCAGGTTCTCGCCCGCCATGGCCCAGATGAAGCTGTAGTTGCGCGTGCCCGCGCCCATGTGCACCGACCATGGGGGAGAGATCACCACATCCTCGTTTCCCATGACGATGTGGCGCAAGTCGTCCGGCCGGCCCATGTAGTGAAAGACCCGGTCGTCCTGCTCCAGATCGAAGTAGAGGTAGATTTCCGAGCGCCGCTCATGAACGTGCGGGGGCATCGTGTTCCATACGCTTCCCGGTTCCAGCCGGGTCAGTCCCAGGCAGATGGAGGCGCTCTGGCACGTATGCGGCAGGATCAACTGATAGATCGTGCGCGCATTGGAATTCTCCAGACTGCCGCGCTGCATGACATTGGCCTCCGCCGTGCCCACCTTGCGCAAGGGAAATGCCGCGTGCGCAGGCACGCTCAGCAGATAGAAGCGTGCACCCTCGCCTGCGAAGCTAAGCGTTTCGGTGCCCATCGGCACGTAGAGTGCCTCGTACTTGGCCAGCGAAAACGCCTGTCCATCGGCGTTGACCGTCCCCTCGCCCACGCCAATGTTGATCACCGTCAGCTCGCGTCGTTCCAGCAGTGAGTGCCCGGCGGCGCTTTCCGGTTCGGTCTGGCGCGGCAGCACCAGCGGCTCGCCCCCCGGCACGGCGCCGCCGATGATGAAGCGTTCGCCGTGCGAATAGGTCAGCACGATCTCACCCGCGCGGAACAGGCCCGAAACGAGATGCCGTTCCCGCAAGTCCTCGTTGCTAGCGCCCTGCATCATGCCGGGATGGATCCCGTAGTAGGTCTTTTCGAACAAGGATCGTCTCCGTCAGCGCGGCTTGCGGTCGAGTTCCGCCACCGCCGTCGCGGCAAGCAGGAAGGCGCCAACGCCGAAGTACTGGGTGTCGCTGGGCAGAACCTGATCGGGGCGATCGCCCACTTGCTGCACCCAGCCAAGGCGGCCGTCCGGCTGGATCGCGCGTTCCAGCGCCGCCCAGCCCTTGCGCACCACCGGTTCGTACTCATCCCTCGGCAGCAGTCCCTGATTGATGCCCCAGGCGATGCCATACGTGTAGAACGCCGTGCCGCTGGTTTCGGGCGGAGAGTTTTCCGGGGCAAGGAGCGAGGGTGCCCAGTAGCCGTCCGGCTTCTGCAAGCTTTTCACCTTGGCCGCCATGTCCTTGAACAGCGCCTCCATCCGCGTGCGGTCGGCGCTGCCGGTATCGAGTTGCGGGATCACCCGCGCCATGCCGCCGAACACCCAGCCGTTGCCACGGCTCCAGAACACCTTTCGGCCCTTGTCGCGCCGTTCGAAGAAGCGGCTGTCGCGGTAGTAGAGATGTTCGACCGGGTCATAGAGGAAGTCCGTGGTCGCCCAGAACTCCTTCATCGCGAAAGTCAGGTAACGGTTGTCGCCGGTCCGGCGGGACAATTCCACGAAAGCGGGCGGAGCCATGAACAATGCATCGCACCAGCACCAGCGCTTGAGGCACTCGGTCGCCCCATAGCCTTCGGGCGGGATGGCGAAGGCCAGAGTGGTGATCGCGGGCTTGTCTACCACGGTGTCGAAGGCGGCTCTGGTCGGTGCCAGCGCCGCCTCTCCGCCGCCGTGCCCGGCAGCCCAGACATAGGCCTGCGCGATGGCCTGATCGTCGGCGAAGTAGAGGTTGTCGCCCGGACGCCATGCGTTGCGGCGGCCCATCGCCAGCACCGCTTCGGTAATCCGGGGCGGCGCGCCGGCATCGGCGAGCGCAGTCATGCCGACCCAGAATACCGCCTGCTCCCACCCGCGGGTCTTGCGCGTCTCGTCCGTGGCGCGGGGGATGTGCGAGAGATCGTCGAGATGGGCGAGCTGCCAATCGGCGAGCTTCACCGCTGCGGCCAGCGGCGACTTTGCAGGCTGGGCCGCAACAGGCTTAGCAGCAGATTGGGGCGCTTGCGCGGCAAAAGCAGGTGTCGCCATGGCCGCACAGACGATCGCGGCGGGGATCAGGTTTCGGATAGTCACGAGGCAAGCTCTCCTGTCGGGGTCAGGCGGGGGCTGATGAGGTGAAGCGCCACTAGGGCGACGAGGTAGGCGCATCCGGCAACCATGAAGATCGGTGCATAGCTGCCGGTCAACTGCAGAACGGTGCCGACGAACTTGGCGATCAGCATACCGCCTATCGCACCGGCCGTACCGCCGATGCCGACGACCGAGCCCACGGCCGCGCGCGGGAACAGGTCTGACGGCAGCGTCAGGATATTCGCGGAGAAGGCCTGATGCCCGGCAGTCGCCAAGCCGATCAGCAGCACGGCCAGCCACAGATTGTTCACCGACTGGACGGTCATCACCGGCATCACCACCAGCGCGCAACCCAGCAGGGTCAGCTTGCGGGCGGCATTGACGCTCCAGCCCCGCGCGATCAGGCGCGAGGATATCCAGCCGCCCGCCACGCTGCCAAGGTCCGACATCAGGTAAATGACGACCAGCGGCGGGCCGAAGCTCTTGAGATCCAGCCCATAGCGTTTGCCCAGGAAGTCCGGCAGCCAGAACAGGAACATCCACCAGATGGGATCGATGCAGAACTTCGGGATAGCATAGGCCCAGGTCTGGCGCACCGCGAACAGCCGCCCCCAGGGCAGCCGCTCTGCCGGTTGGACGGGATCGCTGCGGATATAGGCCAGTTCTTCCGGCGAGACCCGTGGATGCTCCTCCGGCCGGCGATAGATCGCCAGCCATGCCGCCACCCATACCAGACTGGCCAGCCCCGTGGCGATGAACGCCGCCCGCCAGCCGTACGCGATCGCGATGGCCGGCACGATCAGCGGCGTGGCGATCGCGCCCACATTGGCACCGGCGTTGAACAGGCCGATCGCAAAGGCCCGCTCGCGCTGCGGGAACCAGTCTGCCACGACCTTCAGGCCGGCCGGGAAGTTCCCCGCTTCACCCACGCCCAATGCGAAGCGAACCACGATGAACTGGATGACGCTGCCGACCAGGCCATGCGCCGCATGCGCCAGCGTCCAGAACGTGAAGGCCACCGCATAGCCCAGCCGCGCGCCCACAGCATCGATGAAGCGCCCCATCGCCAGAAAGCCCAGCGCATAGGCGCACTGGAACCAGAACACGATGTCTGCATATTCGCGTTCGCTCCAGCCCAGATCGGCTTGCAGCACCGGCTTCAGCACGCCGATCATCTGGCGGTCGACATAGTTGATCGCAGTCGCCGCGAACAGCAGGCCGCAGATCGCCCAGCGATAGCGCCCGGCCCTGCCCGCGGCCCGTTCGACGACAGGCTGTTCCAAGATTTCCCGCGGCATTTGCTGCATTATCATCCCCTCGCGAAAGAGAGGACGCCCGAACCATGGACCCGGGCGCCCAGTTGGGAGTGGCTCAGAATTTGCCGCGAACCCCGAACGAGACAGTGGTGCCGTTGAAGAACGAATTGTCGCGCCGCGACTTGCCGTTGCCCTTCGGGCCGTCCGGATCGGAGTAGAAGATGTAGACGTTCTCGTTGGTGATATTCAGCGCATCGATCCGCAGCTCGATCATGTCGTTCAGCTTATAGCTGACCGTCCCGTCCAGGAAGCCTTGCGGCGCCGTGTAGGGAATTTGGTCGTTGCCGGTATTCTGCGAAGTAATGCCGGTCTTCGCGCGGTAGTTGTAGGAAGCGCGCACGGCGAAGGGACCCTTTTCGTAGAACGCGGTGGCGCTGTACGAATACTTCGGTACGAACTGGATCGGCACGCGGGTGCCCTCCATCGTGACGAAGTCATCGCCCTTCTGGTCGATCAGCGTCAGGCTTCCGGTGAAGCCCAGTCCGTCGAACGGCTTTGGCAGGAAGGTGAAGTTCTGCTGATAGGCAAATTCCAGGCCCTTCAGCTTCAGTTCGCCCTGATTGACGTATTGAGTCCGGCGGATCAGGAAATCGTCTGGAATATCCCCATCCGGAAAGCCCAACGCCACCGCGTTGAAGGCGCTGTCCGGCAGGCCGAGCGAGCCGAAGGTAACGAAGTCCTGCACCGCCATGGCGCGGTCTACGATGTCCTTCTTGAACGCGCCGATGCTGAGCAGGCCGCCCGGCGCGAAGTACCATTCAACGCCGGCGTCGAACTGCGTGGCCATCTGCGGCCGCAGGTTCGGATTGCCCACCGTCACGTCGGGGTTGAACACATTGGGCACGATGGTGCCGCCGGCAATCGCGGTCAACGCCGCGCGGGTAATCGTCTTGCCCGCGGAAGCGCGTACGACCACCTTGTCGGTAACATCATAGGCAAGGCTGGCAGAGGGTAGCCAGTTATCATAGCCGCCCTCCCGCCGCTGCGGCAGAAACACGCCTGAGCCTGCACTCTGGTAGTTGTGAATGATCGTGCGCGTGTTGGAATAACGCATGCCCACGTTGCCGCGCAGCTCGCGCCCGAAGACCGGCAGCGTGAAGTTGGCTTCGAAGAAGCCGGTCTTGACGATCTCGTTGGCTTTGAACGCGCCGTTGAGATTGACCGGCGCCGCCGCGTTGGCGGCATTGGCATCCAGATCGTCCATCACGAAAGAGCGCGGAAACGTCGCGAATTGTGAGGGATAGCCCGAGTTTCCGCCGTCACGGATCCGGCCGAACTGGATATACGGATCCATGTACGAGAACACATCGAGCCCGGCGAGCTGGGCAGAGGCAATGCTGCTTCCGTCCTGCTGCGAGATTTCCTTGCCGGTATCCACATAGCTGCCGCCCAGCTTGATCGCGAACGTGCGATCGCCATCGTCCACCGGCGTCCAGTCGAGCACGGCGCGGGCGGTCTTCTCCCTGTCGATCTCGCGATTGAGCGAGAAACCCAGCCCCGGCGCGGTGAAGTTGGCGGGGTCGGTAAAATCGACGGGCGAACTGATCGTCGGATACGTGACGTTCACCGTGGGGTCGAACGTGCTGGTGATGCCGTAGATATTGCTGGTGATGCGATTGGCGGTGTAGCGGGCATTGCTGTCGCTGAGATTGCCCTGCGCCGACAGTTTCAGATTGTCTGTCAGGTCGTAGACGGCGCGCACGATCCCATACTTGAACCGGGTCCGCGCGTTGCGGAAGAAGCTTTCCTGGATAAAGCTGGTGTTGCCGAACGTGCCGTAAAGATTGTTGAATTCGTCGATATGTACATCGAGCGGGATGATGCCCGAATTCGTGCCGACACCCGGCGCATTGGTGGTGCCCGGCACCGTGCGCGAATTGCGTACCGCCGCGCCGAAGGTGAATTCGTCCGCCTGATCCTTCAGTTCGGAGAAGATACCGTCCACGCTGACGTCCAGCCGATCGGTCTTGTACTGGATCGATCCGACCACGCCGATGCGTTCGCGCGTATTGTTCGATGTGAACACGCGGTAGAAGCGCGGCAAGTAGGCATTATTGATCTCGTCGCGGGTCAGATCGCCAAAGTTCGCCAGCGGATTGTCCAGGTCCATCTGGAACTGGAACGGACCGCCCACAGTGGTTGGCCCCTGATAGGCGAGGGAACCGATCGCGGACGAGTTGTAGCCGCCGGTCGACTGGAAGCCCGAACGCTCGTTGACGTTCTTGGCATAGGCCGCGCCCAGCAGGACGCCGAAATCGCCCCAGGTATCGCTGAACAACAGCGATCCGCGCGGCTGCCACTTCTTCGACTGGGTGTTGTAGTTGGCCTGCGCGGTATAGCGGATCACCCGGCCCGCGCTGTCGAACGGACGCGGCGTTTGCAGGTCGACATTGCCGCCGATACCGCCTTCCTCAAGATTGGCCAGCGGCGACTTGTAGACGTCCACCCGGCCGAACAGCTCCGACGGGAAGACGTCATAGTTGAAATCGCGTGTGGACGATCCGACGTTCTGCGATGACGTGGTGTGGACCGGCGCGCCATTGATAGTGGTAACGGTGAATTCCGAACCCAGACCGCGGATGCTGATGCGCTGCCCTTCGTTCGACGCGCCATCGCGGGACAGGAACACGCCGGGAATGCGCTGTAGCGAGTCCGCGACGTTCGCCTCGGGGAACTTGCCGATATCCTCCGCCACAATGGAATCGCGCACGCCCACGGCTTCGCGTTTCAGTTCGATGCCTTGCTGAAGGCTCTTGCGAAACCCGGTGACGACGATGTCCTCGGTCGTCGGCGGCGATGCGTCCGCCGATGCCCCGGCAGCCGGATCACCCGATGCCGTTGCCTCTTGCGCATGGGCTGCGTTGCTCGCCGCCAGGATTGCCAAAGCGCTCGCCGTCAATGCTGCGGCAGTAACCACCCTCATGAACATCCTCCCTCATCCGCGATTCGCCGCGTGATGAGAAAGTTGTCATACAACCATACCTATTTGTCAATTGTCGGACTACTTAAGACCTTCAATCGTGTCCGCACCCGTGATGGCATCGCTCAGTTCGGAATGGCGGATAAGGCTCTCCTGCATGTGCAGCCGCGCCGACGTGCGCGCCCCCTCGATGTCCATCCGGATGATCGCCTCCAGCAGCGCCTCGTGCTCGTCACGAACTTTGCCGACATAGGCCTGGTGCGCATCCTCGGACTGGTCGCGCAGATAAAGGCTACGCGGCGGGACCAGCCGCACACCCAGGAACTGTATGAATCTTACGAAATAATCGTTCTGCGTGGCCCGTGCGATCGCCAGATGGAACTCGGTGTCCGCTTGCGCGGAAGCCGTGGGATCGTCCCCAACGTCACGCATGCGACGCAGCGCCGCGCGCATTTCGGTGATATCGGCCTGGGTGCGCCGGGCGGCGGCCAGACCAGCCATTTCAGCCTCGATCGCCTGCCGCATCTCCAGCAGCTTGATAACGTCGGAAAGCTCCGTAAGCTCTTCTTTCGTCACCTGAAAGGCGCGATATTGGGCGTTTTCAGACACATAAACGCCTGACCCCTGCCGTGCCACCGCGAACCCTTGCGCCTCAAGCCGCGCCACCGCCTCCCGCACGACGGTCCGGCTCACTTCCTCGCGCTCGGCAATATCCTTCTGCGAAGGCAGCTTGGATCCGGCAGGTATGACCCCGGAGATGATCTCCTCCTCCAGTTTCGCGTAGAGGATATCGGCCAGGGAGGCGGCTTTTACCATGGGAAGTCTTTCGTCACCGGCGGAAGAAGAACCTCCCGCACTGTCCATTCCTACACGAAGCTCTTGGCAAACGACAGATAGCAATTTATCAGGTTGGCATACAACTTTCGCACATAGTCTTGGAGAGGACATGCGGCAAATTCGAAGATCGGCGCGCACCCTGGTTGCAGCGGGGCTGGCGATGGGCTGGGCATCGAGTGGTGCACTCGCCCAACAGCAGCAGGCTGACATGCAGCTGAAAATGGATAAGCCGCTTCCCGCGCCTGAGAGCAAGACTCCGGCGGCAGTGGCCCAATTCGCCCCCTATCGCTATGACGACCTGCTCTGGGAAAACGACAAGACCGCACACCGGATCTATGGCCGCGCTCTGGAAGCGGCGGAGCCGCCGTCCGGATCGGGCATCGACAGTTGGGGCAAGAACGTGCCCTGGCCGTTCGCAGACCGGCAACTGCGCAGCGGCGACCAGCACGGCTATCACGGCGAGGGTCTGGATTTCTACAACGTCGGCACTGCGCGCGGCGCCGGTGGGCTGGGCATCTGGCAGGACAACAAGCTGTGGACCTCACGCAATTACGTGCGTGCCCGCATCCTGAAATCCGGCGGAAAAGAAGCCGATTTCAGCGTGGACTATGCCCCCTGGCCGGTGGATGTGGATCGCAAGGTATGGGAAACGCGGCGCTTCACGCTGCCGCTGGGCACGCATTTCACCCGGCTGGTATCGACGCTGCAATCGGACTCCCCTGCCCCGCTGGTGGTCGGAATCGGTCTAGGCAAGCGCACGACCGGCGCGCGTGACGGCGAAGTGACCGTGGACCGCGCCAAGGGCCTGATTTCCTGGTGGGGCCCGGAAGACGGCGCGCATGGCCGCATGGCGATCGCGGTGCGCGTGGATCCCGGCATGATCGCCGACATCAGGCAGGATGCGGACAATTACCTCGTCCTGCTCAACGTGCAGCCCGGCAAGCCCTTCGTCTACTATTCGGGCAGCGCGTGGAGCAAAGGGCAGGACAGCTTCACGACGCGGGAGGCGTGGGACGCCTACGCCACTTCCCAGACGCTCGATTTCTCGATTCCGAAGGACTGAACATGACCATGAATCTGGATCGCCGCGCGATGCTGGCCGGCGCCGTGGCCGGCACTGCGGCGCTTTCGACCGGCGCGGCAACCGCCCGTGCCACTGCCCGCGTCGCAGGACAAAAACCGTTCGGCCAGGCCGTGCTTCATTCCGGCACCGAAGATCGCGCCTATATGCTGACGCTGTTGGAACGCATGGCAACGCCGGTGCTCTCACGCATGGCGAACGGGCGGCTCCAGCAGGAATGGACGCCGGAACTCAGCCCCACCTGGGACGGCCGCAATCCCAAGGTCGCCTATCTGGAGGCGTTCGGCCGGTTGATCGACGGGCTGGCGCCGTGGCTGACGCTGCCGGACGATGGCAGCGCGGAATCACGCCTGCGTGCCGGACTGCGCGAACAGGCGCTGGCCAGCTACGTCCACAGCGTCGACCCCAAGAGCCCGGACTACCTGCTGTGGAGCGCGGAGGGCCAGCCGCTGGTGGACTCCGCCTATTTCACCAGTGCGCTGCTGCGCGCGCCGCAGATCCTGTGGGAACCGCTGGACGCAACCACCAAGGCGCGGATCATCGCTGAAATCCAGGGCCTGCGCCGGGTAACCCCGCCCTATACGAACTGGCTGCTGTTCGCGGCCATGAACGAGGCCTTCCTGCTGTCGGTCGGCGCGCAGTGGGACCCCATTCGGATCGACCTTGCCATCCGCAAGTTCGGCGAGTGGTACGTTGGCGATGGCTGGTACGGCGATGGCGAACATTTCCACTTCGACATGTACAACAGCTATGTCATCCACCCGATGTTGACGCAGATACTGGACGTACTCGTCCGCACCGGGGTCAAGTTCAATAAGCTGAACCCCGAGGATAGGCTGGCCACGCAGATCAAGCGGATGCAGCGCTTCGGCGAAGCCCTGGAACGCATGATCGGCCCGGACGGCGCGTTTCCGCCGGTCGGGCGATCGCTGACGTACCGCACCGCGGTGCACCAGCCGCTAGCCTATCTGGCATGGAAGAAACTGCTTCATGCCAAACTGCCCGAAGGTCAGGTTCGCGCCGCCACACTGGCCACACAGCGCCGCATCTTTGCCGATCCCAGCAATTTCAATGCCCAGGGATTCCTGACGATCGGCTTCGCCCGTCATCAGCCCAGCCTGGGCGACGTCTATTCGAATGCCGGCAGCATGTATATCGCCGCCGAAAGCCTGCTCGCGCTCGGGCTGCCAGCCAGCAACAGCTATTGGCAAGCCGAAGGACAGCCCTGGACCATGCGCAAGGCCTATGGCGGAGCAGATTTTCCAAAGGATTATTACGTGGACTTCTGAAATCCTTAGAGACCGTTTGAAAATTCGCGAAATGCGAATTTTGCGGCACCGGCCCTCTCCCCCACCCTACCACCCATCGGTATTATCCTGCGGGTGGTAGGGTGGGGGAGAGGGCCGGTGCCGCCTCAAAAATGCCCCTGCGGGCATTTTTCAAACAGACTCTTAGGGGAGCGCAGGGGAACGCGATGGCGTGAGGTTCACCGCTTTTCGAGCGGCATGACGTAGACGTCCAGATGGCGGATCCGCTCGGCATCGTCGAATTCGTAGATCGTCACCGTGTTCGACACATCGGTTACGTCGCCGCGCGCATTGCGCTCCTCCAGTTCCAGGATCACCCGGCCCGGCTGCTCGGTTACGTGCCGCAGCGTTCCTTCCCAGCACGTTCCAGCAGCATATTGGGTGATATAGTACTTGTACTGGGCCCAATCGATCACTTCGGCCTGCGGGCCCAGGAACACGCCCATGCGGACGTAGCTCTCCACATCGACTAGGCGCTCGATGGCGGCCCAATCGGCGTCCTCAAGGGGTTGCGTCTTGGATTTCTCGACCAGCCCAGAGAACGCCTCGCTATATTCGATCACCTTGCGGGTAAGGCCGGAAAATTCGCTCGCCCCGGGCATTTCGTTCGCCATGTTCCTCTCCCTTTTTTTCCGATTTTTCATGCGGTTACGACATCACCAGACCGCCATCGACATTGATCGACTGCCCGGTGATCGTCCGCGCTTCGTCAGACGCCAGGAACAGCGCCATGCGCGCCACATCCTCCGGGCTGGAGAAAGTCTTCAGCGGCAGTCCGGCAACGAGACCTGCCTCCACTTCCTCATAGGTCTTTCCCTGCTCGCCCGCGACGCGCTTCATGTAGTTGACCATCAGGTCCGTGCCGATCGCGCCGGGCACCACGCAATTGCAGCGAATGCCGAACTCTCCCACCTCGCGCGCGATGGTCTTGGTTAGAATGCGCAGCGCGCCCTTAGCGGCGGAATAATGGCTCTTCCGCACCATCCCGTCCCACCCCGCGCTGGACGAGAAATTGACGATCGATCCTGTCCGCCGTTCCAGCATCGACCGGTTGAGCACCTCGCGCGTGCAGAGCATCGCGGCCATGCAGTCGGTGCGATAGGTGTCCAGGAAATTGTCGGCCGTCTGTTCCCAGATCCACTTGTCGGTGCCGGGAACCGCGGCGTTGTTCATCATCACGTCGACCTGACCCCAGCGGTCCATCGCCGCCTCTACCATGGCGGCAACGTCCGCCTCGTCGGTGACGTCGGCGCGCACCGCGATCGCGGCGGGGCCGATGGCGGCTGCGACTTCCTCCACCAGTTCAAGGCGCCTTGCCGCAAGCACCAATCGGGCGCCTTCCGCGGCCATCATCGTGGCCATGACTGGACCCAACCCGGTGCTGGCGCCGGTGATGATCGCCACTTTGCCCTCGAAGCGGCTCATATCCGCGCCACCTTCTGCATGATCTCGTGGCTGTCCGGCGAACCGTCCAATGCGCGGTTGACGCGTTCGGCGATGCGCCAGCCGTCCTCTGTCCGCACCAGAGTCCAGTGGTTCACCGCCGCGCGCCAGAGGAACCAGCGATCCTCCTCCTTCAGCACGACCACGGAGTAGCCGACGGCCTGCGCCGCATCGCCATCCACGGTGATCTTCGGCGTGGCGGTAAGATGGGCACAGCCGGTGTTCACCAGTTCAAGATGCCCCGGCCAGCTGTACATGTCTGCGATCTCTTCGGGGGCGGAAAGGCGCCGGGTGCCGCCATCGGGCAAAGTGAAGCTGTAGCCGCCGCCCTCCTGCCAAAGATCGGCGGCCGGGCCTGCCGTGGCACTGTCCACCAGCGGGCCGTAGGAGTTCAGCAAGTTGAGGATTTCCAGATGATCCTCTGCCTTGCGGCAGCGCGCCTCAAGCGCGGCCAGACGGGCTTCGACGTCCATTCCCATTCCTCTCCCCGTTTGATTTTGCCGGTTTCGTATCGAGGCTTGCCCGCAGCCTATGTCGCCATCCGCGAACCGTCCAGCACGGCACGCCAAACGGCGAAAACTTCACCGGGGCGGTAAGGGCAGAGTGAAGCGAGCTTGCGGAGATCGGCGATGCAAGGGACGAGCACGCCTCCCGAAGCAGATTTTTCTCTTATGTTTCCAGATTGTAGCGAAAGCGTCATCAACGCGTGGAATAGGCCCGCCCCGGAAAAGCAGCCGCCACGATCCGTGGAATCCATCGGCATTTTCGAAAAACATGGGGGCATGAATGTTGCAGAAGTCCGTTGTCGCGCTGGCGGTCGCCGCCAGTTTCACGGTATCCGTTCAGGCGCAGGCGCAAGATGCGGAGCCGGGCGCCACGGACGGCAGCGAAACTCACGACATCGTCGTGATCGGCAGTGGGCAGACCCGCTCCGTCTCCACCCTGCTGCCGGCAAACCTCGACGTGCTGCCGCCGGGCACCAGCGTGCAGAAGGCACTGAACTTCCTGCCGGGCGTCAGTGCTCAGTCGATCGACGCGCTGGGTGTCAACGAACAGTCGCTTTCGCTGCAAGTGCGCGGCTTCAGCACCACGCATCTGGGCTATACGCTGGACGGCATGCCGCTGGGCGACGGTGCCTACAACAACTACAACGGCCTTTCGATCAGCCGTGCGCTGATCTCCGAAAACCTTGGCCGGGCCGATCTGGCAACCGGCATCGCCGGGCTTGGCATCGCCTCCACCAGCAACCTTGGCGGCGCGCTGATCTACGTCAGCAGCGATCCGCGCAAGGACATGGGCGCATCGTTCAGCCAGAGCTTCGGCAGCGCGGACAGCCTGCGCACCTTCGTGCGTCTGGATACCGGCGAACATGGCGGCTTTTCGGCCTATGTTTCCGGCCAGTACAGCGAACAGGACCTGTTCGTGCACCAGCGCGCCTACAACCGCTCCACCGGCAAGCAGCTGAACGCCAAGGCGAAATACGAATTCACCGGCGGCACGATCACCGCCTTTGCAGACCTTTCGCGCACCAATCAGGCTGACGACGCCTACCTCTCGAAGGACATGCAGAGCCGTCTGGGCTGGGATTGGGGCGGCTATGCGCCGGACTGGGACTCCTACCTTGGCGTCGCCTATTGCTCGGTGACCGGGCCGACCGCGCCGACGAAGTGCGTCAACGCGCCGAAGCCGCAGAAAAATTCGGACGTCACCTTCACCAACGGCCAGATCCTGCGCAACGACAACCTGTTCTATCTCGCCGGCGATTTCGACGTGACCAGCACGCTGAAGGCGCATGCGCAGGTCTATCACCACACGGACAAGGGCGCGGGCAACAACTGGATCGTCGGCTGGTCCAAGCAGGGCACGACGACCACGGCTGACGACGTGCCGGTGCAGATCCGCGACACGCGCTACACCATCAACCGCACTGGCGCGCTTGGCAGCCTGAGCTGGGATCTGGCCTTCAACCACTTCCAGGCCGGCTTCTGGCTTGAGGAGAACAAGAGCAGCGCCGCCCGCTACATCTGGGCCAATGTTACTGGTCCGTTCGACATCGGGCAGTTCCTGAAGGGGCAGCCCGATACCGCGCAGTGGGTGCAGGAAACCAAGTGGAAGACGCGCCAGTTCTACGTGCAGGACACGGTGAATCTGCTGGATGATGCGCTGACCGTCGATTTCGGCTTCAAGGGCACTTATTCCCGTTCGGACGCCGAAGCGCAGAACGGGATCGCCAAGGCCGCGCCGCCTGCCTCCACGCAGTTCGCCACGGGTTCGCTGACCGCCAAGGACTACTTCCTGCCCGAAGTCGGCGTGCACTGGCAGGTCGCCCCGCGCCACGAACTCTACGCCAGCTATGCCGAGAACATGGCCATGTACCAGGGCGGCTTCAAGCTCGGCCCGCAGTCGGTCACCCAGACCGTGTGGGACGCGCAAGGCAAGACGCTGAAGCCGGAAACCTCCAAGAGCGTCGAAGGTGGCTACCGCTATGTCAGCGGCCCGCTGCAGGTGGCGCTCAGCGGCTACTGGGTGAAGTTCGACAACCGCCTGCTGCAGTACAATCCCTGCCCGACCAACCAGCAGCAGAACCCGGGTTGCGGCAACTCCTTCCACAACGCCGGCAGCGTCACCAGCCGCGGCGTGGAACTGGGCGTGCTGTGGAAGCCGGCGCCGTGGATGAGCTGGTACAACTCGGCATCCTACAACAAGTCCACCTACGACGATGACCTGAACTGGTGCACCACCACCTGCGTCGTGAAGGCGACCGCGGGCAAACAGCAGGTAGATACGCCGAAGGAAATGCTGGCCAGCGTGCTGACGCTGACGCAAGGCGCGGTTTCCGCCATGGTGCAGGGCAAGTATACCGGCCGCCGTTACTACACCTATACCAACGACCAGAGCTTCGGCGGCTACACCACGTTCGACCTTGGCCTTACCTACGATTTCGGCACCGTTGGCGTGGTAAAGGGCGCGAAGCTTGCGCTGAACGTCACCAACCTTACCAACAAGCGCTATGCGGCGAACCTCGACAACAGCGTGTTCGCGCCGGACGATGCGGCGGGCACTATCGTGGTGTTCCACTCTTCGGCACCGCGCCAGTTCTTCGGAACGCTCAGCGTTGATTTCTAAGGCACTGACGATCGGGCTTGCCGCATCGGCAGGCCTGTTCATGGCCCTCCCCGCCCTTGCCAGCGGGGAGGAGGCCATTACGCGGCCGCATCTCGATCAGGCTACCGGCGCGCAAGTGGTGACGCTGCGTGGGCGGACATATGCCAACCTGGGGCTGGTAGGCACCGGCACTGTCCCGGCGGGCACGATCGATTTCCTGGGCGACACGCTCGGCTCCTTCTCCTCGCTGCAGATCGCGCCGGGGAGTTGGAAGCGGGTTGGCGATCACTACGAAGGCGTGCTCTGGACGCTGCCGGATCGTGGGCGCAACGATCCCGCCGCGCGTCTCTTCTTCGATTATCCGGCGCGGCTGGAGCGTTTCCGCATCCGTTTTACGCCGGGTGACGGGCGGCTGGATATCGTGCCCGATGGCGGGCTTGAACTGCGGGACTTTCGCGGGCGACCGTTCACCGGGGCCGATCCGGGCACGGGTACTTTGACCGAGCGCGGCGTGTTGTTGCCGGCTCCGGCTGGCGGGACCGGCAGCGGGAAGGTGTCTCTCGACGCGGAATCCCTGCAGTTCACGCGCGATGGCAGCTTCTACGTCGGCGACGAATATACCGCGAATGTCTATTACTTCGATCGGCACGGCAGACTGCGCGGCGTGATCCAGCCGCCACCGGCGGTGGCACCGAAGCGGGGCGGCGCGGCCGATTTCGGTTCGCTGGAACCGCCCGAGACGGGCCGCCGCAACAACCAGGGGCCGGAGGGTATGTCACTCTCCCCAGACGGCCGCACTTTATTGGTAACGCTGCAGAGCGCCCTGATGCAGGACAGCGCCGCCGGCAATGCGGCCGGCCGCACCGCCATCCGCGTGCTGGCCTACGATGTGCACGCCTCACCCACGCCGGTACGGCCAGCCGCGCACTATGTGGTGCAACTGCCTGCCTACAACGACACGGGCGATGGCGGCGCGCCCAATCGCACCGCTGCGCAGAGCGAGATCCGCGCGCTGGACGATCACCGGTTCCTGATGCTTGCGCGCGATGCCGCCGGGCGCGGGGCGGACGGAGACCGGCCGATCGTCTACAAGTCCATACTGCTGGTGGACCTTGCAGGCGCGACGAACATCGCCGGCTCCGAGTACGAAACCGGCGTGGCATCGGTTCTGCAGAAACCGGACAGCACCGTCCTGCGGCCGGGCATCGTGCCTGCCGAGCGGGCCGAGTTCGTGAACTTGCTCAATCCGGCGCAACTGGGCCGCTTCGGATTGAGCATCACGGCGCTTTCCGAGAAATGGGAAGCGATGGACTTTGCGCCCGTGATGGATCCGGACCACCCGGCCGACTATTTCCTGTTCGTCGGCAACGACAACGATTTCATTGCCCGGCATTGCCGGATGTCCGGCCAGCCATGCGATTCCGACATCGACAATGACAACCGGATCCTCGTCTATCGTGTCAGGCTGCCGGAACCCTTGCTTTGATGGGCAGTTGGAAGCAAGGACCAAGCGACAAGCGATCCACCATTTGTCAGTCTTCGGTGCGGACCAGCGTCATTCCTGTATCGTCACCAAGCAGACTGAAGCCCGGCTGACGGATCACGATATCCCTGAAGTTCGCAAACCGCGGCGGCTTCAAGAGGTAACCCGCCGCGCCAAGCTCCGCAGATCGCCGCTGATCGGGTTCGTAGTCGGAGCCACTGCACATGATCACCGTCACCCGGCTCAGCGCAACGTCCTCCCGCATACGTTCCAGCAATTTGAAGCCATCGACATCGGGCATGTTGATGTCGAGCAGTATCAGATCCACGTCATTGTCAGGCTCGTAGAGAATGCGCTGCGCCTCTCTCCCGTCGCGTGCGCTGCGTAAGTTGCATCGCAATTTGGGCCGCCTGAACAGAGCTAGTTCGGTCAGTTCAAGATCCGCCTCCCGATCATCGACAATCAGGACATTTGCCATCGCGTCCCCCTCACTCGGCTGCGGGGCGCGGGGTTCCTCCGCGTCCGGCAGGGAAAATCGAAATTTTGCTCCGGATCCGGGCACGGTTTCACAACCAATCCGTCCACCGTACAAAGCCACAATACGCTGGCAGATCGCGAGGCCGAGCCCCGAGGTTTCGTTGTGATGCGACAGCCGGCGAAAGGGTTGAAATATCTGCTCAAACTGATCCTCGGGAATACCCGAGCCGTCATCACGGACGAAGAAGGCGTAGCCCCCTTCGGCGATCTCACAGCCGATTGTTACCGTCACCCCCGGTTCGTTGTGAAGGATGGCGTTGGCGATCAGGTTCTGGAACAACTGCCGCAAATGTACAGGATCGGCCAGGAGCTGCGGCAAAGGGCCGTGGACTAGCGTGGCGTTTCGCTCCGTGATGATGCGGTCGAGGCTCTGGCGCACCTCGGCGATCACATCGGTTAGCACGCAAACGACAGGCTCGTGATGCTCTGGTCCGTCCAGCCGTGTATACTGCGATACGGAGTCAATCAGCGCGCCCATCCGAATTGCAGATTCGCCAATGTATCGCAGATAAGTATCCTGGCTTTCCTCATCTTCCTGCGGATCGCGGAGCAGATTGGAAAACGAGATCAGCGTCCTGACCGGTTCTCGCAAATCGTGAGCCAATGCACGTGTGAAGACGCCCAGGCTCTCATGCTGCTCGCTGATGCGCTGCCGCTGTTTCTGCAGGGTGTGAACCATGCCCTGCAGACGTGCGTAGAGATCGGCACTCTCCAGCGCCACCGAAGTCGTATCGGCAAGGGCCTGCAGTATTGCCAGTTCCTCGGCAGACGGTATTCGACGACTGGACCAGTAATTGCCGATGGCACCGATTGGGGCGCTTTGGCGAATTGGCACCATCGCAAGACTTTTCACGAAGGTGGGGCGATAGGCTTCCACAGGAACACGCGGATCGTCGTAGATATCTTCGATGACCGCGCATTGCGCATTCAGCATGACCCAACCGCTGACGCAGATACTCATCGGAAATCGCTTGCCCTTCCATAGCGGGGCAATCGCGTTTTCCTCGGCGTAATAGCACTGGTCGCCATCGCGCAAGACGAAGGTGGCCCCATCCGCCCCGGTCAGGTTGCGGGCAGCATCCCGCACGACGGCCGTGACCGCGTTGATATCACGCGCCCGGGAAAGATCCTGAACGGCGGTTACCAGCCGCTCCATTGCCGCGACATATTCGGACGTCGAGCGGATCGAGGTAGCATCCATCGCTTGCGGCCTTGGCATCGACAAAATTGAGTCCAAGCCGAAAGATATCGCCGGGAAACTTCCAGCGATTTAATCAGATATACGCTGTTTTGCGGGGTTCGGGCTCCAGCTCGAAATCGTGCGCGGCTGCCGATGCCGAGCATTCCTCAGCTTCGGCATTGCGAACCCCACTGCCCTCTTAAACGGCCGGAGCGGCGGAAACGGTGACTCGCCTGGCGCGAAACCGGGCAATTTCACTGGCCTCCATCCGTTCGGCAACTATCGCGAATTGGTCGCCTTCCACGAGCACCTCCGGAGGCAACGCCCGGCAATTATACGTCGAGGCCATGGTAGCGCCGTAGGCGCCGACTGTGTGGAAGACCGCAAGATCGCCCGTTTCAACCCTGTCGATTTCTCGACCGATGGCAAAAGTGTCTCCTGTTTCGCAAATAGGCCCGACTATGTCGGCGACGATCCGCCGCCCACTGGGTTGCACGGCGGAAAATTCGTGCAGCGCATCGTA
Source organism: Novosphingobium sp. BL-S-19 (assembly GCF_055521675.1). NCBI lineage: Bacteria > Pseudomonadati > Pseudomonadota > Alphaproteobacteria > Sphingomonadales > Sphingomonadaceae > Novosphingobium > Novosphingobium sp. BL-S-19. The sequence continues at coordinate 1,735,596 of NZ_CM145497.1, forward strand.
AAGCGCCGGGCGCATAAGATCGTTCATTGCGGCATCGACAATGACGAACCGGCGATTTGCGCCGGGTTTCGTCCAGATTACGCTGGTCAGCAATACGCCGGCCTCAGCGACAACAGACCGTCCGGGTTCGAACATCAAGACAACGTCCCAGCGCTGCGTAACCCGCGCAACCATCGCTCCATATCCTTCGATGTCGGCACCTGCCTCACCGCGGCGATAGCCAACGCCCAAGCCGCCTCCAAGGTCGACGTGGGTCACGCAATGGCCATGCTCCCGCAGCACAAAAAGCAATTCCCCCACCCGCTCGTAGGCGGCTTCCAGCGGAGCAAGGTCGACGATCTGGCTGCCGATATGTACCGCGATGCCCCGCAGATCGAGCCCGCCGAGCGGCGCAAGCCGATCGAATATCTCAAGCGCCTCATCGATCGGAACTCCGAACTTGCTGGCCCGCCGCCCTGTTGTGATCTTGGCATGCGTGCCGGCATCAATGTCCGGGTTAACCCGCAAGGTGACCGGCGCGCGAAGCCCCCGTTCGCTTGCCAGCCGCGAGATAAGGTGCCCCTCCGCCTCAAGTTCCAAGTTGAACTGGCCGATACCGGCATCAAGCGCGGCGGCGATCTCCCGGCGGGTTTTCCCAGTGCCTGAATAGATGATCGCATCCGCCGGTATTCCGGCATCAAGCGCCGCAGCCAGTTCCCCGCCGGATACGATGTCCGCCCCATAACCTTCGTCCGCCAGCAAGCGAAGGATGGCCGGGTTCGGATTTGCCTTTACCGCGAACGCAAGACGCTTCCGCGGGAGGGCTGCCAACGCAGAGCGGAACCGGCGCGCGGCACCCCGCAGCGCGCCAGCGGAATAGACGTAAGCGGGCGTGCCAACTGCCTCTGCAATTGCTGCCAGCGGCACACCTTCGGCGTGCATGACGCCGGCCTCGAAATGAAAGGATTTCATGGAAATATCCTGAAGGGGAGAGGGCCGGTGCCGCAAAATTCGCATTTCGCGAATTTTCAAACGGTCTCTAAGGCCGTCGCCTCATGCGCCGTTCGCGGCGACGCGACCTGATCATCGCCGGGAGCATTCGGTGCGGACTGCTTTCGACCCGCCATGCAAGAGCGACCTTTTTCCCTTGTACAAGCAGCACAAGGCCGAAAATCATCATCGCCATGCAAATCATGGTAACAGCCGTGCCTGCCCCCTCACCATCGGTTGCAGTGGACCACACGATGGACGGCGCTCCGATAAAGAGGAACCCACCCAGCCCGCGCCACAGCAAATCCCGGCGCGTCATGCGTAGCCTCTCTTTGGCGAAGGAGCGACGCGCAGCGTCAGGTCACCTGCCCGCCTTACAGCCTCTCGCAAGTGTTTGCCGGGATGGGCCGAGGCTTCGTACAGCAGGATATCAGCCGGAAATTCTGCCTCCACTTCAAGTTGGGCAAGCGGCTCACGAACCTCAAAGCTCAAGCCGATTGCAGAATCAACCGATCGAAGCGCGCGCTGGCACGCCTCCTCAATGGCATTGCAGTCCCGATCGATACCGAGGCACTCGATCGCGAGAAATCCCAATGAGCGAGCCTTCCTGGCGGCCGCGATAAGCAGGGCGCCGTTCCCGCAATTGATATCGACGATGCGCACAGATCGGCGCCCGCGCTTGCGCAGCGATTTCAAACGACCCAGAAGCGATCTCCAACGCGGATCGCTCTCGGCGGAAAGGGTCGCGCGGGGATCGAGCACGCTGGCTCCGATCGAAACGATCGGCCACGGCGATCCGGTCGGCAGAGATAGAGAATAGTGCATTGCCTTTCCCACCCTTCACGCCGCGCATTCTAGGTTCTGAGCCGATGCCGGCACAGGTTCGAATGGAATGGCCGGCACGATCCAGTCCGTCGTGAAGACGATGACGGCGCCAGGAAAGGCATGAACCTCGTCACGCGCAAATCGCCATGCAGCGTGGCGTGAAATGAAACGGCCTTCTAGAAGACCGTGGTTTTCCTGCACGAGCCAATGCCCGGCTTGATCCTGACCGACGTAAATCACCGACGCGCGTCGGTCAGGCTCCGGAGAGTTTGCGGATTCGATCACGAAGAGCTCCTTAAAGCTACGCAATTGTTCGGCCTGCAACTTAGCGACCGAGGTAGCGAAGTTATAAGTCTCTCCGTTTCAATTCCAGATCGACACCCATGAAAATCCATTGAATTTTTCATATGCCAAGACAGAACTGCCCAGACTGCCGCCATCTATAAAATTCAATGAAAATCATACGGTCCCAATTGGAAGCCTGTCTCGAATTCATATCCTTCCTTTCGTATTTACCCGTCTCCTTGACCCTCAGGAGACGCATTCATGTTCTCGGGCTCTATTCCCGCGATCCCCACACCTTTTCGGGATGACAGAATCGACGAAGCGGCGCTTCGCGATCACGTTGGCTGGCTGATCGAAGAAGGCTCATCCGGATTGGCCGCATGCGGCAGAGCGCTGCGCCCCTGACGCTTAATGTTGGACGAGGCCGTAAACTGGCGACGATTGCGATCGTGGTCCGGGAAGGACGCTTCGAGCAAGCTGGCGCCATGCCCCCAGTACGGAAAAAGAGCCCGGCACTCCTCCTATGCCGGGCTCTCCCCCGTTAGGGCATTTTCTAGTCAGGTGGGATCACCTGATGACTCGGAAAATGCGCCAAACCAGAATCTTAGAGCAGTCCATCCGACGCAGTCGGGTGGAAAACTGCTTTAGAATGCTGCCGTCAGAGAGGCGACGACGGCGGCATCGGCGATGGAACCGGTACCATCCTGGCCCTTGCTGAAGTTCGGCTGCAAGGCGGCCGATTCAGCGCGGGTAATGTCCGTATCGACATAGGAGAGGTTGAAGGTGAGGTTCCGCCACGCGGCATCCATGCCGATCGACCAGTCCCAATACGTGCCGGTCGGCGCCACGCTGGTCCCATTGGGGCCAAGACCGGGATTACCGTCCGAATAGCCGACATGCGCCTTGGCCGTCAGCGGGGTGCCTGCGATCGCAAATGCACCGTCACCCCAGAGGTACAGATTGTCCTCCTTCTGACCGCGACTGTTCGGCGCGTTTGACACGTTGGCAAGCGCGTACTGCTTCGGTGCATAGGCGATGCCGGCGGTCAGTGTTGCCGGGCCAGTTGTGCCCGACAGCTTCACATAAGGTTCGGCGAAGTCGGTATCGTCGGCACCGCCCGGATACATGTACCAGGTCAGGCCAACGTCCAGTGTCGCATGATCGCTCAGCTTGGCCTTGTAGCCGCCGATCAGGTCCAGTTCCATGTTGGCGCCGCCGAAAGTGCCCCAGCCGGAAAGGTTCGAGGCCCAGGTGCCGACATAGACGCCGCTGTCATGGCTTACGGTAAGTCCGCCCTGAATGGCCATGTTCTTGTCTGACTGCGAAACGCCGCGAAAGCGATAGTCCGAAGCGATCGTCGCCGAGCCGGAGACTGTTATGGCGCTGGGCGCCTCTTCCTGAGCCTGAGCGGCGAACGGAGCAAAACCGGCAAAAAGGGCGGCAGCAATAGCGATAGATTTCATTATGTCCTCATGGATTGCCCGCCATCTGGCGCGGCGATTCGAGGACGCCCAAGTAGATCAGTACCGCATTTGATATCGAGAGCGAGCAATCGGCAATCGAATAGTAATTTTATAATTTCACCACTCGCAGCTGAATATTTACGTCATGCAAAAATCCAACCTGAAAGACAGAAAAGGCTTCGATATTTCGAGATTCTATTGAGTATGTTTGCAACTCGAAAGGTCGAAAGAAGCTTGCTGGCTTTCCCGATCGGCACGTAGGGCATTCAGACCAGCAAGTTCATCTTGCCGGCCTTGATCTCACTTTCACGTTTCATGGTCAGGATTCCGCCGGTATCCGCTGAATCGCAGTAGGGGAAGATTTCGAATTCCCGCGACTCCGTGAGCGCCGCATGCCACCGTGCCGGAATCTCGACCTGCTTCCACAGTCCGGGGCCCACGAAGAACAGCGCATTGCCGACTACCAGCAGCATGACCAGAACAAGGCAAAGACCAAGCTCTGCGGCGCTCGCTTGCTGCGGCGGATGCAGATGGACGCGGGCGTAAAGCACCGATCCGACCCAATAGCCCACCCCCAGAACGGCAGCACCGCCCAAGCGCAAACCGATCTGCGCAGCCCAAGTTTCATGCCATCCGGCCATCGAGCGCCTCCCAAAAGAGGCTCTCCAATTAATCGGCAACGCATAGCAATTCGAGAGTGAGGAACGGCGCTCATCGTAGAGATTTCATTACTCTGGCGCCGTCTGAGCACATGAACCGTGCAATCATATGCAAATCATATGCGAATGGGTAACTGTCGAAAGCTGCTCCTGGCGTAGAGATTGCATAGGATTGTCAGTTGCGATTTCCGCCGGTCATTCGTCTTCCGGCAAGCGGAGGCGGTAGCCGATGCCAACGTCGTTGCTGATGATCTGGGGACGCTGGGGATCCACTTCGAGCTTCTGCCGCAATGTCCGCACCAGAACGCGCAGATACTCGACGTGGCGTTCGGATTCGTTCGGCCAGACATGCTGCATGATCTGATCATGCGTGATGACGCGCCCGGGATACTTTGCGAGTTGGGCCAGCACGGCATATTCCTTGGGCGTCAGATGCACTTCCTTGCCCGCCTTCATGATCTTGCGCTCAAGCAGGTTGATGGAAAGATCGCCAACCTCGATCGCCGGCACCCCGCCATCGCGGGTCATGCGGTTGCGCAGCGCCACGCGCACCCGGGCGAGAAGCTCGGCCGTATCGAAAGGCTTGGTCAAATAGTCGTCCGCGCCCAGATCCAGCGCGGTCACCTTTTCTTCGATCGCGTCACGCGCGGAAACGATGATCAGCGTGGTTTCGGCATTCTGCTTGATGATCGGAACCAGTTCCAGCCCGTCGCGATCGGGAAGGCCAAGGTCTAGCAACACGATCTCCGGACGTTCCTGCCGCAACCGGTCCAGCGCCTCTCGCGCATTCTCCGCCTCCAGCGTCGCGTAATCGGCACGGGCGAGCGCGGTCTGGATCAGGCGCCGGATGTGGGGTTCATCATCGACGATGAGAACCTTGTGGCGGATTTTCATAGGACTTCCTTATTGTCGAGGTGCGGTACGACCAGCGCCTCGGGAATGCGAATGGTAAAGCAGGCCCCCAATGGATCGTCATTGTTGCTGGCCTCCACCGAGAGCCCCATCGCCTCGGCAAAACCCTTGACGATCGCGAGGCCGAGCCCGGTGCCGTGGCGGACCCGGTCGGAGCCTTCGAGCCGTGTGAATGTCTCGAAGACGCGCTTTTCCTGACCCGGCGGAATGCCGGGCCCCTGGTCGATCACCGACAGCGCAAGGGCATCCGGCAGGCGGCGGCAGCGGATGAGGATCGGGGTGCCCGAATCGGCGTAACGGCCCGCATTGTCGAGCAGGTTGATCAGGCAGTGGTGCAGCAACACGGGATCGACCCGGACGAGCGGAATGTCCGGAACGATATCCACGTTCACACCGTGATCTTGCAGCGACGCACGCGTATCGTGAACCGCACCTGCCACCGCATCGAACAAGTCGGTCGCCTCCACTTTCAGTGGCAGCGCCCCCGCTTCGACCCGGGCCATGTCGAGCAGGTTGGCGACGAAACGGTTGAGCCGCTGTGCCTCCGTCTCGATCGCATCGGCCAGAGCGGCGGAGGGATGGCGCTTCATTTCCTGTGCAGCGGTCATGATGGTGGTGAGCGGCGTGCGCAGATCGTGGCTGACCGAGGAGAGCAACGCAGAGCGCAGGCGGTCCCGCTCGTCGATCTGGCGGGCGCGCATGTTCTCTTCTTCCAGCGTCATCCGGTCGAACGCGATCGAGGCCTGATCGAGCAAACTCATCAGCAGCGGCACCTGATCGGAGCGCAGAGGATCACGCGCGTCACTGCGCGCAATGCCCAGAACCCCCAGAACGCCGCGCGTGGTGCCCAGCGGATGGAACAGCCAGTCCGAAGCGGTCAGCGTGGCGGAGCTGCGGCCCGCCGGCTGTTCGTTGTCGATCACCCACTGGGCCGCCGCCATTTCGATCTGGTCCAGCTTGTCTTCCGGTGGGTAGGCGGCCCGAAGGTCGGGTCCGTTGGCCGAAGGCAGCAGGACCACCGCGCGCACGTCCAGCAGGCGCGCGACTTCCGCGCAGATTGCCTGCATCAGTTCATCGCGCGTGGGCGCTGTCGTAAGCTGGCGCGAAAAACTGGCCAGCGCAGCATTCTGTCGCGCGCTGGAACCGGCCAGATCCGCTTGCGCCCGAACGCGCGCGGCGAACTGGCTGGTGACGATCGCTACCCCCAGCAGCACCAGAATCGAGATCACGTTCTCGGGATTGTTGACGGTTAGCGTGCCCGTAGGCGGCAGGAAAAAGAAGTTATAGGCAAGGCTGGCCACGAGGCCGGCGAAGAGCCCTGCCCGCAATCCGAATGTCGCTGCCGCAAACATGACCGGGATCAGGAACAGCAACGCGATATTGCCAAGCGCGATCGCCTCTATGAGCAGCCGCCCGAGAATGGTGATGCCGGCCACCATCAACAACGACCAGACATAGTCGCTGGGCTGCCCCCAATGACCGCGCGGCGCCTCGCGCTTCTGCACGGTAGCGCCCTGCTCGGGACCGGAGGGCAGGACATGAATGGCGATATCGCCGACCGAGCGCACCAGTCGGTCCACAACCGAACCGTGGCGTTGCTCGAACCACCACGAGCGGTTCGATTTTCCGATGATGATTTGAGTCGCACGCGCATCGCGCGCAAAAATGCCAAGGCCTTCGACGACCGTTGTGGCGGGAATGCTGGCGGTCGACGCGCCCAATCGCGATGCAAGCGCCAGCGTATCGGCCAGTTGGCGCCTCTCGGCCTCGCTGAAATGCTGGTCGCGCTGGGTTTCGATATGCACCACGGTCCATGGGGCCTTCAGGGCATCGGCCATGCGCTTTCCCGCTCGCACCAATCCGGCGGCATGGGGATATTCGCTGATGGCAACGACGATGCGCTCGCCCGCCGCGAAGGTGCCGGCCAGGGCATTGGCGCGCACATGCTCCAGCATTTGCGCATCCACCGCCTGCGCCGCGCGGCGCAGCGCCAGTTCGCGCAAGGCGGTAAGATTGGATTTGGAGAAAAAGTGGCCCAGCGCCCGCGTCGCCTCATGCGGGATATAGACCTTGCCGTCCTTCAACCGCTCGATCAGTTCATCGGGCGGAATGTCGACGACCTCGATCTCGGCCTGTTCGAGGATGGAATCGGGCACCGTCTCGCGCACCCGCACCCGCGTGAACGAGGCGACGACATCGTTCAGGCTCTCGATGTGCTGAATATTGATCGTGGAATAGACATCGATCCCGGCATCGAGCAGTTCCTCGACATCCTGATACCGCTTGGGATGACGGCTGCCGGGGGCATTGGAGTGGGCCAGTTCGTCCACCAGCACCAGTCCGGGGTGCCGCGCGAGGATGGCGTCGATGTCCATCTCGCCAAGGCTGTGGCCCATGTGATCGACTTCGCGACGCGGGATCACGTCGTGGCCCTGCACCAGCGCCTCGGTCTCGCGCCGGCCATGCGTTTCGACAACGCCCACGATCACGTCCACCCCGGCATTGCGCCTCTGGTGTCCTTCGGTAAGCATTTCCCAGGTCTTGCCGACGCCGGGAGCGGCGCCCAGGAATATCTTGAGTCGGCCGCGGCCCTCCTGCGCGGCAGCGCGCAGGAGGGCCTCTGGAGATGGTCTGTCGTTATCGGTCACTTGCTTTGCTTAATGCCGATTCCGTCCAGTCGTCGATTAAGTTCGAACACGTTGACATGGGGCTCGCCAATGAAGCCGAGCAGCGGCTGCTCTACGCTCTCGTCCACCATATGCCGAAGCGTCCCCGGATCGATGCCGCGCACGCGCGCGACACGGTCAACCTGATAGTAGGCCGCCTCGGGCGTGATGTCGGGATCGAGGCCCGAGCCGGAGGTCGTCACGAGGTCTGCGGGGACGGGCTTGCCCGGCTCAGCCGCCTGCATCGTGGCGACCTGCTCCTTCACACGGTCATGCAACGCCTGCGAGGCCGGGCCAAGGTTCGAGCCGGAGGATGCCAGCCCGTCATAGCCCTTGCCCGCTGCCGAGGGGCGGGTTTGGAAATAGCGGTCGGAGGTGAAGGCCTGCCCGACTACCGTCGAACCGATCACCTTGCCGTTTTCCCGGACAAGGCTGCCATTTGCCTGACTGGGGAACACCGCTTGCCCGATGCCGGTCATTGCCAGCGGGTAAGCGATGCCCAGCAGCACGGCAAAAAGGCCGGTCATGACGAAGGCGGGGCGTAGCGAGGATACGATATCGTTGTTCATGGTTCGCCTCCTCAGGCGAGACCCAGGCCGTTAACGGCCAGGTCGATAAGCTTGATGCCGATGAACGGTGCGACGATGCCGCCAAGGCCGTATACTGCCAGGTTGCGCGCCAGCAGCGGGCCTGCCCCCATCGGCTTGTACTTCACGCCCTTCAGCGCCAGCGGCACCAGGCAGGGAATGATCAGCGCGTTGAAGATGATAGCGGACAGGATCGCGCTCTGCGGCGTGCCAAGATGCATGACGTTGAGCACCGCCAGCCCCGGATAGAGCACGATGAACATGGCCGGGATGATCGCGAAGTACTTGGCAACGTCATTGGCGACCGAGAACGTGGTCAGCGCGCCGCGCGTCATCAAGAGCTGCTTGCCGAGGCCGACAACCTCGATCAGCTTGGTCGGATCGCTATCGAGATCGACCATGTTGCCCGCCTCGCGCGCGGCCTGCGTTCCGGTGTTCATGGCCACGCCCACGTCCGCCTGCGCAAGGGCAGGAGCGTCGTTGGTACCGTCACCGCACATGGCGACAAGGCGGCCGCCTTGCTGTTCCTTGCGGATCAGCGCCAGCTTGTCCTCAGGCGTGGCTTCGGCAAGGAAGTCGTCCACGCCTGCCTCGGCCGCGATGGAGGCGGCGGTCAGCGGGTTGTCGCCGGTGATCATCACCGTGCGGATGCCCATGGTGCGCAGTTCGCCAAAGCGTTCGCGGATACCGGCCTTGACGATGTCCTTCAGGAAGATCGCGCCCAGCAGGCGGCCATCGGCGGCAACGGCAAGCGGGGTGCCGCCGGCGCGGCCGATCTCGTCGGTAATCCGGCGCAGTTCGGTAGCGGCTGCGGTGCTGCCCGCATCCGGGTTTGCCCGCAGGATCGCCTGCACAGCGCCCTTCTGGATCACGCGCCCGCCGGTATCGACACCGGAAATGCGGGTCTGCGCGGTGAACGGGATGATCTCGGTCCCTTCCGGCAGACGGGTGCCGGCAAAGCCGAACTTCTCGCGCGCCAGTACGACGATCGAGCGGCCTTCCGGCGTCTCGTCGGCAAGGCTGGCCAGCAGCGCCGCTTCGGCCAGTTCGCTCACGCTTGCCCCGCCGACCGGGCGGAACTCGGTGGCCTGACGGTCACCGATGGTGATCGTGCCCGTCTTGTCCAGCAGCAGCACATCGATATCGCCCGCCGCTTCCACCGCGCGGCCCGACTTGGCGAGCACGTTGAAGCGCACCAGACGGTCCATACCGGCAATGCCGATGGCCGAGAGCAGCGCCGCGATGGTCGTCGGGATCAGAGTGATCAGCAGCGCCGCCAGGATCGAGACCGGCACGGAGCCGCCCGCATAGCTGGCAAAGCCCGGAATGGTCGCGACGGCGATCAGGAAGATGATCGTCAGACCGACGAGCAGCAGGGTCAGGGCGATCTCGTTGGGCGTCTTCTGGCGCTCTGCCCCTTCGACCAGCGCAATCATGCGGTCGAGGAAGCCCTGCCCCGGATTGACGGTAACGCGCACGCGGATCTCGTCCGAGATGACGCGGGTGCCTGCCGTCACCGCCGAGCGGTCGCCGCCCGCCTCGCGGATCACCGGCGCAGACTCGCCGGTGATCGCGGCCTCGTTGACGGAGGCGACGCCAAGGATGACTTCGCCGTCCGAAGGGATCAGGTCGCCGGTCTGCACCAGCACCACGTCGCCCTTCTTGAGCTGGCTGGCGGCCACGCTGTCGAAGCGGGAACCGTCACCTTTCAGGCGCTTGGCGGTCAGTTCCGCCTTGGTGGCGCGCAGCGAAGCGGCCTGCGCCTTGCCGCGCCCTTCCGCCAGCGCTTCGGCAAAAGTGCCGAACAGCACGGTGAGCCAAAGCCACAGCACCAGCTGGATCTTGAAGCCGGCGGCAAGGCCGTCATGCCCGACGATCAGCAGCACGGTCAGCAGCGTGGCCACCACGGCAGTGGTGAACATCACCGGGTTACGGATCAGTTCCTTGGGATTGAGTTTGCGGAAGGCATCACCGATTGCCGGGGCAATCAGGTCTGCCGTGAACAGGGATTTGTTTTCTGAAGTCTTTGCGGACCGAGCCATATCGGTAAGTCCTTAGAAAAGCTGGCCACGGATCATCGCGAGATGATCGGCGATGGGACCAAGCGCGAGGCTGGGCAGGAAGGTCAGCCCGCCAACGATCAGCACAGTACCGATCAGCAGGCCGGTCCACAGCAGACCCGTGGTGGGGAAGCTGCCTGCAGTCTCGGGCGTGTACTTCTTGGCGGCAAGGCTGCCCGCGATCGCCAGCATCGGGATGATGACGAAGAAGCGGCCGAGCCACATGGCGACGCCCAGCATGCCGTTATAGAACGGCGTGCCCGCAGTCAGACCCGCAAAGGCCGAACCGTTATTGCCCACCGCGCTGGTGAAGCCGTAGAGGATCTCGGAGAACCCGTGCGGGCCCTTGTTCAGCGGACCTGCCAGACCAGCCGGCAGCACCGAGGCGATCGTCGTTCCGCCCAGGATGATCAGCGGCAGCACCGCAATCGCCAGAACGGCCAGCTTGACCTCGCGGCTCTCGATCTTCTTGCCGACGTATTCGGGGGTACGGCCCACCATCAGGCCGGCCACGAAGACGGCCAGGATCGCGAACAGCAGGAAGCCGTAGATGCCCGCGCCAACGCCGCCGACGACGACTTCGCCCAGCTGGATGTTGAACAGCGGGATCATGCCGCCCAGCGCGGTGAAGCTGTCATGCATGGCATTGACCGCGCCGCACGAGGCTGCCGTGGTCACCGCCGCGAAGAGCGAGGAGGCGACGATGCCGAAGCGGACTTCCTTGCCTTCCATGTTGCCGCCAGCGACGCCGAGGCTGTGAAGGATCGGATTGCCTGCAGATTCCTGCCAGTAGACCACGCCCACACCGACGAGGAAGATCGTCAGCATCGCAGCAAGGATCGCCCAGCCCTGGCGGGTATTGCCCACGGCCTTGCCGAAGCACCAGGTGAGGCCGACGCCGATCGCGAAGATCGACAGCATCTGCACCAGATTGGTCAGCGCAGTCGGGTTTTCGAACGGATGGGCCGAGTTGGCATTGAAGAAGCCGCCACCATTGGTGCCGAGCATCTTGATCGCTTCCTGCGAAGCCACCGGGCCCAGCGCCAGCGTCTGCTTGACGCCTTCCAGCGTCGATACGTCGACCGAGGCGGCAAGGGTCTGCGGCACGCCGCTGGCGATCAGATAGAGGCCATAGACGACGCAGAACGGCAGCAGCAGATAGAGCGTGACGCGCGTCATGTCGGCCCAGAAGTTACCGATGCCGGTGGCGCTGCGCCGCGCAAAGCCGCGGAAGAACGCGAAAGCCAGGGCTATGCCGGTCGCAGCCGAAAGGAAGTTGTGAATGGTCAGCGCGAGCATCTGCGAAAGATTGCTCATCGCCGCTTCGCCCGAATACCACTGCCAGTTGGTATTGGTGGTGAAGCTGACGGCGGTATTGAACGCGCCGTCGGCACCTATGCCGGCATAGCCCAGGCCATTGAGCGGCAGCAGACCCTGCGCGCGCAGCAGAACATAGGTCAACAGCAGCAGAGCAGCGTTGAACACCAGCATATGCACCGCATAACGGCGCCAGGACTGATCCTCATCGGGATCGATGCCCGAAAGCTTGTAGAACCCGCGCTCGACGGGGCCGAGAACGGCATGGAGCGGCGTGCGGCGCCCCTCGTAAAGCGCGTGAAGCCACATCCCCATCGGCTTGGTAAGCGCCAGCAGAATGCCGACGAAGGCTGCGATCAGCAGCCATCCCTGAACGGTCATGGAGGCGCTCCTAGAAGCGTTCGGGCCGCGCGAGCACGGCTACGAGATAGACGAGAAGGCCAAGCGCGGTGATTGCCGCCAGCCAGAGGTCGATGGTCATGATCGGGCGCCCCTCATGCCTTGTTGCACAGCGCGACGTAGCCAAGGCTACCCGCTAGCAACGCGAGGGTCAGGCCGATCCAGAGGATGTCCTGCATGGTATTGCTCCTGCAAGCTCACGTCGCGAGAAATACGATATGAGTCGAATGCAGCAGACCCACTAGGACAACTTGCCGTTAAAATTCGAGACGATGATCATCCGGAACACATAGTATTTTCATATGAATTGCCCCGGTATTTGCAGTTGAGCGCAAAAACTGCGGCGGCCGCCGTGCGATCGCCTGCCTCGAAACGGCAGAGCCATTATGAATTTTCTATGAGATCGGCGATTCGCCCGTCTGGAGAAAAAATGCCGGGCTGGGGCATATCGGATGCGTTCCGCCAACCGGCGGCACGAGCTCTCAACATCTTGTCGAGACTCTGATTCTGGACGGTCCGGCGCACAGCCGGCCCTGATGGGAGTTGGTTCATGGCCACGCGCCTACGTGTTCGACCGAAAGCACCTGCTTGCCCCGAAATTTCAACCGTTCTTGACGAGGTTGGCCGAAGCGCAACGGCGCGAGCCTACGATACCATCGGCAAGGGCTATCTCGACTATGCGGGCCGAGGTGCGCGAGGGCTTTTCGATTTCACCGGCCGCAGCAACTATGTCGACCGCCAGGTCTGGCAAAGAATCGACGCCTGCCTGCAGGAACTCTGGGCCGGCGGGCTGCGCCAGATCAGTATCCTGGATGCCGGATGCGGCCCGGGCACATGGCTGATGCGTGCAGTGCATCGCGCGCACGACATCGGGTTCCGCCAGATAACCGCGCGCGGCTTCGACATCTCTCCGGAAATGATCCGCCTTGCCCGCAAGCACATATTCTTCAGTGAGTGCAGCTTCGAGGTTGCCGACATCACCGCCCCGATCGACGCGCAAACCGGCAGCATCGATTTGACGCTCTGCCTTAACGGAGTGCTGAATCATCTGCCCGGAAAGACTCATGCCCAAGTGGCCACGGAACTCGCACGGATCACCGGCGGCCGCTTGCTGCTGACGGCACGCACGGTCGGCAGCCTGCCGACGATCTACATCGCCGACATCGAAAACGCGCGCGACTTCATCCAGGATCATGACCGCGAACAATTCGATGTCGACCTTGCAGATGGCCGGCACATCGAAACATCACTTTTGCGAGATCGTCACTTCGCCAATATCACCTCCCACGAAAGCATAGCCAGGCGCGGCATCGCCAGGATAATCGCCTACCGGTGATCCGCGATCGATCCCGACATCGAATGTCTCATCGATTGTAAAATAGGTCGGCAAGGTCATTGTCAGCTTGCCGGCATCCACCCTTTGCCCGTCGATATTCAAGGTGACGGCCGCCCCGCTCGCGAAGCCCGGCCCCTGATAGGCCACATCGACATCGATCTTATGCGCACCGGCGGAGAGCGGCGCGGCGCTACGAAGATCAAGCGTCTGCACGTCATAGGCCCGATAGCGGAACACCGCATGGTGGTCGGCGTCGAGGAAGATCGTCCAACCGGCGGACTCGCCGCCCACCGCGGCGATCACGCCCCGAGCAGTGGGATCCGTCCGCAAGGTCGCTGAAATGCACCAGGAGCGGTTCTGCACTTTGGGCAAGGCCGTTTCCGGTATTCCTGCGGCGCCGGCGTGGAAGGTTGCCTGTTTGACGCCCGCCGCAAGATCGGGAAGGCCACGGCCGAACAGCCTTGGCCCGGAGATGGGAAGAACCTGGTTGGCAGCCGCCTCCTGTTCGAACAGGCGCTTCATCTCCTCCAGTCTGCCCGGTTCTTTCGTGGCAAGGTCGGTCGATTCCGAAAAGTCGCTACGCAGATCGTAGAGTTGCCACACGTCCTTGGCCGGATCGGTATCCTGCAGCGCCACCTTCCAGGGCACGGGCCCGTGATTGGCCATGGCAAACCACCCGTCATGATAGATCGAACGACGCCCGAACACCTCGAAGTACTGCGTTGTATGCCGCTCCGCGGCCTTGGGCGCATCGAAGGTATACCTGAGGCTGACGCCGTTCATCGGCTTTTGCGCGATGCCATCCACACTCGCAGGCGCCGCGATGCCGACGATGTCCAGCAGGGTCGGAACCACATCGTTGATGTGCCCGAACTGGCTGCGGAGCCCCCCCTTGTCCTTGATGCCGTTGGGCCAGGTGATCACCATCGGATTGCGAATGGCACCAAGGTGCCCTGCCATCGACTTGCCCCATGGAAACGGCGTGTCCGTCGCCCAGGCCCATGCCGCGTTGACGTGGGCATAGGCGTTGCGCGTGCCGATATCGTCCAGTCGGGCATCGGTGACCGGCGGCGCGGGAAAGCCGATAAGGCCGCGCAGATAGCTGAGCGATCCCGCGGTTCCGCCCTCCATGCTCGCGCCGTTATCGCCCACGAGATAGACGATGACAGTGTTGTCGTACTGGCCGCTGTCCTTCAGTGCCTGAACCACTTTGCCGACTTGTGCATCGGTATGGGCAAGGTAGGCGGCATAGGCTTCCATCAGCCGTGAGGAGAATTTCTTCTCCTCGGCACTCAGGCTGTCCCACGCGGGAAGTTCGGCAGGGCGCGGCGTCAGCTTGGCGCCTTTCGGGATGACGCCAAGACGCTTTTCACGCGCGAAGATTTCTTCACGCAGTTTGTCCCAGCCCTGATCGAACTGGCCGCGATAGCGATCGATCCACGCCTTCGGCACCTGGATCGGGGCATGAATGCCACCCGTTGCCAGATAGAGGAAAAACGGCTTGTCCGGCGTCACCGAATGCTGGCGGCGCAGCCAGTCGACGGAGTGCGCGGCAAGGTCTTCGCTCAGGTGATAGCCGGCACCTGTCGGTCGCATAGTGGGCGTGGTCCCGTTGAACAGCGTGGGTTCGAACTCGCTCGTCTCGCCGCCGATGAAACCATAGAAGGATTCGAACCCTTCGCCGGTCGGCCAACGATCGAAGGGGCCGGAGGGCGACATTTCCCAATCTGGGGTCTGATGCCATTTGCCGAACGCCGCCGTACTGTAGCCGTTCTCACGCAGGATCTCGGCGATCGTCGCGGTATCCTTGCCGTGATAGCCGCTGTAGCCGGGGCGGGCGTCGGCCGTGTTCATGACCGCGCCAATGCCTGTGACATGGGGATTTCGCCCGGTCAGCAGCGCCGCGCGGCTTGGCGAGCAGATGCCGGCCGTATGGAAACGATTGAACCGCAGCCCGTCCTGCGCAAGCGCATCGAGTGCGGTGGTCTGGGCCGGCCCGCCGAATGTGGACGATGCCCCGAAGCCGACATCGTCCAACAGCACGATCAGGATGTTGGGCGCACCCTTTGGCGCCGGCTTCTGGATAAGGGGCGAGGCAGCAACCGGCGCCAGAGATGGGGCAGGAGGCGGCGCCGATTGCGCTAATGCACCCGTTATGGGTGTCAGCCCCGCAACGGTTAGCGAAACGGTTAGCAAGAGGCGGCGGCGAAGGATCATGGTTGCTCCCCTGAAGACGCTCCAGTTCCGGCGCATGGCCATGACGGCTCACGCGCGAAGGCGCTGCCGGAAAGGCCGGAACTAGATCGCAAAAATGGTGAATGCGTCTCCGGTGGACCGGTGCGCTGTGCCCCAGACCTAGCAGAGTGGGAGGCAATATCTAATGCATAACGAATGCCAAATTGATAACTTTGGGTAATGGATATCGATCTGACCAAACTTCGGCATGTCATTGCCGTTGCCGATTACCTCAGCTTTTCGAAGGCCGCCCAGGCACTGCGGCTGACGCAACCCGCGCTCAGCCGCAGCATTGCCCGCACGGAACAGCAGTTCGGCGTGACGATTTTCGACCGTGGGCGCAGCGGCGTATCGATAACCGGTCAAGGTGCGACCATCCTTGCGGAAATGCGCGATCTGATCGCCCACGCCCGCGAACTGGAAACCAATCTTCGTATCTACGGCCGTGGCGAGGCCGGCAGGGTCAAGCTTGGCATCGGTTCGCAGCCTGCCAGCATCTTTCTTGCGAAGCTGGCAGCATCCGTCATTAATTCCCGGCCACGGCTGGATTTGCAGGTAGAGATCCGCTCATCCGAACAGCTTTTGGAAGATGTCCGCGCAGATCGCGTGGACGCAGCCCTGATCACCGACTTCAACATGGACGCCGCCGGCTTGATAGTGGAATCTCTTTGCAAGCTTGATCGCGGCATTCTGGTGCGGCGGGATCATCCATTGGCCGGCCGCGTGCCATCGGCCGAAGATCTATATCGTTTCCCGGTCGCCTGCGGATCGCGCATTCCCATGCCCGCACGCCACGCAGGCCTGTTCGTCTGCAACAACGATCACATCGTTGGTGAAGTGGTGAAGCAATCCGACCTTGTGTGGTTCGCGTCGCCCAAGGTTGTCGAAAGCGAGATCGCGCGCGGTCACATCGTGGCGCTGGAACTGGACGACCTCGTGCATGGCACTCTTTCGGCGGTACTCGTGCGCCGAACCCACGGAGCACCTTCCCCCGCGCTGACATTTGTGATCGATGAACTGAAGCGGCTGTCCGGAGCGAATTGCCTTTCGGCCTAACGCTGAGAGCCTTTGTTGACGATGCCCTTTCGCGGAGTCAAATCGGGCCATGGAAACCCGCCCTAAGTTCATCTAACGAAGGGTGGAACGATCTTCCACTACTTGTCAGCGTCCAACTGTCTGAGAGTCCGTTTGAAAAATGCCCGCAAGGGCATTTTTGAGGCGGCACCGGCCCTCTCCCCCACCCTACCACCCGCAGGATACTACCGATGGGTTGGTAGGGTGGGGGAGAGGGCCGGTGCCGCAAAATTCGCATTTCGCGAATTTTCAAACGGTCTCTCAGCTCTCGTCATGACTGCAGGCTGCGGGGCTCGAGGGCTCCGCGGCGCCACTTGGTTAGCACCAACCTCGTCTGTTCATGCTGGTGATCGTATCGAGGAAAGCCGTAATGACCACCTGAAAGACCGGAATGCCGCCTAGGCGGCGTGGACAAATTTGAGCCAGTATCTGGCGGTAGCGATATGAACCATGCCGAGGAAGCTGTTGGCAAGCTGGTCGTAGCGGGTGGCGATGGCGCGATTGATCTTGAGGTGGCCGAACATGCGCTCAATGCGGTTGCGCTGCACGTAGAGCGCCCGGTCATGTTCGATTTTCACGCGGCGGTTTGACCGGCCAGGAATGACGGCCTCGATTTTCCGCTTGGCGAGATCGGCACGGATGGAATCGGCGTCGTAGCCCTTGTCGGCGAGCAGGGCGTCGGGCGTGCGCTCGGGCAAAGCTATGAGCGCATCATACGCCTTGCAGTCTGCCGCTTCCCCGACCGTCAGGTGGAAGGCAAGCGGTCGCCCGAGGGCATCAGCCAGGCAGTGAAGCTTACTGGTGAACCCGCCCCGCGAGCGGCCAAGAGCGCGTCGATGAGTCCCCCTTTTCCGCCCGCTGCCGAGACGTGGGCGCGGACTGTTGTGCTGTCGATGCTGTAGTGGCCGCTGTCCGCCATAATCTCGGCCAGCGTCACCGCCACGATTTCCCAAACCCCGGCTTCGCTCCAGCGCCGGAACCGGCGATAGATCGTGTTCCAACTGCCGTATTTGGGCGGCACGTCGCGCCACGGAGCACCGCAGCGAAGCCGCCAAAGAATACCGTTGATGATCGATCGGTTCTGCTCGGGCGGCCTGCCTCTGCCACGGTTCTCGGACTCGATCGGCAGCAAGTCCTTTAGGATGCGCCATTCCGCCTCGGTAAGATCGCCCCTGCTCAAGCCTGCCTCCAAAAAGCAGCCTTGAATCAACTTCATCGCCTTACGTCAATCGCTGCGCGCCTTTCCAGCGGTTCGATTGCGAAAGCCGCTGCTTTCCGAGATAAGGTGCCTATGATAGCCACGCCAATAGACGAAGCTGTGCCCAAGGCATCGACATTGAAGCTGGCGGTCATGGGCTTTCTGACGCTCTGGTGCCCCTATATCTTTGTCTGGTTCATCCAAAAACCGGAATACCCATCGACGTTCCGCAGGGCCTTCACGGCATGGGCGATCTTTTGGTGCGGGTGCGCAGTGCTGTTCTTCGTCGTGCAATTTGCGACGGGCGATCAACCCAGATAAACGCCGAGCCTCGCACCCTTAATTTGTCAACGCCGCCTAGGACGTCATGCACAAGGTCGCCAGGCCGTATCTGCCACCGGACTTTTCCAGTTGATGCACCAGTGTCATCGTGATCCGCGCGCCCGACATTCCCAAGGGATGGCCGAGCGCAATCGCACCGCCGTTGGCATTGACGCGCTGCGCGTCATCCGCGAGCCCCTGACTGGCAAAAGCCTCATTGAGTTCGATGGCATCGAACTGCGAAATGCCCATGCCAAGGCGGGCGAGCAGCTTCTGTGTCGCCGGTAGCGGTCCGATACCCATCACCCGCGGCTCCACACCCGCCGATGCCATGCCGACGATGCGCGCCCGCGGCGTCAGTCCGTGCGCTCTGGCGGCGGCTTCGCTGGCGATGATCATGGCAGCAGCACCGTCGCTGATGCCCGAGGCATTGCCCGCCGTGACGGTACCGTCAGGACCGAACAGCGGCTTGAGCCTGCCCAGCGCCTCAAGCGTGGTATCCGCACGGGGGTGCTCGTCCTGACTCACCTCGACCGTTTCGCCCCGCTTCTTGCCCGGCACGTGTACCGGCACGATCTCTTCCGCGAAGAAACCACTGCGCTGGGCGGCGACGGCGCGCTGCTGACCGCGCAGGGCAAAGGCATCCTGATCGGCACGGCTTACGCCGTAATCGATCGCCACCCTTATGGCGGATAGCTCACCTGAGAACGACTGACTGCTCCGTAATCTTGGTCAGCGCAGATTTAGCATCCTCGATACGGCCCGGAACAAGCTTGTAGAAGGCCCAGTTCTTGATGCGCTTCGAGGTCACGACCCCCGCTTTCGACAGATATTGCAGGTGATTGGTTACGGTTGGCTGGCTGAGCCCTATCTTGTCCGTGATGAAGCCAACGCACACGCCATCCTCCACCAGATCGCCGTCCCTTTGTTCGGGAAAGTGCGCCCGGGGATCGGATAGCCAGCCCAGGATCGTGAGACGATGCTCATTCCCGAGTGCGCGCAGCAAGTCCGCCATTGACGCGTGCGTCGAATCCATATAGTCAAATCCCTATATAGCCTTCTGGCTATGTAATCTTCGATAGGGCATCATGGACAAGAACAAAAGCGCCGATCGCGTCGTCTCGGCCAAAGACGTTTTCAAGGCGGCGCAATCCATAAATCCGCTGATACGGATCACGCCTTTGGAGCGGTCCGAGGCGCTAACGCGCATGACGGGAGTGGAAATTCGCCTCAAACTCGAAAACCAGCAGAACACCGGCAGTTTCAAGCTGCGCGGAGCGGCCAACGTCATTGCGAATCTCGGACAGAACGAGCGCGAAATCGGGGTGATTGCACCGACCGCCGGCAACCACGGATTGGCGTTGGCCCACGCCGGAAAGGCAGCGCGCGTGCCTGTGACAATCTGCTTGCCGGAGACAGCGGACCCGATGAAAATCGCGGCTATGGAAGCCAGTGGCGCCCGGGTCGAATTCTTCCGTGACATCGAGCAAGCGCGACAAGCGGCGACGACGATGGCGGCGGAGACCGGCGCGACTTTCGTCTCGGCCTATAACAACCCCTTCATGATTGCGGGCGGGGGCACGGTCGGCCTCGAAATCCTGACCGAATGGATCGACGCCGACGTCATTCTCGTCTGCATTGGTGGTGGCGGGCTCGCGTCTGGAATTGCGACGGTGGCAAAGGCGATTAACCCTGACATTGAGGTCTGGGGGATACAGAGTGAAGCGAGCCCCACTTTCATCCGCTGGCGCGAAGCCGGCTCTCCCGTTGCCGTCGAACTATCAACGTCGATCGCCGAAGGTATCAGCGGCCCTATCGAACCGGATACAATGACATGGCCCTTGATCCGCGACCGGGTAGACCGTGTGCTGCCGGTATCGGACGCGGAAATCGCGGCGGCCATGGGCTGGATGCTCGACAATCATCGGCAGATCGTCGAACCTTCCGGAATAGCCGCCGTGGCGGGAGTCATCCGCTACGCAGGCCAACTCGCGGGCCGCAAAGTCGCGGCGGTCGTGACGGGCGGCAACGTCTCCGGACAGCGCTATCGCGCCCTGCTCTAGCCGGCGCCGAACCCCGTCCATGAAACACAGACATCGAAGAGGTGCAACAAATGCCTGCGAATACGATCGACATCGTCGCTAGTCGCGTACTTTCCAACGATTGGGGCACACTCAAGAAGTACGAATTCGATCTGCTGCGCCGCGATGGCAATCGCCAGCGTCAGACAAGGGAAGTCTATGATCGCGGAAACGGCGCCACCTGCCTGTTGCACGATCCCATCAATGATACCGTTCTGCTGACGCGGCAATTCCGGCTGCCCATCTACGTCAACGGAGGCGTCACGGCCCTCATCGAAACACCGGCCGGACTGCTCGACGGCGCCGATGCCGCCGAACGAATGCGCGCCGAGTTGATGGAAGAAACCGGATATCGTATCGAAGCGCTCAGCCACCTTTACGACCTCTACATGAGTCCTGGGTCGGTTACTGAGTATCTCGCGTTTTTCATCGGCACCTATTCCGCCTCGGATCAGATCTCTCAAGGGGGTGGCAAGGTCGATGAAGGCGAGGATATCGAAGTGCTGCACCTGCCGTTCGAAGATGCCCTGGACATGATTGCCAGCGGCAAAATCTGCGATGCCAAGACAATTATCCTGCTGCAACACCTCGCCCTCACGCGCGCATCGGCAACGCGCCCGCACGTTCCCGAATAATCACGCGTCATCAGAACCCTGGAATTGATACGAAACACCGAAAATTCTGAGCACTACAAGTGGGGTGACAACTGCGATGGATGGATACTGGCACCATCGTGCGACATGATGGTCATTCAGGAGCGAATGCCGGCCGGAACCGCCGAGACACGACACTTCCACACACGCGCCCGGCAGTTCTTCTATGTACTGGCCGGCGAGTTGGTGATGGAAATTGAGGGTCGAAGCTATACCGTGCCCGCCATGTCCGGCATCGAGATCGCTCCCGGTCGTTCAGCGGTGATTTTTTGGGAACCTAGAAGCCGACGTTCGTGCTCCAACGATTGACTGCGCCCGGCGCGCATCACCAATTATGCACTTTCGACACAACAATCAGGTGACGATAGGGCATCTAATCGACGGCAATCGAGGGGCGTAACAAGGCGATGGGCCGGGCAAAAGCGCCGGTGCAATCCAGATCAAGGATCCATCCCATGACCCATCGCATCGATCACAACACCGCCGCGCCCGCCGGAATGAAGGCGCTCGGGCAAGTCTACGGCTACATCATGACCAGCGGCCTCGATCCCGCTCTGGTCGATCTCGTCTACCTGCGCGTCAGCCTGATCAACGGCTGCGCCTATTGCATCGACATGCACAGCCGCGACCTGCTGGCAAAGGGAGTAGAGATCGAGAAGCTGGTGCTCGTTCCCGTCTGGCACGAAGCCGGGGCCCTGTTCAGCGAAACCGAGCAGGCGGCGCTGGCCTGGGCGGAAACCGTGACGCGCGTTGCCGACACCGCCGTGCCCGATGCCGCTTACGAAGCCGCCGCGCGCGTTTTCGATGCCAAGCAGCTTGCCGACCTTACCATCGCGATCGGACTGATGAACACCTACAACCGCCTCGCCATCTCCTTCCGCGCGGCGCCTGCGGCCGTGTCCAAGCTGGCAGCCTGAGCCTTGGCGATGAACCAGACATACACTGCGCAGGCAACCGTCCTTGGCGGACGATCCGGGCGCGCACAGAGCTGCGACGGGCGGTTGCGGGTCGATCTTTCGACCCCGGCCGCGCTCGGCGGTGATGACGGGCGCGGCACCAACCCGGAACAGCTCTTCGCCGCAGGCTACGCGGCCTGTTTCCTGACGACGCTGCGGCAGGAAGCGGAGGCGCAAGGCATCGCGCTCGCTCGCGACAGCAACGTCACCGCAACGGTGCGCTTGCAGGCCGGGGGAAAGCTGGCGGTCTGCCTCTCGCTAGACCTCCCGGATCTGGATGCGGTGCTAGCCGAAAAACTGGCGGACATGGCGCACGTGCGCTCCCCATACTCGCGAGCGCTGCGCGGTGAGGCGGAAGTCCGCATCCGCGTGACCTAACCTAGCGCCTCAGCGTTCGATGCCCTGCGCCCAGGGCTGCTGCGCGAAATGCTCGCGCAGAAATTCGAGCAGAACACGCACGCGCGCCGGGCGAGCACGACCCGGCGGCGTCACCAGGAACACGGGCCCCGGCGGCGGTCGCCACTCAGGCAGCAGTTCCACTAGCGATCCTTCGGCCAGTTGCCGCCAGACATAGAACTCCGGCAGGATTGCGAGCCCGATACCGGCCACCAGCGCCGGCACCATCGCAATCGGATTGTTGACCAGGAAGCTGCCATCCATGCGCAGCGCGGTGGCTTCGTGCCCCTCACGTTCGAACACCCAGTCCCGCCCCCAGGCCACGTGTGTGGGGATCACGGCCGGATAGCCGGGCAATTCCGATGGATGGGCGGGCGTGCCATGCCTTTCTAGCAGTGATGGCGCAGCGATCAGCGGTCGCCTGAACGAGAACAGTCGGCTGCTCCGAAGGCTGGAATCCGCGCCCGCGCCGACGTGGATCGCCGCATCGAACCCTTCTCCAACAAGATCGACGTGCCCTTCCCGCAGCGACAGATCGACGCGAACCTCGGGATATTGCGTCAGGAATTCCGGCAGCGCGCAGGCCAGTGCGTCGATGCCGAAGCCGGCCATCGACGCCAGCCGGATCGTCCCTCGCGGGATCGCCGCTTCCTCCAGAATATCGGCCTCGATCGCCGCGCCGTCGGCAAGAATGCGCATGGCGCGTTCCAGCGAAAGCCGCCCGGTCTCGGTCAGCGACAACTTGCGCGTTGTGCGGTGGAGCAGCGTCGTGCGCATCCGCTCCTCCAGCCGCGTCACCGTCTTCGACACAGTGGTCTTGGCAAGGCCCAGATCTTCGGCCGCCTGGCTGAAAGAACCCTTTTCCGCCACTTTGGCAAAGACCGCCCAGGCCTCGAAATCCGGCAGATGCGGTATGGTAGCCCCCTATTTCCCTTGCACGAGCGGGAGGCTAGCACGCCGGCGCCCTCAAGCGGAAGCGGGCGCGGCAATCACGTGGGTCAGGTTGCCTTCGGGATCGCGCACCATCGTCGAACAGACACCCGGTGCCACCTCGATTTCACACCACACCATGTCCGCGCCGCAGCCTTCAAGATGCCGCGTCAGCGCCGTCAGGGCATCCGAATAGAGGACGAGCGCCTTCCAGCCGAGCCGGGAGAGGTGACGCGGAGGTGCCGCGCGGTCCACCGGGAGCGGTTCCGGGTGGCCAAGCGTAATCAGTTCCAGCGTCACGCCGGCCCCGCTGACCAGCGCATAGTCCGCGCCGACCGCGTCGAAGCGCCCGCGGCCCACAAGTTCGAACCCCAGCGCGTCGCCGTACCAGCGCGTCATGGCCGGAAGGTCGGAGACGGCGAGCGCAAATTGGGCGGCACGAAGGCCGGTAAATGGAAGTGGCGTAGGCATGGCAATATCTCCTCATCGAAGTGAGGCTCGCTTTTACGCGGTGCAATCGCCGGGGATTATGCCCTCCGGAGGCAACAATCAGGTGCCGCGCCGCCAGCTAATCGATGGGCCGACGCAGGCATAGAACAGCGTCATCAAACACCAACACACCAGCACCAACAGGGATAAACGCCATGAACATTCTGCACATCGATTCCAGCATCCTCGGCGCGGCTTCCGTAACCCGCCCGCTCGGCCGCCGCCTCGTCGATCGCCTGCTTGCCGCCAACCTCGGCGCCACGGTGACCTACCGCGATCTCGCCGCCGACCCTATCCCGCATCTGTCGGGTGCCTATCTGGCCGCCAAGGGCTCCGGCTCCAGCGAGGAATTCGCCGCCGAAATCGCGCAGAGCGACGAAGTCATGGCCGAATTCCTCCGCGCCGACGCCATCGTCATCGCCTCGCCCATGTATAACTTCAGCGTATCCAGCCAGCTCAAGGCCTGGATCGACCGCATTGCCGTAGCCGGCGTCACTTTCGGCTATACCGAACAAGGGCCCCAGGGTCTCGTCGCCGACAAGCCCGTTTATATCGTCGCTGGCCGGGGCAGTGCATTCGTCGCTGGTTCGCCGGTTGATGGAATGGATTTCCAGGCCCCTTACCTGAAGGCTGTGCTCGGCTTCGTCGGCATCACCGATGTTACCGTGGTCCACGCGGAAGGCCTTGCCCTGTCGCCGGAAGCGCGCGGTTCCGTGATCCCGGCCGCCGAAGCAGCCATAGACGCTCTGCCCTTGGCTCAGACGCGCGATCTGACCCTTGAAGTTTCCTGACCCGGATCGACGGTGAGAGACTGGCCTTTATTCCCCACTATGGCGTTGTTCCTCGTCGATGGACAGGCGGCTCCACCCGCCGCCCATCGCAAGATAGAGTGAAATCCGGCTCAACAGCGCACTGGTTCGTGCCTGAACAAGGCTGAGCTCGACGTTGAGCAAACCGCGCTGGGCGTCGAGTTGTTCGAGGTAGGACGAATAGCCAGCACGGTAACGATTACTGGCATAACGGAAGCTGTCTGCCTGCGCAGCCCTTTGTGCGATAAGGATAAAGACCTGCTCGTCCGCCTGCTGAGCGGAGACAAGGCCGTCCTCTACCTCGCGAAATGCCGTCAGCGCTGTCTTGCGGTAGGCGAGCGCGGCAAGGTCTCTCTGCGCGCCTGCGCTTTCGGCACTGGCCCGAAGACGTCCGCCTTCGAAGAGCGGCGCCAGAATATTCCCGCCCAGCGACCACAGGCTGATAGGGTCGTTGACCAGTAGCGATGACCAGGCCAGCCCCGCCGAGCTGGTACGGCGGAATTGTGGCAAGAACCGCTTGCGCGCGGCCGCCAAGCGAGTGGTCCGCAGCGGCAAGCTGGAGTTCGGCTTGCGCCACGTCCGGACGCCGCGCCAACAGCGAAGATGGGAGGCCATCGGGAATGTCCGGTTCCCTTAATCGTTCCAGCGTCCCCTCACGTTCGACGGGCCCGGGGACATCCCCGGTGAGCAAACGCAGCGCGTTCTCCTGCCGAGCAATCGCCTCGCGCAGAGGCGGGATCAGTTGCGCGGTGCGCCTGATACTCGGCCTGTGCCTGCGCAAGTTCGAGTTTCGACGAATATCCGGAGTCTGTGCGCCGCTCCGCGAGTTGCAATGCCTTGTCGCGAGCATCGAGGGTTTCGCGAGCGATGGCGAGCCGCGCATCAAGACTCAGCAACGCGATATAGCCGCTGGCGGCGGCTCCTGCGACGGAGAGGCGCACTGAGTCCCGCGTCGCCTGACTGGCAAGCCACGCATCGTGGGCGGCCGCTTGTTGATCGCTCAGCCGTCCGAACAGATCTACCTCCCATCCGATCTGCACGGCGGGCTGCCCGGTCTGCTGGATAATCGGTACACCGAATGCATTTATGCTGCGGGAATCCGCCGCCGACACCGATGCATCGAGCGTGGGCAGGAGTTGCGCGCGAGCAAGACTTTCCTGCGCGCGCGTCACGGATGCGGGCGCCGGCCTGGGCGATGTCGATGTTGCGTTCCAGTGCGCGATCGACCAGCGCGGAAAGGGCGGGATCGCCGAAGGCTTGCCACCAGATCCGATCGAGCGGAGCGGTCGGCCCGGCATCGGTTCGCCATGCCGTCGGCGCGACGACTGGATCGACCGGCGCTAAGGCCACCTGCGGCCCGGCGCACCCGACAGTCAGGGCCAATATGCCCGCTGCAATCGGCAAGCCGCGCATCAGTCCCTCGTCGACACGGTCATTTCGACCGACATTCCCGGGCGTAGCCGCTGCGCCATCTCCTGCCCGGGATCGACTTTGATGCGCACAGAAATCCGCTGTGCGACCTTTACGAAATTGCCAGTAGCATTGTCTGCCTTCAGCACGGCAAATTCGGAGCCGGTGGCAGGTGCAATATCTTCGACATGTCCAGTCAGACGGGCACCACCCAGCGCATCGACCTTGAAGTGGGCTTTCTGTCCCACGCGCATATCGCGGGTCTGCGCTTCCTTGAAATTGGCGATCACCCACATGTCATCAGACACGAGAAACATAAGCTGAGTCGCTGCCGCCACGTTGGCACCGCTGCGCACGCCAATTTCCGAAAGGCGGCCATCAACCGGCGCACTGATCACCGTATTGTCGAGATCTATCTGCGCAAGGTGCAACTGCGCCCTTGCCGCCTCGACCGAAGCCTGCAAGCCCCCCGCCCTACCAGGACAAATCGCACATCCTGCTGGCCTATTGCGCGCGAAGCGCCAGCCTGCCGCACCGTGGCCTCCGCCGCCAGCAGAACTGCCAGCGTCTGGTCACGTTCGCGCGCCGAGATCGAGCCATCTGCTACAAGAGCGTCGGCGCGCTTCATGTCGGATCGCGCACGGACGAGTTGAGCCCGGGCGCTGGCGATACCGGCTTCCTGCCCGAGCAGCGCCGCCTCCCGCGAACGCTGGCTCTGCTCGGAGTTTGCCAGCGCAGCGAGTTGGCCGGCAAGATTGGCCTTGGCCTGCTCTACCCGTGCCTCGTAGATTCGCCGGTCGATCGTCGCCAAGACCTCCCCGGCACGTACATGGACAAAGTCGCGCACGGGGACGGCGGTGATGTACCCGTTCACCTGTGGGCTGATTACGGTGACCTTGCCGCGAACATAGGGCCGATGTGCCCGAAAGCTGACCTTCGGCTTCACTTGACGCCGCCCAGGTGAAAGACTGGACCTGGAAAATAGGCGCCACGTCGCCAGGTTTCGGAGTTACGGTCTGTCCGCTCAGCATTCGCTGATGAAATCAATTTGGATTGCGCCGCCCTCAAGTACCGTGTTGCCAGTGAATACAGCGCAGTCGAACGCTTCCATTGGCGAGCCCTCCAAATCCTGCGAATGCAGCATGACAAGGAAGGAAACTCTCGAGTTCGCCGTGACTGTTCCAGGTCCTTGGCGGGCCATCTTTGCGGTAAGCTCGCCGCGTCGGATCATGGCATTGAGATCAAGCACCGGCCCGCCGACGGGTTCGCCGTATATCGGTGCGCCGCCATCAAAGGAAAAGGGTACGCTCTGCGGATCAAGCCGGATGTCCAATCCATCGGCTTCAAGTTGCAAGGTGCCTTCCAGCACCGCAAGTGTCCTATCGATCCCAAGGAAAGTCGAGAATGCGCCGCCATCCTCCACTCTCGCCATGCTAAGGCGCCAGAGGAAATCGTCCATGCCGGCTCCGGGTGGAAAAACCGCGATTTCTCGCGTCGTTCCGCCACCGTTCTTCCACGGCACTTCGGGGCAATCCTGTGTTCGGATAATCTGAACGATGCTCATAGACTGCTGCTAGCGCAAAAAAACGACGGCACCTACCTGAATGCCGTGGCGTGATTTTGATTCCCCTCAGTCGGTTGTCCGGGAATGTGCGTCTGGAGCGGACGTTCCGGCAGACTGGTGCCGACCTCGGGGCGGCAAGCGCCCGATTCCAGCCATCCATCGCAATCGTCACCGAACCTGAAGCCGGCCATTTGTGCACATCCTCACAATTATCGCCCCCTGGCAGATAACCGACATATGAAATACGTCATTTACAGGAACGAATACTGTGAATTTTGCAAATGCGGTTACGTTACCAACCAACGTCACTCACATAAAAATCAATTCTGTAAACTAAACCCCAAAATAGAGCTGTATTTCCGAGGGTAATTCACTAGGTATTATCCACCTGTTGAAGGGCAAATATCCTTACTGACAGAATACCGAGACGCAACGCGGAGACGTTGATGTCCGAGAGGTGCGAATTCTCAATTCGAAGCGCCGTGTCTTTACCCCGGCAAGCAAAGCTCCGCTATGCGCGGCTCCTGCTTTGCACCTCAATGCTCGCCACAGGCGCCGGGACCGGATTTATCTTTTCTACCGCTGACGCTCAAACCTGCCCCACCCCTATTTCGGTCACCGACACGACCTGTACTTTACCGGCTGGAACCACAGTGACAGTGGCAACCGCCAATGCAACGGGCGTCACGGTGGCCGGCACGACCGGACGGATCGACGGAGACACCGTGACGATCAACCTCGCCGCGGCCAGCACGACCGGCGAAGCGGCAACCTCTCACGGAACCATCTTCCTGACCGGAGGCGCGGTAAGGACATCGTCTATCACCGCTGCGGCGAGCACAGGGCAGACCGGCCTGTTGTCCACCGGAGCAGGCAGCCAGCTCAGCTTCCTGAGCGGTTCAGTCGCCATGGGCCCACAAACCGGAACGACGGTCATCAACAACCTGCTGGCGGTTCACGCCGTCGACGGCGGATTGGTGACGCTGACAAGCAGTGCGATTTCCACGCGCGGTGGGGCAACTGGCGTCGGAAACGACGCCCTTGTCGCGACCGGGGAAAATAGCGTGATCGACATGTCCGGCGGGTCGGCCAGCACTCTTTCCCGCGCCTCTACGGTGGCGCGAGCGGAGGGAGGCGGAGAAATCCGGCTGAACAACGTGACGGCTTCCACTCCGGCCAGCGCGAACACCCAACGTGGGTTGGTCGCTACCGGACGTGACAGCGCAGCCGTCGGCAGTAAAGTCACGATGACCGGCGGGACCTTGACGATGGGGTCAGGCACGACAGCTGCCAGCGACATGGTCGCGGCCTATGCCAACGATGGCGGCGACATAACCCTCTCAGGGACTACGGTACTTGTCCAAGGCGGAAACAGCGCGACAACCAGCTTTTCAGATCACGCCCTTTTCGCAACTGGCACAGGGAGTTCCATAACCGTAAACGGCGGATCGATCACCACAACATCGCGCGCTCGGCGCACGCGCGGAAAATGGCGCTCTAATCTCGATCGCTGGCGGCGCCAGCGTCGCCACGACAGGCACGAGTTCGTCGGTGGCGCCGCTGGTGCTCAACACCGGAAGTTACGCCCTGTCATCAACCGGAGCCGGCAGCCATATTGAGGCGCAGGACGCTTCGGTGACGACATCCGGCGCGTTTGCCGATGCCGCACGCGCCGAAAATGGCGGAACAGTGTCGTTAGCCCAGGCCACGATCGGGACCAGCGGAAGCAATGCGCTTAGCTTGTCTGCCCTTGGCAGCGGCAGCGCCATCTCCGGCTCCGCCCTTACGGTTACCACCACCGGTGCAGCGTCGAGTGCGGCGCGGGCGGAAGGCGGTGCTTCCATCACTTTGCGCGACGGCAGCAGCCTCAGCACCGCTGCCGCAAGCAGCCATGGCTTGATCGCCTCGGGAACGGGGAGCCGCATCGGCGGCACTGGAACGGTGGCAGTCGTGGGCGGCGCATCTGCCAATGCGGCACGCGCGGAAAACGGAGCGAGCGTCTTGTTGACCGGCGGTTCGCTGCGCACCACCGGCTCGGGGCCTTCCGAAGCACTCAACGCCGCTGCCGCCGATGTTCGGTCCGGCGGCACCATGGAACTTTCCGGCGTCACGATCACGACCACCGGGGCAAGAGCCGACGGGCTCCATGCCGAAGGCCCCGGATCACAAATTCACGGCAGTAATCTTGTCGTCTCGACGACGTGGACCCAGGGCAACGCCGCCGCCAATGCCGTCGACGTCCAGAATGGCGGCAGCGTTGCTTTGGAAGACAGCCAACTGAGTTCGGTTGTTACGGCCGTCAACGTCGGCC
This sequence comes from Novosphingobium sp. BL-S-19, assembly GCF_055521675.1. Classification (NCBI taxonomy): domain Bacteria; kingdom Pseudomonadati; phylum Pseudomonadota; class Alphaproteobacteria; order Sphingomonadales; family Sphingomonadaceae; genus Novosphingobium; species Novosphingobium sp. BL-S-19. Next base: position 1,765,501 of record NZ_CM145497.1, read on the forward strand.
TGGCGGCGGATGCAACGCCAGCTACCTTCAGCGGGACCGACACCCAGATTACGGCAACCGGCCCAACAGCCCCCGGGCTGAACGCCGTCGGAGGAGCGACGGCCCGCCTCACGGGGGGCTCGATCACATCCAACGGGATCAATTCTCCTGCGATGCAAGCAGGCAGCGCAACGATCATCGCGGCGGATGTGGCGATCCATACGACCGGCAATGGTCGCTCGTACGGCGTCCTTTCCGGTGGGAACAGCAATGTGACCGTAACCGGCGGCTCGATTACGACCGTAGGTGAGCCTGAAAACCCCTTCACCGCAAACGCGCGAAGGCCCCAGGGCCTGGTTGCCACCAACCCCGGCGGTCTACTGAGCGCATCGGGCCTGTCTGTCGCGACCAGCGGTGTCGAAGGGTTCGGCGTAGTTGCCGACGATGGCGGCATCATCACGCTTGCGGACAACCACATTGCGACGTCTGGCCTCGCCGCGATCGGCCTTTACGCGGGAATCGATCAGGACGGTGCCCAATTCCTCGTAAGCCTGATCGGCACCAATCAGGTCGTCGAAACGCTGGGCGAGCGTGCTTACGGCGCTTATGTCTCGCGCAATTTCCTGAGCGCGACCGCGACAATGGACCTAACTGGCGGCTCGATATCCACTCAGGGCGACAGCGCAACGGGCCTGCGGGCAATAGGCGGCGGAACTCTGTCGGCACGGCAGGGCAGCGTTACCACGAGCGGCGCACAGGCTTACGGCGTTCAGGCGCGCTACTTCGTCGATGCAGTAGTGGCCGACCCTCGCAGCGAGCCAACCTCGGTCGCACTCGCCGATATGACGATCTCAACCGGCGGAACGGCAGCGCATGGTGCGCTGGTCCAGAACGGCGCTCTGCTCACCGGCAACAACGTCGATATTTCCGCAGGCGGACCTGCGGCGATGGCGCTTTATTCGATCGGTGAACTTGCCTCCACCACGGTCGACTTTAGCGGCAGCAGCCTGGTAAATGCGCAGGGGCCAACAATCGGCGTTGCAGGCACCGCTCAGCTATCGTTCGCGCAGTCCACCATTGGCAGACCGCTGGCACAGGGTGGAAATGCGCAATGGTTACTCGTGGGCTCCGCTGCGGACTTCCCCTCCCTGCTTGCCGAACCCGGGATTCTGGGTGACGTCGATGACGATCCACCCGTGCCCGCCTTTACACTCGCCAGCATAGCATCCCCGGCAGCAGTCAGCGTGCCGGGCGCGACCGACATCGATATCCGGGCCTCCACGGTTACGGGAGCAGCGATCACTCTTCCGGGCAGTATTTCCAACGTCTCGCTGAACGACCAGACGCGCTGGGACATGAGCGGCAGTTCGAACCTCACCAACCTATCGAACGCGCAAAGCGGTATTTTCTACACGCCGCCCATCGGTGATCCGACCAGCGCCGCGAGCTACAAGACACTGACTACCGTTCACTATTCCGGCAACGCCGGGTTGATCGGCCTTCACACCTATCTCGCCGGCGATGGCTCGCCGTCGGACCTATTGGTAATCGATGGTGGCACGGGGACGGGTTCGAGCCGGCTGCAGATCACCAACTCCAACTCCAACTCCAACTCCAACTCCAACTCCAACTCCAACTCCAACTCCAACTCCGACACCCACACCGACGCCAACCCCGACCCCGACCCCAACCCCAACCCCGACCCCAACTCCGACACCAACCCCCGCCCCAACGCCCAGGCCATATTACCGCCAGGAAACCTCGGTCTATTCGGCGGTGCCGGCGATGCTCGCGATTTACGGCAGGCAGATTCTCGATACCTTGCACGAACGGGTCGGTGACGAAGAGCAGATCCGAGACAACCCCGCGCTCGCCGATTCAGACAAGTGGACCAACGGAATATGGGGCCGCACGATTATTCGGCATGGCCATACGAGCGGCGATGCACTCGGCATTTACGGTGACAATGGCCCTTCCTACAAATCGGACATGATCGCATTTCAACTCGGTCTTGACGTCTATCGTCATACCGAAAAGCGCGATGACGGCAGTGAAGGAAACCGCGACCACGCCGGCATCATCGGCAGTTGGGGAACGATGGATGCAGAAATCGACCACAATCTGATCGATTTCAAATTCCGGGCCGGAAAGGTCGGCATGCAAAGCTGGTCGATCGGGGTGTTCTGGACGCACTTTGAACCGAACGGCGCTTACCTGGACCTCGTAGGACAAGCCAGCTGGCACGACATCCGAATGCGCTCGCTCAGATTGCAAAGGGTAAAGACCAACGGCTTCGGCCTGGCGCTTTCTGCAGAGGGTGGCTACCCAGTCCCGATCGACGATGACTGGAAGCTGGAACCTCAGGTTCAGCTGATCTACCAGACCTTCAACATCGACGCCTTTGATGATCCGGCCGCAAATGTCCGCTTCCGGGACCTCGATTCGCTGACTGGCCGCGCCGGCTTCCGATTGGCGCATGAAGGCGATCTCGAAGGATGGCTGCGCGGTAATATCTGGCACGAGTTCCTGGGTGGGTTCAGCACGGAATTCTCCTCCGCAGACGGTTATGTACCCTTCGAAACCCACCCACCCGTCACTTGGTGGCAGGTGGGCGCTGGAATCAGTTTCCTCCTCCATCCGCAACTCACCTTGTTCGGACAGGGCAGTTACGAAGAAGCCTTCAATGCTGACAGCCATGCCTGGACAGGCAAAGTCGGCGTTCGTGTGAATTGGCGGTAAGCTCCTGAGTGATGGAGCGTTAGGAAACCTGGGGTCGCGCACGTTTCCCGGATTGCCGGGGAAACTGCGATTTGATCGACGGCGAGGATCCCGCCAATTCTGATCCGATGCCAAACTGGCGTTCGGCGCCGAACCGGGCAAACGCCATGATTATAAAGGATCACCGCCGCGTATTTGGATACCGGTCTCTCCTTCGCCCAGAGCAGCTGGGCAGATCATGTCCCGAGCTACCGGTCGGCAAGCGCCGGTGAGTTCAAACGGTCATCGCAACATCGGCTAACATCGATCAAATCGGGTAAGTGCTGGCCCTTCTGAGGGTTTCCATCGATCCCCCTGCACGGCAAACTTAGGTAACGTCACATAATCAGTCCCCAAGATGGCGTGACGCGTGACCCAACATATCGATAGCCAAGCCCGAACCCGAAACCGCAGACAATTTATCCGTTGGCTGCGGGTGATGCTCGTCGCCTTGGCACTGCCAATCAGCGTGTCAGGATGCGCCTCGCTAAAGCGCGAGGCTGCGGTTCCTCAGGCGCAAACCACACTTGCTGATCCGGGCTTCGGCAAGATCCGGTTCATGGTGACACGGGATGTTGGGCCATTTGCCGAAGAAGCGATCTCCGCTCAAAAGAAGGAGATAGCTTACCTCGCATCTCAAGGCGGCACCGGCCCACTGCCGCCAGCCTCATATCTGGCAATCTCTGGCGGTGGGGACAATGGCGCCTTTGGTGCCGGCCTGCTCAATGGTTGGAGCGCGTCGGGAACGCGGCCATCCTTTAAGGTCGTAACCGGGATCAGCACCGGCGCCCTTACAGCGCCCTTCGCTTTCCTGGGCCCGGACTACGACAAGCAATTGACGGAGGTCTATACGACCATAACGCAGGCCGACATCATGAAGAAGCGCGGACTGATCAAGGGCTTTTTCAGCGATGGGATGGCAGATACGACCCCTCTGATGCAGCTCGTCACACGCTTCGTTAACAAGCCACTACTGGATGCCATTGCCGCCGAGTACGCCAAGGGGCGGCTGCTGTTGGTTGCAACAACAGATCTCGACACCCTCGAGCCAGTCGTCTGGAACATGACTGCGATTGCGGCCAGCCCCGATCCTGGCGCATCGGAGCTTTTCCGCCGTGTTCTTGTGGCCTCGGCATCCATTCCCGGGGTATTTCCGCCGGTGATGATCAATGTCACCGTCAACGGTGTAGCCCATCAGGAAATGCACGCGGACGGTGGCACGGTCGCGCAGGTCTTTTTCTACCCGCCCTCGTTACGATCAGTGGCCGGCAACGAGTTGCAGCACCGTCAAAGGACCCTGTATATCATCCGCAACGCGCGCCTCGATCCGGATTGGGCAGAGGTAGAGCGCAAGACAATGTCGATCGCAATGCGGGCATTGTCCTCATTGACCCAGACGCAAGGCATCGGTGATCTCTATCGAATTTACACGACTACCCAGCGCGACGACGTCGCCTTCAATCTGGCCTACATACCCAAGAGCTTCGATCACCCCCACGCGGAGGAATTCGACAAGGCGTATATGCAAGCCCTTTATACGACGGGCGAGAAAATGGGGCTCGCAGGGTATCCATGGCAAAGATCGCCCCCGGGTTTTGATGGGCTACCGTGAGTACAAGTTAGGTACCTGCGGTGGTCATTCCCCCCGCCTTTTGATCGCCGTCAATTCGTATTGTTTGTGTTTGGTTGTAGGATTATGGTCGCCAGACAGATCACTTCCGATTCCGCCTCCTTTCCTGAGAGAAATGCGATGAGGGGTAAGGTTACGGTGATCGCGGCAACGGCAATGCTGACCGCGCAGCCAACGAGTTCACTAACCGCTCAATCGTCACCGGACGTGCCGGTCCAGACGCTTCCGGCGCAAGTGGACCGTCCAGCCACGCGCCCTCCCGGAACGCAGCGACCGGTTCCCTTGCCTGAACCCGTACCCACCCCTCCGTCGCGCCCACCGAACCGGCCGGATGGCTTTGCGGGACGCCTGACCTGCGAATCCCGGAACAACCGGATCCAACGATGCAACGCAAGAACGGAAAATCGCGTCGAACTGCTCAGCAACTCATCGGCATGTACGCGGGGACGAAGTTGGGGGTACGACCAGCGCCAAATCTGGGTTTCCCATAACTGTCGCGGCACTTTCGGTTATGGCCGCGGCAACAATTATTGGAACGACCGACCGGGCAGCGGAAACAATAGCAGCGGCGGGGGTCTGAGCACAGGCGCGGTCATTGGCGGCGTGGCTGTCGCCGCCGGGCTTGTGGCCTTGCTCAACAATCGAAACCGATCGTCCACCGGCAGCGCGCCTCCACCTCCGCAGCCGACTACGCCGGTCCCACCCGCACCGACGCCACCCCCGGCAGAGCCCCAGCCGCAGCCTCAGCCTCAGCCTCCGTCTGGGCCGTTCCCACCGGGCCCGCCCGCAGTGGTCGTTGCGGATCTGGGGGCGCTGCCGCCCGATGCCCGCCCGTCGATGAATACCTGCCTGTTGGAGGCCGCACGCCAGGTGGGCATTACCGGTGGGTCCCAAGTCCGCTTCGATCGATTGAATCATATCGAGCCGGGCAATGGCGGCTGGCGCTTCCGCGCCCAACTGATCGCAACCTACCCCGACTCAGAACGGATTCTGCCGCTGTTTTGCCGCGCCACTCCCACACGGGTAGTGGAACTGGATTTTCGAAATTGATCCATGACGACATTAGGCTGCTGCGGCGTTCGCGCTGACTATGCCCATTTGCGCCTCGGAGAGGATGCGCAGCCCCCCTCGCGGGCGCTGTTTGACAAGTGCGGGATCAGCGGCAAACCCGCCAGTCGGCGGCGCGCCCGGACTGATCCGTGTTCTATCGCCAGTTCGCCTAAATCATATCATTCCATGGCTGCACGATTTCGGAGAATTCTGAACCCCGAATAGCCCAGGCAAAGCGTAAGCAAAGGGCTGGCTATGTTGAAGAAGCAGTACGGCAGATAAAGCATCGTCGGGACGCCAAGTACCGCAGCCATATATGCGCCACAGGAATTCCAGGGGATTAGCGGCGATGTTACGCTGCCAGCGTCGCACACCGCGCGCGACAGGTTGGTGCTGGCCAGATTGCGCCGCTCAAATTCTTCCCGGAACAGGCGCGCCGGAAGAACGACGGCGACATATTGGTCGCCGGAAACCAGATTCAGCCCCAGCGCGGTACCCACCACTGTGGCAATAAGGCTGCCGGTCGATTTCGCACGCGTCAGCACCGGAGTGATAAGCTTGGCCATGAGCCCGAACTCATCGAGCAGCGTTCCGAAAACCAGCGCGCCCAGGATCAGCCAGATGGTGGTCAGCATGGAAGACATCCCGCCGCGGGACAGCAAATCGTCGACCATCGAAATGCCGGAGTTTGCCTGATAACCGTTGGCAAGGGCCAGCCAGCCCCCCTTCACGAAAGCGACGGGTGTGCTGATGCTGGAATCGGCCAGGAAGCGCAGTATGGCATCAGGCTGTGTGAAGGGGGCCATCGCCACGGCAAACAGGGCGGAGAGCATGATGGCCAATGAAGCCGGCGCCCTGCGGACGGAAAGGAACACCAGCATCAACAAGGGCAGGAGGTTTAACGGGGTGATCCAGAACAACCCGTTGAGGGCGCCGAGTTCAGAGGAGATTACCGTTTCATCGAGACCACGCGTGCCATCGGTGAAACCCAGCGCGAGGAACAGGAGCACGGCGATCGCCAGGGCTGGCAGCGATGTCCAGGCCTGCTGCCGCAAGTGCGCATAAGTATCTGTTCCGGTGATCTGCGCGCTGAGGATTGCGGTTTCCGAAAGGGGCGACATCTTTTCGCCGACATAGCATCCCGAAATCACAGCGCCGGCTGTAATGGCAGGGGATACGCCGACCATTATGGCAAGCCCCACAAGGCCGACGCCGATCGTTCCCGCAGTGGTCCACGAACTGCCGATCCCCAGCGAAATGCCTGCCGAGACCAGGATTGCCGCGAGGTAGAACCAGTTGGGGTGGATCATCAGGATGCCGTAGTAGACCAGCGTCGGAATCGTCCCGGACATATTCCAGGCGCCGATCAGCGCCCCCACGGCGAAAAGGATGAAGATGGCATCGACGACAGAGGAAATCCCCTGTCGCCCGGCCTTGGCGATGGCTTCCCAGGGATGGCCATTCTTCGCGACGATCAGGGCCGTAATCATGGCCGAAAGGAAGAGGCCCACCTGGATAGGCCCGTTGATGGCTTCAAGACCGAACAGCGCGACCGAGCTAGGCGGCGTTGACAAATTAAGGGTGCGAGGCTCGGCGTTTATCTGGGTTGATCGCCCGTCGCAAATTGCACGACGAAGAACAGCACTGCGCACCCGCACCAAAAGATCGCCCATGCCGTGAAGGCCCTGCGGAACGTCGATGGGTATTCCGGTTTTTGGATGAACCAGACAAAGATATAGGGGCACCAGAGCGTCAGAAAGCCCATGACCGCCAGCTTCAATGTCGATGCCTTGGGCACAGCTTCGTCTATTGGCGTGGCTATCATAGGCACCTTATCTCGGAAAGCAGCGGCTTTCGCAATCGAACCGCTGGAAAGGCGCGCAGCGATTGACGTAAGGCGATGAAGTTGATTCAAGGCTGCTTTTTGGAGGCAGGCTTGAGCAGGGGCGATCTTACCGAGGCGGAATGGCGCATCCTAAAGGACTTGCTGCCGATCGAGTCCGAGAACCGTGGCAGAGGCAGGCCGCCCGAGCAGAACCGATCGATCATCAACGGTATTCTTTGGCGGCTTCGCTGCGGTGCTCCGTGGCGCGACGTGCCGCCCAAATACGGCAGTTGGAACACGATCTATCGCCGGTTCCGGCGCTGGAGCGAAGCCGGGGTTTGGGAAATCGTGGCGGTGACGCTGGCCGAGATTATGGCGGACAGCGGCCACTACAGCATCGACAGCACAACAGTCCGCGCCCACGTCTCGGCAGCGGGCGGAAAAGGGGGACTCATCGACGCGCTCTTGGCCGCTCGCGGGGCGGGTTCACCAGTAAGCTTCACTGCCTGGCTGATGCCCTCGGGCGACCGCTTGCCTTCCACCTGACGGTCGGGGAAGCGGCAGACTGCAAGGCGTATGATGCGCTCATAGCTTTGCCCGAGCGCACGCCCGACGCCCTGCTCGCCGACAAGGGCTACGACGCCGATTCCATCCGTGCCGATCTCGCCAAGCGGAAAATCGAGGCCGTCATTCCTGGCCGGTCAAACCGCCGCGTGAAAATCGAACATGACCGGGCGCTCTACGTGCAGCGCAACCGCATTGAGCGCATGTTCGGCCACCTCAAGATCAATCGCGCCATCGCCACCCGCTACGACCAGCTTGCCAACAGCTTCCTCGGCATGGTTCATATCGCTACCGCCAGATACTGGCTCAAATTTGTCCACGCCGCCTAGTGATCATCACAGTGAGCACGATCAGCGGTGTCAGCGCATCGAGATAGGATGGCGGCCGAACGAGATCGGAGGGTTTGATCGACATGTCCCTGTCTGCCTTGTGCAGCGATGGCGGGATTGGAGCCGTCTACTTCAAGCTTAGTGCGATGCCTTCAATAGCGAACAAATTTGCGCCGACGAATAGGCTCCCCTGTTCGGGCAGAAGTGTTTGCAGTCGGAATGAAAGCTAACGGAGGGAGATTTACCCGTCCATGGTTCAGGCAAGATCAAGACGCAGGCCCTGTCTGCGGGATGCGAAACAGATAAATATGCTTATGGCCGTTCTCGCCCCGGAAGCGCGGCAACTTGCTCAGGAGTCAGCACCGTGATCGTGCGGACTGGACAGCGCTGCTGACTGCGCCGCCTGCAACGGCTCCAGCAACCCCGCCCGCAACATTGGCCGCAGTGCTGCGGCCGATCTGGCTGCCGCCAATGGCACCCAATGCGCCTCCGGCGATCGTTCCCAGTCTCGTCTGGCCCGGCCGAATTTCGACCTCACGAATAGCCGTAACGCTCCCAAACTGGACCTGCGCGACTTGCCCGACCTCATTTTGCGAAAAGGTCGACACGCCGGTCTTGGGAGTGCAGCCCGTCAACATCAAGATCGATGCTGTGCTGACAAGGAAAACAAACTTAAACTCCTTCATCGAACTTGCTCCTAACCAGGCAAAGCGACGCAAGGGCGAAATTTTTCCTATACCTAAGCACTTTACAGTCCGCGCGAGCCCCCGCGCAGCTGCTTCAAACTCACAGGCAGGTTCAACTGCGGCCACTGAAGAGCATCCAATCCGCGCTCAGTCGGAAAACGCACCGCAACGCTCGACGACTGCGATCCAGCGCCGAAGCACTTCGCAGATGAAAATGTGGCGCGCTTTTGCTCACCTGAGAACCGAGGCCACCGTCACTTTGAAAGTCGAAGCATCCCGGCTGCGAGCGGGTGACGCTTCGCCCGACGCCTGCTTGAGGTTATCGTCCATTTTATTCCAAGCTATCGGGAATAACCCCTGCAAGCCTCGGGGTATTTGCCTAATTCCAGTCACCTTGCCGCCACCAAATCGAGCATTCCCATAACGGGTTCGAGCTCCGGAACTGCTGCAGACGAATACCGCGCGGCGTACCTTCAGGCGACTTCCGACAGATCCTACGATCTGAATTCCGCAAGGCCAAGCGTGCGCAGTCCCTTATACATCAAGTGTTTGGTCCCGGCATGTGATGGTGTGAATTTGTCGCCATCGCAACGGAGGCTCCGCGCGTGCCTGGCTGGAAGAGCGCGAGGCCGACCTGCTGCCGGTGGACTACTTCCACCTCGTGCTCACGCTACCGGCAGAGACAGGTGCTGACCTTGCTCTCGGAAAATGGTCCGCCTGCACGGCATGACGCCTTAACCCCTGAAGCTGGCAGATCACTTTGCCGATAACTGTCCGAACGGTAATTGCGGCAATTCGAATTGGATTTGCAGCATGAGGCAGGGATCTGCGTCTGGCCAAACACCGCCGGCCATTCAGCTGCGCGTCCTCCGGCCGATCCCCCCATTCGAGTGTATACGAATGGTTGGTTTCGCCCGCCTCCTGAAAGCAGCCATAAGCTGCACATCAACCAGCCATAGCCGCCGGGCCGCTACCAGCCTTCCACACACTTTTCTATAATCTCGAATTTATCGGTCAATTTTATACGTCTTTTTGGAAAGAGAAATTCTCTCCAAAAGTCTCTCACCGGGCCAATCGGCCAGCAACAGGAGGACACTACCAATGACGCTCACCGCTACCGCCACCCCCGGCAAGTCGCTCATTTCGCCCGACAATCACGCGCTCGTCCTGATCGATTTCCAGTCGCAGATGGCCTTCGCCACGAAGTCGATCTCGGCGGAACTGCTCCGCAACAACGCCGCCCTGATCTCGCGCGGCGCCAAGTCCTTCAATGTCCCCACCATTCTCACCACGGTTGCCGAAAAGAGCTTCTCCGGCCCGATGTTCGACGAGATCACCGAAGCCTTTCCGGGCCAGGAACTGCTCGACCGCACCAGCATGAACACCTGGGAAGACGAAGCTGTCATCTGCGAGATCAACCGTATCGCCAAGCCGCGCATCGTTTTCGCCGGCCTGTGGACCTCGGTCTGCATCGTTGGCCCGGTCGCCTCGGCCATCGATCAGGGCTTCGAAGCCTACGTGATCACCGATGCCTGCGGCGACATCTCGACCGAAGCGCATGAGCGTGCGGTCGAGCGCATGATCCAGCTCGGCGCCGTGCCGATGACCTCCCTCCAGTACCTGCTTGAACTGCAGCGCGACTGGGCGCGGACCGAAACTTACGACAGCACCACCGGCATCGCGAAGAAGTGGGGCGGCGCTTACGGCATCGGCATCAACTACGCCAAGACCATGTTCGGCGCTTCCGAAGGCGCGCACTAAGTTCAGCTCGGGACCGGCAGCCAATCCCCCCATCCGGCCCTCACCGAAGGCCGCCGGTCCCCACCCTTCTATCTCCCAACCCGCTGAAGGATCAGCATCATGGCATACGTAATCACCAAGGACGGCGTCGAAATCTTCTTCAAGGATTGGGGCCCCAAGGATGCACAGCCGATCGTCTTCCACCACGGCTGGCCGCTCTCGTCGGACGACTGGGATGCGCAGATGCTGTTCTTCCTCTCCAAGGGCTATCGCGTCGTCGCCCATGACCGCCGCGGCCACGGCCGCTCGGAACAGGTGAGCGAGGGTCACGACATGGACCACTACGCTGCCGATGCCGCCGCGGTGATGGAGCATCTGGACCTCAAGAACGCGGTCCACATCGGCCACTCGACGGGCGGCGGAGAGGTGGCGGCCTATGTTGCCCGCTACGGCATCCCGCAGGGCCGCGTCGCCAAGGCCGTGCTGGTCAGCGCCGTACCGCCGATCATGCTCAAGACGGAAGCCTATCCGGGCGGCTTGCCGATCGAAGTGTTCGACGGCCTGCGCGCCGGGCTGGCCGCCAACCGCTCGCAGTTCTTCCGCGACGTTGCCGCCGGCCCGTTCTACGGCTTCAACCGCGACGGCGCGAACGTGCTGCCCGCCGTGATCGACAACTGGTGGCGCCAGGGCATGACCGGCAGCGCCAAGGCTCACTACGAAGGTATCAGGGCCTTCTCGGAAACCGACCAGACCGAGGATCTGAAGGCGATCACCGTCCCCACCCTCGTCCTGCATGGCGATGATGACCAGGTGGTGCCGTACAAGAACGCCGGCGTGCTGCAGGCGGAGATCCTGCCGAATGCGACGCTCAAGATCTACGAGGGCTATCCGCACGGCATGCTGACCACCCACGCCGACGTGATCAACCCCGACCTGCTCGCCTTCGTGCAGGCCTAAGCTCAAGACTCCGGGGAGACTGAACCATGAAAGCCTACCTTCTCTCGATCGCTGCTGGGTTGCTGGTTGGTATCGTCTACAGTCTCCTCGGCGTCCGTTCGCCGGCGCCGCCGATGATTGCGCTGATCGGGCTTCTGGGTATCCTGCTGGGCGAACAGATCGTTCCCCTCGCTAAAAAGATCTGGACGCACGAGGAAGTCGCCCAGTTCGTTCAGACGGACTGCCGCAAGCACGTTCTTGGCCGTCTGCCGGGCGACAAGTTCCCTTGCCGCACCGCCGACCACAAGAGCGAAGCGTGATTACCCGCCGCCATACATTCTTGGGAGCGGCGGCCTCGTCGCTCCTGCCCTCTCTGCTTACCAGCCAGACTGCCCGATCCAAGGAAGCCCGCATGACCGACACGATCATCATCAACGCCAAGGTCACCACGCTCGACCGCGAGAACCCGCAGGCCGAAGCCGTGGTCATCCGGGACGGCAAGTTCCTGACCATCGGCAGCGAACAGGAAGCGTGCGAAGCCGCCGCCCCCGGCGCCTCAGTGATCGACGCCAAGGGCCGCCGCCTGATCCCCGGCCTGATCGACAGCCACATGCACATCATCCGTGGCGGTCTGAACTTCAACATGGAACTGCGCTGGGACGGCGTGACCAGCCTGTCGGAAGCGATGGCGATGCTGAAGAAGCAGGTCGACAACACGCCTGCTCCGCAGTGGGTCCGCGTCGTCGGCGGCTTTACCGAGCACCAGTTCGCAGAAAAGCGCCTGCCGACGATTCAGGAACTGAACGCCGTCGCCCCCGATACGCCGGTCTTCATCCTCCACCTCTACGACCGTGCGCTGCTGAACGCCGCCGCGCTGCGCGTCGTGGGCTATACCAAGGACACGCCGAACCCGCCGGGCGGCGAGATCGTGCGCGATGCAAGCGGCAACCCCACCGGCCTGCTGCTCGCCCAGCCCAATGCGACGATCCTCTATTCCACCCTCGCCAAGGGCCCCAAGCTGCCGCAGGAGTACCAGGTCAACTCCACGCGCCACTTCATGCGCGAAGTGAACGCGCTGGGCGTGACCGGCGTGATCGACGCGGGCGGCGGCTTCCAGAACTATCCCGACGACTACGAGATCATCGAGAAGCTCCACGCCGAGGACCAGCTGACCGTGCGCATCAGCTACAACCTCTTCACCCAGAAGCCGAAGGAGGAACTCGCGGACTTCGCCGGCTGGGTGAAGCAGGTCACCCCGGGCCAGGGCGACGACACCTATCGCCACAACGGCGCGGGCGAGATGCTGGTCTATTCCGCCGCCGACTTCGAGGACTTCCGCCAGCCCCGCCCGGACATGGCGCCGAGCATGGAAGGCGACCTCGAACCGGTCATCCGCCTGCTCGCCGAGCACCGCTGGCCCTGGCGCCTCCACGCGACCTATGACGAGACCATCGGCCGCGCGCTCGACGTCTACGAGAAGGTCAACCGCGACATTCCGCTCGAAGGCATCAACTGGTTCTTCGACCATGCCGAGACCATCTCCGACCGCAACATCGACCGCATCGCCGCGCTGGGCGGCGGCATCGCCGTGCAGCACCGCATGGCCTATCAGGGCGAGGACTTCGTCGAGCGCTACGGCGCCAAGGCGGCCGAGCGCACCCCGCCGATCGCCAAGATGATCTCCGCCGGCATTCCCGTGGGCGCCGGCACCGACGCCACCCGCGTCGCCAGCTACAACCCGTGGGTCTCGCTCTCGTGGCTGGTCTCGGGCCGCACCGTGGGCGGCCTGCGCCTCTACCCCAATGCCAACCGCGTCAGCCGCGAGAAGGCGCTGGCCATGTGGACGCACGAGAACACCTGGTTCTCGAACGAGATCGGCAAGAAGGGCCAGATCAAGGCCGGCCAGCTGGCCGACCTCGCGCTGCTCTCCGACGACTTCTTCGCGGTGCCCGAGCACGACATCGTCCACATCCGTTCGGTACTGACCGTGCTCGGCGGCAAGGTGGTGCACGGTGAAGGCGACTACCGCCCGCTCGCCCCGCAGCTGCCCCGCCCGATGCCCGACTGGTCGCCGGTCGCCACCTTCGGCGGCTATTACCAGACGCCCGAAGCCCAGCAGAAGCTCGCTTCGGCCTGCGGCTGCGCCAGCTCCTGCGGCGTCCACGGCCACGACCATGCCGCCGCGCTCGGCGCCAACGTGCCCGCCGCCGATGTCCAGACCTTCTGGGGATCGCTCGGCTGCGGCTGCTGGGCGGTCTGATCCCTTGCGGCCCCTCCGAGCGAGGAGGGGCCGCAAGATCGACTTTTCCATAACTTCGAACATATCGAACGATATTATTCGGATCGATAGCTGTTCGCTCGCGCCCTACACCGTTCCCGGCAAGCCCACTCCCGCCCCTCGCGGCGGATGTGGGCGCATCCGAGACGACGATGAAACTCGCCCCCCAAATTCTCCCAGGAGACCTGTGATGAAGCGCTTTGCCTTCCTCTTCGCCACTGCCGTGATCGCCGCCAGCCCGATCGCCGTCCCCGCCGCCATCGCCAAGCCTGCCGCCGCAGCCGACTACGCGGTCGGCGCGCAGTACGACACTACCCACGTCTACGTGCCGCAGGACCAGTTCGACACCTTCGTTGCCAGCTTCGTCGCCACGTTCGGCGGCACCACCAGCAAGCAGGGCGAGTTCCAGGTGACGCCGACCAAGAGCCTCACCAAGTCGCAGCTCGTGCTGACGCCGGTGGGCACCGTCTCGGTGTTCGGCTTCAAGACGCCGATCCCCTACCCCTTCGGCGATGAGCGCACCGGCTATCTGGTCACCGACCTCGACGGCGCGGTGAAGTCTGCTGTCAGCCACGGCGCGGTGCGCCGCCTGGAAACCTTCCCCGACCCGATCGGCCGGGACTCGGTGATCCAGTGGCCGGGCGGCGTGAACATGCAGCTCTACGGGCACACCGCCAAGCCCAGCTACACCGCGCTTGAAACGGTGCCGGAGAACCGCGTCTACCTGACCGTCGATGCCGCCGACACCTTCATCAAGGGCTGGACCGGCTTCGCCCACGCCAAAGTCACCGCCGACGACAAGGCCGCCGATGGCGCCGAGATCGGCGAGCCCGGCAAAACCATCCGCCGCGTCGCGCTCACCAGCGGCTACGGCAAGATGGTGGTCTACGTCTCGGACGGCCAGCTGCCCTGGCCCTATGGCCGCGACATGACCGGCTATGCCGTCAGCGATCTCAACGCGACGCTCGCCAAGGCATCGGCGGCAGGCGTGGAAACGCTGGTCGCGCCTTATTCGACAGGAAAGCGCCAGGCCGCCATCGTCCGCTTCCCCGGCGGCTACATCGCCGAGATCCACGCGAACGGGGCGAACTGAGCGATGTCCGGCACCGGTACGCCCAAATTCGTCGCATCGGTGCTGGACTTCGCGCCGACGGGCTTCCTTGCCCGCCTCCTGCTGGTGGGGGCCTACCTCGTCGGCGGGCTCACCAAGCTCACCGACTGGCAGGGCGCGGTGGCGGAGCAGGCCCACTTCGGCCTGACCCCGCCCGCGCTCTGGGCCGCGCTAACCATCGCGGTGGAACTCGTGGGTCCGCTGCTGATCCTGAGCGGCCGCCTCGTCTGGCTGGGCGCGGGCATGCTCGGCGTGTTCACCTTCTTCGCCGCGCTGGTCGCCAATGCCTTCTGGGCCATGCCCGCCGGGCCCGAGCGCTTCGGCGCCACCAATGCCTTCTTCGAGCACATGGGGCTGGTCGGCGGCTTCATTCTCGTGGCTATCCTTGCCCACCGGGCGAAGAGCCGTGCCTGAAGCGTCCGTTGCGTGTTCCCAAAATCCCTCGTCGCCCCCGCGAAGGCGGGGGCCCCGCTTCCTTCTGCCACGCACGAAAGAAGGAAAGCGGGATCCCCGCCTGCCCTACCGGCAGTTCACCCTGAGCGGCCGGCCTGCCGGCCAGCCGAAGGGCGGGGATGACGGCGGAAAGCCAAGCGTAAAGACGGCATTTTCGGCGGCAACCTTACTAGCCGCGTGCCTTGCCCCCACACTAGCCCCCACACTGGCCCACGCCGAACCCACCGAAGCCTGGCAAGCCCCCACCCTTTCCATCACCCGCTACGACGAAGACTGGTCCGATCTTGCCGACGCCGAAAAGCGCGGCCACCACTGGACCGGTCCGTTCAAATACATCCCCATCAGCGATGACGTCTGGCTCTCCACCGGTATCGAACTGCGCGCGCGTAACGAGAACCTGGAGAACAACCTCTGGGGCAGTGCCGAGGCTCCCAACGACAGCTATGTCTGGCTGCGCGCCTTGCCCTATGCGGACCTCCATGTCGGCAAGCTGCGCGCCTTCGTGCAGCCCATCGCCTCCACCTCGATCGGCGTCGCTCCTTCGCCCGGCCCAGTGGACGGAAGCGGTGTCGATCTGCTGCAGGGCTTTGCCGAGGCCGACCTTGGCCCCGTGACCCTGCGCGGCGGGCGGCAGATGCTCTCGCTCGGCACCGAGCGGCTGATCGGCACGCGCTACGGCCCCAACGTGCCGCTCGCCTTCGATGGCGTGCGCGCGGACGTAAAGCTGGGCACGGCCAAAGTCAGCCTGCTGGCCGTGCGCCCGGTGCAGGCGCGCAAGGGGGACTTCAACGACCGCACTTCGCCCGACAAGTCGCTGTGGGGCGCCTATGCCACGCTGCCCGATCTCGACCTCTACTACCTCGGCTATCGCAACGATGCGGCGCATTGGGCCACCCGCGAGGGCACCGAAACCCGCCACAGCCTCGGCGCGCGTTGGCACGGCACGCGGGACGATTGGCACTGGAATGTCGAGGGCGTCTACCAGTTCGGCCGCTTCGCAAATGGCCCGATCTCGGCCTGGACGCTGGGCACCGAACTGGGCCGCGCCTTCCCGGCCGCCCCGCTGGCGCCGGACCTGACCATGCGCGTCAACGTCGTCAGCGGCGATGGCAACCGCGCCGACAACCGCCTCGGCACGTTCAATGCGATGTTCCCCAAGGGCAAGTACTTCGGAGAACTCTCCCCGGTCGGCCCCTACAACATCGTCAACGCCTATTCCTCGCTCGGCCTGCAACTGGCGCCGGACGTCTCGGCCAGCCTCGCGGCCATGGCCTACTGGCGCTATTCGCGGGAGGACGGGATCTACGACATCCCCGGCAACCTGATCCGCAACGCCGGAGACAGCCGCGCGAAGTTCGTCGGCAAGGAAGCCGAAGTCACCATCGCCTGGCAGGCCACCGCCGAACTCGAACTGTCCGCTTCGCTATCCGCCTTCGCGCCGGGCGCCTTCATTCGCGAGACCGGATCTGCGAAAACCATCCACATGCTCGGCCTCGAAAGCAACTTCCGGTTCTGACCAGCATTTCCAATTCATCGAACAAACAGAACAATTTTATTCGGATTTCTAAGGGCCTTCCGCGTCCCTAGACCACTGACACATCCAATCCCACCGGAGATCGACATGACCGCAACGCCTGCTACCGGCCCTGCCGCCCCCGTAAAGTCTAGCCTACCCCGCCTTTTGCTGCTGCTGTCCGCAACGACTGGGCTCGTCGACGCTGCATCCGTGCTCGGGCTTGGCAAGGTCTTCACCGCGAACATGACCGGCAATGTCGTCTTTCTTGGTTTCGCGGCGGCAGGAACGCCAGGCTTCAAGGTGATCCCCGCAGTCATGGCGTTGCTGGCCTTTATGGTCGGCGCTTGGGGGGCGGGCCGGCTCGCTCGCTCGCACGTCGACCTCCCGGTGCGTCGCTGGCTGCTATGGGCCGCCGTGATCGAGGCCGCGCTGCTGTGGATCGCCGCTGCCATCTCGACGAAGATCGACATCGCTGCGCAGGCACCCGAGATCGCCGTACTCTCGGTGATCGTGCTTACGGGGTTCGCCATGGGCCTGCGCAACGCCACTGTACGATCGCTCAAGGTGCCGGATCTCACCACCACTGTGCTGACACTGACGATCACCGGCATCGCCGCTGACATGACCGGTCGCGGTACTTCGCCCAACTTCCTGCGCCGCTTCACTGCCGTGCTGTCGATCTTCCTTGGTGCCGCCGTGGGCGCGCTCCTGTTGCTCCATTTTGGCCTTGCGGTTCCCCTTGTCCTTGCCGGCATCATAGTCCTCGGCGCAACCCTCCTGTGTGCACGTGATCCGGGTACAGCTTTCCCCCACAGGTCATGAACTACTCCGTACAATCGCTTGCTTGCCGCGGGCGCATTGCCATGCAATGCGCCCGCAATGCGTTCTTACCGAGGCTTCCGTTCTGACCTTTGTGGCCTTCTTGTTAGCGGAAACATATCCTTGGCGGCTCTACTCAGCGCAGCGATCTGCGTTCCTGCTGCCTATGCCTCCCCGGCCACGGAAATTCCCGGATATGCCAGCCGTCACTGGTCGCTGGCGGACGGCGCGCCGCCTGATATCCGGGCAATCGCCCGAACACGCGACGGTTTCCTGTGGCTGGGATCAGGCGATGGTCTTTATCGCTTCGATGGGCTGAACTTCAAACGCATCGATCCCGAGGACTTTGACAACTTCCGCGCGCGGCAGGTTACGGCCCTGGCAGCGGCGCCCGATGGAAGCCTGTGGGTAGGCTATGCCTTTGGTGGCATCGCGCATCTGAAGGACGGCAAGCTGCGCGGCGCCAACCCGGAAAAGCCGCGCGGGCGCGTAACGGACATCGACGTTGCCCCCGACGGTTCGGTCTGGGTATCCGCCTGGAGCGGTTTCGGGTCGCAGATGCGCCACCTGGTGAACGGCCACTGGGACGTCATCGACGTGGATGGCCCGCTGGTGCGCATGTATCGCCAGAGCAACGGCACCATGTGGATCGCCTCCAACCCGGAATTGCGCCGCCTGCCGCAGGGCAGCCGCTCCTTCGAGGTGGTGCCGGGGCTGATGAACCTTGGCGCCGTCTTCCGCGAGAGCAAAGACGGGCAGATGTGGTTCTTTTCAAGCGATGGACTGCAGCGCCTCACACCTCGCGGCTACGAGAAGACCGGGATTTCCTTTGGCGAGCCGCTGGGCGGCGGCGATGGCGTCCGCGACTTGCTGTTCGATGCCGACAACCTGCTATGGGTGGCTGGTAACGCCTCCGGATTGGCGACAGTGCCCGCCGGCGATCTCTTGATGGACCGCTCGGCCATCTATCCGGTTCAGATTTCCACGCTCATGCGCGACGGCGAAGGCACGATATGGGGCGGCGGGCCGGATGGGCTACACCGCTTCGTGCGCACGCCGGTTGTACGTTACACCGCCATCAAGGGGGTTCGCACCGGCATTGCGACCGGCCCGGATGGCTCTCTCTACATTGGCGGCGACGAGGGACTCTACCGCATCGTGGATGGCAAAGCGCAGCTTATCCTGCGTTCGGGCCTACTTTCCGATATTTGTTCCGTTTCAGGTGTGGGTGCCTACGTCCTCACCTTCAAGAATGAATATCTCGTGCGTGGCTCCACGGTTACGCGCATCATCGGCCCGCTCGAGCGGGAGCGGCAATTCGGGCAGGCCTGCGCCTCCGATCCGCAGGGGCGTTTGTGGGAGTCGGTATCCGCTTCCGGCATGTTCCGATTGGAAGGCTCGCGCTGGGTGAAGGACGAGAGTCTGCCCCCCGCCACGACCTTCATCGCCACCGGGCCAAACGCCTTCATCGTCAACCAGCCGCTGCGCCTGCTGGCCCGCGTGCATGACGGCGTGACGACGCCGATCTGGCCGGGAAACAATGGCGCGGGAAGCAAGGACGGTGTCGGCTTCGTGCGCATGCTCAAGCAGATGGACGGGGAGACCTGGATCGGCGGCGAGGCGGGCCTTGCCCGCTATGACGGTCATCGCGTTCAGCAGTTGAGCGCGCAGACTTACCCCTGGCTGGCCGGGGTGATGGGTATCGTTCGGGTCGGCAGCCATTACTGGCTGATCGCCGCCGGCGGCATTACCCGCATCGCAGCAACCGATTTCGATGCGGCCTTCGCGCACCCCGGAATGCCGATCCCCCGCGCCCGCTACGGCCAAAACGGCGTCATCCGGGCGCGGACAGAGCCCTATTCTGCCAATGACGCCGCCGTCGATGCGCAAGGGCGCCTGTGGTTCGTAACCAGCACCGGTGTGGTGCAGGTCGATCCCGCTCGCATTGGGCCGCAACGGCCGGACATGCCGATACACGTCACCGGGCTGGAAGTGGACGGGCGCCCCTATCCGCTGGCGGGGGCACGCCTGCCTGCGGGGACCACGCGCGTCAGCCTGTCCTATGTCGGCCTCAGCCTCGCCGATGCGGAAGGAAACCGTTATCGCTACCGACTGGACGGCGTGGATGAGGGCTGGGTCGATGCCGAAGGCCGCCGCCGCGTCGATTACGCGGGGTTGGGGCCCGGCACCTACCGCTTTCACGTCACGGCTGCGACCGCCGACGGGCCATGGGCGAGGCGGGAAGCCGATGTCACTTTCGTAATCGCCCCTCATTTTTGGCAAACCGCATGGTTCCGGCTTGCGGCACTCGCGGCGGCGGCACTGGGTATCTACGCCCTGTTCCGCTGGCGCATGCGTCTGGCCATGCGGTCCTTGCGCGACCGTATCGAGGAGCGCGTGGCGGAACGTGAGCGCATTGCGCAGGACCTGCATGACACCCTGCTGCAAGGCTTTCAGGGCCTGATGCTGCGCTTCCAAACGGTCCTGCACCTCACGACGCCGGGCACTCCCGCGCATACCGCCATCGAAGAAGCGCTGGAACGGGCTGACGACGTTCTTCTCCATGGTCGCGAACGCGTACGCGGCCTGCGCCAGGATGCCGAACCCAAATGCATCGCCGAAACCCTGCGCGCCTGTGCGCAGCGCGTGGTGGGCGATGCACTGATATGGGACATCCGCGTGGACGGGCCGGAACAGCTCATCGGCGCGCCCGTGGCCGAGGAAATCGAACTTGCCGTAGGTGAGGCGCTCGCCAATGCGGTGAAGCATGCGCAGGCGACGATGGTGAAAGTGGAAATCCACCATTCTCGCGATCGCCTGTCGCTTCGCGTGTTCGACGATGGCGTCGGCTTGCCCGACGATGTTCGTGCCGCAGGCGGACGTGAAGGGCACTTTGGTCTGACCGGGATGCGGGAACGCATCGAACGATTGGGCGGCTCCTTCGTCATCGCCAATGCCGCCGGCCAAGGCACGTCGATCCGCCTGACCCTGCCTGCAAAGATCGCCTATCGCTAGGGCAGGATCAGAGTTCGATCAGCCCATTGCGCACGGCGATCGCCACCGCATGGGTTCGATCCATGGCGCCCAGGCGGACAAAAATGGCCTTCATGTAGCCCTTCACGGTTTCCTCCGAGAGGGAAAGGCGCACGGCGATCTGCTTGTTGGAGTTGCCTGCTGCCGCCAGTTCCAGCACGTCGCTTTCCCGCGCTGTCAGCCGCTTCGCTTCGCGATCCGCGGCGGGCATGACCTGCGTGTCGAAGTGGGTTCCGCCGTTGTGGATCGACCGGATTGCGTCCAGCAGATCAGTGCGCAGGCTGTTCTTGAGCAGATATCCCGAAGCACCCGCCTTGATGGCCTGCGCCGCGCGTCCATCGCCCGAGTAGGTGGTCAACACCAGGATGCGCGCCTTGGGGAAATCCGCCAGAATACGCGTCATTGCCTCCACCCCGTCGACATTGGGCATTTGCAGATCCAGCAGCATCACGTCCGGCTGCACGTCACGATAGATGCGGACCGCAGCTTCGCCGTCATCGCCCACCGCGACCAGTTCCAGATCGGGCTGGGTGGCGAACACGGCGATGATTCCGTCGCGCAGCAGGGGGTGATCGTCGACGACGGCGATGCGAATGAAGGACTGTAAAGGCAGGGATTCCATGGCCTTTCTCTAGGCCGCGGGACCCGGTTTATGCAATTCCCCCCAAAAGAGGGGATTGCCCGCTGTGTGCACTATCGACCATTCCTGCCCCGTCACCAGGAGTAGTGGAATGTCCTTTTCAAGCCGTCAAACGATGGGAAATTCCGCCAATGACGGCGCGCGTCAGGGCAGAATCCTGATCGTCGATTCCGTTAGCGAAGCCCAGTCGCGGCTGTGTGCCCTGCTGACCGGCGAAGGCTATGCTGCCGAGACTTTCGCTTGGGCCGGAGCGCTGCTTGATGCGCCGTTGCCCGAAGCGCCCTGCTGTGTCGTGGCGAGCGTGGGAGCCT
Source organism: Novosphingobium sp. BL-S-19 (assembly GCF_055521675.1). NCBI lineage: Bacteria > Pseudomonadati > Pseudomonadota > Alphaproteobacteria > Sphingomonadales > Sphingomonadaceae > Novosphingobium > Novosphingobium sp. BL-S-19. The sequence continues at coordinate 1,787,158 of NZ_CM145497.1, forward strand.
CCGCCGCCGACGGGCTGGAACTGATTGAGCGCCTCAAGAGCCGGGGCGAACCGATCCCGGTGATCTTCGTTTCGGACCACGCCGACGTTCGGCTTTCCGTCCGTGCCATCAAGGCGGGCGCGGCCGATTTCCTGCTCCGTCCTTTCGATGAGATCGACCTGCTCAATGCCGTCGAGCACGCGTTGGAGACCGATGTGGAGCGCCGCTCGACCGCTCAGCGGCAGCGCGCCGTGGCCCAGCGTTTCGACACGCTTACTGAGCGTGAGCGGCAAGTGATGGAAGGCGTCGTGCGCGGGCTGATGAACAAGCAGATCGCGTGGGAACTGAAGATCAGCGAGATAACCGTGAAGCTTCATCGCTCAAGCCTGATGCGCAAGATGGATCTGCGATCGGTCCCCGATTTGGTCCGGGCCTCCTTGTCCCTTTGCGCCTGACGAGAGCGCAACCGTCCCGCTCCAAGCCGCAATCGAAACGCGATCCCATGCGCCGCCGCCGATGGGCGCATGGGATCGTTCAGCCTCTTGGCGGGAAGATCAGTCCGCCGTCTCGGGCACGGGCGACAGCGCGGGATTGATGTTCATCCCCAAAGCCTTTGCAACGCCTTCGCCATAGGCCGGATGGCAGCGTGTGCAGTTGTCGATGTGCCGCTGCTTGATGAATTCCGGCGCGTCGCCCATCGCGCGGGCCGTGTTCGCGAAGAGACGCTCCTTCTCATCCGCGCTGTAAAGTTCAAACAGGGCACGGGGCTGGCTGTAGTAGTCGTGATCATCCTCACGGAAGTCCCAAAAGTCGGCGTTCCCGTCGATCTTCATGGGCGGCTCGCGATATTCGGGCTGCCCCTGCCACTGGCCGAACGAGTTCGGGTGATAGTGCGGAAGGCCGCCATAGTTGCCGTCGACGCGGCCCTGACCGTCTCGGTGGTTGGTGAAGACGGGACAGCGCGCGGCGTTTACCGGGATCTGGTGGTGGTTCACGCCAAGGCGATAGCGCTGCGCGTCCGAATAGGCGAACAGGCGCGCCTGCAGCATCTTGTCGGGCGAGACGCCGATGCCGGGGACGAGGTTGGAGGGCGCGAAAGCGCTCTGCTCGACATCGGCGAAGAAGTTCTCCGGATTACGGTTCAGTTCCATCACGCCGATTTCGATCAGAGGATAGTCGGCATGCGGCCAGACCTTGGTGAGGTCGAAAGGATGGAAACCACAGGTGGTGGCTTCGACTTCGGGCATGATCTGGACTTGCACGGTCCACTTCGGGAAGTCACCGCGCTCGATAGCATCGTAGAGATCGCGCTGGTTGGATTCGCGGTCCTTGGCGACGACTTCGGCCGCTTCTGCATCGGTCAGGAACTCTACGCCCTGCTGGGTCTTGAAGTGGAACTTCACCCAGAAGCGCTCTCCTTCCTCGTTCCAGAACGAGTAGGTGTGGCTGGAATAGCCGTTCATGTGGCGATAGCTTTTGGGAATGCCGCGATCGCCCATCACATAAGTGATCTGGTGGAAGGCCTCAGGCAGCAGGGTCCAGAAATCCCAATTGTTGGTCGCGCTACGCATGTTGGTGCGCGGATCGCGCTTCACGGCCTTATTGAGGTCGGCGAACTTGCGCGGATCGCGCACGAAGAACACCGGCGTATTGTTGCCGACCATGTCCCAGTTGCCTTCCTCGGTATAGAATTTCACCGCGAAGCCGCGAATGTCACGCTCGGCATCGGCCGCGCCGCGCTCGCCGGCAACGGTGGTGAAACGGGCAAAGAGTTCGGTCTGCTTGCCCGCTTCAGCAAGGAATTTGGCGCGGGTATATTTCGAGACGTCGCCGGTGACGGTGAACGTGCCGAAGGCTCCAGACCCCTTGGCGTGCATGCGCCTTTCCGGGATCACTTCGCGGTTAAGGTTGGCCAGCTTTTCCAGCAGCCACACATCCTGCATCAGCAGCGGGCCGCGCGGGCCCGCAGTCATCGAATTGGAATTATCAACGACGGGCGCACCGAACGCGGTGGTGAGCGGCGTGCCGCCAGAGACGGCGCCATGGCCAAAGGGGCATTTTCCGCCGCTGGGGTTCGATCCGTTCATTGCTTCACTCCTTGAATCTGTCGGTCTCGCAAAGGGTTACGAGCTGGATTTAGCGGAGCGGAAGTGATTGCCTAAACTATACGATGATATGATTGTGATCGGCTGAAGCGATTAATCGGAGTGCTTCCGGAGCTGTTCCCCGAATTCCTCAACCGCGCCGGAGAGCCTTGCCGCTCCAACATCGAACACCCAGCGTTCCAGTAAAGGCTTTCGAGCAAGGCCAAGGTCAACGAGCTTTGATCTGGCGCGAAGCGCTGCCAAAAGCCCTTCTATCATCAGACCGCTGGCCCCGGCAGTAACGCTAGTGGCAATGCCGCTATCGAGCATTCCAGGAGCGAATGCCGCGCTTCGGGCGTTGATAGCCAAAGCGAATTCGGCGGCGGCGCGGACCGCCGCCCGCAATCTGTCCACCGCCCAGCCGCTTGGCTCCCCCAATCCGACCAGAAGCAAGCTGCTGGCATTGATACCGCCAGACGGGCACGGCACGAGCAGGCACTCGCCTATCGCTGCCGTGAATATCCCTTGTTCGCGTAAATCCAGAAGCCGACCATTGAGAGCTGCATCCAGGTGAGCGAGGCCGCCGGTCACCTGTATGTCATCCGCCTCCCTGCTGAACATACCCGCACAGGAAAGCTCGACATCGGCGCCGGCTGCGTCCCACGCCGCCACTTCTATCGATACTTGGAAAGCGGACCCAACCTTGGTCATGAGAATGTCCTTTGACGGCATTGTGTGGATCATCACATAGACTGAGAGGCGGCCGAAATGCGGGCGCTAGCAGCCAAAGCCCCTGCCCTGCACGTCGGCTTGTGCGCACACAATGTAATATTTCACTACTTTTGCCTGTGAAATCAAACTGCAATCAAAGTTAAGTCAAACCGCCACAGCGCTTGGCTACCGACCGTGCCGCGCGGTGAACCCACCGCTGGCAAGGTTTGGGGAATACAATCGCATGACGGCAATTCGATCGGCGGCCAAGGCCGCGCGCTGGGCTATGCTCGCTGGCACCGCGCTTACTCTGTGTTCCGCGACGCAAGCGATGGCCAGTGAGGCCGCTGCGGACGAAGCTGCTTCTGTCGATGCCAATCCCGCCGACGGCAGCAACTCGATCATCGTCACCGGAGCCAAGACGACCCGTTCGGCCACGGCGCTCTCCGATGTCGAAATCCAGAAAATTCTGCCTGGCGTTTCCCCCCTGAAGGCGATCCAAACCCTGCCTGGTGTTCTCTACATCACGGCCGATCCCTGGGGGAATAACGAACAGAACGCGCAGATGTTCATCCATGGCTTTGCCAGTAACCAGCTCGGCTACACCATGGACGGCATTCCTCTGGGCGATCAAAGTTATGGCAACTACAACGGCCTTTCGCCCCAGCGCGCCGTCATTTCGGAGAACGTGGGGCGCGTTGTCGTGGCCACCGGTGCCGGTGACCTGGCGACGCCTTCGAACAGCAACCTTGGCGGTACTGTGGAAACCTTCTCCTCCGACCCGGAGAAAGAGTTCGGCGTTCGCGCTGCCCAGACTTTCGGCAGCTACAGCGCATCGCGCACCTATCTGCGCATCGATAGCGGCGACATCGGCGGCGGGAACTCGGCCTACATCTCCGGCGTACGTCAGAGAGCGCGCGCCTGGGATTTCGACGGTATCCAGAAGGGCTGGCAGGCCAACGCAAAGTTCGTGCATGAAAGCGACGCCGGCAAGCTGACGCTCTATTTCGACTACAATGACATGACGCAGCCGAACGAGGATGCGACTGTCTTCTACAAGCCCTCCGCCGGCGGCACGGCCACCCCGGCCCAGCTCTTCACGCCGTATACCAAGCCCTTTTTCTATCCGGATTTCGATGGTTACCGCACGGACTATCTGACGCCGCTGGGCAACACGCCGGCAGCCGAAGGCAGCAACTATCGCAACTACTACTCGGATGCACAGCGTACCGATTATCTCGGTTACGCGCGTTACGATGCCCACCTGACCGACAAGATCACCTGGTCGACCACGGGTTACTACCACCACAACGATGGTGCCGGCGTTGTCGCTGGACCGCTCGGCCAGTCGATCACCACGGCGCAGGCCTATCTGGATCCCAATTACGCAACCCTCCCTAGCAATTGCCGCTTTAGCGCCAATGGCAACGGAATTCGTCCTTCCGCCTGTACGGCGCTGACCGCTGCGCAGGCGGCTGCCTCCGGTGCCGCGCTGGTGGCTGCTACCGGCGGTTCGGGGATGATTACCCGCACCACCGAATACCGCATCGATCGCGTCGGCGTGATTTCGGCAGCAAGCGTTGAGCTGGGCAACCACAAGATCGAATTCGGCGGCTGGTTCGAACACAACAGCACCACGCAATGGCGCCGCTGGTATGCCGTGCCCGTTTCCGATCCTTCGCTGAGCACCCCTTACATCCGCCCCCGTGACGTCATGGAGCCGCTGTTCACGCAGTATCAGGGCGAAGCGCGGATCAAGCAGTTGCAGCTCCATATTCAGGACACTTGGCAGGTGACCGACCGGTTGCTCGTCCAGGGCGGCGTCAAGACCAGCGCCCAGTGGGCGAACGGGTGGTTCCCGGTCCAGCCGCGTGTCGGCTCGCTGGGCGGCACGACGGCGCTTCCCGAAGGCAAGATCAACACCAAGAACTGGTTCCTGCCCGCCTTCGGCGCGACCTATGACTTCAACGGGCACGAGCAGGTCTACTTCAACGTCCAGAAAAACCTGCGGCAGTATCAGGCCTATCTTGCGGGCGGCGGCGGTCCCTGGTTCACCGGCAGCCAGGCGGCGTTCGACGCTTTCGCCGATGAGGGCAAGCCCGAGACGAGTTGGACGTACGAGGCGGGCGTACGCACGAACCGCACATTTTCCAATGGCCTCGCGATCCAGGCGCAGATCAACTACTATCACGTCGATTTCAGCAACCGCCTGCTTGCCATCCCCACCAACCCGGGCGGGATCGCGGGAAGCGGGATCACCGGCGGCACTTCGACGCTGGTGAATGTCGGCGACGTCAAGACGAATGGCGTCGATGCCGCGATTACGCTGAAGGTTGGGCGGATATTCTCGCTCTATAACGCCGTCTCCTACAATCTCTCCAAATACCAGAACGACTACACTTCTACGGCGCTAGGGATCGGCGCGGCTACCGACACCTGCATCGGCGGCTACGTCGTCACCGGCGGCATCGTCCCGACTTGCGGCAAGCAATTGCCCGGTACGCCCAAGTGGATGAACAAGACGGTCGCGACGCTGGACGTGGGCCCGATCGAGGTACAAGCGATCGGCGATTACGTCGGCCGCCGGTTCGCGACATTCACCAACGATGCCAGCGTCTCGTCCTACTTCCTGACCTCGCTGCGCGTTGCGGGACGAGTGCCGGACGGTGTGTTGCCTCTTCAGAAGGTGGAGCTTGCTCTCAACGTTACCAATCTCACCGACAAGAAGGGCGTCTCGACGCTTTCGATCGGATCGGCCACGAACAGCTATTCGGCTTATCCAATCGCACCGCGCCAGTGGTTCCTGACACTGTCGGCAGCGTATTGAGCGTAGAGGTCCCGAAAAACGACGACCGGCAGCGCAGTCCTAATCTGCGCTGCCGCATCGCAGAAAAGCCGGTATCGGGTAACCCGCTTGACGTTACCAACGGCCTTCCCGAAACCGGCCTTTCGTTAAGCGGCTCTAGGTTCCATCTCTTGAGAGAAGGAACACCAGAGACGTCAACGTACATCATTTCATTCTCATCGCGCTTGATCAGTCGCAACTTGCTTCTGGCTGCCAGCCGCCAAGTTTGTCAGTTCCACAAATTCGTTTCGCCAATAATTTGTCTGGGGGCCGGCAAGACGCGCGATATCGGTGTAGTCGAAGTTTCCAAGCCGAGTATCGCCCCGCAGTTTCTGCCCGAATGCGGCCACCGCGATAGCGAATGCAGCATCGCCCGTCGGCATCGTTGCCATCGTGAGACGGCTGGCGGCCACCGGCGCCTCGACAAGCCGGCTTTGCGTCCCATCGGGAAGCTTGTAACGCAGACGCACGGTTGCCGCCTCGGACGCATCGCCAGTCGGTACGGGCGTCGCGGCTGCATTCGCGGCATACTTGCGCGCGGGCAGCCAGCCCTGCTGACCGGCCGGCACGATCTCGTAGATCGCCGTAACCTGGTGCCCGGCCCCGATCTCACCCGCATCCACCTTGTCGTCGGCGAAATCCTCCTCGCGCAGTGCTCGGTTCTCGTACCCGATCAGGCGGTATTCGCTGACCACCGCCGGATTGAACTCAACCTGCACCTTTACGTCCTTGGCGATGGTGAACAGCGTAGAGGAGAGTTCTTCGTCCAGAACCTTGCGCGCCTCCATGGCATTGTCGATGTAGGCGTGGTTCCCGTTGCCCTGGTCAGCAACCGCTTCCATCATCGCATCGTTGTAATTGCCCTGCCCGAAACCGAGCGTGGTCAGCGTGATGCCGTCCTCGCGGTTCTGGCGGACCATGTCCTCAAGCCCCTTCTGGTCAGACAGGCCGACATTGAAGTCTCCGTCGGTCGCCATGACGATCCGGTTGATACCGCCGGGAATGCGATGCGCGCGGGCAAGGTCATAAGCCATCGATAGTGCGGGACCGCCCGCCGTGCCGCCCCCGGCCTGCAGCCCGGACAGCGCCGCCTTTATGGCCGCAGGATCGTGGCTGCCCTCGACCAGCGTCTCCACCGAACCCGAATAGGTTATGATGGAAATGCTGTCGTCCGCCCGAAGTCCATCCGCCAGGACCGACAGCGCCTGCTTGACCAGCGGCAGCTTGTCCGGCTCATCCATGGAGCCGGATACATCGACCATGAACACGAGGTTCGCCGCCGGCCGCTCGGACCGGGCGACGTCGTAACCGCGTAGGCCGATGCGCAGGAGCCGGGTCTGCGGGTTCCACGGCGTGGTGGAAACATCGGTGGTAACGCTGAAAGGCGTGGTTCGGTCTGCGGGCAGCGGATAGTCATAGCGAAAATAGTTGATCATCTCCTCGGTACGCACCGCCCCGGCAGGAACATGTTGGCCGCCCATCAGCATGCGCCGCACATTGGTGTAGGAACCCGTATCCACATCGACCGCGAACGTTGAAACGGGCTCGCTCGCGGCGCGGTGGATCGGGCTGACCGCCTTCCCATCGTACCGATCACCGCTGTCGGCGTTCGCCGCAACGTCCTCGAACCCGGCATCGCCTGCTGGCTTCGCACCACCGCAGGCCGAAAGCATGAGACCCGACATTAAGGGAAGGGACAGGATCACACGAAAACGCATGTGCTTTCTCCACTGTATTGGTGGAGAACAAATAGTTCTCGGAACTGCATCGATACAAGAGGGCCTGGACTGCAGATCCATCGCCTGCACTTCGGTTGATCCGGCACGATAATCAGAAAATGGCGGATCTACGGTGCACTTTCCACTCCCTGCACGGTTTCTGCACAGACTCTGCGCTAACAATTGACCGCGAAGCCACGATAAACTGCGCCGTCTGCCTCGCATAATAACTCCCGTCATTCAGGGAGATACGCAAATGCAGTTCGTCGCCGCCCCCTTGGGCGCAAGCTTCCGATGGAAACTTGCAGTAGGACTGGTCTTCGCCTGTGCAGCAGACTGGCTTGTGCATCGAAGTGCCCCGCCCAATGGCGTGCCGGGCATTCTGGCACTGGCTCTCCTGGCCGGTCTGCTTGCAGGAAGGCCGGCGGTACGGCAAAGCCGGGCCGGCCAGCTGGCGACCCTTGGCGCGACGGTCTTCGCCCTCGCGCTCACCTGGGATCCCGGCATGCTCTCCTGGACGCTTTTCTGGCTTGCCGCGGGAATGGCCACATTGCTTCCCCAAACCGGCAGGTTCGACGACGGTTGGCGCTGGATACAGCGTCTGCTCTGGCAAGGCCTGCGCGCACCGTTCGGTCCCTTGATCGACTTGCGACGCATGGCGAAAGTCCGTGCCGCCGGGCACGGCAGACGCATCGGCCTGCGCCGGGCGGCCTCCCTGCTGACGTTGCCGCTAGTCGGCGGCGCGGTGATCGTGACACTGTTCTGCGCCGCCAATCCCATATTGGCGCAAGCGGTATCTTCACTGCTGTCGATCGACACGACCATCATGGTCATGGTGCCGCGTGCGATGCTGTGGACGCTGTTCTTCGCCATGCTGTGGAGCCTGCTGCGCCCCAGCCTGCTCAAACGCCCCCTGCCATTGTTCGACGGGCGCGGTGATATCGCCCTGCCGGGGGTTTCACCGGCATCAATCACGATCTCGCTGGTGGTCTTCAACGCGATCTTCGCGCTGCAGAACGCGCTCGATGCAGCCTATCTCTGGGGTACCGCTAGCTTGCCGGAGGGGATGACGCTGGCCGATTATGCCCATCGCGGCGCCTATCCGCTGATCGCCACTGCATTGCTGGGAGCGCTGTTCGTGCTGGTTGCGCTGCGCCCGGGTTCGGAAACCGCGCGTTCGCCGGCAATCCGGCGCCTCGTCACCTTATGGATCGCCCAGAACATCATCCTCGTCGCCTCGTCGATCCAGCGCACGGTCGACTATGTGGAGGCCTATTCGCTCACCCGTCTGCGCATCGCGGCTCTCGTATGGATGCTGCTGGTCGGCTTCGGTCTCGCCACGATCTGCTGGCGCCTGCTACGCGATCGCAGTTCAGCCTGGCTGGTCAACGTCAATCTCGCGGCGACGACGATAGTGCTGACAGCGATCTGCTTCCTGGACCTCGGCTCGCTGGCAGCCTACTGGAACGTCCGCCATGCCCGTGAGGTCGGCGGTGCCGGTGCTGCGCTGGACTTGTGCTATCTCGGCCAACAGGGCGAGTCCGCTCTGCTTCCCCTGCTGGAACTCGAACGACGCCGCGATCTCGGCTTCGATTTCCGCCAGCGCGTGCATGCCGTGCGTCTGCAAACGACACGCGATTATAGCATGTACGCCAGCCTGCTCCACGCGCGCCGCCGCGAACAGGCCGAAGCCCTTGCCGCGAGGCTGCCTCCAGTAGACCTTGGCGACGGCGAGCGCGGATGCGATGGATCGCTGATCCCGGAGCCTGCCCCGCCGCCTCCTTCCCCTCCCCCGCCATCACCGGCCCCACAGCCGCAATTCCCACCGCAGGCCACCGCGCCGCGTTGACATGGGCCTTGAGGAAATGAACATGTCAGCCATGCCCGGCACGATCCTTCTCGTCGACGACGATCCCCATATCCGCCAGTTACTCGTCTTCGCCTTCGGCAAGGCCGGTCTCGACACCATTGAGGCCGGCGACGGTGAGGAAGCACTGGCGCAAGTCGCGCGCCATGATCCCGATCTGGTGATCCTGGACATCAACATGCCGCGCATGGACGGGTTGGAAGTCTGCCGGCGCCTTCGGGCAACGAGCGAAGTGCCGATCTTTTTCCTCTCCTCACGTGATGACGAGATCGACCGGGTGCTTGGCATCGAACTGGGCGGCGACGACTATGTGGTGAAGCCCTTCTCACCGCGCGAAGTCGTTGCCCGGTCGATGGCGATCCTGCGCCGCACCGGTTTGCGCACTGCAGCGCTCGCTGGTCCGTCCGACAGCGTCGCCGTGCTGCGCCATGGCCTGCTGAGCCTCGACCCGGAAAGCTGGACTGCGCAGTGGCACTGCCATGAAGTCGCCCTGACGGTGACCGAGTTCACCATCCTGCGCACGCTTCTATCCAGCCCTGCGCGCATCTTCTCCCGCGATCAGATCATCGATCGTCTGCGCGGCCCCGGCTTCGCACTGACGGATCGTACGATCGACAGCCACGTCCGCAATTTGCGCCGGAAATTCGCGGACGTCGGTGCCAGCGACCTGGTTGAGACGCGCGCCGGGATCGGATACCGCCTCGGCGCCTGCATGGGCACCGCGGCAGAGGGATGATCCGCAGGGTCTGGACACGGATCAAGGCCATCGTCGCCTGGCACTGGCCGATCCTGCGCCTGCGCACGATCCTGCTGGGAACGCTGCTGTTCGTCGCCGCACTGCCGGGGTTTGGCGCGATCTTCCTGCGCATCTACGAAAACGCGCTGGTCCGGCGGACCGAGGCGGAACTGGTGGCGCAAAGCGCCGCTCTGGCCGCCAGCGCAGCCGTCGTCGGCAGTGGGATTGCCCTACCCGCCGTGCCCGAACGCTATAACGACCGGATGACCGAAGTGGACTTGCGTTCCTCCCCGGTCCTGCCACCCCGCCCGCGCGCAGCTTCCGTCGAAGGCCACCCCGATCCCGCTGCCGTGGCGCTGGCCTGGCGGATGATGCCGGCTTTTCAGGAAACCAAGGTGACGACCCTGGCCTCGATCCTGATGCTGGATCGGCAGGGCATCCTGCTCAACGGACCTGAGGCCGGCGGCAGTCTGGCCACGCTGCCGGAAGTCCACGCCGCGCTTGAAGGCGTGCCTATGACCGTCCTGCGCGAGAACGCCGGTTATCCAGCCAGCCACGCGCTCGATTGGCTGAGCCGCGCCGCCAACATCCGCTTGCATCATGCGCGGCCCATCGTGGTGGGCGGCAAAGTCGTGGGCTTACTGCTGGTATCGCGCTCGCCGCGCGCCCTGGCCTTGGGCATCTACGAGGATCGGGGCAAGATCGCGCTGGGCGTGGCAGCGATCTTCGCAATGCTCCTGATGCTCTCGGCGGTGCTGTCGCGCGCCATCGTGCGGCCGATCGAAGGATTGAGCCGCGCAACGCGCGCACTCGCATCGGGCCAGCGCGTCTCCGCCCGGCAACCGACCTTGCAGGTGGTCGAGATCCGCGCGCTCTATGAAGATTTCGAGCAAATGGCCGATGCCATCGAAAAACGCTCACGTTACTTGCGCGATTTCGCTTCCTCGGTCAGCCACGAGTTCAAGACGCCGCTGGCTGGAATTTCCGGTGCCATCGAGCTGCTCCAGGATCATGGCGCCCAGATGTCACCCGCGGAAAGCGAACGGTTCCTTGCCAACATGGCTGCGGATGCCCGGCGCCTCTCGCGCCTTGTGGGCCGGTTGATGGAACTTGCCCGTGCCGACGTGCTGGTGGGAATGACCGATGCCAGCATTCTTCCAAGCGCTTTGCTCCTCGCCGTCGCCGATGGACTATCTGGCAAAGACTTCGCGATTTCCGTAAATTTGCCGGAAAAGGAACCTGAGATTTGCATCGACGGCGACGCACTGGAAGCCGTGCTGACCACTCTGGTCGAGAATGCCCGGCAAGCGGGCGCAAGGCACCTGGAAGTCTCTCTGCAGAGCAAGCCGGACGTGGTTGCCATCGACTTGATCGATGACGGCCCGGGCATTCCCGAGGCGGACCACCAACGTATTTTCGAGCCGTTTTTTACCAGCAAACGCGAACTTGGCGGCACGGGACTGGGGTTGCCCATCGCCCGTTCACTATTGCAGGCTTACGGCGGCGAACTGGAACTCATCTCTTCGACACATGGCGCACATTTTCAAATTACCTGCCTTAACGGCAACGCATCGTTTGAGTGACGATTAGAACAACCAGAAGCCTGATCCGATAAACGCGCGTCGCTTGTTACACGCCTCTTTGCAGGTCGCACGTTCGCAACAAGCACGTCTAGGCACACGCTTAGACCAACCGGCTCAATCATCGTTTCCGCCGACGAAGCCGACATTCAGTGCCTCATTCGCGCGGCCTGAAAGCCCACCTTCGTTCACCGATCCGCTAGCGACCGTGGACGGCCAACCTTCGCCGCGAGCTGCCATAATAGCTAACGGCCCCGTACTTGGGCGTCGAAATTCGGCGGCGGAACGGCAAGAATGGGTCGGCGGCGGAAACGATGCAATACTCGTCCAAGTCCAACTGCCGAGAATGGTCTTTAGGATAGCGGACGGTCGGCTGCCGGAGCTGAAAATTTTAGCTCTGAGCGACTGAAATGGGTCGCAGTCGGACAGAGAAACGGATGCTTGCATATCTCGCTCTCTACGCTCTCTCCAGCCATCCGAGATAATGGATCAGTCGTCCTATCACCGGCAGCGCAATGGGGACGTCGAAATGGAAACGCCCGTCTTCGCTCCACTCCTTCGCGGCCGAGCGCGGCGCCATGAATTTCGGCAAAGGCAGCGGGCCGATCCACCACCGCTGCATCACCATGCTCAAACCTTGCGCGTCGCTGGGAAGATCAAAGGCAAAGCGCAGGGGACCGAACCGCTCGACAAGCAGGGAACCGCGCTGACTGAGCTGGCTGTGGAAACGCCGTCCGCTGAAATCGCGCGTCCAGGTTTCTCGCCCGCCGCTCTCCCGGAAATGGACGTGCAGGCGATGGAGGCCAGGTTTTGGAAAACCCACGATCCGGGCGACGAATGCGGCGATGGGGTTCGCGGCGCCGGTCACGTGCGCTTCCCCCGTCGCGCCGCCATCGCGGTGCACATCGTGGATGGCGCGGAGTTCCGGCGGCAGGTGCGCGAAACGATCGCCCATCACGCGCTCATACAAGGAGGGCGATGCCGTCAGTTCCTGCGTGCAGCAGTGGATGGTCAACTGCCTGAACGCATCGGCATAGTCGTCGAGCGTCAGCGCCTCGCCGGCATCGCGCGCGCCCGCCGCCTCCTTGCCCGAAAGGATGCGCGCGACGATCGGCGCGACGGACAAAGTCGGTATTTCCGGCCCATCCCCGCGTTCCGCAATCAGCGTCCATCGCCGCTCCACTCGTTGTCCGTCCGCATCGCCGAACAGGCGCACGATCATGGCGGAGCGATCGCTGCCGAGCGAGCGGGTGAGTGTCTGGAGCGGGTTGAGGAGCCATGCGAACGGCGCAAGAGATGCGACGAGGCGCGTGCGCACCAGCCAGCTCGCGAACCACAGCGCCCAATTCTGAAACCCCAGCTCCGTGCCCGCGCGAAAAACGACGGCGGGACGACCTGCCAGTCTATAGGGAAGGAGAGCAAGGTCAGGCACGTCGACGAGCGCAACGCTGCGCCGCGCGATCGCTTCGGCCCCCGCGCATTCGAACCGCGCGGTATGCATCTCCTGCCATCCGGAGGCTTGCGTCCAGCGCTGCCCCCGCCACAGGCGCAGGGGCTGCCCGACCTGGCCCAGTATCGCCGCCGACACGGCCGGACCCGCCGCCGCCTTGTTCGACGCGCTGATCGCCATTTCGACCGATCGGACCCTGTCCATGCCGCCGGCGAGATGACGCACGGCTGCGCCCGACAAGGCTGGCACACTTGACGCGCCGGAAAGGACGACGACCCCGACCTCTTTCGCCGCAGCGTCGAGTACCGCGATACCGCACACGAAATCGCGGCTGTCGGCGATGTCGATATAATGCACCCCGGCGGCGATGCAGGCCTTGGGAATGGCATAGTCCATCGCCTGGAACGGGCCCGATGCATCCACCACCATGGCAGGCATATGCTGCTCCAGCGCCCCGGCGATCCGGCTTCGGTCCAGCGCCAGCGGTATCAGGCCCGGCGTTTCCCCGCAAAAGGTCTGCGCCTTGCCCAAAGACCTGCCCGCGACCAGCACCTCGTGCCCTGCCGCAGCCAGGCGCCGGGCGATCCGCCCGCCAAAACCGCCATAGCCACCAAGGAGCAGGATGCGGGTCACAGAATGCGGCCGGCTTGCTCGGGCGTCGGTATCCAGCAGGCCGACCTTCGCCCGAAGAGTCGGTAGCGATGCCGCGCAACCCAGCGATAGACCGGATCGCGCACCCAGCGCGGCACGATCCGCAGCACCGCCAGCGCGTTCCACGGACGATCAAGGCCTGCCCAAATGGCCAGCACCGCATCGCTGTCCCGCAAGACCCGGTCGCCCTCAACCACGATTAACGTTTCCGGATTGGCTGGGTCGATCCCGAACCGGCGATAAAGCGCTGCCCCGGCTTCGCCCTGCATCGATGCCAATCGGAAACGCCCGTCCCGGTCGTGCCGCAGGATGAAAGTGGCATTGGCGGAGCACAGCACGCACATCGCGTCGAACACGACGATCGGGTGGTCGCCGCTGTGCACAGTGATGGTCATGCGGCTTCCACGGCCGGCATAGCCATCTGAAGCTCGCCTTCCAGCTCCAGTGGCCGCAGCGGGTTGCCGACCAGTCCACTCACCATTGACGCCTGTATGGCTGTGGCTGGCCATAATTTTGACAGGGGGCCGACAAGACGGTCGCGGATCAATGGCAGCAGACGGCTGTCGGATTGATAGACTGGGGTAAACAGCGCAGTGAGCCATTGATACGTCAGAACGTGGCGGCGGCGCAGCCGGATCCCGTGCCGAACTCCCTCGTCGACGGTGCTCGCGTGTTCCAGACCACGGGCCAGCGCCCAGGCGTCGAGCAGCGCCATGTTGGCGCCTTGCCCCAGCTGCGGGCTGGCGGAATGCCACGCATCACCGATATGGACCAGCGCCGGCTCTGCCGGGGAGGACAGGGTTCGATGCGCGTAGCGAGCGAAGGTCAATTGGTCGGGGTCGGTGATCTGGTCGAGCAGCGCAGCACAATCGGGCCAGAGCGCGGCGACCCGTGCCTTCCACGCGGGCAGCCCAGCCGCGCGCCAATGGTCCAGCCTATCCGCCCGGAGAGACCAGAAGAAAGCCGCCTTGGGCACAGTCATGCCCGGTGGTGTCCCGATGGGTAGTACGCCTGCCATGATGCTCGCCCGGTCGTAGCGTTGGGCAAGAGTGTGGGGATCGAAGCCGGCACCGTCGGGCCAGTCGAGGCTGGCCCACAGCGCCCCATAAGCCAGTTCCCGGCCCGTCGGCGGAGCGAGCGGCGTCCGCGTGCCCAGCGCGTCAACGACGAGTTCGTAGGGGCCGCTCGCCTGGCCATCGGCAAAGCGCAACGCGCGATGCTCCCCAAGCAGCGTACTTCCGGCCAAAGTGCGTCCGGAGTGAAGAGGAATGCCCGACCGCAGCACGGCCTCGTGCAGGACCGCGAACAAGCTGGCTCGGTGTATTCCGATGCCGAACGTGTCCGGACGGCGCAGCGCAGCGTAATGGACGTCGAGCACCACCCGCTTGCCCGCCATCCCGAACAACCGATCGACCCGTGCGCCGCGGGCCAGGACCGCGTCAAGCAAGCCAAGCCTGGCGAGGACTGCCATCCCCGTAGGCTGGATCATCAGTCCTGAACCGATAGGCTGGGGTGTCTCGAACCGCTCGAACAGGGTAACGTGATGTCCTGCACGATGAAGCAGCAGCGCCGCCGCCAACCCGCACGGCCCACAGCCGGCAATCGCAATGTTCAGCCCCCGCATCCTTGCTGCCTACCCCAGGATGAGGATCGCTCCAAGAGGGCCGGCGTAAATGGCCATTCCTCCCGGAAAGCGTCCGTTCATTGAAAATTTTGCCCCTCAGCCTGAATTTTGGCGCTGGCGAGCACCCGGCGGACGTTCAGATGGAAGGCCAAGCGGGCGATCGGCTCCCAATAGGCGATCGGGTCGATGCGCAGCACGGTCCGCGCCTGCAGCGTAATCCTCGTGCCGCCGTTGCGCAGGGGTAGAAGGACGTACTTCGTGTCTCCGGTGACGACATACCCCGTCAGGTGCGGGGTATGCAGATGGCGATAGGGGCTCATCTCTTCCATGGCGGGGGGCTGCGAAAGGACAGTGAAGGCCAGAACGCGGCCAGGTTTCCATTCGGTCACACGTTCCACCGCCGTCCCTGTCGAGAACACGCCGAGGCGCGTGGCGCCGACGCCTTCGCCCTTGAGACTGCTGCGGACGGGGTAAGCCAGCCCCGCGAGTCCGGGGAGCCCTGGCGACAGGCCAATGGGTGCTTCGCTGGTGATCGCCTGCCACACCGCGTTCGGCGAGGCGGCGATGTCGATGCTCTCGACCGTATCGATAGGCACCGCGGGCGGCATGCTTGCTTCGAGCGCGAACAGGGCCGGAAGTACCGCGACGGACATCAGCGGTCTGTTGCCGTCATGTCCGAACAAAGCGATAGCCCGGCCAAAGACGCCGCCGATCGCTGCGGCCGCCAGACCGAGCGGCGCGACCAGGACGATGCACATGAAGCCCTCCAGGGCAAACATGAGCAATGCGAGCCCGCCCAAGGCGCCGGCCACGAGAACCCGTCCCAAGGTCCGCGCGCCGGTCTGCGGGACACGCCGGTTCACGATATACCCGGTCGTCATCCCGACCACGAAGGGCGTTGCGACGAAGAGGCCCCAACCATAGGCGCCCAACGTCAAAGCAGAGATCAGCACGGCAACGACGATGATCGCCACGCCAGCCAGCACGCCTTGCAGGACCTGGGCCCGATCCGCCTCATCGCCTTGTTGCTCCTCCGAACCTTCGGGCAGGCGCGGCATTGCGCAGAGAATTGTAACAACGATTATCTGAATCACGGGAAAGATGGCGAACAGGCTCAGCCTGTGCCCGCGCCCCGACCAGTTCGCGCGGCGGAACGAGAGGGCGGCCAAGGCCCAGGCGACCATGAACCCCAGTGCGAATACCGTCGCGGCCTGCGTGGCCGTAACACCAGGCATCTGTGCCAGACGGCGCAGCGGAAGGAGCCAGAACCCGGCATCGGCTTGGAGCGGTGCGCCTCGCCAACGATAGCAGAGCGCCACCATGAGGTTCTGCGTCAGCAACAGCACCGGCGCGGCCAGAACATAGACCAGCGGTGAGACTTGCCCCTCGAAGGAAAGCAGCTTGCGCATGGCTCAAGCCCTCGCCGCTTGTGAGAACCGTCTTTCGGGCCGGTCCTGCAACGTTACCGGGCGCAGGTCCTTACGCGCGGCCATCGTGTCGGGCGTGACGACGTCCCAGGCAAGGCCCAGCTTCTCCAACCCTTCGATCACCCGATAGCCCCAGTCGCTTTGCCCTGGGTAGAGCCCGATCCGCGCCGAGCCTGGGAAAGCGTGGTGATTGTTGTGCCAAGCCTCGCCCATGGTGGGGATCGCGGCCCAGGGAACGTCGTGCGCTTGCACCCCTGCGGTATCTACCAGCCACGATTGCGGCCCGCGCCTGTGCGCAAGGTGGCCGACGAACCAGTGGCCGGTAACACACACGCTCACCCGGACACACACGCCCCATATCACCCATGGCAAACCTCCGGCGAGATACAGGGCAATTCCCACCGGAACCTGCTGAACCATCCAGGTCTTCTCAAGGAAACGGTAGAAGCGATCCTCCCCGGCCCGCCCAAGATCGAACGCCGGAGGGGCCGCCAAATCGAGATGGCAATGTAACTGCCACCAAGCGTCGACCAACATGGGGCGCCGATGCGCAAGATAGTCGTGACAATCGCTCTGCCGCTGCGCCCAATCTCTCAGGTCATGGGTGCGGATCATCCAGAAGGGCCCGCTCATGCCGACCAGAGTGCCAACCAACACGAGCGCTCGTTCGAGCCACAGCGGACACGCAAAGCTGCGATGGATCAGCAGACGATGGAAGCCGATGCTGTGGCCCAGCAGAAGCGATGCCCCCGTCAGCACAAGGAACGCGCCCAGAGCCGACCAACTGACGAAGACCGGCGCCAGCACGAGCGAGATTGCCATCATGCTCCCGTTCCAAGTCGAATGGACCGGATCCCATCGAACCGCCCCCTCGACCGGGCTGCAACCGGCAATTTCGACCAAACTGTTCACCGTGGTCTCGGTCGACGAGGACGGGGCTTGGCTGGGGAGCACATCGGGCATCGCAACCTCCGAGGTAATTAGTTCATTGCTTAATTACCTAAAGGACCTTGTCAAGTGATTAGCTCATTCCTTAAATAAGGCCTCATGCAGAAAGTGTTCGAAGCCCTGGCGTCAACGCCGCGTCGTAAGATTCTTGCGTACCTCAGCCATGCCGAACTGAGTGCCGGCGATATCGCCTCCCGGTTCGAAATGTCGAAGCCTGCGGTATCCCAGCATCTGGCGGTGTTGGAAAATGCTGGACTGGTCGCGAGCGAAAAGCGGGGGCAGTTCGTGTTCTACCGACTGGTCCCAGATAACCTGCTCAACACGCTCAACAGCTATGCCCAGGAAGTGTGCCCGGTTTCTCGCCCGCTGAAGGCCGAGAGTGCCAAAATCGCTGCAAAAAAAGTGAGCGATGTACGAAAGCGCGACGAACAGGAAACTGACTCGAATTGACGTTTGCGCATCCTGAGATCTGCCTGTCTCAGCGCAAGTCGCCGACTTAAAAGTCGGGCGCTATTTCATCCCGTACATCATCGAGCAGCAGCTTAAGTGAGATTTGCCGTGTCCGGCATGGGGCGTGAATGACCCACTGCGGCGACGGCGCTTTTTGCGCCATTGTCCGCCCTCACTGTCAGGGATTGCAACCGATCGCGATCGATTTCCAGCGTTGCCCGCAGTCGGTCCGCCTGATCCTCAAGCTGCTGGAACCAGGCTTTCATGCGCCTGCTGTAGAAACCGTCTTCGATAGCGATAGCGATAGCGATCGCGTCCGACATGAACAAAATCGGCATTGCCCACTGCACATTTCAACCTGCAATGCAGCGCTTCATTGGAATGGGTTTTTTGTGATTGGTTGCGGGGGCTGGATTTGGCCGATCCCGACATTCGCTCACTGCCGTGATCTAACCATCCTGGGCCGCAGCGGGACGTATGCCTAGCCACAAAGCTCGGGTGAACTGTGCACAGCCGTTGGCGGGATGACATTGCTGACCTGTGTGGCTCGCTATAGTTCTCTCAGCGGAATTCAGTCATCACAGCAGGAGAATACGACCATGAACAATTCGGACCTCGCCGATAAGCTGGCTGCGGAAGCTGGCGGCACGAAGGCTGATGCAAAGAAGGCTGTAGATGCGATCTTCGCTGCGATTGCTGAAGCCGCGGCTGCGGGCGAGGAAATTTCGTTGAACGGCTTTGGAAAGTTCAAAGTGAAGGACTCCCCGGCTCGCGAAGGCCGCAATCCTTCGACGGGCGAGACCATCCAGATCGCAGCTTCGAAGAAGCTGGCGTTCGCCCCCGCCAAGGCCATCAAGGACAAGTTGAACGGCTAAGGCAACGCTGTGTGAATAGGACGGCAGGTCATCTCCAAGCGGCATGCCGTCCTATTCCATGTGCCTAGAGCATCGGCACCACCGCATCTCGCCGTTGCATCCGCTTTGCCGCCGTCAATCAGTCTAAAGTTGCTCAGGGACGACTACCTCGATCGGTGAGATTCTCACAGGTTCGCGAACTGCCAATACCGCCCTACCCCGCCGAGGATGTCCGCCGACAGAGCCGCCCTAGAGCAGGTCGTTTCATATCCCCGATTAGCGGCCGTCCATTCACCCAGTTTCGGATGAACCTGAACGATTTGTCGTTTCCAATTGTCGTGATTTGCGGTCGAGACGGCCTCAAAAATCTGAGGCCGGGCTGGTACGCAAACGGCTCCAGCCCGGCCCGGGGCTACATATCTGCGCCCTTTGCGACCCTTCAGGGTTCTCCGAAGATATAATGGCCGTCCTTGACGGTCCCCAGAACCTTTACCTTGAGTAGGTCTTCCGGCGGGACCGTCAGGGGATCGCTGTCGAGAATGACCAGATCCGCGATCTTGCCCGGCTCAAGCGTACCCTTGGCGGCCTCTTCGTGGATTTCGTAAGCGGCATTGCGCGTCACTTCGGTGAGCGCCTCGTAAGGCGTCACCCGCTGCTCCGGGCCGAGGATATCGTTCGAACGCGTGCGTCGCGTGACCGCGGACCAGATCAGGCGGATCATGTCGGGCGGAACGATCGGGGAATCGTTGTGGATCGACGGTTTGAGGCCAACGTCGAAGGCATCGCGCTGCGGCGAAATCCGGTCTGCACGGGCCGAACCAAGCGTCACTTCGCGGTGCCAGTCACCCCAGTAATAGGTGTGCGAGGCAAAGAAAGTCGGCTCGATATCGAGCGCTTTCATCTCCTTGAGTTCGTCCAGCGTCGCCGTCTGCGAATGGATGGCGATGGTCCGGCGCATGGGTGTGCCGCTCTGCTGGCCCACCGCGCGAACGGCATCGATCAACTGCTGGATCGCAGCATCGCCGTTGACATGGATATAGGCCTGCCAGCCATGCTCGTCCGCCTTGGCCAGCATCGCCCGCAGCGCTTCGTCCTTCAACTGCGGATAACCGGCATAATCCGCGCCCTTGCCTTCGGGCGGCACATGATAGGGATGGCTCAGCCATGCGGTGCGACCTTGCGGCGAGCCGTCGGCGATGATCTTCACACCGGCAGCGCGCAAGTGATCGACGTAAGGCGCGTTGAAGGGGATCGCATCGAAGCCGTCCCACGGCTGGTTGAGCAGCGGCAGCGCATGAACGTCGAGGAACAGAGCCTTGCGCCGGGCGGCGGCCTGCAGCAGATCCCAGGCCGCGTGCATGGTCGCCCCGTCCTGCGCCGTGGTGAGCCCGTAGCTGGCATAGACCTGCTGGGCCTTGGCCAGTTGCTCCAGTTGCCGATCGAGCGTGGGCTGCGGCATCAGCCCGTAGAGCTTGAACAGCGCGCCTTCCTCGATCACGCCCGAAGCGGTCTTGCCGTCCGCTTCCCGGCGAATGACGCCGCCCGGCGGGTCCTTGTCCGGGTGGAGCAGTCCGGCCATCTCCAGCGCCTTGGTATTGGCGGCGGCAAGATGGCCGGAAGCATGCATGATCAGGATCGGCCGATCCGTCGACACTGCGTCCAGTTCCTGCCGGGTGGGATGGCGCTTTTCGGCCAGTTCCGCATCGTCATAGCCGGAGCCGATTATCCAGCCCTGGGGATGCGCCGTGATATAGGCGCGCAAGGCTTCCTGAAGCCCGGCGATGCTCGACACCCCGCCCACCGGCGGCGGCGACAGCGCGACAAGGTCCGCCTGCTGGGCCAGCATGGTGATATGGCCATGCGCGTCGATGAAACCGGGCAGCAGGGTTCGCCCAGCAAGGTCGACAACCTGCGTCGCCTTGCCTTTCAACTTCCCGACCTCGGCATCGCTACCGACGGCCAGGATCTTACCGTCCTTGACCGCCAGCGCGCTGGCTTTCGCATCGGGCGCGGTCATCGGAATGACCGTGCCGTGCAGGAAAACCATGTCCGCCACCGGGCCCGGCGCGGCCAGCGCCGTGCCGCTCGCCAGCAGCGCCAGCGAGAGCGCCGCAGTTCCCCGGATCGCCGTCCACGTGGTCTTGGCGTTCATGCGAGAGCCTCTTTCATCAGAAGTTGTAGTGGAAGGTTGCACCGATCGTGCGCGGCTCACCGTACATCAGCGCCCGGTTGCTCAGCAGCGCCGTCACATTGGCGAACTTGATATAATCCTTGTCGAACAGGTTCTTGGACCAGACCGACACGGACCAATCGCCGCCCTGTTCGGCGAGTGTCAAATTGGCGTCCGCAAGGTCGTAACCGGCCATCGAATAGGCTTCCCGATAGAGCGGGTTCACCACCTTGGGATCGAAGTTCTGCGAGGACACGACGCTATAGCCGAAATGTCCGGTGAGCTTCAGGTCGGCAATGCCCAGCGCTGTGGTATAGCTCGCCGAGAGGTAGGCCTTGTGCTTGGGCGCATAGGGCGCCTGCGAGCCGTCGGCATCGAGCAGCATGCCGTTGTACATGCCGCCGCCGCCAGGATAGCTGGTGAACTCGCTGAGGTTGTAGGTGTAGTTGCCCGAGAGCGTGAGGCCGGTGACCGGCACCAGCGTGGCGTCAACCTCCACGCCCTTCGACACCAGCTTGCCGGCATTGTTAAGGCTGGTGGTCAGGCGCGTGGCACCGGCGAACTGCGTCTCAACGAACGTGAAGACCTGATAGTCGTCGAACTTCTGATAGAATCCGGTGACGTTGAGCCGGGCGCGGCGGCCGAAGAACTGGCTTTTGAGGCCCAGTTCATAGCTGACCACGGTTTCCGGCTTGAAATTGATCCCGGCGGCAAACGTGGTAGCCGAAGTGCCTTCGGTGTTGAAACCCCCGCTCTTGAAGCCTTTGCCCACGGCGCCGAACACCAGCACGTCGTTCGACAGATGTAGGTTCACACCGCCCTTGGGAGTGAAGAAGGTATCGCCCATCTTCTGCGAATAGCCGTCCAACGGCGTCGTAAAGATACCGTATGGATCGAAGGTCGTCAGGTTGTCGAGTGTCTTCTTCTCATAGGTGAGGCGACCGCCGACGAAAAATTCGATCACGTCGTTGATGCGGTAATTGGCATTGAGGAAGCCCGCGTAAGACTTCGTCGTCACCGAAGCATAGGAGGGCATGTCGAGCCCGGCATAGAGCGAATATGGATAGCCGAAATAGGCAAGCCCCGCGCCATAAGACGACACCGTGCGGTCGACGTTCCGGCCCCAGAAGTAATAAAGCCCGGCAACAAAATCGAAGTGCTCGCCCACCGGCGAGGCGATGCGCAGTTCCTGCGAAAACTGGTCCGTGCTGGGTTTGAAGTGGACGGTCAGATAGGGCACCGTACCGGTCTCGTTATTAAAATCGATATCCTGCTTCCCCGAACGGAAAGCGGTGATCGAAGTCAGATCGTAGCCGCCGCCAAGCTCCACTTCACCGGTTACCGAAATGCCGCCCATCTTCCGGTTGGCGCGGTCATCATAGTAGGAATTGAAGTGATAGGGGTTCGTCCCCGGCGTCGGCACGTAGGTATAGTGCAGCGTGGAATTATGGTCCGCCACATAGTCCGCAGCAATCGTCACCCGCACGCCTGCCGCAGGCTCGACCAGAAGCTGGGCGCGCAAGGCATCGGAATTCACGCCCTGGTTGCGAGTGCCCAGATAGTCGTTGTGGTAATAGCCCTTGTCCTCAAGGTGCGTGGCGGAAAGCTGCAAGGCGGCATCGGCACCCAGCGGCACATTGACGCGCGCGGCGACCTTCCAGTGGCCGAAGTTGCCGTACTCGCCCTCGAACTCTCCGTTGGCGTCGTGTGAGGGCTGGCGGGTGGTGATGCTGATCGCCCCCGCATCGGTATTCTTGCCGAAGAGCGTACCTTGTGGGCCGCGCAGCACATCCACCTGCTGGATGCCCAGCAGCGTCTGGTTCATCATCCATGATCGGCTGAGATAGACCCCGTCGATATAGAGGCCGACACGGGAATCGTAGCCCGCATTGCGCGAGTAATCGATCACCCCGCGAATGCCCGCACGCCCCTGTTCGCTGCCGTCGCCGAACGTGAGCGAAGGCGCGGCGATCTCGATATCCTGAAGCTTGGAAGCATTGATCTCGGCCAGCGTCGCGGCGCCGAAGGTCTGGATCGAGATCGGCACTTTCTGTGCACTCTCGGTCCGTTTTTGTGCCGTTACGGTAATCTCGCCGATACCGTCCTGCACGGCCTCGTCAGAAGCGGGTGCCTCTGCCGCCAGCGCCGGAAATGCGAGCGCCGAAGCACCCAGGAATACTACCACCCTCAAGCAAGGGCGAACCGACTTTTTCGTGAAACAATTCATTGCCATCACCCCCATGGAAAGTTTCTGGAGGCACCCTCACCCGGAGTTCCGGCATCCCCGCCGACCCGTTCGTTATGGGTCGATAATGCCGCACCACAGCACAAAGTCTTGGTCCAGTCGGCCACGAACGATAGTTCCAGAATTCGGTAAAATACAATAAAAACAAGGGCGTTCGTCATGCGAACGCCCTTGAAATATGTTGCGGTGCAAAATGGCCAGAAAGGCTATGCAGGCAGCGGCTGCCGCCTTCGAACCAGACCATAGCCGAGCGAGATGATCGCCAGACTTCCCGCCCCCATCAGGAGCGGCAGCTGCTGGTCGGGAATGAACGCCATCGCCGCCAGGATCGCGAGCATCCCCGCAATCGCCAAGTAAGTCAGCCAAGGGAACAGCCACATCCGCACGACCAGTCGCTCAGGGCTTTCAGCCTCCAGCCGCCGGCGCAAGCGCAATTGCGAGAAGGCAACCAGCAGATAGACGAAGAGCGCGACCGTCCCATAGGAATTGACCAGAAACGCGAAGACCGTGTCCGGCGACACATAGGACATGAACACCGCGACGAAGCCAAAACCGCTGCCCGCCAGCGTCGCCGCCACCGGCACGCCGTTCCCGCTCACCCGTGCCAGAAACGCCGGGGCATGGCCGTTGCGGGTCAGCGCGAAAAGCATGCGCGAGGAGGCATAGAGCCCCGAATTGAGCGCGGAAAGCACGGCCGTCAGGATGATCGCATTCATGATCTGCGCCGCCGCCGGAATTTTCATCGCGGATAAGGCGCTGACGTAAGGCGTGGCGATCGTCGCCGAGTTCCACGGGATGATCGCCACGACCAGCACGATGGAGCCGACATAGAACAGCAGCACGCGGCTGATCACCGAATTGGTCGCTTTCGCGACGGCCTTGGCAGGCTCGTCGGCTTCGGCGGCGGCGATGGTGACGATCTCGGCGCCGAAGTAAAACCCGGTCGCCGCAACGGCGCCGGTCAGCACCGGCAAGACCCCGTTCGGCGCGAAACCGCCATGTCCGGTCAGATTGGCGAGCCCCGGCCCCGGGGTGAACCACATGCCCGCAACGAACAGGGAGCCTAGCACCAGAAAAACCACAATGGCGGCCACCTTGATCGAGGCGAACCAGAACTCGAACTCGCCATAGGAGCGGACCGAAAACAGGTTGCTCGCTGTCAGGGCCAGCATGAGCGTCAGAGCCAGCAGCCATTGCGGCACTTCGGGCAGCCAGAAGCGGATAAGGTCCGCCCCCGCGATCGCCTCCAGCGCGACGACGATGACCCAGAAATACCAGTACATCCAACCGGTCAGGAACCCCGCCATGTCACCCAATGCGATCCGCGCGTATTCGTAGAACGAACCGATCGTCGGCATCGCCGTCGCCAACTCGCCCAGCATGCGCATGACCAGAATGACCAGCAGCCCGGTCAGCAGGAACGAAATGCTGGCCGCTGGCCCGGCCGACTGGATCACCACCCGGCTGCCAACGAACAGTCCCGCACCGATCACGCCCCCCAGCGCGATCATCGTCATGTGCCTTTGCTTGAGCGTGTGACGCAGGTCGGGCTGCGCCTCCGGAACAGGTACATCGTGTATCAAGGCAACCCCCATCTGCGCGGCCCGCGCCTGCATGACGATCAATCGGCGAGTTCGGTCAGCACATCGCGCAAGGTATCCACCAACCTATCGATCTGGCCGGTCTCCATCACGAAGGCCGGCGCAATGATCGCGGCATCACCTGTGGTCTTGAGGTGCAGGCCTGCATCGAACAGACGCTTCTGGACGATATGGCCGCGCAGCCCCGGCCGCTCCGATGGTGCCAGATCGACGCCTGCAAGCATGCCGTAACCACGCACGTCGGTGACCAGCGCGAGATCCTGCAAGGCCTCGATGCGGTCGAGGAAGTAGGCAGATGTCTGCCGCGCGCGATCGAACAGTCCCTCGTCGCGGTAGATATTGAGCGCGGCAAGGCTGGCGGCGCAGCTGGCCGGATGGGCGGAGAAGGTATAGCCGTGGAAGAACTCCACCTGCCCTTCCGGCGCCTTGTCGACGATAGTGTCGTGTATCTCGCGCGAGACTGCCACCGCCGCCATCGGCTGGGCCCCGTTGGTGATCGCCTTGGCCATGGTGATGATATCCGGCACGACGCCGAAAGCCTGCGCCGCATAGTTGTGGCCAAGCCGCCCGAAGCCGGTGATCACTTCGTCAAAGATCAGCAGGATGCCATGGCGCGTGCAGAGTTCGCGCAGCCGTTCGAGATAGCCCTGCGGCGGCACCAGCACCCCGGTCGAACCGGCAATCGGCTCCACCACGCAAGCCCCGATATTCTCGGCCCCGTGGAGCGCGACCAGACGTTCGAGATCGTCGGCCAGTTCGGCGCCATGCACCGGCTGTCCCATCGTACCGCGATTCTGCTCCAAAAAGGTGTGACGCATATGCACGACGCGCGGCCCTGCTGGACCGAACGCGCGCCGGTTCGGCACCATGCCCGACAGCGCCACGCCGCCGAAGTTCACGCCGTGATAGGCACGCTCCCGCGAGACGAACAGGTCCCGTCCGCCTTCGCCCCGTGCCCGGTGATAGGCCAGCGCGATCTTGAGTGCAGTCTCCACCGCTTCCGAGCCGGAATTGCCGAAGAAGATGCGGTCCATGCCTTCCGGCGTCAGCGAGGCGATGCGCGATGCCAGCCGGAACGATTGCGGATGGCCGCGCGTGAAGCTGGGCGCATAGTCGAGCGTCAGCAACTGCTCGCGCACGGCATCGGCGATCTCGGTCCGTCCGTGCCCGGCGGGCGTGGTGAACAGGCCCGAACAGCCGTCTAGGATCTGCTGGCCCTGCTCGCCGTAATAATGACAGCCCTCGGCGCGGCAGAGCATCTTGGGTTCGAGATGAAAATCCCTGTTCGCCGTGAACGGCATCCAGTGATGCGAAAGGTCCGGCCGGTCTCCGGAAAGCGGTGCTTGCGTATCCATGGCAATCATGATTGGTTGTGCAGCGCAGCATTTGTAGTTCCAGACGGCAACAAAACGATGGGTACAGATGCGACAGGGGACGCATCCACGTGCTTGACCAAACGGCCAAAAGACGACGCCAACGATCCGACCCGCTGATGTGGGCGCCGCTGTTGGGCATCCAGGACGACAGCGCCCGCACGCTGCAATTCCAGATCCGCAGTCGGATCGTTGATTCGATTCTCGACGGTACTCTGCCTGCGGGCACACCGCTGCCATCCAGCCGCAAACTGGCCACCGAGCTGAAAGTTTCGCGCAACACCGTCATCCTCTCGTACCAACAATTGGTCGACGACGGGTTCCTCCTCGCGCGCGAGCGCAGCGGATTCGTGGTATCCTCGCAGACGCAGGAAAGGCGCGTCGCGCCTCCAGTCGAAACGCGGCTCCGGCCGCCGCTCGCCGAGGACCTGAATTGGGAAACCCGGCTTCGTTCGCAGTCCTCTCGCTATCGCAGCATCGAGAAGCCCACCAACTGGCAGGCCTACAAATATCCATTCCTTTACGGCCAGTTCGATTCCTCGGTTTTCCCGATCAATGCCTGGCGCCAGTGCTGTCGTCAGGCGCTGGGCGTACTGGAACTGAGCGACTGGGGACGCGACACCATCGACGAGGATGATCCCCTACTCATCGAGCAGATCAGGACGCGTATCCTGCCCCGGCGCGGCATCTGGGCTGACAAATCGGAGATCATGATTACGCTTGGCGCGCAGCAAGCGCTGTTCCTGTTGTCCGAAGCACTGTTCTGCGAAAAGACTGTCATTGGCCTGGAAGATCCCGGCTATCCCGACATGCGCAATATCGCCCGGATCAAGGGCGCGCGCGTGCAGGCGCTGCCGGTGGATGGGCACGGGCTGATCCCTCAGCCGGACCTTTCGACCTGCGACTATGTCCATGTCACGCCTAGCCACCAGTGCCCGACCACGGTGACAATGCCGCAGGAAAGGCGGCGCGAGCTGCTGGACTATGCCCGTCAGAGCGGGGCAGTGCTGATCGAGGACGATTACGACAGCGAAACGAGCTTCGACAACGCGCCGCAGACCGCGCTCAAAGGCCTCGATGGCAGCGGACGGGTGATCTATGTGAGCAGCCTGTCGAAAATCCTTGCGCCCGGGCTGCGGCTGGGGTTCGTGGTGGCCGACGCGGCGCTGATCCGCGAACTGCGCGCCTTGCGCCGCCTGATGGTGCGCCACCCGCCGCTCAACAACCAACGGGCCATCGCGCTGTTTCTTTCGCTGGGGCACTACGAACCGCTGATCCGCCGATTGACCGGGCTCTACCGCCAACGCGCACGGGTTCTCGGCGATGCCCTCGGCCATCATATTCCTTCCGCGAAGTTCCGCCCGGCGACCGGCGGTTCGTGCATCTGGCTCGAAGCGCCAGAGGGGTTCAACGCTGCCGAATCCGCCCCCCAATGGCGCAGCGAGGGACTGCTGTTCGAACCCGGCGATGTCTTCTTCGACGATCGTAGCGCAGGCCGCTCGCACATTCGCCTCGGCTATTCAGTCATCCCCGAAGCGCGGATCGAAACCGGCGTGCGGCTGCTTGCACAAGCCATCGGAGGCTGACCGCCCGCAAGCGGCGTGGCTCACCGGAATGCGCTAACTGGCCCTACGCCACTGGAACTACCGCGAGGCAGTGAAGCGTAACCAACAGGAGGTTACGCCATGCTTGCCGACAATGCAGACCTGATCCAGCCCGCCCTTTCCAACGAAACTTATGCGGGCGGCCATTTCATCGCCGGACAGGTGGTTGCAGCAGCAGGCGGTGCAACGTTTTCCGTCATCAACCCCGCTTCGGGCCGCGAAGTAGGCCGTGCCGCGCTGGGCGATGCGCGCGATGCCGAAAAAGCCGTCGCCGCAGCAGCTGAGGCCCGCCAGCAATGGGCGGCCGTCCCCGTCCGCGAGCGCGGCGCGAAGCTCGCCCGAGGTGCCGCCCGCCTGCTCGAACAGGCCGAGGAGATCGCCCGCCTACTGGCGCTAGAAACCGGCAAGGCGATCCGTACGGAATGCCGCCCCGAAGTCCTGACCGCCGCCGATATCGGTACGTTCTACGCCGGGCTCGGCTCCGAACTGAAGGGCGAGACGCTGCCCTTCCGGCCGGACCTCCTCTCGCTCACCATCCGCGAACCGCTGGGCGTCGTCGCTGCGATCCTACCGTGGAACGTTCCGCTGGTGCTGATGATGCTCAAGATCGCGCCCGCCCTTGTCGCCGGCAACACAGTGGTCGTGAAAACTGCCGAGGAAGCCCCGCTCGCGACGCTCATGGCAGCCCGGATTCTGGCCGACGAACTACCCGCCGGCGTGCTCAACGTGATCCACGGCTTCGGCCCCGAATGCGGACAGCCGCTGGTCGAGCATCCGCTTGTCGCCAAGGTGACGTTTACCGGCTCGCAGCCGGTGGGCGAGATGATCTATGCCAGCGCAGCGCGCAAGCTGATCCCAGTATCGCTGGAACTGGGCGGCAAGAGCCCTATGATCGTCATGGCCGATGCCGATCTTCCCAAGGCGGTCGCAGGCGCAATCGCCGGCATGCGCTTCACCCGGCAAGGGCAGAGCTGCACCGCCGCCAGCCGCATCTATGTCCATGAGACGATCTACGAGGACTTTCTCACTCGTCTCGCAACCGAAACGCGCAAGCTGAAGATCGGCGATCCTCTCGACGAGACGACCGATATAGGCACCATCATCTCGCAGGATCAGATGGACCGCATCGCCCAGTTCATTGCCATCGGCCGCGCAACGCCAAACGTGCGTATGATCGTCTGCGGCACGGCGCCTGACGACGCCAACCTCGATACCGCCCTCTTCGCCCTGCCCACGCTCTTCGCCGACATTCCCGACGAGAGCCCGCTGATGCGTGAGGAGATCTTCGGCCCGGTCGCCTGCGTGGTGCCCTGGAGCGATTACGAAGACGTGCTGGAAGCCGCCAACGACAGCGAGTTCGGCCTTGCCGCCAGCGTCTGGACCAACGACCTCGCCAAGGCGCTCGACGCCACGCGCAGGCTCGACGCGGGCTATGTTCAGGTCAATCAGAACCTGACCATCCAGCCCAACCTCAGCTACGGCGGTTTCGGCAAGTCAGGGCTCGGTAAAGAGGCTTCGCTCGAAGCCATGCTGGAGCATTTCAGCCGCAAGAAAACCATCGTGTTCGCTGGATAAGTCAGAGCATCGACGATGGGCGGCCTCGACCTCCTCACCCTGCTAGCCACGAGCGCGATGGTTTTCGTCGCCGCCCTTCTGCGCGGGTTCACCGGCTTCGGCTTTGCTCTTGCGGCAACGCCGTTGCTGGCGCTCTTGCTGCCACCCGCGCAAGTGGTGCCGACGGTGCTTTTGCTGCAAGTCGGCTCCAGCCTGATTGGGCTGCCGGCAACCTTGCAGAATCACGATCACCGCTCGACATGGTGGATTGGCCTCGCAGCCTGCATCACGACGCCAATCGGCGTCAGCCTGCTGACCATTATCGCCGCGGACGACGCCCGTGTAGTAATTGCGCTCGTGTCTCTCGCCGGCCTGGCAACGCTCCGGGCAGGCTTCCAACTTGGGAACCCACCAAAACGGCGGATTGCCTTAGCGTCTGGGCTAATTGCGGGCCTACTGGGTGGGCTGTGCGCGATGTCGGGCCCGCCCATCATTTCCTATTACCTTTCCAGCTCTACGCAGTCGCAGCGCGCGCGAGCCTCAATGATCCTGATCTTTCTGATGACCGGTTTAGTGGGGCTCTTCTCGGCGGCAATTGCGGGACTGTTCACCATGGCAATCGTCGTTCAAGCAGTTCTCTTGGCTCCCTCAATGATGCTGGGCACTTGTCTGGGGGGCCTTATCTTCAACAAGGCACCGGACGTCGCCTTTCGCAAAGCAGCCTTCGCCGCTTTGGGTCTGATTGCCGTGATGAGCCTGCTCGCTGCTATCCGTTAGTGCGCTGCCCAAGCTCGCCGAACGGAGACGCAGAGATATCGGCAACAAGGCTCGGCAGATTTACCGCAGCCCGGCACACGACATGTGTTTAGGCGGCCCCATCCGTTCGGATGCAGACATGTCATCTGTTGCGCGATCAGTTCAGCTCGAGTCTCGCCGACGTAGCGGTCATAGACCACCTCATCTCGGCTCCCTGATAGCTGCCATCGGTTCACTGAGGTGCAAATGAACCTGAACAACTCGATTTGGGGCCTAGCCGGTAGGCGGCATTGGGAGAGAAAGCCAATGAAGCGGTCATTGCCCAGTCGCTACGCAGTCCGAGATCAGTGACCTGCCCGAGCCACTTCTCAGTGGCATCAACAGCGATGAGACTCGGGGGACTCTTGCACCTCAGGAAGATTGCACCGCCTCCCGGTTCAGTTCGCTTGCCCATAAGAGCGTGCGAGCGCCTGAATTGCATCAGCAATCGGCCCCTGAGCGGTCTCCTTGCCCTGTAGCTTGTGAAAGCTGTCGATCATCAGCTCCTGGAGTGAAAAATAGTTGTAGTGGTACGCTCCCTTCGCACTTCCGTTCTTGACCACGATCGAAACCAGATTGAACCCGGGACCCTGCACTGCGTACCGCTCTAAATGATCATCCCAGCAATCGAAATTGGGATGGACGAAGGCATAGTTCGCACCGGTATCGCTAGGCCCGGCGGCAGCCTCGTCGATCAGAAACGCAATGCAATCCTTTTTGAACTGCATGTTGCACCGCTTGCATGAAACCGAAAGGTTCCATGGCTCATACGTGAAGGGTTTGAACTTCTTTTTCGGCAGGATGTGCTCGCGGTCGATCATGAAGTAGCCGCCACCTTGCAGAATCGTACGGCAGTAACAGCACTGCTGGCCATGTCGCTCTAAATGGTATTCTAAGATACGCTTCTTCGCACTGCGGATAGCCGCCTTGTGAGATGGCGCCTCGTAACTCCACGGATCATCGTCGAGCATGGCCGCTGCGATCGCCGCGCTTTCTTCCAGCGTGAACACGAAATCAGCAAGCAGAGGCGTATAAGCATCCGTCATGCGCGCGGCCCATCCGAAGCGGACAGGCCATCCTCGATCTTAAGGACAAGCCGAGCCACGGCCTCGAAGAAGCCCTGCTGCTTCGGATCGAAACTGGCCGATTTCATATTCTCGATGAGGGCGAATACCTCAGCCCTCGTGCTCTTGCCCTTCTGAAAATCGGTAACGGCCGCGACGAGCTCTTCGCTAACGAAATGACTGGCCGGCGTGACCACCTCAAAAGCTTTCCACAATAACGCTTCGATGCTTTCGGTTGCCCCTGTTTCGTCGAGTTCGATACGGCTTGGTATGCCCTTCCGAACCTGAAACACGCCGACACTCCCTGGGTTCTGCGTCCTTGCCCCTGTCACGACCAAAGGGGAATGCGTGGCGATCACGACCGTCGAGCTGTGATAGCGCAACGTCGTCATGAGCGTATTGACGTACTCACGTTGCCACGCCGGATGAAGGCTGTTCTCTGGCTCATCTATGACCACCAACGCGTTGTCGCGAAGGTTCGCGACCAGAAAAAGCATGGTTGAGATCAGCGAGAGTTCTCCGGAGCTAGCCCGGTGAATCTCGATACGGTCCCCACTGTTCTTGATCGCCAGTTCGACATCGACGCTGCGCAGCACCTTGTCTTTCCTGAGCTGCGGCTCGAAGACAAGTAACTCGTGAAGGTTTATCCCTGGAGGCTGGCGCGGATAAGATGATGAGACATCGATCCAGATCATGGTTCCGTCCGGCATATTTTCGAGCCGGTCCACCAGTTCGCGATAGGTATCGTTTGAGAAGTACAGGTCGGAGAGCTTGCGTTCTCCGTTCTGCGCCAGCCGAACCACGAAAGCGAAACCGGGTGCATAATTGCAGTATTCGAGAACCGATCCCATCTGGAACGAGCGCGAGTCCTTTGCACCAAAACTTGCGCGTACTGCCCGCTTGATGACCGCGATGGGCGACTGATAACCTCGACCTGCGGATATGCGCTGGATACCTTTCATGCCTTTGAAGCGGTCGAAGGCGGTGTTACAGATGACCATTACCTCGCAATAGCCGTGATTGCGTTGGACCAGATTACGTAGCAGCGTGCTCTTACCAGCCCCATTGGGTCCGACGAGGATGGCGACCTCCTCGCCTCTGCGAAGGCCAGCCTCCAGACCAAGCTCCGAGCGAAGCATCTTGCAGTTCCTTTATCGAGGTGGGAAGAGCAGCCGTAATAATCGGCTGCGGGATCAGTCGTCCATGCCTTATCAGCATATCGCGGAGAAGCTCGTCAGGCATTAAGTCCTCGGTGACGCAGGGGCGCCTGCACTCGGCAATCTGTGGATTCCATGTTCGCAATTCTCGACACGATCTTTGGCCAAGAGCGAGCTTTCCCTTGGAGGCAACAGCGAATTGTTCACCCGGTTCGCGCCGTCTTCACGAAGAGGCGATCTCCCGCTGTTCCAGATAGACTTGGCTGAAGAGATCGCGGCCCAAGAAGCCGCTTCGCCAGCCGTTGCGTCCGTGCCTCTCGGAAGCTGCCACCTTGTTTATCTATTCAACCGCGAACTAGGCGTTTTGCGGAGTGTGATGTACTGAGAGCTTTTCGAGTGGCAGCGCTGGAAGGCCCCCATGACTGCTTCGCAGCGGCTGCGGCTTAAGAGGCAGTGGGCGACGACGAGCTATGCCCATCGACAGCAGCGATCTCCGCATCGATCTCAAGGACCGCCTGGATGAGAGCGGGCAAGGCCGTCGCTTGAAAGTCGGACCAAGCAAGTCCGACATTGGCTTCCTGCTGCTCAGCCGTGAGGGTTTCGGCAAGCTTGGCGGTCATGAGGTCGCGGCTGAAGATGGTTGACCATTTGACACCCATTGGCTTCACTAACCCGACGAACAGCTCCGGCCGTCTCTTTGCCCCCTCGTAGAGAGCCGACCGACCAGCAGCAACACCTGGCCCTATCACCAGCGAAAGCATAAGTCGTCCGGGTTTTGCGGAATCCCGCTTCACCTCGAATAAGAGTCCGCGCCCGGTGCGGCTCCAGTCCTTGGGATCGGTCTTGTGAGCCAACGTGCCCTCCCATTGCACGGGGAGAAATCGGAGCATTGATGGTCCATCCGTGTCGGGGATTAGTCCGTCCACCGAGCGCACCCGCTGTGAAATGAACTCTACGAGATTACCGGTCTGCGGGCGGCAATCAAAGATAAAGTCAAGAGCTTCCTTGTGTCGCTCATAGAGCTTGGCAGCTAGGTCACGCAGATGGTCATCGTCCACGATGTTCTTCCTCAGCATATCGACATAGTGTTCGATGATCAGGCGAGTGGCATCGCCAGCGGTGGGTTCGGCCGCGATTGCCTCCAGTGTTTGCGCGACGGCGGAATAGCTCAGCGGCCAATAAGCGTCGTCATCAGCCGGCGTACCGGCGGGGGTCAAATACAGATAGAGCTTTCGGTAGTCGGGATACTCGACAGCGACCCTCTCGCGGTAGCGGACAAGCTGACCGTTGCCCGGCTTGGCGTGAACCTTGTTTTCGATGACGACGACTAGTTTCAATTCCTCAACCTCGATCAAGAGATCGATAGCGTAACGCTCACGGTGCACGACGGCGTTGTCAAGATCGCCGACAATGAGAGCCAAAGTGCTGATCGGTCGGGCCTCTGCCGGGACCGCCTCCAGGGCGTGGCGCAGAATCCGTTCGAGTGGCTTGGAACCAAGACCATGCGGCCGACTTGGGGAGAGGAGATAGCCCAGGAAGTTGGAATGCTTGAGCTCGCCATGCACCGCTCCTAAGGCTTCGAAAAGGTTGAAGCGGCTCATCCGGCCCTGAATTTCGTGGAATTCCGGGGCGTCGAGCAGCGCACTCAATCGGTCATCAATCATGTATCGCCCCGCAATTCCCCGTGGGCCAACGATAGAGGGAACATCTGAGCCAAGGTCAACCAGGAAGAGAGAAGGCGCTGACAAAGTTCGCTGACATAGCCGACGCCTGTCACCTCATCTGTGCGGCCGGGAGGCTTTCCTCCGTTCACCGAGATTTGGGCGCCCGCTGAGGATCGCCGCCATCGTGACCATTCCAACGCTTGGCCCCCGAAAGCTACAGCAGCAACAGGCGACGTCCATGAGTTGCGAACCCGACCCCGCTCAATCTCTCGCGAGCTAGCGTTGAGGATGTTCTTGCAATTTTAGCAACGGTCTCGGTTTGATTGGAGGCTGAGATGCTCGGGAATCCGCTCGTGGGACCGATCGACATTTGCGACAAATTATGCATTTTTCACTTGCCATTATGCAATTTTTCAAGATATAGAAGCACTATATACAAAGGATATGCATAGCTGTGGAATATTTAGCGGTCGTTCAATCTCTCTGCCGGGTCGGACTGGCCACTGGGGATGAGAAGTTCCGCAAGCAAGTGGAGCGGTTACGCGACCGCTTGCGTAAGGCAAATGACGCCGAGGCGGCTGATGTGATCGAGAGTCTGCTTGCAACAGGGCTGCGAGCGACGACTCTTCAACCGAGCCGAATTGAACTGTCGCGGAGCCTTGCCGGTGAACGGTTGACCGCTGCAGTCAACCCCCCGTTCGATAAGGAGAGCGGCGCCCCGCTTGCCCAAATCTACATCACCCCTGGAGATGCGGCCCTGCCGCCGGTTTTGACCGACGAGCTTGAGAACGCATTGGAGTCGATGATTCGTGAATGGATCGACGATGACAAATTGCGCGCGCTCGGCATAACACCCACGCATAGTTGCCTAATCTTCGGCGCACCGGGCACCGGTAAGACGGTCACTGCCATGCATGTGGCCGCGCGGCTCGGTCTTCCGGTAGTGCTAGCTAGGCTCGACGGCATCATGAGCTCGTTTCTCGGCACGACCGCACGCAACATTGGCACTTTGTTCGAGTTCGCCAATCGTTACCGCTGTGTATTACTTCTCGATGAGTTTGACGCGTTGGCCAAGCTTCGCGACGACCCACAGGAAGTGGGCGAGATCAAGCGTGTCGTAAACACATTGCTGCAGTCCCTAGATGTGCGTGGGCCGCTGGGCTTGACGATCGCCATCACCAATCACCCCAATCTGCTTGATCCGGCAATCTGGCGCCGCTTTGAAGTCAAAATCGAAATGCCGCTTCCACCCACAACGGCCCGTGAGCGCTTGATAGTGGAATTCCTCGCGCCCGTAACGGTTCACGACAGCGCACTTCATCTGCTTTCCTGGGCTTCGGACGGGGCGAGCGGTTCGGATGTCCGTTCGATGGCCCATGCGGTTAAGCGCTATCTCGTGCTTGAGAAGGCTGGCTCTGAACAACTACAACTAGATGGTAGCGACGCGCTCGCCGCCCTGCGGCGCTATCATGTGACGAGTGCAAACCTAGAGGATCGTACACGTCTGGCAGCTTTGCGCGAGGAACCTCGATCGATCGCCCGGATGCTCCTCAAAAGCGAAGGCAGTTCATTCACACAGGCATCTGTAGCACAATTGCTTGGTCGAGATCAGTCAACCATCGGCCGCTGGGTCAAGGAGGAGGCGGCGTAGCCGCTTGTGAATTATGGCGAACAACCCGGTCCAAATTGTTCTGAATGATGGCGATTATGTCGTCGCACCGGAGGGAAAGACAGGCGGACCGCCGTACGACTTCTTCGCTGGCAAGGATGACGAGTTCATCAAACACAAGGCAAAGATCGCCGCTGGAGTACAGAAGGCCGCAGCTCTGCTTGCGGCCAAGCAGACAGGCGGCATGGGTTACGTTCGCGTACGCCTCCGCGAGCGAGCACTAGCAAAAACACACCGCCCGGTAAGGGCATTGTTCACTCCGGACAGTTTTCCCTGCGTCGGAGCCTCGGGTGTCGGAGAACTCTTCTATTTTGCGCAGGCCGATGTGCTGGCGAAGCTCGTTGATAGGATATCTGAAGCTGAGCGGGACACACATTGGGTGGAAAACAACAAGGGCGAGATGGAGGCGCGGCCGAGCGTTATTCGTTCAGATGTCGGAGCAATAGAGGAAATTTCGATCCCCGACCCGAGCGCGAAACGCCGGTTCGACGCACAAACCGCGGTGAGCTGGCTTTCCGATCCACGCACAGGCGGGTTTTACTTGCTCGAGTTGTTCGAAAACCCCGCGGCTGCTCAGCGGCGAATTGCCCAAAACGACGGAAGCCTTTCGGAAAGCCTTGATAACCTGATCAAGGAGCTCGGTACCGGTATTGTCGCCTGGAGATTGCCCGAAGCGGGTGGTGAAACACCGATCGCACTTCGGTTAACAGTCCGTCCCGCACCGGCCTTACTGATGAGCAGCCGTCCACCCGATACAACCGTCGCGCGAATTGATCCCGATGCGACCCGGCACGAAGCGGCACTCCAACGGCTGGCACAACATCCATCAGTGCGCCGCATTTCACTTCCGCTGCGGATTGAGCTTTCCGATGTGCCCGCCACTACGTCGAACACGGCCTTCACGCTTCCGCAACCATCTCAAAACTCACGTTACCCTCGTGTCGGAGTCGTTGACTCAGGACTTGGCACTGCTCTGGCATCATGGACTATCGGACGGCACGATTTTCTCGAGCCTGATGAAGTCGATGCCGAACATGGCTCATTCGTTGGAGGGTTGATCGTCGGTGCGGCGGGCCTCAATCCAGACCTGCCCGCGCTCGAACCCGATGGTTGCGAACTTATCGATCTAGCGCTTTTCCCGAAGGGGGATTTCCTAGACACCTATACCAATGGGTTTGACGATTTCCTCGCCGAGATGGATCAGGCAATTGGCGAGGCGGTGCAGCAGCACGGCGTGCGAGTAATTAATCTCAGCATAAATGCCGTCGCGGCGGTCGATGCCGATCATTACAGTTATTATGCTGCCCGCTTGGACCAAATCGCAGGGAAGCATGACGTCATCATCGTCAATTCCGCGGGCAATTTGGCCCCCGGTGCATTTCGCGCGCCGTGGCCAAAACGGCCTAGTGACGCCGTCAAATATTTCGCCGCTCGGGTGGAGCCGGACACCATTTTTGTGCCGACCGAAAGTCATCGCACCATTTCGGTCGGCGCGATCAACCCCCCGGGTTGCTCTACTCATCATGGCGGACTACCTACCACCTACACGCGCCGAGGCCCTGGCCTCAAGGTCGGATGCAAGCCTGACGTAGCTCATTTTGGAGGTAACGACGGAAGTGCGTCTGGTGCCAATCATCGCCTCGTATCAATTACACCTACTGGCGCCACTATTACCAGCTGCGGTACAAGTTTTGCCGCGCCATTGGTCGCAAAGTCACTCGCAACCCTCGAGAATGCGATCGATGGCCGGCTGCCCGCCCATACGTTGCGTGCGCTGATGATTCACGGCTGTTCACCGCCGGATGCGCTGACATCCCGTGGACTCTCGACACTGGCACGCCAATTTGTTGGCTTCGGTGTGCCAGTGCAAACTACTGAAATGCTAGTGACCGATGACAGTTCGATCACGCTAGTATTCTCGAGCTGCATCCCTGATGATGACAAGCGCCCTAAGGTCCTCCGCTTTGAGTTCGACTGGCCCCAAGCACTGGTCGATCCAGCAACCGGTGCGTGTCTGGGTGAAGCGACTGCCACGCTCGTGTATGATCCACCGGTGGACAACGCTTACGGTGCCGAATTTGTGCGGGTTAACCTCGACGCAAAGCTTCAACAGCGGCAACCGAAGGATCGCAAGGACGGACTTCCAAGCTACCTTGATCGATTCGAGCAGGCGTTCTTACCCAAGACCGCAAACCAACCGGTTCCCGAGAAAGAGCTGATAAAACAGGGCCTAAAATGGTGGCCCACAAAGCGTTACCGCACAAAAATTTCCGCGAGCGGCATCGGCGAGATGTCGCGCTGGCGGATCGAGGTTTCAGCTGTGAGGCGAGCCGAAGCACGCTTCCCCAAGGAAGGCATCCCGTTTAGCCTTGTGGTAACTATCCGCGATCCCGACGGTGTACAGCCTGTATTCCAGCAATTGCGACGCGCGCTTCAGACAGGGCGAGTGCAACTTGAGGAACTGCGCACGCACCAGCGTATTAGGGCCAGCGGAGGTTGACACGTACGCCGCTCGGTTTCGCAGTTCAAATATACTTCAAACTGCCCCCCCCCCCCGGCGTGCCCTCACCGGCTTCTCACCGAATCCCCTCGGCTGGCATTGATGGTATTTTTCGATTAGCGTGTCTTCGCAGGAAAATCGGTACACCATTCACGCGCCTGTAAAGCTACGCGGAGATCGGCTGAATGCAGACTTCACGCGAACGCGTGACATTGACACAAGCTTACCCTTCGCATCGCCCAGTAATTATGACAAAGTCGTATATAACCCGGCGACAATGCAGCGCGGCGGAAGACAGCTCACTCAAAAAAGATTATGCCCTCCCGCAACAAGGGGGATGAAGTACTACCGTGTATATCAAAACGCTGAAGCTTTGGAATTTCCGCGGATTCCATTCGACCGAACCGGGCCTCGAGATGTTCGGACACTATCCCGTTACCGTCGATCTTGCTGCCGATACGACCATTTTCATCGGACGCAATGGCGCGGGCAAAAGCGCACTTCTTCAGGCACTGCTTCGGCTTTTCGGGGAAACCCGTGAAGAGCGTACAATCCAGGCGGCCGACTTTTTCATTGCGCCCGGACAGCGGCTTGAAAGCCAGTCTGAACGCCAGCTCTTTCTCGAAGCCCTGATTGCCTTCCCAGAGCTCGAAACGCCAGGCGCCGATGCGGAGAAGACCATCCCCTCAGTCTTTCGTCACATGATCGTCACCGGCCCTGGCGAAACACCCCATGCGCGACTGCGGCTCGAAGCAACTTGGGAACAGGGCGGAACACTCGACGGCGTGATCGAGGAGAAGCTCTACTGGATCCTCACTATAGACAGTATTGGGTTGGGCGACCAGAATCCGGCGCTCAAGAAGCGGGTGACGCCGGCTGAGCGCAGCAACATCATGGTCCGTTACATTCCGGCTTCGCGCGATGTCACAGCTCTCACCCAACTTACCGTGAAGAGCCTCGGACGCTCGCTGATGAATGCGGTCGTATGGGAGCAAAAAGATGAAATCTCGAAGCTCATTCAGGATGCTGCCGACAAACTTGACACCGAGGCTGCGCTTGGACGCGTCAATGCCTCCATCAACAATTGCTGGAGCGAACTCAATACCGCCGAGACAGGGACAAGCGCCCGTCTTTCGGTCTTAACGCCGGATCTGCAGCAGATCATTCGCTCTGCCAGCATCCAGCTCACCCCATCTTCGCTTGGCCGCACAATGGGCATCGAGGAATTGAGCGACGGCCAGCGCTCACTATTCCATTTCGCGCTCGTCAAAGCCCTGCTCGATCTCAAGCTCGAACTCGAGGCCGAGGTTCGCGAGAAGAAGGAACCGCCATTCGAGCAGACCTTCGCGCGGGCGCCTGCACTGACGGTTTTCGCTTTCGAGGAGCCCGAGAACCATCTTGCCCCGTACTATCTCGCGCGCCTGCTGACCCAGCTCGAACGGCTGACCACCACTAACCGAGTTCAAGGCGTCATTACCAGCCATGCGCCGGCAATCGTTAGCCGCATCGAACCCAAGGCAATCAGGCACATCCGGCGTTCGCAGAAGACCGGTATCTCGACGATCTCGGCGCTTTGCCTTCCGACCGACGGCACCGAGGCCGCCAAGTTCGTTCGCGAGGCGGTTCGCGCACATCCGGAGATCTACTTCGCGCGACACGCCATCTTCGGCGAAGGCGCTTCGGAAGAGATCGTTATTCCTTGGGTTGCCGATAAGCTGGGCGTTCCGGTCGACCGTTCGTTCGTCGCCATCGTTCCGATCGGCGGGCGACACGTCCAGCATTTCTGGCGGCTCGTCGAGCAACTCGGTATTCCCCATACCACTCTGGTAGATCTCGACCTCGGACGAAGCAGCGGCGACGTCGTGACGTTCAAGACGCTAGCCTCTGCGCTGCTGGAGCGCGGCGGCCATGACGCGGCGACGATCGGCAACCTTCAGCGCGCCATTCATTTCACACGTGGGAAATGGGCCGAAGACGACTGGACACTGGAGTGCATCCGGCAATGGAAGGACTGGTTTGAACAGTTCGGAATTTTCATGTCGAGCGAAATCGACCTCGATATGCTGATGCTCCAAGCTTTCCCCAAGCATTACAAGATCCTTCCCGAGGGTGCCCTCGGTCCGCGCAAGCCCGATGATGCTGCAGCGGTTGAGAAAGCAGTCAAGATCGTTCTCGGCGACGACGGTTATGGGCCGGCCTGCTACGACGGGCTGGAAGTCCGAAAACTGTTCGTCTGGTATAAGTACCTGTTTCTCGGCGACCGCGGCAAGCCTGCCACGCATATGTTCGCGCTGTCGAAACTCGAGGAAGACAAGACAATCGATTTCGCGGCGCAGACACCACCCCTGTTGCGTAAGCTCATTGCCTATGTGCAAGGCAAGCTCGAGGAGGGTATGGTGTGATCTGCCCGGGAGATTGGCAGCCGATCGGGGTCGCTTCTCTCGAAGCAACCGCTCTTGCCGCTGTGAAAGCAAGCGGCAACACGCTGGTCACGGCCGGCCCCGGCACCGGGAAGACAGAACTGCTCGGTCAGCGCGCAGCGTATCTCCTACAGACAGGGATTTGCCCGTTCCCGCGCCGAATCCTCGCCATCAGTTTCAAGCGCGATGCTGCGACCAACCTGCGCGACCGCGTTGAGCGCCGCTGCGGTGGCGATGCTGTCCGGCAACTGGATTCGATGACCTTCGATGCCTTCGCCAAGCAGTTGCTCGATCGCTTCTGGCGTGCGCTTCCTCAGCGCTGGGCCCTCACCGGTGATTACCAGATCGGCTTTCCCCATCCGTCGCGTAATGGTTTCAGCCAGTTCCAGCACGAAGTCGCCAATACACTTCACCTTCCATTAGAGCCCGCCGGATGGGCCGCATCACTTTTTCCGACGCCTCCCCAGGCTCAAGACGTGTTCGGCATGACTTTCGACCAGTATACCGAAGGTCTCCAGCGGTTGAGACTCGAACCGTTACACGTCCCAGATGCAAAGTCCTTTCTTCAGCTTGTGGCCTTACGCCGCGGCATCGCACAATCCCCGCCCGAACTCACTTTCGGGCAAATCGGATGCCTTGCAAGCGCCATCATCGCCGCCAATCCGGCGATACGTGAGGCCATCCGTGCAACGTACAGCCATGTCTTCCTCGACGAGTTCCAGGATACGACTTCGGTCCAGTACGCGCTCGTCAAAGCAATTTTTGCCGGTTCGGCTTGTGTCCTAACCGCAGTGGGCGATGCCAAGCAGCGCATCATGGGCT
This sequence comes from Novosphingobium sp. BL-S-19, assembly GCF_055521675.1. Lineage (NCBI taxonomy): Bacteria > Pseudomonadati > Pseudomonadota > Alphaproteobacteria > Sphingomonadales > Sphingomonadaceae > Novosphingobium > Novosphingobium sp. BL-S-19. The sequence continues at coordinate 1,828,720 of NZ_CM145497.1, forward strand.
GGGCCGGGGCCCAACGGAACGTGCTCGAAGCGTTCGAGCACGACTTTCTCGGTAGTCCCGACGCGCTTCCTCAGCTCACCCTAGCGCGCAATTATCGCAGCAACGAGCGGATCGTCTCCATTCTCAATGTGCTGAAGGCACGAATTGCGCCTACTGAACCCGATTTCGTTGCGGTTCGGCCACCCCCTGATTTGCCCGATGACGAAATCTTCTCACTGCTCGTCGCCAGCGACACGCGCGCAGAAGCACTAGGCATCGCGCAGATCGTCGGCCAATCGATTTCGTCAGGCACCGATCCCCGCAGCATTGGCTTGTTGGTCCGCCAACTTGCCGGCAATTGGGAAGAGCGGATCAAGGATGAGTTCTCCAGCGCCGGAATTGCCTTTCGCAACGAGGATCGCAAGATCGGCGGCGCCACGATCCAGGACCTGATGACGGAAGTCTATTCCCGGGTCGTTCTCGACCTCGTCGAGTTCTGCTCCCGCAAGCACGGCGGGTCGCTTTGGTCGGTTGCCATGGTCCATTTCGCTGCCGCACGCGGAATAGAACTGCGCGACGACGAAACCGCCGAGCGCGCGCTTGCGGAACATGTCGACGCTTTTCATCAGGCCAACCGGATTGATCCCGATATGCAGCCAGATGCCGCCGACGTGCGGCTTATTGTCTCCGCGATTGAGTCCGCAATCGGCCTTGATCGATTGCGCAGCCTAGCACCGCACTACGCAACGGGTGATCTCTTCGCCACTGTTCGCAGCGCAACGATCGAGTTCCTGGTGGAATGCGCTACGCTCACGACCTCTTGGAAACTGGCGATCGATCGATATCGGGGTGCCGGACAAGTTCCCTTGCTCACGATCACCAAGAGCAAGGGCCTGGAATACGACTTGGTCGTTCTCTTGGGACTGAACGACAACGAATGGTGGAGCTTCAACCGCGACGTTGAGGAAGGTCACTCGCTCTTTTTCGTCGCGGCCTCCCGCGCACGCGAGCGCTTGCTACTAACCCGTTGCAGCCACGACGGGACGAGCAGGATAGACGAGATATTCGCATTGCTGGCACAGGCCGGCATCAGCGAGAAGCGCATCTAACTTTTCCATGGCCAGCCCGACTTCAACGAAACCTGGCGGTCGGCATGGAATAGGTTGACCGTCTCCGCGTCCGCATGTTTTCCTTCGGTGCCCGCCAGTCACCACGCGGATCATGCCGAACCACCACGTCACGGCCCGGCCAGCTGAAGTGGGAATGCTGCTGTCCCCATTGCACAGCGATCACGCTCAGCGCGTCTCGATGAACGACTGACAGCTTTTCGTATGCTGCGTCCTGATAGGAGACTTTCCGGACTGTCCAACTCAGCAGTCATCAGCATGGCGCGGCGCGCGCGGTATTCGCCTTGAAATGACAAGATCGCGCAAGCTTGCAGCGATGACCACGGTCGATCGACCGACCTTTGCCACTTCCAGATCGCCACGAGAAATCATCTGGTAGATTCGTGTTCGGCTGAGCCCAGTCAATCGTACAGCGTCGGAAATTCGCACGCTGATCTGCTCGATTCCGCCAGAAGGCGATCGGATATCAAATTCGTGATCCATCATCACTTCCCCTTCCGGTGCTGCTGAAACCCACGATCCCCTTCCAGAAAGGCACTCAGGATCGCCGGGACCAGTTCCGCAATGGGCACGTCAATGCCGTAGGTGGCTGCATAGACAGCTGCGTAATCTTGCAAGCCCTGATGGAGATCGGGCGTTACCATGATTGGGAGCTTCACCGGGGTCTTGTCCGGCAGCCTCGCCAGCTTGATCGTGCTCATCGTGCCCCCTCCCCGTCCCATGGCGACAGCACCAAATCTTGCCTCACCACGAGGCGCACTGGCGCACCTGGTCGGATGTCGATAGTGGGCTGAACATCGAGATTGCGCTGGGTAATCTGATCCCCCGCGCGGGCCACGCTGGTCTGCGCGGATTCCCGGACCGCCTGCACCAGATCGCTCTCGCCGGTTATCGAAAGTTCCGTGCCAACGCCAAGAAGCGTTGCGATCGCCACACCCTTGAGCAGTCGTCCGGAATGGTAGTTCACCCGGTCAGAGAGCCCCGAGTAGCCCGACGGATCAGCCGCCGGCATGTTATCGAGCCGAACCGACTTGCCATCTGGCATCATGAGGCGCTGCCAGATGACCAGAGCTCGGCTCTGCCCATAGGCCACGACACTGTCATACTTGCCGACCAGCCTTGACCCTTGCGGAATGAGCAGGGTCTGACCGCTCGCGCTGTCGAAAACGTTCTGCGTGACCTGCGCAATCACCATCCCCGGCACATCAGAATTCACGCCCGTGACGAGGCTCGCCGCAATGACGCTGCCGGCCATAACCATGTAGGGCGAAAGCGGAGCCGCCAGATTGTGCGGGTTCACATCGCCGCGCTCGTCGAGCTTCTCGGCGAACTGGGTTTTGCGGTCGTCGGTCGCCGAACTCGATGCATCGGCAACCGCAGTCTGTCCCGAACCAATCGAAGGCTCAGGTGCAGTCGCCGCGGCGACGGCCGGTGTGCGGGTTTCCGTACGTGCGCCCTGAATTAGCAGCGACGACTGCCTCGCTGCCTTGAGTTCCGCAGCCTGACGTTGCCGCGCTTCGTCAACGTGAGAGGTGGCGGGCGCCTCCATACCAGCGCCCGCCAATTGGCGCTGCTGCGCCTTCAGGATCGGCCTCCCAAGATCTCCGGGCAACGGAGGCCCCAGGTTCGGCACATCGTCATAGCTCTTGGGGAGACCTGCCAGCGCGTCGTCCGAAGGCTTCCGATCCGGCTGGGACATTCCGCTGTCGGTAGCGATGCGGCTCATAACCCGCGGCTGAAGCGCAATCCACGCCACGCCGACAATTGCGATCGCAGCCAGAACGCTCCCGCCGATAATCACTTCCTTGCGGAAGCGGGTAACACGCGGCGTGCGGGCCCGGATCGCAAGCGTCTCGGGATCGAGCTTCGGCGTTGACGTCGGCGTCTCCCACGGCTCGGCCTGCACCTCCTGCGAGATCGCTACGAGGCGCGGAACCTGTACGGCATCGCCTGCTTCCAGCTCCTCGCTCATCGCCGCCCCCTCCCCTCGCCGCCTCGGGTGATGCGCACAACCTGCTGCTTCTTCGTCCCAAGCCGGAGCTCTGCGACGGTGAAGATGCGGTCGACCACATAGAAGCGGCCCTTCATCCGGTAATTCACCAGTTCGGCCGCCCCGTCGGCGCCGATCAGGAACAGCGGCGGGGCTTCGTCGACGCCGATCGACGCTGGAAACTCAATGAACGTCTGCCGCCCGTCATCGAAAGCCCTGAGCGGCCGCCAGGTCGGCGTATCGCCGGTAATTACGTAGCCAAAGTAAAGTTGGTCGACACCCAAGCCGGCGGCGATCGGCTTTGCGGCCTCCGCTGCGGCTTGTGCGACCTTAACCGCAACGAGTTCATCGAGCGGATAATTCCACGACAGTGCAGACATTCCCGCGCTCGGCCGACTGGTCAGCAGCAGATGGTAGGTGCGCCGATCGGTAGTGATGACGAGGTTGGTAGCGAGCCCGGTGCTGAACGGTTTCACCAGGACATGCGTGCGCTTGTCCTCGCCGCTTCCGCTGGAGGTATCGCCGATCACCCAGCGCGCGGTGTCACCGGCCGCAACCGCGATAAGTCCCTCACCTGGCTGCAATGCGATGTCGGTGATCATGCCGGGCTGCGTATAGGCGTGGTACACCGTGCCATCGGACCAGAGGTAGACCTGCCGGGCGTTGACCCAGGCATTCGGCGACGGCTCGACACTGGCGCGGCTCATGCCGCTGGTCGGCAGCTTCGCCCGCGCCGGCAAGTCCGCCGGATGAACGCCGACGGCAAAGGCCGCCGCAGCCAGTAACGACGTCTTCATGGCAGTACCTCCTTGGCTTGTTCGGAATTGGGAAGTGCGGACGCTTCTGACGTGAGCGCGTTGCCCGCAGGACTTGCCGGCGGACCTTCGGCGGTCGGAGCCGACGTTTCGAGCTCTCTGCTCCAGTCGATGGCATCGACATAGATCCCGAGCGGGTTCTTGCGCAGTGTCTCGCTGTCGCGCGGCGCCTGCTGAACGATGGTCAGAATCGCGGTCCAGTGGCTGGTTCCGGCCGCGCTTCCGCGCTCGAACGCGTTCTCGATCCATTTGACCTGAAAGCTTCTCTCCGAAGCCCGAACCACGCTGGTGACCTGCACCGAGACTGTCCGCTCCCCAACCCCCGTTAGCGCGCCCGAGCCCCTCGCGTATTCGCTGAGGAACCGGCTGCCGCGCTGGGTCGAGAAGTCATAGGCCTCGAGCCACCCATCGCGCATGATGACCGGATCGAGCGAAAGCCCGCGGACATGCCCGATGAACTTGGATAGAGCCCAAGCTATCTGCGGATCGGTCGGCTGATAACCGGCCTCGGCTTCGCTAACAGCGCGGGGCTCGCCTAGCCTGTCGACCGCGACGACATAGGGCACCACCCGGCTCTGCAGCGACTGCCAGATGAGTCCGGCCGCCATACCGCAGGAAAGCCCGAGGCAACCGAAGGCCATGATCCGCCAGTTCCGAGCCTGGACACGGGCGGAGCCAATCCGTTCGTCCCAAAGCTGCGCGGCCCGCTGAAAGGGCGTTTCGGGAAGTGGTGTTCGCCCATAAAGCTGGACGCTGCGTTTGAAGCGCATGGGTCAGTCATTCCTTTCGCTGATGTCGGGAGTGGTCGAGCCGCCGCCGCGATCGCCCTGCTGGACAGCGTGGATGGCAACGTCACGGCGATGACGAGCTGTCTGCTCGGCGCGCATGGCCTTGGCCCAGGCAGGCACGCCTTCTCCGCCTTTGGCGGACGCGTCCGGCGCGGAAGATGAAGGCGGCGAGGTATCGGATTGTGAGGAGGGTGCGGCTCCGCCGGAAGTAGCTGGCGAGGCGGAGCGCCCAGACGCTGAAGGACCGGCATGATCGCCGGCCGAGGCCGATGTCGCCGAATGGCGTACCGTCGAGCCTGCATGAGCCCCGCCGCCATGGCTGGCCGAACTTGCGGCGGCCGCACTGCTGCCCATTGAAGTTCCGGCACGAATACCGCCCAGCGCCGTGCCCGCAAGACGCACGCCGGCCATCGCCCCTCCTCCTGCCAACATGGCGATGCCGCCCGCACCAAGCGCCGTGCCTGCAGCCGCCCCTGCCCCCAGTTGCGGTGCGCCCGAAGCAAGGCCGCTGGCGACCGATGGCGCGAAGATGCCGAGACCGAACAGCGCCAGGCTCGCCAGCACCAGGCTCATGGCCTGGCCGATGTCGGGTTCCTGCCCCTGCAGCGCTTGGGTGAACTGATCGAAGAAGTTCGAGCCGATCCCAACGATCACGGCCAGCACCATGACCTTGATGCCAGAGCTCACCACGTGCCCCAGCACGCGCTCGGCGAGGAAACTGGTTCGGTTCCACAGCGCAAAGGGAACGAGAATGAAGCCGGCGAGTCCCACCAGCTTGAACTCGATGATGCAGACGAACATCTGCACCGCGAGAATAAAGAAGGCGAGGATCACCAGCAGCCAGGCGATCAGCAGCACGGCGATCGTCAGGAAATTCTTGAAGAAGCTGGTGAAGCCGAGGAGCTTCGAAGCCTGCTCAAGGAGCGGCCATGCTGCCGTGAACCCGGTGCCGGCCAGACGCCCGGGACGAAGCAGATCGTCCGCAGTGAGCGATCCTCCACCGGCCGTGATCCCGGCCTGCGCGAAGGAATGGAAGATGATGTCGGCCAGCGCCGAGAAGCTGTTGATGATGAAGGCGAAGGCGCCGACATAGAGCACCTTGCGGATGAACTTGGCGAGCACATTGTCCTCGCCGGCAAGCGACCAGAACAAACCGGCCAGCGTCACATCGATCGCGATCAGCGTTGCGGTAAGGAACCGCACATCGCCGCCAAGCAGCCCGAAGCCGCTGTCGATATAGCGGATGAAAGCGGTCATGAACTGATCGATGATGTTGAGGTCGTCCACGTGCGATCGTCCTGTCTGGGCGAGCGGGCCAAGCGCGCGACATCGCGCTCAGCGCAGCGCTGAGGTGGTGGGTGCCCGCGGGGCACGGCCGGGGCCGATTGCACGTGCCCCGCGGGCGCGGCGGCAGGAGAGGCGATCCGCCGCCGCTGTCGGGATGGGGTTGCGGTCTAGTTCGGCGTGTAGGCCGAGCCGGTGCCCAGGAACTTCCTGGTCGCCGCGTCGGCTTCGCTCTCGGACTGGGCGCTATTGGCGTCGCTCACGGCCTGCGCGCGGAACTGAGCGGCCAACATCTGCTGGATCTGGAACTGCTGCTTGGCCGTCAACGCGAGCAGCTGGTTGGTGACCTGCAGTGCCTGCAAGGTGCCCTCGGCGCCCTGGCTTCGCTGGACCAGTGCATTCATGGTCGTGGCGTCGGCCTCGACGTTCTCGGCGATCTGCGCCTGCATCGTCACCGTCTGGCGATAGGCGGCGACCTGCGTATCGAGCCGCGAACGCGCGGCAGTCACAGAATCGTCGAGTTTCAGCGACTGACCGAAGGCATCAGGATAGAGCTTGCTGAACTGCTGGTCGACGCTCGCGACCTTGAACTGGATGTTTTGGGCCTGCCCCATCAGCGTATCGATCTTCTGGAGCGTCTGGGTCAGCGCCTGAAGCTCCGGAAAACTGACCGTCGAGAGGTTCTTCGCCTCATTCGCGAGGCTCTGCGCTTCGTTCTGCAGCGACTTGATCTGATTGTTGACCTGCTGCAGCGCGCGCGCCGCCGTCAGGACGTTCTGGGCGTAGTTGGTGGGATCGTAGACCACCAGCGCATGCGCAGGTGGGCTGGTGATCATTGCGTCGAAGACGATGGCGCCGGCGGCCACCAAAGCGAGCATTCCGATGCCAGCACCCAGCTTCCGCGGCGGATTTGGAGCCTGTGGGCGAGACGAGATTTTCATCAGCATTCTCCTTCACGTTCGTGGTCACGAGAGTTCACTTCGCCCTGTCAGGTCAGTTCTCCGGACCTGGGTAGGTGCCGATCAGATCGGCCGCCCAGGCAGCGTGCGTTCCAGCGAGAAAGCGCGCGAAGAACTCGTCCTGGCCATGTTCGGCGAGCACGGCATCGATCCTCGCCTGAGTCATCGGGTCGGAACTGCCGCACAGTGCCAGCGCCACATCGCCCAGGCCCAGCTCGAACAGCCGGTTTCCGCGAGCCGATTGCAGGTAGTAGTGCCGCTTCGGGGTCGAGCGCGCGATCAGCTCGATCTGCCGCTCGCTGAGCCCGAAGCGCTCGTAGATCTCGCGGCTCTGCGGTTCGACCGCCCGATCGTTGGGCAGCAGAATGCGCTGCGGGCAGCTTTCGATCAGCGCGGGCGCAATCGGCGAGCCGGCAATATCGGCCAGACTCTGCGTCGCAAACAGAACCGAGACATTGCGCTTGCGCAGGACCTTGAGCCACTCGCGAATGCGCGCGGCGAAGAGCGGATGGTCGAGGAAGATCCAGGCCTCATCGAGCACCAGCAAGGTCGGACGACCGTCGAAGCGTTCCTCAAGCCGATGGAACAGATAGGTCAGCACCGGGCCGACGACGGAGCCATGCCCCATAAGTGCCTCGGTCTCGAAGCATTGGAGGTCGGCGAGATGGAGCGAACTCTCCGAGGCGTCCAGCAGGCCGCCATAGGGCCCATCGATCGTGTAAGGCCCCAGCGCGGTGCGCAGCGCCTTCGATTGCAGCAAGAGAGTAAGACCTGTGATCGTCCGTTCGGCCGGCGGCGCGCTCGCAAGGCTTCCAAGCGCCAGCCAGACCTGATCCTTCACTTCCGGTGTGACGGTGACGTTCTCCTGCGCCAGGATCGCGCCAATCCATTCCGCCGCCCAGGCGCGCTGCGCGGGATCATCAATGTCGCGCAGTGGCTGGAACGCCAGCGAACCGTTCTCGCCGCCAAGCCCGAGCGCGTGATGCGTGCCGCCGCAAGCCAGCACCGCCGCCCGCGCGGACAGCCCCTTGTCGAAGATGTAGACCTGCGCATTCGCATAGCGGCGGAACTGCAGGATCATCAACGCCAGCAGTACCGACTTGCCGGCCCCGGTCGGGCCCGCGACGAACATGTGCCCGACATCGCCGACATGCGTCGACAGCCGGAACGGTGTCGAGCCTGAGGTTTTGGCATGAAGCAGGACCGAGCCACCCAGATGATCGTTGCGTGCCGGTCCGGCCCAGACGGCCGAGAGCGGCATCAGGTGTGCAAGGTTCAGCGTATGAACGAGCGGCTGCCGGACATTGGCGTAGACGTGTCCAGGGATGGTGGAGAGCCAGGCCTCGACCGCGTTGACGCGTTCGCGGATCGTGGTGAAGCCGAGCCCGCCCAGCACGCGTTCGACCTGCCGCATCTTGGCGTCGACCGCGCTGCGTGTCGTGTCGCTGACGGTGATCGTCGTCGTCAGGTAGCCGAAGGCAACATGATCGCCGCCCAAGGCCTGAAGCGCTAGATCGGCATCGGCCACCTTGTTGTCGGCATCGCTGTCGAGAAGCTGCGCCGGCGTGTTGTACATCACCTCGCGCAGCATGGCGGTCAGCGATTTGCGTTTGTTGAACCACTGCCGGCGCAGGCTGGTCAGGACCTTGGTCGCCTCGGACTTGTCGAGCGCGATGAAGCGCGTGACCCAGCGGTAGGCAAAGTCCTGATGGTTGAGCGCATCGAGGATGCCGGGGCGGCTGACGTTCGGAAATCCGAGCACCGAGATTGTCCGGATATGGCGGTCGCCCAGCATCGGTTCGAGCCCGCCGACCAGCGGCGTGTCGACGAGGAGGCCATCGAGATACATCGGCGTCTCTGGGACCCGCACCGGATGGCGGCGATCCGAGATCGTCGTGTGCAGATAGGTCAGCAGTTCCCTGCTACCCAGCGCACGGATCTCGGGCATGAAGCCGTCGAAGAGATCGAGGGCGCGGTCGGTCTCGGCGATGAAGCCATCAAGCGAGGCTCGCCAGTCGCGGCCCTTCTCGTCATCAGCGCGTTCGACCAGTTGGCGGCCGGCGGCGTCCTCGCTGTCGGCAGGCGGCAGCCAGGTCAGCGTCAGGTAATAGGCGCTCTCGTAGTGCTTGCGCTCGGCAAGGAAAGCTGCCCGGCGTTCGCGGTCAACCAGCCAGCTTGCTGCATCGGGAAACGGATCGTCAGGGTAGCTGGCCGCTTCGCGCCGCTCGGCCTCGAAGAACAGCGCCCAGCCCGAGCCGAAGCGGCGCAGGACATTGTTGGCGCGCGCTGCGATCGAGACCAGTTCGGCCTCGGTCGCCGATTCCAGATCGGGCCCGCGAAATTCGAGGACGCGCAGGAAGCTGCCATCCTTGCTGAGCACCACGCCCGGCGCGACCAGCGCAGCCCAGGGCAGATGGTCGGCAAGGCGCCCAGCCTTGCTGCGATATTCGGCGAGGTTCAGCACGCGAGATATCCTTTCTGGCGCAAGTGGCGCAGAAGCACAGGCGCGAAGTCGGGATCGCGCCGGGCAGCGAGCACGGCGAGACTATGTCCCGCCGCCCAGATGAAGAGGCCGGCCAGCCACTGCTGAAGCCCGAGGCCGACGGCCATGGCGAGCGTTCCGTTGAGGATCGCGATCCCGCGCGGCGCACCGCCGAGAAGGATCGGAGCGCCAAGGCTCACATGGATCGGGACCTCGAAGCCCTCGATGTGCTGGCCGGCCCCATTCATGCGATCAGCGCTCCGCCGCCGAAGCTGAAGAACGAAAGAAAGAAACTCGAGGCGGCGAACGCGATCGAGAGGCCGAAGACGATCTGGATCAGCCGGCGAAAGCCGCCCGACGTCTCGCCGAAGGCCAGGGTCAGACCGGTCACGATGATGATGATGACCGCGACGATCTTGGCGACAGGACCCTGAACGGATTCGAGGATTTGTTCGAGCGGCTCCTCCCAGGGCATGCCCGAGCCGGCCGCCCAGGTCTGCGCGGTGACGGAGAGCGACGCTGCCATAGCGGCGGCGGCGAGCACGGCGGTCCGTGGATCGACACATAGGCCGAGGCGGTGAAGTCGTGACGTTTTCATGGGGTCATTCTCCTTGCTTGGTGGAAGGGAAGCGGACGGACGGGAAGCAGAGCTCGTGCAGGCGGTATTCGCCGCGGACGGGATCGAAGCCTTCCAGGCTGGCGATGGCCGAAATCCGGCGAGCCAGGCCGCGCCCGGAAATGACGACAATGAGGTCGATGGCCTCGGCGATGAGATGGCGCGGCACCGTGACAACGGCTTCCTGCACCAACCCCTCAAGCCGATGCAGTGCCGCCGATGCGCCGTTGGCATGGATTGTCGCGATCCCGCCGGGGTGACCTGTGTTCCAGGCCTTGAGCATGTCGAGCGCTTCGGGCCCGCGCACTTCACCGACGATGATACGATCGGGCCGCAGCCGCAGGGTCGAACGGACGAGGTCAGCGATGGTGGCGACGCCCTGCCGGGTGCGCAGGGCAACCGTATCGGGCGCTGGGCTTTGCAGTTCGCGGGTGTCCTCGATCAGTACCACGCGCTCGTCGAGCGCGGCCATCTCGGCGAGCAGCGCATTGGCGAGCGTGGTCTTGCCGGAGCTGGTGCCGCCGACGACGAGAATGCTGCGGTGATCGAGGACGGCGGCGCGCAGCATTTCCGCGGCTTCCATCGGCATGATGCCGTCCGCGATATAATCTGCGAGCGTGTGGATGCGTGCCGCCGGCTTGCGGATGGAAAAGCACGGCGCCAGCGACACTGGCGGCAGCACGCCTTCAAAGCGCTCGCCGGCGCCTTCACCGTGCGGCGGCAACTCGGCGGAAACGATCGGACTGTCGGCGTGGACTTCGGCGCGGGCATGGCTGGCGACAAGGCGGATGATACGTTCGACCTGTTCGGGCGCGATGCGCACATCGGTGTCCACCCTGCCCTCGCCAAGGACATCAACCCGGAGCGCGCCGTCTGGATTGACCATGATCTCGATGACGCGCGGATCGCCGAGCGCCGCCTCAATCGCCGGACCCATGGCCGTGCGCAGCATGGCGCGGCGACGCGCGGCGGTTTCTTCGCCGCTCATCGCCCACCCTCCTGGTCGAGCGTACGCTTGCCCCGCCCTACTTCTCGGGCAACCTGGGACAGGAACGCCTCGAAGCGCAGCGAAGCTGCCGCGCGGCCGGCAGCATCGTTTTCCGCGAGCGGTGGATTGATCGCGAGCTCGTAGCGGATGAACAACGCCAGCGTTTCGAGCTCGATGTGACTGTCGCGCAGGAGGCGCTCAAGCAGTTCGGCAATCCGATCCAGCCTCCGGCCGAACCGATCATCGAGTTCAATCTTGCCCCGCCTGTCAAACCACAGGGTCAGTGCCTGGACCAGGATATCCGACTTGGTGACGCCCGGTCGGTTTGCTTCCTCGACGAGACGAGCACTCAGCGGTTCGGGCAGGAACAGTTGATAGCGGACCTTGTTCGTCATGTTCAGAGCTCCAGGTCGAACTGGTCGGCGCGTTCGGCGGAGCCCAGCGCATACGTGACGCGTACGAGCCGCTGCTGGGCGGCCTGGTCGAGGACACGCTTGTCCGAGGCCGGATCGTCGTCATCGGCGGTGAGGCCCAGCGGGTCGGTGGCGACTTGCGGTTCCTGAGGAGGACCGTCGATTTCCGGGCCGGCTTCGACAGCAGGAGCCTGGTCCACGCCGCCGGTGACGACCTTTTTGACCTGTGGCTCTTCTTCCGCGAACTCACTGGCAGGCGGCGCCAATCTCTCGTCGATGTCCCGAACCTGCCCAGACCAGTCGTCCTTTCGTGCAGGCGGGGTGTCCGCATAACCATTGGTGCTGAGCTGCGGCGGCGCGACTACCCGCTGCGCAAAAGCGGGCTCCTCGAAATAGCGCAGCTTGCTGGCCCGGATCGGCGGCGTGCCAGAGGCAAGCACGAGTTCTTCACGCGGATCGAGCTGCATGACCTCGCCCGGCGTCAGTAGTGCCCGTGCCGTCTCCTGGCGACTGACCATGACGTGCGAGAGCCAGGGCGCGAGACGGTGCCCCGCGTAGTTGCGCATGGCGCGCTGCTCGGTCGCGGTTCCTAGGGCATCGGACAAGCGTTTGGCGGTACGCTCGTCGTTGGTCGCGAACGCAACGCGCACATGGCAGTTGTCCAGAATCGAGTTGTGCTCGCCGTAAGCCTTCTCGATCTGGTTGAGGCTCTGCGCGATCAGGAAGGCGCGGACGCCGTAGCCGGCAAGGAACGCGAGGCTCGTTTCGAAGAAGTCGAGGCGGCCGAGCGCGGGAAACTCGTCGAGCATCATGAGCAGCCGGTGCCGGCGGCTACCCTGGTGGTCGGAACCATGTTCGAAACGCAGTTCCTCGGTAAGCCGCCGACCAATCTGGTTGAGGATCAGCCGGATCAGCGGCTTGGTGCGGCTGATGTCCGAGGGCGGAACGACCAGATAGAGCGAGGCCGGGTATTTTCCATCGACGAGGTCGGCAATGCGCCAGTCGGAAGCTGCCGTCACCGCCGAGACTGTGGGGTCGCGGTACAACCCCAAGAACGACATGGCAGTCGAGAGCACGCCGGAGCGCTCATTGACCGACTTGTTGAGCACTTCACGGGCCGCCGAAGCCACGACCGGATGAACCTGCGGTGCTTCGAGCGTACCCAAGTGGTTGGTCGACATCATCGCGTGGAGTGTGCTCGCAAAGCTGCGCGCGGGATCGGAGAGGAAGGTCGCGACGCGCGCGAGCGTCTTCTCTTCTTCGGCGTAGAGCACGTGGAGGATGGCGCCGACCAGAAGGGAATGGCTGGTCTTTTCCCAGTGGCTACGCCGTTCGAGCGCACCTTCGGGATCCACGAGGATATCGGCGATGTTCTGGACATCGCGCACTTCGTGGATGCCGCGGCGAACTTCGAGCAGCGGGTTGTAGCGGGCCGAACGCGCATCGGTTGGATTGAACAGCAGGCAATGCGAAAAGCGCGCGCGCCAGCCAGCAGTCAGTTGCCAGTTCTCGCCCTTGATGTCGTGGATCACGGCAGACCCCGACCAACCCAGTAGCGTCGGAATGACAAGACCGATGCCTTTGCCCGACCGCGTCGGCGCAAAGGCCATGACATGTTCGGGGCCATCGTGACGCAGATAGTCAGCACCGACCCGACCGAGGAACACGCCCTCATCGGCCAAGAGCCCGGCCTTGCGGATATCCTTGCGATTGGCCCAGCGCGCTGATCCGTATGTGGTGACATTGCTGCGCTGCCGTGCGCGCCATACCGAACCGGCGATAGCCGCAGCGCAGCCGACGAGCCCGCTCGATGCCGCAATGCCACCGGCCTCGTCGAACACGACCGGCGCGTAGGCATCGAACTCGAACCACCAGATGAAGATCGTCCAAGGCGCATAGATCCGGCGCCCCAGCAGCACGAACCAAGGGCTCCCCAGTTCGGGCTGGTATGCAAGTTCGGCCGCTGTCCACTGGGTCGCTAACCAGACACCGGCAAGGACGATCGCGAACACGATCATCATCTGTCCGATGAGGAGTTTCGTGGGTGTCATGAAAGCCTCCGCACGCCGCGGATCGTATCCGTTGGCGTGGGGGCAAGACTCCCGGAAATCCACGAGAGATCACAGTGCCTGTCTGGTGCACCCAGGTGTCTTTCGAGTGCACTTCAGAACCGACAAGCGTTGTTTTGACCTGCTGTCGCGATGAGCGGGGCGACAAAGACGTCCAATTCCGCGCCGTATTGGATGATTGAATGATCCGCCGGTTGATTACTCGACATTAATCATGACAATGCCGCCCCACGAAGGCATGCGGCACATCATGACGAGCGATACTCAGAAGGTTACCAAGTACTGGCGCAATTCGCTGGCCGACGCAGAATTGGGCCGAGGCACCTTCAGCCAGAAGGACGCGGACGATTTTCTAATCGCCGACCACACCAGCCTCAACGCCGGCCGCCTCACCCTAGATCGAAACCATGAAGGACAGCTTGAGGAGGCGGGCGATCATCTGATCCATTCCGGGCCGAATGGACCGCTGTATTGTAACGAACAGGTCGAAGCCCGATTAGCTGTGCCTTATGCCCCCTGAAAATCGCCTTTACTTGATGCGGAATTGGGAAGACAAAGGCCTCCTCCAATAAACCTCCCAAGAGGGATCTTCCATGCCCGACACCGAGCAACCAGAGCTCGCCCGCCTGACAGTTGAACTGCTCAGCGCATTTGTTTCCAACAACACCATCTCCAGCGATGCGCTTCCCGCCCTGATCGAGGCGACGCGCAGCGCGCTCGCAGGAGACACCGGGAAGGGGCAGATCGAAGAACCGGAGTTCAAGCCGGCTGTGTCGGTTGAAGAGAGCCTTGCTTCCCCTGATCACATTCTCAGCCTGATCGATGGGAAGCCTTACAAGGCATTGAAGCGGCATCTTGCCAATAACGGCCTTACTCCTGAAGAGTACCGCGCGCGGTATAACCTTCCGGCCAACTATCCGATGGTTTCGGCAAGCTACTCCGAACAGCGCCGGGCCTTCGCTAAAGCGGCAGGACTTGGCGGCAGTAGAGCGGGTGCCAGCGCCGCCACAGCTGTGCCCGCCAAAGCCGCTTCTCCCGTAGCCGCGAAAGCCACCAAGGCAGCCGCGAAGAAGGCAGCTCCGAAGACCGCGGTGGCAGCCAAGCCGTCTAGCAAGGCAGCGCAGGCTCCTGCAGCTCCGTCTTCCGCAACGACGCCGGCAGCCAAGGCTTCCAGTGCGAAGCCGAAAAATGCCACAAAGGCAGCGGCGAAGTCAGTCAGCAAGCCTGTGCCCAAGGCTTCTGGCAACGCAGCCGTAGCCACGGAATCGAAGCCGGAAACAAAGAAGGTTGCCGCGGCGAAGAGTGAGCCGACTGCCGTTGCCGCAGCTGCCAGCAAGCCCGCTCGCCGGATGGCCCGGACGCCAGGCAAGGCTGCCGTCGATCCCGGTGCGACAGGCTCCGCGAAGCCAGCAACGGCTCCCAAGAAGGGGGCGAAGACAGTGAAGAAGGCTACCACTCCGGCGCCCTCGGCCTCGAAGCCTGCGCCTGCCGCAGTTGCAGGTGCGGAATCGAAAGCTGCAGCGCCTGCCGCAAAGACGGCGAAGCCTGCAGCACCGAAGCCGAAGGCCAAGGCTGCAGCGCCCGCCAAGTCGCTGGCCCCAAAGAAGAGCCGTGCAAAGCTGGGCATCGCAGTTCCCAGTGCAGAGAACGTAGCCTCGACAGCCGCCGGGTCGATATCTTCGGCGCCCGCTCTCGAAGCGCAGTCCAACCAAACTCCTGCAGAAACCAAGGCCTAAGCGTTTTGAGGCGGCCTTTCCGAAAGGAAGGCCGCCTCAATCTGGCAGATTGTCAAAATTCGTCGTCCTGCTCGAAATCGGCGCGCCGAGATGGCGCACCATTCCCAAAGTATAGAGCTGCAAACACCAAGGTCCGGGGCTGCCTTCTCCGAGGCTCGCTGACCGGCTATGGCATCCAGCATGCACGTTCCATCACCAGTCGACCTCAACCGCGCAGCTCAGTTTCTCGCCCAGAGCGCCGACTACAAGGTGCTTCGGCGCCTCGTCCCGGTCGTGCGCTTTCACGAACCGAGATCGGACGTCCCCAGCCGTATTGGCGTTGCCCTCGACGTCGAGACGACCGGTCTCGATCATGAAACGGACAAGATCATCGAACTGGCTATCCAACGCTTCCGGTTCGACAAGGCTGGTCGGATCGTCGAGGTTGGCCAACCGCGCGTGTGGCGGGAGGATCCGGGAGTTGCCCTCGATCCAAGGATCACGAAACTCACTGGACACACAAACGAGGGGCTCACAGGCCAGGCAATCGATAACGTGCTTGCCACAGAAATCCTCTCGTCTGCCGATATCATCGTTGCGCACAACGCGAGCTTCGACCGCCCGTTCGTTGACAAGCGGCTCCCGGCGATCGGCGGCAAGCCTTGGGCCTGCTCGATGGCAGAAGTGGATTGGCTCGAACTCGGCTTTGACGGCAAGGCGCTTGCCCACCTCGTCTCGCAATGCGGATGGTTTTACGAAGGACACCGCGCCGAGAACGACATCCTGGCACTGATCTATCTCCTGGCGCATGACCTGCCGGACGGAGAGACAGTTCTTGCCAAGCTGGCCGCAGCCTCAGATCGCCCGACTTATCGCTTCAACGCAATCGATGCCCCCTTCGAAGCCAAGGATCTCCTCAAGGCACGCGGCTACCGGTGGAATAGCAGCTTCCGATTTTGGTCGAAGGAAATTCCCGAAGCCGATCATGATGCAGAGCGCGATTGGTTGAAAAAGGAAATCTATACCGAATACGGGGAGGCTGGCATTTTTCCGGTTACTGCGAGCGAACGATACCGCAAAATGTAATGCAACCTGCCTGATGCCGTGCTGTGCGAAGCGTGCCAACTCCGCACTCCATCTCAGACAACACAATGCTTCAGTGCACGCAATGACGGCAGCTGCCCGGTGAGTTTCGAGGATAAATCCCTGCAAAGCAACCGGTCAGCAGACGCCCCCAAACCGGTCGTTCAGCAACCATTTGGGTGATCCTACAAGCTGACCTTCAGCTCTGGCGCGAACTGCTGCCAGGCGGCTTCTGAATTATATCCAAGAAAGTTGGCGCCCGACTTCCGTCCACTTCCAGTCGCTCCGGCGCCAATTCAATGTTCCAGCAAGCCGACAGTCCGACTTCATAGCATGCACGATCCGGGCACTTTCGGGTGGAGGGTATTCTTCCCAACCTCTGGCTGGGACGCCGCTTGTTTGATGCCAAGTTCCGTGCCTAGTATTAATCAACCCCATTGGGCATCGATGAATAAAACGTTTATTATAGGAAACATTGCATACCATTTTGCAGTTTTCACATCATGAATATACAAAAATCCATCATTGAATTCGGGCAATTTTTTGCCCTCTAAATAACGTGAATCAATTCCAATTTGACCCGTACGAATTGCAATCGAAGTGTAAACAATAACACCCTCGGGAGAATTCGCCTCTAACCCTCGTTCAGTCCGCCGAAATGGTATCAGATGTGAGAGTCGTTCATGGCAAGCTGCCCGGCGCGCCTGCTTGCGTGGACGGTCAGGCGCGGCGTCACGCAAAAGTGGCGCCGGGATTGGCTTTGCTGGAAACGACGAAAAATAGTATCCACCCGCAGCGAAATCTCGCCAGCATCGATATAGATCTTGGCGCGGGTCCATGTACATTAAATCTTGCGAAATGACTGCCGGATTGCGGGGTTCCTTAGCTTCATAAACAACAAAATCATCCGAAGCCGCGATAGGATCGTCCTCTAATAGAGATTCACCGTACTTTTTTTCGAGCGCCCTAATGTCCTCACTGGGGATGAGGGCGCTTCCAAACAATCGTCCGTCTTGGAACAAGCTTTGGCCAGTCCTCCGACTAAAATGCCCATCTGCGTTAGGATTGGTCGGGCCGGGAATGAAGGGGGGCTCATCTACCTGAGAAAGAACTTCGTTTTCATTCGCCAGCCCTGGCCCGCCATTCAGGAACTCGATCCGGCCTTTCGGATTACGAAAGCGCGCGTCTTTCCGAAGATAGTAAGCAGGCGCCAAATAGGCTTCGGCTAGCGTTGTGAACGGCTGCCGGTCATTCCATGCCACGAGCGGCAACACGTCGACGGGCGCAGTCAATAGCCAGCCCTTCCCATCGCCGTAATCGTTCATTCCAGGCTGAGAGCGGTTGAACCTACAAAAGTCCGGAATCTTGACAACGATATAGCTCCCATCATTCAAACGGCGTGAAACCGTCATTGGGTGGCCTCTTTGCTCGACAATTGGTGCGTCCGGGCGCCCACCAAGCGTAAGCGCTGGCATCCCGCACTTGACGTATTGTTCAATGAGAACCGGCTCGACCCCATATTCCATGCTAAACGTGAAACGGAACCAAAGAGAGCGCGGCACATTTTTGTGCTCTGACCATTGGCAGTTCGCGATCATCAGAGATGAGAGCGCTAAGAGAGATCTGCACCCAATTTTAAATTTACGCACCCTCAACCGACCTCTATAATTGGACCAGTCAACCCAACCTTATAAGTGTCCGACCGATGCCCGGATGGTGGTTTTATAAGATTTAACTTATTTAATATCAGTGAACATTTCAGCTCCCGTGTTGACGTGAGACAATACACACGATGTTGATCTGATCAATCAATTCGACCTTGCCTCGAGCCGGACAGAAACAACCGTTACTGAGAACTGCAGCCATATCGTGAATGTCTACAATATCATCGACCACCGTGCGGCCGGTTTCGGGTTAAATCCTTGAAAGGCGGTCAGCCTGCAAACGCCCCCATTCCAGACGTCTATTGCCGATAATTGTTTTCTGGAAAGCGGACATAAGTCCATCGGTCCAGTGCCTCGTAAATAGCTCGATCTCTTCACATCGTTTCCGGTGCCAAAGCCTCGATGATCCGACAATCGGCAACCACGCCGCCGCCGCAGGAATCGATGACCGACTTCAGCTCCCGACGCATTGCCGTGAGATCGGCCAGCTTGCGATCCACCTCCATCAGATGCTCGCGCGCGATGCGGTCAATCCCCGCGCAATCACAGTCGCGGTCGTCGGAGAGCCGCAGCAGCGCTCGGACCTGATCCAACGAGAAGCCGAGGTCCCGCGAGCGTCGGATGAAGGACAGCCTGCCAAGCTCCGCGTGCCCATATGCGCGATAGTTCCCGCCCGTCCGGGCAGGCTTGGGCAGCAATCCGATCCGCTCGTAGTAGCGGATCGTCTCGACTTTCGTGTTCGTAGATTTGCTCAGCTCGCCGATGCTCAGCGCCATGCTCTTGACCTTGTAGTTGCTACAGGGTCCATATAGGTCGCCGGCGAGCAAAAAGGGAATGCAAGATGGCCGGTGGCTGCTGTGGATGCGCAGAGACAACGCGCAAAGTTGAGGACCGCGCATGGCGGCGCGTGCTCTGGATTGCGCTCGTCATCAACGCCGCAATGTTCGCGGTAGAGATCGCGGCCGGTGTGACGGCGGGTTCTGCCGCACTCAAGGCTGATGCGCTCGACTTCCTCGGGGATTCGGCAAATTACGCGATCAGCCTTGGTGTGGCCGGCCTCGCTCTCAAGTGGCGCGCCCGCGCGGCGCTGGCCAAAGGGGCCTCCCTTTTGCTGCTCGGGCTATGGGTGATCGGCAGCACTATCTGGATGGCAACGACCGGGACGCTCCCCAAGGCTGAGACCATGGGGGTGATCGGCGTGCTCGCCCTTGCAGCCAACCTGCTGTGCGCACTGCTGCTGTGGCGCCATCGCGAGGGAGACGCCAACCGGCGATCGGTCTGGATCTGCTCACGCAACGACGCCATCGGCAATGTTGCCGTGGTCCTTGCCGCGCTCGGCGTGTTCGGCACTGGCACGGCCTGGCCGGATATAATCGTTGCTGGCGTGCTCGCGTTGCTCGGCGTGTCCGGTGGTTTGCAGATCATCCGCCAAGCATGGGGTGAGCTTGGAGACGGGGACGCCGCCAAATCAGCTGCTGCGCAAACTGCTGTGCTGAAATGACGACGTGGCCAACATGAGAGTAGTCGAGACGACGAGCTTCAACTCTCGGGCGCGATAGCGATCGCCGAGAGATCCTTGGTCGCATCGACCGGAATGCCCGCCTCCTTGCGCTCGGAGTAGCGGTCGACGAGTTGCGCCGCATGCGGCCGCATCAGCACCGTGAAGCGCACCAGTTCCTCCATCACATCGACGATGCGCTCGTAGTAGCTGGACGCCCGCATCCGGCCGTCCTCGTCGAACTCCTTGTAGGCCATCGCCACCGAGGACTGATTGGGGATTGTGAACATCCGCATCCAACGCCCCAGCAGGCGCAGCGAGTTAACCGCATTGAACGATTGCGAGCCGCCAGACACCTGCATGACCGCAAGCGTTCGCCCCTGCGTCGGCCGCATCCCGCGCATCTGGAGCGGCAGATGATCGATCTGCGTCTTCATGATGCCGCTGATCTGGCCGTGCCGCTCCGGGCTGCACCAGACCATGCCTTCCGACCACAGCGCATGCTCGCGCAGTTCATGCACAGCCGGGTGATCGTCTCCTGCCACCTGATCGGGTAGTGGCAAGTCGCTGGGATCGAAAATCCGCGTCTCGGCGCCGAAGAATTGCAGCAGGCGCGCCGCCTCTTCCACGGCGAGGCGAGAAAACGAGCGTTCCCGCAGCGAGCCGTAGAGCAGCAGAATGCGCGGAGGCGGTTGGTCCGGGCCAAGGCCAGCGGCGGGACGAGCCAACGCGAAAGCCTTGTCCAAGGCAGGAAGATGATCGGGGGCGGCGAGTTCGCGCAGTCTCATGCGGAAATACCTTTCTCGTACCAAGGGCGGGTCCGCTTCACCAAGGCGACGATCGACAGCATCACCGGCACTTCGACCAGCACGCCCACGACCGTTGCCAGCGCGGCGCCGGAACTGAGGCCAAAGAGACTGATGGCGGCGGCCACAGCCAGTTCGAAGAAGTTGGAGGCACCGATCAGAGCCGAAGGACCGGCGACGCACCATGCCACGCCGAAACGGCGGCTGAGCCAATAGGCGATGCCGGCATTGAGATAGACCTGAAACAGGATCGGCACGGCAATCAACGCGATCACCAGTGGCTGCCGGATGATCTGCTCGCCCTGAAAGCCGAACAGCAGCACCAGCGTCAGCAGCAGGCTGGCAAGGCTGATCGGACCAATAGCGGACAGGAAATGCTGCAACCGCTTCTCACCGCCGCGAAGGAGTGCGCGGCGGAGCAGTTGCGAGATGACGACCGGGGCGACGATGTAGAGCGCCACCGACAGCGCCAACGTGCTCCACGGCACGGTAATCGATGCCACGCCGAGCAACAGCCCGACGAGCGGCGCGAAGGCGAAGACCATGATCAGGTCGTTCAGCGCCACTTGGCTCAAGGTATAGTTCGCCTCACCGTCGACGAGGTTGGACCAGACGACGACCATCGCGGTGCAAGGCGCTGCAGCCAGCAGGATCAGCCCGGCAATGTAGGACGACGATGCGCCGTTAGGCAGCATTGGCGTGAATAAATAGCCGAGGAAGAACGTGCCGAGCAGCGCCATCGAAAATGGCTTGATCGCCCAGTTCACCACCAGAGTGACGCCGATGCCGCGCCAGTGCTGCCGAAGGCTATGGATTGCTCCGAAATCGACCCGCAGCAGCATCGGGATGATCATCAGCCAGATCAGGCCTGCCACCACGAGGTTGACGCTGGCGATCTCCAGCGCTGCGATCGCCTCGAAGGCGCCCGGCAGCAAGTGGCCGAGACCGATCCCGACTACGATGCACAGGGCGACCCACAGCGAGAGATAGCGCTCGAAAAGCGACATGGTCGTCAGTCCTTCCCAGGCGCGATAGGCGCGGTCGAAATACCGCTGCCCAAGGCGATCTGCATGTAAACCGTGTCGAGCCAGCGGCCGGCCTTCCAGCCCATGCCGGTCAAGCGCCCTGCGTGCTCAAAACCGCAGGAACCGTGGAGCGCTACCGAGGCAGGTTCCGCCCCGCCGATGACCGCAACCATGCGGCGGAAGCCGTGAGCCTCGGCGGCTTCCAGCAAGGCCTTGAGCAGCAATTTGCCGATGCCGCCACCGCGCCGGTCGTGCGCCACGTAGATGCTGTTCTCGCAGGCATAGGCGTAGGCGGGGCGATCCCGGAACTGCGTAGCGTAGGCATAGCCGACCACTTGATCGCCATCGCAGGCGACGAGGAACGGCCAGCCCCGGCCGGTCACCGTCAAGATCTTCTCGGCGGTCTGTTCTTCGGTCGGGGGTACGACTTCGTAGGTCGCCGTGCCGTGAAGAACGTGATGCGCATAGATGGCGGCAATGGCCCCAGCATCGCCGATCGTTGCGCTGCGAACCGAAAGGGTCATCGCCGGGTCGCTTCCACGACTTCGCCGTCTTCCTTGACGAAAGTGCCGTGCTGCTCGGCGGGCAGGAGGTCCAGCACTTCTTCGGAAGGGCGGCAGAGCTTCACGCCCAGCGGCGACACCACAAGCGGCCGGTTGATGAGGATGGGATGCTCCATCATCGCGTCAACCAAGGCCTCGTCCGTCAAGGTCTCGTCGCCGAGGCCCAGTTCGGCATAAGGCGTACCCTTCTCGCGCAGCAGAGCGCGCGGGGTGATGCCGGCCCGCGCGATGAGTTCCATCAACTGCGCGCGACTTGGCGGCGTCTTCAGATACTCGACGACATGAGGCTCTATGCCCGCATTGCGGATCATGGCCAGGGCATTACGAGAGGTCCCGCAAAGCGGGTTATGGTAGATCACGATATCGGTCATTGTTGCCTCTTCAGCAGCAGGTAAGTTCGGCCAGAAGCGGCTCGCACAGTTCGGCGCGCCCCTGGCAGCAATCCTTGGCCAGATAGACCATCAGTCCGCGCAGCGCGTCGAGGTTGGCACGCTGGATTTGTTGGCGGCCACGCTTCTCAGACAGCACCAGCCCGGCCTTCGCCATCACGGCCAGATGCGTCGAAAACGTGCTTTGCGTGAGCCCCGAGGCCTCGACCAGTTCGCCGGTCGACAGACCTTCAGGCTCGTGCCGGATCAGCAGGCGGAATGCATCGAGGCGCGTCGGATGGCCGAGAGCGGAGAGAATCGAGAGGGCATCGTCGGTGTTCATGTATCGAAATTATCCGATGTATTTTGGGCTGTCAATAACGCATCGGATATATCCGATACTTCTATAACTTTGACCAAACGAAGCAGCGCCCTCGCCGGCCCGGACTCAACCGGGTCAGATTGGTCGCCAAACGCCCCCATGCCGGTCGTTCGACGTGCATTTTAGCGATCCTGGAAGCCGCCTGTCCGCTTTCTCTTAGGCAGTGAAAGTGGTGAACGGGCCAACTGGCGCCTATGGCTGCGACGGCCAGAGGGCGGACGCGAGTCTTAGGGTGACATGCTAACGCGAAACGGATGAATAGTCGGTGCTTACGGCTGATCCCCAGGGCAGCGAACCACGTCAGAATCGGCGATCGCCGGCTGATCTGGCGCAATTCGGATGGCGCCATTTGAGGTTTCCTCTACCAGTACCCGTACGCAGGAGCCGAACAGAGCCATTCGCTCGGAGTTCGACGATGCCGACAGGCCAGCAGGTATGTAAAACACTGTCCCGGTGTAAGGCGAGCGCAGCCCAACCTCGCCGGCCTTAGTATAGGAAATAGCAAGTGCCACTTCGTGTCGCTGGACCTCTCCCTTGAAGAGCTGCGATACCGCCAGAGCTCGAAGCGAGCTTTCGAATGCGTAAAGCGCCAGCGCGAGAATGGTGAGGAAGACCAGTCTGCGCACTAAGCGATTGTTGATATGGGAAAAAGTAGTGTAGCCGATGAACCCGCCGATCGCCGCTCCTCCGAAAAAGGCAAGAAAAAACAGGTTTGTTTCAAGCTTAGTTAGAAGCAGATCGTCGATCGCGCGAGTGGAAATGTAAAGCACAGTCATGGCCGCAATCAGACCTGCGCTTATCCATTCCTTCATTCCAATAGACACAACACCAATCCCCCCGAAACAATGCCCCGAACTTTGCGCTCTAGCGATGTCAGCAGAACAGAAACGGCATGTTCTCCTGCATGAACCTGTCCGAGACCAGATCACCTTCACCTATGTCCGTGTAAGGCATCGACGCAGTTGGCTGGTCTAAAGCGTTTTGCAGAAATCGAAGCGGCATCTGTGCATTACGCGCCAACGATGACAACGCATCGAGTCTCGCCTGTTCCCACGCGGGATCCATGCCAATCCCGTTATCGGCAAGCGAATTAACCCCATCGAGCGCGCAGATGAGCGCAATCATTTCCTCTATCTGCTCTCGCCCCATCTGTACGTGCTCAATGGGGCTTCCATTGAGGTAACGGACGCCGTTGCCGCGATGCAGGAACAGTGCTGCGGCGGTCACTCTGTCGAGGGAAGCCTGCCGAACAAGCCACGCGATTAGGCCATGCTCATCTCCACGAAAGATCAGACAGGCCATTGCCGCTGTATGCCATACCAGGGGATCGTGGCTTTGCTTGATCCACTCCACGTCGTCAGCATTATTTACGTCGAGCGAGTCCGGCCATCCAGCCCAACGATTATCGCCGCCAGTTGGCTTCTTGCGTCCGAACAATCCCACTGTCTTCCTCCCATGTCGGCACCGCCAATATCCGGCCCGTGGCTTTGACGGCATTTCTTAAGACTGCCTGTGCGGCTCGCAGACGATTATCCGCTTTCAACCACCGAAGCGGATATAGCCTCTAGTGGCATTCCAAGCACATCTCGGTGTCGGAAAAGTCGCAGGCATCAAGCTTGTCCGGACTGATCCAGAAGTAATAGGCTCCCAAATCCCCCCAGCACCAGTCCATCGCATCATCCGACGCGACCTGCAGCAACAGCATTTTGCGGTCCGTGGACCCTTCCCGTTCCGGATAAGGCAGTGCGTCGCTCTGTACGCCGTCATGATATCCGCCCATTCGGTGCGGCCGGTCCGAGGTGAGTCCACGCGCCGCGGCCTCGATGCCTGGGTGGTATTCCGCCGGAACCAACGCTCGCTTGTCATTATCAAGCCAATCCAGAAGAGCCCATTCTTTCATGCCTGACGGCGGGGTAAGTGCCGCCTTATCAGTCCGTTCCCGCAGGGAAAGGCGCCGCTTTGTCGAGCGATCGAAGTCGAGACGCAATTCAAGTGTGTTGAATGCATGCCCCTCGAATTTCACCTGCATGTCACGCCACTCTGCATCCGACAGTGGAGCTTCACTGGCCATTGACTGAACTTGCTCGGCGAGGAGGTCAGCGGCCTGGGCCGCCACTGCTCGCCATTGCAGGTGGCTTGCATTCAGGTCTACAAGCTGTCCCTCGAGATCCTCCGGTGTGGCACATCGGTCGAGAAGAGCGAGGCAATGCTCAACCTGGAGTTGTAAACGCTTGCTGTGTTCGCTCTGCCCACGCGCGTCGATCTCAGCCTTCTGCTTTATCATTTCCTCGCGCAATCCAGTGAGACCGCCCTCGGCGTGAAGCGCAGCGCGAGCTGCTGCGTTCATCACCTGCCTGGGTTCCTGGCGCATTCGCCGTGCGAGCTCCCGCAGAGCCTCAACAGCATGGCTGTGGGAGTAAGGTCGTATCTCCTGCAAATCACGGAATGAGGAATACGCCGCCCCTTCGTAAAGTACTTCGGCGAAGCCCGGCGGCGTTGCGAAACTCCGCTGGCCATCGCGATGCACTTCGTTTGGAAACGCGACCAGATCTACCGGCCAGCGCCGCCAGAATGGTGGAATATCGGCAGGCTCGAGGCCGCGATAACTTCCGCCACAATAAACCCCATCGTGCACTGGACCTGTATCCGAAGGCGGCTCTCGCTCCACACCGAACTCAAGGTTGTGCAGAATCCGAAAGGCATCAGGCCCGTCGGGGCAGCCTTGATTGGGATCAATGAACACCAGCAACCAGCCCTCTCGCGGACCGAGACCCCGCCAAAGTTCCTCCGGCAAATCGGCACAGCAGATCTGCGCAAGGAAGTGCAATGGCCGCTCGCCTCTACCCGGATCTTCAGCGCTGACCGAACGAGGCCATGCGACATGGTCAGGCATGCTCGGGAGGCCGCCGAGCCATGAACGCGTCTCCGCCGTTCGCCTTGGCGGAATCTGTCGCCGCAAGACCACGCTGACACTTTCGGGCACTGCGCCGGCCGATTTCTCGTTCTCGCTCGGTGCGGGGCGATCCCGCCGAGCTACCGCTGAAGCAGTGCTTTGGGGCTGCAATTCTTGCTCGGCGGCTATCATATCAGGAGTTACGAGGGGCCTGCGTCGGACGTGCTCCGGCCCGACGGACTTTTGCGGCCGGTCGTTGCCGGACGCATGAGCCGCCTTACCTCTACCTCGGAGCAAGCGTGGCAATTTCACGAGAAGGAAATAGATAGCTCCGCCGTAAAGCAGCAGCGGTAGAAATCCCATAATTTCCCAGAACAATTTCATGGTATGTTTCGCCCCCGGGCCTTGCTCGCCGAAAGCTAACCCTGAACCACTCATGGAAAATATTGGGTTAATTGCGGATTATCACAATCCGCTCCTCGTGTCGCAATGACGCTTGCCGCCCGCATTCCGGTCGTTCAGCACAGGGAGGGGAGAACCTGAAAGCCGCCGACCGAGAGGCGGCCGCTAAATCCGGCGCCAGAAAGTGTATGCCCGTTATGCTTCCCTCAAGGAACCTAGTTGAGCCATTGTGCCATCCGGGGCCGCGAGCTTGATGAGGCGAGACAGCAGCTCGATCGCATCTTCATTTTCCTGCCGATGCGGGAGATAGCGCTCGGCAATCGATAAACCACGTACTGACCACACCATCAGCCTCATGACCGAGCGCGCAAGCATCTCGTCGCCGCCAAAAGCTCCCCGCATCACGACAAGAGCGGATTTCTCCACCTCTTCCTGCATTGGCACAACCAAGGCAGCCAATTCGGCATCACTGCGCGTGGCTTGTAGAATTTCCAGCACCGCCAAACCCGAGGGTCGGTTCAAAACTGCCCAAAGCACCTTTGGCCAATCATCGAGGCGATCCCCGAGTCCGGTTGCGATCCGGGTTTCCTCATACTCCGCCATTTCGCGTTCGAAGACGTGCCGCACCACCTCTGCCATAAGAGCAGCGCGCGTGCCGAAATGATGCAGCATCGCGCCGCGCGAAACCCCGGCACGCTCGGAAATGATCGCGGTGACTGCGCCGGTGTAACCCAGATCGTGAATGGTTGCGATCGCAGCCTCAATCAGTGCGAGGCGCGTCTGCGCCGTGCGCTCTTCCTGAGTGCGCCGTGATTTGGCGATGCCCGTCATTAGCTTTCGTGTTCGCCTTGCATTCCCGCCTCTCCAGCTTCGAGGGGGTATCCAACCGCGAAACCGATAGCCAGTGATTAAAAACATTCATGCTTGACTGTTTGTATGGTCGATCCTTATCCCGAGCGTCAAGCGCCGGCCAATCGGCGCATCCTTTGGGAGGGATTTTGAATGAGCAAGGCAGCACTGTTCGTGGGCGTCAGCCTCATCGCCGCAGCCACCCCGGCATGGGCCCAATCCGCGAGTGACAGCGTGGCTGCAGTGCAGGACGGCGGCGTTCCCGAAATCGTCGTTAGCGCGCAGCGCCGGACGGAACGGCTTCAGGACGTTCCCGTCAGCGTCACCGCACTGAGCGCCGACACGCTGCGCTCGCGCAACGTCAACGATCTGACACAAGTCGCTTTGGCGGCGCCCAGTCTTCAGGTGGGCAGTGACAACACCTTTGCCGTTCGCGGGGTCGGTACCCAGGCTTTCGCGACCACCATCGATTCCAGCGTCGCCACCTCTCTCGACGAGGTCAATCTCGGCCGGCCCTTCCTCGCGCAAGGCCTGTTCAACGACGTCGAGCGCGTAGAAGTGCTCAACGGCCCGCAGGGGCTACTGTTCGGCAAGAATGCCTCCGCAGGCCTGCTCAATGTCGTGTCCGTCCGACCAAAGCTGGGAATGCTGGAAAGCGAGACCAGCCTGGAACTGGACAACCGCGAAACCCCCGGAAGCGAGGCGGCATCCTGGTCGGCGATTGCGCGCCAGACGATCAACGTGCCCGTCGGCGAGAGCGGCGCCCTGCGTATCAACGGCACTTATTCGCACGAAGAGCCCGGTACCTCTTTCGTGGGCCTGCGCGGGGTTCGCAACGATCTTGATCGCGAACAGTATGGCGTACGGGCCAAGTACCTGCAGGAGGTCACCCCCTCGCTCGAACTCTACGTGATCGGCGACTATGCGGAATCCCATGGGATCGCCGGGATCTACGACCGGACCTACCGTTCGCTCGGAGCCGGCAGCGCAAACGCTGCGCCGTTGGCTGCTTCAGGCATCGTGCCGGGTGACGACAACTTTACATTTGCGGGCGATGGCGGGTTCTGGCGCGATCTCAAGCTCGGCGGCGCACAGGCCTCGCTGGCATGGACCAGCCCTAGCGGGGTCGTCATCAGCGACATCGCGGCGTGGAAATTCTACAACTACGATGCCCAGCTGGACACGGACTTCACCAGCAGCAACGGCGCCAGCCGCAACTGGTCTCACGCCGATTACGACCAGTTCTCCAACGAACTGCGCGTTGCCCTGCCGGCCAACAACCCACTCTCCGGGCAGGCCGGCCTCTATTACTTCCATTCGACCATCGATCAGCAGGGCCAGATCGCGGGCAACAACTATCTGCCCGACTTCCTTCTGCCCAGTTTCCCATTCTGTGTGGGAGGAAGTGCGGCGACGGGCTGCGCGACGAGCAACAGCTATTTTCTCGGCCGCGACAACAGCTATCGCATGACGACGGACAGCTACGCGGCGTTCGGGCAACTGACTTATGCCGTTACGGACGCGCTCAAGGTCTTCGCCGGCGGCCGCGTCACACGTGACGAGATATCGATCGATCTCGTCCAGATCCAGGATGCCTACTTCGTGCCTCTGGGCGTTCCGGGCAGTTTCGCCCAGAACTATGGTCATACGAACTTCAGCTGGCGCGCCGGGGGCCAATTCGAGGTGACCCGAGACGCAATGGTCTACGCGTCCTATGGTCGCGGCTACAAGGGGCCAGGCTTCAATGATACGGCGGCCTCCGCCGATGCAGATCTGCTGGTTCGCGGCGAAACGTCCGACACGGCCGAAATCGGCTTCAAGACCAGCTGGTTCCAGCGCAAGCTGGTGTTCAACGTCTCGGCATTCCACACCAAGTTCAAAAACTACCAGGTGCAATCGCTCGACACGGCGTTGCAGGCTTTCGTGGTTCAAAACGCGGCCTCGATCACCAGTAAGGGCATTGAGGCGAGCATCAATGCGGCCCCGCTGCCTGGCCTGACAATCAATGCCTCGGCTACGCTGCTCGATTCCAAATTCGGCGATTTTGCCGGCGCCGAATGCTATCCGGGCCAGAGCGATGCCAGCTGCGTGGCAACGGGATCGTTCAACGCCAAGGGCTATCGCACGCCCACCGCGCCGAAATTCACCTCCTCGCTTCAAGGTATGTACGAGTTCCAGACTTCGGGCAGCTGGCACCCCTTTATCGAGGCGAACTGGTACCACCGTTCCTCGATCAACTACCTGATTAACCGCGCGCCCGGCGCCAGCGTGCCCACGCTTGACCTGATCGGTGCCAGCGCCGGCGTCCGCCTTGATAATGGCATGCGCATCTCGGTGTTCTGCAAGAACTGCACAAGCCGGTACAATCCGAACTTCATCGGACTCGATTCCGGCGATTCCGTCGCAGGCATAGCCACTTATCAGCAGCAGTTCGGTTTCGATTCCGTGCGCACCATCGGCGCCTCCATTCAGTTCCGTTTCTGAAGGGAGGGCAGCGTGATCGATCGCATGTCGCGTCGTAGCCTGTTGCAATCCGCGGGCGCGGGGGTGGTTGCCGCCACTGCCGCGCCCCTGCTTGGCGCCTCAATCAACCGCGGCCGCTTGCCTCCTGATTTTCTCTGGGGGGCGGCCACGGCGGGGCATCAGGTGGAGGGCGGCAACGTCAATTCGGACAGTTGGGTTTCGGAGCACCTTACGCCCAGCGCTTTCGCCGAACCATCGGGCGATGCCTGCGACAGTTGGAACCGCTGGCAAGAGGATATCGATATCGTCAAGCGCATCGGCCTCAACACCTATCGCTTCGGCATCGAATGGTCGCGGATAGAGCCCGAACGCGGAGAATGGTCACTCGCCGCGCTCGCGCACTATCGCCGGATGCTGGATTATTGCGCGCAGCTCGGGCTGCGCGCGATGGTCACGTATTCGCATTTCACTGTTCCCCGCTGGTTTGCCGCAGCCGGTGGCTGGGAAGAGCCCGCCAACATCGATCTTTTCGTCCGGTTCTGCGAAAAAGCGGCGCGGGCACTGGGCCCAGGGTATAGTCACGCCCTGACGTTCAACGAACCCAACCTTGCCGCGCAGCTTTCCTGGCAACCCGATTTCCGCCAGGCCATGTCGCTATTCGCGATGGGCAATGCGGCTGCTGCAAAACAGGTGGGATCCGATCGCTTTTCTTCGACGCTGACTGCCGCCCCGGCGCGCGTCGTTCCCAACCAGATTGCCGCACATCATCGCGCTACGGAGGCGATCAAGTCGATCCGGCCTGACCTGCAATTGGGGTTGAGCCTCGCCATGGCGGATGAACAAGCGGCGGAGGACCAGGCGTTGAATGGCAGCAGCGCATTGCAGCGCAAGATTGCGGAAGTCTACGCGCCGTGGTTCGCTGCCGTCGCGCAAGACGACTTCGTCGGCGTCCAGACTTATGGCCGCAATATCGTTGGGAGCGACGCCGATGTCCCGCCCCCAGCCAATGTCGAACGCACCCAGACCGGAATGGAGTTCTACCCCGAAGCACTGGAAGCCACGGTGAAATGGGTTGCCAAGGCAACAGGACGCCCCGTGATCGTCACCGAAAACGGCGTTGCCACCGACGACGACAGCCGCCGCATCGTCTACATCGATCGCGCCCTCGCCGGTCTCGGCCGAGCAATGGCGGCCGGCGCCGATGTGCGCGGGTACATTCATTGGTCGCTGCTCGACAATTTCGAATGGAACCGCGCTTACACCGCGCGCTTCGGCCTCGTCGCCGTCGATCGGAAGAGCTTTGCCCGAACCGTCAAGCCCAGCGCCTTGCATCTGGGAAGGTACGCAGCGGGCAATCGGCTCTGAGCTTTCGCATACGAGAGGGCACCCGCGCGCGCGATGGGGCGGGTGCCGGTTCTCATCATGCGTCTTCTTCCTCGCGCAGCAGGCGTGCGATGAACTGCCGCGTGCGCCGGCCACCGGTATCGCTGGCGATATCGATCATCGCATGCCCCGGATCAGCAGAAATTCGCAGCTGCTGCAATTCCAGCACGTCCTGGTCTTCACGGAACGTCCGCGCAGTCTGTTCGAACACCTCGTCAGGGATTCCGTCGCGCAGGATGTTTGTGGCCATCGACCAGAAATAGTGCGTGGTCGTGGCAGTCTCGGGGGTGATCCCGTGAAACCCGCGCATGGAGAAACCGTGTTCGCGCCTGCCCTCGAACGCGCCGGTGCCGGCATCGCAGGCACCAGTATGGATGCGGATCAGCACCGGCTCGAACTCGATTTCCTGCCAGCGATCGATGCGCCCCGCAAAGCCTGCGGCATCGACATACGTGGGCGGAGGATCCGAATCCGGCATGTGACGCGTCACCCGGACGCCGTTGGCGAGCTTTTCGGAATGGGTTCTGGTCTTGAAGTGAAGCTCCGGATTTCCGCCAATCGTGTTGGCGTGGATGTAGGGCAAGTGGGAAAGATCCATCAGGTTGTCGACCAGCAGTTGCCAGTTGCCATTCACCGGGAAATGGGCGCTGCGCCACGCGTAATCCGGGTCTTCATGGATCGGATAGTTGGGAACGGGCACGGATAGGGCCTGCTCGGCGTCGCCCATCCATATCCACAGTAGGCCCTGTTGCTCCACCAGCGGATAGGCCCTGACCCGGGCCGTATCGGGAATCCTGTCCTGCGCCGGGATGCGCGAGCAGCGACCGTCTCCGGCGAATTCGAGCCCGTGATAGGGACACCGCAGGATGATCCCATCCACTACGCCTGCCGACAGCGGCATGGCGCGATGTATGCAGCGATCTTCCAGCGCCGAAGCAACACCGTCTGCCGCCCGCCACAGCACCACCGGCCGTTCGAGAAAGGTGCGCCCAATGCGGCCGCCCGGCTGAAGTTCGCTGCTCCAGCCGGCCACATACCAGGCATTTTCAATGTACAGCCTCTCGCCCATCCGGCCTCTCCTTATCGTCTTTGTCTACGCAGGGTAGCGCGCACCGGCTTGATCGGCAGGAGTGTTTGTTGTGATATAGCTTATCAGAAACAGGAATATGCTGGCGTGGACTACCGTCGTTTCGACCTGAACCTCCTGGTCGTCCTGGATGCGCTGCTTGACGAACGCGGCGTCAATGCAACCGCGCGCCGTTTGGGGATGAGCCAACCCAATGTCAGCTTTGCGCTCAGCAAGTTGCGAGCGCAATTCGGCGACGAACTGCTGGTTCGCAGCGGTAACACCATGCAGCCGACCGCTCTCGGCGCGGCCTTGCGGCACCCCATTCGGCAGATGTTGTCGAGCATCGAAGGAGAAATCTTTGCGACGCGCAGTTTCGATCCATCGACGGCCAAGCGAAAGTTCGTCATCAGCACATCGGATATCGGCGAACTGGTTTTTCTCCCTAGACTGATGGCCGAAATGGCGTCCCGCGCACCGGACGTAACCCTTGAATCTCGTTCGATGAGTCCTGACGAATTGGCAGGGGCCATGGCCGATGGCGCTGTCGACTTGGCACTGGGGTATTTCCCCGATCTGGTCGGAAGCAATTTCCTGACCCAGAAACTGTTCGATCATCCCTTTACCTGCATCGCGCGGGATGGGCATCCGCAGGCTTGCAGCGGGTGGTCGCTGGAAACTTTCCTTGGGCAGGGGCACATCGTCGTGGCGCAGCGCGGACGCAGCCAGGAACTGTTCGAGGCGCGTCTCGCTGAGATGGGCCTTTCCCGGCGCGTCCAATTGCAATCACCCCATTTCATGAGCGTGCCGCTGCTGGTGGCGGGATCAGACCTTATCAGCACGGTACCCGCTGCGGTGGGCGCCATCTTCGCGACGATGGCACCCTTGCGCCTGATCGCGCCGCCGCTGCCGCTTCCCATAATCAGCTTGCAGCAATTCTGGCACCGCCGCGTCCATGACGATCCGGCCGTGCAATGGCTTCGCGGTCTTATCGCACATCTGTTTCTCGGTCGAGATCCGTCACCGCAGGCATAGTCATTGGCCAATCGCGGCGGAGCAATTCATAGCAGTTCCCGCCCCCTTCGCAGACGTTGATTGCGTTGTCAGCCAATCCAAAAACCAGCCATTCGATTTGGCTACAGGTCCGGAGTCGCGTGTTCCCAGTTTCGTACTTCGAGCATAGGCAGAGCCTATGCTTCTGCAAAAAATACCTATTTTACATGATGTTTTGAATGGGTAACAAAACGCGAGAAAACAAACAGGAGAGGTAGATTGCCCCATAAAATGGGTCGCCGAAGCTTTGTCGGGTCGACGATGGCGCTCGCTAGCGCTCTCGCCATGCCCGGAAGTGTATTCGGCAAACAGCCTGCCTTGGCGCGTGTAATCCTCGACAACGACTTCGCCGGCGACCCGGACGGGTTGTTCCAACTTGCCCATCACGTACTGTGCTCGTCGGTAAAGATTCCGCTGATCATCGGATCGCACCTTCCTGCCAAGTTCGGAAGTGGACACGATGCCCAGGATGCCGTTGGTCGGGTTGGCGAAGTTCTGGATCTCATGAACCTTGCCGACAAGTACAAGGTCATGGCCGGATCCGAGAGGCCGATCCCGTCGCGCACGACCTGGAAACCCAGTGCGGCATCGGCTGCAATTGTCCGCGAGGCCATGCGCGAAGACGCCACCGAGCCTCTGATCTATGCGGCCGGCGCAGGGCTAACCGATCTCGCGCTCGCCTGGTTGTCTGAGCCGCGCATTGGTCGCCATATGAAATTGATCTGGATCGGCGGAAACACTCACGCCGGCTTTGGAAATCCCGGGGCCAAGCCGGGCGAGCCGGAATTCAATTTCTCGATCGATCCGATAGCGGCGCAAGTGCTGTTCAACGAATCCGATATCGAGATCTGGCAAGTGCCCTCGGATGCTTACTGCCAGATGCTGTTCAGCACAGCCGAGCTTGAAGAACTCGGCGCGCAGAGCCGTCTGGGCGCCTACCTGAAAGCCAGGGTCGATGCGATACCGGAGATGTTCGCCAAGATACCGGGCGTCCCCCCAGTGGCCATGACCGACGCCTACGTCCTGGGCGACAGTCCGCTGGTGACATTGACCGCGCTGGTTCCGCCAATGCAGCCAGATCCTACTTCGAGCCGGTACAAGTTGCTGCCAACGCCAAGGCTGCTCGACAACGGAAGCTATGAAGAACGTCCGGGTGGACGTCCCATGCGGGTTTATACCTATCTCGATGCGGGGCTGACATTCAGGGACATGCTGGCGCGTTTCAGGCTTCATTCTGCCGCATAAGCTCCGGAACAAATGCCTATCTGATTTCATGGCTGGGCATGCCCGCCCGCCTTTTCACCAAGGACTCCCTATGATCGACCGACGTTCACTCATCGCCGGTGCTGCCGCTTTCGCCGCGGCGCCTACGCTTGCCGGAAAGGCCGCCGCCGCTCCCGCCCAGAGGCGAGCCTTGTCAGGATCGTCCAGCTTCCCTTCCGGCTTTCTGTGGGGGGCGGCCACTGCCGGCCACCAGATCGAGGGTAACAACACGAATTCAGACCAGTGGCTTCTCGAGAATGTGCAACCCACCATCACCGGCGCGCCCTCGGGGGATGCCGTCAACAGTTTCGAGCTGTGGCGAGACGATCTCGATCTCGTGAAAGGCATGGGGCTCAATGCCTTTCGCTTCAGCCTCGAATGGCCGCGCATCGAGCCGGAGCCGGGGATGTTCTCGCGCGCCATGCTCGATCACTACAAAGCCATCATCGATGGCTGCCGGGAACGCGGCATTGCGCCGGTCGTCTCCTTCAACCACTACACCACGCCGCGCTGGTTCGCCGCCCAGGGCGGATGGTTGCATCCCAATGCGAGCGACCTGTTCACCCGCTTCTGCGAACGGGCGGCCAAGCATCTGGCAGGCGGGATCGCCATCGCGACGACCTTGAACGAGCCGAACCTGCCCCGGCTTCTGCCCTTCGTTCTGCCCCCGCAGTTCATGGGTGGCTTGCGAGCCAATCTGGCGGCAGCCGCAAAGGCGGCAGGCGTGCCGCGCTATCTGGTGGCCAATACCGTCTTGCCGGAGGACGTCCCCGCCCTGACCGCGGCGATGATCAAGGGCCACAAAAGTGCGCGCGCCGCGATCAAGGCCGTCCGCCCCGATCTTCCCGTCGGCTTCACCCTGTCGATCGCCGACGACCAGGCCGTCGGCGCGAATTCGATCCGAGACCGGATGCGGGCCGAACTCTACGGAGACTGGCTGGCCGTGGCGCGGGACGACGATTTCGTGGCCATCCAGAATTACGAACGGATCCTGTGGGGCAAGGATGGCCGCTTGCCGGCGCCTGCCGGCACGCCGCGCAATTTTCGCGGTGCCGAAGTATACGCTCCTTCCTTGGCCGGTGCGGCCCGATACGCCCACCAGGCGACCGGCAAGCCGGTCCTGGTGACCGAGCACGGTGTCGGAACCGACGACGATACGATCCGCGCCAACCTTATCCGCGACGGCTTACGGGAACTTCGCGAGGCGATGGCCGAAGGGGTCCCGGTACAGGGCTATATCCATTGGACGCTGATGGACAATTACGAATGGGGAGCGGGAGTCGGGCATGGCGCATTTGGGCTTGCCAGCGTCGATCCGGTTACGTTCAAGCGGTCTCCCAAGCCGAGCGCCCTGGTTTTGAAGGCGATCGCTCAGCCGAATTCGCTTTGAATATCCAAGCGAGATAGATTGAATGAATAAAGGGGGGTAGCAAAGACTTCGGTTCTCGCTACCCCTGTATTTGAACGAAGCATCGGCCAATCGGCCAATGCTTCCGTTTGCGCCGGCAAACTAAGGTGTCACGTCGAGCGAAGACGCTCCGTTCCCTTGATGCCGCATTTTCCAAAATCGTAGACAGTCATTGGAAGGTCGGCACCGTGCCAACCTTTATGACAGCGGGATGGATTTCGAGATCCTGGTCATTCCGGAATCACCACGCTCTCGCTGATGTCGAACGCAGCGCTCTGGAATGGCACCCCGGTTTCCG
Organism: Novosphingobium sp. BL-S-19; assembly: GCF_055521675.1. NCBI lineage: Bacteria > Pseudomonadati > Pseudomonadota > Alphaproteobacteria > Sphingomonadales > Sphingomonadaceae > Novosphingobium > Novosphingobium sp. BL-S-19. Next base: position 1,864,412 of record NZ_CM145497.1, read on the forward strand.
GCTGGCCGGAGCCGACGCTTACCCGGTAGTGTCCGGCCAGCATTTCCCGAACACCTTCCGGCGTCACGCTGCTGAGGTCCCGCGGGGAAAGCGCAAAGGAAATCTCTTTGGCTTCCCCCGGTCGGAGTTCGATGCGCCGGAAGCCGCGGAGAGCCAGCCTGGGGGTCCCTTTCGCCTCCGGGAAGTTCAGATAGAGCTGAGCAACCTCGCCGCCCGCGACACGGCCGGTGTTCCGGACTTGCGTCGTGATCGTGACGGCGTCGCCCTGGTTCGAGCGCGTCACCACGAGCGGCGCATAATCGAAAGTGGTGTAGCTCAGGCCATAGCCGAACGGGTAGACCGGCTTGCCCGGAAAGTAGCGATAGGTGCGCCCCTCCATCCGATAATCGTCAAAGGGCGGCAGATCGTCGACACTGCGATAGAATGTGAGCGGCAGGCGGCCCGACGGGTTCGCCTTGCCCACCATCGCATCGGCGACTGCCCGGCCACCCGACTGCCCTGGATACCAGGCTTCAAGGATCGCCGCGGCATGGTCCTTGGGCCATTCGAGATTGATGGGACTGCCATTCATGGCGATCACGATCAGCGGCTTGCCGGTCCGACGGGCCTGTTCGAGCATCGCCAATTGGTCTTGCGGCAGATCGAGCGTGGTCTTGTCGCCGCCCTTGAAGCCGGGGATCTGCACCCGGCTTTCCTCTGCCTCCATATCCGAAGTCAGCCCGACGACCGCGACGAGCACATCAGCATTGGCTGCGGCGGCTTTCAGATCACCTTCAGGATCGTCGGAAATGCGCTTCCAGACCAGGTCGAGCCCGCCCATCTTGCGCGATTGTCCCGTGACCGTGAGCGGGTATTTCTGTCCGGCGACGAGCTTGACCGTCTGCAATTTCGGCAGGGCACCAAACGAATCCGGCCCCAGTTCGACGAAGGTCTTGCCCTGAAAAGTCATGGAACCGTTGAAGCCCGACAGGCCGAGACGATAGGTTCCGCTGACGGGCGGAACGAGGAACCCCGACCATTCGACCTTGTGATAATTCGTGACGCTCGCCAGATCGAGGCTGCGGCCGGCGACATCCGGTTCGATCCGGGTTGCGGCGGGCTTCGCCTGAACGATCAGCGGTTTCAAGAACTCGGGCATGCCGTCGGGCTTCACCGCTTTCGAAGCGGCTTCGTCGACATTGTAGTACCGCGCGAGCAGCCCCGGCTTGCCATCCGGCGTGCGCAGCGCCGAAGTCGGAACACGGTCGCCATCGGTGTAGCTCTCGCCGAACGGGGCAAGCGACACGTTCGCCGAGCCGAGTTGCTCCTTGAGGCCTTCGGCGACGGAAATCGGCCGTTTCGAGAGACTGGACGAATAGTTGCCGCGCAGAACCCGCGTCGCATCGGCGAGAGGCCCGATGAGGGCGACCCGCGTCCCCGCCTTCAGGGGCAATATTCCGTCATTCTTGAGGAGCACGAGACTTTCTGCCGCTGCCTTGAGCGCAAGCTCCTGACTGGGCGTGCTGTTGACTTCCGACAAGGGGACATCGGGCTGCGCGCGAAGTCCGCCGAGATCACCGACCCGGTATCTTGCCGAGAAAAGCCGGATCAACGCCTGGTCGATATCGTTCTCGCTGATCAGATCGCGTTGAAGTGCATCGCGATATCGTGCGGCAAGGTCGGGCAGATTGACCACGGTTCCATTCGCGCATTCGCTGTCGACACCGGCGTGCAGCGCCACGGCACCGGCCGTCGCAGCATCGGGCGCATATTTATGCGTGTCCGCGATATCCTTCACACCGTCGCAGTCCGAAACGACATAGCCCTTGAACCCCCAGGCGCCGCGCAGACGTTCCTTGAGCAGGAAATCGCTCCCGCACGCCGGCTGTCCGTCGATGCGGTTGTAGGCGCACATGATCGAGCCCGCCCGCCCTTCGACGATGGCCGCACGAAATGCAGGCAGATAGGTGTCTTCCATATCATGCCGCGAAACAAAGACGTTGGCGCTATGGCGGGTAGATTCCGGACCACTGTGAACGGCAAAGTGCTTGGGCGTCGCGATGACATTGGGACGGTCCGGATCCGGTCCCTGAATGCCCGTAACGAACGCCACGCCCATGCGCGCGGTCAAGAACGGGTCCTCGCCGTACGTCTCCTGCCCCCGGCCCCAGCGCGGGTCGCGGAAGATGTTGATGTTGGGAGACCAGGTGTTGAGCCCGGTACCGATCCTGTCCATGCGCCCGGTCTTGCGTGCGAGCGTATGAAGGGCGCGAAGTTCGACGCTGATGTGGCCGGCCACATCCTTGACGAGCCGATCGTCAAACGTCGCGGCCAGGCCTATAGGTTCCGGGAAGTTGGTCGTGGGGACTGTGCCCAGCGCACCATGCAGGGACTCCGTCCACCAGTTGTATTCCGGGACAGCGAGACGGGGAATGGCCGGCGCGGCATTGATCAGTTGCTCGACTTTCTCGTCGATCGTCATGCGCTCGACGAGAGCCGCTGCCATCGAGTTTGCCCTGTCTGACGATTGCTCGCCGCTCGACCGGGAGACTTCGGAGTGAGCCTCCAGCACTCCGGAGTTCGCCATGAGCGCAATGGTGAGCCAAATGGCAGATGTCCCGTGGGAACCTATCTTTCTCTTCATGCTCTCTCCCTCGTTGCGTATCAAGCGAGGCTCCGGCGAACGGAGAGATCGCTTGGTAGCGCTATCTATTTAGGGAATCGGCATATTGCCGGTGAGCCATTAAAACAAATCGCAATTTTTGTAGACAGTATAGGCTCTAGCTATGGAAAATCGCCCGCCTGATTACGAGTTAAGTAGCACTGTGGCGGTCTTGCTTTCTGTGTAGTGAAGGACATCGTCCTCACTCGCTTCCCGCCCCATGCTGCCTCCTTCACGCCGCCCAATGGAGCCGAAGGATCATTCATGCCGTGCGTGTTGACCCAAACAACGCCCGCAATTCAGCCATACGGCGACCTCTTCGACGATCCCCAAAGCCGACCGTCAGTCTTGGCTGACCGTCCGCACCAAACAGGCGTTACGATCGTGGTCGTAGCCAGGGTGCTTTCGACGTTCTGCACATCGGTGCCGGCAAAATTGCTCTTGCCCGTGTTGGCTGCCGCAGCAATATCGCCGTTGGTCGATGCGCTTACGCGGAAGCCGGAACTCTTCGACTTGCCGCCCTGGGTGCCGGCCTCCTGCGCGTAAGCGATGGTGATCGCGCCGTTGGCGGCAAGGCTGAAATAGTTCGCAGCCATGATGCTCGAACCCGTTATCCCGATCGAGCCCAGCTGCCCCTCCCCGGTCGCGACCAGCGCCACGTTGTTACCGGCGATCGAAGAGCCGACCGCGGTTTCGTCATGACTTGTGTTTGCCGAGGAGGATTTGCTGATGCCAAGGCTTACGGTGATGGCACCAAGCTTCGACAAATCACCCATCTTGATGGCGCTCACAGCATCCTTGCCGGTATCGTAGGCATTGACCGCTGCCATGCCGCCGGCAAGCCCGGCCACGGCCGTTACCCGGTCGTTATCGCTGGTCGAGGCGATCTTGGCTGCGTCCACCAGGTTGCCGCCGTTCTGCAGAAGCTGGCTGGATGCACCGATGCTGAGCCCGAAGCTGGAGGACTTGGAGGTCTGGGTCGTATCGGTAACGTCGAGCGCATTGGTGATGTCGATGGATTTACCGGCCAGCAGTACGTCGCCGCCGGACGTCAGGGCGGCCGCGTTGAGGGGAATGTCGTTGCCGGCGCTGAGCTGCAGGTCCGATGGGGCATTGATCGCCGCGTCCGCGACGCGCTCTCGGCGCCATCGAGCTCACCCATATGATCAGCAAAGGTCAGATGATTTGCGCAAACGACGCCCGGAATCCGTCTCTGGCCGATCAGGTCAGCAGCCTCGCTGCATAACATACCCTTTCGAAGATCAAATTCCGGTCGACATCCAAGTTTGCGACAGCCTCCCGGGTCAGTTCTCGGTGAAACTCAACAAATACCTCTCCGTTAGCTGCCCACGAGTTTGCGTTTCTCTTCGTCAAACCAAAGAATTTTGGGGCAGTGAATGTCGTACCAAAAGTTGGTTAGCCGGATATCGTTCTCTTCGCTTATCCCTTCAGGCCAATAGCGGCGAATGTGCTCGATCATGTGAGCGTGGGGAGCGGCCCACACATCGACACCCAAGACTTCGCGCGATCCGTACTCTGCGTCAGCAGGTTCTTCAAGATAGACTTTTTCGTTATCTAATAACCTCTTCAGTAAAAAATAGAAAACCTCCATTTTCTGCTCATAAGATAAATCGAGGCGACTTGGCCACAAGGCACTTATCCAGAGTCCGAAAGCGCCTTCTCGCGCAGATATCCATGCGAAATCTTGGAGTATCAGATTTTCAAAGTCGCTCTTTCTCATCTAAATTTAATTTCCGCTTTCTTGGGCGTTCCAGCGACCGATGCCGGCACATCGATAGTCCACTTTGCTCCAGTCTCACCAGAAGAAGTAGATGTGCTACGCAATGTGAAGTTGCCGTTTGGAGCTTTAATAGTATAGCATCCCCTCTGGAACCACTTGTCCATTTGCCTTCGTATACGCAGAAATAATCTGTAGATCCGGCAGCTTCTGTCCAGCGAGTCCTGTAAAGTACCGCTTTACCTCGGCGTCTGAATCGAACTTACCATGCCCTCTGTTCAAGCACTCGCACTCGATGGGCTGTGATGCACATTGAAGCAGAGCGGTTTATCCGGAACGGGAAAACGGATCGTTTGAAATTTTATGAAACAGCGCAACAGCTTGACTGATCGGAGGAACATAGATCTCTCCTGTCCAACTTTTTTTATTAAAATCATCAGAATCGAATGTTATATTTACAATTGATCCCTCACCCACCCTGCATATAGTATGCAATTTTTCTCCGTCTGGGGATTCAAGATCAATATTATAAATTCCCTTCTCAATGTAAATTATGCTTCTCAAGTATTTTATATTTCCGTTTGGAATATACGTCATTTTCCCCACACTCCACCAGCGACATATTGCTCAATCCAAGCCGAGTTCACGTTGTAGGTGGCGCCTGCTCCCGTGTCTTGGACAAAAAATTGCCCCGGAGACCCTGCGACCGGCGATATTGTCACCATGTGAGCTGGCGCTCCGGGCGCCTGCAAAACGGCACCAAATTCGCCCGAATTGGCCACAGTCAGCGCATCGGCACCACTCGCAAAATAGCCGCCAGTCCAATTGGCGCCAGACTGCGCCCGATTTAAGGCGCACGTAAGCTTGATAAGCTAATAATCGAGTTGAGCGCTTAGCAACCGGTTGGACAGACAGAATCAAAAACGCAGTGATCCCGAAGGCTCCGCGTGCTGCTTCGATAACCGCCCATCGTTTAAAGCCGATCCGCGGATGGTGGGGCAGTGTCACTGCCTAGAAGAAGTGCGAGCCGCTCGATGCGTGATGGCAATTGAATGGCTGCTGTCCCTAGGTTGAAACCCGAAACCGGACGGGCAGCAAACGGCCACAAGCCGTCATTCTCGCTCACTTGAAATTCCGCCCCTTTCCGAACGTGTCGATGTGCAAATCGGGGATCAGAATGTTGCGCGCAGCAGGATGCTTCTCGACCGGGTCGCGCGGATCGGGACCGCCGCCATTCTTCGCTCCATCGCCGCGCCCGAACGGCAGCGAGAACGTGTCGTGAGTACTGCCGCGCTCACGTCCCACACCCGATAGCAGTGGCGTCAGATCGGCCAGCCTCTTTGCGATGACGTGGATCACGTCGCCCTCGCGCTGGACTACGCCCTCGACGCCGAGCATCCGCGCGCCCATGACGATCCGGCGGTTCTCCTCGAACATGCGCGGCCATACGATGAGGTTGGCGATGCCCGTCTCGTCCTCGATCGTGATGAACAGCACGCCCTTGGCGGAGCCGGGACGCTGGCGCACCAGTACGAGACCTGCAAGCGAGATACGGCGCCCATCGCGAATGCTCTCGAGCGAGCGGCAGGGCGCGATCTTCTTGGCGTCGAGGTCCTCTCGGAGAAACGCCACCGGATGGCGCCTGAGCGTCACGCCAACGTGGCCGTAGTCCTCGACCACCTCCCTGCCCTCCGTCATGGCGCGAAGGAGAACGGGCTGCTCGACGATCTCATGGATGAAACCGTCGCCGCGCGCCTCCGCGGCAGCGAAGAGCGGCAATTGCTCATCCCGCAGCGCCTTGATCGCCCAAAGGGCCTCACGCCGCGCCAGCCGAAGCGAGGGGCGAAAGGCATCGGCTTCGGCGAGTTTACCGAGAGCGGCCGCTGGAACATCGGCGCGGCGCCACAGCTCCTCGACGCTCGTGTAATGCTGGTCCGCGCGCGCGGCGACGATACTCGCGGCATCTGCCTCCGCAAGCCCGCGCACCATCCGCATGCCAAGACGCACCGCAAAGAGATCATCTTCGTCACTACTCGCGGTGGGCTCGAGAGTGCAGTCCCAGCGCGAGGCATTGACGCAGACCGGCCGCACCTCGACACCGTGCGCCTTGGCATCCGCCACGATCTGCGCCGGAGCATAGAAGCCCATGGGCTGGGCATTGAGCAGGCTGGCGCAGAACACATCGGGATGCCAGCACTTCAGCCAACAGGACGCATAGGCAATCAGCGCGAAGCTCGCGGCATGGCTCTCGGGAAACCCGTAGCTGCCGAAGCCCTCAAGCTGGCCGAAGGTCTTCTCGGCGAACTCGGCAGTGTAGCCGCGCTCGGTCATGCCGGTGACGAGCTTTTCCTTGAACTTCGAAACGCCGCCGGTGAACTTGAATGTCGCCATCGCGCGGCGCAGCTGGTCGGCCTCGGTCGGGGTAAAGCCCGCGCACTCGATCGCGACGCGCATGGCCTGCTCCTGGAACAGCGGGACACCCAGGGTCTTACCGAGGACCTTTTCGAGTTCGGGCTTGGGGTAATGGACCGGCTCCCTGCCCGCGCGCCGGCGCAGATAGGGATGGACCATATCGCCCTGGATGGGCCCCGGCCGGACGATCGCGACTTCGATGACCAGATCGTAGAACGTGCGCGGCTTGATGTGCGGCAACATCGCCATCTGCGCTCGGCTTTCGATCTGGAAGGCACCGAGCGTATCGGCTGCGCGGATCATGGCATAGGTGCGCGGGTCCTCGGGCGGGATGGAGCTGAGATCCATCTCGATGCCCTTGTGCTGGCTGAGGAAATTGAAGCCGCGTTTCATGGCGGTCAGCATGCCGAGCGCGAGACAATCGACCTTCATGAACTTGAGGATGTCGATATCGTCCTTGTCCCATTCGATGACTTGACGGTCCAGCATTGCCGCCGGCTCGATCGGAACCAGTTCGTCGAGCCGGTCATGCGTGAGCACGAAGCCGCCCGGATGCTGCGACAGGTGCCGGGGTGTGCCGATCAGCTCACGCGCAAGGTCGATCGCGAGCCGCAGCCGGCGATCGCCGAGATTGAGGTTCAATTCCTTGACGTGACGGTCCTCGACGCCGTCCTCGCTCCAGCCCCACATCTGGCCGGACAGCGACTTGATGAGGTCTTCGGAGAGGCCGAGCGCCTTCCCGACATCGCGGATGGCGCCCTTGGCGCGGTAGCGGATGACCGTCGAGCAGAGCGCGGCGTGATTGCGGCCATAAGTCTCGAAGACCCACTGCATGACGATCTCACGCCGCTCGTGCTCGAAGTCGACGTCGATGTCAGGTGGTTCTCTCCGCTCCTGGCTGATGAAGCGTTCGAACAGCAAATCGGAGCGCGCAGGATCGATCGAAGTGATGCCGAGCACATAGCAGACCGCGCTGTTGGCCGCCGAGCCCCTGCCCTGGCAGAGGATTTCACGGCTGCGCGCGAAGCGGACGATCGAATTGACCGTCAGGAAATACGGCGCATAACCAAGCTCGCCGATCAGCGAAAGTTCGTGCCGCAGCAGCCGCGCCACCTCATCCGGGAGGCCCTCGGGATAGCGCTGCTCGGCTGCTTCCCAGGTCAGTTTTTCGAGGCCTTGCTGCGAAGTCAGCCCGGGAATCGCGGTTTCCTCGGGGTATTGATAGCGCAGTTCGTCGAGCGAGAAGCGGCAGCGCTCGGCGATCTCGACGGTGCGCGCCAATGCCGCCTCGTACCGGCCATGGAGCCGGTACATCTCGGCAGGCGGCATGAGGAAACGGTCGGCATTGGTTTCGCGCCGCGCGCCAAGTTCGTCGATCGTGCAACGATGGCGGATACAGGTCATGACCTCCTGCAGCACGCGCCGATGGGGATGATGGTAGAGCACGTCTCCGGTGACGACCGTCGCCACCCCATGCTGTGCAGCCAGATTGGAAAGCGTATGGAGGCGCATCTGGTCGCCGGGCCGACGATGCAGCGTCAGGGCGAGATAGCACCTGCCCGAGAAGATGCGTTCGAAGCGGGCAATTACAGGCTCCGCTTCCTCGATCTCACCCGGAAGTAAAATCGCCAGCAGGCCTCCGGCATGATCCGCGACATCATCCCAGCCGATGAGGCACTTGCCCTTCCCGCCCCGCTGCTTGCCCCGGCTGAGGAGGCGGCAAAGGCGGGCATAGCCTGTCCGGTTCATCGGATAGACGAGAAGCGAGTGCCCTTCGATGAGATCGAGACGGCAGCCGACGATGAGGCGGACACCCGTCGATCGCGCGGCATCGTAGGCGCGCACGATCCCGGCGAGGCTGTTGCGGTCGGTAATGGCGAGCGCCTCAAGCCCAAGCGCCGCCGCCGTGGTGAACAGTTCCTCGCAGCTCGAAGCCCCGCGCAGGAACGAGAAATGCGAGGCGCATTGGAGTTCGGCGTAGCGCATGGCACTTCAGCCCTTCAGCAAGGCTTTCTCAGGCGAGCCCATCCGCAAACAGGGGCAGCGCGGCGCCCGCTTCCTGTTGCTCGAAGCCCGATACCGTCACACCAACGAGGCGTACGCCCTTTTCGGTCGGCAGCACCTGGCGAACGAGTGCGAGGCTTGCTTCGCGCAGCTGCGCATGACTGCGCACGGCCATCGGAAAGGTCTTGCTGCGCGTGATCTGCTGAAAGTCGGCGTATTTGACCTTCACGGTCACCGTCCGTCCAAAGGATTGCGCCCGTTCGCACCAGGTCCACACATCGTCGGCCTGGCCCAGCACGCCTGCCTCGATCTCCGCATCCGCGACCAGATCGCGGTCGAAGGTCGTCTCGCTGCCCGACGACTTGCGTTCCCGGTCCGGATTGACCGGTCGCTCGTCAATGCCACGTGCAATCTGGTAGTACCATTCCGCCGAGCTGCCGAAATGCTCCTGCAGGAAGCTGAGCGTTTTGGCGCGCAGATCGGCGCCGGTCTCGATGCCAAGCGCCTCCATCTTGCTCGCGGTGACCGGGCCTACGCCATAGAAGCGCTTCACCGGCAGGCTCTCTACCCAAGCGGCGCCCGTGTCGGGCGTCACGGCGAACTGGCCGTTGGGCTTCTTCTGGTCGGACGCAAGCTTGGCCAGGAACTTGTTGTAGGAAATGCCGGCGGACGCCGTGAGCCCGGTCTCATCGAGAATCCGTGCGCGAATTTCCTTGGCGGTCAGCCAGGCGGTGGCAATCGCCCGCCGGTTGGCGGTCACATCGAGATAGGCCTCGTCGAGCGAGAGCGGCTGAATGAGATCGGTGTAGTCGGCGAAGATCGCATGAATTTGCCGCGAGACCTCTTTGTAAACGTCGAAACGAGGCGGCACGAAGATGAGGTCAGGGCAACGCCGCTTCGCGGTGACGGAAGGCAGCGCCGAACGCACACCGAACTTTCGCGCCTCGTAGCTCGCCGCTGCCACCACGCCGCGCGCCGCCGGGTAGCCGACGGCAACCGGCTTGTCTTGCAGCGAAGGATCATCGCGCTGTTCGACCGACGCGAAGAAGGCGTCCATGTCGACGTGGATGATCTTTCGCTGCGGAGACTCGGCCATTCCTTGCGGTTAGCACGAATGGAACATTTAGGGAACATTCTGGATATTCGCGCAGTGCCGTATCCAAGCGTCGCGCTTGCGCTCAATTTTATAAAGCGCAATCAGATTGGGTAACACTGGTTGCACTCCTTGCATTTGCTCTAGAGATCGTTCGCCCACATATGCCGGGGGCCTTTCAGGCATCCTCTCCCAAAGACTTTCCAAGCCGGCCCTCGTGGCCGGCTTTTTTTCGTCCTGCACGCTTTGCTGCCTCAATATTCTGGCCGCGAACAGACGGATCAGGCGGCTTCGGATTGCTTTCGTTTTGGAATGCCGGCAACGCCATCTACGAGCCAGGCCGCCAGTCGCCAGAACACTTCGAGTCCGGCTATAACGGCTAAAGCGGCACCGAGCGTATCCAGAATCCGCTCCCGCCAAATATCATACGACTGCTTCTCTGCGATCACGGCAGCCTGTCGATCGACGTCGGAGGTTGGATCGAAACCGGCTGCCATTCCTTGGGCATACCGCGTGGCATCGGGGCTGTCCTTGGGCCAGCCGGTCCACCCGCTCCCCTCCTCGCTGACGGGGATCAGCATTTCGCCTTGATCTGATACGCGCGATTTCAAACACAGCCGCGCAAGAATGGGGATTCCGCCCGCCATGCGCTGGATGTCCTCGAATTCACTTGTTCCAGGATGCCTACTGCTAAGTGAGGCGGGTTCGGCCTCGCAGTCCATATGCTCGTCGATCTGCCAGGGGCTGTTCGGGCCATCGATCGCGAAGCCGACAACCACGTCGGGCTGGAAGTTGACGAGAACCGTCGCTGCAACACCCGCCGCGCCAAATTGCAGCAAACGTACGACACGAGAACCCCACTTGTACCACCTAGCTTGCATGTTCCCCCCAAAAAAACGCCTGATCCGCCGCGCCCGATTGTCGTACGCGGTACAACATACGACCTAAAACAAAACGAAAAACTGCTGCTATCTCAAAGCAATCCCCCCATCGAGGATTGCTTACTGCAGGGCATTATTCGTTTGATTTCGGCCTTTCCCCCGCGTTTTTCAGGCAAAGATTCCATGCAGGAACCAGTCCTGCCCGCCGGTGGCGGCGTCCATGCCGTCGCCCTGCCGAAAGACCCAGTAGCGTGCGCCTGTCTCGTCCTCGACGAGGAAATAGTCGCGCACGCTTAGCCATTCCGCCTCGCTCAAATGCCATTCGCCATAAATGCGCTCGGGCCCGTCGGCTCGCTTCACACGCCGACGCACGCCGCGCCACACGAAATGAACCGGCGGATGGTCGGGCAAAAGCGCCATCGTCTCGATCGCCTCGGGCCTTGCGAAAAGGCGTGCCGGGCGCGGCCAGCGCTCGGGCCAGCGGAGCAACGTCGGATCCGACATCGGTGCGATACGCATGACCGAGCGCTCGGGGATATGGCTCTCGCGCGCGGCGACGCGGAACAGTCGCTCCTCGCCGACCCGATTGCCGAGGATATCGACGAGCGCCGAGACATCGGGAACGGGCTTGTCGCCGAGGCTCGACATGGTCCGAAGACCCAGCGGCTCGATCACCGGTGCAGCCAGCACCATGCGTTCGATACCAAAGCCTGGGTCGACGGTCTCGATTCTGTCGCAGAGCAGCCGGGCTAGCTGCTTCTTCTCCCGGCTCGCCTTGGCAAGACCGGCGCGGATGGCCTGGACGGCATTATCGACGCGGTGGAAACGAAGATCGAGCCGGCGCGCACCGAGCCCTGCCTCCTCCAACAATTCGCATAACGTATCGACCAGCTTGCGGGTGTAGCGCGCGATCGTCTCCGGGGCGCCGATCGGCTCGGCAAAGCGGCGCTCGACTTCGATCTGTTTCGGCGCCTCGACCGGTTCGAAAGGTTCCGACAGCCTCCCAAAGATCTGGTCGAGCCGCCGGCCGGGATCGGAACCGAACCGCAAGGCGAGCGAGGCGCGCGGCATTGCCTCCAATTCCGCGATCACCTCAATACCCAGCGCGGCCAGGTTCTCGATTGTCTTGGCCTCCAATCGAAGGGCCGCAAGCGGTAGCCGCGCGACAGCTTCGACAAGGTCTGCCGGATCGACAATGCCAAGTCCTTCAGGGCACAACATCTCGCCGCCGAAGCGGGCAAGCGCATGCGCAGCCCCGTAGGTCGGCGCGCAGACGGCGCGCGCGGCGGTCTCGACTTCGGCGAGCCGGCGCAGCATGTCGGCGAGCAGCCCTCTGGCCCCGCCATGGCTATGGGTTGCTCCGGTCACATCGAGCATCAAGCCTTCGGGCGGATCGAGTGCAATGAGAGGCGAGTATTTGCGCAGCGACCAGACCGCCAAACGCTCCAGCGCCTTCTCATCAGCTTGAGGGTCGGCATCCATAAGCAGCAAATCGGGCACCAGCGCCTGCGCCTGGGTTACCGCCATGCCTACGTGGAGGCCGAGAGCGCGGGCCGGCGCGCTCACCGCAGTCAACACGCGGCGGCGCCCTTCCACACCTGCCAGGACCAGCGGCGCGTCAGGCGGCGGTGCTTGTCGCCCAAGTCTGCGCCGCAGCCGGTCGATCGGCCAGGTCGGCAGGAAGAGCGAGACGACCTGTCGCATCGCAGGATTCCAGAAGAAAATCGGCGCTCTCGCCAGCCCGGCACCGGATGAGCTCGACGAACCATCGCGGCCGCCCGACGCCGGGGACCGGCAAGGCCTCGGACGGGACCGCCGTCACCCGCCAGCGCGTCGCAGCCGCTGTCGGCTGCCCGAAATCGGCCGCATCCTCGCGCCTACGCCAACGGCGCAGCGCGATCCCGATCGCGCCGCTGTTTTCCGCAGCCAGCAGCAGGCGGCGAGATACCGGCATCGAGAGCCGTGACACCTCGGCAACCACACCGCCGAGCCCGCCATGGCGCAGTCCCTCCTCGAAGCAGGCCAGCACCGAAGTCTCATCCTGCGCTTCAAGATAGATGACACGGTCGGGATCGAGCCCGGCCTGGGCGATGGCCGGTGCGAAGAGATCGGCCTTGGTCATGCACCAGAGAATCTTGCCTTCGGCGCGTGCCATGATCCCGGCAGCGAACAGTGCAGCCGCCGCGCCGTCGGTCACGCCCTGGGCGCCGCCGGCCACTTCATGCAGTGAACCCAGCGCAAGCCCTCCGCCGGGTAGCTTGGCATCGAGCGCTTCAAGACCGAAGGGCAATACCTCGCGCGCGCGCCTGTCCCCGCCTTCGATCTCGGCGATCCGGGCGCGCAGGGTATCAATGCGAGATGGTGACCCTCGCTCCGTCATGAAGGGCCTCCTTGTGGCTCTGCGATGGAAATTTCGTTCTTATTTTGTTCCATTTCATCTAAGAGTCAACGCCGCGCCTTGAACATCGCAACGCGCGGGCAGGAAAGGGCCCGGAATTCAGATAAAAAGGTTGAGCAAATTTGGGCCTCGTCGATACCCGCTGCTTCCCGTGCCGGACAGAGCGGGCAGTGGCGGCTAGCGGGCGAGCGAATCAGCCTGCGCCCGCCCTCAGAAGCGTTGCTCACCCTTTGTTGTACCTGCCTGCGGGCGTAGTATGGTTTTGAAAGGATGCTCCCATCTGCAACCTCTATCGCTTGACCACCCCTGCTAGCGCCATCGCCGCGCTTTTCGACACCGAGCCGTCGAGCGGGGCCAATTATCTCGAGGTGGTGGCACCGACGGACCCCGGCTTGGTAATTTCCCAAAGCCAAGTCCGGGCGATGGCCTGGGGCTTCCCGCGTACCGATCCAAGCAAATTGACCGGCGAGATGCTGAAGCCTCACCCCATCTACAATGCGCGTGCGGACAAGATCGGATCGAGGTTCTGGCGCGGGAGCTTTGCGCGGCGTCGCTGCCTCGTTCCACTAAACGCCTGGGCCGAACCGGAAGGAAAAAAAGGAAAGATGACCCGGACCTGGTTCTCGGTACCCGGCGAGGAGATTTTTGCAGTCGCGGGCATCTGGCGGCGTAGCGACGAATGGGGGCACGTTTTCTCGATGATGACGGTTCCCGCGCACGAATCCATGCTGGATCTCAACGACCGCATGCCAGTGATCCTGCGCCGCGAAAACTGGAAGACCTGGACCGACGGCTCGCCAACCGCCGCTCACGGACTTTGCAATCCATGGGAGCGGGAATTGCTGCGTGAGCCATCCGACGAGCCATGGTCCGACAAGTCTCAAATGGACAAGCCGCCGGCACCCTCACCGCAGTTGTCCTTGCCGCTGTAGCCGAAAATCAGGCGATCAGACGCACCAACCAGGGAAGCGCAAGCGCTGCCGCCAGGAGACCAGCTTCGATATATGTCTTCAATGGAAACGGTCCCGCCGTTCGGACGTCGGGCGAAAACCCTCCGCCCATAACGCGTTGATGAGGGCCTGCCCCGCCCTTTCGATGGCCTGCGTGTTTCCGGCAATATTCACGGCCTGCCGATAGCGTTGTGCTGTACGTTCGCTTTTCATGGAGGGCATGTAGAACGCCCGTCAGCAAGCGCGACCGCTGATGCATCCGGATTGGCGGCGCTTTGCATAAGCAACGCCCGCAAAAGTTGCCCGCCAACAAGCCCCGATCAAGAAATTTCCGGCCCGGAACGTCCACGTCCAAACTGCCAGTTGATACCGGCCTCGCGCATGATCCCGCCGGCCTGCTGCCCAAGCTGCTTCTCGAGTACGGGCCGCCATGGAACCAGGGTGAATTCGTGGCTGCGCTCGATGAGCGCGAAGCGCCCCGAAATACCATCTATCCTGCGGCTCACCTTGCCTTCGATCCAGTCGCCGGTCTTGGCCTCCGAGAACTCCTTCCCCAGCTCCCCGGAAAGGCGCTCGGCGATCCGGAGCAATTCGCGCCGCTGAAGCAACGCCAGGGTATGCTGCCGCAATCTGACGCCGCTCGGTGAAACATCGGCCAGATCCTGCTCGACCAGCCACTGCCGTCGCTGATCCAGGCCCGTGCGCACTTCGCGTCCGAACCCTGCATCGCGTATTGCCAGTCCTGACGGCGAGGCGAGTTCACGATCCAGCCATGTTGCCGCTTCCATGCCGGACATTCGCTCCACCGAGCCCGAGCCCAGGACCTCGACTGCAACAGGCCGGGAAGCGACATCTCGCTGCTCGAAGCGTTCTGCGACTTCGAGATGTTCGGACGAAATACGCCAGCTTCCATCGGCCTCACGGGTAACATCGGAGCGCGCTCGTCGCATCGCTTCAAGCCTGCGCACGTGGGTCTCGGCGAAAGCCTGGGTGACGGAGCAGTCGTAGCGTAAATGCCGCGCGATCGAATACCGCCCCTCGTTCGCCTGCGACACCTCCAGAACATTGCGATCGATATCCCGAACCTCCGCTATTCGCGGGATCACCCGTACCACCGCATCGCGTGGCAACGGCTCAACGGCCGTCGAGGGTCCAATGTCGATGTAGTGCGAACGTCCATCGATGCCGTCGACCAGCAGGAAATGACGATCGTGATGCTCGTCCGCCAGCCCGCGACAAATGACCCTGCCGACAAGCGGCCCAATGTCCGGCGCATAGATGCGCTGGTCCTGTCGCTCCAGTCTGGCGCGCGTGACCTCGCGCTGCATCAGGCGGATGATGTCGCCGCGCTCCCCCATAGCCCTAAGCGTTTCATCGAGCCTATCGGCAAGCTGCCATCGCCCGTCCCCCAGTTCGCTGGCAAGATCCATGCGCTTCAAAGCCTGCAGGCGTCCCGTCTCCAGTGCCTGGAAAAACGGATCGCGATCATGCGGCGAGACGCACCGATCGGCATCCATCCGTCCGATGAGCCGGCGGTCCAAGCCAGTGAAGCGCTCCTGCTCCATTTCCTGACGCAGCCGCGCCTCGATTTCGTGGCCTGCGCGCGGCCCGAGATCGAGCGACATGAGATCAACGGCGCGCTCACGGAAACCATGGGCAATATAATCGCGCGCAATGACGAGGTCCTTGCCTCGATCGTCGATCCCACGAAGCACGATATGCGTGTGTGGATGGCCGGTGTTGTGGTGATCGACAGCAACCCATTCCAGCCTGGTTCCAAGGTCCTCCTCGACCTGGTTCATGAGCCGGCGAATATAGGGCTTAAGGTCCCCATACTGGTCGCCGTCCTCGGCCGAGACGATGAACCGGAATTGGTGCCGGTCGTCCTTCGAGCGTGTGAGGAATTCGGCGCCGTCCATGCGGTCGTTGTCGGGGCCATAAAGCACTCCCTGTTCGCCCTCCCTGGTGACGCCGTCACGCTGGATGTAATGGAGGTGGGCTTTGAGGGCGCTGGCGCTACCGCTGCGAACTTTCACCAGCCTCGTCTTCACGACAACGCGGCGGGCCCGGTATCCCCCCAGTCGATCCCGCCCCGCAAGCGCGCGCCCGAGCGCCGCACCCCGACCGATACGGCTACCAACGAACTTGCCGCCCTTCTTCCCGGTGCCGATCAGCCCCGCTGCGACGGCAACGCGGGTCGCGTATTTGATCGCTTTCCTGCCGCCCTTTCTTGCGACCGCATCGCGCTGCCGCCCAAGGCGCGGCTCGAAATCGTCGTCGAAATCCATGCAAAGCCTCCCGAAAAGGCATGTCTCGCTACAGTCTCGTCACCGACCCTACAGTCTCGCAGAAAAACGATGTGCAGACAGAAACTTAAGCGTGTCACGAGACACGCCTTCAATCTTGTCGTCCGCCACTTTTCCGCCTCCCCCCTCCCCGCAACCAAATCCGACCCCTCCCATCCAACCCAGTTGCCAGACGCCAATGATTCACCGGCAAATCGATGGGGCAGCACCGTCCGGCACTGCCCCATCGATTGCGCAGAGCTCAATGGGCCTGCGCACTCGCTTTCTCAGCTGCTGCGCGCTTCGCAAAATCGCGCCGGGCAATGAGGCCGACCGGATCGCCCTCTCCATCAATGATGAGCGTGGCGGCGAACCAGCGGCGGCCCAGGCGGCCCAGGACGGCGACCCGATCGAGATCGACCGCATCGTCCTCGCCAAGGCCTTCGTAGCGCCCGAGCCAGCGCTCCGAGATACGTGCGTCCCAGAGGAAATCGCTTTCCTCCGCTTCGATAAAGCGCTGTGCCAGGGCGCGTCCTGCGCCTTTGCCGAACTCGATTTCGAGCCCGTGAACGAGGCTGGCGAACACATCGTGATGGTTTGCGGCAATGGTGCGATCGATCTGCATGATGAAGCTCCTCGCGTGACCGTTCCCGTGACTGAGAACGACCATTCGAAGACGGGCGCCGGGCGGTCTGTCAGGGCCGCAGGGCTTTAGTCCTGCGCCGCGAAGCGGACGTGGGGGGAACCGATTTGCGAAGCAAATTGGGGGGTACCCGCGGGCCTTGATAGACTGTTCGGCGCCCGTCACACTGCACCATCTCAGACGAGCATTCTTACCTCTCCTCTGGGCACGACCTCTCAGTGGGCGTTGTGGCGAACGGCAAACAGAGGATCGCGTTCGGGAGGACGGACGGGACTTTTCCCATCTCCTTCCACCACTTCCCCACGCGTTTGCCCCGACTTGTCCTCCGGGTTCTCCACAGGGCTTGGGGCAGACTGCGAAGTGCCCACAAAGAGCGGCGGCGCTTGGGGCAAAACGGAGGTGTCACTGCCGCTTATCCCCGCAAGGTAGGCCACAGTTTCGGCGGGCAGCGGTATGCCGGACAGATACTTTTCATAGCGCGCCGGCCCGGCATTGTAGGCCGCAAACAGCCCCGGATATCCGAAGCGATCGTAGAGCAGTCTCAGGTAATATGCCCCCGCGAGAATGTTGTCGCGCGGGTTATCCGGGTCGTTGCCGAGCGACAGGCGCGTGCGCATCTCCGCCCAGGTGCCCGGCATCAGCTGCATGAGCCCGATGGCGCCTTTGGGACTGCGGATCGGTGCGCCGCCGATCTGCGTACGCCCCCTGCTCTCGGCCCAGATCACTTTCCTGACCCAGGCCGACGGCACGCCGAAACGGGACGAGGCTTCTTCGATATGGGGCTGCCAGCGCTCCAGATCCTGGGCGCAGGCAGGGGTTGCCGCGATGATCGTCGCGGCGACGATCATCGCTCTCAGCGCTCCCATAGCAGATAGGCCTGACCGATGATGTCCGAGCTGCGGCTTATCCCGAAATACCGCCCGTCGAAGGAATCCGGGCTGGCCGTCATGAGGAGGAAATACTCGCCGCGAGCGAGCACCCGGCATCCTTCCCACCGCGGCATGGGCCGTCCTTTTCCATCGTGTGCCTTGCGAACGACCAGTGGCACGCCGTCGAGGAAAATCTCGTTTCCCAGCGCGCAGATTTCCCGCCCCGGATAGCCGACGACGCGCTTTACCAGCGGTACGTTCGAGGGAAGATAGCGGCGCGAGGCGGCAAGGTCGCGCCACGGCCGGGGCATGCGGGCAATCACCATATCGCCCGGCAGGGGATCGCTTCCCGGCGATACCAGGTAGAGGCCCATCGGCGCGCTGGGACTGGCATTCCAAAGGAGGCGTGGTGCAGGCGGAAAGGCCAAGGTTGCACTCAGCAGGCTCGCCACTATGGCGATGCCGAACGTCATGGTCCGCGCCTTCCGATAACGGTCGCCCTTGGACTGCCAGGGCGACACATCGCCGCCGGGGATATCGGGCCCGTTCACAGGCGGAACGCCCGGCCGGAGTTCGCTTCGCTCCAGGCATTGAGATCGTCAATATGGTACTGGATGAAGCGGCAATGGCGGCGGAAGATGGGGCCGCCGCCGTTGCGCCGAAACTTGAGGAGCAGGCGGATCGAGATGCCGAGATAGGCTGCCGCCTGGGGCGTGTTGAGAAACGGCGATCCGCGCTTGGCAGCCCGGGCGCGATCGATCTCGTCGGAGTTTTCCATGGTGTCCCTTCCGTGCATCGGGCGACACCCAGTCGCCCTCGGGGACACTCAAATGAGGGACAATCCATGGCCCGGGCAGAGTCGGATTCGGCTATAGGCGAATTCGACTCCCCGCGTCGGTTGGCCCACGAACCGCTCTTTGCAATTGCGCCGAAGCGCCGGACTTGCCACACCGCCACGCGGGCTTGTCGACGGGGGTTATCTATGCGCGGACTATCGGTTTTTGCGGGCTTGGCAGTGTTGGCAGGCACGGGGGCAGCCCATGCCGCCGAGCCTGCGCCGCCGGCAATTCCGACTGCAATTTCGCATCTCCAAGGATGCTGGGAAGGCACCGGGGAGGTCATGAAAAAGCCGGTGACGATCGCGCTTGTCAGTAAACCGGTCGCGCTCGGCGCCATCCTGACGGTTGATGCCGAGAGCCACACCATTGCCGATCCCTCCGATCGCTATTCAGCGCATCTGGTGCTCGGCGGGGCCATGGTTCTGCCGGGAAGCGCGCCGGATCTGGTCGGCTATTGGGCGGACAGCTTCGGCGGCGCAATGACCGCTACGGGATCCGGTTCGAGCAGGCCCGACGGCTTCGACATGAGCTATCAATATGAGGACGGCGCCTTCCTCAATCGCTGGCGTTTCAATGGCGACAAGCTCACATGGCAGATTGTCTCGCAGGATCCGAAAAAGGGCGAGGAAGCGTTTGCGAGCTACACGCTCAACCGCGTGAAATGCCGCGCAAGTTGATCGCCGAGACCTTGCCGTTCCGGGCTACGAGCACGTCATATTTGATGGCGTGGCCGACCTCGAGACTCCATATTCCGGCAGCGATGACTACGGACACGTGGACGAAGAGATCGCGTCCTCCGTCATCGGGCGCTATGAAGCCATAGCCCTTTTTCGCATCGAAAAACTTGATCCGCCCGCTCGGCATCGCCCCTGCCCCCACGTTACTGAGGTTGTGCACGGTGCGGGCGAGATCAGAAATTGCACAAGTGAACACAGTTCCCCCGTATAGAGGGGGTGTCGCAAACCGGGACGGATTTTGGGCGTCAGATGTTGGAAAGCCGCTTCTCGGCGATGCCTTGAACAGCAGTCTGGAGTTCCTGCACCCGCTCGAAAGCCCAGTCCAATTCGGCATCGCCGATAGAGAATTCGGGAGAATATCGCCCCTTGATGTATGCCTGATGGAGAAGCTCGAAACACCGCCTGGCGAACTTGTCCTCGCGCGGCCAGATCGGGATCAGTTCGCGCGCGACCTCCTCGGCCCGGCTGCGAAGGAACTTGAGGTGATGCGTCCCCGGGCAATGGAGGGTCTTGACCGCTAAAACTGCCTGATAGGATTGCTCGGCGGCCTGATGAAGCTGGAACGCAGCATGGCTGTTCGCTCCCCGCGACAGTGCAAAATCCGCCGTATCGAGGAAGATCCTGGCGTTATCGAACCACTGATGGAAAAGCTGGTGTGTCTGCTGGCGAAGTTCCTCTCGGGGGAGCCTCTTCGGCATCTCGAACTGTGTCGAGCCGCACTGATAGAGCGCAATCCCCTTGCGCAGGAGGTCCACGAAAAACGGGCGTCCGTGACCAAGTTGCCGGGTGAAATCATCCAGAGAATGGACAACCAGATTTGGCAGCGCCGATATCCGCCTCGCCATCGAATATTCGCGCGCCAGCGCGTCCTTCGCCTTGTTCCAATTCGCGACTTCGTTCGCCAGACGCTCGTGGTTGACGATGACCAGGATATCGTAATCCCACGCGTGACCGTCCAGGTGATGTGCCTCCCAGTCGGCGCGCGCATAGGCGCCGTAGAGAATGACGCTCAGGATCCGGCCCCGCCGCTTCCACGGCTGTGTGGCGCGCGCAATGGCGTCCTCGAACTGCGAGAATATGATCTGCACGACCCGTTCCAGGTCGCGCTGATGCTGTTCGGGCAAGTGGTCGAGATCGGTCTTCATAGTCCCCCGGATTTGGAAAAGTCCGGTCCAGAGACGCCGATTATCGAAAACACCCCCAGCGGGACTTCTCTTTAATCCAGCGGCTTGCCCAGATGCCTCTCGCAGATCGCTTTCACTTCCACTTCGAGCAGTTCGATGCGCTCGACCAACCACTCAAGTTCGACGTCACGGATGACGTAATGCGGCGAATACCGGCCCTTCACGTAGGCCTGATAAAGCAGCTCCCAGCAGCGATTGCCGAACTTGGTATCGCGGGGCCAGACGGGGATCAGGTCGCGCGCGATGTCTTCCGCCCGGCCGCGCAGATACTTCAGGTTGTGCGACTTGGGGCTGTAGAGTTTGAGGACCAACAGCACGGTGTGGTAGAAGTTCTCGGTGGCTTGGTGGAGTTGGAACGCCGCCTGATTATTCCAGCCCTCCTTCACCCCCATTTTTCCGAATGCAAGAAATCGGCTGGCGCTCTCGAACCACTGGTTGAAGTGGTTCTCGGCTTCGATATGCGCCACCGCGCTATCGAGCGGCTTGGGCAGTTCGAACTGCTGGGCTTCGAGCTCGTAGAGCACGATGCCCTCGCGCACGACGTCGATGAAAAACGGTCGGCTGCGCGATAGCTGGAAGTTCGCGTCCGCCATCGAATGGACGGTCAGACCAACCGGCGCCGAGATCAGGTTCATGATGTCGTAGGCGCGGTTGAGGTGGTCCTTCGCCTTGCCCCAATACTCGGCCTCATCCGCAAGGCGCTCGTCGTTCACGACGACAAGGATATCGTAATCGGAATAGTACCGCCCGACAGGATCGGCGACCCAATCGCCGCGCGCATGCGAGCCGTAGAGGATCACTTTCATGATCCGGCCCTGCTTCTTCCAGCCCTGCGTCGCGAGACCGAGAACGTCCTCGAATTCGGCAAAGACGATCTCCACCACACGCTTCAGGTCCCGGCGCTTTTCTTCGGGAAGGTGATCGAGATCCGTCTTCATAATCGGCTGATTCTAGACGAGTTCGGGGTAAGAACAACACTCGTTTTGCTGCACGCACAGGAAATCCCCGCGCCGTTTTCGGCGCGGGGACCGGCTGTCAGTCTGCGGGATTCCAGATGATCGCGTAACTGTCTTCATCGTCCTTGCCGGCAGCGCGACCGAGGTTCGCGTAAAGCCGCCGGGGTCCGAATTCCGGTGCCGCCAGCGTCAGCGAGACGTAGTCGTTGCCCGAGGCCTCGCTGCGGCGCAGCCATCCGGCACCGACCTCGACGCCGGAAGACGTAACCCTGAAATCCGGCTGGGTGTCGCCGGTCTTGCGGGTATTGGGCGCGATCTCGATCTCGGCGCGGATAGAGAGTGTGCGAAGCTGACCCTTGAAGCTGCGCCCATCGCGCGTGACGTATCCGATTGCGGGCATGATAATTCTCCTTGATCTGTCGCCGCGAGAACCATTCCCGGGCGATGGGCAGACCAAAGGGACAGTCACAGCGGCGCCCGCGAACCGTGAGGCCGCAGCGTCAGCGAAGGACCGGAACCGGCGGCTTGTTTGGAGCGTCAGCGGCCGCGAGGAGCCCGCCTTGGCGGGCGGGGAAAGAAGCCGTTCGGCGATGGTTTGCGCGGGACCGCGACTGTTCCAGGTCAATGCCCCGAACCCGGAATGGACCTGGCGACCAATACGGGAACGCTGTCAAAGCCGCAGTTGGAAACGCAAAAGGCACCGACGTCGCCTCGATGGAACCTGCCTTGCTCTGTCTGAAACCGAGCCGATCAGAGGGCAACCCCGTGTCCACCCGTCGACACTCCCGAAGCGCGGGTTGAACCTTCTGCCCCCACTCGAGCTCGCAGCTTGCCGCAGAAGAGCGTCGATTTATCGCAGCAGATATGGATCGCGGCGCCCGTCGATTGGAGAATTCGCGGGTCGTTTAGTGAAGCGGGGCATTGCCCGCGCATGGAGAACGCTATGACGATCTACACGCTCAAGTTCCATAAAGACCGCCACGGCCCTGCCAAGGATATCCGGTTCGAAGCGACAGACCCAGGCGCCGCCCTCCTGTTTGCCCAGAAAGAAGCACCCGAGCGCCCCGCCGAATTGTGGGACGGCGCGCGAAAGATCTGCACGCTCACGCAGAGCGGTAGCGGTGTGTGGGAACTCAAGGCGTGATCCGCCGGTCGTCGCGCCCCGGCGCCGAACGGCCTTGGCCGGCCGGGAACTCTTCAGCGGCTGTTGCAGTTTGTCAGTCCGCAAGCGTCCGGAAGAACGATGGAGGAGAGACATGAAAATCTACACGCTGCACTTTTCGGACGATGGCGAGGGTCTCGCCAGGCGCATCGAATTCAAGGCCGAGGACCTCACCGCCGCGCTTATCATTGCCCATCGCGAGGCGAATCGAAGGACGGCTGAACTTTGGGAAGGAGCAACCAAGCTCTGCACCATTCGGCGCGAAGCGAACGAGAACGAAGTCCCTGTCTTTTCGCAGCGCCGCCAGATGGCCTGAACCTTCGCAGGCGGTCACTGTCGACGGCCGCCCTTTGGTGCGTCGGTCGGTTCGATGGTGCCCGGGATCAGTTCAGCGACGGCGCGTCACGAGGCGGGTTTCGCCGCAAAGGCTGCAGGCATCCTTGTTGCGTTCGAACCCATTAGCCCCTGCCAGTTCGCGCACAAGCTGATCGGCGTGATCAAGCGGCGAGAGTCCGAGGATCTGGTTGATGCATTCGTCGCAGATCGGATCGGGAGAGAGCCGGGAAACAAGCTTTTCGATGGTGTGAAGCGCGTCGGTCTGAATTGCAGTCATGATGTTTTTCCTGTCACCGATTGCGTGCCACCGGGATAGGACCACGGCAATGAAGTTTTGGTGTCAGCCGCGGACCCGCGCCTATCAGGGCGCGGGTCCGAGGCCGGAATTTTCCCTCGCCGCAACAAGTTGGATCGGAGGCGGATTGTTCCGCCTCCGATCATTTTTCAGGCCGCCAGCCGGTCGCCTTGCGGTCCGGCATCCTCCGTGAGGTCCTCGGGCCCCGCCCCTTCGGTTGAGCGCGAATCATAGGTTTCGCCCCAAGCCTCGCCGCCCTCCTCTTCCGCCGGTTGTCTGTCGGCTTGCATGGCCGCGCGGGCGTGCGCCTCGACCGTCCCGACTCCGCCTCGCTCGGTATAGGCGGATGGCGGAAAAGCCATCCAGCGCGGCACCCAGCCTTCGCGCTTCTCGCGCCCGCCGTTCCCCGCCAGATGATCGCGAATGATCGCGCGCAAGGTCTTGGCCTTCTCCTTGGCATTGGCCTCGGCCACCAGCTTTCCGGCCACCTCACCGACCATAGCGAGCAGGACCTCACGGTCGCGCAGCGTCTCGAGGAAGGCTTCGTCAGCCTCCCACCAATCCGCCATGGGAACACCGATGGCGAGCCCCACCGCTTCCACCGAAGGGCTCCCGGCCTCCAGCGCCTCGCCCATGACGAGCGCCAGCACGTCCATGACCTGCGCATCGGCAAGTTCGGTCAATCGAGCGAACAGGCCGCAAAGCGCGCGCAGCCCGCCCCGCATGCCATAGCCGGTCCCGCCGATCACCGTGGGTTCGTCATCCGGCAACGCCAGCTGCGCCAAAACTTCGCGCCGCCGCGCATCGAACACCGCTTCGGCGCGGCAGTTCTCGACGCTTTCCTTCACCGCATCGCTCTTGGAAACCTGCGGTTCGACCACGATCCGCCATAGCGCAGACCCGGCAATGGCGTGGGCGACCATGAGCCGCAAGGCAATGCCGGGCCGTCCCAGCAGTTCGGCACGAACGGCGGCATGACGGTGCAGGTCGATATAGGTCTGGGTGATCGAGGTCAGTTCGGGGCGGACTGCCTTTGCCATCGCTCCACCCTCTACCGCCTCGGCCTTGGCGAGCCGCGCCGCTTCTTTCGCGGAAAGATAGCCTTCGTGGATGACGACTTCGCCATTGCCGCGAACGTCCAGATAGACGCGCCCGCCCTTGCGCTTCGGGGTCTTGTCATACTCCCACGAATGGAAATGGGTTTCGGGAGGAAGGATGACGGCATCAGCCCAGCCCGCCTCGATGAAGCCCGTGCGCTTCGCCTCGATGGCGGCATTCTGGAGGTCCCAGAACGCGTCCGTCTCGGCAAAATATGCGTCTTCTCCGAAGAGGTCGGAAACCGTGGCGAGCCCGCTCGTCTCGACATCGAAGAGCGCATGGCCGGTCGGAACCGACTGCCCGCCGAACAGGAACGACTTCAGCTGAAACCCGCGCGGCGCGTAGCTGTCGGGGTCGTCGGCAAGGGCCAGCCATGCCTTCTGCTGCGATTTCGACGCCATGGTGAGATGGCGGATGGTCGCCGCGTCGATCTCTTCGGCCCGGTACATCTCGCGGATGCGGGGCAGAAGATTGCCGAGGGCAAGAATGCGCTTCACGGAGAGGTTCGGCAGACCGAAGATGAGGCCGATATCCTCGATGGATCGTCCTTCCTTGACCAGCCGGGTGAAGCAGGCCCAGCGCGAGACTTCGTCGGGATCGAGCCGGGCGATGTTCTCGATCAGCGAGGCCTCGACAGCGCTGGCATCGTCGGCATCGTCCAGCACCGCGCAAGGCAGCAAGGCCGCTTCGGGGTCCGGCTCGCCCGCCTCGGTGCAGGCGGCCAGCCTTTCCGCAGCAACGATCTGCGCGGCGTGGAAGCGGCGGCATCCCGCGACGATTTCGTAATGGCCCGGTTCACAATTGGGCCGAACGATCACCGGCTGGATCACGCCGCGCGCCCTGACGGTCGGCAGGATATCCGACACATCGGGGGCCTTGCGTGCATAGCGCATGTTCGCCTTGCTGACGGAAAGGTTGCTCAGAGCGATGAACTCGAGTTTCATGGGTAGCACTCCTATTTGAGAGTGCCGGTCCACCGGTTGGTGATGCGATACGGTGGACCGGCTTAGGATTTGACGGTGAACGACCGCCTGCGTCATCGGCCCCTCAACGGGGCAGAAGCCTGATGGCGGACGGGTCCTCGCGGGTGAGCCGGTCAAGAAGCAAAGCGGCATCGGGGATCGATCCCGCGAGACGCGCGGCCTCCGTCCAGACGGAGAGCCGGTGCCGGGTGCAAAAGCCCATATCCCGCTCGATGGTGAGCCCCATCGGCAGACGGATCGCCTCGATTTCACGAAGCGAGGAAATGCCGAGTTCAGGGCAGCCGAAACCGAGGTCCGCCAGCCCGAAGAGGGTGTCGTCATCGGCATAGATTTCGGTCACCAGCCAGACCGCACGCCCCATAGGATTGAACAGGCGGACCAGCGGCAGCGGATCGAACTTGGGGTTTTGCATGCAATGCTCGAAATTGGCCGAGAGCATCGAGCGGATGGAGCGGGAAAGGAGGGTCATGCCTCGGCCCTCCCCCCGTCATCGCAGCCGTGATCGTGGCCCTCATCGTGGCCGTCATCGGGGGCGTCTGGGTGACCGGCTTCCTCGTTCCCCGGCACGCTTGCCTCGTAGCGGGAAAGCAGCCAGTCGGCGGCTTTGCTTGCCATGCTGGCCGCGCGGAAGATCGCGCGGTTGTCCTCGCGCAGGACTTCCAGCCATGCCCCGATGTAATCGGCGTGGCGGACGGTCGGCACGATCCCGAGCGAGGCGCACAGGAATGCCGAACCCATTTCCGCGATCAGTTCCTCGCGGGCGTAGTCCTTGCTTCCGAAGCCGTTCGTCAAGTTCCGGTCGAGCCGGGAGACATGCCCGGTCGCGTGGGTCAGTTCGTGCAGCGCCGTCCGGTAGTAATTGACCTGATCGTGGAACGCGGGCTGCGGCGGCACCTGCACGAAGTCCGCACCCGGCGCATAGAAGGCCTTGTCCCCGCCGATCCGGAAATCGACACCGCTCGCGGCAATGGCGGCTTCGGCCACGGGCACGATTTCCCGCTCGGGCAGCGCTACGGGTCCGGCCATGAAATCATCCGGCAGGCCCTCGCACTGCGCGACATTGAAAACCGTGAACCTTTTCAGGAACGCAACCGAACGAGCATCCCCACCCGTCTCGCGCGCCTTGTCCTTTTCGGCCTCGGGCGTGAAGCGGTCGGCGTAGACAACGCATGTGCCCTGCTCACCCTTGCGCACATTGCCGCCAGCGCTGAGCGCTTGCCGGAAAGTCAGCCAGCCCTGCGAGGCCCAACCGCCCGGAATGACCGCGCCCCAAAGAATGAGAACATTTATCCCTGAGTATCCGCGACGGGTCAGGGCATTGATCGGAAGCCCTGCCACCGGGCCGCTGGCGGTCTCGCTGCTCCAAGGCTGCACCCATGGCACTCGGCCCTGTTCCAGCTCGGCAATGATCCGGGCCGTGACCTCGTCATAGAGCGAGGCCCGATCCGTTCCCCGACCCGTGTCCCGTGATCCCGAAGCTCCCGAGCCCGCGCCCTTCGATAGCGCGCCTCCCGATTGCGACCCCGCGCATGACGGAGCCTTGCGATTGCTGCGCATGTCTCACCTCCATACCCCGCCCCAAACCACCATGGCCTCCCCCGACGGAGCGGGGGTGGGCGGCACGGGCGACCGCAAGGCCCGCTGCAGGGCAGCGCCTGCACGCGCAGCCGGGGCCCCGATCCAACAGGATCGGGGTGGCAAGGGCCGGAGCGAAGTCGGAGGAGCCGCACGCATGTGCGGCTTGCAGGCGGTGCCGGCGGGCCTAGACGGGCGCCGAGCCCACCCGCGCTCCGAGAGGGAGGCTCAACAAAAGACGCCGCGCGCGAAAGCGCGCGTCCGCGTCACCGGTCCATCTCGATGGACCGGTCTTCTGCGCCAGCGATCCTCACCGAATGGCCGAGACCGTAAGGGCTCGGTGCCTTGCGCGCGGCCATCAAGGGCGTTCAGCCCCGCACGCAGCATAGAGCGCGGTCGCGCCGGCAGGCGCGAGGCGCCAGGCATCGCCTCAATGGCAAGACGGAATCACGACCCACAACCTCACGCAAATCGCGCCCGAGATTATAAACGCAACAGGTCGACAAACCCGATCCGATTCACGAATAACCCGATTATTTTTCATGAAATCAGAATATTGCATTTCATCGCAGCAATGTTGACTAAAGCTGAATCGCCATTCATCTTTATAACAACGAATATTCACAACAATTTAAAGGCTCGGATCGCGTAACCGGCACCGCATGAAGCGATGCCGCGGGAACGAAGGAACTGCCATGAGCACCGACCAGGCCTACGGATTCTTCCGCGAAGTCTTCCTCGACAAGACCCTCCAGGGTCAGCTCCATCACGCGCTCGCCGCCGCCTCTCCCGAGATCGTTGCCCAGATCGCCCGTGCGCGGGGCTATCAGGTCGACCCGGAAGATGTCGGCAAGGCCCTTGGCGTACCTCTGGCCGACGGCGACAAGGTCGGCAATGGCCTCGCCGAAGATCAGCCGGGCACAGGCAAGCTCGAGCGGATCGTCGAACATGTAATGGCCCGGGATTTCTGGGAACATTTCCGGCAATCGGACATCTGGAAGCGCATCGAAGTGCAATCCGGCTGGGATCCTTTCAGGGAAGCGGCGCCGTTTCGCATGACCATTCCGGGGCCCTCCTGGGTCCAGGTAATGGGCGGCCGGAACGAGAGCGGGATAGAGGAGGAAGGCCGCCCGTCGGCGGTGGATCTCTACGACAGCCTCTAGCAGGCCGCCGCCCGTGCCTCCAGCAGGACCAGTGCAGCGCCGGGTCGAATTCGTGGTGAAGGCCAGCAAGCTGTGCAACTTGCGCTGCCGGTACTGCTATGAATTCGAACATCTTGCGAGCCGCGAGCGCATGGCGCCCGAGGACCTCGAGCGCATGTATCGCCATATTGCAGATTGGCGGGAGAGCTTCGCCGCTCCGACCGCGATCGATTTCGTATGGCATGGCGGAGAACCGCTGCTCAACGGACCCGACTATTTCGCGGCGACATTCGATGCTCAGCGCGCGATCTTCGGATCGGCCACCAGCGTCCACAACACGATCCAGACCAACCTTACCCTGCTGGACGACAGCCGGATCGAACTTCTGCGCCGCTTCGACCGGGTCGGCGTGTCAATCGACCTGTTCGGGGCATTGCGCACGAACCTGCGGGGGGAGGATTCGACACGCCGCGTCCTCGCAAACATGGACCGCCTCCAGGCCGCCGGTATCGACTACGGGTGCATCACCGTGCTCTCGGCGCGCAATGCGCCGCATATCCGCAAGATCGTGCGCTTCTATCACCAGCTCGGCGTGCGCTCGGTGCGTTTGCTCTGGCTGATCGACGGTGCTTTTGAGAATCAGCACGAGGAATTCGACCTCGGTCCCGCAGAGATTGTCACCGCGCTCCAGGAGGCGTTCGAGGAACTTCGCACGCTCGGATCAGAGCTGCTGATCGAACCGCTCACCGGCTACATGCGCCAGGTGGTTCATCACCATACCCCGGGCGCCGCGCCGATGATCTACGACAAGGCAGATTGGGAAAGCGTCTTTCTCGTCGACACGAATGGCGAACTCTACAGCTACGGCAACGCCTACGAGGGCGAATTTGCGCATGGCAACGTGTTCCGCCAGCCCATGGATGAAATCCTGCGCTCGTCAGGCCATGCCCGGGCCATCGAAACTGCGGAAGCGCGCATGAACTCGATCTGCACGTCATGCCGGTTTCTCGGCAGCTGTTCGGGATATCCGATGGCCGAGGAAGCCGCGCTACAGCAGCGACGCGGTGCGCCGCTGGGCTGCAACATCGATCGGCCGATGCTTGAATATATCGAGCGGCGCCTGCAGGAGGAGCACCCGGCGGCACCGGCAATGCGGCTCCAGCCGCCATCGCTCCTGCCCGCATCGATCGCGCCGCACCACGCTCGCCCGGAACAGCTACTGCTGCAGCGCGATGTTCGGATCCGCCTCGATACGGAAAGCAGGCTCTCCCCACAGGCACGCTTTGCGCTGAGTGCAGGCACGACGGACCGGACGCCTGCAGTCGGCGATGGACCCTGCTACATTGCCGAAGCGATCGTACCGCTCCTGCCGTTCCGCCCCGCCACCGCCCGCGAAAGCGAATTGCTTCTCGCAGAGCCGGACGCCGAGTGGCAGATCGGCCGCGATATCGCGATCGTCAGAATCCCGGAATGTGTCGTCGCTCCGCTCAGCCGGGTCTTTGCCGATTTCGGGACTTCGCAAAGCCTTGCGAACTACCGCGATCACACTGCGCATCCGGACTGGCACACAGCGTATGATCTGCTCAGCGCCCATATCGCCGCCCATCACTCGCTTGATGGCGGCGAGCCGCGCGTCGTGCGCCTCGGCAGTGCCGAAACCGGCAAGACAACGGTCACCAAGGATGCCGTCAGAGGTCGAAAGGGCGAGCACTACGTCGGCATGCATGTCGATTCCTGGACAGAATCGCCGCTGGCGGAGC
This sequence comes from Novosphingobium sp. BL-S-19, assembly GCF_055521675.1. Taxonomy (NCBI): domain Bacteria; kingdom Pseudomonadati; phylum Pseudomonadota; class Alphaproteobacteria; order Sphingomonadales; family Sphingomonadaceae; genus Novosphingobium; species Novosphingobium sp. BL-S-19. The sequence goes on from NZ_CM145497.1 coordinate 1,894,393, forward strand.
GAGAACGCGCGCAGAACCGCATTTGCGTCAATCTTGGGCACAGCCCCCGAAGATTCCTGTTCGTGAACCTCTCGCTGGCGCGCATGCACGCCGTCCTTCACGGGACGTTGCTTGCAGGGACAGCCTACTACGGCAGCGATCTGGGCCATGCGTTCTTGCGCGCCTTCCCGAACTATCCGGTCGTGCGCCTGACAATCGAACCAGGCGAAGCGTACATCGCTCCCACCGAGAACCTCATCCACGATGCGACCACGCTCGGCATGACCTCGCCCGATCTTGCCCTTCACATGATCGGCTTCTTCGCGCCGCAGGAGCTGGCGCAGCAAGCAAGGCGGGAGGTTGTGCCGGCCGACGCACTCTGAGGCTCCAACAGCCGCAGGACGGCCCGGCGGCGATAATCCCCCAATGCGGCACGGATGCCCGCCAGACACGCGCACCCGCGTGCAGCAGACATGGACAACCGGCTACGCGCCGTCTCCCTCGCCAACCCGGGCCACCGTCAAGTGACCGCCGACGACACCGCCCCTTCTCGCTCATGGAAACAGATTGAGCTGATCAGGATTCTCGATGCCGGGATAGTCCTCGAGCCTTTCCACGATCGACTGGGCCAGCTCCGCCGCGGCTTTAAGCCGCATGCGCTCATCGCGCATGGTGATCCCGACCCGCGCCCAGGCCGGCGCGGTCAGGATAGCCTCCGATAGCTGCTGTGGGTCGAGTCTCTCCATGACTCAAAAATAGAACATAATAGGAACGCAATGCAAGTCCCCTTGCGCGCCGTCACGCCAAGCGACATGAGCGCTGCTAGCAAAATCAGGGGGTTACATGAGCGACACATGCGGAAATTGCGCCGCGGAAATCACCAGCGGCGGGATCATCAAGGGACCCAACCGCCGGTACAGCGACCAGCAGACCCAGATCCTGAACTTCCTCTCCGGAACCAACTACACGGAAATTTGCGAGAAGTGCGGCAAGGGCGAGTACGAGGCTGCCATCTGGCAGCTCAAGGGCGAACGTCAGAAGTGCCAGGATTACATGACAGCGAACGTCGTCGATTTTCCGATGATGACGATCTCGCAAATCCCGCCCGGCGCCGATTGCAAGATCAAATCCATGGTGACCGCTAACGTGACGGTCGGCACGGGCATGTTCAGCGAACTCAGCCAGGGGTTTTCCGACATGTTCGGCGCGACCAACGTCAATTCCGGCATGGCACTGAAGGTCAACAGCGGCGAAGCGACCGCCCGCTCGATCCTGGTCACCAAGGCGATGGCAATGGGCGCCAACTGCATCATCGGTGTCGATGTCGACTACGGCACGACCGCAAACAATGCGGCCACGGTCAACATGCAGGGAACCGCTGTCGTCATTCGCAATCTCGAGGCCATCCTCGACGAGGACGTGCTGGAGAAATTCAGGCTTTTCGAGGCATCGCTGGCGCGCGCCCAGGAAATCAGCCGCTGGCTGGCCGGCGATGTCACACCTGACAGCGTGCCCGCATAGGATCTGGCACGCCCGCCGACTTGCGGCGCACCCTCCCCAAAACCTCCAGACCTGCGAGAAATCGTCCCATGCGCCCCATTCATATTGCCGCCCTCGCCTCTTTTGGCCTCGTGATTTCGCCGGCCTCCGCGCAGGTGAAGGACAGCCACGGAAATGCCCTGCGCGTGGGCTTGCCCGCCAAACCGGCAGCTGACTACAATGGCGGCACGATCAGCGCCGGCCGCCCGGCCAAATGCGTGCTGGACGGCGATGCGCCGCAAGTCTGCACGTTCTACCCTCGCAATGGAGACGGCAGCTTTGCTATCGATGTCGAAGGCATGGCCTACTATGCCGACAAGGTCTCGCCCGGCGAGATCATCGTCGACTACGACAATGGCGCCAGGATGGTTCCACAAGGCTCGTTCACGCGCAGCAAGCGCGATCCAGCCTGCTGGGTCCAGGGCAGCGATCGAAAAATCTGCGTTTATTGAACCCACCCCCCCGAAAGGGGAGAACGCGCCTGTCTGGCTCCCGCGTGCAAGCGCGTGAGGAATGCCGGTCCCCCAATTTACGCAGGGCAACAAAGGAGTGCCCATAAAACACTGACCGATAACCACTTTTGATGGTTGCACGCGGGCAGCGACCGGTCATAGTGCTCTTCTCCCCAAAAGGGAGAAGGGGCTGGAAGGTGCGACCCGAACCCAGCAACGGCGGCAGCTCATTCGACCCCCGAGCCGCCGCCGTCCCTTACCCCGCCTCTTCGCGGTCCAATCCGTCCCGACACCAGCGCGACGACGCACATGGAACCCTCCCCCGCTTTCACCGGTTGAAGCGAAGGAGGTCTTTTCCATGTCCGAGCAAAATACCGATGTCCGCGCTGTTTCCGAACTCGATCTCGGCCGATATCTCGGCACCTGGTTCGAAATCTGCCGCCTTCCCCTCAAATACGAGGATGCCAAGGCAACCGATATTACCGCCAATTACGCGCTGAACGAGGACGGCACCGTCCGCGTCGAGAACCGGCTCCTCGACGAGAATGGAAAACCCGACCGAGCAATCGGAAAAGCCGAGGCCACGGACGCGAGCAACGCAAAGCTCAAGGTCAGTTTCCTGCCCGAGTATCTGCGCTGGATTCCCTTCACCAAGGGCGACTACTGGGTACTGGCGATCACGCCCGATTACGAGACCGCGCTCGTCGGCACGCCGGACCGTCATCATCTCTGGGTTCTGTCGCGGACACCACACCCGCACCCGGAAACCGTTGAAGGCATGCTCGGGACAGCCACCGCCATGGGCTTCGACTTGTCCAAACTGATCTGGACCGAGCAAAGCGGAGCGTCCGTCCCCGCCAGCGCATTCGTGGATTGACCAAGCTGTTCAAGCACAGGCAGGCACGACTTTTGCGGTTCTAATAGCCACGCACCGGAACCGCATGACAACCATGATCCATCCGATCAAGGCAGATGAGAAACGGGCGTTCGGCTACCAGTAAAGCCGCGAGACGGACAAAGGAACTGCAAGGGCGGATAGAGACGGCGACATCATACTGTTGAAAACGATCTCAATTATCGATTTCAGCTTGCGCTTCGAGCGCATTGGTGGTTGCCGTGCGGCAGGTGCGATTCACATTTTCACGCGGGTAGCAAATTAAAATGATGAAGGACGTTCTACTGGAGCTGACGAGCGACATTGTCGCTGCGCATGTCACGAACAACGCCGTTTCCGCCGACCAGCTGCCGCAGATCATCGCAGCCGTCTACGGGTCGCTCGACCGGCTCGGGCAGCCGGCGGAGCCAATCGAGGAAGAACGCGTCCCTGCGGTCCCCATCAGGTCTTCCGTCAAGGCCGATGCCGTAGCTTGCCTGGAATGCGGGGCGAAGCAGAAGACGCTGAAGCGTCACCTCATGGCGCAGCACGGCCTTTCTCCAGAGGAATACCGCGCGCGCTGGAAGCTTGCTTCCGACTATCCGCTGGTTGCTTCCGACTACGCGGCCAAGCGCTCCCAGATGGCACACAGCATCGGGCTTGGCAGCAAGGGCGGCAGAAAAAAGCAGGGCGAAACGCCCATGCCCCTCACCGACAAGCCCGACAGCGAGGTGGCAAGCCCAACCCAAGGCAAGACCAAGCGCAAGCTTGGCATCAAGGCCGGCTGAGGGCGATCGGAGAGCGAGCCGGCGGTCCTGGCCGTTCAGCCGATGTCCTTGCCCATCAATGATCGGTACTCCCCCGCCGCCATCGACCGTGCATCGCGGACGAGGCGGCGGACCCGAGACTTGAGGGAATCCGATCCGCTGTCTCGCCCGGCACGCTCGGCCCCGTAAAAGGCTTCCACGATCTGCGCGATGCTTGCGCCTTCGGCAAGCGCATCGCCAACTCGCAGCGCGTCTGCGAAGCGCCCCATCCGGGGATCCGGCGGAAACAGCGAACGCACGAAGCGCCTGTGAGTGCACAGGGCCAGCAGACGCCTGAGTGGCTGGATCCGGGGGCGCAGGGAAGCCAAGCCCGCCAAGCCGTAATGTAAGACGACCGGCCCATCCTGGAGGGTCCCGGCAAGAACATCGAGCCGTATCCGGCACCTGCCGTCCGTCAGAGCAACGTGCTCGCAGCCTCCCGGGCCCGCAACCAAACTGAACCAAGAACGGAACCAGAGCGGGTCGACGGCATCAGGGTCGCCGACGCGTGCAAGCTGCGCCTCCACCGGAATTGCTCCGGGATCGAGTTGCGCGCTCCAGATAAGCTTGGCCCCGCAGGCGCCGACTGCGGGGTTCTCGGCGAAAGTGAAGTCCCCATTTTCGGGTCACCTCCCCATCAGCCCCTTCCCGGGTCGCCTCACTCGCACAGGCATACCATTCCACGTAGGCAGGGTCGCGGCGCAGCCATTCCCACATCAGGGCAGCACGATCGAGCTTGGCGAGGCGGCGGTATTGCGCAGCATCCCGCCAGTTCGGCGCGTTGCTGTCGTGGCCCGTCATAGATAGGGGCGGCCCACCCGCTGCACGCATGACAGTTGTGTGACACAAATCACATTGCGGCGCGGTAACCCTACGATAGCTTGCACGCTACGTAGAATCGCGGATCGCCAAGGGAATGAGGGCCCGAGGCGGTTTCGCCCCAAAGCGGAAAGGACGGCTCGACGCGTCCTGGCGGCTTGAGACGCCGCGAAGAGCCGTGTCAGCGCATGGGCGTCACTTTTGCGTACCGGAAATACAAGGAGCTCATCCAGACGGCCGAAAACTTGAGCAGTCTGGACCTCACTCTCTGCAATATTACCCGCGATGTCGGCTGCGACTACTACGCGATCGGCCACCACATAGATTGGGGATCGGGTCAATTGCAGGCCTTTCGGCTGCTCAACTACCCGAAGGAATGGATCGACTTTTACGATCGCAACGGCTTCGTGGGCCGCGATTTCGTGCACCGGGCGTCGGGCCGCACGCAAAATCCCTTCCTCTGGCGCGAAGCGGCAGAACTCGTTGAATACAGTGCCAACGACGAACGCTTCCTCAATCTTGCGCGGCATCATGGGGTCTATGACGGGTTTACCGTTCCCTCGAACGTACCCGGCGAATTCCTGGGCTCGTGCACGTTCGCCACGGCGCCGGGACGTTCGCTCAACGAGGATGGCCTCATCCTCGCCCGCCTGATCGCGCCGGAAGTCTTCGCCGCCGCCCGGCGGCTGGTCGGCCTTGCCGAAGTGATGCAATGCATCAACTCTCCGCTGGTGACCGAGCGCCAGCGCGAGTGCCTGATCTGGATGATGGCCGGCAAGACCGATTGGGAGACCGGCAAAATCCTCGGGATCAGCCATCAGACGGTCCGGCGCCATCTCAACGAGGCCGGCAGAAGGCTGGGAGCGCTGAACAGACCATTGCTGGCTTTCCTCGCATGTCGGAGCGGAGTGATCAGTTACCCCGAAGTGCCGTGCGGCCCCTATACACGGAAGCGTGCATAGCGCCGGGCGAATTTCGTAGGGCAGTTTTGCGAACCTTTTCAAAGGAGGTCCGCAATGATCCACTGCCTGTCCAACACTCCGAACGTAAGCCAGCACGCCGTCCTTCGAAACATGTTCGAGGCTCGCAAGCGCGTCTTCATCGACCTTCTGCGCTGGGACCTGCCCGTCCTTGCCGGCCGGTTCGAACTTGACCAGTTCGACAACGAAGCGGCGATGTACATCGTGCTTTCCGACAAGGATGGCGCCCACCGAGCATCGGCGCGCCTGCTGCCGACAACCAGGCCGCATATACTCGGCACCCTGTTCCCGGCCTGTGCGACGAGGCCATTCCCTCTGGTCCCACGACCCTGGAAATCACGCGGTTCTGCCTCGAACGCCGCTCCACTTCCGCCGAGCGGCGCGAAGCGAGGAACGAACTCGTGCATGCGCTCGTCGCCTTTGCGCTGGCAAACGGCATAGAACGCTATAGCGGGGTCGCCGATCTGCCCTGGCTGCGCCAGATCCTGGCTTTCGGCTGGCGATGCCGCCCGCTCGGCGCACCCAAGATCGTGGACGGCAAGACGCTCGGTGCGATGCTCATCGACATCGATGAGGACACCCCGACCCTGCTCGAGCGCGGCGGCATCTGCGCCCCGGCTCCGGCAGTTCATGGGGGCACGCACCATGTTCACTGAGCTATTGCCCCGCGAGGCAGGGCAGGATTTCGAGCGAGCTGACCGCCGCCCCGGGGAACAAGCAGGAATTCGGTTTCGCGATCAACTGATATGGCGCGACGCCTACGACAGGTTCGAGTATCTCGTCTACGCTGGCCGGAGGCTGCTCTCATGAACGCGGGCGCCACGGGAGAGCGGGTCTATGACAGGTTGAAGCACGCGATGGCATGCGGCTCCCTCGCCCCCGGCGCGCGGCTGGAACCTGCCCGCCTTGCGCAGGAGTTCAACAGCAGCGCGACGCCGATCCGCGATGCGCTGCATCGCCTGGCTGGCGAACGCCTCGTCGAAACGCGCGCGAGCGACGGCTTTCACGTGCCGGCCGTCACCGAGATCGGCCTGCGCGATCTTTACCGGTGGAACGACGAACTCGTGCGAACCGCCCTGCGCTTGAGCCAGGGATCATACCGGCCGCTCAGTCCCCCGACGGATCCGGTCGACGCAGCCGACGTGTTCGCATCCATTGCGGCGAGATCGCGAAACGCCGAGATCGTCATGCAGGTCGCATTGGCCAATGCCCGGCTCGCCTATGTTCGCCAGATCGAATCGAGCATAGTCGAAGACACTGCCGGCGAGATTCGGGCCATCAATATAGCCCTGAGCCAAAGCACAAGGTCGACTAAACCGCTAATTCACGAGTACCACAAGGCCAGGATCTCAATCGTTCCAAAATTAATAACCTCGATTTTTCAAATCACCCAATCTCGCAAATAACATTCGATCTATATTAGCGATATATATTTCATATATTCACAAGAGCGCCATAAACTTCTCGTTACCGCAATCCCGCGGTGATTGAACGAGGAGAAGTGACATGGAACGAAATGACGACGTGATCGAGCTTGGCACCGCCAGCATCGAAACCCAGGGCCACGGCGGCCTCAATCCGGATCTCAGCATCGGCGATCCGGTCATGGGTCTCGCCGAAGACTGAGCAAGAGGGATGCGTGATACGGTCACGCATCCCTTTCGGCATTCCCTGACTGTCGGATCATCGTCATGGCCTTTGCACTGCACGGCGGCCTGTCCTTCTGCATCACCGAAGACAGGTTCGTTTTCCTCGATCTTCCCTCCGATCGCTATTTCTGCCTTTCGCCCGCAATCGAAGCGGATTTTCGCAGGCGCATCGCAGAGCCGCCAGCCCACGATATCACTTCGCAGCCCTTGCAGGTCGGGAACCTGACCATCTCGAGAGAGTGTGTGGGCGCCATTACCGAGTGCAATGCGCCGCCTGTCACGAGCACGCTCTTTGGCGAAAACGAGAGTTCGACAGCGCGCGGTAGCCTCGTCGCCATCTCCTGGATATTGAGGAGCAGGCTGCAGTTGAAGCTGCTCGGCCTCGCTGGAACGATAGCGCATCTGGCGCAGCGCAAGACATCCTTGCAAGAGGACTGCGCCAGCGAAATTACTGAGGCGTGCTTCAAGCGCAAACTCTCCCATGTCGCCGGCTCATTCGAAACGGCATCGGCGTTCATCGACACGCATGAGCGGTGCCTTGTCTGGTCCCTTGCCATCGCGCATCGCCTGCTTTCCCTCGAAATAAAGCCGCTACTGGTGCTCGGCGTACGCCTGACCCCATTCGCGGCACATGCGTGGGTTCAAGTGGGCGGAACCCTGATCAACGAGCGCCCCGAGAGGACGGACAGGTTCACGCCGATCCTGATCGTATGAGGTCCGGTCGCTTCCTTGCCGGCGTTTTGCTTGCAGAGCCTGAACGCCAAAGATTGTTGGCCGCCGCTGCCGCCAACGACCTCGTAATCGTTTTCGAAACGCCCGAGGTGATCGTTGCGGCTAGCAGTTCGACATCGATTACCGACCTCGGCGAAGATGGGATAATCCTTGGAGCGCTTTATCAGTCCGGCACACACCAGGCGTTGCAATCGGTCTCGGCCGAAGCGCATCGCGCCATTGCCAAATCCGCGGGCACGAGGTTGTTCGAGGCGTTCTGGGGCGCCTACCTGGGCATCGTAAGACTTCAGGGCGGCGCTGCATTGGTACGCGCTCCGTTCGGCGCCCTGCCCTGCCTGTTTATGCGCTCCGGCTCCGGTGCAATCGCCGGATCGGATATCGACCTGATCAGCGCCGCAAACGGGCAACCTTTCATCCTCGATTTCGAAGCGATCGGGCGGCAATTGGTGTTTGCCGACATGCGCCTTCATACCACGTCGCTCAACGGGATCGAGGAGCTCCGGGGCGGATCCCGGTTGCTCATAGAGCAAGCCCGGATCCGTCTTGAGGATATATGGTCGCCTTGGTCCTTCGTCACGGCGAGGCGCAGTATCGACGATCTCGAGGATGCCACGCGCCGACTTCGACAGCTTTGCATAGCTTCGGTCGCCACGCAGACTTCGCGGCTCTCCAATCCTCTCCTGATGCTTTCAGGTGGGCTCGATTCCTCGGTCCTTGCTGCGAGCCTTGCCGCCGACGGGCGCAGCTTCTCCTGCCTCAACCTGGCAACACGGGATCATGGCGGCGACGAAAGGGACTTTGCCCGCAGGGTTGCCGGACACATCGATCGCCGGCTCGTGGAACGACCAATGGCGGTCCCCGAATACGACTTCACGCGCATCGGTGCTGCACGCACGCCCCGGGCGGTAGCGAGAGGTTATCAGCAATTGGCCTTCGAGATGGCCTCGCAGGTGGCCGAAGAACTGGAATGCGACGGCATTATCGACGGCGGCGGGGGCGATAATGTGTTCTGCTCACTGCGTTCCGTATCGTTCGCCGCCGACTGCCTCATGGATCCGGGCGGGCTGCGCCATTTCCGCAGGGTATGCGGCGATATCGGGCAGCTGGCAGGAGTGTCGCGCTGGCGGATCGGCTGGAAAGCGCGGCGACGCGCATGGGCGGGACCTCGCCCCTACAAGTTGCAAGCGGACACCCGCCTGCTGGCGCGGGACTTTCAACCACAAGCAACCGAAAACGAGAGCCATCCCTGGCTCTTGCCGCCCGATGACGCGCTCCCGGGGCGCGGTGCCCACATTGCAATCCTTATTGCCGCACAAGGCTACGTCGAAGATGGCCCACACGGCACCAAAATGAACTGCATAGCTCCGCTGGTGACCCAGCCCCTGATCGAGCATTGCCTCGCCATTCCCAGTTGGCACTGGTTTGCACGTGGCAACAACCGCGCAGCGGTACGGAGCGCCTTCGAGAGCGTCCTGCCGCCCGTAGTCGCGTGGCGACATGGCAAAGGCAATCCCGAAAGCTTCCTGTTCGGGCTCCTTGAGAGGAACAGGAAAGCCATGACCGAGCATCTTCTTGACGGTGTTCTGGCGAGCGCGGGCGTGATCGACACGGCCGCACTCGCCAGAGCGCTAAGGGACACGGAGCGCCTGAAGGGAACGATCTACGGGCGGATCCTGCAACTGGTCGACGCGGAATCCTGGGCGCGGGGGATCATGGCGAGTTAGCCGCACGGGCCGTACCTTTGGCGGCGCCATTTCCAGCATCCCGTGCCGCGCGAAGCTTGTCCCAGCGTGCATATTGGTCCCGCTTCGCCGGATCGGGATCGCGCCGTCCCTGGAGCCAATAGGCGAACCAGTCGATACTGCGCCGGTAGACCGCCAGACGGTGCGCAGGCTGCCACTTGTCGTGGTACTCGTCGGGATAGACGAACATCTCGGCGGGTTTGCCGGCTTCCCGAAGGGCTCCGAACGCAGGAAGGGCCAGATGGCTTTCCCGATCGGCAAGCTGCATGAGGATCGGCGTGTCGATCTTGCGCGCGTTCACCGAAAGCGACACCGGCCGCCAATAGTCGCGATCGTTGTCTACCGATGGCGGTAAACCGATCTTGATGTTGTGATCGCCCCACGCGAAGCCGCCCAGCACCATCGAACTCAGCATGTCGTCGCAGCAGGTGCTCATCGCGGCCGCAGCGAAGCGCCGCGAATTGACGAGCGCGAATTCGATCGTCGAAGCCCCGTCGCTGAGCCCGCTGATGCCGATCCGGTCAGGATCGACGAAACCCGTCGCGACGGCCTTATCGACACCGCGATCCAGCGCGGAGAAGATGCTGCGCCGCTCTGCCCAGTCCTTGAACTGTGCGGTCAGGGCCTCGTCCCAATCCGTCACGCCGGGGGTTATCGTCGACACGCTCGGCGGGCGTTCGAAGCTCAGGACAGCGAAGCCTTTGGCGGCAAGCGGGAAGACCGGATAGTCATCCCCGGTGCCACCGCGCAGGAATCCCATGCTGTGGTATTGTGTGATGACCAGGGGCAGCCGCGACTTCCCATCATAGCCCGGCGGCAGCACGAGGTCCGCCCAGGCAGGTAGCCCGCGATCGTTGGTCCAGCGCAGCCGCTGAACCTTGCCCAGCCTGAACCGGGCAAATTCGGGATTGGGATCGAACACGGTGCGGCTCTTGCCTGACTTCAGATCGATCGCAACGACACGCCGGGGCGTAACGGCATTCTCCCGGCCGCAGACCAGTTCGCGTCCCGCGAGGAGGCATCCGGTGAGAGCATCCAGCGTACGCGTGATCAAACTCACGCGGCCTGCCCCCGGCGTCCAGCGATAGAGCGCCCATTCTTCGTTATTCCACCCTTGGCGGCGCAGGAACACCAAAGAAGTACCCGCGCTGTCCCACCAGCTCTGAACGATGCGTCCAGCACATTCTGCCTGCGAGCAAGGCTGCTTCTCACTTCCGGGAAGCACAGCCCAAAGCCTCTGATCGCTTCCCGGATTGGCGCCCACGCGCTCGGTCCATGCCGACGCGCCGTTTGCCGCGCGCTCTTCCACCTCATAGAAGCCCCCGACAGCGGGCGCGGGGATCACGCGCAAGCGTTCGTCCTCGCTTGCCGCCCTCGTCGCACCGCTCAGGAGTTCGACCGTGAACGCCACGGGCGGAATGTCCTGAACCCAGGCGCGTGGATCCCAGGACTCGTTGGGGAGAATGCTCGAGTCATAGAGCCATCCGGAGCGACCAGCCTCCTCCGTCCGGCGTCTAGACTCGAGCTCTCCTGGCCTGGCGAGGTAGGTTAATTGCGACCCGTCGGGCGACCAGGAGAAATCTTCGACATCGATCTCGGAATGCGTCGCGGCAACAGCTTCACTGCCATCGGCTTTCGCGAGGTAGATCTGCGTCACACCGTCCACCTTCTTGCGAAAGGCGATGCTCTTGCCGTCGGGCGACCAGACTGGAGTTATCAGTTCGGAGACACCCGAAGTGATGTAGAGACCGCGATAGACGCCTCTCGACAAAGGGAGAGCGCCTCCGATTTCCACTACACGCGCTGGCCCCCGGCTGCGGACATTCCTTCCATCCACCGGCACAACCACAAGCGCACTGCAGATCGTGTTGTTGGTGGGCTCACTGCGCGTCACCACGAAGGCGAGACGCCGTCCGTCCGGCGAAAGCGCGAACGGCGAGACCTTTCCGGATATGGCATCCGGAAAGCCGATCCCGCGGACCCGGACAAGGTCCTCGGGCGATACGTCGCGATGCTCGTTCGCTGCTGCCTGGGCTTGGGCCGGCAACACGTCTTCGCAGGAAGCGAGCGCCGGCTCTGCAGCAAAGCTCGCGATGGCAAGCGCGAGCAGGCTGGTCATCGTCCTCACCATTTCTTGGTGACCGTCAGGCTGACGACGCGCCCGAAAGGCGAGTAGTTCGTGCTGTCGTAGGGCGGGTCCATGTAACTGCTCGTGGCGATCGTATCAGGCTTGTCGTTGAAGGCGTTCTGCAACGAGAAGACCACGTCGATGCCGGCAAGCAGGCCATGTTCCTCGCCCGTTCGGTACCGCACCGTGAAATCGACCGGTGCCATGCTCGCAACGTTCACCGGGGTTGCAGTACGCTTGTCCTCCACCGAGCCGATATAATTGACAGCAGCGGTGAGCGTGATGCCTCCCCTCGCCCAGCCGAGCTCGCCGCGCCCGCGGAAATGCGGCGGATTGAATAGGGTACCCGCGAGCCGGGTGAAGGCCTGCCCCGCCTGGATCTGCTGCTCACTGTGGATATAGCTGCCGTTGATCGCGGCGGTCAGCCGACCTTCGGCGAGATCGAAGCTATAGCGTCCCAGGACATCGATACCGTAGATGTTCTGCCGCCCGGCGTTGATGTTGGAATTGTCGATGATTGCGACGACACTGGCGGGATCGTAGGCTGACGTCGTCGCGTTCGTGAACGACACCAGTCGGTCGATGACCGAGGCCTGCGTCGCGGCATCGGGATTGAGCGTCACGTAATCCGCGTAGGCTGGATTGGTCAGAGCCAGCCGGGGATAGGCCATCGGCGTGACAATCCGGTTCCGGTAGCGATTGTTGAAATAGCTTACCTCGAGTTCCGCTCCGTCCAGCGCCGCCGGATGCAAGGCCATGGTCGCCGACCAGTTGGTCGAGCGCTCGGGCTTGAGATCGGGATTGCCGCCGACAACATAGATGGCCGTTCCCGTCGTGCCGCCGAAGGTGGCGGCGCTGTAGAGATAGCCGGGCATCGGCATGTACTGCTCGTAGAAGGTCGGCGCGCGGAAGGACTTGCCCCAGCTGGCCTTGAGCGTGACAGCGGACAGCGGCGCGTAAATGAGGCCCAGCTTTGGTGTGGTGACCGAGCCGACGTTGGAATAATGCTCGTAGCGCGCAGCGAGACTCAGATCGAGGCTTTTGCCCAAGGCTGATTGCTGAACCGGCGCGATGACCGGAATGCTGAGCTCGCCGAAGGCGTAATAGCTGTCGCGCGTCTCGTCGACATGCTCGGTCAGGCCGCGGTAGGTTTTGCGAACGAACTTGTCCTGGCGAAAGCCGCCGCCAAGCGCGACCTTCAGCGGTCCCGCCGGCAGATCGACAAGCTTGCCGTTGCCGCTCAGCTCGACGTTGGCGGTCTCGTTGCGATAAAACCCGTAACCGGCGTTCGACGCCGAGGTGCCATAAGTGAAGGTCCCCTCGTAGTAGACCCTGTTCCAGCCGTAGCTTCCTCCCAGCGTGACTTCCCAGTCGGCGGGTAGTTCAAGCCGAAGCGAAGGAGCGACCGCCCAGGACTCGGCTTTCTGCAACAAGTCGTACCGGCTCACAGAAAGGTCACCCGCGGCATTGAGCGGCATCGTCTGCTCGCGCCGCCGCTTGTTGTAGATGCCGTCGAGATCGAAGGTCAGGCCGGGCGCCAGTTCCTGCTGCACCGTGATCGCCGCATTGTGATGGCGCATGGCCGGATAGACTTCGAGCCCTGGTGACCGGTTCTGCAGATAGGAGCGCTGGCTCGACCAGATGCCGGAATTGCTTCCATATTCGGCGGAAACCATCGCGCTGCCGGACGACCAGACCTGACCGAACGTCGCTCCGTACTGCTGCTGGAAATTGCCGCCATCGGTCGAACTTCCGATCCGCGCCGTTGTCTCGAGGCCGTCGAAATTGCGGCGTAGGATGATGTTGGCGACCCCCGCCACCGCATCCGAACCGAACAAGGCCGAGGAACCGTCAGGCACCACATCGAGCCGTTCGATGGCGCCGAACGGTATCGCCGAAACATCGACACTCTGGATGGCCGCATCGAAGCTCATGCGGCGGCCATCGAGCAATGTCAGCGTGGCATCGCTGCCGAGCCCGCGCAAGTTGATGGAAGCGCCGCCTCCCATGTCGGCGCTCTTGCCGCCGGTTACATTGCCGCCAATGCCGGGATTCTGACCGCCGGAGAAGTTCTGCGGAATGGCGCGGATGACGTCGGCCGCGCTCGACTGCCCGGCATCGCGCATCCCTTCCCGTCCGTAAGTCAGCTGTACCGAGGCCACCGGGGCGCCGCGGATGCGCGATCCCGTCACGACAATGCCGCTATCATCGGCATCGCTTGCGGCACGCTTGCTGACGATCACGCCGCCGCCAGATGGACTGAACTTCAGACCTGTGCCCGCAAGGACAGAGGCGATCGCTTCCTCAAAGGTCAGGTTGCCATCAACGGCGCCTGCAAGCCGATCGCTGACGACCGCATCATCGGCGCTGACATTGCGGCCAAAAATGCGCCCAATGTCGCGCAGTGATGCGGACAGCGCTTGCGCCGGAAGATGGACCTCGACCCTCGTATCGGCTTTCGCAGCAGCCGGCGCACAGATCATCGTTGCGGCCGCAGTCATACTGCAGCACGCCAGTAGGTGATAACGCACTTGTGTACCTCCGTCCCCGAGGACTGCTCTCAGCAGAACCCTTCGGAGGCGAAGCGCCGTCCTTGAAGAAACACCCTACGCTTCGTGAGAAATTTTTTTTGCAAGCCCGCAGGTCATGCTCCCACAATCGCAAAACTGCCGTCCGCGCGCGTTTCGAAGCCAAGACCGAAGGTGCCTGCCAGTTGCCGAGCAAAGCTTTCCGGATCCGATCGCCTGAAGGCGCCGGTGACTTTCATGGGATGGGTCGATGATGCCTCGTAGAGGACAGGAGTGGGAGCAGTGCGGTTGAAGGCAGCAACGGCCTGACCGATTTCCACTCCGTCGAGAACAAGCATGTCGTTGGGCCACTGGCTATCGGCAACGACGATCGGCGTGGCGTCTCCGACAGAACCGCCTTCGATCGCGATGCTCCGGCCGGCTGCCAGTTCTTCACGCTTGCGACCATGCCCGCCGCCGGCATCGCGCACTTCGACAGCGCCCTGTAGCAGAGTGACCCTCACAACAGTCTGCGCAAGTTCCACGTCAAAGAGTGTACCGTGGGCAATTACCCTCCCCGCCCCTGCCTCAACGACGAATGGCCGCGCCTTTTCGTGTGCCACGGAGAAGCGGGCCCTCCCGGCAAGCAACCGCAAACGCCGCTGCTGCCCATCGAAGGAAATCTGCATCCGCGCACCCCGGTCCAGGATTACCGTCGACCCGTCCGGAAGAGATACATGCCGCGGGGGCTCCTCCAGCGAAGCCACCTCCATTCGGGATACCGCGTCCGGCACGTCCCAACTGCGATGCTTGAGGACGGGAACAAGCACCCCCAGGAGTATGACGCCGGCGGCAGCTGCCGCGTATTTTCGGTATGAAGTTCGCAACAGCCAAGGTGTCGCGATACCAAGATCCCTGTTGCGGACAGTGCCGGTGCTGGCAAGAAACATGGTCGTGTCGAATGACCGCACCCTGCGATCATATGCCTCTGCATGCGCGGGAAAAGCACGCCATTCATCGAACTCGGCGCGGAAGCTTTCTGCGTCCGATCGCCGCATCCGAATGAACCAGTCGTCGGCTTCCTGCTCGAGGCTCATTCCATCCCCATTGATTTCCTGCCCGGCATCATGGCTCGAGCCTTCGAGTGATATGCCCGATCGCCCGGCTCATGTGCTTCTCGACGGTCTTTACGCTCAGCCCCGTCCGCGCCGCAATCTCTCCGTAGGTGAAGCCATCGAAGCGGTGAGCGAGGAAGATTTCGCGCGTGCGTGGCGCCAGTTCCGCCATGATCGCCTCTAGCCGGGCAAGCATGTCGCGCGCTTCGGATGAAGCGACGCCATCAACGTCGGCGATCGGGACATCATCCGAACACACATGGAGGTTTGCACAGCGACGCCGGTCGTAACGCGCCTCGCTCCGGATCAGATTGATCGTCGCCTGGCGCAAGTATGCGTCGGGCGCCTCCACCTCCAACGGATTTGCCTGCCCCCGTGCCGCCAGCCGCGCGAACAGCTGCTGGACGATGTCCGGAGCGCGATCAGGCTGGGTGTGCAGCATTGCAAAGCGCACAAGCTTGGCGCGATGGGAACGGTAGAGCCGGTCGATCCAGTTTCCTTTCGGGAATTGAACCCGATCTTCAGGTGGCAAAGGGTCACCGTCCGCGATCCTTGGCAGACAATCCTCATCAATATTCAGGCGCATGAAATCGCCCCACCTGTCACGAAACAGGTTTCGACTGCGCGCATCAAGGGCGCGCTCATCTTGCCCAAATCCACGGGCAACTCTCCAGCCGGAGACCGCACGGCGAACGCCGGGCGGGGCCAACACTTGGAATCGATTACCGGCGTCTTTAGCCTGAGGCCTGGACATTCACACCAGCGGCCCGGATGCACGCACCGAGCGATTATTCCTGCAAGGCAGTTGGTTCGCCTTCACGCCCTTTGCAGGGCGCGTTTGCAATCTTACGGATGGAACCCTTCAAGGCAAGCCGCAGTTATGATGAAAAATGCCGGGCGTGAGGGATTACCATTGTCTTGAGACAAGGGCCAAGACCTTTAGCCACAGAGGACCTGAACATACGTCTCGGCCACCCGGACAATTCCAGACCGTTCGGCGACGCGATCGTTTTTGATGGCAGCTTCCATTTCCATCCGGCGCGACGCAAAACGCTCTCAACGTTATTGAGTTTGGGTCGCCGCCTCGACCAATAATATCATGCCTCTTAAAACGGCGCACACAGAATTAATTTTTTGAAACCGCCTGCAGGGGGCCTCGGTATCCATTTTCGATGCTGGATTTCGGGCATTATGGCAATTGCTTACGACATATTGTTGAGCATATTCTGGCTTCGGATCACTTCGCATTTTACTGTCTCTGTCATCCGATTTCAGCCGATTAACATAATTTATGTTATCTGTTCCGGCACATTTAAGCGGGTGGATTCAGCCGCCAAGCGGCGGTCCCAGTCTGGGAAAGGCCATAACCGACCCCGCCTGGCTGCCAGTCGAACGCGAGCGTACCGGAAAACCACACCGCTTTGCGTCTGGATCCCCGCACCTCAAACACATCGCCTGTCAGAAAGGCTTTGGTTGCGTTCTAGGTGAGACGCCCGCCGATCGTGCCGGCGGGCGGCGGAGTGTAGAGAATCTGGGCTACTCGCTTAGCGTGCGCGAACATGCGTAAGGTTCGCAAAGCCGGCAGCGATTTGGGCAATTTCACCCAGCAAGCGGCATCTGGAGCCTGATCGCCGCCGTGAATTGCGAGGCCAGATCGAAAGTCATGCCCTCGCGCAGCCATTGAACGGTCAAACCATCCATCAACGCCAATATGCTGCGGGCAGTTGAAGCTGGGTCGTCGCAAAAGTGCTGGAGTGCAACAGCCAGCCTGTCCTGTCGCATGGCTTCGTGCGCGATGAAGTAGTCGTGCGCCGGGTGGTTCGCGCTGAGCGTCTCGGCCTGCAGCATGATGTGCATCCGCACCATTTCGACATCGGCAGTGTCGCTTTCCATGACCTTACGAAGCGAGTCTATAAAGGCCGCTCGGTCGTGCCGATCTGTCGCAGAGGCTTTGCGCCGGGCAATCCACGTCTTCATGTCGCGCAAGTGACGCTCGGTACGGTCCTGCAGCAGTTCGATAAGAATTTGCTCCTTGCTGTCGAAGTGGTGAAGGAGCCCCGCTTTCGTCAGCCCGCAGCGATCGGAGAGTTCCTGCAAGGCGAAACCGTTGTATCCTCGCTCGCCGATGAGGCGCTGCGCTTCGTCCATGATCTGCACACGGCGTATGGCACCGTCGATGCGCACAATCTTGCGACCTGATTTCATTTACGTTGTGCCTCGAGGAAAAAGAGAACCCGCCCCGCAGAACTATCGGGCGGGTCCTCGGATGCAATCTCGGCCAGAGCTTAGAATTTCTTTGTCAGGCCCAGTTGGACCAATCGGCCAAGCGAGAACGTGCCACCGGGAAGATAGCCCGGCTGCCCGGAATCGAGATAAACCGGCGGGTCTTCATCGAAGATGTTATCAAAGTTTAAGGTCAGGCTGAGACCATTGGTGAGGCCATCGCCCTTGAAATCGTAGCCAAAGTAGAGGTTTACGATGTTGAAATCGGAAACCCTCTTCTGACCCGCCACATTCGCGCTGCGCGTGTAACCGGGCGTCAGGTTCCACGTTGCTTGCGCGCGGAATTGGCCGACCGTGGTCCCAAGGTTCGTCGAAATTCTGTACTTCGAGTTATCGAATTCCAGGACATCGAACCAAGCAATCCCGGGGCGCGACTGGTTCTTCTGGGTCAGGCGATAATTACCGGCGACGCGGCCGTCGATCGCCCCCCAACTTGTCGAAAAGTTGAAGTTGGCAGAAAAGTCGATGCCCGACAGCTTGGTTCGGCCCAGGTTCTGGGCACGCGTGTCCAAAAGGACCTGGACGGGCGTCGTCGATCCGCCAGCCCCGAGGAGAAGCGCCTGACTGGTCGAGGTGGGATTGGCCAGTGCCACTCCGACACCCGTCGAAGGGATTGTGGCCAGAATGGCAGCGACTTGTTGGCCCGATGGCTGGAACAGCCAGAGGTCGGGATATCCGGTGTAGAAATCGGTCAGATTGGATCCGGTGACCGGACGTCCGATCGTACCTTTGAGGTCGATATTGTAATAGCTCGCGCTCAAAGTGATCTGATCAACTGGCCGGAAGTCGAAGCCCGCCGACCAGGTTGTCGCTTTCTGAGGCTGCAGATCTGGAACTGCGCCGTTGAGGTAGACGCCTGCGGCCGTCGCGGAAGCACAAGCCGGAAGGCCTGGCGTTCCGCAGATTCCCGGAGTGGTTGGCGGGAACTGCAGAAAAGCGCCGGGAATCTGCTGGGCGATCGATGAGAACACGCCAAGCTGATCGGCAGGCGTGGCTGCATTGAACGACTTGCCCCAATTTCCGCGAAGCGTCAGCATGCTGAACGGGACAAAGGTGACACCAACCTTCGGATTGAAGGTATCGCCGAAGTCGTTGTACTTGTCATACCGTCCCGAAGCCGCCACGACGAGGGACATATCGCTGTCACCGCCGCCCAGGACGGGGATTTGCAGCTCTCCGAACAGTGATTTCACTGTCTGCGTATAGGACTTGGGCGGAAGCAGCACATAGGTCGTGACGTTGGAGGTGCGCTGCCGCATCGTATCGGTCGAATATTCCGCTCCTACGGCCGCGCGCAGATCGCCTGCCGGCAGGGACAGGATAGGACCGTCAAGAATGGCGCGGAAGTCAGCATATTGGTTCCGGCCGATTCCAACATCGTAACCAACGATGCTGTCGAGCACTGACTGACTGGTGGCGGCTACATTGTAAGGGTTGAGCGCGCCGGTATTCGCGGCATTCTGCAGTTGAGAGTTCCCCCGCGCATTCACGAGCTGCGCATTGCGGTAATCAACCGTTCCCTCGCCGTAGTTGGCAAGCGCCCGCAGCTGCCAATCACTGCCAATCTTCCACGTCAGTTGCGGGGTGATATTCCAGGTTTCCAAGTTGGTGTTCTGCGTGCTCGAGCGTGGCCCCAAAGCATCGGCAAGGCTGAAGCGGACGGTCTGGCTCATCCCGAAGCTGGGGTCCCCCGCCGGGAAAGGGTGATAATTCGGATTCGAAGGGGCGAGCGTCACCATCGATTCCGAGCCGGTACCGAGTTGTCCGTTGCCGAGCGTGCCATTGTTCCCGCGAATGTTTCGCTGAGCGTAATAGACCTTCACATCAATGCGAAGGTCGTCATTCAGGTTCTGCATCAGGCTGGCGAAGACGTTCTGCGACTTTACGCTGGGATAGATCGCGACGTCCTGGGCGTAATCGCAGGTGACCGCCCCCCCTGCAACCAAGCTCGAACCATTCAGTACGTACGATCGGCTCCCCGCTGCAACATTGACGCCTTCCGCGCAGTTGCGACCGGTCGAAATGCCGGTCAGCGGGTCGGTGCGATGCACATAGTCGCGATCGGATCCAAAGATCGCATCGTTCTTCGAATACCGATAGGCGATGTAGGCCGAGCCCGTGCCCCAATCCTTACCGGCGATGCCGCCCGCCTGATACGAAGTGTAGCTGTCCGCAAAGCCGACTTTGGCATCGATCTGAACACCGTCAAAGCGACTGCGCGTCATGAAATTGATGACCCCGCCGAGTGCGTCCGAGCCGTAAACCGCCGAACCGCCGTCGGTCATGGCTTCCACGCGTTCGATGACGAGCGGAGCAATGAAATCCGGGTCGACAGCAAGCTGGCTGATGCCAAGTGGCGTAACCCGGTGGCCGTCTAGAAGCACCAACGTCTGCGCGCCGCCGCTGGTATTGGCGCCGGGAAGGTTGCGAAGGTTTGGACGGGCGATGGGGATGCTGCCATTGGAGCCAGCAACGCCGGAAACCCCGGATTGAACAGAGTTGAAGAAATTGCCGACGGTTGGAAGGCTGGACAGTAGCTGGTTGGTCGTTGCCGCGCCGGTTGCTTTCGCTTCATCTCCCGAAATTCCAATAACGTTCGAGCCTGCCGGCGCGATGCCTCGGATCAGGGTACCAGTGACGACGATTTCGGTTTCGCGAGTCGCAGCGGGTTTTTCGCTCGGCGGCGGTTCGTCTGATGATTGAGCCCATGCAGCTGCCGGGAGCAATGCGGCCAAGGCGACACTCGCCAACGCGCAGCGCTTCAATCGTGAAGAATTCACGCTCATACTCTCTCCCTGTTTTGTTTTTATAAAACTGGCAGGTGAGATGAACTCACTCCCGGCTTTTCAGGCCGTTCTTTTGAGCTGGAATGAAAAACCTAAGATGGGATTGGATGTAGTCGCACCTACCAACCGAATGGTTGCTTGAGCGCAATTGCACGTCAAGTCGAGCTTGCGTCATATCATCTGCAGGCAAGCCAATATCCTCGCTGGTCAAGTAGAGCGCACGGCGGTACGCGCGGTCGGGTCTTTCAGCCTGACCGCGCGGCGGTCAATCTCCTCGGGCTGAGATACGCGCCAGCACAAAAACCAATGGGTCCGGTGAAATCGACATTACTGTTAGATCGCGCTTTACTGATCCAATGACTGAGGAAATTCGGACGCTTCGAGTGGGACGGGGTCCGGCAGGCATTCACGCATGGTCTCACTCACAGCCCGTAGTAGTTCGGCCTCGTTGACGAGTTCGTGCTTGCCCCAAATCAGGCTGATCGCCATCGGCCGGCCCGCCGGTTGACGCGGAACCAGCGCGGAAAAGCCGAACGCTTTCGTCCCAAATCCGACGGGGCCCATGACGTACCTGCGGTCACCAGCCTCATTGATCTGGCCGTTCAATTCGGCCACGTGAAACTTGCCGTGTTCAGGTGCCTCTGCGTTCAAGCGCCGAAGCATTCCCTCGCGGCGATGCATTGGGAAGGTGGAGAGCATCATCCATCCTGCCGCGCTGTTCTGGACAGGATCCTTCTGCCCCCCTGAGAGTTCCCGCGTGGCAGCCATCGCGTAGGGTGAGTGGCGCCAGTGTACGATCTGGCAATCCAGTCCAACCATCGCAGAGAGAGCCACGGACAACCCCGTTCTGGAAGCCAGAATGTCGATAAGTCGCACAATGCGACCATCGCGGACAAACTCAGGCTGGCCGGACGTGCCGATCAATGCCGCACGAGGTGTAGGTTGATAGGTGCGTGCAGCAGGGTCCTTGCGTAGCAGACCCAGTTCAACCAAGGATGACAGGAGTTCAGACGTGCTTGATTGGGGGCGGTCATAGCGGCGGACGATGTCCATGACCGTCGCCTCCCGGTGCGTGTCATCGAAATATTCGAGGACCTCGACCACTCTGCGGGCGATCTTTGATTTGTTCGCCAAATGGGACGGCACTGATGATCCATTCATCGGTCTTTCCTCTCCACAATCAGGTTGCTCGCTTGGCCCCCGAGAGAATACAAAAAACGAGCATATCTCATTTTATACTAAGGATGGTTAGTATATAGGCAAAGTCAAAGCAAGCCCCACATCGCTGAGGGCTCGACGACACGGTAGAGGGATGCGATCGGCGGTGGTCGAGGTCAGTGGGGGCCAATCGCCAGCCGCTCCCATGCCCATGGGCCTAAGAGGCCCGGACGGCCGTCATCGTTAGGGTTTGCATACAGGCACGCTTACGCTCCTGAGCAGGGTCCTGACGAACGCCAGGTTTGGCGCGAAATGTTCGCGCAGTGAATTTCAAAAGGTTTTTTGATAGCAATTCCGCATGACCACCGACATCCGTAGCCTCCGCAGCCTGATCGTGCTGGCACGCCGATTGAATTTCTCCCGAGCAGCAGATGACTTGGGGATGTCCCAGCCCTCGCTTAGCCGAACAATCCAAGCGCTCGAACAGAAGTTAGGCGTACGTCTTTTCGATCGTGACCGCGGCGGCGTTCGCCCAACCACTCAAGGTCGCTCGATCATTGAGCGGGCTACCGCTCTCGTAGCTGACTTCGATGATTTTGAACGTCAGGCGCGTTTGGCGGCCAATGGGGACGGTGGACATATCAGGGTCGGTATGGCGCCTCTGCCTGCTCATGCCCTTCTGTCGTCCGTATTGGCCGAGCGAATTGATAGCGGTTCGCTCGTTGCGAATGAAGTCTTGGTTCGCAATATGGAGGTGCTCTGGCCGCTGCTAATTGCCGATGAGATCGAGTTCATAGTCGCTGCAGAGGGGCAGATTCCAGAGAATGTGCGCATTCGCGGCGAAGTGCTCGGCTATTTTCCCCTCGCGTTTATCGTCAGGCAGGGCCACCCCTTATTGGAGACGCCGCCTGCAGCGAGTCGATTTCCGCTGTTCTTGGCCAATCGCAAGGGAATAAGCAGCGACCTCGTGACCAATAACCGGGGTTGGTTCCGGGGCGCCCCCCCATATCGTCGAGGATTACCAATCGTTATCGCGGCTTGTCCTCAAATGCGACGGTATCTGGCTTTCCTCTCCGTTTGCCTCCATCCCGGAACTCGAAGCAGGAAAATTGCAGGAATTGCCCACCTCGGGTGAAGCAGAAAGCCCGCGGCTACGGATGATGTTCTACTCGCTGGAGCGCAGATCTTTGTCGCCGGCGGCGCGAAAATTCAAAGAAAGCCTGTCGCGTCAGATAAAGCGCTTGGAAATCCAATACGGTCAGCTTGGGAGTGCTGATCTGCGCTACGAAAGATGACTGCGCTCAAATGTCCACGCCGAGGGAACCTCTAATTTCGGTTGCCTGATTGGCAATGTCGTCCCTCTGTGACCGACTTGAACTTATGTCAAAAGCAAATCAAACATGGCCCTGTTATGCATTGGACAGCCCAAATGCCCTCTGCAACTCTTGGGGTAATAAGGAGCGCGACAATGGGCAATTTGGGCATTTGGGTGTTGGGCGTCACCGGCGCCATTCTCATCGCAGAGATTGCGACGGGCCGTCACAAAAAGGTGTACAGCCGCAGCGATCATCTGGTGAACTTTATCTGCATTGTGGTGGGTGCGGCAGTACGCCCACTGTCCGCGGTGATTGTCGCGTATCTTATCGCTGCCGTCGCGCCGAACGGAAAAGGAGCACTGGCCGGAGCGCCGTTCCTGCCGTCGCTGCTTGCAATCATCCTGTTGGCAGAATTTGCAAACTATTGGGTCCATCGGCTTTCGCATGAATCTAAGGGCAAGCGGTATCGCGACTGGATGTGGCGAATGCATCGCACGCATCACACCGCAAAATATGTCAACGTCATGCTCAATTTTCGAATCAGCCTTTTTTGGGGCTTCCTGTCCGGACTGACTTGGGTGATGTCACTGGCAATCTATGTGGGCCAGGCCAAAGCGGCAGGCTTTGCCATCGCTGCGTTTTCCTTCTGGGGCATATTCACGCACAGCGACTTCCGCTGGGATGACATCATTCGCCGCCATCGTTTTGCCGGCCCTGTCTTTCGCGGATTGGAGCATATCCTCATCTCGCCCGGCATTCATCACTCTCATCATGGCTACGGAAAAGATGGCGGCAATTACCGCAATTATGGGATTTTCCTCAGCATCTACGACTGGATGTTCGGAACGCTCTACACCCCGAAAGGCAGGCCGTTCCGCTACGGGATTCCGGGGGCCAATCCGCACTGGGCCGACGATGCATTTGCGCCTTTCAACGTGGGTAGTTGGGCTGTGGCGACGAAATCCCGAAGCGGCAGCAAAATGGACCCTGCCGAATAGACAGTGGAGGCCTGGTTAAATCGGATTGGGCCGGCTCCCGATGTCCGGGCGTCTTCAGCGCTCCAATGCATGGTGCTATTCAAGAAGTGTCGTAATGCGTTTGATGGCCAGTTCGGCAAGTGGCGAAAACATACGCCCTTTCAGTGACGCTGCATAAACGGTCAACGCGCTCGGCAGAAATCCGGGAACGCGGATTTCCTGTAGACTGCCCTGCGCGAGCTCCGTTTCGACAAACGCTCGGGTGCAAATGCATATGAGATCGGTTCGCATCACCGCGTCGCGTAAAGCGTGGTAATTGTCGCAGAAGAACCGGACTGGATTGAGTAAATCGCCCATCGCTGGCAGATCGACAGAACTGGCCCACGAAAAAACTGCCAAATCCTCATTGGATAAGCTTCCCTTTTTTAGTGCCAGTGGATGCCCTGCCCTTACCACGCAAGTTGGATAGATCGTACCGAGCGGCACGCGATCGACGTCATCACCGGGGTCAAGCTGAGTCTCTGCAAAAAGCAGGAACTCGATCTGGTCGCCTTTCAGCTCTTCCAACAGGACGGGAGCGCTGCGGATAGAGATGCACAAGTCAATTTTGTTAGGTCCGGCACAGAAGTGCGAGGCGAGGTCTGCCGCAAGCTGGCTCGCAAGGAGTGGCGGCAGGCCTATCTTCAGAAATCCTGATTGGCCATTGGCGAGCAGCCCCATGTTGCTGTCAAAAACCCGCATAGACTGCAGCAGCGGCTCCGCCAGCGCGATGACTTGCGCACCGGCTGCAGTGGGGACAACGCCGTGGCCGACCCGGGTGAAAATCGCAAAGCCCAGAAGCTTCTCGATCGTCGAAATGCTGCGACTTAGCGCAGGTTGGCTGATGTGCAGCTCGTCGGCAGCGCGAGAGAAACTGCCGCACCGGGCTACGGCAATCACCTGCTGAAGTTTGTTGGAGGATACGTTCATAACCATTGTGCATAGGTATACGAAAATTCGGCATTGGACAGGCATTGGGTCACTCATCCAGTCGCCCTGCAAACCCGCGAACGGCTCTGTCTTGCGAGGCCGGCGGGTCGAGAGGAAACCGGGTGTCGAACCCAACGCACGATCTCGCTGCGTAACTTGGGCGCGGCACCGCTTCACACGACGTCAAGGATCATCACGATGGGCTCCCCAATTCTCGATTGCTCGGATATCGACCAGTACCTCGGCAAGGCGATCACATCCTCGCGCCTGCGCGAACCGATCGCCAACAACGACATCCGTCGTTGGGCGCACGCCATGCACTATCCCAACCTAGCCCATTATGACCCCACCTATGCGCAGGCCACGCGCTGGGCCAAGATCGTTGCACCACAGAGCTTTGCCTGTGCAGTGGATGACGGCATGGGCACATCTCCCGCCTGCGTTGGCGGAATCCCTAATTCGCACTTGCTGTTCGGCGGCGAGGAATGGTGGTTCGAGGACTTCCGCATTTCTGGCGGAGATTGGGTCTACAATGAGCGCATTCCATTGGATTACGTCGTCAAGGAAACCAAACTTGCCGGCCCGACCTGTTTCCAGCGCGGCGACAATTTTTACACTAACCAGCATGGCCAGCTGCTGGCCAAGCAGCGCTCGACAGCGATTCGCTACAATGCGGAAGCCGGCGGTCACAACGTCAACAAAGGCGAATTCGAGGAACCCGAATGGTCTGACGACGAAATCGAAGCGCTGGAGGAGCGCAAGCTCGGATGGATCCGGATGCTACGTAAGCTGGGCCATCAAGAGCGCTGGTGGGATGACGTGAAGGTGGGCGACCAACTCGATGAGCGCGTGTTCGGTCCTCATTCCATCGCCAGCTTCTCAACTGAATGGCGCGCTTGGATCATCAACACTTGGGGGGCGCTGCAGGTCCGCAAGATCGACATGGTGGCTCTCGGCTTCACCCCCGAGATGGCGGGATGCGAGAACGATCCCGACATGTTGCTCGAGAACCCCGAGATTACCGACGGTGCCTACTACGGGCCCTCGCGTGGGCATTTGTTCCCCAAATATGCCCGCAAGATCGGCATGCCGCGCGCGTACGGCTACGGCGGAGCCATGGGTGCCTGGGTGATTGACTTCCTGTCCGGTTGGGCAGGCGAGCACGGCATGGTCGTACACTCGGTTGCCAATTTTCGAGGGCCCGCCCTCTCCGGCGATGTGACGATCCAAACTGCCGAGGTGGTCGACAAGACCGTGGACGATCGTGGCCGACACCTCATCCATGTGAAGCATCATATGGCAAATCAGAAAGGCGTCACCATGGCGACAGGCACTGCAGAGATCGCCTTGCCCAAACGGCCGGACAACCGATGACGGGAGCCGCTGATGCCGATGCCATGAGCTATCAGGGCTCGGTGACCGGACGGCGGACCTGAAATGAAGACCCCTGAGCTGGACGTTGGATCAGCCAAGCAACGTCCGGCTCGGGAAGAAAAAAGCGCAACATCGAGGAGAGAGAGATGACCGGCAAAACAGCACTTGTAACCGGAGCGGCATCAGGGATCGGCAAGGCCTGCGCAAAGCGCCTCGCCCGCGACGGGATGGCGATCGGCGTGCTGGATATTCTCTTCGACGACGCGCAAAAGACCGCTGACGAAATCGTCGCTGAGGGCGGCCAGGCGATCGCGGTTCAGGCGAGCATTGCCGATCGCGCGCAAGTGACATCCGCCGTCGCGCGGATCCGTGACGAATTTGGGCCGATCACGGTCCTCGTCAACAATGCCGGCATAACGGATACCACTCCGTTTCTTGAGATCACCGACGAGCGTTGGGAGCGTATCTACGAGGTCAACGTGAAGGGCACTTTCATCGTGACGCAGGTAGTCTTGCAGGACATGATCGATGCCGGTTGGGGGCGCATCGTCAACATGTCATCCTCCAGTGCGCAGACCGGATCGGCGGGCATGGCGCCCTATTCGTCGTCAAAGGGGGCGATCATCACGCTCACGCGTACTCTCGCGGCTGAACTCGGTCCGCTTGGCATCACCGTCAATAACATCCCGCCGGGCATAGTGATGAACACGGTGATGTCGGAAGCGAACAAGGAGAAATTCCCGATCCCATTGGAGACCGTGCGCAACATGATCCCCGTGCGCCGCACCGGAGAGCCTGAAGACATTGCCAATGCCTGTTCGTGGCTGTGCCTTGACGCCAGCAGCTATGTCACTGGACAGACTCTCGGCGTTAACGGAGGCCGCATCCCCTCCTAACATCTAGAATCCAGACTGGTGCCTTCTGCTCGGCGACAAGACCGATCGATCAGAGGGCCCTATTTGGTCCTGCCGGTCGGTTTGCGATCGGCGAAATCTGATCCTCAAACCTGACACTCGCGAACAAGCGCGAAGCTCTTTTCCATGTGCTCCGAAAAGCCGTCCTCTGCCGGATGGAACGTCCACAAACGCTCGCTATCACGGATCGCGTCGATATTGTCGCCAACGGTATCGATGCTCCAGTCCGGCCGGTAGAGCCCCTCCGTCTCGGTGATGAAGGCGCGCGCGACGCGTCCGCCCATCGAGACGTACATCTCGCCTGTAACCGAGCAGCTCTCATGCGCCAGCCACCCGACGACGGGCGCCACGAGTTCGGGCCCCATTGGCGGGTACCGCGAGATGTCGAGGCCCTCGGCCATGCGCGTCACCGCGCCGGGCAGGATGATGTTGGACTTCACCCCCCGCGCCGCGCCTTCGATCGCGACGATGTTGTTGAGGCCAATCATGCCGGACTTTGAAACCGCGTAATTCACCACGCTGGGCATCGAATAGAGCCCGCCAATCGATCCCGTCAGAACGACGCGTCCATAACCGTCCTTGGTCATGCGTTCAAACGCCGGGCGAACGACGTGAAAGGCGCCGAGCAAGTGGACATCCACCACCGCGCGGAAGTCCTCGTAGCTGATCTCGTCCAGCATCGCGAAACGGTTGTTACCGGCGTTGTGGATCAGCACGTCGATCCGGCCGAAAGCATCCAATGCGGCCTCGATGATGGCCTTGCCGCCTTCCGGCGTCGCCACGCTGTCGGTCGAGGCAACCGTTTCATATCCGGCATCGCGCAGGGCCTGGGCTGCCTCCTCGGCAGGTCCGGCGTCCGATCCGCTGCCCGACAAGGCGCTGCCATTGTCGTTTATGACGACCTTTGCGCCGAGCGAGCCGAACAGTTCGGCATAAGTGCGGCCGAGCCCGCGCGCGCCGCCGGTAATGACGACGACCCGCTCATCGAAACGACGTTCACTCATGATGCTCTCCAAGTTGTGTCGCCGCCCGGCCGCGTCCCGACTTGCGGGTCCATTACGAACGTCGCGATCACCCGGCGCTTTTGACCTAGTTCGAGCCGATCGCCGCCGATCCGTTGGTCAGCCAGACACAGTGCTGTCATCGGAACTTCGCGCCCAATTCGATGCCGTAAGTAACCGGCGAGTTCCAGACGGAACCCGTGCCCAGCGTGTTGAACAGGACCTGCGAGCGATAGCGGCGATTGGTCACATTATCCCCGAACACTGCGACCGTGTAGCGATCGGAGGGATCGGTCCACTCCGCCCGCAGCGCAAGGACTTCGTAGCCTTTCTGGCGGAACTGCTCGGCAGGATCGAAGTAGAAGCTGGAAGTGTAGTAGAGGTTGCCCGATAGCGTGAGTTTGCCGCCGCCAAGGTCAAGGCCGTAACTCGCCCCGATATTGCCGGTGAATTCGGGCGCCCGTTGCATCTTGAAGCCCGAGGCATCGGTCGAGGTCTGCGTCAATGCGCCGGGTCCGGAACCGCCCAGTGAAGTCGGGATACAGGCCATCGAGTTGGTGAGATCGATGACCGCCGGATCGCAGTAGCTGTAATAGGGCGCGTTGGCGAACGACTTGTAGCGGGCATGCGTCCAGGATGCGCCAGCCAGCAGCGAGAACGCGCTGCTCACCTTGTAGCGCAGCTGCGCCTCGATCCCGTAGATTTCCGAAGAGGCGGCATTTCGGATTTGCGCAGTGCCGTTCTGGTAGCTGGAAACCTGAAGGTTTTTGTAGTCGTAATAGAAACCCGCAAGATCGGCCGAAAACACCCGGTCGTCGTACTTGTAGCCCACTTCGAAGGCGTTGATCTTCTCAGGCTTTACCGGTTGCTGCGAATAGCCGCCCACGTTGAGGATGCCCGCCTTGTAGCCCTTGGTGTACGAGGCATAGACGCTCGATTCCTCGCTGGGCTTGAAACGGATCACCGCGCGGGGCGTGAAGCTGTCGTTCTTCAACGTCGCGACCGGGATGTGGACGCCGGCGCCGCCTGTCCAGGGCACCACCTCGCCATTGGGCCCGGTGTAGCCGGTGGTGGTGAAATTGGTAATGAAGAAGGCATCCCCAACCGTATCGTGGCTGTAACGGCCGCCCAGCGTCAGGAACAGCTTGTCGTTCACCTCATAGGTCGCGTCGACGAAGGCCGCGTAGGACTTCGTCGTCGTGCTGGAGCCGCCGAACGGCAGATAAGGCGATCCGCCGAAGCTGGCACCAATGTCCCAGGTGTCGCGGATCTGGAAGTAGTTGAGGCCTGCTGTCCATTGCAGCCGCGATCCCGGCTTGGAATTCACCAGGAATTCCTGGCTCCAGGTTTCGTCATTCACGCCCACATAGATGTTGAACATCGGGATCGCAGTGGCATCGAGATCGCCGTAATAGGGCGATAGATCCTTGCGATACTGCGTGTACGAGGTGAAGTCCGCAAAGCCCAGATCAGCCTTCAGCGTCGCCTGAAGCGCATCGGAATTCGACCGGAAGCTCACTGGCGTATTCAGCAGCACATCGCCCGGCTTGGTCGCATAAGTGCCCGAAGGCGCGTAGAAGTAGACGAGCGGCAGCCCCTTGGAACTGGACGTTCCATAGATTGCCTGACCGGCCACCGAAACCTTGTCGAAGAAGCCGGCACTACCGGTCTTGTCGACATCGGCGTTGACCAACTGGGTTGTGGGATCGTTGGTCTCCGCGTGGACCCAGCGCAAGAGCAGGGAAACATCATCGGTCAGGTCGGCCTTCATACCGACACGAAGCGACCAGTCCTCGTACTTGCCGATGTTGTCGTTGCCGTTCGAAAGGTCCGTGAAGTAGCCGTCCCCGCGCCGATAGAGCCCCTCGACATCGATCGCGACCCGGTCGCTGATCCCGAAGGTGGCGTAAGCCTGTGCGTTCAGCGCGTTGAAACGACCATAGCTGATTTTCGCCTCTCCGCTCGTCTCGGTGCTGGGATCGGCAGTGGTGACGATGATCGCGCCGCCCGTAGTATTGCGGCCAAACAGCGTGCCTTGCGGCCCCTTCAGGACCTGGATGCTGCGCACGTTGAGCAGGTCGAAGTCCGACATGTAGGTGTTGGCCTGGAAGAACCCGTCGACGTAAATGCCGACGTTGGGGCCGCCACCGGAGGTCGTAATCGCCGTGCCGACACCGCGAATGGTCGGCTGGACGGCCGGCCCTTGCGTATCGAACCGCAGGCCAGGAGTGATCTTCGCCGTGTCAGACAAGCGCTCCACGTTGGCTGTCGCCAACTGTTCGGGGGCCAGCGAGGTAACGCTGATCGGCACATCGCGGGATGCTTCCGAGCGGCGCTGAGCGGTGACCACAATTTCGGACGCTACCGGCCCGCCGGGGTCGCTGTCTGATTGTTGGGCTAGCGCCATCTGGGGGCTGCTCACTAGCCCGCAAGCGACCGCCAAAAGCGAAGCTGATCGCGCAGTGATACCAATCATGAAATCCTCCCGTCGATGCGCGAGGGTTTCTGCACGCGTTTATGCGCCTCGCGATCCGCCTTTGGCGTTTCGCTCAGATGAAACGGTCACTCGGCCTAAATCTTGATCGATCATGACAAATTGACACCTACCGTCGAACTTCGCCGACGCGATGCTACGGGCTTTACGAGTAGATTGGGCAATACGTCCAAACCTGCCTCCCCAAGTCCGTCCTTCCCGACATCAATGGCTCCCGTCAGACCAGAGCCTCGACATGAATTTACGCACTTCCCGCGTGATGTGATGCTCCTCCGGAGCTCCGTGAAAATTCCCGTGTGAAGCCGCTTCGGTGACGTGAAGTTCGGCCTCTACGTCCGCTGCACGCAGCCTAGCGTGCATCCGGACCGTATCGGATAGGAATAAGTCTCGCGTTCCCGTACTCAGAAAGGTGGGAGGAAAATCCTCAAGTTCCCCGAACAGCGGCGAGAGATACGGGTTCCTATAGTCCCCCCCAGGTGCATAGATTGTGGTGATCGCGTTAAGATCGTTTCCCGTGAGGACAGCGTCTAGCCCGCGATTGGCATAAAGCGTATCGCTTCCGTTGGTCATATCGAGATGCGGCGTGTGAAGGATCAGCCCCGCCGGAAGCAACAAACCTTCAGCGCGCGCGCGGTGCATCAGCGCAGCTGACAAATTGGCACCCGCCGATGCACCGCCGACAACGATATTGCCGGCGCCATGGCGCTCGACCAATGAACGGTAGACCGCAAGACAATCATCTAGCGGCGCTGGATAGGGGTTATCTGGCGGAGAGCGATAATCGACCGAACACACCCGGATCTTGAGGTCCCCTGCTACCCCGATCGCCTGGGCTCGGCAGGCTTCGCCAAACCCGATGATGTATGCCCCCCCATGAATGTCGAGCAAAATGCGCGGGTCGGCATGATCCCGCTTGGCGGGCACGACATCGTAAACTCGGACGCCCTCGATCTCACTGTCGATGCATGTGGCGTCAACTTGTGCGGCGCGCGCCTGCATGGGCCCGATGATTGCTTGGTTCACTGCATTGGCATACCGCCGCCAGCTCTCGAGATCGGTCACCTTGGGATAATCGGGAAAGACGCGCGGCGGAGCGGTCAGGATAGCGCGCGCTTCGGCGCTAATCCCCGTCGGTACGGGTACGTCGCGGGCGGGAACGTGCAGCATCATGGCCTTGCTCCTTCAACTGACCCATCGGGCTGTCCCACATCAATGCGGTAGTTGGCACCATTGATGAAGTCGGAAAATCGACTGGCCAGGAAGCCCGGTCTATAACCGCACAATCAAAGGTAGCGGTGTGAGATGGCGATAACAGTCTCGCCCTCGGGAGAGATGCTGCGTCTGCCGTCCGCCTATCGCTAGCTCGGTAGACACAGCACAGACCTCGCCCACCACGATATTCGATAGATGATTGCGATCATCAACTGTTGGGCGAAAGTCCTGCACGACGAGATCTCGGCCGGCTGCCGAGTTGATCGAGTGCATCTGCATTTTGGTAGCCCCAAGCATAGAGCAGTTCGATCGGCTCCACGAACCGCCTGCCAAGCAAGGTGAGACGGTATTCCACCGCTGGTGGAACAGTGCCTTGCACATGGCGGGTAACCAGGCCGCTCGCCTCCATCTCTCGCAGCGTCTGGGTAAGCATCTTTTTCGATATCCCAGGCACACTGCGGAGCAGCACGCCGGTCCTCGCCTTGCCGTCCAGACGGACGTGAAGAACGTGCAGAAGCATGCTGGTCCATTTCGAGGCGAACAGTTCCAGCACGCGGCGCGGTGCGCAGTCTTCGCGCCAACTGTCATCGATAAAGGAAGCGTCCACGTGGTTACCTTATGGTGCCTATGTTCCAAAAAGGTGCCGTCTAGTACGATCGGCTGCGCTTGCCTAGCTATTCGCCGTAATCGAACTGGAGATTGATTGTATGGGCAGCACGGCACTGGTGGTGGGCGCGAGCGGAATCGTTGGGAGTGCGATGGCGGCGCTGCTAGTCGAACAGGGCTGGTTAGTTCACGGCTTGGCGCGGCGGCCCGTGCAGCAGACCGGCGTCGAGCCCATTCCAACTGATCTGCAGGATGCCGAGGCAACCCGGGTCGCGCTGGCCGGCCTGCGCCCGGACGTAGTCTTCATCACGACCTGGCTGCGACAGGAAAACGAAGCGGACAACATACGCGTAAACTCGGCTATGGTGCGTAACCTGCTCGAGGCACTACGCTCTGATTGCGCGGCACCGCGTCATGTCTGCCTTGTCACCGGGCTAAAGCATTATCTCGGGCCGTTCGAGGCTTACGGCCAGGGCGTTCTCCCGCGGACTCCGTTTCGCGAAGAACAGGGGCGCCTCGATGTCGACAATTTCTACTACGCGCAAGAGGACGAGCTATTCGCTGCCGCCGAGCGCGATGGCTTCACTTGGAGCGTGCATCGTCCGCACACCATCATCGGCCAAGCAGTCGGCAATGCGATGAACATGGGAACCACCTTGGCGGTTTATGCGACGATATGTCGTGAAACGGGGCGACCTTTCCGTTTCCCGGGTTCGGCTGCCCAATGGGAGGGCCTTACTGACATGACCGATGCTGCTCACTTGGCGCGGCACATGCTTTGGGCCGTGGAAACGCCTTTGGCAGCCAATCATGCGTTCAACGTCGTCAACGGCGACGTCTTCCGCTGGAAGTGGATGTGGGAGCGGATTGCAGCGTGGTTCGGGTTGGAATCTGCACAATTCGACGGCAAGATCATTCCGCTGGAAAAGCAGATGGCACAGGATTCTGCCGTTTGGCGCCACATCGCGGAACGAGAGCGTCTCGCGGAGATGGATATTGGACGGTTAGCCTCACCATGGCACACCGATGCCGATCTTGGTCGACCGATTGAGGTGGTCACCGACATGTCGAAGAGCCGGCGATTGGGCTTTACGGCATATCAGCCAACTGACGATGCTTTCTTCCGGCTCTTCGAGCGACTGAAAGCCGATCGGTTGGTCCCATAGCGGCCGGCCGCAGGGGGGCGTAAGGCCTGCTAGCCTCGCGTCCCCTGGCGCTAATAGCCATGCCGGGATTTTGATCGAGACCGGGCGTGGTGGCGTCTCATCATAACCAGCGTTTACGCGTAAGCCTGGTCTGTAAAAGCAACTTCGACACGAGCTTACGCCCTTCCTCAGTGCGAAGGAGCGTGACAGGCAAACCGTCTAGGGCCGGGACAGGCCGATCAAACCAATCGAGGAGGCAAGCCCTTGCGTCGAAGCCCTCGGGATTTCCCGTCTCCTCGACCATCGTTTCAAACTACGAAAGCAGCTCTGCAAAGCCCGTGAGGTGGCCAATCTCCCCTATGGAGCTGTGCTTAGTATCCACTATGCTTGATAGATCATGGCCTACTTCGATCCAGATCATAACAAGCTCCGCGCCCTCAAGCTCATTCGCCGATCCGAGAGCATGTCCCGTGCCGAACTCGCAGCCGCGCTCGAAATCACTAAAACGTCGGTTACAGGTTTGGTCAGTGACCTGATCGATAGAGGCCTGGTAATCGAAGATCGCACCGTCGCGCTGGGCAGGGGCCGTCCCAAAACGGCGCTGCAAATCAACGCCCAGGCCGGCTTTGCCCTAAGCCTATTCCCCGTCCTCGATGGGCCGACACCAGTCGATATCGTCGATCTGAAGGGTACACCCGTTTCATCTCACAGTATCGATCTTGGCGGCCTCAATGGGTTGGAAACGTTACCCGCCAGGATAAGCGAGGCTCTCGAGGAAGCTCTGCAGAGCACCTCCGTACGCCGACAATCCATTAGCTGCATCGGAATCGGCCTACCTGCCTTGGTCGACCATCGGAAAGGGATCGTCCACTGGTTGCCAGCCTTTCAGGATAAGGGGGCCATTCCCCTTAGGCAGATGATTGAAGATCGGTTCGGCATAGCAGTTACGATAGATAGCCGGACGGCGACCATTGCACGGGCTGAACATTGGTTCGGGCATGACAGTGATCTGGACACTTTCACCGCCATTTCGCTGCTCGACCTGGGAATCAACGCGGCGCGCTATCGCAATGGACTGCTCCAGACCGGGCACAACGGAATGAGTGTCGAATTCGGCCACGTCAAAGTCGCGTTTGCGGGCGGACGGACCTGCAGTTGTGGTGGCTCAGGGTGCTTGACGACTTATGTCGGAGGCAACGGGATCGTGACGGCGCTATTTGAAGAGCGAGGACTGCCTTCTCCCCCGCCTTCGGAGCGGGCAGGAGCGCTCAGGCAGGTTTGTGCGGAAGCCATTGCGGGTGTCGAGGACGCAGGCGCGGCGTTTCGCTCTGCCGGAGAAATTCTTGGGGTTGCGGTCGCAAGCCATATCAATGAGCACGACCCCGGCCGCGTCATCATCACCAGCAGCATGCCGGAAATCCCACGATTGTTCAGCCAATCTGTAATGAAGGCGGTAGAACGTGAGTGCTTGTCGCCGATATTAAAGCGAACGAGGATTGAGTTTCGACTCCTATCCCAGAGCGACTACTGGAAGGGTACGGCAGCCTTGGCCTTGGAGCATATTTATCGCGAGCGCGGAACGCTCCGATAGCTCAACTATAGCCCCTCAAAGCTATTTTGTGAGTTGACCTCACTAAATGCTCCCGTTTAGGAAGTGAGCACATCGCATACGTGGGTGAATACCCACGCACGCGGTGCGTAATTCGTCTTCAAACGCAGCGGACGGAGGCGACAACGCCACTCTGCATTCAGCTTCAGACCGCATCGATCTACTCGCCTCCACCGGCGGGCACCGAATTGCGCTCTGTATGCGGTCAGGGGAAAATCAGTCGCAATGTTGCCTGCAGCCAACCGAAATCTCAAAAACAACACTGCTCTCGCCGCGTCTTCGGTGATCGCGCTTGCCATGCTCAGCGCACCTGCGCGCGCGAAACAAACAGAGCTCCCAATGGCCAACCCTGATATCGTTGTGACAGCGCAAAAGCGCAGCGAGCGCCTGCTGGACGTCCCCCTTGCGGTTGCCACGCTGTCAGGCGATCAACTCGCAGCCAGGCAAATCAACGATACAAGAGCGCTGACGCTCGCGGTACCATCGCTGACCTTTCAGCAGGCCGCCAATCCGGTCGCCAGCAGCTTTCGTATTCGTGGCGTCGGTACGTCACTATTTGGCCTCGGTACAGAGCCGGCCGTCTCCCTGGTAATGGATGGGGTAGTAAGTGCTCGGCAGGCGCAAAATTTTTCAGATTTTGCAGATATCGAGCGCATCGAAGTCTTGAGAGGGCCCCAAGGCACCCTGTTCGGCAAGAACGCCACTGCCGGCGTCATCAGCATCATCACCCGCGCGCCCTCGAAAGAGTTCGAGGGACAGGTATCGGCTACTGTGGCGGAAATGGGCGAATATCGGCTTTCCGGAACCGTCTCGGGGCCAATCACAGACAATTTAGGCGTGCGCCTCTCTGGCTACTACAACGACGTCGGTGGCAATCTCGATAACGTTCTCACCGGGCACGATGCCAACAGCGAGCGCAATTGGGGCGTCCGGGGCAAGGTGGAATGGAGCCCAACCAGCACTTTGACGTTGTTGCTTTCGGCCGATTACCGAAAATCTGACGCAAATTGTTGCCAGCCGGTCCTAGTTCAAGCGAACAATCCGCTGCGGCCACAGGTGGCCGGCCCCGTCTCAATCGGCCCCGACAACAGGCAGGTCTGGAATAACGACCTCACCTTGGCTGACAGCACCCAGCAAACGTACTCGCTCAAAGCTGACTGGGATCTCGGTGGTTCCACCGTCACATCGATATCCGCTTATCAAATCTACCACCTCACCCAAAACCTGGAGGTAGACAACATGGGCTACGAGAAGCCGATCTATATAAGCCCGTTCGCCACCGCGCAAATGAGCCTGAATTTCGGTACGACCGATCTTCATAACTTCAGCCAGGAGCTGCGCCTCGCGTCCAATGGACAAGGCAATCGTCTGACCTACGTCTTTGGTGTCTACTACAACGATCTCTCGGTCGACCGCTATTTCGCGCGGCGCCGAGCGGTTTGCTCCACTGGCACATTCGGACAGCCCTGCCCGGCTCCAGCTTTCCAATCGCTTGCCAGCTTCTCCGAACTCTCGAACAAGAGCATAGCCGGCTTCGGGCAGGCAGAGCTTAAGGTTGTCGGTAATCTCAGCGTCATCGGGGGAGCTCGCGTCCAGCGAGAAACTCTCTCAGTCTATGGGCAAACCCTAGGTCCGATCGTCGCAGGCGATAGCTACTTCGGTGGGGTGCCTAGCGATTGGGCAGGTCAATCGTTCAGGAACACGGGGTTCAGCGGCAAAGCGGGCTTGCAGTATAAATTCAGCCATGACGCTCAGCTCTACGCAACCTATACCCGTGGTTACAAGGGGCTCGGCCTTTACACCGACATTGGAACAAATTTCGCCAGCCAGGCGCCGGTGCGCCCGGAACACGTTGACGCATGGGAAGTCGGTTTCAAAGGGCAAACATCGGACGGAACCTTAAGTTTTGCCGCAGCCGTCTATCTGGCTGACTATACCAACCTCCAAGTGCAGACAAACCGATCGGACGCCGTCAGCGGTGTCATCGCCTTTGTGCCGACCAACGCCGGATCCTCGCAATCCGAGGGCTTTGAAATCGAAGCGACTTTACGGCCCAGTCGCGAGTTCTCGGTCAATGCCAGCCTGGCTTACACGAAAGCGAACTTTGATATCGATGGGCTGAATTGCCCCTCACAGTTCCAGGCCACGGCGCCGACGATCGCCTTTGGCGCGGCCCGCCCCATCAACAGCTGCTATCGTTACCAGTATCGCAACGCTGCTGGCGCACTGTTGACGAGCGGACCGGTGCAGGATGTGCGCGGTGGGACGCTGCCGGCATCCCCGGAATGGCGGATCAATGTCTCGCCGGGCTACGAGCGAGCGTTTGATGATAACCTGATCGGCTTCGCCCAACTCGACCTGACATTCCAGAGCGGTCAGCAATTCGCCTTGGAACAGGACCCGCTGCAGCGGACCGATGCCGTCGCGCTCGTCGATCTCTCCGTCGGAGTTCGGCAAGGCAAGAAGGGTTGGAGCGCCGCAGCTTTTGTCAAAAACCTTTTCGACACAAACTATTACACGGGTGTGTCGCCTACCGCGCTGAACCCGCTCACCCCTGCATTGATTGATGTCTACGCCTTCCGGCCGAAGAATGCCGACCGATACTTCGGCGGGACTGTGGGCTTCAGTTGGTGATCCGCTAAACAAATTGGGAGATGGATATGTTGGTCAATCGTAGGATTATGCTTGGACTGCTCGGCTCGACCGCCCTGTCCGCTATGATTAGGCCGAACCTGTTGTCGGCGCGGACTGCTCGCAAACCGAATTTCATCGTCATCTTGTGCGATGATCTTGGTTACGGGGACATCCAGCCAACGGGTGGCAAGACTATACCCACTCCCAATCTCAATCGGATGGCGCGAGAAGGCTTGGTCCTCACCGACTATTATGCGCCGCAAAATCTCTGCACCCCCTCGCGTGCCGGTCTGCTGACGGGCCGCTACCCGATCCGCAGCGGCCTGGCGTGGGGTGTGATCATGGAGAACGACAAGCGTATTCTTCCCACCAGCGAGGTTACCATCCCGCAGGCTCTGAAGCCCGCGGGCTACATTTCTGGTCTCTTTGGAAAGTGGCATCTGGGCCACCAAGGACCGGACTGGCAGCCGAACCGCCACGGTTTCGATTATTTCTTTGGCATTCCATATAGCCACGACATGGCGCCGCTATCGCTTATCACTGATACGAGCCCGGATGTGCCGCCGGTTTTCGAGCCTGCAGACCTCAGTGAGTTGCAGCAGCGATTTTACAATGAGGCCATCAAGTTCGTCGAAACGAACAAAGACCGCCCATTCTTCGTCGAACTCGCCCTCAGCGCGCCGCACATTGAAAACTATCCAAACGCCAAGTACCGCGATCCCAAAATGGCGAGTGCATACGGCGAGGTGGTTGAGGAGATCGACGGCATCGTCGGCAGACTCTTGGCAAAATTGCGCGAGTTAGGGCTGGAGAAGGACACTCTCGTCATCTTCACGTCGGATAACGGCCCGTTCTTCGAAGGCTCCTCTGGCGTGCTGCGCGACCGCAAGGGTGGTGCAGGTTATGACGGCGGCTATCGCGTGCCATGCATCGCCTGGCAGCCGGGGACCGTACCATCTGGCCGCCGCACCAATTCCATCGCAATGGGCATCGATTTCT
This sequence comes from Novosphingobium sp. BL-S-19, assembly GCF_055521675.1. Classification (NCBI taxonomy): domain Bacteria; kingdom Pseudomonadati; phylum Pseudomonadota; class Alphaproteobacteria; order Sphingomonadales; family Sphingomonadaceae; genus Novosphingobium; species Novosphingobium sp. BL-S-19. The sequence continues at coordinate 1,933,192 of NZ_CM145497.1, forward strand.
TACCCACCTTCTGCGCAATGGCAGGATCGGCGAATCCGGCCTCGGTCGTTCTAGACGGCAAGGATATCAGCGGCCTCCTAAAGCGTGGCGAACCATCCCCGCACGACGCTCTGTTCCTATTCGACGATGAAGAAGTGACCGGCATAAGAACGCAGCGTTGGAAATGCATTTCCCATGCCGACTACCACGGCCACATCTTGCCAATCGATCGCAAATACCCCCAGCTTTACGACGTCGTCGCCGATCCCAGAGAGAACTACAGCGTACACCAGCGCTACCCCGAGGTCTTGGCAGAGATGCGTAATAGACTGGCCGAGGCGCGCTCTACCTTTGGTCCGCTCAAACGAGGTATGCCCTCGTTTAGCGGGCCCGCGCGCGTGGGGACGTCGCGTCAACAGGACTAATAGATTTGCTTCGAGCCTATGTTTTGTTTCGCCACTATTCCAAGCGCCTCGGCGATGGAAGCGAACATCGAAGATGTAGGCTCGACGCCGCATTGACAGCGGAATTAAATGTACTACTCGTAGTTCTATCAGCAAGGACCTCCCTCCTTTGCTTGTGCGAACCGCAAGCCCGCTGACTACCTTGCCGGGCAGCCAAAAGTGACGGTTTTCCCCTCATTTGTCGTGCTGCCCGGCCCGTTTCTCACATGGGCGCTAATTGAGCGAAGCGACTTTGGTTTGCCAGAGGAGGAGAATTGCGATGGAAATAACCAGAAGGCGTGCGGTAGTCGCAGCGTCAGGTGCCCTGATTGCCGGTTTGTTCGCCGGGATTGAACGCTCCGCGGCGGCAGGCACGCAGCATTTGCCCAATATCCTGTGGCTTGTGAGCGAGGACAACAATCCATTCCTCGGCGCTTACGGCGACACGTTAGCCCACACTCCGAATCTCGATGCCCTCGCAAAGAAGGGCGTCGTTTATCGAAATGCGTTTTCCAACGGTCCCGTATGCGCGACTTCACGCTTCGGCATTCTTACCGGAGCATATGCGGAAAGTTGCTCGCCAGCCCAGCACATGAGGGCAAACGCGCATTTGCCGGAGCAACTCAAAACCTATCCGCAGTTCCTTCGAGATGCAGGCTACTACTGCGTCAATAACTGGAAGGAAGATTACAATTGTGACGTCGATGCGAAGCGGATTTGGAATGAGTCCAGTCGCAAGGCGCAATGGTACAATCGTCCTTCCGGAAAGCCTTTCATGGCGGTGTATAATGACTTCACGACCCACGAATCGCAGGTCTTTTATACGACCCCTGGCCGCGTAAAGCCCGAAGACGTAAGAGTTCCTGGCTATCTGCCAGACACGCCGGAAGTTCGGGGCGATATTGCAAGTTACTACAATCGCATCGAGATCATGGACAAGAACTGCGGGGACAGGCTCGCCCAGATTGAACAGCAGGGCGTAGCCGACGATACAATCGTCTTCTATTATTCGGATAACGGAGGTATCGCACCGCGTAGCAAGCATTTTGCCTACGATGAGGGCTTCCGTACAGCCCTTATTGTTTACGTCCCTCCCAAATGGCAGCACTTGGCTCCGGCCCCTCCCGGCAGTGAAATTTTCACGCCGGTGAGCTACATCGACCTTGTCCCTACTCTCTTGTCATTGATTGGTCAGCCCAAAGCCCCCCACATGCCGGGCCGCGCGTTGTTGGGCCCCTTCAAGGGGAAACCTGAAGAATTCGCGTTTGGAAGTCGTAACCGCATGGATGAACGGTACGACTTTGTCCGCACAGTCTGCGACGGCAGGTTCAGATTGATTAGGAACTACAATCCGGATCGTCCTTCGGGCATCAACGAGGCCTTCGCCTGGCTCATGAAAAGCTACCAGTCATGGGAGTTGGAGCACCGAGAGGGACGGCTTAATACGGCCCAGGACAGCTTCTTCCAAGTTCGACCGTTCGAGGAATTCTATGACCTTCACACGGATCGGGATGAGCTCAGCAATCTGATTGATGATCCAAAACACCAATCACGGATCGCCAAAATGCGGCGCGCGCTCGATCGGCATATGCTGGAGATCAATGATAATGGCTTCATCCCCGAGGGGGCGCCCGGAGAAGGTTACTTCGAGAGCCGGAACCGATCTGTCTATCCGCTAGAAAAGCTGATGCGCTTGGCAGAGCGCAGCGCCAAGCGCGACTCTGCCAACCTTGCTGAATTCATGGCCAATTTGAACGACAAGAACCCGCTGGTTCGCTACTGGAGCGCTACCGGGTTACGGGGCCTCGCAAAATACGCTGGCCAAGCCCTTAGCGGCCTTACGAAAATGGCTAACGCCGACGCATGTGTCCATGCGAGGATAGCTGCTGCGCATGCGGTCGCTGAAGTCGGCGAGGCCGAAGCCGGTGTGTCGCTGCTGACCCAGATTTTCGACAGCGATGAAACTGTGCCGGTCCGGCTCCAGGCACTCGACGCACTAACGCTGATAGGCTCCCCCGCTCGCACGGCGCTGCCCTCACTGCGCCGGGCGGCTACCACGCCGCCGCCGCCAAGCGCAGGCGGAGTTGACGACTATATCGGGATCGCGAGCCGTTATCTGGTGGCCGTACTAGATGGTACCTACAAGCCCGATAGTCCCGTGTTCGGCAAGTGGCCCGCGGTAAAGTTTCCGCCGCCAACGCTCTAACCCCGGCTGCCACCGCAGACGCTGCTGTCTGCGGCCTTCTACCAGATGCTCTTCCCTGCCAAAAATACGTCCACGGCCCGCTCAAGGTGCTCGGCCGTTTCGCCTTCCAATTCCAGATCATCACGATCGGCGAGATAGCTATGTACTCCGCCGATGAGTCCTAGGAACATCTCGGATGCCAAGCGCGAATTCAAAACGTTCATGCCGTCGAGAGCACCGAATTTTTCGATGTCGCTCTGGATCACATCCACCATCCGATTGTAGCGGATCGACTGGATTTCCTCAGCCACCGCGCGGGTATTGCCCCAAGCTTCTCGGATCAAGTCGCCGAAAGCTTTGACTTCCGGATCTCGCCTCCAGCGCGTCAAGGAGCGCGCATAATGCTGCAGGCGTTCCCGAAGTGTATCCCCGCGAGGTTGTGGCCGGGCATCAGATATCGCTGACCATGCCGCTACACGGTCATGCATCACGGCACGCAGAAGCGCAGCCTTGTCATCGTAGCGTTGGTACAGCGTGGCCTTTGTTACACCGGCCTTTGCGGCGATCGCGTCCATAGTCGTCGCCGAAATTCCGTCGGCCAAAAAGCTACTTCTAGCGACATCGAGAACCCGTTTGTCGATGGCCGCAGCCTCGGCACGTGAAGGACGGCCACGAGAACGGCTTGCTCCCGCCAAACGGCCATTCTCGGGATCCTTCGGTTTCATTTCGAGCTCTAATTGCGGACTGTTTTCCATTCTCCTCGATCACTGGACCGATCATCAGTGTCAAGCAAGCGCCGTGGCGATGGAATCATACCGACGGTATATTTAATTGACGATGAGCCCTGTCGTTCAGATTATCAGCCTTCAAGAACAATGCTGACGAGAGCAGCGAGCCATCCGCGATGAGCGGATGTGGCGATACAAATGCAGGGAGAGTTTAATGGGGATGTCGCTCCGCAAACCGGTGGTTCTGACGACTTGCATCGCGGCGGTCGCAGTTTGTCCTGCCAATCTTGCAGCCCAACAGGCACCCCTGAACGCGGCTAAAATGCAGAAGATCGGTGAGGTCGACCGGCGCTACCAATCCTACAACCTTGACCTGATTGCCATCACGGGAATGTCGAGCCAGCCCGCAAAGGCGGCACCCAAGGGCAGTTCAGACGCGGACCATAGCGACGAGCGCGTGAATACCGTGATGAGCGGCGTCAAACTCGAAGAACCGCTCAATTTGTACAATCACCGCTTGCGTGCCCTCGCAGCCGGCCTTGGCCCAGCATATCTGCGAACGAGCGGCACCTCGGCGAACTCGGTGTTTTTCCAGAACGACGACAAGCCCGCGTCCCCTCCCCCTACCGGCTACAACACCGTCCTGACCCGCCAGCAATGGAAGGGCGTGATCGACTTTGCCAAGGCTGTCGACGCCAAGCTGCTCATGTCGTTCACGATCAATTCGGCTGTCAGGGATGCCCAAGGCACCTGGACTCCACTGCTTGCGCAGCCGTTGGCTGATTACACGCACAGCCTCGGTGGAGAAATTGACGCCGCCGAACTCGTAAATGAGCCTAATCTGCCCAACTACGGCGGCGCCCCCAAAGGCTACGATGGAAGCTGGTTTGCTCGCGATCAGGTCGCGTTCCACGCCTTTGTCGCTAAAACGCTGCCGAAGATGAAGATTGTGGGGCCGGGCGACGTGAATGTCGCCAATCTGCCACTTCCCGGCAACATTACGGCCAGCGCGCTCATGTCGGGTACGCCAACTCCCAAGTTCGACGTCATATCCTACCACTTCTATCCGGCGGTGGCGCCAAGGTGCGCCCCTGCTGACACCCCGGTGAGCACAACCCCGGAACTTTCCATGACGGACGCATGGTTCGCGCGAACGGAGAAGTCGTTCCTTGAGCACAAGGCGTTGCGAGACCGCTTCGCGCCTGGAGCGCCGATCTGGAATACCGAGACCGCTGGAGCCGCTTGCAGCGGGGCTCCTTGGAGCAGCACGTTCGTGGACAGCTTCCGCTATGTCGACCAGTTGGGGCGACTGGCGAAACTCGGGGCAGATGTGGTGTTCCACCAGACACTTGTGGGCGGCAACTACGGCCTGCTCGAACCCGAAACGTTTGCACCCCGCCCGAATTATTGGGCCGCTTTGTTGTGGAATCGGCTCGTCGGATCGACTGTCCTCGACGCTGGCGACCAACAGAAACCGGGTCTGCACGTCTACGCTCATTGCTCGGCTCAAAGCAAAGGCGGCGTGACCCTGGTGGCAATCAACGCGAGCAGTGCCGGGGAAACGCTACAGGTCTCGAAGGGGAGCCAAATCTACACGCTGACCGCACCCGAACTACAATCGAAGTCGGTCCTCCTGAATGGCAAGGCGCTCGAACTTGGCAGTGAAGACAGCCTTCCGTCGCTACGCCCTCTGGGCCTAAGCAGGGGATCGGCAACGCTGCCAGCAACGAGCATCTCCTTCCTGCAAATCCCGGATGCCCGAAATCCGGCTTGTCGTTAGTGCCTGGGGTGGATCACATGCCGATGCTCCCCATTCGCAATCGCCGGGTGCCACGCACAACTGCGACGGTAACCGCAATGTTGGCGATAACCCTCATCTTTTGCCCGCCCTTACCGGCGAAGGCACACCAAGCCGCGCGCGAACCGCGTACCGCGGCACCAGACTTCGCCGTGCTTCCCCCGACATTCGGAATGGGCACTATCGATCCCGCGCTGAAGGCCACAGTGCTGGCGCGCGCCAAGAGCTATCTCAATCGCCCACCTCGACCTGCGGCGCATATCCGGATCGAAGGCGTAAGCTCTGGTCAGACAGCCGCGCCGGGGGCCGCAAATCCGGCGCCTTCGAACGTGGGAGCGATCAGGGATGCCCGGGATAGCCTTGAGGACATGCCGATCATGTTCGATCTGGCATTCGCCTGGCGGCTCACTGGTCAGAAGGCATATCTCAAGCAGGCCGACCGCTATCTTGATGCTTGGGTTACCACCTACGAGCTGTCATTTAATCCCATCGACGAGGGTCGCTTCGACAGATTGATCCTCGCGTACGATCTCGTCGAAAGAGATCTGCCTCGTCCGACGCGCACCAAAGTCGACACGTTCCTGCGTAACATGGCTGTCGGCTACATCGACGCCATGGAGACCGGCAATGTCCCAATCAAGCCCACCCTGACGAACAACTGGCAAAGCCACCGCATCAAGCTCGCGGCGATGGCTGCCTTTCAAATCGGTGATGCGGATCTGGTTGAACGCGCGCACAAACTATTTGAGCGGCACGTCGACGCCAATCTTCGTCCTGACGGATCCACACTCGATTTCGCCCAGCGGGATGCACTGCATTATGTGAGTTACAGCCTCACTTCCCAGCTTCTCGCCGCCTTGGCTGGCAAAGCGCACGGGCAGGATTGGTTCGGTTACCACGGCGCCGATGGCCGAAATCTGCCGACCACTCTCAACTGGTTGAGCCAGTTCGCGAGCGGCGCCGAAACCCACATCGAATTCGTGAAGTCGGTTGTCCCGTTCGACCGGCAGCGTGCCGCTGCCGGTCGAGAAACTTACCAGAATAAGCCGTGGAATCCGGCGACCGCCAGCCACGCGTACCTGATGGCTGCCTGCCTTGACCCTAAATGGGACGCACTGGCCACCCAACTTGCGCGTCAGGCTGCCGTAACGCCCGGCCCGGATCAGGATGAGGACGGTCCAGGCGAGTGGCTGATGGTGCTGGAAAGGGAAGCTCAAAGGTGAGGGACGACATGACCATAGGACGGCGAGGCTTCCTTGTGGGATCCGCAGTGACCGCAACTGCCGCATCGTTTCCTGCGCTGGCTGCCCTGCCTCTCGAGACAGTGCCAATCCGGATCCGATCTCGTGAGGACATTGGAGATCTGCCACATATCTGGAGCTGCGTCGGCTCGGACCGAGCCGCGATCACCATGCGAGAGAGCTGGCGGGAAGATATTGACCTGGCGCGGGAGCAAATCGGTGTCCGACAGGTTCGCTTCCATGGCATTCTCAATGATGAGCTCGGAGTACTCACCCGCTATCCGCAGCATCGGTCCGGTACCGCTAATTTCCGCGATGTCGCTGAGGTTTATGACGGCTTGGTTGACCGCGGGCTGTCACCGTTCGTCGAGCTCAGTTTCATGCCCAGCGAACTTGCATCAGGCACGGCTGCGTTCGGGTTTTATAAGGGCAACATTACACCTCCGAAATCGATGGAGGCGTGGGGCCAGTTCATCGGTGACTTCACCCGTTTTATCGTCGATCGGTACGGCCTTGAAGCCGTGGCGAAATGGCCGATCGAGATTTGGAACGAGCCCGACCTGCCATTCTTTTTCACCGGCAAACAGTCCGACTACTTCGAGCTCTACAAGCACGCCGCCGTCGCAGTGAAGTCGGTGTCGCCGAGGCTTAGCGTGGGCGGGCCCGCGACGTCGGGCACTAAGTGGATTCCTGAGTTCCTAGACTTCTGCGCGGCCGAAAATGCGCCAGTGGATTTCGTCTCAACCCATAGTTATGCCGGTGGCATCGGCCCGGAAAAGGAGGGTGCCCCCGGTCTCTCCGTCAACGACATCATTCCTGATGCGATCAAAAGCGCACGGGCCTCGATAGCGGCCAGCAAAATGGCCAAGTTGCCCCTCTATATAAGTGAATGGTCGGCAGACAGCCCGGCTATGATCGCCCATGTCCTAAAGAGCGCTTTGGGAGAAGCGCAGATCATGTCCCATTGGGTTCTCAGCGGGACATATGAGGAGCTTGGCCCGGCAGACTATCTGCTGCAGGATGGCGCTATGGGTTGGTCCCTCCTGCAGCGCGGGATCCCGCGACCGGGATATAACACCTACCGCCTCCTCCACGCTCTGGGCGACAGGCGAGTATTCTCCGAAGGTCCGGCGCTGGCGTCGCGGAAGTCGAATGGATCGTTTGCAGCGCTGGTCTGGAACCTGGCTGAAGTTCCGCAAGCAGCCGGCATCCCTGGGGCCGATGCAACGCGCAATGTCGTGGGAACGCAGAAGCAGTTGCAGATCACAATCGAAGACCTCAAGCCGGGACAGGAACTCCTGGTCACCCAAGTCGACCAAACGCAAGGATCTCCGTTCCCTGCTTGGCGAGCAATGGGATCACCCAAACTTCCGACCTCTGCTCAAATCGCAGCACTGCGGAAGGCGGGCCAGCTTCCGCCCCCACAGCGTTACCGGCTTAATGGCGCTCGGCAGCTGTCACTGACACTGCCGCCAGAGGGCATCGCCCTCATCGAATCCAAATAGGTTCCAGAACCAGACGACATGCCGTCGAGCCCGCGATAGCGTCGCCAAAATCCTAACCTTCCTAAGGCTCTCAGGCATTCCGCCTGCCCCGAACTGCTCGTCCATCGCCGCAGCGAAAAACAGACGGTTCGACGCCCAAATGTCGTACAAAAAATTGACTCTCGGGGGCATCTGGCCAAGACCAATTACACTAATCGTACAATAAATGGGAGGGATTGAATGAAGGTCCATACGCTATGGCTGTGCTCAGCCGCGATGGCGGGTTTCACCACGCCAGCAATGGCTCAGCAGCAGACACAGCCTGTCGCCAACGAAGCCGATCCGACCAATGTCATCATTGTCCAGGCACGACGCCGCGACGAGGACGTGCAGGACGTTCCGGCTGTCATCGACACTGTCACCTCTGAGGAAGTCGCCAAACTCAACCTCCGCGACTTCAAGGATGTTTCGTCGATCGTTCCGGGTCTCCAACTGACCACGGAATCGAACGGCACCGGCGGCAATGCACGCATGCGCGGCGTGAACTTCGACATCACGGCGAGCGGCAACAATCCCACCGTCGAATTCTACTTCAACGATGCTCCGATCACCGCCGGCGTCATTCTGCAGCAGATGTACGATATCGGGCAGATCGAAGTTCAGCGCGGCCCGCAAGGTACCCTGCGCGGACGAGCGGCACCGTCGGGGGCTATCACTGTCACCGCGAAGAAGCCGGATCTCTATTCCTATGGCGGTGTGGTGGACCTGACCGCCAACAATATCGGCACGACCAACTTCAAGGGTGCTGTCAATATCCCGATCATCGAGGGCATCGCCGCCATCCGCGCGGCCGGCGTCTGGGATGAAGGTGACGGCGACCGCGTGCGCACCATCTACAGCGGCCGCGATCCATATGCCCGCACCAAAAGCGGCCGCATTTCGGCGCTCGTGCAGCCGACTGACTGGTTCAAGGCTGAAGCGCTCTATCAGCGCCTCGACCGACTGTCGTACGCCTACGACCAGGTTGCCTCGTTCAGCGAAGCCAACCCGGACGCTCTGCCGAGCCCGGTCTTCATTTCGACTAAGGATCGCCTTTCCAATCAGGAAACCGCCCGCCGCATCCATCAGGTCTATGACATCTACAACTGGCGTGCAGAAGCAACGTTCGCCGGCCAGAACCTGATCTATCAGGGTCAGCACTACACTCAGAAGATCTCCTCTACGGCCAACCAGGACGGTGCGAACTTCTTCCCGGGGGACGTCTGGCAGACCACGTTCTCGCACCCTTCCTCGACCTCACATGAAGTGCGCCTCCAGAACAGCGAACGCATGTTCGGCTTCCTGGACTACGTGGCAGGTTTCTTCGATTATAAGAACAGCTCGCCAACCGAGCTGACCAGCCCAACGATGATCGGCTTGCCCACTGGACGGCTGATTACGGTTGTCTACACGCCCGTCGCGCGCGTCGGCAACTCGCATGAGCAGTCGTTCTTCGGCAACCTGACCGGCCATATCGGCGATGCTTTCGAGCTCTCCGGTGGCCTGCGTCATATCGATTACACCTCGCATGACGAGACGATCGTCAACGGAACCACCATTTCCACGGACGGGCAGGATGCCAAGAAGTGGATCTACTCCGCGTCGGCGAAGTACAATATCAATCGCGACCTGATGGTCTACGCGAGCACGGGAAGCTCCTGGCGCCCGGGGATCAATGTCGTCGGCGATTTCAGCCTCGCCCGCTCGGCGCTTGAGAACTCGTTCACCAATCTTCCGGCGGAATCCTCCAAGTCGTACGAAGTTGGTGTGAAGAGCACCTTCCTCGACGGTAGGCTCCGCGCAAACCTGACCGCCTACCATCAGAAGTTCAAAAACTACCCGTACCGCGTTGGCGGTCAGGGCGTCTATTTCGTCAACACCGTGGCCGTCCGGAATGCCGCCGGCGCCGTAACTGGTATCGCGCAGCAGGTTTCGCAGTTCAATTTCGTCGGCGCAGTTCCCGTCGAAGTGAACGGCCTGGAAGGCGACCTCAATTTCAGCGTGACACCGCAGTGGTCGATCGGGGTCGTCGGCAGCTACTCGCTTGGTAAGATCAAAAACGGCACCGTGCCGTGCAACGATCTGAACGGCGACGGCATCCCGGACTCGGTTACCTCGGCGCCTAGCTTGGCTCAACTGCAGGCCGCAGTCGGCGCCAACAATCTGGCCTCCTGCAAGGTCACTCAGCGTTCGGGCTTCCAGGCTCCGTTCAGCGCGTCGGTAACCAGCGAGTACACCTTGCCAATCTCGGACAAGGTCGACTCCTACCTGCGCGGTCTGTTCAGCTTCAATGGCAGCTCGCAAACCGACCCGACCAACAGGTTCGACGATGTCGGTGCTTACGGCCTGCTCAACCTGTTCGCGGGCATCCGTGATCCGAAGGGGGCGTGGGAAGTATCGCTGTTCGCCAAGAACATCATCGGCACGACCAAGACGCTCTCGCGGACCAACCCGCTCTTCACGAGCTACCTGATCCCCACGGGCGCCACGTCCACGGTCGCAGCTACGGCAACCAGCACCTATACGGGCGTCACGACGACCACGCCTCGCGAGTTCGGTATCAACGTCCGTTATGCTTTCGGCTCGCGCTAACTAGTTTTGAATGAGCTCCCTCCGAGCTCCCAACCTTGGCGGGTGCCCTTGCGGCCCCGCCATTTTTTGTTTGCCACAGCTGACACTAATTTGCTGGACGGACTTAGATCTGGAGCCCCTGAAGGGAGTTGAAGCATGAATTTGCAAAGCTCGAACAAGGCTAAAATCGCGCGCCGGCTTATTGAAGTCCTGGAATATTTCGACGCCGAACATCGTGACTTGACCGTGATGGATATCGTTCGACGCTATAACCGTCCGCAATCTAGTACGTCAGAACTGCTGACGAGCCTCGTCGAGCTTGGACTACTCTATAGAGATCCTGAGCTACGAACCTATCGACTGACTGCCCGGGCGGCAATTATGGGAACCTGCGGTCAATCGGGAATCATCCGTGATGGACGGATCGTTCGCCTCATCGACCACATCGTTGAGCAAAACGGCCTGACGGTCATGCTCAGCTCACGCGTTGGAATCGACGCGCAGCTTATTGCCTGCCGGCATGGGGAGCGCTCAGTCGCGATAAATCGAGGCATCACCAATGGAGTAAAGGAGCGTCTTTCCAACAATGCACCGGGATGGTTAATGCTCGCGGCCTCAGCGGAGGGGACCTGGGAAGGATTGCTCCGGCGCTTAAACCATGAAGCAACGGCCGAAACCAAATTCCAAATCTCGGAAATGTTGGGAAGGATCTCACGCGTTCGCGCGAACGGCTACTGCGTGGGACCAGCTGGTTATGGAATATCTGCGAACTCAGTCTCGCGCTTGATCCCGCAGCAGGACAGCGAACACCCTTTGGTAATTAGTATCCTGCCAGACAAATCAGGAGTGGCAGAAATCCAAGACCTACTCGATGTCCTTGATAATTCGATCCAAGAATGTCTTAAAAATGAACATGGTCATTCTATTCATCCAGACGATGGTGGCTCGGTTGAGTTTCTGATTGATCGTTGAATTTTCCAACATGCATTAGATCGAGAAGATTATTCAAGCTGCAACCTCGCACGATAATCTTGAGAATGGTTCTCGGTTGGCTCCGAATTTGGATCGAGGCCGCCACCGCGATCACCGATGGATCGCAATTGACAGACGCGGCCTGCTCCATAAAAGAAACTGTTAGTAGTTTTTGGTCGAGGGAACCGGCAGGCTGTTTTATGCCCTCCCCCGACGAATTGGCCCGACCGAGATCAAGAAATATAAGCTAGCTTGGGTAAGGACGTTATGAGCTTTCAACTAGACCGACGCACCCGTCGCGACGAGGATCGCAAATCGGCCATCGCCCCGGGCCAATTTTTTAGCGAGGACTTGCCGGCGCTCCTTGAGCTTCATGGTGATGTTGCTACCGCTGGTTATCAAGCGATGAGCCCCCGTGCGCTGACAATCAGAGTGGCGGATGAAGCCTGGACGCTGTCCTTATCTTTTTTGGGCGAGCGGATTGTCGTCGAACCCGGGGAAACCAGCGATGCCTTGATTGTCACGCTGACGGCTCAGCAATTTACCGAGCTTGCGCAAAATGAGATTTCATTCAACGGCTTGCTTACCGCTCGCGCGCTACAATTCGAAGGCGGCTCGTTGCTCGATTTGTCAATCTGGGACTCCCTTTGGATCTCCATACTCGAAGGGTGGCCATTGGTCTCCGGCGAGCTTGGCTTCCGGGATCAGCGAGGCGCCACACTCGATTTGAAGCGCAGCTTTGGACCGGAAGATTCCGCTGAGGAAATTGGTCATTTTCTAAGAGAAGCAGGGTTCGTCCACCTCCGAGGCTGGGTCCCGCCAAGCCTAATCGAGAAAATCTCGCGGGAGATGGATGAAGCGCGAAGCGCCTATGCGGAGGGTGATGGAAAATCGTGGTGGGCGCAGCTCGCCGATGGCCAACGCGTTTGCGTGCGCCTGCAGGAATTTGTCGAGCGCTCACCATCCACTCGCGAGTTGTTGACGAGCGAACTTTGGGAACGGCTCATAACCGTTCTGGAAGCTAACGACGCGCTCGCCCGTAAGCCGGCCGAAGGGCGCATCATTGAAGCGTTGTTCAAGCCTGTAGGTGTCGTATCAGGGCCTTCAGACCTGTCCCTTCACCGTGACTGCCATCTGGGGCGCCATAGCTATGCGTGCGCTCGGATGACGGTTGGGGTAGCTATCAGCGCCTCCAGCCCTGAAAACGGCCAGCTTCGCGTCGCAGCGGGTTCCCACCGGCTCGCAATGCCGGTCGAAGTAGCAAAAAGCGCCCCGTACCTCCCGATTGTCGCCCTTGTTACAGCGCCCGGCGATCTGACCGTTCACCTCTCTTGCACATTGCATGAAGCGACGCCGCCGCTCACTTCGGAGCGCCGCGTCCTCTACACCGAAATTCCGCTCCGGGAAGACGATGGCCGTTTGATCGACACCAGCGTCGGTGAGTTGCGGGAACAGGTCAGCGATCTAATTCGCGATTCAAGCAACTAGATCGCTGCCCGGGGAGGGGTAACCATGCGGGCACATAACATCGAAGGGGGGCTAGACGAAGGCAGTGTTGCGCCGTCTCTCCGCTCTCCCGGACGGCGCCTACAAGGCTCAGTCATTCACAAGATCGGCCAAGATATCATTTCGGGCCACTATCCAGCAGGCAGTATTCTTGCTGGCGAATTGGTCTTGGCAGATCAATTGGATATCTCGCGGGGGGCAGTGCGTGAGGCGATGCGAGTTCTCGCCTCCAAAGGGCTGATCGAGAGCAAGCCCAAATGCGGAACCCGCGTCCTCTCGCGGGATCGGTGGAATATTCTCGATCCCGAAGTCATCGCTTGGGCCTTTTCGGTAGAACCCGATCAGGAGCTTGTTCGTGACATTTTCGAGCTACGGGGCGCTGTTGAACCAGCGGCCGCACAATTGGCCGCACAGCGCCGGACCAGTGAGGACCTGACGGCAATGCGGAACGCTCTTGCGGTAATGCGAGAGTCGATGGCTGGCACGAGGGGGCGCACCGCCGACCGCGAGTTTCACCACGCGATACTTCGTGCAACCCGCAATTCAGCCCTGCTGGGCCTGCAAGCCAGCATCGATGCGGTGATCACATGGACAACCCGTTACAAAGAACGGGCCACGGTCTTGCCGCGAAACTCGATCCCGGATCACGTGGCCGTATATCGCGCCATTGCAGCTCGAGAGCCAGAACAAGCACATGCGCATATGAAGCGGTTAATTGAGCGGGCCTTGGAAGATACACGCAGCGCATCGGCTACTTTGGCTGATGCGGCGATTCCAAGATAATCCAAAGAGGGGCAGTTCATACGCCTTCGGTGTCGTGCCGCAGCTATTCCAACCTTGTTTGTTTGCATCGCCACAGAGCGCTTAAGAGAGGATAGATCAGATGAGGAACCTGTCTCGCCGTGGGGTGCTCGCCGGCGGCGCCGCAATCGCCGCGAGCCAGGCAATTCCTGTCCTCGCGCAACCCCGAACTTCTTCACGGAACAGCTCATTTCTACCCGGTGCGGAGTGGCTCGACACGGCCGGCAAACCCATCCAGGCCCACGGCGGCTCCGTCATGCGCGTCGGCGACGCATTCTACTGGTACGGCGAAAACAAGGAATTCACGAGCGCAACCGGCGATGTCTGGACGTGGGGCGTTCGCTGCTACCGCTCGCAGGATCTCTACAACTGGGAGGACCTAGGGCTGATCATCGCGCCTGATGAGCACGACCCCGCCTCACCTCTCAACCCGCGAACCGTCAAACTGGACCGCCCACACATCCTCTACAATCAGCGAACACGCAAATTCGTGTGTTGGCTCAAGATCATGGGCAAGACGGACCAAACACGCACAATCCTGACGGCGGACAAGATCACGGGCCCCTACACGATCGTCCGCAGCGAGTTACGGCCGCTAGGCATGAGCGCGGGCGATTTCGATCTGGTCGCTCATCCCGCCGATGGCAAAGCCTATATGTACTTCGAACGGGTTCACAGCGAACTCATTTGCGCAGATCTGACGGACGATTACACGGACGTGACAGGCTATTATTCGACACATTTCCCTTACGGTGCACCACCGTTGGTTCGGGAAGGTCCTGCGTTTTTCGCGCGTCGAGGTAAATATTATCTCGCGACATCAGGGACCTCCGGCTACTTCCCCAACCCTTCGCAGATCGCGATCGCGGACACATATCACGGGCCGTGGGCCAACCTGGGCGATCTGCACCCCCAGGATAGATCCCGGACCTCCTTCAACTCGCAGATCAGTTGTATCTTCAAGGTCCCATCCAAACAGGACCTGTACATTGCGATGGCGGACCGCTGGATGGGGCCACAAGATAGCGTCGCCTTCACGAGCGGTGAGACCTCTGTTCTCCTTCAAAGTGCCATAACCAAGGCCATGCAACGCCCGCGCGGCGAACTGACTGCCGAAGAACGCCGGGTAATGCCCATACTGACGGCCAACGTGGATACGTCGAAAGCCCGCTACGTCTGGTTGCCTCTGATCTTCCAGGGTGATCGCCCTACCATCGCGTGGCGCACGCAGTGGTCGCTGGATGAATTTGCGTAGGTCCTCGGCGGAAACATACGCCGTCTAGCACGGCGTCCGGTCTGGCGTTGATCTTGACAGGAGGCCGCTTCCCCCCGCATCGCTGGATTGTCGCACCGTTTTAACCGATCTCATCCCTCCGGTGCCGTTCGTCATGCCCCACGATCGGGTGAGACGAGCGATGGGGACGCGAGAGGATTGAAACGTGATCGACGCAACACAGGCCGAACCCACCGCCACGCCGACTCGGAGTGACGGACGGCCTACGGGTCGTGGAAGGCCGTCTCGCGCGCAATCAGTTGCAATTACCGAAGCAATCATAAAAGTCGCCACTGAGATGTTTCTCACGGACGGCTTCGACGCGACGACTATGGACGCCATAGCGCTCGCCGTCCCTGTCCCCAAAACGACGCTCTACAAGCGTTTTCCGGATAAGTTGGCCGTTCTCAATGCCGTACTCCACTCCAGGATCGCAACCTGGTCTCGAAAAACGACCCAGCAGTCCGCGCGATTGGGCAGCGACCTGCGCGAACGGCTGATCCATCACACGACCACCATGCTGGTGTGGACCACGAAACAAGAGGTTCGCGACTTCACACGCCTGGCACTAAGCGCCGTGGGGCGCGGCAACAGCGGCATTAGCGCCGAGTTTTTCGGCTATATCGAGATGGTCGCATACCTCCGAGATGAAGTCGTAACCTACGGCCCAGCGGCCAACATCAACGCCAAAAACCCCGAAAAGGTCGGGCAGGCGATCATGGCGATGATATCCGGATGGTTGAATATCCAGGGAATTGACCGGCCTTTGACCGCGGCACAAGCCCGCGAGCAGGCCGAGTTTATCGTCGGCATTCTTATGCAGGGTGCCGAAGTCTGGTGACGGGTCAGATCTGCAGTGCGGCTCGTTCCTACCTAGCCACAGGCAGGAATCCTAGCCGTTCGAGACGCGCCACGGAATCGCGGGCAACCGGTGCTATCTCGCCATTTGGCAATTGAATGGTGCGGTTGCGTCCGTCGACGTTGACCTCTGAAACACCGGAATCGGCAACCCACCAACTCCGATGAACTTGCTGGCCAGGCGTCCCCTCCATCTCAGCGATAGCATCGCGCAGCCGCATGAATAGAAGCTCACTGCCCGTTGTACCGTGGACTCGCACGTAATGGTCCTCACTTTGAATGGCGCTGACCGGCCCTTGAAACTTTGAACTCAGACGCTTCATCAGGCGCGTTTCGCTGAGTGCGGCCGAGGTTGAAGACATCTCCTGGGCGACGATTTGTATTTCCCCAACCGGCTCTGCAAGGCTGTGGGGGAGCATAACATTTGGTCGATCAGCTGGTCGTTTTTCTGAAAGGTGGGCATCCGTACGTCTGGCCCACCAGACGACGACAAGCACCGTCATCGCGCTGAGCAACGCAAAGGGGAGAATTCCGATGAACCCTCCCAACTCCCGAAAAAATACGCTGGCGCCCCATCTCCATATCAATGCGAGAGGGAAGCTCGAGATAGCCACGCCCCAGAAAACAAGAGTGCTCTTGGGTAAATCCATCGCTGAGGCGACCATGCTCCACAATACGATCGACGGCCGAACGAGAACGTAGGCGCCCATTAAATGGATCCACCAGTTTAGGACCCGTTCGGGAAAATCGGCTTGAAGGTATGTCCCGAAGGGGCCGAGGAATCCGACAATCGCCGCGAACACGATCATCGCCCAGAGTTCAATCACAATGCGGCGTATCCTGTTCACGTCTTCTCCTGCCGATTGGCGATGCGCGAACCGGAAAATACCGATACGGCGCCGATTTCACGTCATTTTTGCTACCGTAACGTAAACCCGGTTGCGGGCCAATCGCGGCATGCCACTTAGTCGCCAACAGCTGAACACTTCGGTTCGGCAATGGAGATTTGATCATGGCTACCGCCCAATATCGCCCCGTTTTGTTCGCAGGCACCCTTGCTGTCGTTGCTCATATCGTTGCCTTCGCGATTGCTCTGAGCTGAGGTCCAAAATGTTTTCCTGGTTTAGCGCGGAACATGCTTTGTCATTGTGGCTTTGGGCATTCCTGGCCACGGGATTCGTCTGGGGGGTTGCCAGCGGATTTTTCAAAGCCCGGAAAATTCAGCCCAGGGGCTTCAAGTGGAAGACATTCCGCAACGAAGTGTTGTTCGCAACGGTCAACCTGACTGTCACCGCGTTTCTGCTGGGGCCGACCACCGGTTGGCTCAAAGCACAAAGCTGGATCACGTTTGCCTCAAGCCCCGCGAGTTGGTGGGTGATCGCACTGGAATATGCGCTCTATTTTTTCCTATTCGACACTTACTTCTACTGGCTTCACCGTTGGATGCACAAAGAACCTTTCTACACGTGGGTTCACAAGCTCCATCACCGTTCCACATCGCCGAACCTGTTGACCACTTTGTCGGTCAGCCCGTTGGAATCGCTCATCAACGGTGGCTTCGTACCGCTGTTCCTGACCCTTTTCACGGTGCACGACGCAACAATGGCGCTGATTGCGCCGACCAACATCATCATGGGTCTTTACGTCCATACCGGCTATGAATTCTTGCCGCGCTGGTGGAACCGAAGTTGGGCAACGAAGTGGTTCATCACCACGACCTTCCACGACCAGCACCATCGCTATTTCAACGGCAACTACGGCGGCTACACGACGATCTGGGACCATCTGTGTGGTACGGTACGCAAGAAGTATGAGGCGGACTTCGCTGCGATCAAGGACCGGTCCCGTACGGTTCGGCCGCCCCTGGATGCCCCAGTGGCAACTCAAGCTGCAGCGGCCGAATGACGTAGACCCGGAAAGAACCGGGTGATGAACAAAGAGGATTGCCGCCGATGCGACATCGGCTGCGATCCTCGCTGTGAGCGTGAATCATACGCAAAAACAGTCGCCTACCGAAACGTATAAGCGCGCTGCACAGCGTGCTCGGGCGTCCAATGCCAGTGCCAGAACATTACAAAATTCAAGTTAGCAGGGAGAGAAGAATGACCGGGTTGCGGATACGGGCGGCGCTCATGTTGGCGGGTTCAATCGCAGTGCTCGGCAACGCTCATGCCTCGCGGGCAGAACCTGCTCAGTCCGATAGGCCTGCTCTCGACGAAGAGTTCGAAAATCCACCCGCCGCTGCGCGGCCGCGCGTCTGGTGGCACTGGATGAACGGCAACATCACAGAAGACGGAATCGCCAAAGACATCGAGTGGATGCAGCGTATCGGGCTTGGTGGACTGCAGAACTTCGATGCAAACCAGGATACCCCCCAGATCGTCGCCAAACGTCTCCCCTATATTTCCCCGGACTGGCGACATGCGTTCAAGTTCGCCGCTGAAAAAGCTGAGGCGTCCGGCTTGGAGCTCGCTATCGCATCTTCGCCGGGCTGGTCGGAAACCGGCGGACCATGGGTACCTCCGGCAGACGCAATGAAGAAGCTGTCATGGTCGGAAAAGCTGATCGTTGCGGGAGCCGGCAGCCCTATCCAGCTTCCAGCACCTGCAGAGACGACCGGTCCGTATCAACACTTGTCGGCCGAGACGGCCGACGCGGCCACGATGTACCGTGATATCGCCGTCTTTGCCTACCGCGTGAACCACCCGAACTCTCTCCCGGTGCCGGTCTATCATTCCGCTGACGGTCAGTTGCTTAACGGCGACGCCCTTGCCGATGACAGCCTCACGTCGTTCGCGCCGCTGAAGGCAGGCTCGCGGGAGGCTCCTGGTACCATCAACATCGATTTCCCGTCCGTTCAGATCGTGCGATCGCTCACCCTTTTCGTACCCGGCATAGCCCCCAACCCCCGCGGGCCCGGCCTCCTTCCTCGCCTTGAGGTCAGCGAGGACGGGCAGGCCTGGACGAAAGTGATCGACATCCCGGTCAGCGATGCCCCCAGCACATCAAGCTTCGCGCCTGTGACCGGTGCGCACTTTCGCGTGATCTTCGCACAACGACCCGGTGCCAGCAGCGCTTTCGGCAGCGGTGTTCCGGGCAAGCTCGAGGTTCGGCAGCTTACGTTGTCGGGGGAGAGCCGAGTCAATCTGTTTCAAGCGAAGGCCGGTTTCGCCACGGTACCCGATTATTACGCGCTCGACGCTGGGGTAGATAAGGACGCGAAGGGCCTCGCGGCCTCAGATATCGTCGACTTAACGAAACGGGTCAAATCGGACGGCACGGTCGACTGGAAACCCCTCTCCGGGACGTGGCGAATTGTGAGGCTGGGGTGGTCCTTGATCGGCAAGACGAACCACCCCGCCAGCCCTGAGGCGACCGGGCTAGAGGTGGACAAGCTCGACCCCGCAGCCGTGCGCCGCTATCTCGACCACTATCTCGGAACCTACCGGGAAACCACAGGCAGCCAGTTGTTTGGATCTGCCGGCGTCCGGGCGCTAGTCAACGACTCCACTGAGGTTGGACCGTTCAATTGGACCCCGGCATTGCCCGCCGAATTCCGCCGTTTGCGCGGCTATGACCTTACGCCGTGGCTTCCTGCATTGACTGGAGCGATTGTTGGATCACGCCAACAAACCGACGCCTTCCTCTACGACTTCCGCCGCACAATCGGGGAACTCCACGCTACAGCGCACTACGGCACGATCGCCGAGGTCGGTCATCAAAACGGCCTCAAGCTTTACGGGGAAGCCCTCGAGAATGCGCGAAGCACATTGGGCGACGACATGCGAATGCGCAGCTTCACAGACTACCCCATGTCCGCCATGTGGTATGTCCCCCGCAACGCATCCATCCCTGGCCCGTTCATTGCAGATGTGAAAGGCGCTGCGTCCGTCGCCCACGTTTATGGTCAGAACATTGCAGCGGCAGAATCGCTCACCTCGATCATGATGCCTTGGGCCACGGGGCCTAACGAGCTTAAGCGGATCATCGATTTCGAATTTGTGCTCGGGATCAACCGGCCGGTCATCCATACTTCCGTTCATCAGCCCGTTGACGACAAGGTACCGGGCTTGTCGCTTGGCATGTTCGGCCAGTATTTTACTCGCCACGAAACCTGGGCTGAAATGGCACGGCCCTGGATCGACTACATCTCTCGAAGCTCCCTGTTGCTTCAGCAGGGACGCAACGTCGCCGACGTTGCCTATTTCTATGGCGAAGAAGCGCCGCTCACGAGCCTCTTCGCGGGCGGTTTACCCTCCGAGGTCCCTCGCCAATACGCGTACGATTTCGTCAATCCAGATGCCGTGCTGCGCCTCCTGAAAGTCGACGGAAAGGATCTGATCACGCCGACCGGTGCGCGATACCACGTGCTCTATCTCGGCGGCTCGAGCTCCAGAATGACTCTTCCAGTTCTGAAGCGAATTGCTGCCTTAGCAGCAGAGGGCGCCACCATAATCGGCACTCGACCCACGAGCTCGCCCAGCCTTGCAGATGATCCCGCCCAATTTGCGTTCTTGGTGCGAAGACTATGGTCGGGCGCACCGATCACGCGGGTAGGGAAAGGACAGGTCATCACTGGATCTGACGTCGCAGGCGCGCTCAGCACCCTGGGGCTCGTGCCGGACTTCGAGTACAAGTCCCCTCTCGCCGACACCCAGCTGCTTTTCCTACATCGCAAACTTCACGATGGTGACGCCTACTTCGTCACAAACCGGCAAAACCGACCGGAAACTGTCGAGGCAAGCTTCCGCGTCACCGGCATGGCCCCCGAGCTGTGGCGAGCGACGACCGGTAAGACGGAGCCGCTCTCGTATCGTATCGAGCAAGGGAAAACGATTGTCCCCCTGCAGTTGGCAGAGGAAGACGCCGTCTTCATCGTGTTTCGCCAACCGACAACGACGACAGCTCGCACGGTGTCATCTCCGGCTCCTGTGATGCTAGGAGAGCTCAGCGGGCCGTGGAAAGTCGGCTTCCAAGCCGATCGCGGCGCGCCAAAATCAATCAGTCTGGAGCACCTCGTATCGCTCAGCGAAAGCCAGGATCCGGGGGTGCGTTACTTCTCCGGTGTGGCCACGTATTCGCAAAGCTTTTCCGCCCCTTCGGATTGGCGCCCCGGCATGAAAACCTGGATAGACCTGGGGGATCTACGAGATGTCGGAAGTGTCACCGTAAACGGCCATTACGTCGGCGGGCTCTGGCATGCTCCCTATCGCCTAGAGATCGGCGGGTTCCTTCAGCCAGGTCAAAACGCGATCGAGATCAAGGTCGCCAATCTGTGGGTCAATCGGCTTATCGGCGACCAGCAGGGCGACCTCGACAAGGTGACTTGGACAAGCTTTCCCGCTTACAGCAAAACATCCAAGTTGAGGCCTTCGGGACTGCTCGGCCCCATCCGGTTGCTCGGCGAGAAGGATTCTGAAGGTGCCCCGGCCAACTAAAGCTGGGGGACGGTGCCTGATTTAATTCATTGTTTCTGGCGGATCACATGTCCCAGGCTCTACCGCCTGGGACATTTCACAATCGGAACAGCGTAATCTTCGATGCACCGGCAATCCCACTGGTTAGTCAGGAATGACGGTAGCTATCACCTTGCTTTCGAGAAACTCCTCCAGTCCCTCAATGCCCCACTCACGACCAATTCCACTGGCTTTTCGGCCGCCGAACGGAAGATCACCGGCGATGCACATTCCGCCGTTGACACTAACCGAACCGGTTCGAATGCGCCTGGCCATGGCTTCCGCGCGACCAGTATCTTCTGAAACGATGCCGCCCGATAAGCCGTACGCGCTGTCATTGGCGATGCGAATGGCATCGTCGTCATCTTCGAAGGGGATGACGACGAGCACGGGGCCGAAAATTTCCTCCTGCGCAATGCGCATGTCGTTCGTGACATCGACAAAGCAAGTCGGCTCGACAAAGAATCCACTTCCCTTGTCCGGGCGAAGCTGGCCGCCCGCGAGCAGCGTCGCACCCTCAGCGATGCCGAGTTCGATATATCCATGAACCCGATCGAGTTGACGCTGCGAAATCACAGGGCCCATGACATGGGCCGGATTATCAAATTCTCCCCAATTGTCCGTGAAGGCAGAATAGGCATGCCTCAAAGCCTCCACCGCTTCGGCATAACGGCTACGCGGAACCAGTAGGCGGGACTGCACAGCGCAACCTTGCCCTGCGTGGAACACAAGCATGGACTGTGCGACCTCGCGGCTAAAATCTGGCGCGTCATCGAGGATGATCTTCGCCGACTTCCCCCCGAGCTCCAAAAAGACGCGCTTAAGCGATCTCGCTCCTGCCTCCATGATGCGTTGACCCACGCCGGTGGAACCAGTGAAACTGATGAGATCGACCCGAGGGTCTCCTACCAGCAGTTCTCCCGCAAGGGCAGGATCGTGACCCGTGATGACGTTCAGGACGCCCGGCGGGATCCCTGCCGCGTCAGCCCATCGTCCGAAGATTGCGCCCATGCCCGGCGTGTCCGGTGCTGGCTTTAGGACAACCGTACAGCCCGCGAGCAGCGCCGACACGACCTTACCAACGTTTACGTAAAGTGGCACGTTCCAGGGAGTAATCGCTCCCACCACACCGATGGGCTCGTACACGACTTTGCGCCGCGTCGTGCTGCCGTGGTGCACGCGATTTCCAAAGTCTCGCTCCCATTGCAGATCCGGGAAAATGGATAGCAAATCCTTGAAGCAAGTGATGGCTTGATCGACGTGTGCGCGGCGCGCGGCACCGAGAGCTGCTCCTGCTTCAAGGCGAGCCAAGGCAGTGATGCTCTCTTGGTCATTCGCCATTATCTCGTACATCTTGGTCAGCTTGGCGAAGCGGCCCGCGTGATCGCATTGCCAGTCGGAGTTGTCGAATGCATCGCGCGCAGCGGCGATCGCCGCGTCGACATCCTCGCTGCTGGCATCTGCAGCCGAACCGACAACCAAACCTGACCAGGGATTGATCACGTCGAACCTTCGGCCGCCCTGCGCATCACAATACGCCCCGGCGATGAACAACTTCGCGTCGGGAAGGCGATCTATTTCACCCATCGAAATTCCTCTCCATCTTTCTTCACGGCATGACACGCCGTCTCCCATCAAGCGGTGTGCGCCGCAGAATTCCGGGCCCAACGGTGCGCCAGAATATTCTTGCTCACCGTCTACGATGCCATTTAAGCTACGGAAAGTGCGTTTTACGGTGACTGACATCCGTCGGCGGCGCGATCGGTTCCGCGGCCCTTTGAATCGCTCGTGAGCTTCGATTCAGCATAGCAATTTGCCGTCACGCCATATATGGACGATTGGTACATTTAAGGCACGGCCCACTCGAATCTATCGTTACGGGACAACGGGCAAAATGGAGAAGGAACCTGAGCATGATCACGTACAAAACGATTGCCTTCGCAGCGGTGCTTTCGCTGGCTTCAACCGCGAACGCCCAGGCTTCCAAGTCGACGACGTCCGCCCCGGCGGCGCAAGCGCCTTCAAAGGCTCCGCGTTACACTACCGAAGGAACCGACATCGGAACGCTTCTCGACGACCCTGATTCGAAGGCAATTCTCGCCAAGTATCTTCCCGACCTGGTGAAGAGCGATCAGATCGACATGGCGCGCGGCATGACGCTGAAGGCGATCCAGCAGTATTCGAGCGACATGATCACGGACGAAAAACTAGCGGCAATTGACGCAGACCTCGCCAAGCTTCCTCCGAAGAAGTGAACTCCTGATCAGTGGGGTGGCTTTTAGAGCCGCTCCACGCACACCTGGCCAGGGATCCCCCTTGCCGGACATCACCACCCCACAGCTTCAATGTGGGGTGCCCGTTTGCGCGTTCGCGAGGGAAGAGACTAACGTGCGTATCTTCAAGGCAACTGCCAAAACGGCACTTCTCGCGGGCCTCTGCTGGTCACAATTCGTTCCAGCGGAACCCGCTGGTGCTGGCACTGCAACACGTAACCAAGGTAGTGAGAGTGCAGAAGCCCGCGCACGCGCATTGCTTGCCAAGTTGTCTCCCGAGGAAAAGGCCGGCCAACTCAGCCAGTATTTCTACTTCGCTCAGGTCCCCCGACTTGCTCAGGAAGTCGAAAAAGAGATCGCAGCAGGCCACGCTGGCGCGGCGCTGTTCGTCACCGATCCCAAGCTGATCAATCGTGCGCAAAAGATCGCTGTGGAACAGTCTCCTCACGGCATTCCGTTGCTGTTCGGGTTCGACGTCATCCATGGCCTGCATACCATTTTCCCAGCGCCGCTCGGAATGGCAGCATCGTGGGATCCGGCCGTAGCGGAGCGCTCGCAGGCGGTTGCGGCGAAAGAAGCGCGCGCGGTTGGCCTGCATTGGACCTTCGCACCGAACGTCGACATCGCGCGCGATGCGCGCTGGGGGCGGATCTTCGAAGGGGCCGGTGAAGACCCGTACTTGGGATCGGCGATGGCCGCAGCCCAGGTTCGCGGTTTCCAAGGTTCCTATATAGGCGCACCGGATCATATCATCGCAGGACCCAAGCACTTCGCTGGCTACGGCGCCGCGACCGGTGGACGCGACTACGATGAAGTTGCCCTTTCCGACAGCGATCTGTGGAATGTTTATCTGCCACCGTTCAAGGCGGCCATCGACGCGGGCGCGGGCAACATCATGAGCGCCTACATGCCGGTCAACGGCGTTCCCGCGACGGGAAACCATTGGCTGCTGACCAAGGTGCTGCGCGAAACCTGGGGTTTCAAGGGCTTTGTCGTTAGCGATGCCGATGCGGTCAATTCTCTGACCCAGCACGGCTTCGCAAAGGATGCCGCCGACGCTGCGCTCCGTGCGTTCAAGGCCGGGGCCAACATGGAAATGATCCCACCTACCCGTCCCGCAACCATGCAGAATCTCGTTGAGGCGCTGGCACAGGGAAAGATTACCACTGCGGAGTTGGATCAGGCCGTCCTCCCCATCCTGGAAATGAAGTTTCGCATGGGGTTGTTCGAGAAGCCATATGTCGATGAAGCCGCAGCGGCCAAAGTCTGGGCCGATCCCGCACATCGAACCCAAGCGCGCATAGCGGCCGAACGATCAGCGGTCCTGTTGAAGAACGAGGCTTCAGTGCTTCCGCTGGACCGCCATGCCCTCAAATCCATCGCCGTGATCGGGCCTCTGGCCGACAGCACGAGGGACGTCCTGGGGTCTTGGGTGTTCCCGCTGAACAAGCCGGAGGGAGCCAGTATTCTCACCGGAATTAAAGCTAAGCTCGGCACAAGCGTTCAGATCACCTACTCGGAAGGCGTCCGGATGCCGGCGCGTACGTTCCCCTCACCGTTTGTGATGATCGATGGAACGCCTGCAAAACGGCCGCCCCTCGACGAAACGAGCGAGATCGCGCACGCAGTCAGCCTAGCGCAAAATGCTGACGTGTCCGTGCTGGTACTTGGGGAAGGTCAGGACATGAGCGGCGAAGCCGCCTCGCGTGCGTCCTTCGAACTGCCTGGCCGCCAGCAAGAACTGCTCGACGCCGTCGTCGCAACCGGCAAGCCGGTGGTGGTTCTGCTCATGAGCGTGCGGCCAATCAATCTGCATGATACCAAAGCTGCCGCGATCATGGACCTCTGGTATCCTGGAAGCGAAGGCGCTGCCGCTGCTGCCAATCTGTTGGTCGGCGACGCTGTGCCCGGCGGCAAGTTGCCGATTTCCTGGATACGCAGCGCTTCCCAGGCACCAGTGACCTATGCCCATCTCACCACGCATGATCCGGCAAACACCGACAAGCGATACTGGGATGGAACCAGCGCCCCCACCTATCCGTTCGGGCACGGCCTCAGTTATACCACCTTCGCGTACAACGATCTGAAGGTCGAGAAGCCATCGTATCCGGCCGCGGACGTCAAGATCAGCGTCGATCTCGCCAACACGGGCAGGCGGGCCGGGGATGAGGTTGCGCAGCTCTACATCCACCAACGCTACGGCACTTCGGCGCGGCCCGTGCGCGAACTCAAGGGCTTCCAGCGCGTCACACTGAAGCCCGGCGAACACCGGACCGTTACCTTCACTCTTCGCCCCGACGACCTTCGGTACTGGAGTGCGGCCACAGGCGGTTGGGTTCAGGACGAAGCCCCCTTTGATGTCTGGATCGGCGGCAGCTCGGCCGCAAGCCTGCATGGCGAGTTCGAAATTTCAGGCCATTGAAGCTCCAAAGGATCCGCGAAGATGGACGCTCCCAAGTACCCCGCCGCCAAAGCCTTTGTCGCACCGCAGCGAATTCCCCGTCCGCTTTCTACGCGCGAAACGTCGATTGCCGAACTTCGGGCAATTCCGGAGGCATGGGCCATGGTTTCGGCCGAAATCCCCAATGTCGAAGCCCGGATTGGTAACGAGATGATCAAGCCGCACCTGGGAAACTTTTCGTTCCAATCGCTGATCCAGTTCGGGGTCGTCAAAGCGGATGCGCTTGCCCGGCTAGATGAGCGCCTCAAAACACTGGGAGCACGCTGATGGATTTCGAAGGTTTGAAGGCCGATCGCCGTCAGGTGCTCGCAGCGGCGGCCGTATGTGCAGTGTCCGGCATGCCGGCGGCCGCCCAGGCTGCTTCGATGCGAACCAGCGCAATCGAACCTTCTGCGTCGACACGCCGCGAGCCCTTCGATGCAGACTGGTGTTTCCAGCTGGGTACGATCGAGGGTGCCGAAAACGGGCAGTTCGACGATGGGCACTGGCGAAGCGTCCATCTCCCGCACGACTGGAGCATCGAGGACCTTCCCGATCAGTCTCCTAATGCCGTTGTTGGTCCGTTCGACAAGAAGGCCATCGGCCGAACTGCCACCGGCTTCACGCGCGGCGGCGAAGGATGGTATCGCAAGCGCTTCCGGGTTGATGGTTACCCTGCCGACGCCCGGATTGAGATCTTGTTCGACGGGTCCTACACAGAGACCGATGTCTGGTTAAATGGGCAACCTGTTGGCCGCAGCGTCGCCGGATACGCACCGTTTGCGGTAGACCTCACACCGCGACTCAATCGGACAGGCGACAATGTCCTTGCGGTACGCGTCCGCAACCTTGGCCGCAACAGCCGCTGGTATTCGGGATCGGGTCTCTATCGATCCGTCGAACTGGACGCGATGCCTGCCGACAGCCGCCTCGACCGTTGGGGTGTCGCCGCCTCAACCTCAAAGTTGAGCCAGGGCACGGCTTTCATCGACGTTGCCACCACTGTAGTAACACCGGGGCGTCGTGATATCCTCCGCACGAAGCTTGTCGAGCAAGACGGCAGCGTGGCGTGCGAAGCCAGTGGCCCCGCCGCCAAATCCGTCAAACAGAGCATGAAGCTACGGGGACCGAGGCTATGGTCTGCTGACAATCCCAATCTCTACACGTTGCGGACCGAGCTTGTTCGCGACGGAAATGTACTCGACCGCATCGAGCAGCCTTTCGGCATCCGGATCGTCGATTTCGACCCACGGATTGGCATGTCTGTGAACGGAACACGCGTGAAACTGCGCGGCGGCTGCATCCATCACGATAACGGCCTGCTGGGCGCCTGCGCCTTTCCGGATGCCGATGAACGCCGGCTGCGCCTGCTGAAGGCCCGCGGCTTCAACGCCATTCGATCGTCGCACAATCCGGCTTCCCGCAGCCTGCGCGAAGCATGCGACCGCGTGGGCGTCTACCTGATCGAAGAAGCTTTCGATGCCTGGCATGTCGGAAAGGAGCCTCAGGACTTTGCTGGGGAATTCAAGGAGCATTGGCGCGACGTAGTTGATGCGATGGTTCAATCCGCTCGCAATAACCCGTCCGTCATCATGTGGAGCATCGGCAACGAAATTCCCTTCCGTTCGACCGATGAGGGCGTCGAGTGGCAATGGAAGCTCGCCAATGCCGTCCGCAACCTGGATTCAACACGCCCGATCACCGCTGGCCTAAATGGCGTCCTCGGCAGCGAGATGATCGCGCAGGAAGGCACCGCCCGCGTCGGCCGAGCCGGCAAAAAGGATAATGCTTCCACCATCTTTCTCGACGTTCCGGGATATAACTATCGCCTTGAGGACATCGAAAGCGAAGAGACGGTTCACCCCGAAAGGGTCATTTATGCATCCGAGACATTCGCTCGCGATGTTTACGATTATCAGGCGCTGAGCGAGAAAGCCCCCTACTTCCTGGGCGAGTTCCTTTGGACTGCCATGGACTACATCGGTGAGGCCGGAATTGGCGCAACAGCGCGGATCAAGAACGGCAATTATCCGATCTATCTCCCTACGTTTCCCTGGGTCAATGCGTGGTGCGGCGACCTCGACCTCATCGGGCAACAGAAAGCGGCCTCCCTGGCTCGCGACGTCGTCTGGGGCATCAGTCCACTGGAAATGACGGTTCAGCGCCCCGGGCCCGAAGGCACGTTCGAATATGTGTCGAACTGGGGATGGTCGGATGAACTCGCCAGTTGGACATGGCCGGGCTCCGAAGGCCGAACCCTCAATGTCCGTGTGCATGCAGCAGGCGATAAGGTCGAACTGCGGCTGAACGGGGAACTGGTTGGAGAAAAGGCGCTTACTTCACAGGATCACCGCCGGACAGAGTTTGAGATCGCCTATGCTCCGGGGAAACTCGAAGCTGTAACTTACCGAAAAGGGCAAGTGCTTGCCCGCAAGCAGCTCGAAACCGTGAAGCCTGCCTCTCGACTACAGTCCGTTCTCGAAACGCCTCAAGGCCAATCCGGGCGAGACAGACTAAGTTACGTTCGGATCGAAGTAGTCGACGACGCTGGCAGGTTGCTTCCTGACGATGGGCGTCGCATCGATATCGCCATCGATGGCCCGGCAAGTCTGGCCGGCTTCGGTAGCGCCAACCCAATGGCTACCGGCTCCCTCACGAGCTCCAGCACCGACACTTTCAGAGGGCGAGCCCTCCTGATCTTGAGAGGCACAGGGGTCGAGGGACCGGTTACTGTCAGGGTTCGCTCAATCGGATTACCGGAATTACCAATCGTACTGCCAATGGCGTGATGAGCATCATGTGCAACGCCGGAATTCCTCTTCCGGCGTTGTGCTCCGCAGAAGACTGAAAGGCCTCGTCCATGTTCGATCTGTCGCGCCGAACTCTGTTTTCAAATGCCGCACTGGGGGTCCTTGGAATCGCGAGCCAGTCAGCATGGGCAGATGGACCTGCCCCACTTGGCGGAGGCGGCGGAAAGTTCGATCCAACGCCCTACGTCAATCCCGAGTTGCGCAGGTTCATACCGCAAGCTTTGTTGCAGACTCATTTCCCGCTGACGGCGCAAAACTTGCCGCGAATGCGTCAGGGTGCAGCATCCTTCGCCGCCCCGCCGTTGCAAACCCCTTCATGGGCTCCCCGAACGATCCCTGGGCCAAAAAATGGCCCCGAAGTGACAGTCTACGTCGTGAACCCCGCCAAGCCTGGGGACCACAAGCCCGCAATCCTCCACATGCACGGCGGCGGGTTCGTCATCGGTTCAGCCAAAGGCGATATCGCCAGGCTACAACCACTGGCAGCTGCGCTAGACTGCGTGATCGTCACCGTAGAATACCGACTGGCTCCAGAGGTGACCTACGCCGGTTCGGTTGAGGACAATTACGCGGCACTGAAATGGCTATATGGATCCGCCGAGCAGTTGGGTGTCGATCGAAATCGAATTGCCGTGATGGGCGGCAGTGCAGGTGGTGGGCATGCTGCGATCCTGGCAATCACTGCTCGCGATCGTGGCGAGTTTCCGTTGATCTACCAGGCGCTGACCTTTCCTATGCTCGACGACCGAACCGGGAGCACGGTCCACAAGCCGCCGTATCAAGGTGCGTTGGTTTGGACGCCAGAGCATAACCGATTTGGCTGGACGGCCTTTCTTGGCGTGCCCGCAGGGTCGGATCAAGTGCCGCACGGAGTGGTGCCAGCACGCGTCACAGATCTGCGTGGACTACCCCCCGCCTTCATTGGCGTGGGCTCCATCGATCTCTTTGTCGACGAAGATATCGAATATGCGCGCCGGCTGATTGCAACTGGAAATTCGGTCACGCTCAATGTCGTTCCCGGCGCATTCCACGGTTTTGACGGTCTGCCCGGCACACGTATCGGCGAGCACTTCAACGCCGCGTTGATAGCTGCACTCGCCGCTGCCTTCACAGCCTGAAGGCAACGCACCCACTATTCCAAGGAAGCCCGCCTGTATGGAACGGAAGCGCCGCCCAATCCGCCTCGCGCGTTCGATAGTCAGCTTGTTACTGTCAGCGGGTTTGGTCATCCCAATTGCCAGCGGTGCGAGTGATCGCAGGCAGGCGACCTACGCCAACCCCATCAATCTGCCTTATCGATATCAGGTCCCTGTCAAGGGAGACAGGCTGCAGATCGCGCCCGATCAACCCTACCGTGAGGCCGCCGATCCCACCGTAATAACGTTCGCGGGAGAATATTGGCTCTTTGCCTCACATTCAAAGGGCTATTGGCACTCGAAAGATTTAAAAAAATGGAATTTTATCGCTGCCTATGGGCACGATATCGACAAATTTGCACCTACTGTCGTCGTCATCGACGGCAAGATGTATCTCGCCGTAAGCGAATTTGCCAACCGCATTTGGACGACTGACGATCCGTTGACTGGACAGTGGCATGAAGCCGCGACCATCAAACCAGGCTACGTCGATCCAGCGTTGTTCCGCGATAACGACGGTCGTTTATACATGTACGATGGCCTCGCCCCCGCTGGCCCCCTCCACGGCTATGAACTCGATTCCAAGACATTCCAGCGCCTGTCGAAGATCGACATTCCGCAATCTCGAGATAAGGCAACTCGGGGGTGGGAAGTACCTGGCGATAATAACGAGAACGTCTCAGGCTACTCGTACGTAGAAGGCTCTTGGCTCACCAAACATAAAGGCAGATATTATCTGGAATACTCCGCACCCGGGACAGAATATCGTACATATGCCAACGGAATGTTGGTTGCAGAATCACCTCTTGGCCCGTTTACCTACCAAACATCCAGCCCGTTCGCCTTTAAGCCGACCGGCTTCATTGCCGGCGCAGGCCATGGAAGCACGCTCAAAGGCCTTGATGGGAACTGGTGGCATTTCGGGACTATGACCATTTCCAAGCGCCACAATTTCGAACGGCGCTTGGGACTGTTCCCTACGAAGTTCACATCGTCCGGCGACCTGATCGCGGATACATACCTCGGCGATTATCCGCACTTCATAGGCAATGGGCGCAAACTGACGGGATGGATGCTCCTGTCGCGCAATAAGGCGGTAACCGCCTCGTCGAGCCTCGACGGCCTGCCCCCCAAAAACGCCAATGACGAGGATGTTCGTACCTGGTGGTCGGCTAAGACTGGGAATCCCGGCGAATGGTTCCAGATTGATCTTGGTCAGGTGAAGCGCGTTGAGGCCGTGCAGATCAATTTTGCAGATCAGGACAGCCGGGGACGAGGCATAAGCTCGGACGTCTACAAGTACGAACTTTCGATTTCGAACGACGGCCAGTCTTGGCGGACCGTAATCGACCACTCGCATGCGGGGCAGGATGCTCCACATGACTACCAAGTTCTCCCTAAAGCAGCCAAGGCTCGGTTCGTCCGCCTCCGCAACGTCCATTCTCCGGACCAAGGGAAATTTTCTCTTTATGATCTTCGAGTTTTCGGCATCGGCGGTGGCGAGCCGCCGACCAAAGTTCCCATTCCGATAGTTCAGAGAGATGCATCCGACGGCCGTCATGCGACAATAAGCTGGGCGCCCAGCGCCAGAGCAGAATTCTATATCGTTAGGATCGGGACGACGCCGAAGCTTATGAATCAAAACTTCCAAATATATGATAACCAAACTCGGATTGATGTCAGAAGCCTTAATATCGGCGCGCACTATTTCGCAACGATAGATGCGGTTAATGAAAACGGTATCGCGAAATCGGATAAGATTGCATGTTTCGATTAATTGCAGTCGATCTAATTGCTTCAACGACATGTAGATGCGATGTGCTAGAGATGGTATCTGATCGAACACGAAGGCTTCGACCCATGAAAATGTATTTCTCGGCGTTCGCAATCGCCGCGTTCACTGCCTCCGCCGCTCTACCCGCCAATGCCGAAAGCAAAACAGCCAGTTCCGCAGCTCTCCGCTCCGTCACGGACTGCCCGATGCGCGACATGCCATTTTCCGTCGATTCACCACTGATCGACGTCTTGTTGAGCCCGGCCGCAAAAGCCTTGGTCGATGGTGCCGATCCTTCTCAGAAGTCTCGCATCCCAGCGCAATTCAGCGGAGGACAGGTGCCGAGCTTCAGCGCCATCATTACGCTCAAAGAGGCCTCGCGCTTCACTGGCATGAAGCAGGACCAACTAGGTCCACTCGATCAACGCTTGCGTGCGCTGCCCGTAACCGCGGCGGACAAGGTGGCACGCTGCGCCCGATACGATAATGAAGTGCCGAAATTCGCCCCATCTTCAGCACGCCCGCGACTTCTCTTGTTCGAGAAAATCGTAGGTTTCCGTGATGGCCCCTCAGTTGCTGCAGCGCATCAAGCCCTCTCGGAAATGGCGCAACGTAAGGGCTGGACAATTGAGACGACCGACAAAGCCGGCGCCTTCAATAAGAAGACCCTCCGCCAGTTCGACGCGGTAATCTGGAACAACATCAGCGGCGATGTGCTGAGCCTTTCCCAACGACGGGCTTTGCAAGACTACATGAAAGACGGGGGAGGTTTCGTCGGCATTCATGGCAGCGCCGGCGACCCCGTGTACTTCTGGGATTGGTATCCCGACAAGCTGATTGGCGCGCGCTTCAAGGGACATCCTATGAACCCGCAATTCCAGCAGGCGCGGGTTGTCGTGAACCACCAGCATCCCTTGGCTGCGACATTACCGACCGATTGGATCATGGAGGACGAATGGTATTCGTTCTCGACCAACCCACGTGCAGTAGGAGCAGACGTGCTGCTCTCTCTAGATGAGAGCACCTATAAGCCCGAAGGCATGGGTCAGGATTTACGCATGGGAGACCATCCGATCGCCTGGACGAACTGCGTTGGTAACGGACGAATGTTCTATTCCGCGATCGGCCATATGCCGCAGACTTATAACCAGCCACAGAACGTGGCGATGCTCGAAGCTGCTATTGACTGGACGGCGAACAAGAAATCGGCGTGTTCCCAAAGATAGTCTACCGTCATTCCGCCGGCGGTAGTTTCCATCGGATTGCTACGTGACGCTTAAATTCGACCACTCAGTTCAAGTGCAATTAAATATTACGATAGGGAGGAGGCCAGTCGACCAGTCAGTATCTCCTTAAGATACGCGATCCTTCTTTGGTGATTTTTGCCCCCGCGCCGGAGTCGGTCTCCCAAAGGGAGAGATGAATCAAACTCAGTGCTAATGCCTACGGCTTCATCCACGCAGCCTCGCCTGGGAGAACTACGCTATGAAGGTAATAAAGCAAGTTGGCTTGTCGGTGCTGATTGCTCTGATCACATCCGTGTCCGGGGGCTGCGCATCCCAAGATTTCCTTGCCGCAACGAAACCTGACGCACTAGGCAATTATGTTGCCATGGGCAGCTCGTTCGCGGCCGGTCCTGGTCTACCTCCCGAGATCGAAGGGAAATCGGACCGTTGTTCACGATCCTCCGTCAACTACGCTCATATTCTCGCGCGGAGTAAGAATCTCAACCTGACTGACGTCAGTTGTAGTGGTGCTGCAACCGCCAATGTCCTCAAGGCCTGGAATGAACTGCCGCCACAGATCGCAGCGGTAACCTCGCAGACCGAGCTGGTCACGATCACTATTGGAGGCAATGACGTTGGCTATGTCGGCGGACTGATCAAGGCCGCCATGTGTAACGAGTTGAAGCCTGCCCCGAGTCAATGTCTCAATAGCAGCCAGCCCGACGAGCAAGCCTGGGCAAATCTTGAAGGTGCGATACATGATATCGTCAGGCAAGTTCGCCTACGCTCGCCTCGAGCGCGTATCATCTTCCTCGACTATGTCACTATCGTGCCTAAAGTAGGCACTTGCCCGCAACTGGCAATTCCCGCCGACAAGCTTCAGGCAAGCCGCATTATTGCCGAGCGTCTGGCGGCGACGACGCAGCGGGCTGCAGAGGCGGATGGCGCCCAGGTCTTGAGGATATCGGCTCTCTCAAGCGAGCATGGGGCCTGTGACGCAGATCCGTGGAGTAACGGTTGGGCGTTGAAAAAAGAATTTGGAGGCGCGCGCTTTCATCCCAATGCGCATGGCATGGAAGAAATCGCCAAGGCCCTTGAGGAGTTCATCACGGCTCCCGGTTCTTGAAAAACACCTCGTCACGCAATTTGACACCATTAACAGACTGAGCGCGCCCGCTTGCAGAATTGCGAACCGGGGCGTTATTGTCTTCAGCCTTGATGCTCGAAGAAGAAACCGGCGCCTGCGGCTGCAGCGACCAGCCCGTCCGTTGGCGCATCGACTTCGACATATCCCAATGCCGAAGTGATACGAGACAATCTGGGCAAAAGTGAGGAATAGCCCATCTCGCCGTTACCAATGACAACCGCATGATCGGTGACGCTTCGTCCCCGTGTTCGATCTATGTCCTTGAGATGGAGCGACGTGGTGCGCTCGCCCAAGCGAGCTAGTATCGCAAGCGGCGCGACTCCCGCATACCAGCACCAGGCATGATCTAGTTCAATGCTGACATCGCTTGGAGACGTGGTCCCCAGTATCACATCCAAAGGAGTTTCTCCCCCGTCCAAGGGCAGGAAGTCCCACCAGTGGGTATGATAGGCGAAGCGTACACCACTTGCCCTGCACTCAGTCCCTATTTTCCTGAGTTCGGGCAACCATGCCTCGAACTCCGCGCGCGTCGCCACGCCAAGTTGTCGTGTAAGAAAAGGTGGCGCGGCAGTCATGGCAACTGCCGGCGCGTTTATTTCCGCGGCCTGGGCAATTTGCTTCTGGTAATCTGCGCCCTTCGGAATGAAGCGAACCACGCCGACTTCCATGCCAGCGTCTCGCACAATCTTGGCCTTCAAATCTGGTGAAAGCTCGGACGAATTGGGAGCGAAGGCGGCGAGGCGAAAACCAAAATGTGAGTAGCCCATCGCGGCGATCGCGCGAATCGTGCCCGCATAGTCCTGCCTCAGTTCCTTGCCGACGGTAACATCCGCAAGGCCAAGTTGTGGACGCGGACGAGCCTGGAGGTTCGGGGCAGCTTCCAGAACTCCAACCGCAACGCCGGTGCACAGGAAGGTACGGCGGTCAATCGCCACTGTGCGCCTCGTAAGATTGCTGCGACATTCCAAAAGAACGATAGGAAATCTCCGAAATCCCCGTCATTGGATCCACACCTCGGGATATGCACGGATCTTGTTCACACGAGAGCATCGGCATCTGGCAATCGTGATCCGCAAGTCCGCTCTAAACGAGCACTTTGCTGGCACTCTCGGCAACGAAAGGCCAATTTAATATACCATCGGTTCATTTATATCGCCTAGGCGTTTGTCACGCTATACCAATCGTAAATTGCAGTGCTCCGGACCTCCTTCACGAGGTTTCCAACTGTCTGCTTGTCGCTCTTGGAGCGGGTGACTCCCACATCAAACCTTGTCACGCTCACGCCTTGACGAGAGCCCAGGGCCTTTCCATCTGACCGGGGCAAATCTGAACCATGCGAGCCAAAGATACGATGACGACCGATTCCGCTATCGCCTCTGAAACCCGCGCCTTTGAGGCGGATGTCTCCAAGCTGCTGCACATGATGGTCCACTCCGTCTATTCGGACCGGGACGTATTCCTGCGCGAGCTGATCTCGAATGCTGCCGACGCGTGCGAGAAGCTGCGCTATGAAGCGATCGCCGACCCGTCGCTCCTGGGCGAGGACCCGCAGCCGCGGATCACCGTCACGCTGGACAAGGAAGCCGGCACACTGACCGTGGCGGACAACGGCATCGGCATGACCGCTGCCGACATGGGCGAGACGCTCGGCACCATCGCTCGCTCCGGGACCAAGGCTTTCATGGACAGGCTCTCCGCGGAAAAGAACGGAGAAGGCCAGCAGCTCATCGGTCAGTTCGGCGTCGGTTTCTATTCGGCGTTCATGGTGGCGGGCAAAGTCGACGTCGTGTCGCGGCGAGCGGGTGAAAGCGGCGCGGCGAGCTGGTCGTCCGATGGGCTTGGCACTTATACCATCGCGCCCGTCGATCCGGCGCAGGCGCCTGCACGCGGCACCAAGGTCATTCTCCATCTTCTGGATGACGCGAAAAGCTATGCGGAGCCCTACACCGTCGAGCGGATCGTCAAGGCCCAGTCGGGCCATGTACCGGTGCCGATCTTCATCGAGGAAGCCGGAAGCGACGAGGAAGCGCGGCAGCTCGCGGACGGTGCGGCGCTGTGGGCCAAGCCGAAGTCCGAAATCAGCGAGGAAGACTACGCCGACTTCTATCGCAGCGTGGCGGGCCAGTTCGATAAGCCCGCCCTGACGCTTCATTACCGGGCAGAGGGACGGCATGAGTATTCGGTGCTGACTTTCATTCCGGAGAGCAAGCCGTTCGACCTTTTCGATCCCGATCGCAGTGGGCGCATCAAGCTTTACGTCCGGCGCGTGTTCATCACCGATGAGGCGGAAATCCTGCCGCGCTATCTGCGCTTCGTGCGAGGCCTCGTCGATTCCGCAGACCTGCCGCTCAACATGTCGCGCGAGATGATCCAGGACAGCCCCGTCCTTTCCGCAATCCAGAAAGGCGTGAGCAACCGCGTTCTTTCCGAGCTGGAGAAGCTCGCCGACGCCGAGCCCGAACGCTACGCGGCAATCTGGGAGAACTTCGGGGCCGTGCTGAAGGAAGGTCTCTACGAAGACTTTGCGCGGCGCGAGACCCTGCTCGGCCTTGCTCGCTTCAAGACCACTACCTCGAACGGTGAGTGGCGCTCGCTCAAGGATTACATCTCCGCCCTGAAGGAAAACCAGACGGCGATCTACTATGCGACGGGAACCGACCTCGAACGGATCGCCGATTCCCCTCAGCTTGAGGGTTTCAGAGCCCGCGGCATCGAAGTGCTGCTGCTGCCCGACCAGATCGACAACTTCTGGACGTCGATGGGCGCGGACTACGAAGGCAAGCCGTTCAAGTCGGTTACGCAGGGTGCGGCCGATCTCAGCCTCATTCCCCTGGTCGAAGGTCGCGAACCAACCAAGGCCGCGGAAGATGTGACGGGGTTCATCGATTTCGCCAAGGAAGCCCTGGCAGCCCATGTCTCCGACGTTCGGGTTTCGGACCGCCTGACCACGAGCGCGGTTTGCATTGTCGCCCCCGACAACGCGATGGACCTCCAGCTCGAGAAGATGCTGGCGTCCGCCGGCCGAGGGCCAGAGCGGGCGAAGCCCATCCTGGAAGTCAACGCCGGGCACACGCTGATCGGGAAGCTGGCGCAAAGCAACGCCACAGACGATGAACGGCGCGACCTTTCGTTTCTTCTCCTCGACGAAGCCCGGATCGCCGAGGGCGAAGCGCCGGCCGACCCACGGGCTTTCGTGGAGCGGCTTGAGCGCTTGATGGCCAAATCTCTATGAAGCCTGCGAGGGGAGCCCCTTGGCTCCCCTCTGGCGTTGCCCAGACTATCTTTCAGCTGTCGGCGATGTGCTAGCGGGCCGTTACCCCAGCTTTTTCATCAGCCGCCCAGCGGCACCATGCTCGGCCGCAAGGTTGCGATTGTACGCCAGAGGCATGCGCGGGCTTTTCCAGCGCAGCGCGTCCATGATCCCGGCCA
Organism: Novosphingobium sp. BL-S-19; assembly: GCF_055521675.1. Lineage (NCBI taxonomy): Bacteria > Pseudomonadati > Pseudomonadota > Alphaproteobacteria > Sphingomonadales > Sphingomonadaceae > Novosphingobium > Novosphingobium sp. BL-S-19. The sequence goes on from NZ_CM145497.1 coordinate 1,970,761, forward strand.
AGTCCTCGCCGCTGGCAAACAGGTCCTGGTTGAGCCCGACCCGCGTCGAGTGCCCGCTCACCTGGCCGAGCAGCCGCGCCAAATCGTCACGCGTCAGATCGGGTAGCGCCCCCGTGTCGAACGCGCGCGTGATGATCGCGCGCCAGATCGGCCCGACCGAAGAGGGATGCAATGGCCCTGCCCCACCGTGTATTCGGTGCGCGCCGGCACCGCCGGCTTGGGCAAGGTCTTGCGCAGATCCCAGGCCTCCCGGCCGGAGATCGTCGCCAGCTTGCGCCCCGGTTGCCGCGCCCGCGCCTTGTAGCGCCGCACGATCACCCGGCGGAACAGCGGTCCCTCGTCGATGTCCGCCGCCGCGGTCCATGCCGCCACCGCGCGCACGGTGCGCGGCGAGAGATAGGCGGTGGCGCCCTCGCATTCGGGATCGCCCTTGCTGCGCGTGATCCGCAGCAGCCGCGCCTCGGGATCGATTGCTTCCATCAGATCTTCGAGCTTCACCGCCACCAGTTCGCGCACACGCAGCCCGGTGTCGTACGCGAGGCTGAGCAGCGCACAGTCGCGCAGGCCCGTCAGGTCCTCGCCGCAGGCGTCGAGCAGCGCGCGGACATTGAGCCCGCGCGCCGGATCGCGCTCGACATCGCGAACCGGCCCCTTGAAGCGCAGCGGCGCGGCCTGGCGCTGGGCAACGCCCTTGTCACGGCGGATCGCCGACAGCGTCAGCTTGACCCACGGCGCTCCAGTCGGATCGGCGAGGCCAAGCAACTGGTGAAGCTTGGCGATCGAGGCCTTGTAGCGCGAGAGCGAGACGGGCCTGGCGCCCTCCCCTGCCCGCGCCTGCAGATAGTCGGCCACGTCCTGCGGCTGCGCCGGCAGCGTGAAGCGTCCCGCCTGACGGCACCACAAGTCGAAGGCGGCGAGATCCGAGCGCAGCGCCAACAGCGAATGCCGCGAACTGGCGGCGGCGTAAGCGGCGAGGAGCGCGGCATCGATCGCGACCCGTTCGAACGCGCGCAGCGAGACGAAGAACGCCGACAGCTCCGTTCCCGGATCAGCTGTGGGGTGGCCCGATCGCGGCCCCGTCTCCCGGCATTGCGGTAATATCGCGGATTTCCGCCATTTCGCGTCCTTGGGCCGCACGGCTGTGCGGGCTGCCATCCTTATAGACCCGCGCGATATGGACATGCGATAACTGCCATACCCGCATGTTCATCGCCTGTTCCGCTCGCAGGAAGCCATTCCCACACCCGCCATGTCGACGAAACAACACGGGCTCCCGCTTGGCACGAGAGCCCGTCAGAACTGCCGATGAAGCAGGGCTGGCTGCGTTCGTTCGCGAGCTGTAGCAACGGCGCGAACCTTAATGCGGCACAGAAACCTAGATCATGCGCGAACGCTCAATTGATGCTCGCATGTTCTGGCAGCGACGCGGACGACGGCGAAACCATTTTCTCCGCCCCCATTTTCTGTAACGTCTCGGCATCGACAAGCCGGGTAACGATCGGATGGAGCCGCAGGGCGCCCTCCTTCACCACCTGCTTGAAATTGGCAATCACATTGGCCGTCGTGCGCTGATCGGGCGCGACCACGTCAAGCAGCCAATTAATGCTACCCGAATTCCATTCCTCCGTCTTCAAGCGGATTGGGAACGTCCCGGCCTGGATTTGCTCACGAATGCGGCCATCCACTTCTTCACTGACACTCGCCCAAATCGCCAGTCCCGCCATATCGGCCAGCGGGTCATCCCCCTTGTCGCCACGATAGGCTAAGGAGATGCGGTCACGCATCAGCGGTTCTAGAACCAAATGCTGAAGGTCGGCGAGGGTCTGGTTGCGGTAGCGGGGTTGGACCATCATCGCCATCACGATCTTGCCGAAGCTCTCGCGGATATGCGCACGAACTGCCGAAATCTTTGCCGCGACGTCCGAATTCATCTCCGAACTTCCCGAAACCTCGCCGTTATTTTTGTTAATGACTTCGTCAGACCTATTGGTAACCATTAGCAGTCCCCTTAAATTCCAAATCCGGTTCGGAAAACAACATCGCCGCCGGTCGCAGTGAGCATACAACCAAAAGGTTCTACGCACCAACAACCATCACATTCCGGAAAGCAAGAATAATATACGAGATCGCACCGAAATTAAAAATCTGTAACCTGTTGCTCGGAATTTTGATGGCGGTGAACCACACACTTTCATCATAAAAAGGAGCAATTTTCTATTGCATAGATTGATGTCTCTGGCATCTAAGCAAATGAAACGAGGGGTGCGTCTCTATGCTTTTCCATTGCAGTAGCCACACTGCGGTTTTTGGCTGTTTTAGGTCGTTCAAGCGGTCAAGAATTCATAGTTTATCGAATTTTTGCTGGGACTGGCCCATTACTGCCGTGTCGCAATCGCGGTGCTAGATCCTTCGAATTCCGAAGGACACCAAGCCCACCCAAACACTCCGACGTTGCGGCCATTGGCGACGTTTTCGTATGCAACTGCCTCGAGCTAGTGCTGGAAGTTAATCCTATGACCATTGAGAACAATTTTGCTCCCGCGACTGAAGATTGCGCGGACATTTTCGATGCAAACCTCAAGCTTCGATTAACAACCGGTCGCTGGAATCCCGAGGCAGATGCTTCTGGTGGCAATATAGACATTCTTCTATCTCACGACCCCGAAATTATTGCAGGGAGATGGACGATGCCACCTCCCAACAAATTGTCTCAGACGTTTGAGACATTCGGCAGTGCGCCGCCGAAAAACGTGCCCTTCGAGTCCGACAGAAGTCGAACCATATTAACATATCAGGTTAGCATTCAACGAAATAGTGACGAGGTATCACTAATCCTCATCGCCGGAAAAGATGCTACGCTTGGCACATCCGTGCGATTAATCGAGATGGCCGACATAGATCTGGTCAGCAAATTTGCGTGGGACACCGCGCTTTACGCCCTCAAGTCTACGGTTATTCTGCCAATTTGGCAAAGCCAATATGGCAATCAATGGTGTTCTCGCAGAGTTTGCCTGTACTTACCGGCGAAAATTGCCGCTGAGCTTTCGGAAAATTCCACCACTCCGCTGCCCGCCCCCATAGACGGTCTTGTACGCGTTGCCTGCCGGGAGTTTGCCGCATGAGCGCGATGAGCGATGCAGAACTGTTTAATCGTGCGATTGAAAGCACTACAAGTACGCTCCAGATCGACGACGGCTCAGGAACGTTGCGCTCACTGAACTCGGACGAGGTGGCGCGCTTCAAATCGCGGCTAACGAGTATTGGCTTCGACACAAGTGCTGCCAATTTTACCAGAGACAATCCGGCGGATCTCAGTTTAGCCGAAGGAATAGGCGCTGGGGGGCAGCCTGTATACGTTGTCTACTCTGGCGATGGTGCAGGTGCTGATGCTACGCGCTACATCGAAGAAATGCGCATATCTGGCCTTAAAGCTGGCACAATTGGCGACACACCCTTTGGAAAGCAATTAACGCTTGCCACAAGAAACGGCGCGTTTGAAGCTCAGGTTTCTGCACTAAATGATGAATTTGGCGGCCTCCTCAGATATAACGGCAACCCAATAGGTGACGGTTCTATTGCCGATATCCTTTGGAACTATGGCTCTCAAGATTATATCCAGCACGGAATAGAGAACGGCGCAGGATATTTTAGAGGTTTCTTCAACGAGCAAAATCTGAGCCCTCTCCGAGGCTTCGGCGCAGTTGAGATACCTAATCTTGAAGACCAATGGTTGAATGGAGAAAAAATAACTGGAAACTACTCAATCGATGAGGCTCTAAGTCAATACGACGCGTTTTCCAGAGCCGAAGATGCCCATAAGCAATTTTTCAACGATCAGCTCTACATCGATCGACAAATGCTAGAGCCGATATTGGAATCTGATGATTTTCGCGAACATGTCAAAAGGTCGAGACTGCTCTCGTCGGATCTAACAAAATCTCCGCAGGACGGACTTTTTACGCAGGCCGATCTCGAGAAAAATTTTCTTGCAGAATATCGTTCAGACACTGCAAAAATGACGCAGTATGCTGAATACATCGAAAATCGAGCTCACCTTATCGTTGATGCATCGATACAACGCGGCGACGACGTGCCAGATTTTGTTCGCGCAGGCTTACGAAAAATCAAAGATTATTACTCCACCCCATCGGGAAATATTGACAAGACAAAACTGGGAGTGAGTTTGGCGGCTAGCGCGCTGGCCGTTGGAAATATTTGGGTCGAATGGAATAGGCGGAAAGATACACCAGGAGCCTTTGAGCAGTACATAAAGGCAGCTGCTGCTGACGCCACATCATTGACTAGTCTGGCATTTGCGGGAGGAATGATGGTAGCAGCCATCTCGCCGCTGGGCCCGATTGTGATGTTTACAGCTTCATCTGTAGCGACTTATGCGGCTATCAAAAACATTGTAGATTACTTAGCAAGTGATGAATTCGGTCTCGACAAGACGGGCTACACCTACAAGGTCGTAAAGGACATCAGCGATAGCCTCACTGCCTTCGAAACAACCATACGGGGATACATTGACGCTGCGACAAACGAGTTCAAAGATGTCGCTGAGCGGACGTTGGAAGCGGTTTCAGGGCGAGCAATTGAGTGGGTTTCTGAGCAGGCTGCTTCCATTGTAGGAGACGGAAATGACATCTTAGTTGGAGACGATGTCACGATCCTGATCGGCGATGACAAAGACAACTGGCTCGTTCATCGTTCTGCCGGCGAGGTTTTGGGCGGTGGAGGTGACGACGTTCTTGTTGGATGGCTTCCCGAGTTAATTCGGGCCGGCGAAGCTATCGGTGGCTACAGCACCTCCGACGGCTACGTGTCGGCACGAGAAATCCGCGATAGTGAGCGCGCTCAACAACAACAGTTGGAAGAATGGCGCCGCACCGGAGATCCAAGAGGATTTAATCCGGACGGGTCGCCAAAGGAGGTGTCTCCCGACCCTCACGCAACTCGCGCCGAAGTTGATTATACACTTAAACTCGATGGCGGCGAGGGCAATGACTGGGTCATCACCATCCTCGGCGATGCTCCCACAAACAAAGGCGACGCAGGAGCCATCACAATTGGCGGCCTTGGCCGCGACTGGATTTTCAACACATCCCCGGGCGGATTAATCTACGGCGACACAGAAGACGGTTTGTATCAACGTCAAAAGCGCGATGCCGATGGGTTGCTCATGTTTGATGAGACCGGCCAGCCGTTGATGGAGATTGTCCCAGTCGAAGACAATTCGAGCAACAGCGACAACATCTGGTATTTTGCCGATACAACATTGATGGACGCGCAGCATAGTGATGTCCTTAAGTACTTTGGAATTCCGTTAACTGGCGGCGATGCAAACGGAGGCCTTGCCGGACTGGGTATTCTCAATAACTTATTGGGATCTTCGATCGGTTTAGCGAACATCGCGCGATACTCGACCGGTGGAGCAACCGATTGGACAGGTGAAGTTTATGTAGACCATCTACAGCCATGGATTCTTTACACCTTCAAGGTCGACGAAGACGGAAACGTCGACATGTATATCACCAATGCCTTCGAACAGATATTCGATGGCATGATGGCCGCACTCGGAAGTGAGGCTAGCTCGACATCTGGCGTCAACAAGGGCTGGATGAAGATCGAGAACGTCGACGTCGTTGGTTCGAGGCTAGGCAGTCTACAAGAAGGCCTTGCGGGTCAAGGCGACCTCGGCATGGTCTTCCGTGCGGTAAATCCGCTTCAGACCTTGTTGCCGATGGTCAGCCCCCTCTTGGGTATGGTCGGTGCTGCACTCTACTACAGCGTCATGGCGGACACGCTAGCGTCCACCGTGGCCGCGACAGAACGCTTCACCAAGGCGCTCAAGTGGGCAGAAGGTACCGACCCCCTTGTCATCGACCTCGATGGCGATGGTATCGAGACTATCAGCCTTGATAACAGTTCTGCATACTTCGACGTCGACGGCGACCTGTTCGCTGAGAGAACCGGTTGGCTAAAGGGCGACGACGGCTTCCTTGTCCTCGACAGCAACGGAAATGGCCGTGTCGATGACATCGGCGAAATGTTTGGCAGCCGCGCAGGCGGCGGCTTCGCAGAGCTTGCGCAGTACGACAGCAACGGCGACGGAAAGATCACGTCCGCCGACGTGATCTGGTCGAGCCTCCAGATTTGGCAAGACAAGGATCGCGACGGCATAACCGATGCTGGCGAGCTAAGGACGCTCGATCAGCTCGGCATTGTCTCGATCAACCTTTCAACGACCGCACTTGGCGTCACGACGCCCACGAACGCTCAGCTTGTTTCCAGCAGTACGGTCACGTTCGACACCGGTCGTACTTCCAACATCTTCGAAGCCCTGTTCACGGCAAACGAAGTCGACACCAAATACGCCGGCGAGAGTGGCCTGGCGCCCTGGCAATCGGACACGACGCTGAACGCGAAAGGGTTTGGTAGCGTCACCGATCTCGCGGTTGCCGCCGCCAATGACCCCGGCTTTGCCGAGCTGGTTCAAGATCGCGCCTCTGCGATGACCACGCCCAAGATGAAAGACCTTGTGGCGAAGGTTGGCGATGTCCTCGGCGAATGGGGAATGACGCTTGAAACAAGCCGAGAGCTTGTCGCAGTCAAACTCGACGCGAACGGAGCGCTCCTTGACCGTGCCATTTACGTCGAGGATTCGACGGGGGGCTTCTGGACTCTTGAATCCGGCAGTCCTGTCCTAAGCGCACAGGGCACTGCGATCGGCCGCCCAACTCTTGAGCAGGTACTTGCTCAGGGGCAAAGCTGGCACCTCGAACAGGCATGGTCACCCTCTTCGCGAGGAACTGCCCTCACCTTCCGTGAGGAAGCCCCTTACCTGATGAGCCAGGTGAACGGCAGGGCTGTCATCCTCGACTACGGCATCCGACAGACGGACGGCAGCTGGGTGCTCGCCTCCAACCCGTCCGTTTCCTACGCCACGGTCGACGCCATCCTGGCCTTGCCGCATACAACCGGCACCGAGTGGCGCCGCGAAGACATCCAATACAACTCGTTGGCCGACCTGCCGGTTGATACCATTGCGGTCAATTTCATCAACGGCGTTGCAGTTGATTATACCGTCCAAATTACCGACAATGACGGCACGTTCTATGTCTGGGCTCGCAACCTCGATCGCGCGCTTCAGCTTCAGGCGAAGAATGGGAACGCTTTCGAGTTCAATCTCCGCAACTACGCAATCGATTTCAGCAGCCTCGATGAGGTTGGTTCGACGGACGACAGCGTCTATCGCGTCGAGTTGCTGACGCCTGCGCAATTCCATTTCGCGACCAGCCTCGGCGGCGTCGACTTCCGTCCCGAAATGCTGTCCGCAACCTACAATAACGTCACGGGCCAGCTCAGCTACAGTGTCAATGGCATTGATGGAGCCGGACGCTACGTCAATGAGGTCGATGCCGACGGCAATCCGGTTACGGTGACGTATTCCGACGGAACTACGGCCCAGGCGACCACCTATCAAAGCGACATCAAAACGATGATCGCCATGCTCCAGCCTGTCATGGAGCAATACATCGTAACATCGCGTCGCCTCGCAGTTCGCCTCGCGCTTCAAGGCGGGCTAAAGGACTTTGCGCGCGGGCTTACATACGACGCGTCGCGGGATGTCTTCGTCACTACGACGGACCGCCAGATGGCCCCGATGTTCGAAGCGATCTTCGAGGCCGCTCCAACGTCGAATGCAAACGATGCCATTCTCGACTATCTGACCGATTGGAACGAGCTACTTTGGCAGATCTATCCCGATTTCGCGCAAGATAGCGACGGCGGCGTCCTCGAAGCGAAGGTCGGGATCGACCAAGCCTACATCATGCAGATGCTGGTCGAGGCTTACGAAAACGTAGGCGTCAACCTCGACATCCGCGGCGTCGCACACGCGCTATCCGTCGATGAAACCCGCATTATCACGCATTCGAACACTGACACCGTTGTGGAAGGGACGAGCGGGACCGATTTCTTCTACATGACCGCCGGCGATCAAACTCTGCGCGGCGGGAATGGCGCTGACTACTATTTCGTTGGCAAGAATGCCGGAAACGATGTCATTTTCGATCAGGACCTCGGCGGCGACGACGAATTGCGCTTCACGGCCGTCGATTCAAAACATGTCACGGCCATTCGTGACGGCCAGGACCTGATCCTTGAAGTCCGCGACGACAACGGCGCCCTGCTCAATACCGTACGCCTGACCGACCAGTTCCTCGGGGAGCTCAACCCCTACCTTTCGAACGGCAAGCAGTTCGAATCTGGCGTCGAGCAGATCGTCTTTTCTGACGGCGTTATCTGGGACCGCTTCCGTCTTGCGCTTGAGGTGGCTGATCCGCGCGACAGCGGTGACGTCTATGCAGGTTCGGGCTCGGATGACGTCCTTTGGGGCGGCAAAGGCAATGACGTTCTTACAGGCGGTCTTGGCGGCGACATCTACATCTTTGCCAGGGGCGATGGCCAGGACGTCATCAGCGAACGCGGGGGTATCTCGTTCGGCGCAGCGGCGGCCGGCATCGATTTCCTCAAGTTCACCGGCGACATTACAGCCAACGATCTGCGACTGACACGAAGCGGCTCGGACACGAACCTACTGATTACGTTGCTGGACAAATCCGGCAATCCGACCGGTGACACGATCGAAATCGAGGACTATTTCGGCGGGCTGTCCCTTGGCCTCGGCCTATTGGCCGACTCCGTGGGGGGAAGCGATGGTCTGGATTATGTCTCGCCGAATCTGGTCGAGCGCTTCATCTTCGATGACGGCACCAGCCTTGAATTCACGCAAGTGGCCGAAAGGGTCCTCGCCAATGCCAAGACTGCGGGCGATGATGCCATTTACGGCTTCCTCAACGCCAACACGCTCGATGGCGGCGCGGGCGACGACTACCTGCAAGGCGGCCGCGGCGACGACACCTACATCTTCGGTCGCGGTTATGGTCACGACGTCATCGAGGACAATGGGCCGGCCTACGGCCTCTTTGATGGCCCTCAGCATGACGTCCTCAAATTCGCCGATGACATTCGCTGGACCGATCTCGACTATCTGCGCTCCGGCAAGAGCGACACTCTTGCTCTAAAAATCAAGGGAACCGATGATCAGGTCACGCTGGTCGATTTCCTCGAGCAACTGCCGTTCCTGGGCTACGTAAACGCGCTCGAAGACATCGTCTTCGGCGACGGAACCCAGTGGGACTATCTCCAGCTTCTGCAGCACTTTGTCGATGTCGGCCAAACTGCTGGAAACGACGTCATCTATGGCTTTGAAGGCATCGCCGATATCTTCAAGAACGGCGCTGGCGACGACCGTATGGAAGGTCTGTCGGGCAACGACACTTACTATTACGCACAGGGCAACGGCAACGACACCATCTATGATGAGGATGGTTCCGATCGAATAGTCTTCTCGAACCTTAATTTCTCCGATGTGACGGTCACGCGCACTGCGCTCGATCTTGTCTTCACGATCAAGGCCACGGGCGAGAAACTGATCGTCGAAGGGCAGTATATCCGCGAAGGCGCCCAGCATGCTGCGATTGAGCAGTTTGTGTTCGCCGATCGCCAAATTTCCTTCACCGACCTCAACCCGGAAGATATCGCCCTCGATCGGTTCACCGGCGGCGCAACCAATGGCGCGGACATCCTGACCGGATCCGATTTTGGCGAGATCATCGACGGGCGCGCCGGCGACGACCAATTGATCGGCGGCGACGGCGGTGACACCTACATTTTCGACGTTGGCTACGGTAACGATGTCATTGTCGACCGACGTACCCGAGCCTCCTGGGGAGATCGGACGGGTGCCAACGTTCCGGTCAACGATACCGTCGAGTTCGGTGCCGACATCCGTTACCTTGGCGATCGCAACATCGTTTTCACGAAGTCAGGTGATGATTTGCTCATCACCATCGACGGCCGGCCGGATAGCACGCTGCGCATCCGCAATCAGTTCCGCAGCATCGATGACGCGATCGAGGTCTTCCGTTTTGCCGATGGAACGGTGCTCACTGCCGGCGATATCGAGCAGGAGCTTCAGATCGAGGGCGGCGACCGCGGCGACAATGTCATCGCGGTGAGCGATCTTCTCATCGATGTTCCCAATACCCTCGATGGTCGCCAGGGCGACGACACGTTGAAGGGCGGCAATGCCGGTGACTCTTACGCATTCTCGGCCGGCTACGATTTCGACACCATCATCGAAAAGCAGGACCGCGCTGGATCTGTCGATCGCGTTGTCTTTGGTGCCTCGGTACGCGCCGAAGACCTGATCGTCACCCGCGACGGTAGCGACATGATCATCGACCTCGGCAACGGCGCGGACGTTCTGCGCATCGTCGGGGGCCTCGGCACGACTAGCGTCGAGGAGTATCATTTCGCGAATGGCACTGTCCTCACTCGCGACAATCTCATTGATCGCATACTCACCGGCGGCGCGGGCGACGATAGCATCGTCGGCTTTGACGGGCGCAACGATGTCATTTCCGGCGGTGCCGGATCGGACGCGCTTGCGGGCGGTACCGGCAACGACACGTACAAGTTCGGGATTGGCGATGGCTACGACGCGGTCTCCGATACGGGCGGGATCGACCAGATTGTATTCGGCGAAGGTATCACCCAGGATGAAGTGACGTTCACCAATGTCGATGGCGATCTGCTGATCACGGTAGGCAATGGCGCCGACAGATTGGTCATCCTGGGCGGCTATAAGACCGCGCCGGTCGAATCTTTTGTCTTTGCCGATGGCGAGAGCCTGTCGCTTGCCGAAGTGCGCAGCCTGATTCTTGCGGCGAGCGATCGCACGGGCCAGGATATCATCGATTTACGCGAGCTGGACGTCAGCGAGGCGGTCGAACCGGGACGAGGCAACGACCGTGTCCTGATGGCCAACGGCGGCACGGTCACTATCCACGCCGGCGATGGTGTCGATCGCATCGAAATGCCATCTGGTGTCACGTCTGCGACCATCAATTTCGCGGACTACGGCGCCACCGACGCGCTGATCCGCCCGCTCGCCAAGGGCAGCAACGACATCGCCATCGTCTTCTCGACCGGCGACCAGGTCATCCTTGTCAACGGAATGCTCGACGGCGCCCTGCCCAGCCTTCTGTTCGCCGATGGCCAGGTGCTCGATGGTGCCGCTCTCAACCAGCGGCTCGTCAACGACCAGGCGGGCACAGGCGACGACGTGATCCTCGGCTCGAACCGAGCCGAGACGCTGACTGGCGGCAAAGGCGCCGATTATCTGGCAGGCGGCGGCGGCAACGACACCTACGTTTTCTCGCGCGGTGACGGCGCGGATGTCGTCGAGGACAGCAATGGCTCCAACGACGTGTTGCGCATCAAGGGCTACGCTGCGGCCGACATGCGGGTGACGTTCACGCCCGATTTCCGTGAAACCGAGATCTCCTTTGCCGACGGCAGCGATCGCATTACGCTGCGCCACGCGTCCTCAAGCAATTATGCGGTCGACCGCATCGTGTTCGATGATGGCACCAGCTTTACGCTCGCGCAGCTTGAAGGCTTCTGGCGCGGTCAAGGCACCGACAACGACGATTCTCTGGTCGGGACGCCGGCCGCGGAAACCTTTACCGGCGGCAAGGGCAACGACACGATTGCCGGAAATGGCGGCGCCGACGTCATCCGCTTGAGCCGAGGTGACGGTCAGGACCGCGTTCAGAGCACGAGCGGATGGGATGGCCTGGCGGTCATCGAATTCGGCTCTGGGATCGCCCGCAGTGACGTGACCGCTCAGCGCGATGCCTATGGCAATATTGTCCTGCTGATTGCAGGTGGCGACGATCGGCTTACGCTTGTCGATCCGGTTGGCCGTACGACTGGAATAGTTGCCTCGCTCAAGTTTGCCGATGGCTCGATTATCAAACTGTCGACGCTTGCATCATCCATTCCGTCCACGAACGGCGACGATCATATCATCATTCCGGCAGACGCCTCGAACACTGAATTCGAGGTTTATGGGGGGGATGGCAACGACTATATCGAAACCGGAAACGGCAACGATATCCTGACTGGCGGACGGGGTAACGACCGCCTCGAGGGTAATCGCGGCAGCGACACATACTATTTCGCGCGCGGTGACGGACAGGACCGTATCCTTGATGCCGGCGTTTACAACGACGGCGGCGTCGACAAGCTCCGCTTTGGCCCTGGTATTGCCCCGGGCGACATCATCTTCCTCGGCGTCGAGAACGGCGCGATCCGCCTCGCGATCGCCGGTAGCTCCGATCGCCTCACGATCGAGGGCATGGGCAACAACGAGAACAACTCGGTCGACAATATCGACAATGTCATCGAGCAGTTCATCTTTGCTGACGGCACCATCTGGAACGCGGCCGAGATCTTCGCTCGTGCGGCTCAGGGCACCGACGGTAACGACCGGATCGAATTCGGGGTCTGGTTCGAGCGCACGCTGACCGTCATCGGCAGCAAGGGCGATGACACGCTCATTACCGGCAACGGCGATGCAACCTTCATTTTCAATCGCGGCGATGGCCGCGACACCATCGATGTTCCCAACCAATGGAACTCGACGAACACGCTGAGCTTCGGTCAGGGTATCACCGCTAGCGATGTCGCCCTTACTATCCTGGGCAACGATCTTGTGATCCGGCTGCGCGGAAGCGAAGACGATCGCATCACTATCAAGGGCGGCGGCAGCAGCGGCGGCGACGACATTGACCAGATCCGCTTCGCGGATGGTACGACCTGGGACTATGCGACGCTGCGCAGTCACATTGTTACCGAAGACGCCGCGCAAGCGATCCTCCATCCCGATCGTGACACGACCCCGTTCGGCTCGGTAATCTTCGACGGAGGCAGCCAGGAGCCTGGCGGCGGTGAGCCCGGAGGCGAAGAGCCGGGCGGAGAAGAGCCGGGCGGCAATCCGGGTAACACCTTTATCGGCACCAACGGGGCGGACGACCTGTACGGCACCGACAGCAATGATGAAATTTTCGGCAAGGCCGGCCAGGACACGCTCTACGGCAACGGCGGCGACGACCACCTTGTCGGCGACGCGCCGGAAAATTTTGCCGCAGGCGACTGGCCTGAAGTGCAGGCAGCACTTCAGACATATTTTGGAACACAAACCAGCACGCTCGTCGGTGGCCTTGGAGGCACAGCAGGCTTCGGAGAGGCCGCGCTGCCCGCCGGCGACGACGACGAACTTGTCATCGAGCTACCAGCTTCCCTGATCGACGCGCTTGGCGGCGAGTTCATCATCGATGGCGAAGCCATCACCAGCATCACCGTCGGTATCAACGGCTATGCGTCGATTGGCGCCAACAGGTTCGATGTCCTTCCCTGGGATGTCGACAATGGCGGCGGGCCGCTGACGCCCAGCGCAGGCGGTGCCTCGCAAGGCACAAATCTGGTCTGGTATGACTTCGACGTCGCTACACAAACGATCACAATCACCTGGGACGATGTCGGCGCTTACCCTTCCGGCTCGGCTCCAAACGCTTTCCAGCTCCAGATCAAGTTGCTCGGCAACGACGCTCTGGACGTCGTCTATCGCTACGAATCCATCGACTGGTCCGGCGGCTCCAACCCCCGCCTAAACACGTCGGATCAGTCCGGGGTCATTGAGCTTTCCGGTGGCGACGGTACTGCCCTCGGCAACGCGCCTGGCAATCTTGGCGATACCGGTGTGTGGTCGTTCCAGATCCGCGGCTCCGACATCATTGGTCTCCCCCAGAGCCAGAACGACAGCCTTTACGGGGGCGACGGCAACGACATTCTCGAAGGCGGAGTGGGCGACGACATTCTCGAAGGCGGTGTGGGCGACGATACCCTTATTGGCGGTGACGGGAACGACGATTTCTGGGATTTTGAAGGCACCAACACGATGTCGGGCGGTGCGGGCGATGACCAATTCTACCTCGACCGGTCCGACGATACACGTACCACCATTGAAGGCGGGGCAGGAAGCGATACCTATTGGCTCGGCACGCCATCCGAAAACCAGGATTGGGTGAGCGGTGAGCCCACGATCGTCACCGATTTCACGCCGGGTGCGGGCGGGGACCTGCTCGGCTTTGGCGGCGGTGCTACGGTCGACGGCGGACCGCTGGTCCTTTGGGAACGCGTTATCCTGATACAGGACGGCACCGACGTGGTGGTGCTGTTCAAACCTGAGCATCCCGATGCACCGGCTCTCATCGAACTGGTACGACTTCAATCTGTCGACGGGTCACTACTCACCCGAGACAATTTCCAGGATTTCGACGATCGCACGGATATCCTGTTCACTGGCGATATTGTGAACGGCAGCGACAGCAATGATCTGCTCAGCGGCGGTGCGGCCAATGATATCCTTGATGGCGGTTCTGGCGACGACACGCTGATCGGCGGAGACGGAAACGATACCTTCCTCGACAGCGAAGGTCACAACACCCTGGACGGGGGAGCCGGAAACGACGTCTTCGACCTCTCGCAACCCTTCGCCACGAATACCGCTACGGGCGGTTCTGGCACTGACACCTATTTCGTTCGCGTTCCAGGACTCGATGGACCTTCGTTTACCGGCACAGTTTCGACCGTGACCGACTTCGCTGCCGGTGCAGGCGGCGACGTGATCACCTTCAGGCCGAGCCGGAACGGGAACGGCTTTTTCGAGGCAATCGATTTCAGTCGCATCGTCTTCGCCCAAGAGGGCGGCGATGTCATGGTCTATTTCAAAGCCGATAATTCGGCCCTGATCCCCCTCCTTCGCCTGGCGGATATCGACGGCAGCCTGCTTACGCTCGATAATTTTTCCGAACTCGACGGTCGCTTGTCGATCATTGACAAAGCCTTGAACCTCACCGGCACGGAAGGTGACGACGAGCTCATTGGCGGCGCCCTTGCAGACACTATCGTCGGTCTTGGCGGCAACGATGTTCTGAGCGGCGGGAGCGGTGGCGATGACGTCATCGATGGCGGCGACGGGGACGACACCTTCATCGACGTGGGAACAGGTCAGGGAAGCGATGTCCTCACCGGCGGCAATGGCCGGGACTATTTCGAAATCTTTGCCGGCCAGACCACAGGATCGGGGGGCATCGACATCATCACCGACTTCACGGTGGGTGATGAAGGAGACATTCTGGGCATATTCATGGATCCAGACCTAGGAGGTCAGGGCTCCGTGCTCGTCAGCCAAGACGGCGCCGACACCGTAGTCTCGCTGGCCGTAAACGATGGCGGTGCTATCGTAACCCGGCCGCTTCTCCGCCTGTTGGGGGTCAACGCGTCAACGCTGACACGTGCCAATTTCGACGACAACAGCTTCGAATTGGTCCAGGACCAAATCATCGTCGGCGACGATGCCGACAACGTGCTGCAAGGCGGTTTCGGCAATGACCAGATTTCCGGGCTTGGCGGCAACGACGAAATCCACGGCGGCGCGGGCGACGATGTCCTTCTCGGCGGCGATGGCGATGACTGGTTTGAGGATACCCTCGGTGCCAACCAAATAGACGGCGGCGCAGGCAACGACACCTTCTGGAACCTGTCCTACGGCAATCAGTCCAACCGGATCACCGGCGGAGCCGGACGCGACCGCTTTGTCATCGGTGATGGCGGAGCCGGCGGCGGCGGTGAGATCGGCCTCATGTCTGCTGAATTCGGCGCAGCTGTGAGCGCGGGTCATGGCGATGTCATCACCGATTTCGAAACCGGGGCAGCCGGTGACATCATTGAACTCGATTCCGAGTCCGTAAACTGGGGCATCCATGGCCGCTCTGTCCTTGTCCGGCAGGACGGTGCCAATGCAATCGTTTGGGTAAATCGGTGGGACGACAATGCCCAAGCCTATGTTCCCACCACCCTGCTGACCCTCGAGAACGTCAACGCAAACGATCTCGTGCCCGAAAACTTCAATGTGCCGCTGATTGTGCGGACCGACGACATCGTCGTCACCGGCACGGCGGGCAAGGATGTACTCGACGGCGGATGGGGTAACGACCTCATCGATGGTGGCTATGGCAGCGATACCATCAGAGGCGACGACGGCGATGACCATCTGATCGGCGACAGCGGACTTCCACAGACCGATGCTCCCGATTTTGCCAGCTATTTTGGCCCCCTTTCCAACGCGCTCGTCAATACGCTCGGCGGGCCAGTCGGCTTTGGGGAAACCGCGCTTACCCGCAGCGACGATGGTGCCCAGACCATTGGCATTCCCACGGACTTCAACGCAGGTGTCGTCAACGTCGATGGAGTGGCCATCACGGCCGTACAGATCTCGACCAATGGCACTCTTACAATCGGAAATCTCGGCCTCAACATTTGGCCGCAGGATGCGGACACCCGTTCCGGCACGCACACGCCCAGTAGCGGCGGCAATTCCACAGGCAGCAATCTCGTCTGGGTCGACTTTGACGCGGCGACCAGCACGATCACGGTCACCTGGGACGATGTCTACGGTTACAACATCTCCACGCCCAATGCCTTCCAGGTGCAGATCAAGGTTCTTGGGGCCGACTCCTTCGACATCGTCTACCGCTACGAGAACCTGAACTGGGCGAAAACGGGAACGCCCAATGTCTACACCCCGTGGGAGACATTCCAGATCCCCCTCCCGTCGTTGGGCCCAGTCGATCTCGACAATGCGCTCGGAAATACGGGTGAACCCGGCGTTTGGGCGCTGCAACTTCGGGGAACGCAGCTCAGCACCGGAATCCCGCACGATGAAGACCAGCTCTACGGCGGGGCCGGCAACGATACTCTCGAGGGCGGTCTCGGGGAGGACTATCTGGATGGTGGAACCGGCAGGGACATCCTGACCGGCGGAGCGGGCCGCGACACCTTCGTCATTTCCGAAAGCAGCGAGACAATCGCGGGCGCGGACGTGGTGACCGATTTCCAAGTCGGCGCGAACGGCGATAGTGTCAATGTTCCCACTTGGGCCGCGATCGAATCTTCGGATGGGTACACCGTCCTCCTCAAACAGGCAGGTGCAGACGTTCTCGTCCAGTCGATTCTATCGACCGGAAGCGATGGCAGCCACGTCTTCGGCACCGCACTGGTGCTCCAGAACGTCAATAAGCAAGACCTTGTCGCGGCCAACTTCGGCGGCATGGGTTTCGCCACCACCGACAGTCAGTCGCTTGTCGGCACCACCGGAAATGACCGCCTTAGCGGCAGCCTGGGCAACGATCAGATCGATGGCGGCTACGGTTCCGACACGTTGTACGGCGGTGACGGCAACGACCACCTCATCGGCGATAGCGGCGAGACGGATCCCTCAGGCTCCAACAACGACGATACGCTGATCGGCGGTGATGGCGATGACCTCCTGGAGGGTGGTCTCGGCTCGGATTCTCTGGAGGGCGGAGATGGCGCCGATACCTTGATCGGCGGCGACGGCAACGATTATTTCGAATACGCAACCGATGACAATTCCGTCGACACCATGACGGGCGGCAGCGGCCGGGACGTTTATCGAAGGATCGATCCCTACTGGTTAGGCAATGCCGAAGACGTCATTACCGACTTCGAGGCTGGCGCCGCCGGCGACATCATCCAATTCAGCAATGAGTTGCATCCTGGCAATCCGTTCGAACTTGGCGTCCTGGTGGTCAAGCAGGATGGCGCGGACACGATCATTCTGACGACCTTGGGCGACAACGCGCCGCGATCGTTCTTGCGTCTCCAGGGAGTGGCTGCAGGCAGTCTGACGCCTGAGAATTTCGGCGGCTATGCCTTCCCATTGGACGGCGCTGTCGACATCGACGACACCGACGATGGTAATGTCCTCACTGGCAGTCCCTCGGATGACCGCATCTACGGTTTTGGCGGTGACGACACCCTTTACGGCTACGACGGTGACGACAAGCTCGCGGGCGGAACGGGCCATGATCTAATCGAGGGCGGCGATGGCAACGATTGGGTCTCGGGTCAGGATGGAAACGATTTCCTGGTCGGCGGTGCTGGGAGCGATATCCTCGCGGGCGGGACTGGCGACGACACGATCTTCGGTGGCACGATCAACCAAATCCTGGCCGATGATGACGTCTTCGAGGGCGGAGCAGGCGACGACAGCCTGACCGGCGGTTTCGGCAATGACCGCTATCGCTTCACTCGCGGCGATGGCCGCGACACGATTAGCGATGCCGGCGGCAGCGACCGCATCGAATTCACAGACGGAATCGCTCCCGCAGAAGTCACCGTCGTCCAGCTTGGAGCCGACATCGAGCTCAGGGTTGGCAGCGACGGCGGACGCATCCGGCTCTCCCAGGCGCTTTCGGCAGGCGATGCCGGAAAGATCGAGCAGGTGGCGTTCGCTGACGGGACGACATGGACCTGGACCGATGTGCTCGCGCGCTCCGTGATCGCGACAGCGGGCGACGATACGATCACCCTTGTCGGCGGCATCACGTCGCTTGCTGGCGGCGCCGGCAACGACACCCTAACCGGCTCCAATGGCAATGACACGCTCGCAGGCGGCACAGGGGACGACGTCCTCGCCGGCGGGCTTGGCGACGACACTTACCTCTTCAATCGCGGTGACGGACAGGACCGCATCTCCGACGCAAGCGGCGTCAACAAGCTCATCTTCGGCGAGAGTATCGCACCCGAGGATCTTCAACTGATCCGAGGCGCCTCGACGCTCATTCTCGCGATCGCCGGAACCGGCGACCGGATCAACCTTGGCGAGGCAGCTGCGCTTTCCATGGGCATCCAGTCCATCGAGTTCGCCAATGGTACTGTCTGGTCAGCAGCGACCTTACTGGCCATGGCGACCGATCCTACTGCCGGCGACGACATCGTTTACGGCTCGGACTATGCAGAGACGCTTTTGGGCGGCGCGGGCAACGACGAACTCTACGCCAATGGCGGCAACGACGTGCTACGCGGCGGCGCTGGCGCCGACCGGCTCGTCGGGGACATCGGCGATGACACCTACCTGTTCGGACGCGGCGATGGCCAGGATCTCGTCATCGATTATGGCGGCCTTGACACCATTCAGTTCGACGCGGGCATTGCGCCTGGCGACATCATCGTCGAGCAAAGCCTCGACGGCACGAACCTGATCCTCAAGATCCGGGACACCAACGATCGCATTACCATCCAAAATGCGATGAGCCAGAAGATCGAAGCGGTCCGCTTCGCGGACGGCACAGTGTGGACGGATCAGACCCTCCTTGCGATGGCCACTGTCGCGAGCACCGCGATCGTGACCGGCGATGCCGGCGACAACATCCTCGCCAGCGGTCCGGGCAACAATCTGCTGATCGGTAACGGCGGGAACGATACTTACCGCTATGCGCGGGGCGACGGGCGCGACACGATCCTCGACGCCTCCGGTTCGGTCAACGACACCCTCGAAATAGCAGGCTACGAGTTCGGTGAACTTAGCTTCGCTCGTCTCTCGCCGCAAAGCGACGACATCGTCATCCGCTTGCCCCAGACGGGCGACGAGATCGTCATCCGCAATGGGCTTGCCGATTTCCAGGGCATCGAGCGCATCCTGTTGACCGACAGTAACGTGGTCATAAGCCTGAGCGCTATTCGCTCCGCCGCACTCGCATCGCAGCAGACTGACGGCGACGACATTATCGCTGGCACTTCGGGAAGCGACATGCTCACCGGCGGGCGCGGCAACGACCTTATCAGCGGCGGCGCCGGTACCGATACCTTCATCTATCGTTCCGGCGACGGTGTCGATCGGATCGAAGGATACAGCCTCGATCCCGACGTACTTCGCCTTGAGAACCTTAACCCGTCCGACATCACAAGCACTGCGCGCGGCGGGCCGGACAATCTGGATCTCGTGATCAACTTTGCTGGTGGGACCGATCAGATCGTCCTGACCGGCGCTCTGGCATCGTCTAACCTATTCACCATCCGTTTTGCCGACGGCACAGTCTGGAACCTCGGGGCCATGCGCGCCCGGGCTCTTTCCGATATCGACGGGGCGAGCAACGATAAGGTCTACGGTTTCGACGGGGCCGATACGTTTGCCGCGCGAGCGGGAGACGACCTGCTCGCAGGCGCGGAAGGTGCCGACAATTATGCGTTCGGCCGCGGTAGCGGCAACGATACCATTCAGGACACCCAGGTCCAAACGGATCCGGTGGACACGGTCCTGATCGCCGATTTTGCTTCGACCGAAGCTTCGGTGTCGCGGCTGTTCCGCGGTAGCGAGTCAGTGCTCATCCGCTTCTCCTCGTCTACATCAGATAGCCTCACCATCATCGATGCGCTCGCGGCCGACGGCAAAGGCGCCGAGACAATCCGCTTCGCCGATGGCGTCGAATGGACCAAGGCGATGATGCGCGACCTGGTCGACAACCGCGCGCCTACCGCCATCGACGACGGCTATTACTTGCTCGTCGCCGGCCAGACGATCACCATTGCGGCCAGCGAACTTCTGGCAAACGACTTCGACGCCGATGGGGACATGCTTCACATCGTCTCGGTCGATGGTGGGCCCAATGGCACGGCGGTGCTCAACGCCGACGGCAATGTCGTGTTTACGGCGAGTAGTAGTTACTACGGCCCGACTTCGCTTACCTATATGCTGTCGGATGGGCGCAATGCCTTCGACAAGGCAGAGGTCAATATTCGCATCCGCCCTGTTGCGACCGCAATCGACGACAAGGGCTTTGCCGTTGTGGAAGACGGTTCGATCAACATTCGCGCCGAGCGCCTTCTTTCCAACGATCTCGACGGCGATCGCATGGTCATCGGGCAGGTTTTCGGCGCGGCAAACGGTATTGTATCGCTTTCAAGCGATGGCAACATTTCCTTCACGCCTACCGCCAACTTCAACGGCACGGCCGAGTTCAGCTACATTGCCAATACGCCGGAAGGCGGCTCGGCGACGGGCAAGGTCTTTATAACCGTCACGGCCGTCAACGATGCGCCCATCGCGCGCAACGATGGCACCATTTCGGGTACCGAAGGAATCGGATTCGCAATCGACCCGCTTTCGCTGCTCGCTAACGATAGCGACGCCGATGGCGACGCCCTTGCCATCCAATCGGTGATTTCCAACCCCGACATCGACGTTCACCTTGATGCTGACGGCATGATCCAGGTCCGCCCGCGCGACTACTTCTGGGGCAATGCCTGGTTCGACTATGTCGTCAAGGACCCATCCGGTGCGACCTCGACCGCGCGCGTCAATTTGTACTTTGCGCCTGTCAACGACGCCCCGCAGGCAGCCAACGACCGGATTGAGACCACGCAAAGCGGTGGCCCGGTCCTCGAAGACAATCCGATTATCCTCAATGCGCTTGCTCAGGACGTGAACGGTGTGATCGTTCCTGGCCTGTTGTCGAACGACATCGATCCGGACAACGACAGCCTCACGATCGTGGCTGTAGGCTCGGCCCACGGCGGCTCGGCTCAGCTTCTCGCCAACCAGACCATTCTCTTTACCCCAACCACCAATTTCAATGGCGATGCGTGGTTCGACTACCAGGTCAGCGATGGTCAGGGCGGCCTTTCGTGGGCGCGCGCGACGATCGCTTACCAGGCGGTGAACGATCGTCCCGTCGCCGGTGACGATCACTATGCGGCGAGTGGCAATCAGTTCCTTCGTGGATCCGAGGACGTCGCGATCGAAATCCCGATCATCGAACTGCTCAGGAACGACTTCGATCCGGAAGGCTTCACCCTCACATTTATGACCGATCAGGGCAGTGTGCCCACCGCGGTCAACGGCGACATCACATTCACCGACCACGGCACGATCATCTTCACGCCGGACGCCGATTTCTGGGGCGAGGCCAGCTTCTATTACCTGGTTTCCGATCCGGACGGCGCCTTCGACGACGGCAAGGTCACGCTATGGTTCGACAACGTAGGCGATGCGCCGCCAGTGGCCCGAGACGATTTCGTGGAAGTCCTGGAAGATGTTCCGGTGACCATTCCGATTTCGGCGCTGCTTGGCAACGATAGCGACATCGACCGTGATCCGATTCGCTTCATCGGTTTCCGCCCCAATCTCGGCCTTAACGGCACCCTCGAATTCGACGCCGACGGCAACATCGTGTTCACGCCCGATGCGAATGCCACAGAAACGAGCGGGTTCTTCTACCAGATCACCGACGACACCGCTGAAGGCGGCATCGCCGAAGGTTACGTCGACCTGTCGATCATCGCTCAGCCCGACGATCCCACCGCGGTCGATGACTTCGACTTCGCGACACCGCTCGACGTGCCATTGGTTCTGCGTGTGTCCGAGCTCATGGCGAACGATTTCGATGTCGACGGCGGGCCCCTGCCCTATTTTGTGGCCATCGAGGAGGTCCTCGATCCCGTCCAGTTGGCGCTTGGCAACCGCGTCAGCATCGGCACGGCCGAAGTGGTCACCTTCTCTGGCGAACAGTTCGTCATCGTACGCTTCAACCCCGGCTATGCGGGCGAAGCAACGATCCAGTACCGGATCGCCGACCCGACTGGCCTCGAGGACACCGGCTTCGTGCACGCGTCCGTCGAAAGCACTTACGGTGGTTCGCTGCGCGGTAGCCGGTACGTCGACTATATCGTCGGCAATGCCCAGAATGAGGTGATCGAAGGCCTCGCCAGCAACGATTATATTCTTGCTCTGGGCGGCAATGATCGCATCGAAGCCGGCGACGGCGACGATGTCATCGATGCCGGCGACGGGGATGATATCATCGACGGCGGCTTTGGAGCCGATCACATCACCGGCGGCGCTGGCTATGATACCGTGGTCTTCGCAGGCTCCAATGTCGGCGTCCGCGCCGACCTGGAATCGCGCGTCGGCCAGGGCGGCACCGCCGCTGGCGACACCTATATCGGTATCGAAGCCCTCACGGGCACCGACTACAATGACCAACTCGGCGGCGATTCCGCCGACAATCGCCTCGAAGGCGGTGCCGGCAACGACACGCTGGAAGGGCGGGCCGGCAACGATATCCTGATCGGCGGCCTCGGCAACGATACGTTGGACGGCGGCACTGGCGCAGACGTCATCAACGGCGGCGAAGGAACGGACACCGTCAGCTACTTCGATGCGACGGACAGCTCGGCTTCGACCGAAGGTGTGCATATTTCACTCGGCAATGGCACTGCCTCGGGCGGTGACGCTGCGGGCGATACACTCATCAGCATCGAGAACGTCATCGGTACCGATTATGACGATGAAATCGAGGGCGATGCCGGCGCCAACCGGCTTGAGGGTGGACGCGGCAATGACATTCTTCGCGGCGGCGCCGGAAACGACGTTCTGATCGGGGGCCGCGGTGCCGACATTCTGATCGGAGGCGATGGCGAGGACATTGCCGATTATTCGCTTTCGTCCGAAGGCATCACGATCGACCTTGCCGACACCATGGCAGGTGGCGGAGATGCATTGGGCGATGTTCTTTCGGGCATCGAGATCGTCCAGGGCTCCTACCATGACGACATCATGCGCGGCGATGGAGCAGACAATCGCCTGCGCGGTGGCAGAGGCGCCGACCTGATCGATGGGCGCGGCGGCTTCGACATTGCCGATTATGCATCGGCCGATGAAGCGGTCTCCGTCGATCTCTCGCTTGGTCAAGGTCTCGCCGGCGAGGCTCTGGGCGACACGCTTGTCGACATCGAGATGCTTGTAGGCTCGGTATTCGCCGATACATTCATCGGCTCGGCCGGAAACGACAGTTTCGACGGTGGCTACGGGCAGGATATACTCAAGGGCGGCTTTGGCTCTGACACCTATCTGCTGGGCTTTGACAGCGATAACGATCAGGTCATTGAACTGGGCGCGGCGAGCGATATCGACCGCGTCGCCATCAAGGAAGGCGCCCTTCCCAGGGACATCTCGCTGATTCGTCAGGGCGACGATCTCCTCATCGAGTTGGAGAACGTCGCCGGGGCTCTGACCTTCGATACCATGCTCATCAAGGATCATTTCCTTGGCAGCGAAACGGGTATCGAAGAGATCGTTTTTGCCAATGGCACGGTCTGGGATCGGACCAAGATCGACAACCTCGCCCGCATCGGCCGTTTCAATGCCGAGGACGACGTCTATCTCTTCGGCGTAGAAGACGAGATCGCCATTATCGATCCGGCTACCCTGCTTGCCAACGACGCGCAGGAAGGCGTCGATCAGCTGGTCCTGAAATCGGTTAGAGGACTGGACGGCGGCACCGCCTGGAT
Organism: Novosphingobium sp. BL-S-19; assembly: GCF_055521675.1. Lineage (NCBI taxonomy): Bacteria > Pseudomonadati > Pseudomonadota > Alphaproteobacteria > Sphingomonadales > Sphingomonadaceae > Novosphingobium > Novosphingobium sp. BL-S-19. Next base: position 1,994,890 of record NZ_CM145497.1, read on the forward strand.
CCGCGAAGACGGCAGAATCGCGTTCCAGGCCCCGGCAAACTTCAATGGCCAGGCCCATTTCGAGTACGTGGTAGCCGACCCGTATGGACGCGAATCCACCGGCCAGGTTCGCGTCAATGTCGCCGCGGTCAACGATGCTCCTGTAGCGGTTGCCGACAGCAATGCCGCGCTGCACGGAGTTGAGGACCAAGTCCTGCGCATTCGCATCGACACGGTCCTCAAAGCCAACGATTATGACATCGACGACAATTGGGAAGACCTGCGCATCGTCGGCATCACGCCGCTACTGGATGAGAACGGCGACCCGATCGATGCCTTTGACTACGATGGCAACGGCGGATCCTGGACCGCAGGGACCAACCTGTCGGCACGTGTCGTTGGCGACTATCTCGAGATCATCTCGCGCACCGATTTCTACGGGTTCGCGGGCTTCAACTATATTCTCGAGGATCCCTCGGGCGCTCGTTCGCTGGCGCCGATCGAACTCTACTTCGACGCAGTCAACGACGCGCCGCGCGGTTCCAGTCAGTATGCACAGAGTGTTCGCTTTGGCCGAACCACCAGCATCTCTGTGGCCGATCTCATGCGCACCGTTTACGATGTCGAGGGCGACGCGATCAGCTTTGTCGGCCTCCATGCCGGAGCCGACGGCGATGCGGCGGCCAATGGCTCGGCGCTTCTGGATGGCACCTCGATTGCCTTCACTCCAGACGGTGAAGGCACCGCCGCCATCTCTTTCGATGTGATTGACGAACGCGGCGCGAGCGCCACCCTCACCTATTATATCCACGTTCTCCCGGCAAATTATGCGCCGCAGGCGGTCGGTGATCGCTTCACGATCCTCGAAGATCAGACGATCGTCATCGACATAGCCACGCTGCTTGCCAACGACCGCGATGCGGACGGCGACGTCTTGACCTTCGTTGGCGTGGAACGCTTTGCCGACAACGGCAAGGTGAGCATCAACGATCAGGGCCAGATCGTCTTCAAGGCGCGCCCCGATTTCAACGGCAATGCCGGCTTCGAATATACGATCAGCGATGGCCACGGGGGCAGCGCGACCGGATATGTGTCCGTCTCGATCCTGCCTCAGAATGACGGCGCGACGCTTCGGGATGATCTCGTCACAGGTCTCGAAGACCAACCCCTGTTTGTTATCCCTGCCGAAGCATTCGGCAACGATATCGAACCGGAAGGCGATGTGCTTTTCTTCCACAGCGCGGGCGTCCTTGGCGTTCTAGACACGCGCTATCTGTCGGCCGATTACACGGTGATCGCCAAGCAGGCGAACGGCGAAGACCTGCCAAGCTGGCTGAGCTTCGATGCTGCAACGATGACCTTCACAGGTGAAGCGCCCGCCGGATCGAGTGTCACGGTCAACGTGATCCTCAAGGATGCAGCTGCAGGTAGCTATGCCCAGCGCTTCACGTTCAGTAGCGCCAACAATCAAAGCCTGGCCGGGGGCCTCTCCGTTGCTGGAACGGTTCTGGATGGTTTCACCGTTCGCGAAGCCCACCATAGTGAAATCGCATTCGGCTCGGATAATCTCGGCGTGGGCGTTACGGTCACTGCGACCCTAGCCAATGGAGACCCGCTGCCAACATGGCTGGTCTTCGACCCCGCGACCTTGCGGCTGAGCGGGACGCCAGGCGGCGGGAGCACCGCGCCTTTCGACGTCGTCCTGACCTTCACGGGTCCGGCAGGCGCTGCCGGCGAACCATCGGTATCCTTCAGCGATTCCGTGACGATCGATCCGAGCACGCTGGGCACAGGCGCTAGCTACGACAGTGACATTGCGCTCTTCGATGTCCACCAGGGCACTTTCTCGGCCAGCCTCGAAGGCGGACGGTCGCTACCAGACTGGCTGGCATTCGACCTTGATACAATGACCCTCTCGCTCACGGGCGAGCTTCCCGGTGCCGGCGCACAGCCGGTCCGATTCCAGCTTACCTTTACGCCTGACACACCAATCGTACCGGACGGAACCTATTCCGCGGCCAAACGCGGTTTCACGCTGGAATTCGTCATCGATCCGGCTGCCCCGATCGATCCGGCCATCAACGCGCTTCTGCAGCAAAGCGATTTCTTCAAGTCGCAAGGGCTGTTTGCAATCGATCTCGGCACCGCCGCCGGAATATCCGCCAAGCGGGAGAGCGAAGCGTCGCTGCCGGACTGGCTGTCGTTCAACGCCGAGACGCTCTCGTTCGACGGCACTCCCCCGCCTTCCTATGTCGGTGCCTTGGGGGTCCGCCTCGATGTCTCGGGCACCAACGGCAATTTGCCGAATTTCTCCATCCTCACGGATGTTGTCGTCGATGCCGGCTTTACGCTTGCCCCAGGCGGCACAAACGGCATCGGAGTCCATACGTCTGGCGAGCAGATCGATCTGTCGGCGCCGAAGGATTTCAACGGCTCGATCGCGCTCACCTACACAACGGCGGATGAAAAGGGCGGCATTTCGCACAATAGCGGCGTCATCGTCGTCAACGTCCTGCCAACCGCCGAAAAGCCTGTCGCGGTTGAAGACAATCTGGCCACTATTCAGGGCGAGCCACTGACGTTCGCGCTGATGGACCTGCTTGCCAACGACCGCGAGGATGACGGCGACTATCTGCGTGTGAAATCCGTATCCACGACCGGACATGGCACCCTCGTTGTGAACAACGGCCAACTGACGTACGGCCCACCGGCCGGGCTCGCCTCGGCCGGATCGACATGGTCGGCGAAGCTGGCAGGCGGATCGGACCTGCCCACGTGGATGACTATCGACAGCGCAACGGGCCTCATTACCGCGACGGTGCCCTTTGATCTGCGCCAGACTTTTGAGATCGTCTGGACTGCAACATCAGCAGGAAACAGCCAAAGCGCCTCTGCAAGCCATCTGTTTGACGGCAAGCTGATCGCGACCGTCACCTATACTCCGGAAACGGGATGGTCTGGTGAGGACAGCTTCAGCTATGTCATCACTGACGACCTTCAGGGTGACAGCAGCTCCAGCGTCCGCATCGCGGTAGCCGGACGCCATCTGGCCCCCAATGCCGGATCCGACAGCTTTTCGACGATCGAAGAGACCCCAATCGTTATCACCGCAGCGCAATTGCTGGCGAATGACCACGACGTCGATGGCGATCCTATCCGGTTCATCGATGTTCTCAATGCCGCTCACGGAACGGTGAGCTTCGACGGCGTGAACATCACCTTCACGCCGGACGACGATTTCAGCGGTCAGGCAGGTTTCGACTATGTGATTACCGATGACGTCGATGGACCCACCACAGGGACCGTCGTCGTCAACGTGCAGTCAACCAACCACGCCCCTACCGCTGTCGCAGATGTGTTCGCCACAAACGAGGATACGCCTTTCGAATTCACGGCGGCCGACCTCATTGGCAATGACAGCGACATCGATGGCGATACGGTCCGCTTCGTCTCGCTCGAAATGGCTAGCGATCTCGGCCGCATCCAGCGTTTGCCCAGCGGGCGCTACAGCTTCATCCCCAAGGAGAACGCAAGCGGGACCGCCACATTCCGGTACACCGTCAGCGATGGCCGATTGACAAGCACGGGCACATTCTCCTTCGAGATCGCGCCAGTGAACGACGCACCTTACGCCAATTCCGATGGTGTGGGCACCGGCAACAACCCTGACGGCGTGTTCATAGGCGAGCAGGACACTGCGCTTGTGATCGACCTTGCCGATCTGCTGGTGAACGATCGTGACATTGAAGGCGACTCCTTCACGATCGTCGAGTTGCTCGACGGCGACAATGGAACCATCGAGATGGTCGGTAACACGGCCGTATTCCGGCCCCGCGAAGGGTATTTCGGCAACGCCGCCTTCTCCTATCGGGTAACCGACGTCCATGGAGCCGACAGCATCGGCACGGTCTCGCTCACGATCCTCCCCCAGTTCAATATTCCGATCGCGGTCTCGGACCACGGCTTTGGAATACTCGAAGACAGCTACATCGACATCGACCCGGCGCAGCTTCTGGCCAACGACTACGATCCAGAAGGTGAGACAATCTCCTTCCTCGGCTTCCTGGGTGCGCCAGCCAATGCTTCCCTCACGGCGCTCGATGACGGAACCTACCGCATAACGCCAGCCGCCAATTTCAACGGCACCTTGACGCTGACCTACGCAATAACCAACGCGTCCGGTTTCCCTGTCACGGCGACCGTCGACATCGAGGTCCTGCCCGTCAATGACGCACCGATCGCAGTCGACGATAGCCTCGCACTCACCGAGGACGAACCGTTAACCCTGTTCATCACTGAGCTTCTCGGCAACGACATCGAGCCCGATGATCAGGCCATTGTGTTCAATGGCCTCGGTGAGATGCACGGGGTGACTGTCACGAACAACGGGATCGGCCAGCTCATCGTCACGCCGGACGCCGACTTCAATGGCGCGGCCTGGTTCGACTACGAGGTCATCGATTCGGCAGGCCTCGCGGACACGGCGCGAGTCCTCGTCACCGTTACGGCCGTGAATGATGCTCCGATCATCACGGCCATTCCGGCCTTGCGCGGTGTCGAGGATCAACCATTTGCCGCCACTTTGCCCGCGTCTCTGGCTTACGACGTCGATGATGATGCGATCCTGGTCGAGGTTCGCGGTATTGGCGGGACGGCTCTTCCGTCCTGGCTTGCCTACGATCGACAGACCCGGTCGTTCACCGGAACACCGCCTGCCAATTTCAACGGCGTCGTGTCGCTCGAGGTTTACGCCTCCGACCAGACTACTTCGGTCATCAAAGAGTTCGCGATCGTCATCGATGCGGTCAACGATGCTCCGGTTTTGACCACCGCGCTTGCTGACATAAGCATTGCCGGGTCCACGGCGATCGACGTCACTCTTCCTAGCGGAAGCTTCACCGACGTTGACGGCAATGCGCTGACACTGACGGCTCGTGTCGCTGGCGGCAGCGAACTGCCTTCCTGGCTCGCGTTCGACGGTTCGCGCTTCACTGGCACAGCTCCGGCAGGCTTTACGGCCCTCGATATCGAAGTGATCGCCAGCGATGGCACCCTCGCAGCCTCGGATGTCTTCCGTCTGACCATCGATGCTGTGGGCTGGGAAAACCATGCGCCGGTGGTTCTGCAACCGCTGGCAAATGTATCCGCCATCCGCGGCGCGGCGTTTGACGTCGCGGTCCCTGTCGGCACGTTTGGCGATCCCGACGGTGATGCCCTGTCGTACACCGTGTCGTTGTCCGATGGCTCGCCGCTGCCGACCTGGCTGACGTTTGCCAACGGTCATCTGACCGGAACCGTCGCTGCGGGCGCACTGGGCGATTACCAAATTCGTGTCACCGCCAGCGATGGCAGCCTGACCTCCAACGATGTCTTCACGCTCTCGGTGAACATGCTGCCGACCGGCCCAGAACTGACGCCAGGCCAATGGGAGCAATTCAGCGACGGAAACGATCGCATCGTCGGCCGAGGCGCCATAAATACGAGCCTCTGGGGGCTCGGCGGTGATGATTATCTGACCGCAGACAATTGGACGGTAAACCTCTCAGGCGACGACGGAAACGACATCCTCGAATTCATGTCCTATGGGGCAAGAGGCGAAGGCGGGACCGGCATCGACACCTTCATCTTCGACGGTTTTGCGCTGCTTGCAGGCGGCGAGGATACGACCTGGGCGACAATCACAGATTTCGAGCACGGAACCGACCGCATCGGCATCGTCAACGGTACGGGGGGCATCAATAGTTTCGCCGATCTCGCTGGCCATCTCGTCCAGAACGGCGCGAATGTGGAGATCGCCCTCAAAGGCTTACCGGCGATCGTCATCGAGAACATCGCGCTTGCCGATCTAAATGCGAGCGACTTCATGTTCGGCAATTGGGCAACCTCGGGCGGGTCCGGCCCAGCTCCGGTCGCCGGCTCGGTGCCATGGCCCACCACGTCGATTACGCGGTATCTTAACGATTGGGAAAACATCGGCAACGCGAGCGAGCGCATCGTCGGAAATGGTACTAACGCAACATCCGTCGAAGCCTTGGACGGCGACGATTACATCACCGTCGATGGATATAGCGTGAGTGTTTACGGCGGGCGTGGCAACGACGTCATCGAACTCTTCGGTCCGAGCGGCTACGCGATGGGCGGTGCCGGATACGATTACTTCGTATTCGACTCTGCCCAGCTCAGCGGCGATGGATGGGAGCGATGGGCTACCATCGGCGACTATCACCACGGCATCGACAAGCTCGTCTTCCTTAACGGCAGCGACGGCCTTGAAAGCTTCGCGGATATCCTTCCGTTCATGGCGCAGGATGGCGACAATGTGACCATCACGATCACCGGCCATTCTCCGATCGTGATCGAGGATATCGCGCTGGCCGATCTTGATGCCGAGGACTTCCTGTTTGTCACACAGCCGCCGGCACTGACCGCCGGTCTCGACGGCCAAGCTCTCCGGATTGGATCGACCGCAGGATTGCAGTCGATTTCAGCGAACGGCCACGCAAACGTGACCGTCACGGGGACCAGCAGAGCGGATGCACTCGATTTTACCTCTGTAACACTGTCGGGCATCGCTGCGATCAACAGCCTCGAAGGCGACGACCAGATCATTGGTTCCGCAGGAGCCGATACGATCCAGGGCGGTACCGGTACCGACACCCTGAACGGGGGAAGCGGCAACGATACGCTCGTGGGTGGTGCCGACAACGACACACTCAACGGCGGCTCGGGCGACGATCTGTTCAAGGTCAGCGGCACAACCGATGGCTACGACGCGATCGACGGCGGCGCTGGCAATGACACGATTACCGCACAGGTGAACAACACTGCTATCGGCCTAATCAGTCTCAGCGGTATCGAGACCATAACTGCCGGCACCTACTCGGGCGTCTACGTCCGGGGTTCGGACGCTGCCGATTTCCTTGATTTCAGTGGTACGACGCTCGTCAACATCACCAAAATCGACGGCGGCTTGGGCGATGACACGATCATCGGCTCCTCCGGAAATGATACGATCCTGGGCTCCGCTGGCAGCGACTTGCTTTCCGGCGGTGCAGGTAATGATATTTTCCAGTTCACCGGATCGGCTGCGGGCAACGATATCGTTGACGGAGGGGCAGGAAGCGACAGCATCGTCACACTGGCCAATAATACTGTCATCCGTCTCACCGCGTTCTCGAATATCGAGACGATCTCCGGCGGAAGCTACAGCGGTGTAACGATTGCCGGGAGCGAAGGCGACGACAGCCTCGACTTCACAAACGTGACGCTTACCGCGATCACGAAAATTAGCGGCAATGGCGGCAACGACACCATTTTCGGTAACAGCGCGGCTAATGTCATTTCCGGGGGTGACGGCAACGACACGCTCAATGGCGGTGATGGCAATGACACCATCACTGGAGATGCCGGCGACGATGTCCTGATCGGCGGCACCGGAAACGACAGCCTTAATGGCGGTGCCGGAACCGATTGGGTCGATTATTCGGCCTATACCGCCAATCTCTCCGTGAGCCTTGCGGTGACCGCCGCCCAAACCGTGACCGGGAGCGAAAGCGACACCATTACAAATGTCGAAAATCTCCGCGGAGGCTCGGGCAACGATACGTTGACCGGCTCAACTGCAGCCAACGTTATCGAAGGTGGCAGTGGCAACGACCGGATAGTTGGAGGCACCGGCAACGATACGATCAACGGCGGTGCCGGGACCGACGTCGCCGTGTACGCCGGTCTGTACACCACCTATTCCATCTCTGCGTCCGCAGGAACGATCCGGATCGTCGACAATGCCGCCTCTCAGGATGGCAATGACGGTACCGACACCCTGACAAGCGTTGAGACTGCCGAATTCAAGAACGGTGTGCAGATCGGACTTGCCGCCCCGATTATCCTCGATCTCGACGGCAACGGTATAACCACCCTATCGGCCGCCATGAGCCATGCACGTTACGACATGGACGGCGATGGCCTTGCCGATGACACGAGCTGGATGGGCAGCGGCGAAGGAATGCTGTTCTTCGATCGTGATGGGAACGGGACGCTCACGAACGCGGGCGAGTTCAGCTTCATCAATGACATTCCTGGTGCGGCAACGGATCTGGCAGGCCTCAGGGCATTCGACAGCAATGGCGACGGGATCCTATCAGCCGCCGATGCCCGCTTTGCCGGCTTCCATGTCTGGCAAGACAGGAATGGCGATGGAGCGGTCGACGAGGGCGAAGTATCGACCCTTCAAGGCTCGAACGTTCAGTCCATAAACCTCGCAGGAGTGGCCAGCGAAGGGAGCTACGCGCTCGGCGATGTGATCGTCGCCAACACCGGCAGCTTCACTCGAACCGATGGCTCAATTGCCGGCTTCGTCGATGCGACGCTGACATATTTCTCCGCAGCGTCTGTCGCAGCGACGGATATCGGTGGCCTTAGGGGACGTCCCGAAACAAACGGGTCGCCGCGGCAGGCGCCGTCTCCCTCCATCGTCGATCCATTCGCCGCGGCCGACCAAATCGCCGCAGCCTTGCACGATGCGATGGAATTCCCCGAAATCCTCGTCAGCGGGTCGGGATCGCGACATGGCAACCTTGCAGCGATCCTGGAGAAGCTTCCTGCGCTCGAAAAACACACACCCGATGACGAGCTTTTCCTCGATGCCAGGAAGATTCGACAAGGGGTCTCCTCCTCGCAGACGGCCCGCATCGACCGCGCCGCTGCATCCATGATTGAGGGTATGGTTACATTCGGGGCCGAGAGAACCAGCGAAAGCCTCGCCAGCTGGAAGCAGGATGCCGTAAAGCCTGTGGATTTCTTTGCCTGAAACCCAGGCCAATCGTCGGCGTAGGCATTCGTGACTATTCCGGAGGGCTCGGCAGACGTCGAGCCCTCCATACTTCCTCCCAGTTCACCCTATGAACAAATTGTAAGACCTGAGCTCTGCTCGCCAAGTGGAGCGCCGCCGGGGAGATGAAGGTTTATAAGCGCCGCAGTAGCTGTTGACTTGCGATAATACCCGCATGATACCTGCACGGGCGTGCCAGACGTCGTTTTGACCCTGGTTGGGGGCTTACAGTTTTGAAATACAATAGATTGGCCGCCGGTCGAGCGCGCCGCTGGTTTTCCGGCTGCCTATATCTGCTTGGTGGAGCAGAGATGGTCCCCTCATCAGCCCTCGTTCGTTCGTAACGCGCTCGGAAATTTGTCGTGAGGTTCGCCTGTCATCGGCATTTTGCCGGCGTTGCCGCGCTCGCCGTAGCCCTTACGCTGGCTAGCCAAGCGCAAGGTCAGCATCTCAGTGCAGTCCACGATCTCTACCCCGCACCGAAGACGGCGTTTGACGAAGAGCCCCCCGAGCCCACTGTCGACGACAGCTTGGCTGCGGCGATTTCCGACACCTTCGCGACCAACCCCGAGCTTGGCGCCGCTCGCTATGACTTGCGCGCCACCGATGACGATGTGGGTATCGCCATGTCGCAAACTCGTCCCACCGCCCAATTACAGGTTTCGGGCGGCTACGATCTCACAATGCCAGGGGCCATAACACAGGCCAGTCGTTCTCTCACCGATCGGTTGAAAGACCCCAATATCGAGCGCAACGATATCACCTCCCAGCTCGTCATCGATCAACCAATTTCCACCGGCGGCCGTGCTGCAGCCGCCTTGCGATCCGCTCTGGCCACCAGCGCCGCTGGAAGAGAAACGTTGAGGGGAACGGAAGGGGATTTGCTGGTCAATTTGATCGCAGCCTACAGCGACGTTCGCCGAGATGGGCGATCGCTCGCGATCCGCCGGCGCAATTTGCAGACGCTGGAGGCGACTCTCGGCGAGATTGTCGCCCGGCGCGAGGCAGGCGAGCTCACCCGAACCGACATTGCGCAGGCTGAAACGCAGATTCAAGCTGCGCGGGTCCAACTTAACGCGGCCGAAGCACAGCTTGAAAGCAGCAAGGCGTCGTTTACGGCCATAGTCGGGCGTGCGCCCGGCAATCTTGCCCCCGAGCCGACGCTGCCCGGCCTTCCTCAGACGGCTGACGAGGCATTTGCCTTGGCGGAAGCATCTAATCCCGATCTGGCAGCCGCCATCGCCACCGCACGGGCCTCACAAGAGCGGATCGGAGCGGCCCAAGCGGAAGGTCGCCCTGAGCTCACCATCAGAGGCACTGCCGGCACGACGGGACCGGTTTCCCCTCTGGATGGCAGGGACCATGACCTCTCCTTCGCGGGGCGTGCGACACTCACGATCCCGTTGCTGGCAGGCGGACGGGTGAATTCATCCGTCGCGCAAGCCCGCAACCGGCAAACCGCTGACATGCTGCGCATTGACGCCGCCCGCCGCACATTGGTCCAGTCGATCGTGAATGCCTGGAACCAATGGGTGACTGCCGACCGCAATGCACTTGCTCAAGACCTCCAGGTACAGGCAGCAAGAATCTACTACGAAGGGACGCTGGAAGAATATCGTGAGGGCCTACGCTCGACGTTCGATGTCCTCTATGCCCAGAATTCACTCAACGAAACGCAGATCGCGCTACTGGGCAGCAAGCGCGACCGCTATGTCGCGCAGGCGATCCTTCTGCGTCATCTCGGTCAGCTGGAAACCAACCGGCTGATCACCAGTCCGCCCGCATATGAACCGGACGACTACCTCCACAAGGTAAAGCAGCGCAGCGCTGTGCCATGGGGCGGTGTGATCCGCTCGATCGACAAACTGGCAGCCCCCCGCGGCAAACCAAGGCCTGCCAAACCCCTCAAGCAGACGAGCGATGCCCCCGTTTCCAAGGCCGCGCCTGCACCGCAGCCACCAGCCACTCTCATACGCGGTGACATCGCCCCCGCCTCATCTCCTGCATCAACCTCTACTCCGAGGCAGACCCCATGAACGCCGAGCAACCGTCCCCTCCGGCAGCCGAGACAGCATGCCGTGATGATTCCGGGCTTATTGCCTATGCAACGTTGCTCGCTCTGCACCGGATTGCTGTTGATCCCGCCCAACTCCGCCACGGTCTTGGCCACGAGCGCGGTGTCGATGCCGACGATCTCAAACGCATCGCCAAGCGCCAGGATGACGTTCGCGCGAAATCGATCCGCACATCTTACGAGAAACTCAAGCAAACCCCGCTTCCGGCGCTCGCCAATGGACCATCGGGTTGGTTCATCATCGCGCGGATCGGCGACGACGAAGCGTTGATTCAGCCGCCTTGCCACAGTGCAGAAGGCGTTCAGCCCCAAGTGATGAAGATAGATCGCGCGGCCCTGGAGGCCATGTGGTCGGGCGAACTGCTGCTGGTCACAACGCGCGAGGGCGTAGGCAGCGTTACGCGCGCTTTCGATGTGTCCTGGTTCATCCCTCAGATCGTCAAGTACCGAAGGCTGATTGGGGAAGTCCTGCTGGTCACCCTCGGCATCAACCTGCTCGGTCTCGCTTCACCGCTCTTTTTCCAGAACGTCATCGACAAGGTGCTGGTCCACAACACCCTCGACACGCTGACCATCCTCGTGATCGGCTACGCCGTGGTCTCACTGTGGGAAACGCTCTTCGGATGGCTGCGCACCAGGCTCTATTCCGAAACCAGCCAGAAAATCGACGTCGAGCTCGGCGCCAAGCTTTTCCGTCATCTGTTGGGTCTCAACCTTGCCTATTTCGAAGCACGCAGGGTGGGCGATATCGCCATGCGCGTGCGCCAGCTTGAAACCATTCGCGAATTCCTCACGAACACGTCGCTGACTGTGTTGATCGACCCCATCTTCACAATCGTCTTCCTCGTGGTGATGTGGGTCTACTCGCCCCAGCTTTTCATGATCGCGATCCTTGCCATCCCGGCTTACGTCGCAGTCGCCGTCTTCATCACCGCCCCTTTGCGGGCCCGGATTGAGGAAAAATTCGAAAGATCGGCCGCCAACAACGCCCTTCTCATCGAGAGCATCGGCGGAATCCAGACGGTCAAGGCCGGCGCCGTCGAGCCCCAGTGGCAGGAACGCTGGGAGCGTCAGCTGGCCGGCTACAGCTTCGCTTCCCAGAAGGTCATCAACCTGGGAAATACCGGTAGCCAGCTGATTCAGCTTATCTCCAAGATCAACATGGTGCTGATCCTCTATTTCGGCGCCAGAGCCGTCATCGATAAGGATCTGACGGTAGGCGGCCTTGTTGCCTTCAACATGTTCGCACAGCGCGTGTCCGGGCCTGTGATCCGGATGGCGCAACTTTGGCAGGACTTTCAACAGGTCCGCCTTGCGATCGAACGGCTTGGTGACGTGCTGAACCAACCCGTGGAGCCAGGCACCGGAAGCCGCGTCGCGCTTCCTTCACTCAAAGGCGATGTAAAGTTCGAAGGCGTGAAATTCCGCTATGGACTCGACGGCCCCTGGACGCTTGATGACATCGATCTGACCGTTCCCGCCGGGACTTCTCTCGGCATCGTGGGGTCATCCGGTTCGGGCAAGTCTACGCTCACCAAACTGCTCCAACGGATGTACGTCCCGGCGGCCGGCCGCGTTCTGATCGACGGCGTTGACATCGCCCAGATCGACCCGGCATGGCTACGCCGCCAGATTGGTGTCGTGTTGCAGGAAAACCTGCTGTTCAACCGCTCGATCCGCGAAAACATCGCGCTCTCCAATCCGGCCATGCCGCTCGAGAAGGTTATGGCTGCGGCCGAGCTTGCCGGGGCCCACGAATTCATCGTACGCCTGCCGCAAGGCTACGACACACCGGTTGAAGAGCGCGGCACCAATTTGTCGGGTGGCCAGCGCCAGCGCCTCGCCATCGCTCGCGCTCTGGTGAACGGTCCGCGTATCCTCATTCTCGACGAGGCGACCAGCGCGCTTGACGCCGAAAGCGAGGAGATCATCCAGAAGAACCTGAAGGCCATTTCAGCCGGACGGACGGTGATCATCATCGCGCACCGCCTCTCGGCGGTTCGTCAATGCGACAACCTCATCTCGCTGGAAACCGGGCGAATTGTCGAACGCGGCAGCCATGAGGACTTGCTCGGCGCGGGCGGCCGCTACGCCGACCTCCATCGCCGCCAAAGCGGCGGCGGGCTTCATGTGGAGGCAATGGCATGAAAGTCTGGAACCACCACTGGGAGGTTTTGAAAGCCTCGCTGCACGCAGACCGCGAACTGCGCAAGGTTTTCGTGCCATCGCGTGAGGCAGATTTCCTGCCCGCAGCGCTTGAGGTCGCCGAACGCCCCGTCTCGCCCACCGCGCGTCTCGCGACTTGGATATTGCTTGTCGGTCTGCTCATAACAATCCTCTGGACGGTGTTCGGCAAAGTCGACGTAGTAGCATCCGCCTCGGGAAGCTTGATCCCCACGGGCAACATCAAGCTCGTGCAATCGCCCGGGACCGGCGTCGTAAGAGCAATCTACGTCCGCAACGGTGATGCAGTGCGAAAGGGGCAACCCCTGTTGGATCTTGATCCGACCATAGTCGGTGCCGATCTTGCCTCGGCGCAGAAAGCTCTTGCTGCAGCAGAGCTCGATATTGCCCGCAACCGCGCTATCGCCGATGCCCTGTCTGGAAGCGCACTCCACTTCGTACCACCCGCTGGCACGCCTGCTGAGGTTGCCGAAACGCAGCGCCGCCTCATCGCCGCGCAGTTAGCGGAACTCGATGCCGGGGCTGCAGGCTTGGCCAATGCACGAGCATCAGCCATAGCTGATGCCAGCGCTGCTGCTGCAACCGCAGCGCGGCTCGCCGACACCGTTCCTATTTTGGACCGCCAGATTGACCGTATGAATCGGCTCGATGCACATGGCTATGCTCCTGGACAGCGATTGCTTGAGCTCGAACGTCAACGGCGCTCGGAAGTCGGAGACCGCCAGGTGGCCCTCGCGCAAATCGAGCGCGGGCATGCGGAGGCGAGAAAGCTCGATCAACAGATCCGTGAAAGCCGCGAGCAGGCTCGCCGCACCGCTCTCGCCGACCTCGCCAAGGCCGAGGCGGACGCCATTCTGCGCCGGGAAGAAGTGACCAAAGCCACCCAGATGAACCGTTTCCAACGGCTCGTGGCACCAGTCGACGGCACTGTGCAAAGCCTTGACGTCCATACTGTGGGCGGCGTGGTGGAAGCCGCCAAGCCGCTGATGACCGTCATCCCTGCAAAGGAAGCACTTGAGGCCGAAGTCCGCATTCTGAACAAGGATGTAGGTTTTGTGCGCGTTGGCCAGGGAGCGGCGGTCAAGCTCGAAGCTTTCCCCTTCACCCGCTACGGCACGATCCCGGGAAGGGTTCGGTCGATCAGCCGTGACGCGGTCCAGGATAAGGATTTGGGCCTGGTGTACGTCGCGACTATCGAGATTGATCGAGGCTACATTGACGCCGACGGTCGCCGTGTAAATCTCGCACCGGGTCTTGCTGCGACCGTCGATGTGAAAACCGGAACACGGCGTATTATCAGCTACCTAGTGAGCCCGCTGCAAACCAGCATCGCCCAAGCCGGACATGAGAAATGATGCATCGCGCCGACTTCAATTTATCAGCGAGCAGCAGAAATATGCCGCCACAGCGGGTTAGTCACGCGGGGCGGATAATCCGATGAATTAGGGCTGTCGCCCTGATTTATCTGAACTCCTGGGTCCACTTGTGGTTTGCTGCCCGACCCGAAACCCGTTGCCGCCGTCTCATCCCAGCTTCTTCGTCAACCGTCCGACTGCACCCGCCTCGGCAGCCAGATTCCGGTTGTACGCCAGCGGCATGCGCGGACTTTTCCAGCGCAGCGCGTCCATGATGCCAGCGAGGTCCTCACCACTGGCGAACAGGTCTTGGTTGAGCCCGACACGCGTCGAGTGCCCGCTCACCTGGCCGAGCAGCCGCGCCAGATCGTCGCGGGTCAGATCGGGCAGCGCGCCCTTGTCGAACGCGCGGGTAATGATCGCGCGCCAGATCGGCCCAACCGACGCCGGATGCAGTGCGCCCTGCCCCACCGTATATTCGGTGCGTGCCGGCACCGCCGGCTTGGGCAGCGTCTTGCGCAGATCCCAGGCCTCGCGACCGGAGATCGTCGCCAGCTTGCGCCCCGGTTGCCGCGCGCGCGCCTTGTAGCGCCGCACGATCACCCGGCGGAACAGCGGCCCGTCGTCGATCTCGGCCGCCGCAGTCCAGGCCGCTACCGCGCGCACCGTGCGCGGCGAAAGATAGGCAGTAGCCCCCTCGCCTTCCTGATCCCCCTTGCTGCGCGCAATCCTCAGCAACCGCGCCTCGGGGTCGATCGCCTCCATCACATCCTCAAACTGAACCGCCACCAGTTCGCGGACACGCAGCCCGGTGTCGTAGGCCAGACTGAGCAACGCGCGGTCGCGCAGCCCGGTCATGTCCTCGCCGCACGCATCGAGCAGCGCGCGGACATTGAGCCCGCGCGCCGGGTCGCGCTCGACATCACGGACCGGCCCCTTGAAGCGCAGCGGCGCGGCCTGGCGCTGGGCAACGCCCTTGTCGCGGCGGATCGCCGACAGCGTCAACTTGACCAGCGGCACAGCCGTCGGATCGGTGAGCCCGAGCAGCTGGTGGAGCTTGGCAATCGAAGCCTTGTACCGCGCCAGCGAAGCAGGCTTGGCGCCCTCTCCGGCCCGCGCCTGCAGATAGTCGGCGACATCCTGTGGCTGCGCCGGCAGCGTGAAGCGGCCTGCTTGCCTGCACCACAAGTCGAACGCGGACAGATCGGAGCGCAGTGCCAGCAGCGAATACCGCGAGCTCGCAGCCGCATAGGCGGCCAGCAGCGCGGCATCGAGCGTGATCCGCTCGAAAGCGCGCAGCGTTACGAAGAATGTTGGCAAGTCGATCACTGAATCAGCCCCAGTGAGCTCGGTCGCGGCGCCATTTCCCGCTACCGCGGCAATATCCCAGCTTTCCGCCATTTTTCCGCCCTCCCTCGCTGCTCGTTCGATCTTTCCGACTTATACGCGCATCGAATATGATTCTTCAATAAGGGCAATTATCGCGTGTACACAACAGATGTTATCCTAGAGAGATACCGACAACACGAGCCTCTTAATTTGCATATTAACCCGTTACTCAGACCTCGTACCATTAGGTCCGGACGAGCGATTTTCTAAAAAATGTAAAACTACAGACTACTGCCTAGTGATTGCATGGACGACTGCCCGCGGATCAATTTAACTGTAGCACCGCTTAGTAATCGCGCTGCTACACGACGGGTAGGGAGCCCTCGTAGCGTACAAAGATCGCCACCGACCTGAGCTCGCAGCGAACGGCATGCGTGGGCTCTTCCAACGCAACTCATCAAAACGCCAACCAAGCGCCTCAGCTCAGGCGAAAAGGCATTGGTTGACTCTGCCCCACATGAATGCCTGCTTTCCTGCTTGAGCGGATCTCAACATCACCCTCGGCCAGGTAGCGGAAAAAAATTTCTGCATACGGGCAACACGATCGTGGACGCCCTGGCACTGTGATGGACGACGCACAGGATTTGCCCCATTTTGGAGCCCCTTGAAGTACAGTTGCAGACCCCCATTGCTGTCAGATCGCCCCGTCAGACAGCAGGTTCCTCATGCCCGATCCGCGCACATGCCCCGATACGATCGCCCTTGTCAGAGCGTCTCCCGACGTCCGCCCTGCGTTTCGCGTGACTTTGTCTCTCGACGCTGAAGCCCCCCGGCATTCGGATAATTTGACCATAGGCCAGCGCGTACAGGCGGACGCAATCCCGCATTCAGCTTCCAGGCTGCAAGCATGCCGATTGGCGCGTTGAACCCGCCCGAGGCTGCCGCGGATGGCGATGCCGTCCTCCAACCTGCCGAAGGGCGCCAAACCCGAACCCAGGACGCACTGGTTTGCCTTGCACGCCTGCTTGGACGTCAGATCGCCCGCGAGCTGAGCGCGACGCCACCACCCCCTCAAAGCCAAGAGAATCCCGAGATCACTAAAGCGTAGGGTGAAAGGGAGGCACGGGCGTCATGCGAGCATGACGGCCTTTCGCTGTCGGGAGTTTTTTCATGATCCGCACTGCCCTCTATGCCCGTTACTCCACCGATCGGCAAAGCCCGTCATCGATCGAAGATCAACTGCGCATTTGCCGAGAACAAGCTGCCCGCGAAGGCTGGCGAGTGGTCGCGAGCTACAAGGACGCCGCAATTTCGGGTTCAAGCGTCACACTGCGCCCTGGCATTCAGCAGTTGCTCGAGGATGCGAGGACAGGAAAGTTCGATCTCCTGCTAGCGGAAGCGCTTGATCGCATCTCCCGCGACCAAGCCGACATCGCGACGCTCTACAAACATCTGCAGTTTGCCGGCGTAACCATCGTCACGCTCGCCGAAGGGGAAATCTCCGAACTCCATGTCGGCCTCAAAGGCACGATGAACGCGCTGTTCCTGAAGGATCTTGCGAAGAAAACCCATCGCGGACTGCGCGGCCGCGTCGAGAAGGGAAAGTCTGGGGGCGGTCTGTCCTACGGCTACGATCTGGTGAGGCGCCTTGACGCCGGTGGCGAACCAATCCGCGGCGACCGCACGATCAACTTAGCTGAAGCCGAAGTCATCCGCCGCATCTTCCGTGACTATGCGAACGGCATCAGCCCTTTGGCCATAGCCAAGCGGCTCAATGCGGAAGGGATACCCGGCCCGTACGGCAAGCTCTGGGGGAACACGACATTGCGGGGACACACCAAGCGCGGTACCGGCATCCTTAACAACGAACTCTACATCGGCCGGCTCATCTGGAATCGTCAGCGCTATCTCAAGAATCCTCAGACGGGTCGGCGCGTCTCCCGCCTCAATCCCGAATCCGAGTGGATTACAACAGAAGTGCCCGAGCTGCGAATTCTCGATGACGACTTGTGGCAAGCCGTGAAGGCGCGCCAAACCTCGCAGCGAATTGACTACGAAAGCGCAAACCTGGGAGCGGAACTTCAGATGAAGCGCCGTCCAAAGTCGCTGTTATCCGGTCTGCTGGTCTGCGGCACATGTAATGGTCCAGTCTCAATGCGCGGACAGGATCGATTCGGGTGCTCGGCGCATTTACGTCGGCGTTCGTGCACAAACGCTCGCACCATCAATCGCGAAGTGTTGGAGGCGCGGGTTCTCGAAGGCCTACGCCACCGATTGATGGCCCCGGAAATAGTCGCCGAAGCAGTCCATGCCTATGTCGAGGAGACCAATCGCCTGAACCAACAGCAGCGCGCAGCCGGAGCTGCTGACAAGGCGGAACTTAAAAAGGTCGTGAAGG
The DNA here is from genome assembly GCF_055521675.1 of Novosphingobium sp. BL-S-19. Taxonomy (NCBI): domain Bacteria; kingdom Pseudomonadati; phylum Pseudomonadota; class Alphaproteobacteria; order Sphingomonadales; family Sphingomonadaceae; genus Novosphingobium; species Novosphingobium sp. BL-S-19. The sequence goes on from NZ_CM145497.1 coordinate 2,013,039, forward strand.
CCATCGAGCGCCTGGTGAACATGGCAGCCGATGGCGATGCCACCCGAGGTTTGGTCGACAAGCTATTAGCGCTGGAAGCGCAGGAAGATGCCATACGGGCGCGGATGAGCGATGCGCCTTATGTTGCCCCCGATATCCATCCCAACATCGCCAAGTTCTACCACAAGAAAGTTGAGCGCCTATCCGAGGCGCTTCATCATCCCTCTGAACGAGACGAGGCCGCATGCGCCATTCGCGGTCTGATCGAGCGCGTCACGCTGTTTCCCGGAGCCAATCCGGGCGAGATGAGTGCCACGCTTCACGGTGAGTTTGGGGCTATTATGGAATGGGCATCACAACACGAAACGGCCGGAAACAACCGCGGATCCGGATCTGTTGCTGCGCCATTGTCGGTATCGGTG
>NZ_CM145498.1:0-2500 GCF_055521675.1 Novosphingobium sp. BL-S-19
GATTGGTTGCGGGGGTAGGATTTGAACCTACGACCTTCAGGTTATGAGCCTGACGAGCTACCGGGCTGCTCCACCCCGCGTCACCATTGAGGGCTGAGAGTGTCAGCCCGGAAGCGTTTTTGTGTGTTCATTCCGACTGCGTCGGCCTGAACGGCGGGCTGCTCCACCCCGCGTTAGCGTGTTTTGCGTCTTGTAGAGACGCGAAGAGGGCCTCGAGGGCCCTCTTTGGGGCACTGTGTGCCCTTTGTCATTGTGATGGGTTTTTAATCAGCCCGCCGGCTTCAATGCCTGGCGACGTCCTACTCTTCCGGGGCTTGAGCCACAGTACCATTGGCGCTGACAGGTTTCACGGCCGAGTTCGAGATGGGATCGGGTGGGTCACTGACGCTATGGTCACCAAGCAATGGAGACGGCGTGCTGATTTTTTAATCGATGTATCCCGTGCTGCTCTAAGTAAGAGCTTGATATCTGGCTGGATGACCGTCCGATCATCAAGACAGCAGGGCTGTCATTGATGGTGGGATTCATCAAGCATGAACAGAGTTATTAGGACCGGTTAGCTCCATGCGTTACCGCACTTCCACACCCGGCCTATCAACGTGATGGTCTATCACGACTCGAAGATACCTAATCTTGAGGGAGGCTTCCCGCTTAGATGCTTTCAGCGGTTATCCCGTCCATGCATAGCTACCCTGCTGCGCGGCTGGCGCCACGACAGGTACACCAGAGGCATGTTCAACCCGGTCCTCTCGTACTAGGGTCAACTCCTCTCAAGTATCGACGCCCACGGCAGATAGGGACCAAACTGTCTCGCGACGTTCTGAACCCAGCTCACGTACCACTTTAATTGGCGAACAGCCAAACCCTTGGGACCTGCTCCAGCCCCAGGATGTGATGAGCCGACATCGAGGTGCCAAACGATTCCGTCGATATGAGCTCTTGGGAATCATCAGCCTGTTATCCCCGGCGTACCTTTTATCCGTTGAGCGATGGCCCTTCCACGAGGGACCACCGGATCACTATGACCGACTTTCGTCTCTGCTCGATTCGTCAATCTCGCAGTCAGGCAGGCTTATGCCATTGCACTCTTGCAGCCGGTTTCCAACCGGCCTGAGCCTACCATCGCGCGCCTCCGTTACTCTTTAGGAGGCGACCGCCCCAGTCAAACTACCCGCCACAGAGGGTCCCTGCACCGGATAACGGTGCGAGGTTAGACATCAGAACATAACAGGGTGGTATTTCACCTATGGCTCCACACCAGCTGGCGCCGGTGCTTCAAAGCCTCCCACCTATGCTACACAATTCTATCCTAATGCCACTCTGAAGCTGCAGTAAAGGTGCACGGGGTCTTTCCGTCTAACCGCGGGTACTCCGCATCTTCACGGAGAATTCAATTTCGCTGAGCATATCCTGGAGACAGTGGGGAAGTCGTTACGCCATTCGTGCAGGTCGGAACTTACCCGACAAGGAATTTCGCTACCTTAGGACCGTTATAGTTACGGCCGCCGTTTACCGGGGCTTCAATTCGGAGCTTGCACTCCTCCTCTTAACCTTCCGGCACCGGGCAGGCGTCAGACCCTATACGTCGTCTTGAAGCCGACTTAGCAGAGTCCTGTGTTTTTGCTAAACAGTCGCTACCCCCTGGCCTGTGCCCCCCGCCAGTGCTTGCGCATAGACGGGGCCTCCTTCTTCCGAAGGTACGGAGGCAATTTGCCGAGTTCCTTCAGGATACTTCTCTCAAGCGCCTTGGTATACTCTACCTGACCACCTGTGTCGGTTTCGGGTACGGTCTATACGGTGGGGCTATTTCCTGGAACCTCTTCAAAGCACAACCAATCCGATAAGGTTGTACAATACACGAGATCCGTCACACACCACCAGGCCCACGAATATTAACGTGGTTCCCATCGACTACCCCCTTCGGGCTCGTCTTAGGGGCCGGCTCACCCTGCTCAGATTAGCTTTAAGCAGGAACCCTTGGTCTTTCGGCGAGAGGGCATCTCACCCTCTTTATCGCTACTCATGTCAGCATTCGCACTTCCGATACGTCCACGGTCGGTTACCCTCCCGCTTCACTCGCTTACGGAACGCTCCGCTACCGCTCAGAACAAGTTCTGAACCCTAAGCTTCGGTGCATCACTTTAGCCCCGTTACATTTTCGCCGCAGGAACCCTTATTTAGACCAGTGAGCTGTTACGCTTTCTTTAAAGGATGGCTGCTTCTAAGCCAACCTCCTGGTTGTTTTGGGATTCCCACATGCTTTCCCACTTAGTGATGACTTGGGGACCTTAGCTGTAGGTTAGGGCTGTTTCCCTTTTGACGACGGACCTTAGCACCCGCCGTCTGTCTGCCGAACTAGACTCGTTGGTATTCGGAGTTTGGTTAGTATTGGTAGATCTCGCGACCCCCGCAACCATCCAGTGCTCTACCCCCAACGGCAATCATTCGACGCTCTACCTCAATAGATTTCGCGGAGAACCAGCTATTTCCCGGCTTGATT